>JALHLV010000041.1:9286-9647 GCA_022844405.1 Sphingomonadales bacterium | reverse complement strand
CTCTACGACTACGACATCATTCTCCTCGACCTCAATTTGCCGGACATGTCGGGCTACGAGGTGCTGCGCACCCTTCGCCTGTCCAAGGTCAAGACGCCAATCTTGATCCTTTCCGGCATGGCGGGCATCGAAGACAAGGTTCGCGGGCTTGGCTTCGGCGCTGACGACTACATGACCAAGCCGTTCCACAAGGACGAGCTGGTCGCGCGCATCCATGCCATCGTCCGCCGCTCGAAGGGCCACGCCCAGTCCGTCATCACGACGGGCGACCTGGTGGTCAATCTCGACGCCAAGACGGTCGAAGTCGGTGGCCAGCGCGTTCACCTGACCGGCAAGGAATACCAGATGCTGGAGCTGCTCT
>JALHLV010000041.1:0-9276 GCA_022844405.1 Sphingomonadales bacterium | reverse complement strand
CGCTGACCAAGGAAATGTTCCTCAACCATCTCTATGGCGGTATGGACGAGCCGGAACTCAAGATCATCGACGTCTTCATCTGCAAGCTGCGCAAGAAGCTCGACGCGGCATCGGGTGGCCAGAATTACATCGAGACCGTCTGGGGCCGCGGCTACGTGTTGCGCGAGCCGGAAGAGGTCCGCGAAAGCGCCTGACCGACAGTCTGCATAGAAAACGAAAAGGCCCGGTCGAACCGGGCCTTTTTCGTATGCGGTGACGTCAGTCTCAGGCTGAGAGGCGGGAGGTCGCCGGGGTCCTGTCGGCCGCTGCGGAAAGCAGGCGGAACCGCTCCAGGAGCTGCGCGCGGTTGAATGGCTTCAGGATGAACCCGTTGGCACCTGCACGCTTGGCGCGCATAATTGCCCCGATGTCGACTTCCGTCAGGCAGATTGCGATCTGCGCCGCGATCGGGCTCTCGATCGCGCGGATCTGCCTGATGGCGTCGGCGGCTGTCATGTCGGGCAAGACCGCGTCCACCACGATGATGTCGGGCATGTCGGCCATGCACATATCGATGGCGCTCTGACCGGTCTCCGCTTCGATGACCAGCATCTCGGATCCGGCAAGAATCCGCTTTGCCACCTTCCGGATGACACTGGAATCATCGACGAACATACAGCGTTTCATATGCCGTTCCTCTGGGCGCAATGCTGTTACCGCAAGCATCGGTAGAGCATCGTCGTCTCTTACCGGCTCCATAGTACGAGGTGCTGGTAAAGAAGCGAAGAATCGGTTGGGTAAAGTTTCCCTAAATATCGGTCCGAAGCATGGCTGCTGGCCGCTCAGGAGGCGGATTCGGCGGTGAACGTGATTTCGTCGGCCGTCGCGTGAATCTGAATGGTCATGCCCGAATCCCGCGCCAGAAGCAGCGTGTAGTAGGGCTGCACGGCATGCGCGTCGATTGCTTCCTCCGGGGCTACGCCGGAGTGGAGCTCGAGGAATTTCGCCGGCACGCGCAGCATCGGACCGCGCGATGCGATGACGAATTTCGGCTTGGTGTCGACGTCGAGCAGGCTGACGCTGATCCTGCCGCCGCGCGGTATGGCCGCAT
This sequence comes from Sphingomonadales bacterium, assembly GCA_022844405.1. Taxonomy (GTDB): domain Bacteria; phylum Pseudomonadota; class Alphaproteobacteria; order SMXS01; family SMXS01; genus RI-34. Next base: position 8,186 of record JALHLV010000041.1, on the reverse strand, counting down.
TGGCCACCAGGATCAAATTGAGGAGCAGCTTCACGTAGTTTTTGGGCAGCAGCGCGCGCTGCCCGCTCCACACCAGCTCCGGCTTCTCGTTCTTCAAAAAGGCGGTGGCGACCGCCTCCGCATCGCCCGTGTCGATGACCATGCCGGCAGAACCGGCCGCCCCGAAGGCGATGCGCGCGAACTGCAGGCGCGCCGATGCGTTCTTCGCACTGGTGCGGATCAGGTTCATCGCGTCTTCGTCAGCGCCACCCTCATCCAGGAGTTCAAGGCCGTTGTTGATGGCCCCGACCGGCGAGATGATGTCGTGACACACGCGGCTGCAAAGAAGGGCTGCAAGATCGGTTGCCGTGAGCGTAAAAATGTCTGCCATCGAAAAATCCCCAGCAATCAAACGATCAGCGGGACAGGCCGCGATTGCCGCGGCGGCTTGCCCGAATCAGGCGCGATCCTAGCCCTTCTGGCTAGAGCCGGGGCTGTTCGAGCGCAATGTATCCTGTCCCCTGATTCGCGGCCTGTTTCGCAGATTGTGCCCGTGCGGCATGGGCCGCGCAGCGGGCCAGCTGGTCGCCGCTTCGGCGATGGCGGACCACATTTCTTCAAAACAGGCGGTGCGACGAACAATACTCCACTCAGGCTGGAACGGACTGTCTCGAAACGTGCTTTCGTGCCGGCTCCGTGTGCTGCCCTCAACGGCGGCGTGACGAAGGGGGCCGACCGCAAGCCTTTGATCCGCCACGTTCATGTGAAAGCTTAATGGTTGAAAAAGGATTACGACCTAGTTTGCGCGTGATGTGATCCTCCGAGCCGCCGCCAGAGCTGCCGGGGGCAGGGGCGTCGGCGAAAATGCTCGCGGACGGAGAATTGGACGCCATGTTTTTTCGACTTCTCGACCGGACGTTTGTCCGTTTCGCCGCCATCGTGCTGATCCTGTCAGGGTTGACGGGCGTCTCCGCAAGCGCGCTGCAGGCGCAGGAGTACACTGCCCAGGAGATCATCGATTCGGGCCACAAGTTCTTCGGTGCCACGTCCGGCGGCCTTGCCACCGTCGTCGAGAAGGCCTTTGCCTCCTACGGCCTGCCGAACGGCTATGTGCTCGGCGAGGAGGGCTCCGGCGCGATCGTCGGCGGCCTGACCTATGGCGAGGGCACGCTGTACACAAAGAATGCCGGCGACCATAAGGTGTTCTGGCAGGGCCCTTCGCTCGGATGGGATTTCGGTGGGGAGGGCTCGCGCATCATGATGCTGGTCTACAACCTCAACGACGTGCAGGCTCTCTACAACCGCTTCGGAGGCGTCGCGGGTTCGGCCTTTGTCGTGGCCGGCGTCGGCCTGAATGTCCTCAAGAACGGCGATATTCTGCTGGTGCCCATCCGTACTGGCGTGGGCGCGCGGCTCGGCATCAATATCGGCTACCTGAAACTGACCGAGAAGCCGACCTGGAATCCCTTCTGATCGCCGTTTTCGGTCGCGAGCCAGCACGAGTCGTTTGCGGCGGCACGCAATTCCGGCCATAGTGAAAAGGGCATGTCCAACGTGACATACCGCATCCCTATGTCCCGGAAGTCGTGTCGTGATCCAGTCTATCCTGTTCTTTGTTCTCGGGTTCCTGTGTGCCGGGTTTCTCGCCCTGATGGTCGCTCCGGCCATCTGGCGCCGTGCCGTCGCCATGACGCGCAAGCGCATCGAGGCGACGGTTCCGCTCACCCTGGGAGAGATCCAGGCTGACAAGGACCGCATGCGCGCCGAGTTCGCCATGTCGACCCGCAGGCTCGAGATGAGCGTCAAGGCGTTTCGCGAAAAGGCAGCAGCCCAGATCGTCGACATCGGCCGCGGCCGCGAGGAGCTGAAGCAGCTTGCCGCCGAGCGCGCCGAGAAGAATCGGGCCGTCTCCGAGCTCGAAGCCAAGAGCGCCGAACTGCGCACCGAACTGCGCCAGCGCGAGGACCAGCTCCAGCGCCTGACCGACAAGCTCGGAGAAGCGGACCGCGCGCTTGAAAAGAGGGCGCTTGAGCTCGAAAAGCTCGGCGCGCTCTACGAGGACGCCAGCTTCTCCTCCAGCAGCCGGCAGATCGAGCTCGTCGCGCGGGAGAGCGAGCTTGAGAAGCTAAGCAGTGATGTCTCGTCGCTGCGCAATCTGCGCAAGGAAGCCGACAAGCGCGCCCAGGACCTTGAAGCCGAGGTGCGCTTGGCGCGTGAGGCCGCAAAGGTCGACAGGAAGAAGGCCGCCGATCTGGAAAAGAAGGTCGAGCGGATGTTCTCCACGATCGCCGATCGCGAGGAAACCATCGACCGCCGCGAAAAGGAACTCGCCCAATTCCGCGAACGGCTCAAGGGCACTTCGTCGGTGGAGAACGACCTGAACGGGCAACTCGCCAAGGCCATGGAAGAGAAGGTCAAGCTGGAGGCGCAGGTCGCCGACCTTACGCTGCAGATGTCGACGCTCCTGTCTGGCGCCAAAGGTGGCGACGTGGAGAACGCGATGGCCAAGCTCAACACCGATCGTCGCCGCATCGAGGAGCGCATGGAGATGCTGGCGCGCGAGAACAAGAAGCTGAAGACCGAGATCGCGGCGTATGAACGCTCCAAGTCCGAGGAATGGAACGGGGAGAGGCAGGACGGCGCTCTTTTGCGCGAGCAGATGAACGACCTCGCAGCCGAGGTGATCAACATCACGCGGATGCTCGAAGGGCCGGGCTCACCCATCGCCAAGGCGCTCTCGCTGCCGGTTGCGGGGCAGAGGCCGGGCATGGAGCCGTCGCAGAAGATCACCAGCCTGGCAGATCGCGTGCGCGCGCTGCAGAAGGCGGCCTCCGCCGGCTGAGCGCTACCGAAACGCGTGCAGCGCGATGGCCGATGCCGCGGCGACGTTCAGGCTGTCGAAGCCTCCCGCCATCGGGATCCTGACCGTTCTCATCCGTGCCATGAGCTCAGGTGGAAGGCCTTCTCCCTCCGTACCCAGGAACAGTGCCAGGCGATCTGGCCTCGTGGCTTCGCGGATATCCTGGCCGTTCCCGGGCGACAGAGCGATCAGTTCGAAACCCGCCGCCGAGAGTTGGGCGACGAAGCCGTCCATCTCGTCGAAGACCGCAAAGGGCGTCTTGAGCACGGCGCCGACCGAAACCCGTATCGCCTTCCGATAGAGGGGATCGCAACTGGTGGGGTCGAGGAAGATTGCATCGGCGCCAAGGCCTGCGGCGTTGCGGAAGATTGCGCCTGCATTGTCGTGGTTCGAAATTCCCACCAGAACCAGCACCAGCGCCCTGCGACCCAGTTTCGACAGCAGATCGCCTGCCGTCTCGGGTGTCCGCTTGCGCCCGATCGCCAGGACGCCGCGATGGATGGGGAAGCCGGCAATCCCGTCCATCACTGCCGCGGATGCGACGCAGACCGGCATGGACGGCGGCGCGAGCGCCAACGTCTCGGCCATGCCGGCCAGCCGGTTTTCCAGCACCAGCACCGACTGGGCCTCGAAACGGCCGGCCGAAAACAGAATGTTCAGCACGACCTTGCCTTCGGCGACGAACAGGCCTTGCCTGCCGACGAGGTCACGCTCGCGGATGTCGCGGTAGGCGGCCACGCGCGGATCGTCCGGGCTGTCTATGCGGACCGGTGTCATAGTGTGGTCCCGTCTGCCCGGCGCAGGCGAGTCAAGGTGCCCGCGCGATCCTGGCCATGTCGACCAGAACCTGACGCAGGGCGGGGGCGGAGTCGAGCCGTTGCGGGAAGAAGACGCGGCGGATCTCATCGCCCATGGCGATGTCCATTCCTTCCGCGTCAAGCCCGGTGATTGACCAACCGTCGTTCGCGGCATTGGCGAAGTGGCGGGCATAGCGGTCGATGGCGTCGCGGTGGTCCTTGTTCATGTGGTCGATCGCCGACTGTTCGGAGGCCGCGATGGCCTCGACAGCCGGTCCGCCCGTCATCAGGTCGGCGCGCGTCAGCGCATAGGCCTTGCCGAAACCGCCGTTCAGGCTGGCAAGCTCCGGCTCCAGCCTGAACAGATGGAAGTCGCCCAGGCCGATATAGAGTTTTGCCTTGGGATTACGGTTGAGATAACGGCGCGCGGCGCGCGCATGGACCGGCGTGCCTGGCTCGATTTTCGTGGCGCGGCAGACAAGCGTGATGCGCGGATGGGCAAGCGGGTCGCCGCGGCCCGGGTCGCCCAGCAGCAGCGAGCAGCGCGGATCGGCCAGGATGGCCCTTGTATGCGCCGACAGCATCGAGACGAGGATCATCGGCGCGCCGTCTGCATCCGTCGCGACCCCGACGCGGCTCGCCAGCGGGCCGCCGCCCTCGGGATCGATGACGGCGAGCGCGCCGTGGCGCGCGGTGCGCATCAATGTCTTGGCGAGCCTGATCGCCTCCTCGTCGGTGGGGCGCAGCACGTCCTTCTTATCGGGCAGGGGCTGGTTTACCATGGCCTCTGTCATGGCTCCGTTATCGCGGGGCGAGGCGTATTGCGCCGTCGAGGCGGATCGTCTCGCCGTTGAGCATCTGGTTCTCGACGATATGGACGACGAGGGCCGCATATTCGGACGGTTCGCCGAGGCGCGAGGGGAAGGGCACGGCGGCGCCGAGCGAATCCTGCACGTCCTGCGGCATGCCGGCCATCATCGGCGTTCGAAAGATGCCGGGAGCAATCGTCATGACCCTTATGCCCGAGCGTGCGAGGTCGCGCGCGATGGGCAGCGTCATGCCGACGATGCCACCCTTCGATGCGGAATAGGCGGCCTGTCCGACCTGCCCGTCATAGGCCGCCACCGATGCGGTGCTGACAATCACGCCGCGTTCTCCGCCGGAAAGCGGCTCCAGTTTCGCTGCCCGGTCGGCGACGAGCCGGATCATGTTGAACGTGCCGATCAGATTGATCTCGATGACCTTTCGGTAGAGGTCGAGCGGATGCGGGCCGTCCTTGCCGACGGTCTTGGCGCCGACCGCGATGCCCGCGCAATTGACCAGGATGCGCGGTTCGCCGAGTTTGCCCGCGGCCTCCGCGACGGCCGCCTCCGCCTTGTCCGCGCTGCTCACGTCGCAGGCAATCGCCAGACCGCCGATGTCGGCCGCCACGGCGCTTGCCCGGTCGAGGCCGATGTCGAGAATGGCGACCCTGGCGCCCCTGGCCGCCAGCGCGCGTGCCGTGGCTTCACCCAGACCCGAGCCGCCGCCCGTCACGATCGCCGTCTGTCCGCTTAATTCCATGCCATTGTCCCCGGTGTGCGCACGCCATGTTAGGTAGCCGCGTCGGGTGGCGCAACATCACGCTTGCTGCGGCACCTTGGCAAGATCGGCGTGACAGACCTCGCCGCGAAGCTTTTCAACGGCGCCGGGCACGATTTCGACGACGAGCAGTCGGTCGAGATCGACGGGACGTGGCATGGTGAGTTGGCCACGCGGAATGCGCCTGAAGCCGAGCGGCCCGTAATACGGCTCGTCGCCGACCAGCACCACCGCGGAAACATCGGCGGCTGCGGCCGCATCGAGCGCGATGGCCACCAGCTTGCGACCGATGCCGACATTCTTGTGGCTGGGCCGCACCGCGAGCGGCCCGAGCAGCAGAGCGCTGCCGTCACCCGCGGCAATGCGGGTCATGCGAACGGAGGCGATCACGGCGCCCTTGTCGAGCGCGACGAAGGACAGCGCGCGCTCATGGGGTCCGCCCTCGCGGATCTTGTAAGCGGCACGCGCGAAGCGGCCGGGTCCGAACGCCTCTTCGTTGATGTGTTCGATTTCAGGGTCGTGCGCGGCAAGTTCCGGCACAAATTCGATGTCGGCAGGGATCATGGCGTGCGGTATCCGGTCGTGAGGGAATGGTCGCCGCGCGCAACCGCGCAGCCGTCAGCGCTTGTTCAAGCGCGGGCGCCCATTCGTCGTCGTTCCGGAATGAAGCTCGCAACAACCCATTTCATGGCCAAGGCCGCTACCATCATTTTCGGCCTGCGTCCATCTGGCGGGCTCGCATTTTACGCGCCGTGCGGTGCCGGGTGACGCTGTGTTCAGGCGATACTGGTTGGTCGACGGGCGCTTCGCGCCTACATCCCCGTAAACCGCAGGAGATGCATCGTGGGACTTTTGGTCGACGGCAAGTGGACGGATCGCTGGTATGACACCAGCAAGACAGGCGGTCGCTTCGAGCGGTCCGAGGCGCCATGGCGCGACTGGGTCACCGTCGACGGCGCGCCGGCACCCGGCCGGTCACGCGGCTTCAAGGCGGAGCCCGGCCGCTACCATCTCTATGTCTCGCTGGCCTGCCCGTGGGCGCATCGCACGCTGATCTTTCGCGCGCTGAAGGGCCTGGAGGAGATGATCTCCGTCTCCATCGTGCACCACTTCATGGGCAAGGATGGCTGGACCTTCGCGACCGAAGACGGCGCCACCGGCGACACGCTCTACGGCAACGATTTCCTTCACCAGATCTATACGAAGGCCGACAGCACCTATACCGGGCGAGTGACCGTCCCGGTCCTGTGGGACAAGCAGCAGCAGACGATCGTCTCGAACGAATCCTCGGAGATCATCCGCATGTTGAACTCGGCCTTCGACGCGTGGGGTGACGCGTCAGTCGATTTCTACCCGGAGGCGTTGCGCGCGGAGATCGATGCAGTCAATGCGATCGTCTATCCCGCCATCAACAATGGCGTCTACCGCGCCGGCTTCGCGACGAAGCGGGAGGCTTACGAAGAGGCCTTCGCCGAGCTGTTCAAGGCGTTGGACCAGATGGAAGAGCGGCTGTCGAAGCGGCGCTACCTTGCGGGAGACGTCGTCACCGAAGCAGACTGGCGGCTTTTCACCACGCTGATCCGGTTCGACGCCGTCTATGTCGGTCACTTCAAATGCAATCTGCGCCGCGTCGCCGACTATCCGAACCTGTCGAACTACCTTCGCGACCTCTACCAGGTGCCGGGCGTGTCACCGACGGTCGACCTGCATCACGTCAAGTCGCATTATTACGGCAGCCACGACACGATCAACCCGACGCGCATCGTTCCCGTAGGTCCCGCACTCGATTTTTCAGCGTCGCATGACCGGGGAAGGTTCGCCTAGGAAGCGGCTACCAATGCGCCGAAACGTCGGCGCTGCGAAACACCTCGTCGATGCGCCTGAGCGTTGCGGGCGTCGTGTCGGCAGGCAGCGCGTCCAGCGCAAAGAAGCCTGCCTCGGCGATCTCGCGGTCCGGCAGTTTCGGGCTTGTCTGCGTGAAGTCTTCGATCAGGTAGAAGGCAACGTGGTCGCGCCGGCTTGAATGCCGGTTGAAATGGATCGACCGCAGCACCGGCGGTGCGGAGAAGACGATGTTGCCCTCCTCTTCGAATTCGCGGCGCAGCGATTGCTCCATGGTCTCGTCGACCTCGACGCCGCCGCCCGGCAACTGCCATCCCGGCACGTAGGTGTGGCGAATCAGGAAGACGGCGTTTTGTGTGCGGTCGAACACCAGGCCGCGCACGCCGAGCGTCATCGGCCTGCGCACGAGGAAGTAGAAGTGAAACAGCCGCGCCCTCAGCCCAGGCCATCCGCGCTGGCGGAACCTGTCTTCCGCGTTGGCGTTGGGCGTCACGCGCTGCGATCCAGGCAATGGAATCGATCGCCGTCGTGCCGTACAAGGGATCGATGTTCAGGCTTGCACATATTTCCGACATTCATCTCGGGCCACTGCCCGCTGTATCGTACCGCGATCTCGCTTCCAAGCGGATGGTCGGCTACGTCAACTGGCAGCGCAACCGCAGGCGTTCGTTGACGGAAGGGACGCTCGGCAGCATCGTCGCCGACATCAAGGCCGCGAAACTGGACCATCTTGCGGTTACCGGCGATCTGGTCAACCTCGCGCTCGACGCCGAACTCGAACTGGCCAAGCTGTGGCTGGAAACGCTGGGCGGCGGGACGGACGTATCGGTCGTGCCGGGAAACCACGATGCCTATGTACCCGGCGCCTTCGACAAGGCCTGTCGCCTATGGGCGCCATGGATGAGCGGCGATGGACACCACGGTCCCGTCGAGCATGCGACGTTCCCCTATCTGCGCGTGCGCGGCAAGGTCGCGCTGATCGGCATCTCCACGGCGCGGGCCACTGCGCCGTTCATGGCCAGCGGCTTCTTTCGCGAGGCGCAGGCGGAGCGCCTTGCCAAGATCCTGCAGGAAACCGGCGAGCGGGGTCTTTTCCGCGTCATCATGATCCATCATCCGCCCGTACG
>JALHLV010000040.1 GCA_022844405.1 Sphingomonadales bacterium | reverse complement strand
CGCCAGGATGTTGCCGATCAGCGCGGCGCGGGGCACGGCCTCGGCTGCGCCGGCCAGCAGCGCGTCGAACGCTGCCTCGTCGGCCCGCAGCAGCCGGGCGTCTGCCGAGGACGCCAGCAGCGCCTCGGCGGCCTCACGCCGGTCGTCCGGCCAGCGCGCGGGATCGGCGCCCCAGGCCTCCAGCAGCTCTCTGAATGCGTCCATGCTCATGCTCATGGCGTGACCCCCGTCAGCGCGTGCCTCAGATGCCCAAGGCGCTGCCTCAGCGCGGCGCGGCCGCGGGTCAGCAGGCTTTCCAAGGCCTTGATGTCCACCTGCAGCACGTCGGCCGCCTCCTTGTTGCTCAGCCCCTGCAGGTAGCACAGGCTGACCGCCTCGCGCTGCCGCTCGGGCAGTTGGGCGAGCGCGCCGTCGATCTGCCGGCTCACCTGCCGGTCCTGGATGTCCGCGTCGGCGTCCTGGCGCCCGTCCGCCAGGTCGCCCGCGTCTTCGATCGGCACCGTCCGTCCGTGCCGCTTGCGCTGCCGGTCGATGCACAGGTTCAGCACCACCCGGTAGAACCAGGTGGTGAACCGCGCGCCGCCCGGCTGCCAGTTGGGCGCGCCGCGCCACAGCTTCAGGAACGCCTCCTGCATCACCTCCTCGCCCTCGTCCCGGTCGCCCAGCAGCCGCGTGGCGAAGCCCAGGTTGCGGGACAGGTGGCGCTCGACCAGGATGCGGTACGCCGGCTCGTCGCCCCGACCGACGCGCTGCATCAGCGCCTCGTCCGACAGGATGTTCAGGGCTTCGGCGTCGGCGGCGCCGGCGGGCGGGGAGCCGCGCATGCTGTCCATGGCCAAACCGGTCGTCTCCCAGGACGGTTTCACGCAGTTTATCCGATCGCCAATCGTTGCCCTAAGCCCTGTTCTTGGCTATTAAACGAAGGCCTGCGGGAAACCCTTCGGCACCGATGACCATATTCCGGTATGGGCTTCCGGACGGGACCGCGGCACGGGGAATTCGAAGTGAAAAGTTACAAGGGAGAGGTGGGCTGATGGGCCTGACCGTTGCCATTGTCGGGTCGGGACCCGGCGGGTTCTATTCGGCCGCCGCGCTGATCAAGGATATCCCGGACTGCAAGGTCGACGTCATCGACCGCCTGCCGACGCCCTTCGGGCTGATCCGCGCGGGCGTGGCGCCCGACCACCAGAGCAGCAAGAAGATCGCCAAGATCTTCGAGCGCACGGCGCAGTCGCCGCAGGTGCGCTTCCTCGGCAACGTCGAAGTGCCGCGCGACGTCTCCATCGCCGAGCTGCGCGGCCTCTACGACGCCGTGGTGCTGGCGACCGGCGCGCCGCGTGACCGGCGCATGGGCATCCCCGGCGAGGATCTGGCCGGCGTCTACGGTTCGTCCGAGTTCGTCGGCTGGTACAACGCCCATCCGGACTTCCGCGAGCTGTCGCCCGACCTGGGGACCGGCACCGCCGTGGTGATCGGCGCCGGCAACGTGGCGCTCGACGTGGCCCGGCTGCTCGCCAAGACCGGCGTCGAAGTGCGCGCCACCGACATGGCCCATTACGCCGCCGACGCCATCGATGTTTCGCCCGTAAAGGATATCTACGTGTTCGCCCGCCGAGGCCCGCTGCAGGCCGCCTTCACCCACAAGGAGGTGAAGGAGTTCGGCGAGCTGGAGAACGCGGTGACCCTGGTCGATCCGGCGGTGCTGCCGGGCGCCGACGTGGCGCTCGAGGACAAGGGCCGCGGCAGCCAGGAAAAGAACGTGGGCTATCTGCGCGACTACGCGCTGAACAAGGGCGACGAGAAGCCGGTGCGCATCCACCTGCGGTTCTACGCCATGCCTGTCGAGGTGCTGGGCGCGGACGGCAAGGTGTCGGCCATCCGCATGGAGCACACCAGGCTCGACGACGGCGGCCGCGTGGTGCCGACCGGCGAGACCTTCGAGGTGCCGTGCAACATCGTCGTCGCCTGCATCGGCACCCAGTCGACGCCGCTCGACAATGTGGCCTATGACGAGCGCAACCAGCGCTTCCAGAACCAGGACGGCAAGATCGAGGACGGCCTCTACGTGGCCGGCTGGGCCAAGCGCGGCCCCAGCGGCACCATCGCCACCAACTTCCCCGACGGCAGCCAGGTGGCCGAATACGCCAAGGCGCTGACGCCCGACGCCTTCAAGCAGGGCCCTGCCGGCCTCGACCAGCTGCTGTCCGACCGCAAGGTGCGGGTGGTGACCTTCGAGGACTGGAAGCGCATCGAGGCCGCCGAGGAAGCGGGCGCGTCCCACGGCGCGCCGCGGCGCAAGTTCACCACCATCCCGGAGATGATCCGCACGCTGGGCTGACGGCCTGGTTTCTCGCGGGGAGGTTTTGATGGGGCAGAACGTCTCCGAAAACCCGATCAGGCCGCTCGGCGTCGGCGAGGTCGTGTTGCGCGTCGCCGACCTGGAGCGGTCGATCGCGTTCTACCGCGACGTGCTGGGCTTCCCCCTGATCCGCGTCATCGACGATGCTATCGCTTTCCTGCGGGTGGCCGACGGCGTCCAGGGGCATACACAGATCATCGGCCTGTTCAGCCGCGACTGGCCGTCGAACCGCGAGGGCAAGACCTGGGGCGGCAGCGATCCCAGCCAGTCGACCCTGCACCATTTCGCCATCGAGATATCGCTCGCTGGCTTTGACGGGGTTCTCGCCTATCTCGACCAGAAGGGCCTAAACCCGAATACGCAGACACACCCGTGGATTGGCTGGCGGTCGATCTATGTATCTGATCCAGATGACCATACGGTCGAGTTCGTCTGCTACGACCGATCCATCCTTGCCGGATAAGCCATTTTGGCCGCGCTATCACAGCGCGGCGTCCCACTTCGGAGATCATGTGGTCCACTCATCCGTTTACTGGGTCGACGGCCTGGCATCAGGGCGTCTTGCCATCATGGCGCGCCCGCGCGCCGGAGACTGGCTGGCCGACGAGATTGCTCATTGGTGTCTTGACGGGATCGGAACGGTCGTCAGCCTGCTCGAGTCTCATGAGATCAGCGATCTGGAGCTTTTCGAAGAGGCCGCGCTCTGCCGGGCCAACGGCATGAGTTTTCTAGAGTTTTCGATCCCTGACCGTGGTGTGCCCGATTCCGGAGTGCGCTTCGATGCGTTGGTTGCGGAACTCGCGACCAGTGGCAGCGGAGGTGGTGCCGTCGCCGTTCATTGTCGGGCCGGCATCGGGCGTTCGTCGCTGGTCGCCGCCTGTGTCTTGATCGAGATGGGATTCCGCGCTGGGGACGCGCTCGGGATGCTGGAGGCCGCCCCGGGGAGTACGTGTGCCTGACACGGACGAACAGCGTCGTTGGGTCGAGGCGTTCGATGATCGATGACGCGCGACGGCGGTAGCTACCGAATGTGATTTGCCGCCTTCCGGCGCGCGCCTTACCCTGACGGGAAAGGTGCGGCGGTCTTGTAGGGGGCTTCATGCGCTATGCCGTTATTCTCGCGGTCGCCGCCGGCATTCTCGCCGGCTGTTCCGATTCAAGGCCGGATGGCGACGAACTCCACGTCATGAAGAGCGCCGGCAAGTGCGGCTATATCGACCGCGACGGCAAGTGGGTGATCCAGCCGCTGTTCGACAAGGCCTGGGTCTTCGATGGCAAGGACATGGCGCCGGCGCAGACCGAGTTCGGCTGGGGTTTCATCGGTACCGACGGGCAATGGGTGATCACGCCGCGCTTCGAGGCGGTGAGGAAGTTCTCCGAGGACGCGGACCTGGCCGCCGCGCGCAAGGACAACAAGTTCGGCTATATCGACCGCAAGGGCGAGTGGGCGATCCAGCCTCAATTCGACCTCGCCATCCCGTTCGGCGCCAACGGCCTGGCGGCGGTGATCCAGGCCGGCGCCTGGGGTCTCATCGGCGCGGACGGCAAGCTGGTGGTGACTCCCCAGTTCGACGACGTGGTGTTCGATCTCAGCGGCGACCTGATCGGGGCCGGCAAGGACGGCGTCTACGGCCTGATCGACAAAACCGGCAAATGGGTCGTCGCAGCCGCGTTCGAGGACCTCAGGGGTTTCGAAGGCAACAAGGTGGCGCCCGCCATGACCGGCCTCTGGGGGCTGATCGACGCCAAGGGCCAATGGGTGGCGCCGCCGCAGTTCGATGACCTGTTTTCGGTCAAGGGGTTCATCCAGGCCCAGCTTGGCGGCAAGTGGGGCATCGTCGACGAAGAGGGCAAGTGGCTCGCCGAACCCGGCTTCGACGATCTCTACGCTCCGGAAGGGGGCGGCCTGGCCGGCGCGCGGTTGGGTGACAAATGGGGCTTCGTCGACGGCAAGGGCCAATGGAAGATCGACCCCCAGTTCGACCAGGTGCTGGGCTTCGGCAAATCCGGGGTCGCCGCGGTGCGCGTCGGCAAGAGCTGGGGCCTGGTCGGCCAGGACGGTAAGTGGCTGGTGAACCCGCAATTCGAGGGCGCGTCGCAAAGCTGCAGCTGAGGTAACCTTTGCTGCGCATGGGCGTTAACGGTTTCCGGAAGACTTCTGGAACCGTTGAGGCCGCTCCATGCGCTACATGCTGATTGCCGTCGCCGTCGTTCTCGTCCTGATCGTCGGCGCCATCATCATCGACAAGGACCATGCGCCGCGCGCATCGCGCGACGGTTCGCTCATCGTCCGCGCCGACGGTCTGTGCGGCATGATCGACAAGAACGGCAAGTGGGTGCTCAACCCCCAGTTCGACGCGCTCTGGCCTTTTGAGAACGGCCTTGCCGTGGCCCGCCAGGGCGAGCGCTGGGGCTATGTGGACAAGGCGGGCAAGTGGGCGATCCAGCCCGGTTTCACCGCCGCCTACCTGTTCGCCGACAACGGCCTGGCGCCGGTCGAGACCGAGGACGGCGCCGGTTACATCGACAAGAAGGGGGAATGGGCGCTCAAGCCGACCTTCGAAGCCACCGGCGACTTCGCCGACAACGGCCTGGCGGCTGCCATGCAGGCCGGCCTGTGGGGCTATCTCGACAAGACCGGCAAGTGGCTGATCAATCCCCAGTTCACCGAAGCCAACATGTTCGACGACGGCCGCGCCGCCGTCCAGCAGGGCGACCGCTGGGGCTATATCGGCAAGGACGGCAAGTGGCTGGTGAACCCCCAATTCTCCTCGGCCGGCCGTTATGGCGACGACGATCTGGCGCTGGCCGGCTTCGAGGGCCGTTACGGCTTCATCGACGGGAAGGGCGTGTGGGCGGTCAATCCCGAGTTCGACCAGGCCGGCGAAGAGTTCGACGACGGCTTGGCCCCGGCCGCGCAGGGCGGCCGCTGGGGCTTCATCGGCACGGACGGCAAGTGGGCGATCAATCCCCAGTTCCAGTATGCCGGCGCGTTCGAGGACGGCCTCGCGCCCGCGGCGCAAAACGCGCGCTGGGGCTTCATCGACAAGAAAGGCCGCTGGGTGATCGACCCGCGGTTCGACGACGCAGGCTCTTTTGACGACGGGCTGGCGCTGGCCAAATTCGGCAGCAAATGGGGCTACGTGAACAAGAAGGGCAAGTGGGTGATCAATCCCCAGTTCGAAGGCGCCGCCCGCGACTGCGCCCGGTAAACATCGTCATCCAAACAAAAAGAAGGGGCGCCGCGGGGCGCCCCTTCGCGTTTCCGGGGCCCGCAGGCCTCAGCCGACGGTCCAGGTGCTGCCGGCGAACAGCAGCTCCTTCATGTCGGCGTTCGGCTTGGCGGCCTTGGCCTTCTCGACCTGCCGGGCGACGCCGCCGTCGTAGGTCTCGACCGGATTGCAGTAGATCACGCCGACGACGACCGGCGCGCCCGGGCCGTCCAGGGTGACCAGCATCTGCGCCAGCAGCGCGTCGGTCTCGTCATGCACCAGGATGTCGTCCTCGGTGATGCCGTTCTCGCCGATGGTGACGATCTCGATCGCCACCTTGTCGCGGTTGAGGCGCAGGCCCTTCTCGCTGTTGGCGCCGAAGACCAGCCTGTGGCCGTGCTCGGCGCGGAGCTGGCGTTCGGGGGCCGCCTTCTTGTCGGTGAAGTCGGCGAACACCGCGTCGTTGAACACGATGCAGTTCTGGTAGATCTCGACGAACGAGGCGCCGCGGTGACCGTGGGCGCGCTTCAGGATATCCGGCATGTGCTTCTGGTCGGTGTCGACGGTGCGGGCGACGAAGCGCGCGCCGGCGGCCAGGGCGAAGTTGCAGGGGTTCAGGTTGCGCTCGATCGAACCGCCCGGGCTCGACGGCGACCGGGTGCCGGGCCGTGACGTGGGCGAGTACTGGCCCTTGGTCAGGCCGTAGATCTCGTTGTTGAACAGCAGGATCTGGATGTCGACGTTGCGGCGCAGCACGTGCAGCAGATGGTTGCCGCCGATCGACAGGCCGTCGCCGTCGCCGGTCACCATCCAGACGTCGAGCCTGGGGTTCGCCAGCTTGATGCCGGTAGCGAACGCCGGGGCGCGGCCGTGGATGGTGTGGAAGCCGTAGGTGGCCATGTAGTACGGGAAGCGCGACGAGCAGCCGATGCCCGAGACGAACACGGTGTTGGCCGGATCGGCTTCGAGGTCGGCCAGCGTCTTCTGCACCGACTTCAGGATGGCGTAGTCGCCACAGCCGGGGCACCAGCGCACTTCCTGGTCGGTGGCGTAGTCCTTGGCGGTCAGCTTCTGCGGCGAGAGTTCGTTCATGTTGGTTCTCCTCAGCCCACCGTCTCGGCGATGACCTGGTTCAGGTGGCTCACCTTGAAGGGCTGGCCGTTGACCTGGTTCAGGCGAACCGCGTCGACCAGGTAGTTATCGCGCAGCACGGTGGCGAACTGGCCCTTGTTCATCTCGGGCACCAGCACCTTGCCGAAGCCCTTCAGCAGCTCGCCCAGGTTCTTCGGCAGCGGCCACATGTAGCGCACATGGATCTGCGATACCTTCAGGCCCTTGGCCCGGGACTGCTCGACGGCGCGGTAGATCGGACCGAAGGTCGAGCCCCAGCCGACCACGACCAGGTCGCCGGCGGCGTCGCCCTGGGTGATCTCCTGCAACGGGATGTCGTCGGCGATGCCCAGGATCTTGTTCCAGCGCGTGTCGGTCATCAGCTGGTGATTGTCCGCCGCGTAGGAGATGTTGCCGGTGACGAAGTCCTTCTCGATGCCGCCGATGCGATGCTCGGTGCCGGGGTTGCCCGGGATCGCCCAGTTGCGGGCCAGCGTCTTGGGGTCGCGCGTGAACGGGCTGAAATTCTCGGCGTTGGTCTCAAACTGGACCGGGAACGGCTCCAGGCCGTCGAAGTCCGGCACCGGCCACGGCTCGGCCGCGTTGGCCAGGTAGCCGTCGGTCAGCAGGATCACCGGGGTCATGTATTTGACGGCGATGCGCACCGCCTCGATGGCGACCTCGAAACAGTCGCCCGGGGTCGAGGAGGCGATGACCGGCAGCGGCGCGTCGCCGTTGCGGCCGTAGATCGCCTGGTACAGGTCCGACTGCTCGGTCTTGGTCGGCAGGCCGGTCGAGGGACCGCCGCGCTGCGAATTGACGATGACCAGCGGCAGCTCGGTGGTGATGGCCAGGCCCATGGCCTCGCCCTTCAGCGCGATGCCGGGACCCGACGACGAGGTGACGCCCAGCGAGCCGGCGAAGGACGCGCCGATGGCCGAGCAGATGGCGGCGATCTCGTCTTCCGCCTGGAAGGTGACGACGCCGTGCTCCTTCAGCCGCGCCAGCTGGTGCAGCAGGGTGGAGGCGGGCGTGATCGGGTACGAGCCGAACATGATGTCGAGCCCGGCCAGCTTGCCGCCGGCGACCAGGCCCAGCGCCAGCGATTCCGCGCCGGTGATGGTCCGGTAGACGCCGGGCGCCACATCGGCGCGGCCGACCGTGAAATGGCTCAGGTCGCCCGCCAGTTCGGCGGTCTCGCCGAAGGCGTGGCCGGCGTTGACGGCGGCGATGTTGGCGTCGGCGAGCTGCTGCGACTTGGCGAACTTGCCCCTCAGCCAGTCGACGACCGACTGCCGCTGGCGGCCATACATCCACAGCATCAGGCCAAGCGTCCACATGTTCTTGCAGCGCATGGCCTCCTTGTTGGAGAGGCCGAATTCCTTGACCGATTCCATCGTCATCCGGGAGATGTCGAGCCGGATGACCTGGTACGGCGCCACGGTGCCGTCCTCGAGCGGGTTCGAGGTGTAGCCGGCCTTGGCCAGCGTCCGGTCGTTGAACGAACCGGTATCGACCACCAGGGTGCCGCCGGTCTTCAGCGCGTCCAGGTTGGTCATCAGCGCCGCCGGGTTCATGGCGACGAGCACGTCGGGCTGGTCGCCCGCGGTCAGCACGCGGCGCGCGCCGAAATTGATCTGGTAGGCCGACACGCCGAAGGTGGTGCCCGTCGGCGCCCGGATTTCCGCGGGGAAATCGGGGAAGGTCGCCAGGTCGGTGCCCATCAGCGCCGTCGAGTGGGTGAACTGCGTGCCCGTCAACTGCATGCCGTCGCCGGAATCGCCGGCGAAACGGATGACGACGGATTCAAGGCTCGCGGGGACGTGTTCGTCCGCGCTCGCGGTCGGCTTTTGAGCGAGATTGGTTGCCATCTTCTCCCAGCCCCATCCTTTCGGGGTCGAATTTTCGGCAGTCGTGCTTAAATGCGCGCTGTCACACGGCTTACATACTACCACGCGCACCCTGCGGCAAGGCGAACAATAGCGGTTGAGCCTGCACGCATGACTGTCGAGGTATCTAGTGTCAGGCGTTGGATGAATCAACGAAAATGTAAAATATATTTTTATACACACCGCAGGTGTATTATTGTGCGCCGCCCGATTGTTTCCTTAGCGAGCGCAGCAATCCGGCCGCAGCGGTCTCGATCAGCTCCAGCACTTTGTCGAACCCGCCGGTCATGTAGGGATCGGGTACTTCGTCGGCGCCGGCACCCGGCGCGTAGCGCAGGAACAGCGCCGGAATCGTGCCGCCCGGCACCGCCATCCGCTGCAATGCGGCAAGGTTATGGCGGTCCATGACGAGGATATGGTCGAAGGTTTGGAAGTCGGTTTCGTCCACCTGGCGCGCACGGAGGCCGGCGATGTCGATTCCACGCTTGGCCACCGTCGCGATGGCGCGGCGGTCCGGCGGCGCGCCCACATGCCAGTCGCCGGTGCCGGCGGAGTCGACGCGGATGGCGTCCCGCAGACCAGCCTCCGCCGCCATCTTCCGGAACACGCCTTCCGCCATGGGCGACCGGCAGATGTTGCCCAGGCAGACGAACAGCACGCTGGTGGGCTGCATGGCGGACTACAGCTTCACCGCCATGGTCAGGCCGTCGCCGATGGAGACGAGCACGCTGTACACCCGTGAATCGTCCCTGATCTTCTCGTTCAGGACGCGGATGGCGACGGTGCTCTCGTCCTGCCTGTCCGGATCGGCGACGCTGCCACCCCACAGCACGTTGTCAATCAACACCACGCCACCCGGCCGCAGCAGGGTCAGGCTGTATTCGTAGTAGCCGTCATATTCCTTCTTGTCGCCGTCGAGGAAGGTCATGTCGAAAGTGCCGGCCTCGGGACCCGCTGCCAGCGCCGCCATGGTCTCGAGCGCGGGCGCGAGGCGCAGGTCCACCTTGTGGGCGACGCCCGCCTCGGCCCAGTAGCGTTTGCCGACGGCGGTCCATTCCTCGCTGATGTCGCAGGCCACCACCCTGCCGTCGCCGGGCAGCGCCTGGGCGACCACCAGGGCGCTGTAGCCGGTGAAGGTGCCGACCTCCAGGTACTTCCGCGCGCCCATCAGCCTGACCAGCACCTGCATGAAGCGGCCCTGGTCGCGGGAAATCTGCATGCCGGCCCACTGGCCTGTGGTCTTGGTCGTCTCGTCGCGCAGCCGGTCGAGCAGCGGCTCGGGCGCCAGCGTCGCGTTCAGCAGATAGTCGTACAGCGCATCATTGAGAAAACTGCCTCTGGACATATCTCATCTCCATCCGGTCATATCGGGGTGAACAAGAGGGGCTGCGACATGGCGAAACTGGAAGGACCCAACCGCGCGGCGGCGCTGGCCGCGCTCGACGGCTGGTCCGAAGTACCGGGCCGCAACGCTATCACCAAAAGCTACAAGTTCAACGACTTCAACGAGGCCTTCGCGTTCATGACGCGGGTGGCGCTGGCCGCCGAGAAGGCCGACCACCATCCGGAATGGTTCAACGTCTACAACCGCGTCGAGGTCACGCTGTCGACCCATGACGCCGGCGGCGTGAGCAAGAAGGACATCGCGCTGGCCACGTTCATGGATGGGGCGGCGGGGTAAAACGTCGGCGCGGGAAGACCTTTGACCTGCTTGCCTTATCCTGTGTGTCTTTGCGAGCGAAGCGCGGCAACCCAGCCGTGCCGTTGACGGCTGTGTGGTGGAAGCGCTGGGTTGCCGCGCTTCGCTCGCAAAATCACTCGGAGGTTGTTCAATACAGCCGGCGGACACATGGCGCGTAGCCAAGAAAAACGGGCCGCGAAGGCCCGTTTCCCACCCTACGCGGACCAGCTCACTTCGGCGCCATGCGCAGGGCGCCGTCGAGGCGGATGGTCTCGCCGTTCAGCATCACGTTGTCGAAGATGAACATGGCGGTCTTGGCGTACTCGCTCGGCTCGCCCAGGCGCGGCGGGAACGGCACCGACTGGCCCAGCGCGTCCTGCACGGCCTGCGGCAGGCCCTTCAGCATGGGGGTGATGAACAGGCCCGGCGCGATGGTGCAGCAGCGGACGCCGTCGCGCGCCAGGTCGCGGGCCACGGTCAGCGTCATCGACACCACGCCGCCCTTCGACGAGGCATAGGCGACCTGGCCGATCTGGCCCTCATAGGCCGCCACCGACGCGGTGTTGAGGATCACGCCGCGCTCGCCGTCGGCCAGCGGGTCCATGGCGCACATGCGCACGGCAGCGAGGCGGATGCAGTTGAAGGTGCCGATCAGATTGACGTTGATCACCTTGGTGAAGACCGCCAGCGAATGGGGCTCGCCCTTCGACACGGTGCGGCCGGCGTCGGCGACGCCGGCGCAGTTGACCAGGATGCGGGCGTCCTGGCCGTGGGCGGCCTTGCCCTTGTCGAGGCCGGCGATGACGCTGTCCTCGCTGGTCACGTCGACCCTGGCGAAGACGCAGCCCATTTCCTTCGCGGCGGCTTCGCCCGTGGTCTCGTTGACGTCGAAGATGGTGACTTTGGCGCCCTTGGCCAGCAGCGCTTCTGCGGTGGCCCGGCCCAGGCCGGATGCGCCGCCGGTGATCACGGCGGCAACCCCGTTCACATCCATTCTCTCGTCCTTCGTTTCTGGTTCTTGTTTCGTGTTCGGCGGGCCGATTTAGCACAGCGGTTTCACGAAGTCGAGGACACGACGGGCGGTTTTCCCGCCTTTGCCAGCTGGCGCTCGCGGCGGGTGATGTAGAAGGTCGAGCCGATCAGGATCAGCGCGCCGGCGCCGGTCCAGATATCGGGATATTCGGCGAACAGCAGCAGCCCGGCGGCGGTGGAGAACAGCAGCCGCGTGTATTCGAACGGCGCCATGGCCGAGGCCTCGGCCAGCTTGTAGCCGCGTACCACGCAGGTCTGCAGCAGCGTGGCCACGATGGCGATCGCGACCAGCAGCCCCACCTCGCGCAGGTCGGGCGTCTCCCAGTTGAGCGCGGCGGGCACGGCGAGCACCACCGTCTGCGCCAGCACCGCATAGAACACCAGCGTCTCGGTGCGGTCGGTGCGGGTGAGGATGCGGACCAGCACGATGTTGACGGCGGCAAGCCCCGCCGCGGCGAGGGCGATCAGCGCCGCGGGGTCCATGCCGGGTCCGGGCCGCATGACGATCAGCACGCCGGCGAAGCCGACGAGCGTCGCGGTGGTCCGGTACCAGCGCAGCCGCTCGGACAGGAACAGGGCCGCCAGCACCAGCACGAACAGCGGCCGCGAGAACAGGATCGAGGTCACCTGCGCCAGCGGCAGATGGACGAAGGCATAGAAGGCGGCCAGCAGGATCAGCCCGGAGCTGACGGCGCGCAGCAGCTGCAGCACCGGCCGGTGGGTCCTGAAGCCGCCCAGGCCGACCCGCCACATGAACGGCAGCACGATCACCAGCCCGAACAGGCCGCGGAAGAAGGCGATGACGGTCGGCGGCAGGGTTTCACCGGTCAGCTTGACCAGGATCATCAGCACCGTGTTGAGCACGGCCGCCGCCACGATCCACACCGCGCCGCGCAGATTGTCGCGGGCCTGCTCGGGCCTTTCGGGCGGCAGCGCCACTAAGCCGCCGGCTCCGGAACCGCTCGGGCCGCCGCCCTGCCGCCGGCCTCGCGCCGGGCGATGTAGACGACGCTGATCAGGATCAGGCCGGCCCCCGCCAGCGTGAACAGGTCGGGCGTCTCGCCGAACAGCGCCACCCCCAGAATGGTGACGAACACCAGCCGCAGGAAATCGAGCGGCAGCACCGCGCCGGCGTCGGCCATGGACAGGGCTTTCGCCAGGAACCACTGGGCGATGCTGGAGACCGTGCCGATGATCGCCATCACGCCCGCGTCGTGCCAGGTCAATGGCTGCCAGTACCACAGCGCCAGCAGCAGCGCGATCGGCAGGCACAGGGTGTTGCCGTAGAGGATGATGACCTGGGTCGGCTCGGTGTCCGACAGCTTCTTGACGCACAGCAGCGAGCCCGCCATGGCCACGGCGCCCATCAGTGCCGCGAGGATGCCGATATGGATGTCCTCGAATCCGGGGCGGACGACCACCAGCATGCCGAGGAAGCCGATCAGCACGGCGACGATGCGCCGCCGGTGCAGCGTCTCGCCCAGCAGCACCGCCGCGCCGATGGTGGCGAACAGCGGCGCGGAGTAATTCACCGCCATGCTCTGCGCCAGCGGCACATGGGCGATGGAATAGAAGATGCCGACCATGGCGACCAGGCTGCAGGTGCTGCGCAGGAAATGCAGCGGCAGCCGCCGGGTTTTAAGCGGCGCGACGCCCGATTTCAGGAACAGCGGAAACAGCACGACCGCGCCGAACAGCGACCGCCAGAACACCATGTAGATCGGATGCATGGTCTCGGCGCCCCAGCGCAGCAGCGCCCACAGCACCGAAATGGTGGCGCTGGCGCAGATCATCAGCAGGACGGCCTGGACCGTCCTTGATGGGGCGGCGATTTTCAGCATGCGCGCAGGTTATGCCGGAAGGGACGCGGTGTGAAGAGTCGGGTTGGCATCAGCAGACCCACGATGCTAAATCTTTCTCTATGGTTTTGGGGTTCAAAGGTCCGGAAGATTTTACGCCAGTTATCGGTTGGGAGCTTTATCAAGTTACCCTCGATAAGTGGCACGTCATGTTTTTCTTCGAGAATGGATGGCGGCTTCTAAACGTAGCTCACAGCTTTTCACACCGATCTCGGAACGGCAGCGTAAGTTATACATATGAGTTGTATGGCCCACGTAAGCGGCTCGAACTCGATCGTCTTCTGCGACGCGCGGTTGTCGAAATCGCCGTTCCGGCATCTGATCGATTGTGTCTGATATTTGATAATGGTGATGAATTAACGGTCCATGACAGCCCGGATATGTGCTCTTGGTGGTTCATGCCAATCAGTAATCCTGATGCACCCAGTTCGTTCGAAACATGGGCAAAGTGGGACGCCGATCCCGGGGATGCTTGATCGCGGAATGACCGCGATTTGCGCGCTCGAACGACAGCATGTATAAGCCGCGCCAATCCGGCGGATTGGAGCACGTATGCGCGGGTTTTTCGGCATCGGGGTCGAGAGCGGCGACAAATCGGGCAATCTGGGAAACCTGATGCGCACGGGTTCGGCGCCAACTTCCTGTTCACGGCCGACCGCGCCGCCGATTATCGCACTCCTGCAATCCGAAGCATTTCGTATAGCGTAACTTGACGCCGAACACATAATGGCCTAGCTTAAGCCATGCGGATCAGAAACATTCTCCACAAGGGACTTCGACGCTTCGTCGAACACGATGATTCCAGCGGCCTTCAGTCTGCCGTCGTCGAGAAAGTCCGCCGCATGGTCTCCTTCCTCCAGGACATGGAGCGCGAGGAGGAACTACGGACGGTCCCAAGCTGGAAGGCGCATATGCTGACCGGCGACCGCAAGGGGACGTGGAGTCTGTTCGTCACGAAGAACTGGCGCATGACGTTCCGGATCGATGCGAAGGAGATCGAGATCATCGACCTCGACTATGAAGATTACCATTAGGAGCCGGCCATGAACGCGATCGCAGGTATCCGACTGAAAAACCCCGCTCATCCCGGCGGTTTCATCCGGCACGAGATCGTCGAGCCGCTGGGGCTGTCGGTGACGGCGGCGGCGGCTGTGCTGGGGGTGACGCGGGCGACGCTCTCGACCCTGCTCAACGAACGCTCCCATCTGTCCCCGGAAATGGCGCTGCGGCTGGAAAAGGCGTTCGGCGTATCGATGGATACGCTCATGCGCATGCAGAACAGCTACGATATTGCCCAGGCCCGCAAGCGCGAGGGAGAGATCGATGTCGTGCGCTTCGAGGGCGGGACGCGGACACCAGCCTGACGGCTTGCGGCAAGGCGAGGGGCCGGATTTGCGAACTCGGCCCGCTCCCTGTATAAGCCGCGCCAAACCGGCCTTTCTGGTCATGGACGGAGCGCATGCGCGGGTTTTTCGGCATCGGGGTCGAGAGCGGCGACAAGTCGGGCAATCTGGGCAACCTGATGCGCACGGCGCACGGGTTCGGCGCCAGCTTCCTGTTCACGGTCGGCCGCGACTACAACAAGGACGACACCTTCTCGGACACCAGCCGGACCGACCGGGAAGTGCCGCTGTACCGGTTCGACAGCGTCGAGACCATCATGCTGCCGGCGCGCTGCGTGCTGGTGGGCGTCGAGCTCACCGAGGACGCCGTCGACCTGCCCAGCTTCGCCCATCCGCGCCAGGCCGCCTATGTGCTGGGGCGCGAGCGCGGCTCGCTGACGCCGGAGATCCTGGCGCGCTGCGCGCACGTCATCCGCATCCCGACCAGCTTCTGCCTCAACCAGGCGACGGCGGGCGCGGTGGTGATGTATGACCGGGTGCGCACACTCGGGCGCTGGCCGGTGCGGCCGGTGACGCCGCGCGGCGAGCCGATCCCGATGCTTGAGCATCGCTACGGCGACCCTATCTCTCGTTTGAAATCGTAACGGAACTGCAGGCTTACGGTGGATGTCGTGGAAAAAACCGGCGGTGCTTTGTATGGTAGGGCGATGAGACTCATTCCGCTTCTGGCCGGGTTCGCGGCCTTCGCCATCGCCGCGCCCGCGCTCGCGGCGCCCAAGCTGCTGGGTACGTTCACCGATTGGGACGCCTTCACCACCGGATCGGGCAACGCCAAGGCGTGCTGGGTCATCACCGTGCCCAAGCGCACCAAGCCCAAGGAAGTGGACCACACCGGCGTGTTCTTCATGGTGTCGCAGAAGCCCGGCAAGAAGATCGCCGACGAGGTGCGCCTGGGCGTGCGCTACGATCTCAAGGCGGGCAGCGACGGCACCGCGATCATGGGCGGCTTCAAGGAGCCGCTGTTCAATTCCGGCAAGGACGCCTGGGCCTATGACGCCGCGTCCGACAAGCGCATCGTCGCCACCATGAAGGGCGCGGCGCTGCTGACCGTCAAACAGCGGGCGGCGAACGGCGACGGCACCGAATACGACTTCTCGCTGTCGGGCTTCTCCGCCGCCATGGACGCGGCCAACAAGGCGTGCGGCTCATGAACATGCTGCGCGCGCTGAAGCCGGAAACCTCCGGCAAGACCAATCTCTGCGGCCTGTCGCGCGCCGAGCTGCGCGCCGCGCTGATCGAGAACGGCGTCGCCGAGGGCAAGGCGAAGATGCGCGCCCAGCAGCTCTGGCACTGGATCTACAACCGGGGCGCCACCTCGTTCGACGTCATGACCAACGTGTCGAAGGACATGCAGGCCATGCTGGACGGTCAGTTCGAAATCCGCCGTCCCGAGGTTGCGGTCGCCCAGCTTTCCGAGGACGGCACGCGCAAATGGCTGATCCGGCTTGACGACGGCAATGAGGTCGAGACCGTGTTCATTCCCGAGGACGACCGCGGCACGCTGTGCGTCTCGTCCCAGGTCGGCTGCACGCTGACCTGCAAGTTCTGCCACACCGGCACCCAGCGGATGGTGCGCAACCTGACCGCCGCCGAGATCGTCGGCCAGGTGATGATCGCCCGCGACACGCTGGGCGAATGGCCCAGTCCCGCCGACGGACGGCTGTTGTCCAACATCGTGCTGATGGGCATGGGCGAGCCGCTCTATAATTTCGACAACGTCAAGCAGGCCATGAAGATCGTCATGGACCCGGAAGGCATCTCGCTGTCGAAGCGCCGCATCACCCTGTCGACCTCGGGCGTGGTGCCTGTGATGCAGCGCTGCGGCGAAGAGATCGGCGTCAATCTGGCGGTATCGCTGCACGCGGTGCGCAACGAGACCCGCGACGCCATCATGCCGATCAACAAGAAATACCCGCTGGAGCAGCTGCTGACGGCCTGCGCCAACTATCACGGCGTGTCGAACGCGCGCCGCATCACCTTCGAATACGCCATGCTGAAGGGCGTCAACGACAGCCTGGACGACGCCAAGGAGCTGGTCCGGCTGCTGCGGAAATACGACATCCCGGCCAAGGTGAACCTGATTCCGTTCAATCCGTGGCCGGGCACCGCGTTCGAGTGCTCGGACTGGGACACCATCCACGCGTTCTCGGAGTACGTGTTCAACGCCGGCATTTCGGCGCCGATCCGCATGCCGCGCGGCCGCGACATCATGGCCGCCTGCGGCCAGCTCAAATCCGCCTCGGAAAAGGTCCGCAAGGCCGACTTCCTGAAGGCCGAAAGTCCAAT
Organism: Sphingomonadales bacterium; assembly: GCA_022844405.1. GTDB lineage: Bacteria > Pseudomonadota > Alphaproteobacteria > SMXS01 > SMXS01 > RI-34. The sequence continues at coordinate 1,566 of JALHLV010000040.1, read as the reverse complement.
CGCGTAGGGCGCGCGATGATACCCCTGAAGCTCCTGCTGCGCAGGCTGATCAAGCAGGGCACGCTGACCGTCATCGATCCGAAGGGCAGGGCCGAAACCTACGGCACGCCGCCCGGCATTTCGTCCACCATCCGGCTGCACGACCCGAAGCTGGCCTGGCGCATCCTGCGCGACCCGACGCTGGCGGTAGGCGAGGCCTATATGGACGGCACGCTTACCATCGAGCAGGGCGACATCCTCGACTTCCTCAACCTGGTTGCCGTCAATGCCGGTCGCGCCACCGACAAGCGCGCCCTGCGGCTGGGCGCCGGTCCGCTGATCCGCGGTATCAGGCGGGCCAACAAGCGGCGGCGCGCCCGGCGCAACGTGGCGCATCACTACGAGTTCACCACCGAATTCTACGACCTGTTCCTCGACGAGAACCGGCAATATTCCTGCGGCTATTTCCGCGATCCCGCCGACAGTCTCGACCAGGCGCAGCGCAACAAGCTCGATCATGTGGCGGGCAAGCTGCTGCTGGCGCCGCATCACCGGGTGCTCGACATCGGCTGCGGCTGGGGCACGCTGGCGCGGCACATCAACCAGGTTTCCGGCGCCCATGTCACCGGCATCACCCTGTCCGAACAACAGTGCCGCGCCGCCCGCGCGATGGCGGCGGCCGAGGGCAAGCAGGACGCGCTCGATTTCCGGGTCGAGGACTACCGGAAAATCGACGGGCCGTTCGACCGCATCGTGTCGGTGGGCATGTTCGAGCATGTGGGCGTGCCGCACTACGACAAGTATTTCCGGCGTATCCACGACCTGCTGACCGATGACGGCCTCGCCATGGTCCATACCATCGGCCGCAGCGACGGGCCAGGCGGGACGGATGCCTGGACCGAGAAATACATCTTCCCCGGCGGCTACTCGCCCGCCCTGTCCGAGGTGATGCCGGCGATCGAGCGCTCGGGGCTGTTCATCAGCGACATCGAGGTGCTGCGGCTGCATTACGGCCGCACCACCGAAGCCTGGTACCGCCGCTTTCGGCAGAACCGCGAGAAGATCCGGGCGCTTTACGACGAGCGCTTCTGCCGCATGTTCGAGATGTTCCTCGCCGGCTGCGTTGGTAGCTTCGACAATGGCGGTCTGGTGGTGTTCCAGATGCAACTCGGCAAGACGGCCAATTCGGTGCCGCTGACGCGGGACTATCTGTACCGGTAGAGCGCCTGGCGGGCGTAAAATGCGCGTCTTGCCCGGCCGCGCCTTTTGCCTATACTCCGCCGCCAATCCGATCCCCGGGAACACGGAATAATGAGCAAGAAAATCAACAAGGTCGTGCTCGCCTATTCGGGCGGGCTCGACACCTCGGTCATCCTGAAGTGGCTGCAGGTCACCTACCAGTGCGAGGTGGTGACCTTCACTGCCGACCTGGGCCAGGGCGACGAGCTGGAGCCGGCGCGGGCCAAGGCCGAGCTGATGGGCGTGAAGCAGATCTTCATCGAGGATCTGCGCGACGAGTTCGTCCGCGACTACGTGTTCCCCATGTTCCGCGCCAACGCCGCCTATGAGGGCGTCTACCTGCTCGGC
>JALHLV010000039.1 GCA_022844405.1 Sphingomonadales bacterium | reverse complement strand
GCGGCTCGGGTTCCGCCGAACTGCTCGAGGATGGCACGCTTGAGATCGAGTTCGCATACCATAATGGCGACGAGGCCATCCTTCGGGCCAAACTCGCGACTTCTTCAGCAGCCTGCTAAGCGAACGCAACCGCCCATGCAACTGTGAGTCGTGTCGAGCTGGAACCAAGCCGGTTGCCGGCGCTCGCCGCCTTTTCGCTAGCGACGCCACCAGCCCGGTCGCTTACCGCCCGGCGAAATTCGCCGAGCGCTTCTCGATGAACGCATCGACGGCTTCCTGGTGGTCGGCGGTCTGGTGGCAGACGCCCTGGAAGAAGGCGCACTGGTCGAGGAAGTCCTTCAGTTGCTCGCGCTCGGCCAGCTTCATCAGCCGCTTGGTATAGCGCGTGGTGATCGGCGGCTTGGAGGCGAACAGGCCGGCCATCTCCAGCGCCCGGGGCATCAGCTGGTCCGGCTCGACCACCTCGAGCACCATGCCCAGCTTCAGCGCCTCGTCGGCCTTGACCAGGCGGCCCGAGAAGGTCAGTTCCACCGCGCGCTGGTAGCCGACGATCTTGGGCAGGAACCACGCGCCGCCATCGCCCGAGATCAGGCCCAGGTTGACGAAGGTCTCGCCGAAAATCGCTTCGGTCGACGCGAGGCGGATGTCGCACATCAGGCTGAGGTCGCAGCCGGCGCCGATGGCCGGGCCGTTGACGGCGGCGATCACCGGCACTTCCAGCGACTGGATCGCCTGCGGGATGCGCTGGATGCCGTCGCGGTAGGTCTGCGCCACGTAACCGACGCTCTGGCTGGTCTGGGCTTTCATGGCCTTGACGTTGCCGCCGGCCGAGAACGCCGAGCCGTCGCCGGTGATGATCAGCACCGAAACCTCCGGCGTCGCGTTCACCCATCTGCAGGTGTCGACGATGTCCTGGATCAGGTTGTTGCCGGTCAGCGCGTTGCGCATGTCGTGGCGGTTCAGGGTGAACACGGCGACGCGGTTCTCCAGCGTCAGGGTGGCGTCGACGGGCTTGTGGATATCGGTCATCGGAATCTCCCTCTGTGTCGCGGCGACTATAGAGGGCTTTCAAGCAAGGCGGAAACGCCTTGCTGCGCGAAGGCCGCGACGAAAAGGCTGGATCGGCTGAAGCCGATCCAGCCCGGCGCGGCGCAATGATAAGGCCCTTTTGCGGCCAGTCCGTTTGGCTATAGTGGCAGGCGGACGAGGAAGGGGCGGGCATGACACAGGCGAGCACGGGCGCGACATTCCTGGGGCACCCGCGCGGGCTCGTGATCCTGTTCCTGACCGAGATGTGGGAGCGCTTCAGCTATTATGGCATGCGCTCCATGCTGATCTTCTATCTGACGCAGCACTTCCTGTTTTCCGACACGCCGGCCTACGGCATCTATTCCGCCTATATCTCGATGATCTATATCTCGCCGATCATCGGCGGGTTCGTCGCCGACCGCTGGCTGGGCTTCCGGCGCGCGGTGCTGATCGGCGGCATCCTCATTGCTTGCGGTCATGCGGGCATGGCGATCGAGGGCGCGCAGGCGACGATCGACGCCGCCGGGCAGGTCACCCGCGACGGCGCGGCGCTCCAGGTGCTGTATTTCTCGCTGGCGCTGATCGTGACCGGCACCGGTCTGCTCAAGGCCAACATCTCGGCCATCGTCGGCTCGCTGTATCCGGAAGGCGACCGGCGGCGCGACGGCGGGTTTACTCTCTTCTACATGGGCATCAACATCGGCGCGTTCATCGCCACGCTGACTTGCGCCAAGGTAGCCCAGCTCTATGGCTGGTCCTACGGCTTCGGCCTCGCCGGCATTGGCATGGTGATCGGCATCATCATTTTCATCGTCGGACGGAAGTGGCTCGAAGGATACGGTGACCCGCCCGATCCAGAGGCGCTGCGACGACCCGTGTTCGCCGGGTTGACGGTCAATCACATGGTCATCGCCGGCTGCGTGCTGCTGGTGTTCCCGATATGGCTGCTGATGCAGAACAGCGCCGTCGTCGGCGGTGCGCTGGGGCTCGCGGGAGGCCTCGCCATTCTCGCCGTCATCGTCTACGCCTCGCTGAAGCTGGAGCCCGTGGCGCGAAACCGGGTGTTCGCGATCCTGCTGCTGATGCCGTTCCATGCGCTGTTCTGGGCGTTTTTCGAGCAGACCGGCACGTCGATGGCGCTGTTCGCCGAGCGCGGAATCGAGCTGAGTTTCTTTGGCCTGCCCATGGCCGCCGGCCAGATCCAGTCCATCAACCCCATCTGCATCATCGCGTTCGCGCCGGTGATCGCGGCGATCTGGACGCTGCTGAACCGCAAAGGCTGGGAACCGGGCATCCCGGTGAAGTTCGCCCTCGGCCTGTTCCAGATCGGCCTCGGCTTTCTGGTCTTCGTGGTTGGCATCCAGCTTGCCGGGCCGGGCGAGAAGGTGTGGCTGGGCTGGCTGGCGCTGGGCATCCTGCTGCACTCGACAGGCGAGTTGTGTATCTCGCCCGTGGGATTGTCGGCGGTCACCAAGCTGTCGATCGTCCGCATCTCGGGCCTGATGATGGGCGTATGGTTTCTGTCCAATGCCTTCGCCAACTACGGCGCCGGCCTCATCGCCATGACCGCCAGCATCGACCACATGCCCGGCAGGGAAGTCGATGTGGTGCAGGCGCTGCCGGTCTATGGCAGCATGTTCAATTCGGTAGGCTGGACGGCCGTTGGCTGCGCGGTCTTGCTGCTGCTGATCTCGCCGCTGCTGAAGAAGCTCATGCACGGCGTTCGCTAAACAATGGGGAAACAAAATGGCTAGAGTCGCATACATGTTCATCGGCATCGACATCAAGGACGAGGCTGGCATGGCCCGATATGTCGAGGGCGCGCCGCCGATCCTCGCCTCCTATGGTGGCCAGATACTGGCCGTCAACAACAATGCCGAGTTGCTCGACGGCGCGTACCGGCGCGAGCGCATGGTGCTGTTGGGCTTCCCCTCGCTCGAGCGGGCGCGGACCTTCTGGAGGTCGCCCGAATACAAGCCGATGAAGGAAATCCGCGAGGCGTCCAGCGACCAGGACTGCATCCTGGCGGAAGCCTTCACCGACGATCCGCTGCCCGCCACCGGCGGCGGCGCCGTGTTCATGATCGGCGGCGGCGACACGCGCGACGCCGAGGCTATGAAGCCCTACTACGTGGAAGTGCCACCGATCAGCGCCAGGTTCGGCGTGCAGGCGTGCGCCGCGGGCGTCAACTTCGACCAGCTCGACGGCACCTGGCCCCACAAGACCTTCATCGCCCTGCGCTACCCGTCCGAGGACGCCTTCAGGAAATTCTGGTTCGGACCCGAATACGCGCCCTACAAGAAGCTGCGCGAGGACAATTCCGACGGCATGCACATGATGGTGCGCGGCATCTGACGATCTGGTTCTAAAGCCCCATCGACCTGATCGGGTCGGTCTTGCCGTCCCAGGTGTCGGTGGCCTCGCGCAACGCGGCCCAGACGACGCTGCCGCCTTCGGGGGCGTCGACCAGTTCGACCATGCAGTTCAGGTCCTTGCGGGTGTCGATGTAGCAGAACCGGCGGTCGTTGGCTGACGTCACCTGGCCGCTGGTCGCCACCTCGTAGCCCATGGAAACGTAGCGGGCCAGTTCGGCGTCGTAGTCGTCCGGATAGAAGCAGATGTGGTGATAGCCGTCCTGGCCCTTCGGCACGGCGTCGCGGTAGGCCGACGGGCCGTCATTGTGCTGCTCGATCAGCTCGAGCTGCACATGGCCGGCGAAGGCGACGGCCACCGAGATGTCGAGCTCGGCCGGCCTGCCGCGGTACTTGACGGTGTTCAGGGCGATCTTCGGGATCATGAACCACGGCCCCACCTTCATCGTCTCGGTGAACCTGGCGATGGCGGCGTCGAGATCGCGCACCACCCAGGCGTTCTGGGTGATGACGAGGTTCTGGTGCTGTTTCATCGGATTTCCTTTCAGCCTCTCGGCACGGTCATTGTCTTGCCCTCCCAGTCGCGGGCGGCGTCTTCCAGCATGCGGCTCATCTTGATGTAGGCGTCGTCGGCGTGGATCAGCTCGACGATGCAATGGCCGGTGTTCCAGGTGTCCACATAGGCGATGTGGGTCTGGTCCGGATTGCCGCCCGAGGCGATCACCTCGTGGCCCAGCTTGCGGTACATCTCCACGTCGCGCTGCACGTCGTCGGTCAGCACGCCGATGTGGTGGAAGCCTTCCTTGCCGGTGGGGAAGTAATCCCGGTAGACCGACGGATGGTCATGCAGCGGCTGGATCAACTCCATCTGGATGCCGCCCGAGGCGGCGAGCGCCGCGTGCAGTTTCATGGTGGTCGGCTTCCCCTTGTAGACGGCGTTGGCCATGCTGATGTTCTCCAGCATCACCCACGGACCGACGCCCATCGTCTTCACCCAGCGGGCAACCGCCGCCTCGATGTCGTTCACGATGAATGCGTTCTGGAATACCACGGTGCTCTTGCGGTTCGTCATGGCTCTCCCCTTGTTGCGCAGAGCCTATGACACCGGCACGATATGGCCAAGGGCGGCGTTGGAATCCGGTGAATGCACCCTAGTTTCTTAGCAAGGCATCAGCGGGGGAACTCACATGAAGATGCTGTGGGCATTACTGATTGTTCCGTTCACGGCCGCGCCGGCCCTTGCAGGCGGTGGCACGCCCGTGTTCGACGCGGGCGGCGACTTCGTCCAGATGGTGGACGCGCTCGCACGGCTGCCCGAGCCCAAAGGACTGCTGGGCAGGCCCGCGAAGCTGAAGCTCGCCGGCGCGACCGGCGTCCCGCGCGTCACCGGGACGCGGAGCTACAGGGTCAGGGATTGCCCGGCCTGCAAGACCGACGAGTACAACCTTCGCGGCCGCGACACCTATTCGGCCATGCCGCGCTACACGGCCTACCGGGTCCGGCCCGACACCCGCCTGCGATTTGCCACCGGCAACGGCCAGCTTCGCTACGGGCTGTGGAGCGACGTGCGCGAGGTGAACAACGTGTCCAGCTACGACAACGGCACACCGCCGGTCGATGGTTATGGGAATGCCGTGCCGGTGGCGGCATCGACTCGGCCGGCCGAGCCTCCCGTGAACTTCTCCTTCGCCGGCGGCGCGGCCAACGATCGCCGCTCCTACACCGAGTATCGTGGCGGCATCTTCATGTCGGCGCCGTTCTGACAAACAAAACCCGGCGCGATGGCCGGGCTTATCGATTCAGACCGCCGCGCGGCTCATTCGTCCGGCGCGATCGTCAGCGTCAGGCCGTCCAGGTCTTCGGTGAACTCGATCTGGCAGCTCAGGCGCGAGCCGGGCTGGACACAGTCCAGTTCTTCCAGCAGTTCGTTCTCCTCGTCGTTGCGCGGGCCGACCTTGGCGGTCCACGCCCCGTCGACATAGATGTGGCAGGTAGCGCACGAGCACTGGCCGCCGCAGATGGCCTCCAGCTCGTAGTCGTTGTCGCGCAGGTTCTCCATCACCGAGATTCCGATCTCGCCTTCGATCTCGCTCTGCTCGCCTTCGCGGTTGGTGATGAAGATTTTCGCCATGTTTGGTCCCCGGAGTGACACTGCTGCTGAATTTCGCCGCTTCCTAGCCAAAGGCGGCCGGCATTGCAACCGATTCTCTTGTCACATGTCTTTCAGTGCCACTTCGGTATCCGCCGAGCGCACCGTGTCGAGGTGCTTGCCTTCGGCGATCAGCTTCTTGGCCGCCATGAAATCCTTGATCATGTTGATGGCATTGATGGCGACGAACCGGCCGTCCCGCAGATAGAGCGCCGAGAATTTCCTGTCGGCCGGATTGCCGCGGATCACCACCTCGTCGCCCGGCTCGGACAGACCGGCGATCTGCAGTTTGAGGTCGTACTGGTCCGACCAGAACCACGGGATCTCGGAATACTCCTTCAGCTCGCCGCACATGGCGCCCGCCGCGGTCTTCGCCTGGTCGACGGCGTTCTGCACGGATTCCAGTCGCAGGCGGCGGCCCAGCAGCGCATTCGGATGGTTGGTGCAGTCGCCGGCCGCCCAGATGTTCGCGTCGCTGGTCTGGCAGAACTCGTCGACGACGATGCCGTTGTCCACGGCCAGATCGCCCTCGGCGGCCAGCTCCACATTGGGGATGACGCCCACGCCGATGATCACCAGATCGGCGGGAAAGGAGGAATCGTCGGCGCACAGCACGCGCTCGACCTTGCCCTGGCCCTCGAAACCGGTCACCGCCATGCCGGTCTTGATGATCACGCCGGCGTCGGTGTGCACCTTGTGGTAGAACGCCGAAACCTCGGGCGCCACGACGCGGCTCATGACCCGGTCGAGGCCTTCGAGCACGGTGACGTGGCAGCCCATCTTCACCGCGACGGCCGCGACCTCCAGGCCGATATAGCCGCCGCCGACGATCACCACGTTGGCGCCCGGCTTCATCTGTTTCCGGATCGACACGGTGTCGTCGATGTCGCGCAGGTAGAAGATGTTTTCCAGCTTGGCGCCCGGCGCCTGCAGCTTGCGGACCCTGGTGCCCGTCGCCAGCAGCAACTTGTCATAGGCGAGGTTTTCGCCCTGCGACGTGGTGACTGTCTTCGCCCGGCGGTCGAACGAGGTCACCCGCGTGTTGGGACGGAAGTCGATCTGCTTCTCGGGATACCACGCCTCCTTCTTCAGGAAGGTGCGTTCCAGTTCCAGTTCGCCCGCCAGCACCGCCTTCGACAGCGGCGGACGCTCGTAGGGAACCCAGGGCTCGTCGCCGATCATGATGATGCGGCCGTCAAATCCCTTCTGCCGCAGGGTGGAGACCGCCTGGCCTCCGGCATGGCCGGCGCCGACGACAATGATGGTCTGAGTCATGGTTCCCGTTCTGGTGTCTTCTCCGTGCCCCGCTCTTATCCTGTTCGGTCGCAAAAATCTATGTTATGGCTCCAAACCTGCCGTTACGTCCCGCGGAGCAGGGGAGACCTTCCGGGCGCCTTCCATGACAGGTGCGGTCATGCCACACCGGTTTGCGGGACCTCGATGCGCCACCCCGGCGCGCGGCAGCGGCCCTCGCGGGGTCGGAGCGAGTTTTCACATCTGGTTGGGAGATGAATCATGGATCTGGGTTTGAAGGGCAAGAATGCCATCGTGACAGGCTCGACGAAGGGCATTGGGCGCCGTGTCGTCGATCTTCTGGCGTCCGAGGGTGTCAATGTTGGCATCTGCGCGCGCAACAAGGATGAAGTCGACGCGGCGGTGAAGGAGATTTCGAAGAAGGGCGTGAAGGTGATCGGCGGCGTGGTCGACATCGCCGACACCGCGTCCTACGTGGCATGGATCAAGCAGACGGCCGACGCGCTGGGCGGTCTGGACATGTTCGTGCCGAACGTGTCGGCGGGCGGCGGCTTCGACCCGAACAACTGGGCGTTCAAGTGGGCGGACAACTTCCAGTCCGACATCATGGGCACGGTCCAGGGCGCCGAGGCGGCGGCGCCGTATCTGGAGAAGACCAAGGGCTCCATGGTGTTCATGTCGACGACGGCGGCCAGCGAGTTCTTCGCCGCGCCGATGTCCTACAGCGCCACCAAGGCGGCGATCGTGACCTATGGTTCGCAGCTCGCCCAGTTCCTCGGCCCCAAGGGCATCCGCGTCAACATCGTCTCGCCCGGCTCGATCTATTTCGAGGGCGGCGACTGGGACAAGATCGAGAAGGGCAACCCGGCCTTCTTCAAGCATGTCCTGTCGACCATCGCCATGGGCCGCTACGGCAAGCCCGAGGAAGTCGCCAACGTCATCGTCTTCCTGCTCTCCTCGGCGGCGAGCTGGGTCACCGGCGTCAACGTCACCGTCGACGGCGGACAGAACAAGCGCGTCAAGTTCTGAGGCATCCGAAAGGGGAAGGGCGGCGGAATGCCGCCCTTTTCCGCTTCGCCCGCGTCATGCCGGCGAACCCTCCGGCGGTGGTGCTGGAGGGCTAGACCAAGCGGCCTACTGTGCTACAGTCCGCTACCTCAATCGGCGCTGGACAGGCCTTGAACCACCTGGTCCGCGCAGGCGCCGAACCGAGTACACATCTGGACCAGGGAGACACCAGTGCAGTTATCACGCGAGCAATTGCTCAAGGCGTACCGGCAGATGAAGACGATCCGCGAATTCGAGGACCGGCTTCACGAGGAGATCCCGAAAGGGCTCATTCCGGGCTTTACCCACCTTTATTCCGGGCAGGAAGCGATCGCCGTCGGCGTTTGCGAGAACCTGAACGACAGCGACGCCATCACCTCCACGCACCGCGGCCACGGCCACTGCATCGCCAAGGGCTGCGACGTGAAGGGTATGATGGCCGAGATCTATGGCCGTGCGACCGGCCTGTGCGGCGGCAAGGGTGGCTCGATGCATATCGCCGACCTGTCCAAGGGCATGTTGGGCGCCAACGGCATCGTCGGCGGTGGTCCGCCGCTGGCCATGGGTGCCTCCATCGCCTTCCGCAACCGCGGCAAGGGTGAAGTGGCGGTCGCGCTGGCCGGCGATGGCAGCTGCAATTCCGGTCCGGTGTTCGAAGCCATGAACATGGCCGTGATGATGAGCCTGCCGGTGATCTTCGTGTTCGAGAACAACGGCTATTCCGAGCAGACCGCGCCGGCCTACGCGGTTGGCGCCGGCAAGACCGACATGGTGCGCCGCGCCGAAGGCTTCGGCATGCCCGCGTCGAAGGCGGACGGCACCGATTTCTTCGCGGTCTATGAAATGACCCGCGAAGCCGTCGAGCGCGCCCGTACCGGCGGCGGCCCGACCGCGCTGGAATTCACCTGCCTGCGCTACTTCGGCCACTTCGAGGGCGATGCCCAGAAGTACCGCGCCAAGGGCGAGGTCGAGATGGCCCGCGAGACCATGGATTGCCTGAAGAACTTCAGGAAGCGTGTGACCGATGCCAAGCTGCTCGAGAACGCCGAGATGGACCAGGTCGATGCGGAGGTGCTGAAGCTCATCGACGAAGCCGTCGCGGAAGCCATCGCGGCGCCGTTCCCGCCGGACTCCGACGTCACCAAGAACGTCTACATCAACTACTAGGGCCGGGGAGCATCGATATGGCTATCAAGACTTATCGCGAAGCGATCACCGAAGCCCTGATGATCGAGATGGACCGCGACGAGCGGGTCATCATCATGGGTGAAGACGTCGCCGGCGGCGCCGGCGGCTCGTCGGGCGTCCGCGACAACCAGAGCGGCATTTTCGGCACCTATCCGCAGTTCCATGCCCGCTACGGCGAGAACCGCTTCATCGACACGCCGATCTCCGAGGCCGCCATCGTCGGCGCCGCCGCCGGCGCGGCGCTCGCCGGGCTCCGCCCGGTCGTCGAGATCATGTTCGCCGATTTCATCGGCTACTGCCTGGACCAGATCATGAACCAGGCCGCCAAGTTCCGCTACATGTTCGGCGGCACCTCGCGGACGCCGATGGTGCTGCGCACGGCATACGGCGCCGGCCTCTCGGCCGCCGCCCAGCACTCGCAGGCGATCTACCCGATCATCACGCACATTCCGGGCATCAAGGTCGCCGTGCCGTCGAAGCCGGCGGACGTCAAGGGCCTGATGCTCACTGCCATACGCGACGACGATCCGGTGGTGTTCTTCGACCACAAGGCGCTGTTCGGCGTGCAGGGCGAGGTGCCCGAAGGCGACACCGCGATCCCGTTCGGCAAGGGCATGCGCTACCGTGAAGGCAAGGACGCGACCGTCGTCGCCATTGGCCGCATGGTGCACTTCTCCGAGGCCGTCGTCGACAAGCTGGCCAAGGAAGGCGGCATTACCTGCGACGTCATCGACCCGCGCACCACGTCGCCGCTGGACGAGGACATCATCCTGGCCAGCGTCCAGAAAACCGGCCGCCTGATCATCGTCGACGAATCGCCGCCGCGCTGCTCGGTGGCCGGCGACATCTCGGCCATGGTGGCGATGAAGGGCTTCGAGTTCCTGGACGCGCCGATTCAGATGGTCACCTCGGCCCACTCGCCGGTGCCGTTCGCGCCCAATCTGGAGCGGGCCTACCTGCCCAGCGGCGCCAAGATCGAAGAGGCGATCCGGAAATCGGTCGACTTCTAAGCCGGGTTTGGTTGGCGTTGTCGCCCCGGCGGATGAGGTCATCCACCGGGGCGATGATGCGTTAAGGGAATGAAGGAGAGACCGCCATGGCCAATATCAAGGCAATCATCATGCCGAAATGGGGCCTCGAAATGGTCGAGGGCACCCTGGCCAAGTGGCACGTCGCGGAAGGCCAGCCCGTCGACAAGGGCCAGCCCATCATGGACGTCGAAACCGAGAAGATCGCCAACGAGGTCGAGGCCGACATTCCGGGTGTCATGCGCCGGCATGTCGCTCAGGAAGGCCAGGTCGTCCCGGTCGGCGGCCTGCTCGGCGTGATCGCCGACAAGGACATGTCGGACGCCGACGTCGAAAGTTTCGTCAGGAACTACCGCTCCGAGGCCGTCGGCCGCGTCGAGGCGCTCGGCTCGAACACCGACAACGCCACCGAGGCAAAGCCGGCCAGCGCCGGTTCCTACGGCTCCGCGCCGGCCGCCGCCGAGGCATCGGACGACGATGAGTCCGGCGCAGGGAAACGCGCCTCGCCGCGCGCCAAAAAGCTGGCGGAAACCCTGGGCGTCGATATCAGCAAGGTGCCCAGCGACGGCGGCCGGATTTCCGACCGCGACGTGCAGGCCTACTACGACGCACAGCGCGCCGCTGGAGGAGACGACGAGGATGGCGACAAGGCTCGCGTGACGCCGCGGGTGAAGCGTCTCGCCAAGGAACTGGGCGTTGATGTCGACGACGTCGCCGGGACCGGCCGGAACGGCAGGATCACCGAGGAAGACGTTCGTGCCCATGCCGAAAGCGGTGCCGCCGGCGGCGATGATGCGGCTTCGGTCAACGACGATGTGCGCAGCACGCCCGCGGTGCGCAAGCTGGCCAAGGAACTCGGCGTCGATCTCGCGCGGGTCCAGGGTTCGGGCCGCAACGGCAGGATCACCAGGGAAGATGTCGAGGCAACCGCCGCCGCGCCGAAGGCCGCTCCCGCCGCCGCCGCGCCAGCCGCCTATGTGCCGGGCGTCAACCCGCATGCGGTCGAGGCGCTCAACTCCATGCGCAAGACCATCGCGCGCCGCCTGACGGAAGCCAAGCAGACCATCCCGCACATCTACCTGACGGTGGACGTGGAACTGGACCGCCTGCTGGCCCGGCGCCAGAAGGTCAACGCGGCCAACGACGTGAAGGCCTCGGTCAACGACTTCATCATCAAGGCCTGCGGCCTGGCGCTGAAGCATGTGCCGAAGATGAACGTGCAGTATCACGACGACGGCCTGCATTTCTTCAGGCACGCCGACATCTCCATGGCGGTGTCGCTGGAAGGTGGCCTGATCACGCCGATCATCCGCGCGGCCGACATGAAGACGGTGCAGGAGATCGCCGCCGAGACCAAGGACCTTGCCGCCCGCGCCCGGTCGGGCAAGCTGAAGCTGGAGGAGATCCAGGGCGGCACGTTCTCGATCTCCAACATGGGCATGCTCGGCATCAAGAGCTTCGATGCCGTGATCAACCCGCCGCAGGGCGCCATTCTGGCGGTGGGCAAGGGCGAGGAGCGGATCATCGCGCGCAACGGCTCGCCGGCCGTCGCGACCATGATGACCGTCACCCTGTCCTGCGATCACCGGGCGATCGACGGCGCGCTCGGCGCCAGGTTCCTCGAGGTGTTCAAGGAACTCTGCGAGGAGCCGCTCGCGCTGGTGCTGTAAGGATCGCCGGATTGGCTTTTCGGCAGGAAAGGGCGCGGATTCCGCGCCCTTTCCGTTTCATGATCTTGGTTGCCCCGGCGTGGCGCCGGGATTAGGTTGAGCCCGCTGTGCACTATCAGGAAACGGCAAAGGTCGGAGATGAGCAACAACCCGCTGGAGAGCTACGGCGCATGGGTGGCGGACGCCCCTGAGGCCTGGCCCGACGATGCGCTGGACTGGGCTCACCGCGAGTTCGTCGACTTCATCGCCGTCATGGTCCCCGGCGCCGCCGAGCCGGCCAGCCAGTATGTCTTCAACGCCGTGCAGGACTGGGGACAGGGTCCGTGCGCCGTCGCCGGCCAGCGCAGGCGGCTGGCGGCGCCCTGGGCCGCCCTCGTCAACGGCACCGCCGGCCACGCGCTCGACTTCGACGACAATTTCGATCCGCCCAAGGCGCACGCGACCACCGTGCTCGCCCCGGCGATCCTGGCGCTGGCCGAGCAGGAGAACCTGCCCGGCGCCGCCTGCATCGATGCCTACATCGTCGGCCTGCAGATCATGGGCCGGGTCGGGCAGGGCGTGAACCCCACCCACCGCAACCGCGGCTGGCATGCGACGGCGACCGTTGGCGTGATCGGCGCGGCGGCGGCCTGCGCGCGGCTGCTGAAGCTGGACGCCGGCGCCTCGGCCTTCGCGCTGTCGGCGGCGACCAGCATGTCGGCGGGCTTCATGTCGCAGTTCGGCACCATGATGAAGCCGGTCCACGCCGGCCTCGCCGCCAAGGGCGGCATCATGGCCGCCAGCTTCGCCCAGGCGGGCGTCACCGCCGGCATGGAGACGCTCGACGGCCGCACCGGCATGCAGATGCTGATGGTCGGCCCCGACTACGAGCATCTCCGCGACACCCTCACCCATATCGAGCATGGCCAGAACCTGCGCTACGAGACGGACAGCATCGGCGCACCCCTGCTGATCACCGAGCACAAGTTCCGGGTCAAGCGGTTCCCGGTCTGCGGCGCCATCCACCGCGCCATGGACGGCATGCTCGACCTGCGCAGCCAGTACGGCTTCACCGCCGCCGACGTGGCCGCGGTCGATCTCTACATGCCGCGCGTGCATTTCAACAATGTCATGTACACCGACCCGCGCGATCCGCTGCAGGCGAAGTTCTCGGCCGAGTACGCCGTCGGCTGCGTGCTGGCGCGCGGCGACTGCACCCTGGCCGATTTCCGGCCCGACATGGTCATGCGTGACGACGTCCGCGGCCTGTTTCCGATCATCCACCGCCACCCGGTCGACAAGCTGGAAGGCGAGTTCCCCACCGAGGTCCACGTCACGCTGACGGACGGCCGCCGGCTCGAGGCGGTCGTCGACATGCCGCTGGGCAGCAAGAAGGCGCCGTTCTCATGGGCTCAGTACTGGGCCAAGTTCGATGCCTGCTGCGACGGCGTCCTCTCGGAGCGCCAGACCCGCGAGCTGCGCCAGGCGCTGGAGCGGATGGCGGACCTGCCCAGTATCGGCGACCTGACGCGCCACATCGTCCTGCCCTTCGCCCAGGTCGCCTGACCCGGTTCACCCTTCGTTTTCCTTCCAGCAGTCACGGATTTCATGTCGTCACGACCGCTCCACGAGTCCTTTCCGCCGGCCACCGTGCTGGTCATGGCCGCCAGCCGCCGGGGAGAGAACGATCCCGTCGCCCTGCTGCAGAACAAGTCCCACAAATGCCTCGTCGAGATCGACGGCCAGGTGATGCTGGAGCGGGTGGTCGAGGCGCTGATCGACAGCGAGTGCTTCAACCGCATCTATGTCTCGGTCGAGAGCGAGGACATCCTCCGCGCCACGCCGCGCATGACCGCCTGGCTGGAGGAAGGGCGCATGTCGTTCGTGCGCTCCAGCGGCAATCTGGCCGACAGCGTGCTGTCGGCGGTCGACGTGATCCCCAACCCGCTGCCGCTGATCATCACCACCGGCGACAACGCGCTGCACACGCCCGAGCTGATCCGCGACTTCATGCGCGCGTTCTGGACCCATGACGAGGATGTGTCGCTCGCCTTCACCCGCGACGACGTGGTGCTGCGCGACTACGGCAATTCGGGCCTCGCCTTCCACATGCTCAAGGACGGCGGCTATTCGGCCTGCAACCTCTATGCCCTGCGGCGTGAACGGTCCTTGTCGGCGGTGCGCGTGTTCGAAACCGGCGGCCAGTTCGGCAAGCGCCACAAGCGCATCCTGAAGGCGTTCGGCGTCACCCCGTTCATCGTCTACAAGCTGAAGCTGATGGGCCTGCACGGCCTGATCACCCTGATCGGCCGCAAGCTCCGCGTGACCATCGACCCGGTGCTGCTCGATTACCCGTTCGGCCCCATCGACGTCGACAACAAGCACTCCTTCGACCTCACCGAGGAGACGCTGAAGAAGCGGCGCGGCGCGGCGTAGTTCCGGCCTCCGTGTCGCCCCGGCAGAGCCGGGACCCAGCGATGCAACACACAAACTTTACCGTGTCCCTGAGCTTGTCGAAGGGCCCTGCACGAGCGCTGATGCAAGGCCCTTCGACAAGCTCAGGGACACGGACCGGGTAAACACCTGCATCGGGAACCGGGCTCCCGCGTGCGCGGGAATGGCGAGGAAGGATAGGGGCTCACCGGACCCCTACAACCGCTGGTCCACCGCATCCTTCGGCAGCACCGACTTGACGTCGTAGAGCACCGCGCCGGGGCGGCCCAGCGCGCGGATGCCGTGGGCGCCCATCTGGACGAACTCGTCGTGGGCGACGGCCAGGATGATGCCGTCGTAACGGCCGGTCTCCAGCGCCTTGATCGGGCGGATGCCGTATTCGTGCTCGCACGCGTCGGCATCGACCCACGGGTCGTAGACATCGACGGCGATGTCGAACTCGTGCAGGTGGCCGACGATGCTGGCGACCTTGGTGTTGCGCGCGTCCGGGCAGTTCTCCTTGAACGAGAAGCCCAGCACCAGCACCCGCAGATCGTCCTTCAGCAGGCCGCGGCGGCCCAAGAGGCGCACGAACTGGTTGACCACGTACTTGCCGACCCGGTCGTTGATCCGGCGCCCGGCCAGGATCACTTCCGGATGGTGGCCGATCTCCTCGGCCTTGTGGGTCAGGTAATAGGGATCGACGCCGATGCAGTGGCCGCCGACCAGGCCTGGCCGGAACGGCAGGAAGTTCCACTTGGTGCCGGCCGCCTCGAGCACGTCGAGCGTGTCGATGCCCAGCCGGTTGCAGATCATCGCCAGCTCGTTGACCAGCGCGATGTTCAGGTCGCGCTGGGTGTTCTCCATCACCTTGGCCGCCTCGGCGACGCGCATGGACGGCGCCTTGTGGGTGCCTGCGCCGATGATGGTGCGGTAGAGTGCGTCGACGAAGTCGGCCGCCTCCGGCGTCGAGCCCGAGGTGATCTTCTTGATGTCGGAGAGCTTCAGCTCCTTGTTGCCGGGGTTCAGCCGCTCCGGGCTGTAGCCGCAGAAGAAGTCGCGGTTGAACACCAGGCCCGACACCTGCTCCAGCACCGGCACGCAGAACTCCTCGGTGCAGCCCGGATAGACGGTGGATTCATACACCACCACGTCGCCGCGCTTGAGCACCTGGCCGATGGCGCGGCTGGCGCCTTCCAGCGGCTTCAGGTCCGGATGGTTGTGGCTGTCGACCGGCGTCGGCACGGTGACGACGAACACGTTGCAGCTCTTGAGGTCCGGCCATTCGCCGGTGAAGGTCAGGTGCTTGGCTTCGCGCAGCTCCTCCTCGGTCGCCTCCAGCGTCGAATCGTGGAACCGCTTCAGCTCGCCGATGCGCTTGGCGTTGATGTCGACGCCGATGACCGGATAGTGCGCCGCGAAGGCCACCGCCACCGGCAGTCCCACATAACCGAGGCCGACAACGCCGATGCGGGCGTCCTCGACCTTGAGCGGGAAGACGTCCGGCGCGGTTTTTACGGCTGTCGAGCTCATGGGCTCTCCTAACGCTGTGTCGTCAATTAACGTTGGGTGGTCTGGGTCGGCCAGTAGCCGGACAGGATGCGGTGACCGCGCTGGCCTTTCTCGACCTCCTCGATCACCCGCTTGCCGATGCCCGACAGGTTCTTGTCGTGCATGCGGTAGTAGAAGATCGGCTCGGCCAGGTGCTTGCCGTTCCAGCCGTTCGCCACGATGCGCCGCCACTTGTGGTGCTTGGTGCCCTTGCGGATCGCCTCGTCATAGGGGCCGGCTTCCAATACCGGTTTCGCGAGGCACATGGCCGGCTCGGGCACGAAGGAATACTCCTCCAGCAGCTTTGCGTCGAACGCGGTCGACTTGCCGCGGTCGAGGATCTCGCCGGTCTGCGACACCAGCATGCAGTCGGTGTAGATGAAGCCGATGCTGGGATCGGTTTTCCGCGCTTCCAACAGCTCGGCGATGGTACGGCTGGCATAGTCCGGCGTCAGCAGATCGTCCGAATCCTGGATCATGAAGTACTCGCCGCGCACCGAGGCCAGCGCGCGGTTGAGCGCGCCCAGCTTGCCGACATTCTCGGGCAGCGCGATCAGCTTGGTGTCGAACAGATTGGTCATTTGGGCGAGGGTGGCCGTCGCCACCGCCACCGAGTCATCGGTGCTGGCGTCGTCCACCACGATCAGCTCGATGGGCGCATGGGTCTGCGCGGCCACGGAGCGGATCGCCTCGTCGATGAACCGGCCGTAATTGTAGTTCGGCATGACCACGGTCAGCAGGTTCGCCGGAATTTCGGTCGTCATCGGTCTCTCCAGTGGCTGGGCTATAAGGTAGTCTCAGCCAGTCGATTGTACAAAGAGGTTGTCGGGCGAGCGGTCCAGCCGCTGCATCAGCGCCCCGCATTCCCGGTCGATCATGGCCTTGTCCTCGGCCGAAATGGCCGACTGTTTCTCGGCGCTGTCCGAGGTGAACACGGTCTTGTCGCCGTCGTCCTTCGAGTGGAAGCGGAACTGCTCCACCATCAGCTCGAACTCGCCGTCGCCCGGCTCGAAGTGCAGCCCTTCGCGCAGCATCACCGGGAAGCTTTCCGGGCTGATCGCCGTGTAGTTGATGTGGCGCACCCGGCCGCCCGAATTCAGCGCCACGCGGAAATATTCGGCGAAGCAGATGGCGAGATACCGCACGTCGTCCATCCCGATGGTCTCGCGCCAGGCCAGGCCGGTCAGGAACCCGGCCTGCGGCCGGCCCTTCGCCCACAGGATCGCCGTGGTCTCGCGCAGCACCGAGGCGATCACCTCCACCGGGTCGCGGTACAGGAACACGGCCGGCAACTCGGGGAACGCCTTGCTGATGAAATCCAGGTACAGCGTGTTCCACGAGATGAACTTCACGAAGGAATAGAGCTGGTCCGGCCGGCGGCGGCGCGCCATGGCCAGCACCAGGTTGCGCAGTGCCTTCAGATTGTCCGGCGTCGGCTCGGCCTCGCCTTCCCAGTCGTCGGTGATGGTGGCCCAGAAGCCGCGCTGCAGCGGGCCGGGCTGGTTCAGCACCACATGCCGGGGCGAGCGGGCAATAGCTTTCGCGGTGAGTGTCGAGCCGCAACGCGACACATGGAAGATCAGGCCGCTGGGGCTGATCGGGTCGGCCAGGATGCGGTCGTCCAGCAGGATGGAGAAGTCGGTGGTGAACGCTTCGCCGATCTGGCCGCGCTGGGCGAGCGTCTGCACCGTGTACATGAACTGCCATTCCTGGAACAGGTGGTCGCCGATATCGGCCCACAGCACCTTGCCGCCGTTTGCGGGGTCGATGGCGACGGGAACAAGCCCGTTCACGGCGCGAATCCGCTCGACCGCCGCATCGGCGCTCAGATGGGTGTCCGCGATCCTGGGAATGAGCTCCATGACCACCTCGTGGTCAGGCAATGCGTAGAGCGCCTTCATCCGACTCCGTCAGGCATGCCGCATCCGGCCACGGCCGGAGGATGCGGGTGTATACGCCGGGGAGGGGCGGGAGGTCAAGGAACGGGGGCACTGATCAGTTCAGTTTGAAGTCTGATGGGCCTATCGCCTAAGCGTTGGAGGCGCTCGCGGCGTCCCTTTTTAGTCTGGCTGCATCCTCGGCGCTGCTCATCGCTTCTTCGATTGCTTTTATCTTTTCTTCCTCCAGCGGAATTATCTCGCCACTGGACTCAATGGCTGAGATCGTTCGCGCTAACAGGTACGACAGCAGCTTAGCGGTCGTCGGCGTCATCACAACACCGATCTGCTCCAACAAATGCTCTTTTGTCGGATCTTCACGTATCCCGAATTTCAACATCATTTCCGCGCCGGTGAATCCCATGGAGATTCCGTTAGCGTAGATGTATCGAAACGTTGGTTCCTTGCGATTTTCCATTCCTCTAAACCCCAGCAAAGATGGGCTTTCCCACCTTAGAACCGCTTCTTATGGCCGGAATTTTTGCCTCCCTCTCTGTTGCAGGATGCAGTGTAATTTCGGGAATCTGGAGTGCCGTGCTGACGGATGGATGGTGCTCATTCGACTGGCGTAGATCGGAAAGTTTTTGGGCTTTGAACTCCGGTTTATAGCCCATCGCCAACAGTAGGTTCGTAAGCGTCTCTAAGGTCCAATTTCCGGGCGCCCCCAACCAGCGAGTAATTTGCTCGGGAGATTTCCCAAGGCGGCGCGCAAGAAAGGCTCGCGTTATGCCGGTCTCGGACGCCTCTTGAAGAAATAGCGAAAGGACGAGCTCGTGCGCCTCGTCCTGAGAGAGGCCGTGGAAATACCCCAGCATTGACGAGTCAATCTGGGCGTCCTCAAGGGAGCTTACGGACCTCAACAACATTTGCCGAGATGTAGTCATTGATATTGCTTCCTGTGTGAGGTGTATGACCTTGAAATATTTGGTTCCAGATGATCTGGCAACGCTCGATTTCCTGTGGCCAGTTGTTACCGTCAAA
The DNA here is from genome assembly GCA_022844405.1 of Sphingomonadales bacterium. Classification (GTDB taxonomy): domain Bacteria; phylum Pseudomonadota; class Alphaproteobacteria; order SMXS01; family SMXS01; genus RI-34. The sequence continues at coordinate 9,776 of JALHLV010000039.1, read as the reverse complement.
TTGGGTCTCGCCGAGATTTCCCATGCGATCTCGATAGACAGCGTGGGTAGCGACAAACTTGTCAGTCTCGGCAAATCGCCCAAAGATTCTGACTTGCGGTTCCGGGTCTTTGCAGCGGATTTCCCAGACCTGCCCGCTCAGTGGGTAGAGCAACTTCATGCGGCAAGTGGGTTCCGTACCATAGCCAACGGTAATGTGCCCTCCTGAACTAAAATGATCTAACTCGCTCCATAGCAAGCCCATTCGGAAATCCGCCATCGGAGGATCATTGATCTGCTTAAAGAGGCTTTCTTCCACGTAGATCATCCGCATATGCCGTCCGGGAAGTGTGGGCACCCAGAGGTGGAGCCTGGTCCCTAGATTGGCTTCTATTAATTCGCCTATTGACATATAAGTCAACACCTCAGTCCCGCAAGGACTATGAAGGCACTATCGTTTCCCAAGCGCAACCGGATGAACGTTAAAGCTAATTTCCTTCGAGCTTCAGCATAGCAGTTTTGTGATTGGCACAGCCGACATTTCAAGTTCCGCCCACCGCCTTTCACGCAATCTCCACCCCCAGCACAGCCAGCCCCACGAAAAACCACCGCCGGAACGCTTCCTGCGCCACGCGCTTGCGCACCCAGCCGCCGAGCCACATGCCGGCCAGCGCCGGGGCGATGGCGATGACGGACGCGCCCATGGCGGGGGCGTCCACCGCGCCGTGCCACAGCAGGCCGGCGGCCAGCGCCACGGTCGAGACGGCGAAGGACAGGCCCAGCACCTGGATCAGCGCGTCACGGGGCAGGCCCAGGCCGTTCAGATAGGGGACGGCGGGCACCACGGACACGCCGGTCGCGCCGGTGACGAGGCCGGTGGCGGCGCCGGTCAGCGGGCCGGCCCAGCGCTCGGCGCGGGGCGGTGCGACAACGCTAATCCGTTCGGCCCTTGCTCGCGACGGTTTGGTACCACGCCGCCAGATCGATAGGCTCGCTGTCGACAACCGCAAGCTGCTCGCGCCTGGTGTGTTCGGTGAAGACGACGACATTGGATGCGGGCCAGCGCGCATTGGGCACGATGATGGCCTCATACTCGTAGAAGAACGCGGCTTCGGCGATCTGCTGCGTGGTTGGATACTCATCGACACGCTGGACGTAGGACAGCTTGCCATACACGGCCATGTTCAGGCCCAGCGCGGCCAGCTTGCCATCGCCGCTCAAGTCCAGGACGCGTGTCAGCCCGGCCTCGATCAGGAACAGCCGCTTGCTGATCCTGGAGGGAATCACCGGCTGACCTCGCGACAGGTGAAACCAGGATTCCGCGAGGGCCCCATCGCGCTGGGTCGATGTGTAGAGGGCATCGAAACTGCCGTCGTCCCAGCGTCCTCCGGAGCGGCCGGGGCGCAGGGGATCGGACCCGTCGGTCACCACGCGCCAGACGCGGCCGGCGAACGCGGTGGCGCGTTCCGCTTCCAGGGCATCGAGGAGCGCCTTCGGACGGGGAGGGCGTCCCCCGGTCAAAGATAGGCCTCGGAGTCCAGCCGATCCAGGATCGCGATGACGTCGGCCGCCCGGTCATTGACGATGTAGTCGATGGCCCGCTTGCCCTCCAGTTGAGGATGCGGCGCATAGAGCCAGAGGCGCACCTCTTCCGGCGAATAGTAATCGTCGAGGCGGCTGACGATATAGTGCAGCCCCGCCAGCAGGAGCTGGGTTTTTGGATGGGGCATATGGCTGCCAGCCTTCCAGCGATGAACCGTCGCCGACGAAACGTCGGCGAAATTGGCAATATCGGTTCCCTTGAGACCTCCCTGATCCTGGAGGGAGTCGATGTAGCGGGCAACGGCGGCGGTCATGGGCGTTACTCTTTCGATGCGTGGCGGGAGAAGCAGTGCCACATGCGCCCTTATAACATTTTATTTTCATGAGAATCATAAGTGAAAACAAAATGTCAGAAAATTGCGGGTATTGAGTGCCGCCTAGTTTCGGTGACGCCTTACTAAACTCCGCCGCCGAGAATCCGCTGCCCCGTGCGGCGTCCGCCGGTGTACCGTTCGCCATCGACAGGGGAGGGCGGCGTGAGAGTGTGGATGATGGCGGCCGGCGCGGTGCTGGCCCTGTGCCTGGCCGGCGGCGCCCGGGCGCAGGCCGACGGGACCCAGGCCGGCCGCGAGGCGGCGTTCGAGCGGGTGGTGCGCGAGTCCAATGACTGCCTGGCGCGCGAGGTCGCGGGCCGGGTCGGTACGGCCACGCTGGCGCTGACCGACGCCGAGCGCGCGGCGATCCGCACGGCCGTGGCCGACGCCTGCCATATCTACAACGCCCAGCTCGCCCGGTTCACCCGCGAGGTCAACGAGGGAACCCGGTCGCTGGAGGACGTCACCGCTGCCATGCTGGACGGCAGCCTGCAGCTGGCCGACCAGCTGATCGACGTCCGGCTCGAGGAAAACGCCAAGGCGCGGGGCAAGTAGGACGCCGTCAGGGCGTCGGCGGGTCGGGGCTGCGGGCGAGTTCGCGGGCCTGGCGCCGCTGCTCGGTCAGGATGTGCCAGGTGGCGATGAACATGGCGGCGATCAGCGGCCCCATGATCACGCCGTTGAAGCCGAACAGCACGATGCCGCCCAGGGTCGAGATCAGCACCAGGAAATCGGGCATGCGCGTGTCCTTGCCCACCAGGATCGGGCGCAGGACGTTGTCGATCAGGCCGATGACGAAGATGCCGCACAGGATCAGCACCACGCCCTGCCACACCGCGCCGGTCGCCAGCAGGTAGATCGCCACCGGCACCCAGACGAAGCCGGTGCCGACCGCGGGCAGCAGCGACAGGAACGCCATCAGCACGCCCCACAGGACCGGCGCGTGGATGCCCAGCCCCCAGAAGATCAGGCCGCCCACCGCGCCCTGGGTCACGGCGACGACGAAGCTGCCCTTCATGGTGGCGCGCATCACGGTGAGGAACTTGCCCCAGAGCAGCTCGCGGACGTCGGCGGGCAGCGGCACTTCCTCGCCGATCCGCCGGGTGATCGCCGGGCCGTCGCGCAGCAGGAAGAAAGTCAGGTACAGCATGATGCCCAAATTGATCAGCACGCTGAGCGCGCCCTGGCCGATGTTGAGCGCCTGGGTGGCGACGGCCTGGATGCCGCCGGCGAGACCGGTCGACAGCTGCTCGCGCACGGCGCCCATGTCGTTGAGGCCGAACCGGTCGAGCAAACTCGTCGCCCACCAGGGCAGCGACGCCTGGAGACCGCGCAGCCACGACCCCAGGTTCAGGTCGCCCGACTGGATGCGGGCATAGAGGAGCGTGGCCTCCTCGATCAGCGAGATGGTGATCAGGATCGCCGGCACGATGACGATGGCGATGATCAGCAGCAAGGTCGCCAGCGCGGCGATGTTCCGGTGCCCGCCCACCTGGGCCAGGATGCGCCGCTCCACCGGCCGGAACACCACCGTGACCGCGATCGCCCACAGGATCGCGCCGTAAAACTGCCACAGCACCAGGAAGAACGCCGCCGACACGAAGGCCAGCAGGATCAGGAAGAAGGCTCGCTCGAGACCGCGCTGTTCGGACATTCTTCTCGTCTGGCGGATATGCAGGTGGTTGATTGTAGGGCGGATTGCCTTGGGGCGGAAACGCTTTGCCGGGTGGCCTGTTCCCGCGCGGTGTGGAAAACACGCCGCCTGGCGCAAGGCCTGAAAATCCCCGTGTCCCTGAGCTTGTCGAAGGGCTTTGCATCAGCGCTTGTGCCGGGCCCTTCGACAAGCTCAGGGACACGGTGGGTAATGAGGCTCGCTCCGGGTGCCGGATTGCCGGGCCTGGCTCACACCGCCGGGAAACCCTTACTCCGCCGCGCCGCGCCGCGCCTCCAGTTCCTCGACCAGCTCGGTGCGCATCTTGAACTTCTGGATCTTGCTGGTCGACATGGGCCAACTCGTCACGAAACGCACATGGCGCGGGATCTTGAAGCTGGAAATCTGGCCCTTGCACCAGGCGATCAGGTCCTGCTCGCCGACGCTCTGGCCCGGCTTCAGCTCGACGAAGGCGGCGGGCACCTCGACCAGGCGCGCATCCGGCACGCCGACGACCTGGGCCAGCTTCACCGCCGGGTGCTGCTGCAGCAGGCCCTCGATCTCGGCGGCGGCCACGTTCTCGCCGCCCACCTTCAGCATGTCCTTGAAGCGGCCGTGGAACATGATGGTGCCGTGCTCGTCGAGGCTGCCGATGTCGCCGGTGTGCAGCCAGCCGTCGCGGATGGTCTGGGCGGTCTTCTCCGGGTCCTTGTAGTAGCCCTTCAGGATGTTGACGCCGCGCACGCAGATCTCGCCGCGCGCGCCGGCCGGCAACGGCGTGCCGGTGTCGGGATCGCGGATTTCCACCTCCTGGCCCGGCATGGGCGAGCCCAGCCGCGTGTGGCGCAGGTGTTCCGGGCTGTCGACCGGCGAGGTGGTGACGGTGCCCGCGGCCTCGCTGAGTCCATAGGTGCCGACCTGGATGCAGTTCGGCATGGCTTTCGTCAGCTTCTCGGTGAAGCCGGGCGGCTGCACCGCCAGGCTGGAGTTCATCAGCCGGATCGCGCTGAGGTCGGTCTTCGCGAAGTCGGGATGGTTGATCAGGTCGCCGATGATGGTGACGAAGCAGGCATAGTTGATGGTGGCGCGCGACTCCTCCAGCAGCTTGAGCGCCACGCCGGCGTCGAAATAGCCCATGGTCACATAGGCGCTGCCCATGTCGAAACACGCGGCGACGGGGAAGGTGGCGGCGATGTGGAACATGGGCAGCGGCGACCAGAAGCTGTCGGTCTCGGTCATGCCGTAGGCCTTGGCCATGGCGCGGCCGTTGCCGATGATCGACCGGCCGGTGATCATGCAGCCCTTCGGGTTGGACGTGGTGCCCGAGGTGTAGAGGATCATGCACAGATCGTCGTCGCCGACGGCGTCGGTGCGGCGTCCGATCTCGGCCGGGGGCACCGCGCCGGCGTCGGCCGCCAGATCGGGCTCGCTGACCAGGCCTGGCGCGCTGCCGCCGCCCAGCAGCAGGATGTTGCGCAGCGTCGGCGCCACGGTCAGCGACAGGGCGCGCGGATCGGCCGCTTTCGCCAGGCCGGGCAGGCCTTCGCCGAGGCGCTCGATGAAGTTCACGCCCTCGGCCACCTTGCCGGTGGTGACGATGGTGACGATGTCGGCGTTCTCGGTGACGTAGGCGATCTCGCTGCCCCGGTAGCGGGCGTTGATCGGCACCATGACGGCGCCCGCCATGGCGATGCCGAACATCAACTCCATGAACTCGAAGCTGGTCGGCAGCAGGATGCCGACATGCTCGCCCGGCTTCACGCCGAGGGCAACGAGCTGGCGGGCGCGGAGCATGGATCGGTCGTGCAGCTCGGCGAAGCTCTGCCGCCGCTCGGGAAAGATCACCGCGTCGCGCTCTGGCCAGGTCCTCGCCGCACGCGCCAGCAGCCGCCCGAAAGTGTTGATTTCCGTCATGGTCGTATTTCCCGTTTTTCGTTCTTTACACTATCCCGTCATTGCGAGCGGAGCGAAGCAACCCAGGCGTTGGTGCCGCTTCTCCGCAGTGCTGGGTTGCCGCGTCGCTGCGCTCCTCGCAATGACGGGCAAGGGTTCACTTCTCCCCCTCGATGTACCGGTCCAGCTCGTTGTGGAAGTGCCGCACGCGGCCTTCCTGCTCGCTCCACAGCGGGCCCTTGAACGCCTTGCTGCGCAGGCCCTTCTGCACGATGGGCAGCAGCTCGGAATCCTGGTCGAGCACCAGGCCCAGATCGGCGGGCTCTCCGATGCCCTTGCGCTCGATGTCGGGGCGCTCGCTTCCCGAGCAGTCGGTGCCGTCGGGCAGGCCCATCCAGTCCGGCACCTTGAAGCTGGGATCGTCCACGTGGCGCACCAGGGTCATGGTGTCGTAGGTGAAGCGCTGTGGGTCGTCGGCATGGGGCATGAAGCGCATCAGGAACGCGCCTTCCGGATGGATGCCGAACTGCACGTTGGGGAAGATGCCGGTGGCGAAGCTGTCGGTGAGCTGCACGTCGGACAGGCTCTCCCAGCCCAGGTCGAAGCGCCGCGAGAAGTCGCGCTTGGCGGCGGCGAGGGCAGGGCGCACGTCGAGCGGGCCGCCCTCGAACGTCTCGGGTTTCAGCCCGACCGAGTCCAGCATGTATTGCAGGCCCGGATTGATCGACGACTGGTCCGGGAAATGCGGGCTGGGCACGCCGATCGGCACGATCATGCGGCTCATGCCGTTGGCATAGCAGTCGATCTGGGTGGTGATGTCGCCCATGATCGGCTGGGTCTGCGGATGCACCGAGCCCAGGTGATAGGTCTCGTAGAACGCGTCGATGCCGGTCTTCCAGTTGGCCGCCCAGTCGCTGCGCACATGGCGCACCACGTTCATCCTGTTCACCTGGAAGGCTTCCATATGCGACGCGACCGGGCCGAGGAACTGGCGCAGCGGCACCGGATCGTCGTCCATGGTGATGAAGATCACGCCGGCGACGATGTCCATGGCGACCGGCACCATGTCCGGCGCGCAGGCCAGCACCTCGGGCTTGAAGGACTCCGCGTCGGTGACATGGGCCAGCCTGCCGTCGATGGTCCACTGCCAGGAATGGAAGTTGCAGGTGAATCGGTCGGCCACATGGCCGAAATCCGCGTGAACCAGCCGGTTGCCCCGGTGGCCGCAGACATTGTAATACGCCCGGATGTCCGCCGGTCCGGCGCCGGTGCGCACCACGACGAAAGACTCGTGCAGCAGGTCATAGGTCAGGAAGTCGCCCACGTCCGGGATGTCGGACACCAGTCCGGCGATGGTCCAGACCCGCGTCCACAGCCGCTCCCATTCCTTCGCCTTGTACGCGGCGCTATGGTAGCGCGAGGGATCCTTGATGTCGGCGCCGTTGTCCACATAGGGCGCCTTGCGGTCGGCGGCGGACGGCGGCGCGTCCGGGTTCAGCACCGGTCCGCCCTGCTCCAGGTTGTAGTCCATCGGCTCTCTCCGCTCGTCGTCTTCCCGGGCCGGAACCCTAGCATAGGCCCCGGGCCCGCTAAAGCGGGGAAGAAGCCATACCGCCTGCTTCAAGTGGCTTCGTTGCGCCGTTGACGCCGGCCGTCGCAGCGGCCACCCACACGTCGGCTGATCGGACGGGGAGAGGCGATGACGAGACTGTGGGACGCCAAAGCGGTGCTGTTCCTCGCGCTCGACAGCTCGAACCTCATCAACGGCACCGGCATCAATGTTGACGGCGGCGCCAGCCTCAAGATGTAATGGCGAGGTCCGGCGGTCATTTGCCGGCGCTATGGCCGGGGGGATTTTCGATGCGGCTGTTTCGGCTTGTGATTGTGCTCGTCTGCGGCTTTTGGACCGCGCCCGCGTTCGCGGACATGACGGACGACACCTGGCACGAAGTCCGTTCCGACAATTTCCAGATCTACACCAATGGCGACGTGAAGAAGGTGAAGGCACTCGCCCGGGATCTGGAGCTGTTCCGCGCCTCGGTCATGCTGTTCATTGGCTCGCGTAACCTGACGAGCGACATGCCGTTCCATATCATCGCGCTCAGGTCCCAGTCGGACATCAGGCGGTTCGTGCCCGAGCGGCCGGGGCGGGGACTACAGACCAGCGGAAAGTTTGCCTCGACCGTGCGCGGCAACTTCGCTCTGATCGAGATGAGCGGCCAGGAATACACCGTCAAGGGCGGGATGGTGTCGGTGGCGGAGCGGGTGATCAAGCACGAATACGTCCACTACATCCTGCGCGGCAATTCGCGGATCCGGTATCCCTACTGGTACGAGGAGGGTTTCGCCGAATATCTGTCGACGCTGGAGTACGAGAACGGCGAGGTGCGGCTCGGCTTCCCGATCGCCAGCTGGCACTTCTCGCTGAACGATTCGGGCGGTAGGGCGCAGGTCGAGGCGTTGCTGCGCGCAACCCGGAACACCGACGCCGTCAACATGCGCGCCCTCTACGGCGCGGGCTGGCTGCTGGTGCATCATCTCCATGACGTTCCCGAACTCTCGGCGAAGATCGTGCCATTCCTGACCGAATATGACAGAACGGGAGACTCGTTCGGCGCATTCAACAAGGTGTTCCAGCTCGACCTCGACGCGCTGACCGACCAGCTCGCCAAGAAGGCCAGCCGCGGCAAGTACGGCTACCGCCGTCTGCCACTCAAAGCGCCGCTGGCCGAGCCGCGCGTGGCCGAAACGCGCGTCGCGCTCTCCGATGCGCAACTGGTCGTGGCTGATGCGCTGCGTATCTTCCGGCGGGACGAGACGGGCATCGCGGAAGCAACCGCAATCTACGAGGATGTGCTGAAGTCGGACCCCGGCAACCCGAGCGCCGTCGCGGCGCTGGCGGACATCGACATGCAGCAGAGCCGTGTGACGGCTGCCGAGGCGCGCCTGGCCACGGTGCCCGCGACGGTTGATGCGGTGCCGATTCTGATCGCGCGTGGCGATGTCCTCATGGAGAAGGCCTTCTCGGCCGCCGAGGCGCCCAGCGAGCTGTCACCGGACCTGTTGGAGCAGGCGCGGGCGCACTACATCGCGGCGCTCCAGAAGGACAACAGGTCGGCCGAGGGATTCTACAGCTATGGACTTACCTTTCTCGCTGGGCCGGGCGATCCGCAGGAAGGCGTGATCGCGCTCGGGGAGGCCAGCCGGCTGGTACCCAGCAACGACCAGATCATGCTGCTTCACGCCACCATGCTGCTGGTGGCGGGAGAGTTCGACAAGGCGGCCGAACTCGCGAGGACGGTCGAGCAGCTCATGGAAAGTCCGAACGGCAGGGCGTTTGCCGAGACCATCAAGGCCCTTGCCGAGGACCGCGAGGCTCAGGCTGCGAAAGAAATGGCCTTCGTCTTCGTCAAAGAGATGCTGGCCAAGAAACCCCAGGAGGCGCAGAAAGAAGAGGACGGCTGACCGTGGTGCCGGACGCTGCTTTGAGGGCGCCGTGGCGGCACGGTAAGGTAGTACGGTCGCCAGATCTCCAAGGAGCCATCGCGTGGAACTGACCGCTTATCTGCACCCGGGATGGACGCCGCTGATCCGGCCGGCGCCGGCGACGCGGGCGTGGATGGACGCGACGCCCGAATCCTTCGCCTATCGCTGCCTGCCGCTGAACATCGCCAATGCCCATGGCTGGGAGGTGCTGACGCCGTTCGGCTTCGAGGCGGTCTGGAACGGCACTCCGGGCACCGAGGCGATCACCATCACGACCGATCCCGGCGCCGAGCCGGCACGGGCGCCGGTATCGCTGTTCGGACAGGGCGTGCTGACCTTCCACATCGAGGCGATCATGCGCACGCCGCCGGGCTGGGATTTGTGGGTCGGCGGCTCGCCCAACCGGCAAAAGGACGGCATCGCGCCGCTGACCGGCGTGGTCGAGACCGACTGGTCGCCGTTCACCTTCACCATGAACTGGCGCTTCACCCGGCCGGGCCAGCCGGTGCGGTTCGAGGCGATGGAGCCGTTCTGCTTCCTGTTCCCGGTGCAGCGCGGCGCGGTCGAGGCCTTCGAGCCGGCCTTCGCGCCGCTGGGCGCCGATCCGGACACGGAGAAGCGCTTCCGGGCCTGGAGCGAGGCGCGCGACGCGTTCCACGCCAAAATGCAGCGCGAGCCGCCGAAGGCGCCGGCCGACCGCTGGCAGAAGCACTATTACCGCGGCGTCGACGTCAGCGGCGCGGTGCTGGTCCCGGACCACCGCGCCAAGCTGCGGCTGAAACCCTTCGACCGCGCCGCCGCGCCGCAGGTGCCGGTCGCGCCCGCCGAGGACGCGCCCCAGCCCCCGGCCAC
>JALHLV010000038.1 GCA_022844405.1 Sphingomonadales bacterium | reverse complement strand
CTCGGGTTCCGCCGAACTGCTCGAGGATGGCACGCTTGAGATCGAGTTCGCATACCATAATGGCGACGAGGCCATCCTTCGGGCCAAACTCGCGACTTCTTCAGCAGCCTGTTAGAGCGCTTTCAGCCAAGGCGGAATCGCCTTGGCGTCCGAAAGCCGCGGCGACGAATGCAAGAGCGGTTCAGCGTGAGCTGAAGCCACATCTACCGATCCGTCCGCGTCTTGAAGGTCTCCGGTTCCCAGCCGGTCAGCCACGCCTCGGCGGTGACCACGTCGGCCGGCTCGCCGTTCGCCCCGAACCAGGAATCGATTACCCACTTCACCCCGGTGGTGGTGTCGGTCACCGTCGCCGTGTTGTGGAACCAGCGGTCGATGACATGGCCGCGGATGATCGGCTGGCCCACCTCGTGCCACTTCAGCAGACGGTCGCGGGCGATCAGGTGCAGGTAGACCGAGGTGTTGTGCGACTCGTCGATGCAGTCCATCTGGCCCTTGGTGCGGGTGGTCACGATGGTGGCGCCGGGCCGGTCCATCGCCGTGCTGGTCTTGGGCCCGACGATCCGCTCGATCTGGCCGATGGCGAGCGCGATCTGCCGGCGCTCGGCGGCGGGATCGGTGGCTTGCGGATCGAAGAACGCGCGCACCCGCGCCCATTCCGCATCGGTCATGGCCAGGTTGTAGCGCGCGGTGCACTGGTAGTTGGCGCAGACGACGAAGTTGCCGCGCGTGACCTTGTCCACATGATCCTCGAGCAGTCCGATCGTCGGCGATGGGCCGCAGCCGGCCACGGCCAGCGGCGCCAGCAGCGTCATGGTGCGGAATTTCATGCGGATCCCTCGGTCCGAAGCATGGCTTCAGCATAAGCAACGCCGCTCGCGGGGTCGAGGCGTCTTCCCGCCGTCGGCCTGATCGGCTAGACACGCGCCATGACCACGCTGATGCCCAACGACCCGTTCGTGCTGCTGGAGAACAGCCGCGACCCGCGCGCGGCCTCGCTGCTGTTCGAGAAGCCCGAGTGCATCGTCCGCTGCGACGATCCCGCCGGTATCGACGCCGCGCTGGCGGCGATCCAGCAGGGTCTCGACGACGGGCTGCATGCCGCGGGCTGGCTGTCCTACGAGATCGGCCATGCGCTCGAGCCCCGGCTCGCGCCGCTGCTGCCGGCCCAGCGCCGCGAGCCACTGGTCTGGTTCGGCATGTTCAGCCGCCGCCGCCGGCTCGACCGCCACGACGTCGACCTGTTCTGGCGCGAGCGGACGCAGGGCGCGTCCTATTCGATATCACCGCTGCGCCCGGCGCTGCGCCGCGACGATTACCTGGCCGCCTTCGCCAGGGTTCAGGAATACCTGGCCGCCGGCGACGTCTACCAGATCAACCTGACCATGGACGCGCTGGCCGATTTCTCCGGCGATCCGCTCCGGCTGCACGCGGCGCTGCGCCAGGCCCAGCCCGTCGCCCATGGCGGCTTCATCGCGGCGGGCGACTGGTGCGTGTCGTCCCATTCGCCCGAGCTGTTCCTCGAACGCCGCGGCAACCAGCTGACGGTAAAGCCCATGAAGGGCACCGCGCCGCGCGGCCGGTCCTTCGCCGAGGACGAGGCGGCGGCCGCCGCGCTGAAAAACGATCCCAAGTCCCGCGCCGAGAACCTGATGATCGTCGACCTGGAGCGCAACGACCTGTCGCGGCTGGCGCTGCCCGGCTCGGTCACCGTCGACGGCTTGTTCGACGTCGAGGCCTATCCGACGGTGCTGCAGCTGGTCTCGACCGTCCGCGCCGAGGTGGGAGACGGCGTGCGCACCCTCGACGTGCTGAAGTCCATCTTTCCCTGCGGCTCGGTGACCGGCGCGCCCAAGATCCGCGCCATGGAGATCATCGCCGCGCTGGAGCGCCGGGCGCGCGGCGTCTACACCGGCGCCATCGGCCACATCGCCCCGGACGGCGACGCCGCGTTCAGCGTGCCGATCCGGACGCTGGTGATCGGCCGCGACGGCACCGCGCGCATGGGCATCGGCAGCGGCGTGGTGGCGGATTCGGACGGCCCCGGCGAATGGGACGAATGCCTGCTGAAGGCCGCCTTCCTCGAGGACCCGAAGGATCGCCCCGGCCTGATCGAAACCCTGCTGTGGGAACGCGCCGGCGGCTACTGGCTGCTGGACCGACACATCGAGCGGCTGCGCGAGTCGGCGGCCTATTTCGTCTATCCGTTCGACGAAGCCGCCATCCGCGAAGTGCTGGCACAGGCCGCCGAAAGCTATCCTCTGAATATCGACCAGCGGGTGCGGCTGCTGCTCGCGCCGTCCGGCGAAGTCTCCGTCACCGCCGTGGCGCTCGACGTGGACGGCGGCCGTGCCGCGCTGCGCGCCGATCCGCCGACGGTCGCGTGGGCGGCGGGCGCGGTGAACGCGGCCGATCCGTTCCTCGCCCACAAGACCACGCGGCGCGCGGCCTACGACCGGGCGCTCAAGGCGGCGGCCGCCGCCGGCCACTGGGACCTGCTGTTTTTGAACGAACGCGGCGAGGTCACCGAAGGCGCGCGCAGCACCCTGTTCCTGCACAAGGACGGCCACTGGCTGACGCCGCCGGTGTCGAGCGGCGTGCTGCCCGGTGTGTTCCGGCGGCATTTCATGACCGGCACCCATGTCGAAGTCCGGCCGCTGACGCCCGACGACGTCCGGACCGCCGACAGGGTCTGCCTCGCCAACGCGGTCTGGGGCATGATCGACGCGCGCCTGGACGAGTCCGAATTCGACTTTTAGCGACGTAGACCTGCGCGAATTCGGTGACGGGGCGTCTGGACGGCCGGTCGTTTCGGCGGTACAGAACCGGCCATGGCTTTCGCATCGTCGACTAGGGGCTGGATGTCGCGCGTCTTCGTGACGCTGACCGTGCTCGCGCTCGCGGTGCGCTTCGCCATCCCGGCCGGCACCATGCTGGAAAAGCCGGCGCAGGACGGCGATCTCCCGACGCTGGTCGTCTGCACCTCGGCCGGCATGATCGCCATCAAGGCCGACGGCTACGGCGTTCCGGCCAAGCACGATCCCGCCAGGCACGACAACGGCAAAGCCGGCGAGCCCTGCGTATTCGCCGCCGTGGCCGCCAACGTCGCGCCACCCGCGCCGGCCGTCCTCGACCTGCCTGCGCCGGTCGCGACACCCGCGCCGCTCCGGGCCGCCGTTCAGCAGCGCCCCGGCAAAGGTCTCGCCGCCCCGCCGCCTCCCGCCACCGGACCGCCCGCCCTCGTCTGACGCGCCCCGCCGCCGGCCGCTCATGCGCGCCGGCCGTTCCGTCCGACGACCGGAGTTTCCATGCCTGCCGCCTTCCCCGGCGCGGCGTTCCGATGGGCCATCCTGGCTCTCGCGCTCACCGCACCCGCCTTCGCCCAGACCACCGACCAGGTGATCGTCATCGGCCACAGCACACAGCCCATCTCGGTGGCGCCGCGCGGCCTGTCGGTGTCGCTCGGCCAGACCGAGTTCGAGGCCATCAACGCCGTCAATGTCGAAGACCTGATGAAGTACGCGCCCAACTTCTTCGTGCGTAAACGCTACATCGGCGACGCCAACGCCGTGCCCGGATTCCGCGGCACCCACTCGACCCAGTCGGCGCGCTCCATGGTGATGATCGACGGCTTCGTCGTCTCCGACTACACCGGCAACAGTTTTGGTTTTCCGCCGAAATGGGGCCTGATCGGCCCGGGCGAGGTGAAGCAGTTCGACATCGTCTACGGCCCTTACTCGGCCCGCTACTCGGGCAACACCATGGGCGGCCTGGTGTCGATCACCACAAGCGAGCCGGAAGGGCCTGAAGCTTTCGCCACCGTCCAGGGCTTTTCGCAGCCCTACCGGCAATACGGCACGAAGGACACGTACAGCGGCTACACCGTCGAGGGCGGCGCCGGCTCCAGGCAGGAGAACGGGCCGTGGAGCGGCCGGTTCAGCGTGCGGCACCTGGACAATGTGGGCCATCCCATGCAGTTCAGCCAGCTGACGCCGGCGACCGGAACCGGCACGCCGGTCACCGGGGCGGTAACCGATCCGGACCTGATCACGCCCACGCCGGTCGGTGGCGCCTATGCGCCCGACCACACGGTGCAGGACCAGTTCCGCGCCCGCGTCGGCTACGACTTCGGCGGCTGGACGGCGACGGCGCTGTTCACACTGTGGACCACCGATTCCAACACGCTGAAATCCGAAACCTATCTCCGCGACGCCGCCGGCAACCCGGTGTTCGACGGTAAGGTGACCGTCGACGGCAAGGCGTACACGGCCGGCGCCGGCCTCGGCCAGAGCCTCACCGGCAAGACCGAGATGCTGGCCGGCCTCAAGCTGGCCGGACCGCTCGCCGGCTGGGACACCACCGTCAACCTGTCGCACTACTGGATCGACAAGCTGACCGCGCGCCGCTCGACCACCTACACCACGGGCATCGACAACGGTGCGGGCACGCTCAGCGTCCAGGGCGCCACCGGCTGGTGGACCGGCGATGTGCTGGCGGTGCGTGATTTCGGCGCGCACGCGCTGGCCGTCGGCCTGAGCGGCAACCTCTACGAGACCGCGCAGGACAACTTCACCACCGCCAACTGGCGCAGCCGCGACGGCGCGGCGTTCTCCACCGGCACCTTCGGCCGCACCGCGCTGGTCAGCGTCTTCGCCGAGGACAAGGTGTCGCTGTCCGGCACGCTCAGCCTCACCGCCGGCCTGCGCTACGAAAGCTGGCGGGCGTCGGGCGGCGGCATCTGCCGCCAGGTCGGCGCCGCGCCCGTCTGCCAGCGCTACGACACGCGGAGCGACGACGCGCTCAGCCCCAAGCTCAGCGCCCAGTGGGAATTCGCGCCCGACTGGCACGCCCAGCTCAGCCTGGCGACCGCGACGCGCTTTCCCACGGTGGGCGAGCTGTTCCAGGGCCGGCTCGATGCGCTGGGCAATTTCGATCCCAACAGCTTCGATCCCAATTTGAAGCCGGAGAAGTCGAAGGACGCCAATTTGATCCTGCGCCACGATTTCGGCGATGTCCGGCTGACCGGCTCGCTGTTCTGGCAGGACGTGAAGGAGGCCCTCTTCAGCGTCCAGGGCTTCAACCGGAACGGCATCGTCACCACCTCGTTCAAGAACATCGACAAGGTGCGGCAATACGGCGCCGAGCTGATCGTCGAGGCGCAGGACGTGCTGGTTCCGGGCCTCGACGTCGACGTCAACCTGGCGTGGATCGACGCCCGCACCGTGCGCAACGACGCGCTGCCGGCCTCGGAAGGCGCGCGCTTCCCGCGCATCCCCGAATGGCGGGTGAACGGCAACATCCGCTACGCGATCAGCGACACGGTGAAGGCGTCCATTGGCCTGCGCTACGCCTCGCGGCCCAACACGGATCTCGCCGGCACCCAGCGCGGCGACACCTACGGCTACACCTCCGAGCTGCTGATCGTCGACCTGCGGCTGACCTGGGACATCACCGAGCATATCCAGGCCAGCATGGGCATCGATAACGTCAACAACGACAAGGCCTGGGTCTTCCACCCCTATCCGCAGCGCACCGGCGTGGTCGAGCTGAAATGGCGCATGTGAGGAACGGTATGAGCAAGGCTGAAACACTCTACCGCGCGGTCTGGCGCTGGCATTTCTACGCCGGGCTGTTCTGCGTGCCGTTCGTCGTCGTGCTGGCGCTGACCGGCTCGCTCTACTTGTTCAAGCCGCAGGTGGAGGCGTGGCAGGAACGCGGCTACGACAACTTCGTTCTCACCGGTCCGCCCGCCAGCGCATCCGCCCAGGTCGATGCTGCGCTTGCCGCCGTGCCGGGATCGACGCTGCGGTCCTACGAGGTGCGCGGCAACCCCGCCGACGCAGCCCGGGTGACCGTGTCGGGACCGGACGGCGACGTGCGGGTCTACGTCCACCCGGGGTCCGCCCATGTCCTCGGCATGGTCCGCGAGGACGAGCGGCTGATGCAGGTGGTGAAAACCATCCACGGCGAGCTGCTGATGGGCGACACCGGCGCCATCCTGGTCGAGCTGGCGGCGAGCTGGGCCATCGTCATGATCGTCACCGGCCTCTATCTGTGGTGGCCGCGCGGCGCGGCGGGCCTCGCCGGCGTGCTCTATCCGCGCCTGCGCCAGGGCGGACGCCAGTTCTGGCGCGACCTGCACGCCGTGACCGGCATCTGGGTTTCGGCGCTTGCCCTGTTCCTGCTGCTCAGCGGCCTGCCGTGGACGACGGTCTGGGGCGGCGCGTTCAAGGACGTCAGGCAGGTGGCGGGCATCGCCGGCAAGCAGGACTGGAAGGCCGGCATGGCCGCCCCTGTCCACCACGATCACGACCATCACGAACACGCGGGCCATCACTCGGCGCCCGCGTCGCTCGACGCCATGGTGGCGACCGTGCGGCCGCTCCGCCTGCCCGCGCCGGTGCTGATCCAGCCGCCGTCCGACCGCTGGCCGAAATCGCCCCACTGGGTCGCCCGCTCCGACACCCAGAACCGGCCGCAGCGGGTCGTGCTGACGCTCGATCCGGCGACCGGCGCGGTGGTGAAGGCGCAGGGCTTCGGCGACAGCCACCTGGTCGACCGCATCGTCGGCTACGGCGTCGCCGCCCATGAAGGCCAGCTCTTCGGCCCGCTCAACCAGGCGCTGGGCGTGCTGACGGCGCTGTCGCTGATCGGCCTCGGCGTCACCGGTTACGTCATGTGGTGGCAGCGCCGCCCCAACGGCAAACTCGGCGCGCCGCCGGTGCCCAACGGCCGGCTGTCCGTCGGCCTCGGCGTGCTGATCCTGGCGCTGGCCCTCTTCCTGCCGGTGCTGGGAGGATCGCTGGTGCTGGTGGCGCTGCTGGAGTGGCTGGTGCTGCGGCGGATAGGTCCAACGCGCCGATGGCTGGGACTGAAACCCACCTGACCGTCATCCCTCGACTGTCATCCCGGCGCATGCCGGGATGACGACTGAAATGATAACATCCCCTCAAATCCCCCGGCTGATCAGTTCCTTCATGATCTCGGAGGTGCCGCCGAAGATGCGCTGCACGCGCGAATCGGTGTACAGCCGCGTGATCGGGTATTCGTTCATGAAGCCGTAGCCGCCGTGGAGCTGCACGCCCTCGTCGACCACCCGGCCCAGCATCTCGGTGACCCACAGCTTGGCCATGGCCGCGTCGGTGGCGGTGAGCTCGTGGCGCAGATGATGCTCGATGCACTTGTCGCAGAACGCCCAGCCGACCTCGACCTGGGTCTTCAGCTCGGCCAGCTTGAAGCGGGTGTTCTGGAAGTCGAACACGGTCTTGCCGAACGCCTTGCGCTCCTTCACATAAGCCACGGTCAAATCGTAGGCGTACTGCGCCACCGCCTGTGCGTTGAGCGCGATGCCGAGGCGCTCCTGCGGCAGCTCGCTCATCAGCTGGATGAAGCCCTTGCCCTCTTCCGGACCCAGCAGGTTCGACGTCGGCACCCGCACCTCGTTGAAGAACAGCTCCGACGTGTCGGCCGCGTGCATGCCCATCTTGTCCAGGTTCCGGCCGCGCTCGAAGCCGGCGCGGTCGGCCTCGACCAGCACCAGGCTGATGCCCTTGGCGCCCAGCGCCGGGTCGGTCTTGGCGACGACGATGATCAGGTCGGCGTTCTGGCCGTTGGAGATGAAGGTCTTCTGGCCGTTGACCACATAGTGGTTGCCGTCCAGCTTGGCGGTGGTTTTCACGCCCTGCAGGTCGCTGCCGGTGCCCGGCTCGGTCATAGCGATGGCGGTCACCACCTCGCCGGTGACCATCTTGGGCAGCCATTCCCGCTTCTGGTCCTCGCTGGCGTATTTCAGCATGTAGCCGCAGACGATGTCGCTGTGCACCGCGAAGCCCGGCCCCGACGCACCGGCCAGCCCCAGCTCCTCGTCGACGATGGCCAGATACCGGTAGTCGCCGCCCGCGCCGCCATACTCCTCCGGCACCTGCGGGCACAGCAGTCCCTGCTCGCCGGCCTTGCGCCAGAAGTCGCGCGGCACCTTGCCCGCCTTCTCCCACTCGCCGTGGAACGGCTTCATCTCCCTGTCGAAGAACTTGCGGACGGCGTCGCGGAACATCTCATGTTCCGGCTCATAGATGCTGCGGGTGAGCATGGGCGGTTCCTGCGTGGATTCGGGTTGGGCGTATACAGAGGGCAAGTCGGCAGTTCAGGCAAGCCGTTCGCGTCAACCTCAGCCGTCATCCCGCTGAAGAGCGGGACCCAGACCCTTCTGACGAACAAACCGGCGCGCAAGCGCGCACTCGCCAAGTCTGGGTCCCGGCCTTTGCCGGGATGACGGCTAACCTGTTGAAATAAAATAATGTCCCAAACAAAATAAATTCAAATAAATTCGGTGACAGTTTACTAAACTCTCGCCGCCTGCCATCCTCGCCCGGTCTGGCAGGGGAGCGGTTCGATGGCGAGGTTGGCGCGGCTGGTGGTGCCCGGGCTGCCGCATCATGTGACCCAGCGCGGCAACCGCCCCGAGCGGGTGTTCTTCAACGACCTCATCTTGGCACACCAGGCCGCCGTCATAGTGCCGAAGGGCGCCGCCATCGTATCCCATGGGCTACATTAATGTTGACGACATGTAGCCCACGGGCTACGATTGGCCATGATCGAAACGCGCCGCACCGACGAGTTCTCGGACTGGCTCTCCAGGCTGAAGGACCCTCAAGCCAAGGTCTGCGTCATCGTTCGCATCCAGCGGGTGGAGGAAGGCAACTTCGGAGACGCCGTGCCGGTTGGCGACGGCATCAGCGAGTTGCGCATCCACTACGGCCCCGGTTACCGGCTCTACATAGTCAGCCAGGGCGAAACTGTCGTGGTCCTGCTCTGCGGCGGCGACAAGTCGACGCAGAAAAAGGACATAGAGAAAGCCAGGAAGTTGGCGAAGGAGCTGGAATGATCAAGACCACGAGATTTGATGCTGCCGAGTATCTGACCTCTGAAGCGGATTATGCGGCCTATCTGGAGGCGGCCTTGGAGGAGAACGACCCGGAGTTTTTCGTGAAGGCTCTGGGTACGGTCGCACGCGCTTGCGGCATGACGCAAATCGCACGGGACGCCGGCCTTAGTCGGGAAAGTCTGTACAAGGCGCTAAGCGGCACGGGAAACCCACAATTCGCCACTATCGCCAAGGTGATGAAGGCTGTCGGCGTAAAGCTTTCCGTCCAGGTCGCCTGATTTCAGTGATCGCTCACGGCTCCACCAAACCCCTGATCACCTGCATCGGCAGCACGAGGCGCAGCGAGTCCGGCAACCGCACGAAGCCGTTGCCTTCATAGAAGGCGGCGGCGCGTTCATTGATCGCATCCACGACCAGCATCGACGAGCCGACCGTGGCCGCGCTCCCGTGGGCGCGGCGCACGGCGTCGGCGAGCAGCATGGCGCCCAGCCGCTCGCCCTGTCTGGTTTCCGACACCGCCAGCCGGCCGACGAGGGTGGCGCTGACCAGCGGATAGCGCGGCACGTGCTTACGCGCGGCGGCGGGAACGTCGCCCTGCGGCAGTCCCGTGGCGCAGAGCGTGTAGTAGCCGAGCACGACATCCGGCCGTTCGGGTTCGGTCAGGACGAAAACACCGTTGGCCTTGCGCCGGACATCCTGGGAGGCCTGGGTGCGGAAATAGCGATCGAGGCTGTCGATGCCGCAGGAAAAGCCGCCCCGGTCGTGATGCGCCGCGAGCGCCTCGATCCGCAAGTCCGGACGCGGCGCGGCCACGCTCAGGGCGCCACGCGCCGCTTGTGTTCGGCCAGCGCGCGCGCCAGCCGCTCGCTCGGCTCCGGCGGATTGACCAGCGCCTCGAAGAACGCCGCCCGGTCGCGGTCGGACAGCGCGAGCGTCTCATGCGCGGCGATCGTCCGGCGCGCGGTCTCGACCAGCGCGGTGACACAGAAGTCGCTCACCTTGCGGCGCGACAGGTGCGCCGCCCGCTCGATCAGATCCTTCGTATCCTCGTCCAGCCGGAACCCGAGCCGCTCGACACGGTTCGGCGAGCTTTCGGCTTTCACGGGCTTGCGCGGCATGGGTTGCCCCTTGGATTGGCGTTCATTTTGTGCATAATGTTAGTCTTGTTGACGTACAAATCAAGTGCTTTTCCATGGAATTTCGGAGGCGCCGTCTGCGGAATCCTGAGACCCCGAAACCATCTTGCGCCCTCAATAGCACTTTGTGAGCGTGGTTCGCGCGTTGAAGCAACGCTGCTTTCAGGTATTAATGGTCAAGTTGCTGAGGCGAGGTGAGATCAATGGCAAGCATTTTTGACCGCTGGAGAATAGATGCGTATCGAATGCCAACAGTAGGCAACACGCACGCACACTCGCCAGATGTTGCATCCGTTGCCGTTCGCGTAGCTGCAGCAAGCTATGCCTTCACTCACGAGATTACTCCCAAGTCCAAGGATTCGTTGGACTCAAATAGCATTCCGTTCAGGTCGCTGCAGCGGCTCCTGAAAAGCGGCGAAGGGATGAGTGAGAGAGACTGGTATGGCCCGGAGGGCGGAGGTGATTCCTTTTCAGTATCTGCGATAGGAGGGGCTGCCTATGGTGTGCTCCTAGGCGACCTCATTTTTGTAGGATTCCGAGGAACGTCCGAGATCGCTGATTGGGCCATCAACCTCTTTGGTGTTGGCCGATCAGGGGCTCTAAAGGTGCCGCTTGAGACCGAGCACTATGCACGAAAATCTCATCGATTCATCGATTCGACCCCTGACCGAGGCAATACATGCGTTCACGCAGGCTTCTACCGAGTATCGCAGGCCTTGAGCCGACCGATCGGCGATGAAATAAACAAGCTCCAACAGACCTATCGCGAGCGCCATAGTAATAATAACTATCCCGATGTAATTTTGACGGGACATTCGTTGGGTGGAGCGCTGGCGCTACTTTCTGGAATGCGCTTAAGTCATCAAGCGATTTACACATTTGGGATGCCAAGAGTATGCGAAAACGACGTGATTTCGGAAATGCCCTCTTGCCATTATCGATACGTGCTGGATGGCGATCCGGTCCCCAATTTGCCTCCAGAGAAACTCGGTTTCTGCCACGACATGCCTTGCTTACGCCTTGATCCATACCGTGGCCTCAGAAAACCGGGACTAATTGCCAAGGCGTTGCAAGGCCTAGGGTCCGGAAGGCCAATTTTGGGCGCAATTGGAGCTGCGACGAAGAACATGCTGGCTCGCGAGCATGACATGGAACTCTACGTGGAAGCCGTTCTGGCGCAATAAATTTGCCTGCGGCCGTTTCACCCAATTAGACGCGCCTCATCAATGGGGTGCTTTCCACCCTACTAAACTCAAGGTCGACTATTCTGTCGATTGTGCCATTCTTCGGCGATCCTAGCTCGTCGGACGCCCCTTATCGCCATCTCAACCTACGACGACCGCGCGGCCTACTCCCCCATCGCCTGCTTCACCAGCGCGACCGCCTCCGGGCTGTCCCATTCGGCGTCGCCCAGCATGCGGCCCAACTCGCGGCTCTGCGCGTCGAGCAGGATGGTCGTTGGCAGGCCGGTGACGCCCAGGCCCATGCCGACGGCGTTCTTCGGGTCGTAGTAGCGCGCCAGCTTGATGCCGGTCTCGTCGAACCACGGATCGACGGCGCGCTTGCCCGCCCGGTCGCTGGAGATGGCGACGACGGCGAACTTGTCCCCGCCCAGTTGCGCCTGCAGCCGGTCGAGCGACGGCATCTCCACCTTGCACGGCGCGCACCAGGTGGCCCAGAAGTTCAGCAGCACGGTCTTGCCCCTGAAGTCGCTCAGCTTCACTTCCGCGTCGCCCACCGTCTTGAACACCAGCTCCGGCGCGGGCTTCGGCTCGGCGGCGACCTTGAATTCGGCGACCTGCCCGACAGGTTTCAGCACGGGCGCGCCTCCCGTTTCCGGGTTGCCTGTCTCGCCGCAGCCGACATATAAGGCGGCGCTCAGGATAATGGCGGTGCGCAGCAGGCGCTTCACGGTCATGATGGGCTCCGGTTCAGGGGCGGCGGCGGACAAGATGGCAGACGACAACGGGTCCAACAAGCTCTGGGGTGGCCGGTTCGCCGGCGGGCCGGCCGCGATCATGGCGCGCATCAATGCCTCCATCGGCTTCGACCGCAAGCTTTATGCGCAGGACATCGCCGCGTCGAAGGCGCACTGCGCCATGCTGGCCGCCACCGGCATCATCGGCCAAGCCGATGCCGACGCCATCCTCGCCGGCCTCGACCGTATCAAGGGCGAGATCGAGGCGGGCGCGTTCACATTCGACCCGGCGCTCGAGGACATCCACATGCATGTGGAATCCCGGCTCGCCCAGCTGATCGGCGATGCCGCCGGACGGCTGCACACCGCCCGCTCGCGCAACGACCAGGTGGCGACCGATTTCCGCCTCTGGGTGCGCGACGCCATCGACGCGCTGGACGGCGCCCTCGGCGACCTGCAGAAGGTGTTGCTGGCGCGGGCCGAGGAGCATGCCGACACCCTGATGCCCGGCTTCACCCATCTGCAGGTGGCCCAGCCGGTCACCTTCGGCCACCATCTGATGGCCTATGTGGAGATGGCCGCCCGTGACCGGGGCCGGCTGGCCGATGCGCGCAGGCGGCTCAACGAGAACCCGCTGGGCTCGGCCGCGCTCGCCGGCACGTCGTTCCCCATCGACCGGCACATGACGGCCGCGGCGCTGGGCTTCGACCGGCCCACCGCCAATTCGCTCGACGCGGTGTCCGACCGGGATTTCGCGCTGGAGTTCCTGTCGGCCGCGTCGATCTGCGCCGTGCATCTGTCGCGGCTGGCCGAGGAGCTGGTGATCTGGTCCAGCGCCCAGTTCCGCTTCGCCAGCCTGAGCGATTCGTTCTCCACCGGCTCGTCGATCATGCCGCAAAAGCGTAATCCCGACGCCGCCGAGCTGATCCGCGCCAAGACCGGCCGCATCGTCGGATCATTGAACACCCTGCTGATCGTCATGAAGGGCCTGCCGCTCGCCTACTCCAAGGACATGCAGGAGGACAAGGAGCCGACCTTCGACGCCGCCGAGTCGATTTCGCTCTGCGTCGCCGCCATGACCGGCATGATCGCCGACCTCAAGGTCAACGAGCCCGTGCTGCTGCAGGCCGCCGGGACCGGCTTCGCTACGGCGACCGACCTGGCCGACTGGCTGGTGCAGAACCTCGACATGCCGTTCCGGCGCGCCCATCACGTCACCGGGTCGCTGGTCAAGCTGGCCGAGGGCAGGGGCTGCGGCCTGGCCGACCTGAGCCTGGCCGACATGCAATCGGTCGAGCCCGGCATCACCGATGCCGTGTTCGGCGTGCTGACCGTCGAGCGGTCGGTCGCCAGCCGCCGGTCCTATGGCGGCACCGCGCCCGAGCGGGTGCGCGAGGCCATCGCCGCATGGAAGGAGCGCCTTTTATGAACCTGACCAGGATCGCCGCCGTCGTCCTGCTGTGCGGGCTCGCCGCCGCCTGCGGCCGCAAGGGTCCGCTGGAGGCGCCGCCCGACGCCACCGCGCCGCCGCCCGTCAAGAAGGTGTCGCCCCAGTCGCCGGACAGCAAGCCGGCCCCGGAAGTCCCGCCCCAGCCCAATACGCCCTGATGCATCACTTCGAGTACAAGGACGGTGTCCTGCACGCCGAGGATGTGCCGCTGCCCGAGATCGCGGCGGCGGTCGGCACGCCGTTCTATTGCTACTCTACCGCCACCCTGACCCGGCATTTCACCGTGTTCTCGAACGCCTTCGCGCATCTGGACGCGTTGGTCTGCTACGCGGTGAAGGCCAATTCCAACATCGCGGTGCTGAAGACGCTGGGCCGGCTGGGCGCCGGCGCCGACATCGTCTCGGAAGGCGAGCTGCGCCGGGCGCTGGCGGCGGGCATCCCGGCGGGCAAGATCGTGTTCGCGGGCGTCGGCAAGACCCAGGACGAGATGGCCTTCGCGCTCGACCAGGGCATCCTCCAGTTCAACGTCGAGTCCGAGCCCGAGCTGCTGGTGCTGAACGCCGTCGCGGTCGAGAAGGGGCTGAAGGCGCCGGTGGCGCTGCGCATCAACCCGGACGTGGACGCCAGGACCCACGAGAAGATCTCGACCGGCAAGGGCGAGAACAAGTTCGGCCTGCCGCTGGTGCGGGCGCGCGAAATGTACCGGCTGGCCGCCGAGCTTCCCGGCATCGACCCGGTCGGCGTCGACGTCCATATCGGCTCCCAGCTCACCACGCTCGAGCCCTACGAGGAGGCGTTTCGCCACATCGCCACCCTGGTGATGGAGCTGCGCGCCGAAGGCCACGACATCAGGCGGGTCGACGTGGGCGGCGGCCTCGGCATTCCCTACCATCCCGACGATCCCGAGCCGCCCCATCCGGACCGCTATGCCGAGCTGGTCGGCCGGCTGATCGGGCCGCTCGGCTGCCAGATCGTACTGGAGCCGGGCCGGCTGATCGTCGGCAATGCCGGCATCATGGTGTCGAAGGTCGTCTATGTGAAGCAGACCGGCAACCGCGCCTTCGTGATCATCGACGGCGCCATGAACGACCTGATCCGGCCCAGCATGTACGGCGCCTATCACCATATCCTGCCGGTGGCCGAGCCCGCGCCCGGCGCCGAGGCGTCGCCGGTCGATTTCGTCGGCCCGGTCTGCGAGAGCGGCGATACCTTCGCCAGGGAGCGGATGTCGACCGCGCTGGCCTCCGGCGACCTCGTTGCCCTCATGTCCGCCGGCGCCTATGGCGCGGTGATGGCGTCCAGCTATAATACCAGGCCGCTGGTACCGGAGGTTCTGGTGGACGGAAACCGGTTTGCCGTCACCCGACGCCGCCCTACCTACGAGGAAATACTGGCCGCGGAAACGCTGCCGGACTGGCTGCTGGGTTGAGGAAACACAAGGCAGAATGCCTGATTCCGACGAACAACCTCCGGGACGCCTGTCGCGTGTCCTGACGGTCGCGCGCTGGGCCGCGGTCGGCGTGCTGCTGGCTATCGTCACCGTCCGCTACGTCGTGCCGCTGTTCGCGCCGGGCCAGGACATGGTCGTGCTCAGGCCCGAGGACGCCGCCATCGCGGACGACATCAAGGACAAGCTGGTGCCGCCGGCCCAGAACTTTGCCAATCCGGTCGCCCGCCAGCTCGTCGACGTCGGCAAGGCCCTGGTCGCCAACCCGCGCGACCGGCAGGACGCCGTCCGCCAGCTTTACACCCTCAGCGAGAACCCCGAGCTGCTCGGCGACGACATCACCACCTATCTGGCGGTGCGCTCGGCCTACTGGCAGCTCCGTCGCGACCCCGAACTGCGCGGCAGCTTCGACACCGCGCTACTGCTGTGGGACGCCGCCGAGCACCTGGAGCGCAACAGCGCCATCGCCGCCGCCAGCCGGGATGCCATGGACAGCCTCGAATAGCCCGCCCCGTGAGCCGGAATACTGTTCGTTAATTTTCCGGCTCACCGGGTGGTATTGTCGTTTAAGGCGGGTTTTGGTGCGGTTTGGTACCAATTGGCGCTGAAATCACGCCAAAACCGCGAAGCGAGGGATCATTGCGCCGGCGGATCGAATTCGTAGACCCGGCTGCAGAATTCGCAGGTCACCACGATCTTGCCATCGACGACCATGTCGGACATGTCGTCGCCGCCGAACTGGGCCAGCACGTCCTCGATGCGCTCGCGGCTGCACTGGCAGAACACGCCCAGCGGGATCGGATCGAACACCCGCACGCCGCGTTCGTGGAACAGCCGGAACAGCAGCTGCTGGGGCGTGATCTCCGGGCTGACAAGCTCGTCGTCGCGGGTGCTGGCCATCAGGATGGCGCTCTCGCGCCAGCTGTCGTCGTCGTCGTCGCCGTGCTGGTGGCCGGCCGAGGCCAGATATTGCAGCATGATGCCGCCGGCGCGCCATGTGCCGTCGACCTGTGCGGCGCTCAGCTTCACCGCCGAGGGGAGCTGCTCGGAATCCTCGAAATATTTCTGCGCGCACTCGGCCAGCGTGCCGCCCTCCAGGCTGACGATGCCCTGGTAGCGCTCGGTGTCCGGCCCCTGGTCGATGGTGAACGCCAGGTAGCCGCCGCCCAGCAGCTGCGGCACCTCGCGGCCGGGGTCGACGCCCCGCTCCACAGCCTGGTCGTACAGTTCCTGGTCGAACGCGACCCAGCCGCGCATCTCGCCCGGCGTCTTGTAGTCGACGACGATGGTCTTGACCGCGCCGTCGCCCTTGGCCTGCATGATCAGCTTGCCCTCGAACTTGATCGAGCTGCCGAGCAGCGCGGTCATGGCGAGGGCATGCGCCAGCAGGCTGGCGACGCCGTCCGGGTAGGCGTGGCGGTGCAGGATCTCGTCGACCAGCGGGCCGAGGCGGACGACGCGGCCGCGCACGTCCTCGCCCTCGATCTGGAACGGCTGGATCACATCGTCGGCGGTGCCGCCGAGAACGGAGGGACTGGTCGGCATGAGGCTCTTACTTTCCCAGGCACCACAGCAGGATGGCCTTCTGGACGTGCAGCCGGTTCTCGGCCTCGTCCCAGACCACGGACTGCGGCCCGTCGATCACCGCCTCGTCGACCTCCTCGCCGCGGTGGGCGGGCAGGCAGTGCAGGAACAGCGCCTCGGGCTTGGCCGCCGCCATCAGCTTGCCGGTGACGCTATAGGGCGCCAGCCGTTCCAGCCGCTTCTCGCGGCCGGTCTGGCCCATGGACACGAACGTGTCGGTGAACACGCAATCCGCGCCCTTCGCCGCTGCCCACGGATCGTCGCCCACCGACACGCGGCCCTGGTGCGACGCCGCCCAGTCCAGCACGTCCTGACGCAGCGCGTATTTCGCCGGCGTGGCGATGCGCAGCTCGAAGTCGAACTTCACCGCCGCGTGGACCAGACTGGCGCAGACATTGTTGCCGTCGCCGGTCCAGGCCACCACCTTGCCGGCGATCGGGCCGCGATGCTCCTCGATGGTCATCACGTCGGCCATCAGCTGGCACGGATGGGTCAGCTGGGTCAGGCCGTTGATCACCGGGATGGTGGCGTTCGCGGCCAGCTCCAGCAGGTAGTCATGGCGCAGGGTGCGCAGCATGATCACATCGACGAAGCGCGACAGCACCCGGGCGGTATCAGCCACCGTCTCGCCGCGGCCGAGCTGGGTCTCGTCGCCGGTCAGCACCATGGTCCGGCCGCCGAGCTGGCGCATGCCGACATCGAAGGAAACCCGCGTCCGGGTCGATTCCCGCTCGAATATCGCGGCGAGAATGTGGCCGTCCAGCGGCGGATCGGGGTCGAGGGCCCCTTTGGGAAGGCCGTGGCGTGCCGTTTTCATGGCGCGGGCGCGGCCGATGATGCCCCTCAGCTCGCCGGCGTCGATGTCGTCGAGGTCCAGGAAGTGCCGGTAACCGCCGTCGCTCATGACGCCGGACTCAACTGGGCGGCGACCGCGGCGCAGGCCGCGTCGATGGCGGCGGCGGCCTCGTCGATCTCGTCCTCGGTCACGGTCAGCGGCGGCAGCAGCCGCACCTGGTTGTCGCCCGCGCCCACGGTCAGCACATGCTGGTCGCGCAGCGCGTTCACCAGGTCGGTGTTGGTCACCTTGCAGCGCAGGCCGCGGATGAGGCCGACGCCGTGAACGCCGTCCAGGATGTCCGGGTGCCGGGCGACCACCGCGGCGATTTTCTGGCCCATGTAGCCGCCCAGGTCCTGCACCCGGTCGAGGAAGCCGGGCTCCAGCACGACGTCGAGCACGGCGTTGGCCACGGCGCAGGCCATGGGGTTGCCGCCGAAGGTCGAGCCGTGGCTGCCCGCCACCATGCCCTTCGCCGCCGGCTCGGTGGCGAGGCACGCGCCGATCGGGAAGCCGCCCCCCAGGCCCTTGGCGCTGGCCAGGATGTCGGGCTCGATGTCCGACCACTGATAGGCGAACAGCTTGCCGGTGCGGCCGATGCCGCACTGGACCTCGTCCAGCACCATCAGGATGCCGCGCTCGTCGCACAGCTTGCGGATTTTCGCCATCAGCTCGACCGGGATGGCGTTGATGCCTCCCTCGCCGCGCACCGGCTCGAACAGCACGCCGGCGGTCTGCGGGCCGATGGCGGCGGCCAGCGCGTCCAGGTCGCCGAACGGCACCTGGTCGAAGCCTTCGACCTTGGGGCCGAAGCCCTCGAGATGCTTGGCCTGGCCGCCGGCGGCGATGGTCGCGAGCGTCCGGCCGTGGAAGGCGCCTTCCATGGTGACGATGCGGAAGCGCTCCGGCGCGCCGTTGACATAATGGTACTTGCGGGTGGTCTTGATCGCGCATTCGAGCGCCTCGGCGCCCGAGTTGCACACGAACACGGTGTCCGCGAACGTCGCCTCGACGAGGCGCGCGGCCAGCTTCTCCTGTTGCGGAATTCGGTAGAGGTTCGAGGTGTGCCACAGCGCCTCGGCCTGGGCCTTGAGCGCCGCGACGAGATGCGGGTGGGCGTGGCCGAGGCTGGTCACGGCGATGCCGCCGCAGAAGTCCAGGAACTTCTCGCCATCGGTGGTGTAGAGGTACGACCCCTTGCCCTTGTCAAAGGCGAGGTCGGCCCGCGCATAGGTCGGCATGACAGCCGTGATCATCGAATTTCCCCGTCCGCGTGAGGGTCTCGGAAAAAGCCGTGGAGTATCGAGAGCGCTCCAAGGGGTGTCAACGAAAAAGGCAGGCGCCCCAAGGCGCCTAGTCCTTGAGCCGGTAGCCTCGTCGGAACACCCAGTAGCAGACGGTATAGAGTGCGGCGTTGAGCGCCAGCATGACGCCCATGCCCAGCGCGATGGAACTGTCGGCGTGGCCGATGAAGGCATAGCGCAGCCCGTCGATCGCGTAGAAGAACGGGTTGAAATGGCTGATCACCTGCCAGAACGCCGGCAGGCGCTCGATCGAGTAGAACGTGCCCGACAGGAACGACAGCGGCATGATGACGAAATTGGTGATCGCCGCCATGTGGTCGAACTTGGACGCCCAGACGCCGCCCAGCAGCCCGACCAGCGACAGCAGCAGCGAGGCCGACAGGGCGAAATAGGCCGCCACCAGCGGATGCGGCAGGTGGATGTCGACGAAGATCGCCAGCGGCAACGCCACCGCGACCGCGACCAGGATGCCGCGGGTGACGCCGCCCAGCGCGAAGGCCAGCACCATCTCGCCGGCGCTCAGCGGCGGCATCAGCAGGTCGACGATGTTGCCCTGCACCTTGGCGATCAGCAGCGACGACGAGGTGTTGGCGAAGCTGTTCTGGACGATGCCCATCATCACCAGGCCCGGCACCAGGAACTCGGCGAACGGCAGGCCGTGCACCACCTGGTGGTCGCCGCCCAGCGCCAGCATGAAGATGGCGAAGTAGAGGATGGTGGTCACCGCCGGCGCGAACACCGTCTGCAGGCCGACCTTCATGAAGCGCTTCACTTCCTTGCAGTACAGCGTCCACAGCCCGATCCAGTTGACGGCGCCGAAATGGCGGACGGCATAGGCGGGCGGTTCGATGATCTTGTGCATGGCGGCTTCGTTTCCTCGGCGCCGCTTCTACCGCGAGGCCCGGTTTTCGGCAAGGCTGCAGGAATGTGCGGCGCTGCACGGACGATGTGCGCTGAGGTTTGACAAGCCCGGGCGTCGTCCTATGTCTCGCAATTGACCGAAACGGGCGTTTTCTGTAGGGTGCGCCCCCGAACTCCGGACAGGATTTTTGACGATGACCTTGGGTTGGACCGACGAGCGGGTCGAGCTTCTGAAGACTCTGTGGAAGAAGGGCCTCAGCGCCAGCCAGATCGCCGAGGAGCTCGGCGGTGACGTGACCCGCAACGCGGTGATCGGCAAGGCGCACCGCCTGGACCTGTCGTCGCGTCCGTCGCCGGTGAAGAAGCCCGCCGAGGAAGCCGCCGCGCCGGTGGCCAAGCCGGTGAAGAAGGCGCCGAAGATCGAGAAGCCGGCGCCCAAGGTCGAGCCGGAGATCATCACCATCCTCACCCTCACCGACCGCATGTGCAAATGGCCCATGGGCCATCCGGGCGACGCGGACTTCCGCTTCTGCGGCCGCAAGTCGACGCCGGGCCAGCCCTATTGCCAGCACCATGCGTCGATCGCCTACCAGGCGCCGCAGCCGCGCAAGGACCGCCGTCGCGGCAACCGGTAGTCTCCGTCTAAACCAATGTCACTGAAAGTAGAGCGGCGCCGGGATGCTCTCCCGGCGCCGCTCGCTGAATCTTACCCTTGAAGCCTTACTCGCGTTACGGCTTGGCCGGTTCGGCGGGCGGCGGCGCGTCGCTACCTTCGTGGCCTGAGCCAGCCTGATCGGCCGGCTTCGGCTTTTCGATCTTGGCCTTGCCGCGCAGTTCGTCGAGGATTTCCTGGACGACCTTGTCGCGCTCGGATTCCTTGATCTGGGGATCCACGTCCGCCAGCTTGGGCGGTGCGCTCTGGCGGGTATCGACCACCTTGATCACGTGCCAGCCATGCTGGCTTTTCACCGGAACCTTCGAGACCTCGCCCGGCTTCAGCGCGGTCACCGCCGCGGCGAATTCGGGCACCATCTTGTCGGGCGCGAAGTAGTCGCCCAGATTGCCGCCCTCGGCGGCCGAGCCCGGGTCGAGCGACCTTTCCCTGGCGACGGTGGCGAAGTCGGCGCCCTTGGCCAGGTCGGCGATAACCTGCCGGCCCTCCTCCTCGGTCTTGACCAGGATGTGGCTCGCCTTGTACTCGGCCGATGGCTTGAAGCCCTTGACCATCTCGTCATAGGCCTTCTTCAGCCGCTCGGGCGACAGGCGCTTGTCGATCTCCTTGGTCAGCCAGACGTCCTCCAGAAGCTGGTCCTTCGCCTGGGCGAGCCGCTCCTTGTACTTGGCGTCCTTCTCGGTGCCGTCGGCGCGGGCCTTGGCGGTCACCAGCTTCTGGTCCACCAGCCGTTCGACCAGCTGGTCCTGGAGGAATTCGATGGGCAGCTGGCGGTACTGGCCGGGCAGCGCGTTATAGAGCTGGGCCACGTCGGACTGGCGGATCTTCTGGCCGTTGACGGTCGCGACCACGGCATCTTCCGTCTTGGCCTGCTCGTCCGGCGCCTTCTTGTCGCAGGCCGTCAGCGCGAGACAGGCGAGCACGAGGCCCGTCACAGGTCCAAGAGCGAATTTCATGGCAGCAGCCTTCTCTGATGTTTGTGGTCCGGCGGTTTTTTTGATTGAGGCCGGCTGGCGTTTCCGTTTCCCGCATGCTGTAGCAAGCAGGCGCGACAAAGAAAAGATGTAACTCCGTCACACCCGAAGACAACGGCCCACGTCAGTGATGGTGCCCGGAATCCCCATGGCCGGCATGCCCGTGGCGCAGCCGGTGATAGGTCAGGTGCAGCAGCGAGCCGGCGACGAACGCCTGCAGCCAGGCAAACTCGGCCTCGCTGGCGACGCTCGCTACCGCGGCCGCGGCGAAATAACCGGCCGCGGTCGCCGCCGCCAGCAGACCCAGCACCAGCATGGCCGCGCGGGTGCCCACATTGGTCTGCACCAGCCACCAGATCGCGAGGCCGGCCGGCACGTTGTGCAGCACCACCGCCAGCGACAGCGCCTCGTGATGGCCGAGCTGCCCGCCGAGCAGGGCGGCGCCGTCGGCGGCGCTGTGCAACAGCAGGCCGGCCACGCCGACGACCAGGGTCACCGCGTGAACGCCGCGCTCCCGGTGCAGCAGCGCTTCGGCCGCCAGCGGGCCGGCGAGGCCGGCCAGGGCGAAGACCACGACGGGCCAGCCGCCGGTCCCGCCGGTGTCCCACAGGATGAGCAGCGCCAGCGCGGTGATCACGCCAGTCACCGCCAGATCGAGCGCGCGCCGGATGCGCACCAACCCGTGCAGGAACTGGTAGGCGACGGGTCCGATGAACAGGGCGGTGATGCCGGCGGCGAGAAACATGTCTTTGTTATAACATAACGCTGGTGGCGACGCGCGGTTATCGGCGACATGGTCGGCCGATGCAAGCGCTGCTTGCAAACGCCACCGAGCCCGGCATTAGAGGGGTTTCAGCTGACGCTGAACCACTCGTGCATTCGCCGCCGCGGGTTTCGGACGCCAAGGCGATTCCGCCTTGGCTGAAAGCACTCTAAGATGCTCGCGGAGGATTGGATGCCGATCAGACCGTTCATCGCCCTGCTGGTGCTGGCCGCCGCGCTTTCCGGCGCGGCCGTGGCCGCCGAGTCCGACCTGTCGGACGCGAGCCCGGCCGAGCTGCAGGCGGTGATCGCACGCATTCCCGCCAGCGGGGCGCCCGCCGAGCAGGCGTTGCGCCGGGCCGAGGCCATGTTCCGGCTGGGCGACCTGAGCGGCGACGTCGGCATGATCCGCCGCGGTGCCGATGCGGCCGGCGCGGTGCTGGCATCGCTGGAGACGGGTGGCCGCGGCGCGCTGTGGGTGAAGGCCAACAAGGACGTGGGCACCGCGCTGGTGATGCTGGCGCGGCGCACCAACGACCGCGGGCGGCTGGACGAGGCGATCGCCGCCTTCGAATCGGCGGCCTTGTTCGCCCGCGATTCGCAGCCGGACCAGTGGCCCGGCCTGACGAACAGCCTGGCCATCGCCCAGTGGACCAAGGGACGCATGGCCAGGGACGTCGCCGCCATCAAGGTCGCCAACCAGACCTTCCGGTCGGCGCTGTCGGATCCGTCGATCAAGCCGGGCGACCGCGAGCGGGTGCGCATCCAGGTGAACATGGCGAGCGCGCTGGTCGAGCTGGCCATGATGAGCACCGACGTGGCGCCGGCCGACGAGGCGGTGACCCAGCTGCGCGCCGCGCTCGCCATGGTCGAACCGCTCAACCTGCCGGGGCAGAAGGCGATCATCCAGGGCAATCTCGCCCAGGCGCTGACCGTGCGCGGCGCATACAACAAGGTGGCAGCCGACGTGGAAGAGGCGGTGGCGCTGGGCAAGGCGGCGGTCGCCTATTGGGACTCGGTAGGCGCCACCGACGCGCGAAACGACACGGAACTCAATCTGCAGCAATCCTATGGGGTGCTGACGGAGCTTTACAGCATACGCTGAACAACCGAAGCGGGGAGACGCGACATGGTTGCCTTGGACGATTACCGCACACTGGGCCGCAGCGGCCTGAGGGTTTCACCGCTCTGCCTGGGGGCGATGACCTTCGGCGAGGACTGGGGCTGGGGCGCCAACGCCCAGGACAGCCGCCGCATGTTCGACATGTATGCCGACCGGGGCGGCAACTTCGTCGACACCGCCGACGGCTACACCCAGGGCACCAGCGAGACGCTGCTGGGCGAGTTCATGAAGGGGCAGCGCGAGCGCTGGGTGATCGGCACCAAGTTCACGATGAACACCTCGCCCGGCGACCCCAACGCCGGCGGCAACGCGCGCAAGAACATCATGCAGTCGCTGGAGTCCTCGCTGAGGCGGCTGGGCACCGACTATATCGACCTCTACTGGCTGCATGTGTGGGAATTCCGCACTCCGGTGCACGAGATCATGCGCGCGCTCGACGACGCGGTGCGCCAGGGCAAGCTGCTCTATGTCGGCGTGTCGAACGCGCCGGCCTGGAAGATCGCACAGGCCAACACCCTCGCCGACCTGAAGGGCTGGAGCCCGTTCGTCGCCCTCCAGCTCGAATACAATTTGCTGCAGCGGACGCCCGAGCGCGACCTGCTGCCCATGGCCCGCGAGTTCGGCCTCGGAATCACGCCCTGGTCGCCGCTGGCCGCCGGCCTGCTCACCGGCAAGTACGGCCGCAAGCACATCGCCCAGCCGGGAAGCGGCGACAACCGCGTGCTCGGCGGCGGCAACGGCACCCGTGAGGGCATGGTGGCCGCGTCGGGCCGGGTGACCGAGAAGGCGCTCGAGATCAATGACGCGCTGATCGAGGTCGGCAAGCAGATCGGCGCCACGCCGGCGCAGGTGGCGCTCGCCTGGGTGATCTCCCACCAAGGGGTCTCCAGCACCATCCTGGGCGCGCGCACACCGCTCCAGCTCGAGGACAATCTTGGCGCCATGGAGGTGACCCTGTCGCTGGAGCACAAGGCCTGGCTGGACGAACTGACCGAGATCGAGCTCGGCTATCCCCACGACCTGATCCAGAGCAAGTTCATCCAGGACGTGGCCGATGGTGGGGCCAGGATCGACAAGCCGTTTGGAAGGCCGGCGTAGGCCGCTCGCGCGGCCCCCTTCTCCCCGGCGGTGAGAAGGGAATTGGCGAGGCGTCTGTCCCTCCCTTCTCCCCGCCGGGGAGAAGGTGCCGCGTAAGCGGCGGATGAGGGGGCGCCGCGCAAGCGGCACTCCTGTCGGCAACGGTCAGAAACGCCCGCGCAGGTACTCGCCGACGCGGTTGATGCCCCGGGAGGCTTCCGGCACGACGTGGCCCAGCGCGTGCCAGACGTGGATCACGTCGGGCCAGCGTTCCAGGGTGACGTCGACGCCGGCTTCCCTGGCCCGGTCGGCGGCACGCAGGGAATCGTCCAGCAGGGTCTCGTTCTCGCCGACCTGGATCAGCATGGGCGGCAGGCCCTTATAGTCGCCGAACAGCGGCGACACGCGCGGGTCCGCCGGGTTGCCGTCGCCCACCACCATGCCCGCCATCCACGAGAGCAGGCCGTAGCCGACCATGGGATCCTTGTCCGCATTGGACCGCATCGATGCGCCCGAGCCGGTCATGTCGGTCCAGGGCGAGATCAGCACCGCCGCGTCGGGCGCGCGCACCCCGGCGTCGCGGATCCCCTGCAGCACGGCGAGCCCCAGGCCGCCGCCCGCCGAATCGCCGGCGACGAAGGCATGGCTCGCCTCGTCCTCGCCTAGCGGGCCGTTGTCCAGCATCCAGCGATAGGCCAGCAGGGCGTCCTCGAACTGGGCCGGCGCGGGATATTCGGGCGCCAGCCGGTAATCGACGTTGAGCACCGAGGCGCCCGAGGCGACCGAGATGTCGCCGCACAGGGCGCGGTGGGTGTCGAGGCTACCGGCCGCGTAGCCGCCGCCGTGCAGATAAAGGATGCGCTTGTTCGGATCGGCGCCCGGTGCGCAGACCCATTCGCACGGCACCACCAAGGCGCGCGCCTTGATGGTGCGGATGCCGGCGGGTGCCGGCGCGGTGAAGACGGAACTGGCCATCATCTCGCGCACGCCCTGGACGGTGGGCGCGACCCCGGCCTGGGCGGCGGCCTCGTTGCCCGCGCGCAGCTTGTTGATGGCGTCCTGCAGCTCAGCCGATGCGGCCATGGAATCCTCCCCGGATTGTTCAGTCGGCTATTCTTAAGGGAAAAATCGCCGGAGTCGACCTCAGGGTCGACCTCAGGCCGACAGGGCCGCCACCAGCTTCTCGATGAACTCGGCGCCCGCGTCCATCTGCGACAGTTCGATGAACTCGTCGGGCCGGTGAGCCTGGTCGATGGAGCCGGGGCCGCAGACCACCGTCGGGATGTCGGCCTGCTGGAACAGGCCGGCCTCGGTGACATAGGCGGCGGTCAGCGTCTCGTTCTGGCCGGTCAGCGCCCGCACCAGTTCCTCGGCGGGTGAATTCTCCCGCCGCAGCAGGGCGGGGGCGCGCGAGATCTGGGTGGTGACGATGGCGGCGCCGTCGAAGCGGGCGCGCATCTCGGCCGCGACCTCGCGGGAGAACGCCTCGAAACGGGTGATGATCTCGTCCTCGTCGGCCTGCGGCAGCGGCCGGTACTCCCACACCATCCGGCAGCGGTTGGGCGTGATGTTCACCGCCGTGCCGCCGTCGATCATGCCGACGTTGAGCGAGGTGTAGGGCGGATCGAAGCGCCCGGTCTCGTCGCCGCGCGCCTTCATCTCGGCCAGGATTGCGCGCAGGAACTCCATCAGCCGGCCGGCGGCCATGATGGCGTTGACGCCGAACTCGGTGTTGCTGGAATGGGATTCGCGCCCGGTGATCACCGTTTCGAAGGCGCGGATGCCCTTGTGGGCGGTCACCGCGCGCATGGAGGTGGGCTCGCCGACGATGCAGGCGCGCGGCAGCGGCGCGCGGCCGGCGATCTTCTCGATCATGCCGGCGACGCCGCGGCAGCCGACTTCCTCGTCATAGGAAAACGCGAAATGGATCGGCCGCTTCAGGTCGGCCCTGGCGATGGCGGGCGCCATGGCGAGGCAGATGGCGATGAAACCCTTCATGTCGCAGGTGCCGCGCCCGAACAGCTTGCCGTCCCGCTCCACCAGCGTGAACGGATCGCTCGACCAGTTCTGCCCTTCGACCGGGACCACGTCGGTATGCCCCGACAGCACGATGCCGGGGACGCCTGCCGGGCCGCCCACGGTGGCGAACAAATTGGCCTTGGTGCCGGTGTCGTCGCGGATCACCTCGCAATCGACGCCGATGGTCGCGAGGTAGGTGGAGACATAGTCGATCAGCGCCAGGTTGGAATTGCGACTGACCGTGTCGAACGCGATCAGGTCGCGAAGGATGTCGACCGCTCTCCTGGCGTTCTCCCTCATACCTAACCGTAGACGCGGCTGGCCGGGCTGCCGATCATGGCCATGAACTCGGCGCGGGTATGGATGTTGTCGCGGAACGCGCCCAGCAGGGTGCTGGTCACCATGGACACGCCGTGCTTGTGGACGCCGCGCGTGGTCATGCAGTGATGCACCGCCTCGATCACCACGGCGACGCCGTCGGGCTTGAGCGCGGTGTTGATGCACTCGGCGATCTGGGCGGTCAGCTTTTCCTGCACCTGCAGCCGTTTGGCGAAGGCGTCGACGACGCGGGCGAGCTTGGAGATGCCGACGACCCGGTTGGTGGGCAGATAGGCGACGTGCGCCTTGCCGATGATCGGCGCCAGGTGGTGCTCGCAATGGGACTCGAACGGGATGTCGCGCAGCACCACCATCTCGTCATAGCCCGCCACTTCCTCGAAGGTGCGCTCCAGGTACTGGTTGGGGTCCTCGCGGTAGCCGGCGAAGAATTCCTCGTAGGCGCGCGCGACGCGGGCCGGCGTGTCCATCAGGCCTTCGCGCTCGGGATCGTCGCCCGCCCAGCGCAACATGGTGCGCACGGCCTCTTCCGCCTCTTCGCGGGTCGGCATCCTCACCACTCTCTTGTCCACGGTTTTCTCCCCGGCTTCCGCCGTCAGTTCAGGCTCGTGCGCTGGTACGGGCTGTCCAGCGAGAAGGCGGGAATCTCGATCTCGAATTCCTCGCCAGCCTTGGTTTCCATCTGGTAGCGTCCGACCATGATGCCCGACGGTGTCGACAGCGGCGTGCCGCTGGTATACTCGAAGCTCTCGCCCGGCCGCAGCACCGGCTGCTCGCCGACCACGCCGTCGCCGCGCACTTCCTGCACCTGGCCGTTCGCGTCGGTGATATGCCAGTAACGGCCGATCAGCTGGACGGTTTCGCGGCCGGTGTTCTCGATGTTGACCTGGTACGCCCAGACGAAGTGGTTGTCCTCGGGGTCCGACTGTTCCTCGATGAAGTAGGGCGTTACGGTCACGCTGATCAGCCGGGTTACGGCGTTGTACATGGTTTGGCCTTGTTCTCAGTCGGACCGGGCGGCATTCCGGGTACTCTACCCCCGGAATGCCGTTTGTCCACAGCCCTAAGGTGGTCGGGCCTAAGCCGATATACGCGCCATGGCCTGATCCAGATCGTCGATCAGGTCGAGAGGGTCCTCCAGGCCGACCGACAGCCGCAGCGTGCCCTCGACGATGCCCAGCTCCAGCCGCGCTTCCTCGGCGAGTGACCGGTGCGTCGTGCTCGACGGATGGGTCATCAGGCTCTTGGCGTCGCCCAGATTGTTGGAGATGTCGATGGTCCGCAGCGCGTTCAGCAGCCGGAACGCGGCATCGCGCCCGCCCGGCACGTCGACGGTGATGACGCTGCCGCCCGCCTTCATCTGGCGCATGGCCAGCTCGTGCTGCGGGTGATCCTTGCGCGCGGGATACAGCACCCGCGCCAGTCTGCCGCTGTCGGCGAGGAAGTCGGCCACTTTCGCGGCGTTCTCGCACATCCGCGTCACGCGCAGGTCCAGCGTCTCCAGGCCCTTCAGCATGATCCAGGCGTTGAACGGGCTCATGGCCGGGCCGGTGTGGCGCAGATACTGGTTGAGGTGGTCCTCGAAGAATTTCTCGCCGCACAGGATCACGCCGCCCAGCGCCCGTCCCTGGCCGTCGATGTGCTTGGTGCCCGAATAGACGACGATGTCGGCGCCGTAGTCGGTGGGGCGCTGCAGCAGCGGCGTGGCGAACACGTTGTCGACGATCACCGTGGCGCCAACGTCGTGCGCCGCGCGGCAGACATGCTCCAGGTCGACCACGTCGAGGGTCGGGTTGGCCGGCGTTTCGACGAACACGGTCCTGGTGCCGGGTGTGATCGCGCGGGTCCAGGCGTCGTTGTCGGACCCGGTCACCAGCTCGGTGACGATGCCGAAGCGCGGCAGGATCTGGTCGAGGATGTAGCGGCACGAGCCGAACAGCGCCTTGGCGCCCACCACCTTGTCGCCGGCCCCGAGCTGGCACATCAGCGCGGCGTTGACCGCGGCCATGCCGGTCGCCGTCGCCTTGGCCACGGGCAGGCCCTCGATCAGCGACATGCGCTCCTCGAACATGGCGACGGTCGGGTTCGACAGGCGCGAATAGGTGTAGCCGTCGGCGGTGCCGGCGAACCGCTCGGCGGCGGTCTCGGCGGCGTCGTAGACATAGCCGGAGGTCATGAAGATGGCCTCGGACGTCTCGCCGAACTGCGAGCGCATGGTGCCGCCGCGCACCAGCTGGGTGGCGAGCCGCCAGTCGGCGAGATTTTTCTTGTAGCTCATGATCGCTGCGTCCTTCTCACTCAACGGCACCGCGTCAATGGTATCCGCCCGGATGGCTGCGTCGTCTTCGCATCCGCCCCAAAACAAAAAAACCCCGACCAAAACGGGTCAGGGTTCGCGCCCGACCGTTTAGCTGTTTGTTTAACGTGGCCGCAAGCTGGTCGCCAAATCACCACGGACGGAGTGTTAGGCGTTTTCCTCCGCCCGGTCAAGCAGCTGGCGAAGCTGGGCGGCCAACTCCTGGTTGCGGAACGGCTTGCGCAGCACCGGGGCGTCGACGCCCATGTTGCCCAGATGGTCCATGGCGTCCTTCGGGTAGCCGGACATGAACAGCACCTTCAGGTCGGGCCGCAGCGCCCGCGCCTGTACCGCCAGCTTGTCGCCGTAAACGCCGCCGGGCAACACCACGTCGGTCAGCAGCAAATCCACCTCCGGTTCGTCGGGCAGCAGCTTGAGCGCCTTCACCGCGTTGTCGACGGGCACCACCTCATAGCCCATGCCGCGCAGCCGGCGGACCAGCAGGTCGCGCACCGCGGCGTCGTCCTCGACCAGCATGATGCGCTCGCCGCGGCCGCCAGGCCCGGCGTCACGGGTCCGGGCGTTGTGCGCCGTTTCGGCGGTGTCGCGGTGGCCGGGCAGGTAGAGGGTGATGCGCGTGCCCTTGCCGAGGTCGCTGTCGGCCTTGATGGCGCCGCCCGACTGGCGGACGAAGCCATAGGCCATGCTGAGACCCAGGCCGCTGCCGCGGCCGGTGTCCTTGGTGGTGAAGAACGGCTCGAAGATGCGGGCCAGCACCTCGGGCGTCATGCCCGTGCCGGTATCGGACACCTCGATGGCCACATACTCGCCCGCCGGCAGCGGATCCTTGCCCGCCACGGTCTCGGCGGCGAAGGTTTCGTTGCGGGTCGCGATGGTGAGCAGGCCGCCCGACGGCATGGCGTCGCGCGCGTTCAGCGCCAGGTTGAGGATGACGGATTCGAGCTGGGACGGATCGACCCGCACCAGCCGGGGATCCTCCGCCAGGTCGCGCCTGATGTGGATGGCGTCGCCCAGCGAGTGCTCCAGGATCTCGCTCAGGCCGGCGATCAGGATGTTGACGTCGACCACCCGGGGCGACAGCGCCTGGCGGCGCGAGAACGCCAGCAGCCGCTGGATCAGCAGTGCGCCGCGCTCGGCGGCGTTGAGCGCCTTGCGCAGTAGCGACCTGCTGTTCTGCGGGTTGTCCGCCAGTGTCTCGTCGGCCAGCTCCATGTTGCCGATCATCACCGCCAGCAGGTTGTTGAAGTCGTGCGCCAGGCCGCCGGTGAGCTGGCCGACGCTTTCCATCTTTTGCGCCTGGAACAGGGCGTCGGCGGCCTCGATCTGCTCGGTGATGTCGCTGCAGGCGCCGCGGTAGCCCAGAAAATCGCCGCCCTCGCCGTAGATCGGCTTGCCGCTGGCCATCAGCACCTTGCGCTTGCCGGCCATGGTGGTGATGGGGACGCGCATGTTGCGATAGGCCTGGCGCCGCCTGATGTGCTCGATCAACAGCGGCCAGTCCGGCTCGGTCGCGCTGGTCGCCTCGTCCTGGAACGGCACCCTGCCCAGCAGCAGCTCGGTCTGGCTGCCGACGAATTCGGCGAAGCGCTCGGACACGTACATCAGCCGCCCGCGCGTGTCGGTCTCGAAGAAGAAGTCGCTGGCGCTGTCGGCGATGTCGCGCAGCCGCCGCTCGCTGTCGAGCACCTCGCGCTGCAGGCGCCGCATGGCCTCCATCGCGGTAAAAAGCAGCAGCGCCGTCAGGGTCGACAGGATGCCGAACGCCGTCAGCGTGGTCCACTGGCCGCCGGGGGTGAAGGCGTGCAGCGGGCCGGCGCCCTGGGCGGTGCTGAACTGCGCGAACATCAGCGAAAAGGCGATCAGAACGCCGACGCCCAGCAGGTTGAACCGCACCGCCATCCAGGCCAGCAGCGGAAACTGGCTGACCACCATGGCGAGCTGTACGGGGTTGGGAAGCGCCGGCATGTTGATGGCGACCGCCGACAGCGCCTTGATGCCCAGGATAGCGGCGAACTCCAGCCAGCGGGCCGGCGTCGCGGCGATCGGCCTGCGTTGCGCGATGCCCATCATCAGCGGCACGAGGGCGAAACCGCTGAACACGCCGCCCAGCCAGCGGCCCAGCAGCACCGCGCCCGGCCCGGCGCTATCGGGCGCGATGCCCGGCACCAGCAACAGCAATGCGTCGCCCAGCCCGGCCGCGAGCGCCGTGCCCGGCACGATCACGGCGCTGAGCAGGCCGACGTCGCGGAAATGGTCGAGCGCGGTCCCCAGGCGCAGGCGCGCCGCCAGCCATGCGCCGGCGAAGGCGGC
>JALHLV010000037.1 GCA_022844405.1 Sphingomonadales bacterium | reverse complement strand
CTGCCGCGCCGGCCGCCGCGCCGCCGCCTTCAGGCAATGGCGGCGCCTCGGCCGTCTCCCATGGCTCGGCGCGCGCCGAGCCTCTGCCTCAGGCCGACCTGCAGCCGCAGGCCAGCGGCCTGCCGCAGCCGCGCACCTTCCTCGACATCGTCGCGCTCGCCGTCGAGCAGAAGGAAGGCGTGCTCGAGGCCCACCTGATCGACAACGTGCATCTGGTACGCTTTCAGCCCGGCCGCATCGAGTTGCGGCCCGCGGGCCGCGCGCCGCCCGACCTGATCGGCAAGCTCAGCCAGCGCCTCCACGAATGGACCGGCATGCGCTGGGTGGTCACCGTGTCGCGCGAAGCCGGCGAGCCGACCCTGCGCGAGCAACGCCAGGCGGCCGAACGCCAGCGGCACGACGAGGTCAACGAGCACCCGCTGGTCAAGGCCGCGCTGCGCGCCTTCCCGGGCGCCCAGGTGACATCGATCATCGACACCGCCGCGGCGGAGGTGGCACCTTCCGAGGCCGACGCCGTTCTCGACGCGGACCCGGACGAATTGGGAGAACTGGACCTATGAAGAATCTCGCCGGCATGCTGAAGCAGGCCCAGCAGATGCAACAGAAGATGGCCGACATGCAGGCCGCGCTCGAAAGCGCCGAGGTGGACGGCACCTCGGGCGGCGGCATGGTCGTCGTCACCCTGTCGGGCAAGGGCGAGATGAAGCGCATCCGTATCGATCCGTCCATTGCCAATCCCGACGACGTCGAGATGCTCGAGGACCTGATCCTGGCCGCCCACAAGGACGCCAAGGCCCAGGCCGAGTCCTACGCCGCCGAGGAGATGAAGAAGGTCACCGGCGGCCTCGAGCTGCCGCCCGGCATGAGCCTGCCGTTCTAAAGGGATGGCGGCGCCCGTCATCAGTCCCGAGATCGACGGACTCATCCAGCTTCTCGCCAAGCTGCCGGGGCTCGGTCCGCGCTCGGCGAGGCGCGCGACCCTGCACCTGCTGAAGAAGGGTCCGTCGGCCATGGAGCCGTTGGCCCGGGCGCTCACCGAAGCCGCTACCAACATCAAGCCATGCGGCGTCTGCGGCAACCTGGACACGGTCGATCCGTGCCACATCTGCACCGACCCGCGCCGCGACCCGGCGATCCTCTGCGTGGTCGAGGAGGTCGCCGATCTGTGGGCGCTGGAGCGGGCCGCCTACAAGGGCCGCTATCACATCCTCGGCGGCGTGCTGTCGGCGCTCGACGGCGTCGGCCCGGACGATCTCAACATCGCGAGTCTGATCGACCGGGCAAGCCGGCCCGAGGTGAGCGAGGTGATCCTCGCCATGAACGCGACGGTGGATGGCCAGACGACGGCCCACTACATCACCGATCGCCTGAAGGACGCCGGCGTGACGGTCACCAGCCTGGCCCACGGCGTCCCCATGGGTGGTGAATTGGATTATCTCGACGACGGCACGCTGACCACGGCGCTGAGGGCGCGGCGGCCGTTTTAGGGCCATCTGCACCCATCCCCCAAATTGTCATCCCCGCCAAGCGCAGCGCGAGCGGGGACCCATGTCTGAGCAAGTATTCATTTTGAAGGAACCGCTCCATCAGCAAGGCCAAGCATCGCGCCTTTTTCGGCCAGATGGGCCCCCGCTCGCGCTGCGCTTGGCGGGGGTGACAAAGAGAGTGGAGCGAGCGAGGGGGCGCTGCCCCTAATTCTCCACCACCAGCTTCACCACCGGCTCGACCTTGTCGAGCTCCAGCTCCTCGATCTTCCCCGCCCGGCTGGTGACCTTCTTGCTGGAAATGACGATGTCGTCGATGTCGCGGCTGGCCTGGTTGAAGTGCGTCTGCAGACTGTCGACGCGCTTGTCCAGCCGGCGGATGTCGTCCATCAGCACCGCCACCTCCTTCTGGATCAGCCCGGCCTGCTCGCGCATCCGCACGTCCCTGAGGATGGCACGCACGGTGTTCAGCGTCGCCATCATGGTGGTGGGCGAGACAATCCAGACCTTGGCCGCGAACGACTTTTCGACCACGTCGCGGAAATTGGCATGCAGCTCGGCATAGACCGCCTCGGACGGCAGGAACATCAGCGCCGAATCGGCGGTGCCCTCGATCGCCACGTAGCGCTCGGCGATATCGGCCACGTGCTTCAATACGTCGATCCGGAACGCGCGCTCGGCCAGCTTGCGCTCGTCGCCGCGCTCGGCGGCCTGCAGCAGCCGGTAGCTTTCCAGCGGGAACTTGGCGTCGATGGCGATGGAGCCGGGCGGCTTGGGCAGATGGATCAGGCAGTCGGCCCGCTTGCCGTTGGTCAGCGTCGCCTGGAACTCGTAGGCGGTGGGCGGCAGGATGGACGACACCAGGTCGTTGAGCTGGATCTCGCCGAACGCGCCGCGCGCCTGCTTGTTGCTGAGGATGTCCTGCAGCCCGACCACATCGTTCGACAGCTTGATCAGATTGTCCTGCGCCTTGTCGATGACGGTGAGCCGCTCCTGGATCTCGCCCAGCGACTTGGCGGTTTTTTCCGCGTTCTGGCTGAAGCCTTCGCCCAGCCGGTGGGTGACGCTGTCGAGCCGCTGGTTGATGGCGGACTGCAGGCTGACCTGGCTTTCGGCCAGCGCCTGGAGCCTTGCCGTCAGGCTGGAGAGCTGGTCGGCCTGCCACTGCGCCATGGGATCCTGGCGCGGCTGCTTCAAATGGTTGAGCACCAGCCAGAAGCCGCCCGCGACCAACAGGGCGACGGCGATCAGGCCGAATACGAGCAGGGCTCCGGAGTCTTCCATCGGTCCTCGGTTTTGATGACAGGCATATGAGATAGGGTATCATGCCGGGATTCGCCGTGCCCATAGACACTGTACCGTGGCCGCTTGACGCTTCCGGCCGCCCGTACTACCTACCGGCAAACAAACCAGCGAGCAGAAATGGCCATCCGCACCATCGTCACCGTTCCCGATCCGGTCCTGAAGCAGGTATCGAAGCCTGTGGAGACGGTCGACGACGAACTGCGCGCGCTGATGGACGACATGCTCGAGACCATGTACGACGCGCCCGGCATCGGCCTCGCCGCCATCCAGGTCGGCGTGCCCAAGCGGGTGCTGGTGATGGACATCGCCACCGAGGAGGAAGGCCGGGCGCCGCGCTACTTCATCAATCCGGAGATCGTCTGGGAGTCCGAAGAGCTGGCCTCCTACCAGGAAGGCTGCCTGTCGGTGCCGGAGATGTTCGGCGACGTGGACCGTCCCGCCGAGGTGAAGGTGCGCTTCCTGGACTACGACGGCGAGGCGCGGGAGATTCACGCGACCGGCCTGCTCGCCACCTGCATCCAGCACGAGATGGACCATCTGAACGGCGTGCTGTTCATCGACCATCTGTCGCGGATGAAGCGCGACATGATCGTGCGCAAGCTGACCAAGGCCCGCAAAGCCGAAGCCGCC
Organism: Sphingomonadales bacterium; assembly: GCA_022844405.1. Classification (GTDB taxonomy): domain Bacteria; phylum Pseudomonadota; class Alphaproteobacteria; order SMXS01; family SMXS01; genus RI-34. The sequence continues at coordinate 28,711 of JALHLV010000037.1, read as the reverse complement.
GAATAACCGGACCCGAAAGATGCGCATCGCCTTCATGGGCACGCCCGACTTCGCGGCGCGCATCCTCGCCGATCTGGCCGGCTGGTCGCGGACCCATGGCCACCAGATCGCCGCCGTCTACAGCCAGCCGCCGCGCCAGGCGGGGCGCGGCAAGAAGCCGCAGCCGTCTCCGGTACACCGCCTGGCCGACATGCTGGGCATCCCGGTTCTCACGCCGGAAACGCTGAAATCCGCCGATGACCAGCAGGCGTTCGCCGCGCTCGATCTCGAAGTCGCCGTGGTCGCCGCCTACGGCCTGATCCTGCCCAAGCCGGTCCTTGACGCGCCGCGCCTCGGGTGCCTCAACGTCCATGCCTCGCTGCTGCCACGCTGGCGCGGCGCCGCCCCGATCCAGCGGGCGATCATGGCGGGCGACGAGAAAACCGGCGTCTGCATCATGCGGATGGAGCAAGGCCTCGACACCGGTCCGGTCTACCGTCGCCGGGAAATCCCCATCGGCCCGGAAATGACGGCGGGCGAGCTGCACGACGCGCTGGCCGCGCTGGGCGCCGCACCGCTGTTCGAGGCGCTGGCGGATGTGCAGGCCGGCGCCGTTCCGGAGCCGCAGCCCGAGGATGGCGTCATCTATGCGAAGAAGATCGACAAGGCCGAGGGGCGCATCGATTGGTCGCGCCCCGCTATCGAGGTGGACCGCCACATCCGCGGCCTGAGCCCATTTCCCGGCGCGTGGTTCGAATATCGCGGCGAACGCATAAAGGCGTTGCGCAGCAGGGTCGCCGCCGGTTCGGGCGCGCCCGGCACGGTGCTCGACGACACACTCACCATCGCCTGCGGCGACGGCGCTGTGTTGCTGACCGAACTGCAACGCGCCGGCAAGGGCGCCATGGGCGCGGACGCGCTGTTGCGCGGATTCCCGATCCCGCGCGGCGAGGTCCTGGGCTGATGCCGCGCTATCGCCTCACCATCGAATATGACGGCGGGCCGTTCGTCGGCTTCCAGCGCCAGACCAACGGGCCGTCGATCCAGGCGGCGCTGGAGCGCGCCATCGAGATGTTCTGCGGCGAGGCGGTGACCGTCACCGGCGCCGGCCGCACCGACGCGGGCGTTCACGCCGAAGGCCAGGTGGTGCATTTCGACCTGACCGCCGACAAGAGCCCGAGGGAGGTCCAGGGCGCGCTCAATCATCATCTGAAGCCCGATCCGGTCGCGGTGCTGGACGCGGCGGTGGCCGCGCCCGAATTCCATGCCCGGTTCGACGCCGTCGGCCGTGCCTACCGCTACCGCATCGTCAATCGCCGCCCACCGCTGACTTTCGACCACGGGCTCGCGTGGCAGGTGCCGGTGCCGCTGGACGCGGACGCGATGCATGACGCGGCCCAGACTCTGGTTGGGCGGCACGACTTCACCACCTTCCGCTCGGTGCACTGCCAGGCGCAGTCGCCGCTGAAGACCCTAGACCGGCTCGATGTCATGCGCCACGGTCATGAGATCACGATCGTCGCCGAGGCGCGCTCGTTCCTGCACCACCAGGTGCGCTCCATGGTCGGCACACTGAAGCTGGTCGGCGAAGGCAAGTGGACGCCGGGCGACGTGACCGCGGCGCTGGAGGCGCGGGACAGGCAGCGGTTGGGGCTGAACGCGCCGCCGGACGGGCTTTATTTGACGCGAGTGGTATATCCTTAACCCTTACGTCATTGCGAGCGAAGCGCGGCAACCCAGGCATTGCCGCCGCTTGACCGTTGCTGCTGGGTTGCCGCGCCGCTACGCGGCTCGCAATGACGGATCAAAGGAAGTAGCGCTTTAGCACTTCCTCGTAGATCTTCGTCAAGCCTTCGATGTCCGCTACCGCGACCCGCTCGTCGACCTTGTGCATGGTGCCGCTCGCCATGCCGAATTCGATCACCGGGCAGTAATCCTTGATGAAGCGCGCGTCCGACGTGCCGCCGGTGGTGCTGAGTTCGGGCTCGACGCCCAGCACCGACTTGCAGGCCTCGACGATCAGGCTGCTCAGCCTGCCCGGCGGCGTCAGGAAGGATTCGCCGCTGACCTTGATGGCGAGGTCGTAGTCGATCAGCTCCTGGTCGAGCGCGTTGCGCACCAGCCGCTCCACGTCCTCGGAGGAATGGTCGCTGTTGAACCGCACGTTGAAGCGGCAGCGCGCCCAGGCCGGGATGACGTTTTCGGCGCCGGGGCTGGTCTCCATGGCGGTGATCTCCAGGTTGGATGCCTGGAAGTGGGCGTTGCCCCGGTCCAGCTCCAGCGCGACCAGGCGGGCCATCAGCCGCGCCAGCTTCGGCGCCGGATTGTCGGCCAGGTGCGGATAGGCCACGTGGCCCTGCACGCCGTTGACGGTGACCAGGCCGTTGAGGCTGCCGCGCCGGCCGATCTTGGCCATGTCGCCGAGCCTGATGGGGTTGGTGGGCTCGCCGACCAGGCAGTGGGTGAGCTGCTCGCCCTCTTCCCGCAGCGCCTCCAGCACCTTCTTCGTGCCGTTGATCGACGGGCCTTCCTCGTCGCCGGTGATCAGCAGGCTGATGGAGCCGGGGAAATCCTTGTGTCCGGCGGCGAACCGTCCAGCCGCCGCAGTGAAGCAGGCGATGGCCGCCTTCATGTCGGCCGCGCCACGCCCGAACAGATTGCCGTCGATGATCTGGGCCCCGAACGGATCGACCGTCCAGCCGGCCAGGTCGCCGACCGGCACCACATCCGTGTGCCCGGCGAAGCAGAAGTTCGGCAACGCCGTGCCCAGCCGCGCATAGAGGTTGTCGATGTCGGGAGTGCCCTCCTCGGAGAACACGTAGCGCCTGCAAGCGAACCCGATCTTCTCCAGCGCCCGCTGCAGCACGTCGAGCGCCCCCGCGTCCGCCGGCGTCACGCTGGGACGGCGGATCAGTTCCTGGGTAAGTTCAACGGGATCGATGCTGGTCATGGCGCGCACTTTAGCCAATCGCATGGGTTCGCACACCAAAATCTGGTTTCTACTTATGATATCATATATAATATCACATTATGCGGTTGGTGCTGGATACAGACGTAGTCGTTGCAGCCGTCAGAAGCGCCAAAGGGGCTTCTCGCGCCATTCTCGACGCGATAGGCGAACGGTCGCTAGTCGGACTGATCTCGGTACCACTTTTCATCGAGTATGAGGCGGTGCTGTCGCGGCCGGGCCTAATGGAGGAGACGGGTCTATCACCGGATGACATAGAGGCCATCCTCGATGGTCTCGCATCGATCCTGGAGCCCGTAGACATTCACTACCTTTGGCGCCCGCTCCTTTCGGATCCATATGACGACATGGTTCTGGAAACCGCGGTCAACGGCCGAGCCAGCGCGATTGTGACGTTCAATCTCAAGGACTATGGAAGGGTGCCGGCTTCATTCGGGATAGACCTGCTGGAGCCACAAGACGCGATGAGAACTCTGAGGTCGAAATGACAAAAGCAGCGAATTACCCACTCCGGCTTTCACAGAGCGTGATGCAGGCTGTCAAGGAAACGGCTGCGCAGGAAGGCGTCTCGCTCAACCAGTTTATCGCCACAGCCGTGGCTGAAAAACTGTCCGCGCTACGGACTGAAGACATGCTGCGGCAACGTGCTCAGCGCGGCGACTGGAACAGGGTCCGGAAAATTCTCGACAGCACGGGAACGCAGCCGCCGCGCTCAGGCGACGAACTGGATTGATCAGGTCCGCAGCAGCTCGTTGATCGACGTCTTCGAGCGGGTCTTTTCGTCGACGCGCTTCACGATCACCGCGCAGTAAAGGCTCGGGCCTTGTGTCCCGTCGGGCAGCGGCTTGCCGGGAAGCGCTCCGGGAACCACCACCGAATAGGCGGGGACGCGGCCGTAGAACACCTCGCCGGTGTCGCGGTCGACGATCTTGGTGCTGGCGCCGATATAGACGCCCATGGACAGCACCGAGCCTTCCTCGACGATGACGCCCTCGGCCACTTCCGAGCGGGCGCCGATGAACACGTTGTCCTCGATGCGGACCGGATCGGCCTGCAGCGGCTCGAGCACGCCGCCGATGCCGGCGCCGCCCGAAATATGGCAGTTCCGGCCGATCTGGGCGCAGGAGCCGACCGTCGCCCAGGTGTCGATCATGGAATTCTCGCCCACATGGGCGCCCAGATTGACGAAGCTGGGCATCAGCACAACGCCGGGCGCGATATAGGCCGAGCGGCGCACGAAACAGCCAGGCACGGCGCGGAAGCGCGCGGCGCGGAAGTCCTCGACGCCCCAGCCGTCGAACTTCGACTGCACCTTGTCGAACCAGCGCGTGGCGTTGCCGGGGCCGCCCATGATCGGCTCCATGTCGTTGAGGCGGAACGACAGCAGCACCGCCTTCTTCAGCCACTGGTTGACGACCCAGCCGCCGTCGGTCTTTTCGGCCACGCGCGCCCTGCCGGCGTCGAGGGCGGACAGCGCGGCGTCGACCGCGTCCCGAACCTCGCCCATGGTGGTCAGGGAAATCCCGTCGCGCTCTTCCCAGGCTCGGTCGATGATCGGCTCCAGGCTCGTCAGGCTCATGGCTCTATCCTTGAATCTTGAGGCGCGGAGACCATAGCCGCGCCGGACGGCGTGTCAATCGGCTAGACCGGCCACATCCGCGAGCCAGGCGGACAGGTCGTCGGCCACATAGTCGATAAAGCTGCGGTCGGCACCGGCCCGGGACCATTCGGAGGCGGTCGGCACCCAGACCGTGGTGATGCCGAGGTCCTTGGCCGGGATCAGGTTCTTGGCCAGGTCCTCGACCATCACCGCATCGTCCGGGTCGATGGCATAAGCCTCGATCAGCGCGCCGAACGCGCCCGGATCGGGTTTGGGAATGAAGTCGGACGCCAGCACGTCGAAGGTGCCCTCGAACAGGTGGGTGATCCCGAGCCGCTGCATCACCCGCGCCGCGTGGCCGGCCGAGCCGTTGGTATAGACGATCTTGCGGCCAGGGAGCACTTCCAGCGCCTTCGCCATGCGCTCGTCGGGCATGACCACGGTGACGTCGATGTCGTGGACGTAGTCCAGATAGTCGTGCGGATCGACCTGGTGGTGGCGCATCAGTCCGGCGAGGGTGGTGCCGTACTCCATGAAATAGTCCTTCTGCACCCGGCGCGCCTCGATCAGGTCGACGCTCAGCAGCCTCGAGATATAGGCGCCCATCTTCACGTCGATCTGGGCGAACAGGTCGCATGCCGCCGGATAGAGCGTGTTGTCGAGATCGAAGATCCAGGTGGCCTTGTTGTAGAGCTCGTGCGCCATCAGCCGCCCAGCGCCTGGAACGCCGCCTCCGGATCGGCCGCGAACGAGGCCAGGTGCCGCCGGTAGAGGCCGACCAGCTTCCCTGTCACCTCGCCCGGCGCGCCGTTCGCCACCGGCTTGCCGTCGATGGTCACCACCGGGATCGGCCCGCCCGTGGTGCTGGTGAAGAACGCCTCCTTGGCGGCCTGCGCCTCGGCCACGGTGAAGGCGCGCTCGGCGACCTCAAGTCCGGCGTCGCGCGCCTGGGCGATCACCACCTGCCGCGTGATGCCGGCGAGGATGTTGCTGGACAGCGGCCGCGTGATCACGGTGCCGCCCGCGTCGACGATCCAGGCGTTGGTCGAAGCGCCCTCGGTGACCTTGCCGTCGCGGTCGACCAGCCACGCCTCGAACGCGCCGGCCTCGCGCGCCGCCTGCTTGGCCAGCGCGTTGGGCAGCAGCGCGACCGCCTTGATGTCGACCCGGCCCCAGCGCTGATCGGGCATGGTCGCCACCGCGACGCCCGAGGCCGCGCGGGCCGCCACCCGGGAAAAGTCCAGCGGCCGGCAGGTCATGATCACCGACGGCCGCACATCCTTCGGGAACGCGCTGTCGCGCGGCGAATGGCGCAGGCCGGGCGCGCCGCGGCCGACCTGGATGTAGAGCAGGCCGTATTCCAGCCGGTTCCGGCGCAACATCTGATTGGCGATCACCGTCAACGCGGCGCGGCGCGGATGGCCGGCGATGCGCAGTTCGGCGAGCGACCGGTCGAGCCGGTCGAGATGGGGCTCGAGGTCGGCGATCCGGCCGCCGATGACCGCGATCACCTCATAGGCCGCGTCGGCGAACTGCACCGCGCGGTCGTCCACATGCACCGCCGCGTGGGCATAGGGCAGGTAGAAGCCGTTGACATAGGCGACGCGCGACATGCTCAGGCCGGCGCCAGCACGGTGGGCAGCGCGTCCGGCAGCATGTCCGGATAGTCGAGCGTGTAGTGCAAGCCGCGGCTTTCCTTGCGCGACGCCGCCGAGCGCACGATCAGGTCGGCGACCGTCGCCAGGTTGCGCAGCTCCAGCAGGTCGGGCGTGACGCGGAAATTGCTGTAATACTCCTGGATCTCGGCGCGCAGCAGGTCGACGCGGCTTTGGGCGCGGCGCAACCGCTTGTCGGTGCGCACGATGCCCACATAGTTCCACATGGTGCGGCGCAGCTCGTCCCAATTGTGCGACACCACGACCTCCTCGTCGGAATTGGTGACGCGGCTTTCGTCCCAGGACTTCAGGTCCGGCGGCGCGGGCAGCGCCTCCAGCTTCTCCAGGATGTCCTCGGCGGCGCTGGTCGCATAGACCACGCATTCCAGCAGCGAATTGCTGGCCAGCCGGTTGGCGCCGTGCAGGCCGGTATAGGACGCCTCGCCGATGCAGTAGAGGTTGTCCACGTCGGTGTGGCCGCGCTTGTCGACCATCACGCCGCCGCAGGTGTGGTGCGCGGCCGGCACCACCGGGATCGGCTCCTTCGAGATGTCAATGCCGTATTGCTTGCACTGCCTGTAGATGTTCGGGAAGTGCTCCTTGATGAAGCCCTTCTTCTTGTGGCTGATGTCCAGATAGACGCACTCCAGGCCCAGCCGCTTCATCTCGTGGTCGATGGCGCGGGCGACGATGTCGCGGGGCGCCAGCTCGCCGCGCGGGTCGAACCGCTTCATGAAGCGCTCGCCATTGGGCAAGAGCAGCTTGCCGCCTTCGCCGCGCACCGCTTCGGTGATCAGGAAGGTGCGCGCCTCGGGATGGTAGAGGCAGGTCGGATGGAACTGGTTGAACTCCAGGTTCGCCACCCGGCAGCCGGCGCGCCATGCCATGGCGATGCCGTCGCCGGTCGAGCCGTCGGGGTTCGAGGTGTAGAGATAGACCCGGCTGGCGCCGCCGGTGGCGAGCACCGTCGCCTTGGCGCCGAAGGTCTTCACCCGGGATTCCGCGATGTCGTAGAGGTAGGCGCCCCGGCACGCGCCGCGCACGCCGCCGGTGTCGCGGTTGATCAGGTCGACGGCGAGGTAGTTCTCCAGCACCGTGATGTTCGGGTGGGACTTGGCCTGCTCGTCCAGCGTCCGCTGCACCGCCTTGCCGGTGGCGTCCTTGTTGTGGATGACCCGGCGGTGGCTGTGGCCGCCTTCGCGGGTCAGGTGCCACGGGCCTCTCTTGGTGGTGTCGAACAGCACGCCCTGGTCGATCAGCCACTGGATGGCGGCCGGGCCTTCCTCGACGGTGAAACGCACCGCCTCCGGGTCGCACAAGCCGGCGCCGGCGACCAGCGTATCCTGCACATGGGAATCGAACGTGTCGGTGGTGCCGAGCACGGCGGCGATGCCGCCCTGGGCCCAGTTGGTGCTGCCCGAGTCGATCTTCGCCTTGGAGACCACGCCCACCTTGCAATGGTCGGCAACGCACAGCGCCAGCGTCAGGCCGGCCGCGCCGCTGCCGATCACCAGGACGTCGAAGTCCGCGTCGTTGGCCATGCTATGTCCGGCTCGTCAGGCTGATGAAGATGTCTTCCAGGTCGGCCTCGCGCATGGTGAGGTCGAGGATGCCGTACCCGGCGCCGTGGACCGCGTGCAGTACCTCGTCGACATTGTGCAGGCTGGCCGAGTAGCGCACGGAGAGTTCGTTGACGGCCAGCGTTTTCGTCTGGAAACCGTGAAGCCCTTCAGGCATCGCGTTCACCGGCCGGTCGAGGCGCAGCACCAGTTCGCGCTCGTCGATCCGCTGCAGCAGGGTCTGGGTCGGCTCGTTGGCCACCACCACGCCCTTGTCGATGATGGCGATGCGGTCGCACAGCCGCTCGGCCTCTTCCAGGTAGTGCGTGGTCAGCATGATGGTGACGCCGCCGCTCTTCAAAGCCTCGATGTGCTCCCAGAGCTGCTGGCGCAGCTCGATGTCGACGCCGGCGGTCGGCTCGTCGAGCACCAGGATCGGCGGGCTGTGAACCATGGCCTTGGCGACCAGCAGCCGCCGCTTCATGCCGCCCGACAGGGCCCGGGCATAGGCGTTGGCCTTGTCGGTCAGGTGCATGGCCGCGAGGATTTCCATGGTGCGGCGCTCGGCCTTGGGCACGCCGTAGAGCCCCGCCTGCAGCTCCAGCGCCTCGAACGGCGTGAAGAACGCGTCGAAGCTGATCTCCTGCGGCACCACGCCGATGCTGGCGCGGGCGCTGCGCGGCTGCCTGTCGACGTCGAAGCCCCAGATGCGGACCTCGCCCTCGGTCTTGTTCACCAGACCGGCGAGAATGTTGATCAGGGTGGACTTGCCCGCGCCGTTGGGGCCCAGCAGGCCGAAGAACGAGCCGCGCGGGATGTCCAGGTCGATGCCCTGCAGCGCCTCGTGCGGCTTGAATCCCTTGCCGCCGCGATAGCGCTTGCGCAGCCCCCTGATCTCGATGGCGTTGTCGGGCGCGTTGTCGGGCGCGATCATGGGTAGGCGGTTTTCCTGCATGCCTGTCGTGTGCGGCGCACTATCGGTTGAAGTGCGAGCGGCAATCCGTATCATCCGCCCAAGCAAACCTCAACGACCCTCGCGTCACAAAAAGCGAACACTCCCCGTGCCGAATTCAACCGCATCCGCGCCCGACGCGCCCGAAACCATCCACACCCGCTCGGTGGAAGTTTCCTGCGACGGCGGCGAAGGCGCCCTGGGTCACCCCCGCGTTTACCTGCACATGGACGAGACCGGCCGGGTGGAATGCCCGTACTGCGACCGCCTGTTCATCCTGGACGGCGACGGCGGGCACTGATCGGCGTCACGGCTGCCGGACGATCGCTATCGCTGGATGACCCTGGCGATTTCCGCTGCCATGAGGCTGTAATCGGCGTTGTGCGCTGCTTTAGACGCGGATATCCACCGTTGCGAATCCAGTTGGCTGATCTCCAGTCGATGACCAGCTTGTTCGGCGAGTTGTTGGAGGTAGAGCAACTGAGTTCGTCCGTTTCCGTCGCGAAACGGATGCGCGTAGTTCAGATCGCCGATAATTTCGCCTGCGGCAGCCGCAAAATCCTCGGCGGAGAGATTTTTCAGGAAAGCGGCACTGGAAAGTCGCCGATGGACATCGGCCATCCCAGTTTCGATGAAACGGCAGAACTGGAATTGATGCCCATTCTTGGCGATTTCGACGGTGCGTATCGCGCCGGCCCAATCATATACGTCTTGGAACAGGTGCTTGTGAATTCTCCGAAGGTGGGCGAGGTCGAACAACCCCGCCGGGATTCCCTCCAATGCCCGCTGGGTTACAAGACGACGCTCGATAAGGTTGAGCCGTTCTTGGTCGGCAAGCGACAGCTTATTCCTGAGAACTGTGGAGCCGGGATAACAGTAGGGATCGGCCCAGTTCACTCCGCAGCCAACGACCCAATCATCCCCAGGATGTATGCGCGGCGGCGCTCATGCGGCCAGCCTTCACGTTCGAACATCTCGAACATCGCGATTTCTTCGGCGGTCAGAGGGTTGCCCTCGATCTCTTGCAGGCGCATTGCGTCGAGCCGGCGTTTGCGGACCAGCTCAACTTGTTCCAGGGAGAGGCGCGAACCATTCGACATGAGCATATTCTATCGCACAATCGAGTATCGCGGTAGCCAATCGCTATTTGCCGCCTAGGCCAGTTTCACCCCGCTTCGGAAGCCGCCCAATCGCCTCGCCCGCGCGCAGCGCCGCCACGCGCAGGTCGTAGGCCGACTGCAGGTTCATCCAGAATTGCGGCGTGGCACCGAACCAGTGGCTGAGTCGCAGCGCCGTGTCGCCGGTGATGGAGCGGCGGCCGCGGATGATCTCGGAGATGCGGTTGGCGGGCACGTTGATCTGCCGCGCCAACTCGGTCGGCGTCACGCCGATGTCTTTCAATTCGTCCGCCAGGTACTGGCCGGGATGGACCGGAGGCTTCGACATATCGCTCCCTGTCGCCACAGGCTACTGATATTGCTGGTCTATATGTAATACGTCAAGCATATATAGACTACGGGAGACGGGGAGAATTTCGCATGTCCCACGGCGTGGCCACCAGACGACGCGGGCCGTAGCACGAAGGGCTGGCCTATGCGGTTGCGGCTGGGCATGATGCGGCCCCATGAGCGAGCGCGAGCACATCTTCCTGATCGACGGGTCCGGCTACATCTTCCGGGCCTATCATGCCCTGCCGCCGCTGTCGCGGTCCGACGGGACGCCGGTCGGCGCGGTCTATGGCTTCTGCAACATGCTGTACAAGCTGCTGGAGGACAGCGGATCGGAGGCGCCGACGCACCTCGCCGTGATCTTCGACGCCGGCAAGATGACCTTCCGCAACACCCTCTATCCCGCCTACAAGGCCAACCGCCCCGAGCCGCCGGAGGACCTGATCCCGCAATTCGCGCTGATCCGCGACGCGGTGCGCGCCTTCGACGTCCCCTGCATCGAGCTGGAGAACTACGAAGCCGACGACATCATCGCCACCTATGCCAGGCAGGCCCGCGAGCGCGGCGCCACGGTGATCATCGTGTCCTCGGACAAGGATCTGATGCAGCTGGTCGACGACAGCGTGATGCTGCTCGATACCGTCAAGAACAAGCGTCTGGGCATTCCCGAGGTGTTCGAGAAGTTCGGCGTGGCGCCGGACAAGGTGATCGACGTGCAGTCGCTGGCGGGCGATTCCGTCGACAATGTGCCCGGCGTCCCCGGCATAGGCATCAAGACCGCCGCCCAGCTGATCACCGAGTATGGCGACCTGGACACGCTGCTGGCCCGCGCGGGCGAGATCAAGCAGCCCAAGCGGCGCGAATCCCTGATCGAGTTCGCCGACCAGGCGCGCATCAGCCGCACCCTGGTGACGCTCGACGACCGGGCGCCAGTGCCCGAGGGCATCGACGACATCAAGGTCCGGCCCATCGACTATCCGCGCGCCATCGAGTTCGTCGAGATGAACGGCTTCAAGAGCCTGGCGGTGAAACTGGCGTCGCGCGCCGGCGGCGGCTCGGCGGCATCCGGCCCCCGGCCGGCGGAACCGCCGCAGAAGGTCGAGACCACCGGCTACGACACCATCCTGAGCCTGGACGCGCTCGACATGTGGATCAACGCGGCGGCAGCGCAGGGCTTCGTCGCCGTCGACACCGAGACGACCTCGGTCCAGCCCATGCTCGCCGGCCTGGTTGGCGTCTCGCTCGCCATCGAGCCGGGCAGGGCCTGCTACATCCCGATCGGCCACACCGGGTCGGGCGGCGCGGGCACATTGGACCTCGACGGCGACCGGCCGCAGCAGCTCGACAAGCGGGCCGTTCTGGCGCGCCTCAAGCCATTGCTGGAAGATCCGGGCGTGCTGAAGATCGGCCAGAACATCAAGTATGACGCGGTGATGTTCGCCAAGGAAGGTATCGCGGTCGCGCCCATCGACGACACCATGCTGATCTCCTACGTGCTGGAGGGCGGCGCTCACGGCCACGGCATGGACGAGCTGTCCGAGCTGCATCTGGGCCACCAGACCATCAAGTTCGCCGACGTGGCGGGCAGCGGCAAGAACCAGATCACCTTCGACCGGGTGCCGATCGACAAGGCGACCGCCTACGCCGCCGAGGACGCCGACGTGACCCTGCGCCTCCACCAGACACTGAAGCCGCGGCTGGCGCGGGAGCATCTGGTCACGGTTTACGAGACTCTGGAGCGGCCGCTGTCGCCGGTGCTGGGCGCCATGGAGCGCGAGGGCATCAAGGTGGACCGGGAGAAGCTGGTGGCGTTGTCGAAGGAATTCGGCGACGGCATGGCGGCGCTGGAGAAGGAGATCTACCGGCTGGCGGGGCGCGAGTTCAACATCGGCTCGCCCAAGCAGCTCGGCGACCTGCTGTTCGACGAGCTCAACCTGGGCGCCAGCACCCGCGCCGGCAAGTCGGGCGCGCGCTCGACCGGCGCCGACGTGCTGGAGGACCTGGCGGCACAGGGCCACGACCTGCCGGCCCGCGTGCTCGACTGGCGCCAGCTGTCCAAGCTGAAGAGCACCTACACCGACTCGCTTCAGCTGCAGATCGACCCGGTCACCCAGCGCATCCATACCTGTTATTCCATGGCCTCGACGACGACGGGCCGGCTGTCGTCGACCGAGCCCAATCTGCAGAACATCCCGATCCGCACCGCGGAAGGCCGCAAGATCCGGCAGGCGTTCATCCCGAAGGACGGCCACAAACTGATGTCGGCCGACTACAGCCAGATCGAGCTGCGCATCCTCGCGCACATGGCCGATATCGCCGCGCTGAAGCAGGCCTTCGCCGACGGCCTCGACATCCACGCCATGACCGCTTCGGAAGTCCTGGGCATCCCCCTGGAAGGCATGCCACCCGAGCAGCGCCGCCGGGCCAAGGCGATCAATTTCGGCATCATCTACGGCATCTCGGCATTCGGCCTGGCGCGCCAGCTATCCATTCCGCAGAGCGAGGCCAAGGCCTACATCACGCGCTATTTCGAGCGCTTCCCGGGAATCCGCGCCTACATGGATGAGACCATTGCCGGCGCGCGGGAGAAGGGCTACGTCACCACCCTGTTCGGCCGCCGGGTGCATGTCAGGTCGATCAACGACAAGAACCCGGCGATGCGCCAGTTCGGCGAGCGCGCCTCGATCAACGCGCCGATCCAGGGCTCGGCCGCCGACATCATCCGCCGCGCCATGGTGCGCATGCCCGGCGCGCTGGATACGGCCGGGCTGCGGACGAAGATGCTGCTGCAGGTGCATGACGAACTGGTGTTCGAGGTGCCCGAGGCCGAGCTCCGCGCGGCGGGCGATCTGGTCCGGACGGTGATGGAAGGCGCCGCCGCGCCGGCCGTGAACCTGGCCGTGCCGCTGACCGTCGGCGTCGGCGTCGGCGGCAACTGGGATGAAGCGCATTAGCGCTACCTCGTCATGGCGAGGAGGAGCAGCCTCCTCGCCATGACGAAAAGGGGGAACAGGCGATGACGAACGACAAGCAAGGCCGGGTCGCCGGCAAGGTGGCGGTCGTGACCGGCGCGGCGGGCGGCCTGGGATCGGCCATCGCACGGCGGCTGGCGCAGGAAGGCGCCAGCGTGGTGCTGACCGACATCGACCTGGCGGCGGTGGAGAAGATCGCGTCCGAAATCCCCGGCAGCATCGCCCTGCGGCACGACGTCACCGACGAGACGCGCTGGCAGGAAGTGCTGAAGGCGGCGGCCGATAGATTCGGCGCCATCCACGTGCTGGTCAACAACGCCGGCATCGGCTCGATCGGCAACATCGAGCAGGCCGAGTTCGCCGAGTGGAAACGGGTGCACTCCATCGACCTGGACAGCGTGTTCCTGGGCTGCAAATACGCCGTGCCCTATCTGCGCGCGGCGGCGACGCCCGAGCGCGGCTGCGCCATCGTCAACATCTCGTCCATCGCCGGCATCGTCGCCGGGCACAACGTGCCTGCCTACAACTCGGCCAAGGCGGCGGTGCGGCACCTGACCAAGTCGGTGGCGCTGCATTGCGCGCGCAAGGCGCCGGGCGTGCGGTGCAACTCGGTGCACCCGGCGTTCGTCGACACGCCCATCCTCGACGACTTCGCCGTCAATACGCCACGTGGGGAAGCGCTCGCCAAGCTGGGCCGCCAGATCCCGCTGGGCAAGGTGGGCGAACCCGACGACGTCGCCTGGGGCGTGGTCTACCTGGCGTCCGACGAATCCAAGTTCATGACCGGCTCGGAACTGGTGCTCGACGGCGGCATCAGCGCGATGTAGCCGCCGGCGCCGCTTGATCCTCGCATCACTGTCACTTCTTACAGTTCCCCTCGGGCGAATTTTGGCGTGTCCTATCCACGGGTGGAAACGCCGTGAAAAACGGCTCGGAACAAGAAGTCGGGGGGTTCTGCTGGAATGGCCGTCGCCAAGTCCATATCAGTGGTCAAGGAGCAGCCGAGGCTGCGCATCGAGCACCGGGTGATGGTGGCCTCGGGGGACGGATCCATGCAGAACCAGGCCCGGAAGCTGGAAAAAATGCTCGATGAATTCTATGTTGAGCATGGATCGGCGTGGGAACTGGTGAACATGTTCAAGGTGGGGACATCGGACTTCATGGCCAACCATCAGGAATTGCTGTTCATTTTCCAGCGCCGGACCTATCAGGCGGCTTCTGACTAATCGTGCCGGAGCCGGCACGGCAACAGGTTTGTCGAGGGTTGATTTGATACAGATTCAGGTTGAGAGGCTCGCGCCCATTCGGGGAATCGGGCCGAACGGTTCGCTTGTCGACTTCGTGCGAACGTCGCCCGACGAAGTGGCGTTGGGCCAGCGCTTCCAGAAAGTTATCGAGCAGCTCGGCTTCTCCCATTACATCTATTGCCAGATCGACGTCAGCCAGCCCCGGCTGTACATGATCTGCTCGACCTATCCGGACCAGATCCGGCGGGTCTGGGCTGATTCCAGCGTTTCGGTCCGCGACCCGCTGATCGCCTACATCATCACCAAGACGACGCCGGTCCGGCGCACCGACATCGACGACGACGGCTCATGGGCCAGCGACATCTTCGTCGGCCTCGACGATTTCGGCATCTATTCGCCGGCGTGGCACTTCCCGGTGCGCGACCCGACCAACTACATGGGCCTGTTCGCGGTGGCCCCGACCAAGGCTGACTATACGGCGCTGGGCAAGGACCACTTCGAACACGCCGAGATGCTGATGCCGGCGCTGTGCAACCAGGCGCACGAGACCTGGTGCCAGCTTACCGCCGGCGGCGGCGAGGGCACGCCGTCGCTGAGCGCGCGCGAGATCGACATCCTGAGCTGGCTCAGCCATGGCAAGTCCACCGAGGACATCGCCGAGATCATGCAGATCGCCGAGCGGACGGTGAACTACCATGTCGCCAACCTGAAGACCAAGCTGGGCGTCGAGACCCGCGCCCACGCGGTGGCCCAGGCCATGCGGCTACGGCTGATCTGAGTGGCGCGGTTCAGTGGGCGTAGGACACCTTCTGGATCATGGTGACCACTTCCTCCTCGAGCGTCTCCTCGAGCAATTTCCAGAACGCCGGATAGTCGGGGCGCTCGGAGACCTTCTTCATCACGTCGGCATAGGAATTGGCGTCGGGGATTTCCCAGATGTCGATCACCGTGTGCAGGCGGCCGACCGTGGTCACCCAGGCGCCGACCAGCTTCCAGCCGTAGCTTTCGATGATCGGCACCTGCTTGGCCATGCCCTCGCAGAACCGTTTGTAGCCGTCCATGCGGACCTTGAGGGTGACGTGCAGATAGAGTGGCGACGACATCGACTTCTCCCGTTTCCCGGCCGCCCCGCGGTGGCGGGCGCGGCCCAAGCATGACGCCCGTTATCTTTCCATTTCCATAGAAATATGCGCGGCCAGTGGTGCGAAGATACCCTCGACGCCCATATTCTGACTTGTCCACATGCCAGGCGGAGTTCACTCTTTCCGGCATGACCATGGGAGAGGAGCAAGGACCATGAGCGTGTTTCGCATCGCCTGTGCCTTCATCGTCATGATCGCCCTCGCCGGCCCGGCGGCCTTCGCGGCCGGCGGCGGCGGCGGAGGCGGCAGCTCCGGCGGTGTCTCGCCGTCCGGGCCGGACCCGAACAAGGCCTATTCGGACGGTCTCGACGCACTGCAGGCCGGCGAGTACAAGAAGGCCGAGCGCCAGTTCAAGACCGTGCTGGGCGCGGTGCCCAAAAACGCCGACGCCAACTACTACATGGGCCTCGCCAAGGCCGGCAACGGCAAGCACGATGACGCCATCAAGTACCTGGAAAAGGCCATCAAGTACGATGAGTACCAGTACGGCGCCTACGACCAGCTCGGCCGCTCCTATATGGCGCTGGGCAAGAAGGCCGAGGCCCAGCAGGCGCTGGACGCGCTCAACGCCAAGGCCCAGGCCTGCGGCGACACCTGCGCGCCGGCGCTGATCGCGGCCCGCGACGGCCTGAAGAGCATCGTCGAGGGCAGCGCACCGGCGGCCGCGGCGCCGGCTCCCCAATCGCTGCTGTTCGGCCCACGGACCGAGCCGCGCGCCGCCTACATGGACGCGGTGGCACTGATCAACGACGGCAGGTTCGAGGAGGCCATCGCCGGCCTGAAGGTGCTCGGCGCGTCGATCGGCCCCAACGCCGACGTGCTCAACTATCTGGGCTATTCCAGCCGCAAGCTGGGCCGCTTCGAGCAGGCGCTGGGCTACTACGAGCAGGCGCTGGCGCTCGATGCGAACCATCGCGGCGCCCACGAATACCTCGGCGAGCTGTTCGTCGAGCTGCGCCAGATGGACAAGGCCCGCGCCCAGCTCGCCACCCTCGACCGGCTGTGCCCCTATGGCTGCACCGAGCGGGAAATGCTGGCCGACCGGATCGCGGCGGTGGTGGTTGGCGCGAACTAGCCTGCTGTCGCTCGCGTTCGCCGGCGCGGTCATCGCCGCGCCGGCCGCCGCGCTCGACGACTTGAACTGGCTGTCGCCGGACGCCGACCGGGCGGCGGCGCTGACCACGGCGCCCGCCGAATGCCTGGCCATGCCCACGGACCCCGAGCAGGCCTGGCTGGCGTCGCTGGGGCAGGTGGCGTTCCGCTCGCCGGCGCTGCTGGGCGGACTGGCCGCGCGCAGCGGCATGTCCTGCGACACCTGCCACCGCAACGGCCACGGCAACCCGGCCTTCTTCATCGCCGGCGTGTCCGGCGCGCCCGGGACCGCCGACGTAACCTCGGCGATCTTCAGCCAGACGCGCGGCGACGATACGGTGAACCCGGTGCCGATCCCGGATCTGACCGACGCCGGGGCCAAATCCAGCTTCGGCACCATGCGCCCGGTCGGCGATCTGCGGGGCTTCGTGCATTCGGTGATGGTCGACGAGTTCCAGGGCAAGGAGCCCGCGCCCGCCGTCGCCGAGGGCCTCGTCGCCTATGTGGCGGCGCTGAAGCGGAGCGCCTGCCCGGCGGAACCGTCGGTTCCGATCCGCTTCCGGCACGCGGCGGGCGAGCTGTCCGGCACCTACGCCGTGCTGCTCGCCGCCCTGGACCGGCGCGACCCGAACGCCGCCGATTTCGTGCTGCGGTCGCTGAACCTGGCGCTGGGCCGGCTGGCGCAGCGCTTTCCCGGCGCGCCCGAGGCGGCGGACGCGCTGCCCGCGCTGGGCCGCGACCTCGGCGCCCTCCGCCCGCTGCTCCGTGACGATCCCGACGGCGCGCGGCGCGCCCTGGCGGCCTGGCGCATGCGGCTGGACGCGACCCTGAAGACCCTGGCGGTGCGAGAGGCCGGCAGCCTGTTCGACCGGCGCACCGTGGAACGATTCCTGGCCGGCCCGTGAAACCGCCGTCCCCAGGCACTAATCGACAACGGGGTCTTTCGCGCGATAATCGGTCGAGCGAACTCCTGGTCTCCGCTATCCTCGGCGCAACGGGGAGAACGACGCCATGGCCGAAGAACGGATCGCCCAGCGCCTCTACGCGGACTTCCACATGGAGGACCCGCTGCTCAGCGAGCGCTTCGAGGAGACGCTCGACGATCTGCTCGCCGCCTGCCCGGTGGCGCGCAGCCGCGACGGCAGCGGCTACTACGTCATCAACCGGCACGAGGACGTGCGCCGCTGCGCCCGCGACTGGCGCACCTTCTCCAGCGCCGACGGCTGGATGCTGAATGCGCCCGAGGGCTCGATCCCGATCCTGCCGGAAGACTCCGACCCGCCCTACCACAACACCTGGCGGCATGTGCTGAACCCGTATTTCAGCCGCGACAACGTCACCGGCCTGGAGGATTTCGCCCGGGCCTGCGCCGTCGAGCTGATCGAGGCCATGGTGCCCAGGGGCGAGTGCGAGTTCATCGCCGACTATGCCGCCATCCTGCCCGGCCGCATCCTGTTCGAGCGAATCCTGCCGGTGCCCGTCGAGGACCTCCCGCTGCTGTTCCGGGATGTCGACATCTCTTCCTTCGGTCCGGTCGACGAGCGCGGTCCCGCCTTCGGCCGCGTCCACGCCTATCTTGACGCGTTCCTGCGGAGCCGGAGCGAGCAGCCGCCGAAGGGCGACCTGATCGACCTGATCGTCGCCGGCGTCGACAAGGACGGCGCGCCGTGCCCGTGGGAGGACAAGGTCTACATCATCCTCGACGTGGTGTTCGGCGGGCTGGCGACGACCACCCATGTGATGTCGGGCGCGATCCACCATTTGGCGACCCATCCGGAAACCCGCGTCGCCCTGCGGGCCGATCCCGGCCTGATCGACGCGGTGGTCGAGGAGACCATCCGCCTCTATCCGCCCGTGGTCGCCGCCGCCCGGACGGTGCGCGCCGCGACCGAGGTGGCGGGCGTGGCGCTGAAGCCCGGCGACCGGGTGGCGCTCAACTTCGCCGCCGCCGGCCGCGACCCGGAGGCCTGCGACCAGCCGGGAAAATTCGACCCCAGGCGCGGCCAGATCGTCCACACCACCTTCGGCGTCGGCCCGCACCGCTGCCTGGGCGAGCACCTCGCCCGGCTGGAGATCAAGGTGACGGTGGAGGAGTTCCTGCGGCGGATTCCGGTATTCCGGCTCGCGCCCGGCACGATGCCCACCTACGAGAGCGGCCAGCTCCGCACCATGAAGAATTTGTATCTGCGCTGGTAGCGGCGGATCAGTTCGAGCCGCCGGACATCCCGCCCCGCTTCGCCAGCTCGGCCTGCGCGAGGGCGCGGCGCGAGCCGATTGACGCATTGCCTGGTTCGATGGCAAGGGCGCTGTCGTAGTCGGCGATGGCGCGCGCCAGGTCGCCCTGTTCCTGGTGGCAGATGCCGCGCTGGATGAGGAACTCGGCGTCACGCGGCGCCAGCGCCACCAGCGCGTCATAGTCCTGGATCGCCTGCGGCAGCAGCTTGGCCGCCTTGTAGGCCTGGGCGCGGTACCTGAGGGCGGCGCTCCGGTCCGGGCGCAGCTCCAGCACCCGGCTGAAGTCCTGCACCGCCGCGGCGCCGTCGAACAGGTTAAGATAGGCCATGCCGCGGACCATGTAGCCGTCGGTCGAGCTGGCGTCGTGGGCAAGACCCGTCGTCGCCGCCACGATGGCTTGCCGATCCTGCCGGAGCTGGATCAGCGCCGACGCCTTGTTGATATGGGCGATCGCGTTCGCCGGGTCCGCGGCGATCGCCCGGTCGTAGTCGGCGACCGCCTCGGCCGGCGCCTGGAGGCTTTGGTTGACCACGCCGCGATTGACATAGGTGACGGTCGTCGCGTCGCCGTCGGCGACGAGCACATCCAGGTCGTAGAACGCCTCGGCGAACGCCTTGCGTTTCATCAGGATGTTGATCCGGAAGTTGCGCGCATCGGGATTGCGTGGCTCGGCGTCGATGGCCCGGCCGATAGCGGCGAGGGCCCCGTCTTCGTCACCCGTGTCGCGCAGGTAACGGGCGAGTTGGGCATGGGCGGCCGCGTCGCCGGGCACCGTCGCCAGATGCGCCCGGAGCGTCGCGATCGCGCCTTGCTTGTCGCCGGCGGCCGCCTGGGCGTCGGCCGTGTTGATCGGCGAGATGTAGGCTTTGTCTTCGGGCCTCGGCGTAGGAGCCGGAGCGTCGGGCGCCGCGGGCTGGTTCTCTACCGGCGCGGCGGCGACTGTCGGCGCGTCCGAGGCCGGCGGGTCATCCCGATCCGCCGCCGGCGTCCAACCGCTGTCGATAAGCTCGGCGCCGTCGGCGGTCAGCGCCTGCGCCGCCTTGTGGCGTCCGGCTTCGGCCGTCGCCATGCCGGACGCGGAAAGGCAGAACACGGATTGCGGTTCTCCCACACCGGCGAGCTGGGCCAGATGAGCCATCCACTGCTGGACGATGGCGTTGCGGTCGAGGCTGCCGCCGTCGAACGCCGCGGAGGCGTGGTAGCGGGCATAATCCTGGCTGTAGGCGCCGCAGAACCAGGTTCCCGAGGACGAAGCGGCAGCCATCGGCAGGGCCGATGCCAAGGACGGGGCCGACGCCGTGACGGCGGCGGGCACGGAACCCACGGGCGCGGCGGGGGCAGCCGAGCGCGGCGCGCCCTGCATCGCGGATGTCCCGCCGGCGGTCTGGCCAAGCGCCGTCTGAATGTCGGCCTTCAGCGCCTCGCAGGTGGCTGAGCTGGCACTGGCGCCGCCGGGGGCGCAGAGCTTGTCATACGCCGCGGCCAGCTCGGAGATGGGCCTGGTCTGGGCGTTCGCGGCAGGACCAGTGGACGCCAGCAGTGCCGCGGCGACGAGCAGACGACCGATCTTCGGTTGGCGCCGCATGGCGGTCATGGCTGCCAGGACTGGACGAAGCCGCGCGCGCTTGCCTTGCGTTGTTCCACCAGTTCCGGTGGCGGCGGCGGTGCGGCGGCGGCCTGGGCGCGGCGGATCTGCGATTCGGCGGCCGTGCTGCGAAGCACCGTGCCGGCATGGAGATACACCGTGAGCTTGTCGATGAAGGCTTGTGTCTGCGCCTTCGACGGATTGGGTGGCAGATGGTCCTTCAGCATGGCGATCTTCTTGGTCTGGCCGCTGAAACAGCCGAAGCCGAGGGCCTGAGCTGCGAAATTGTCGCCGAACCGGCCGATCTGCACGGGGCCTAGCGTGACGGTTCCATTCAGCGTGACCGCGTTGATCGTCGTCGACGGAGGCTGGACCTGGTAGACCCGATCGTCCAGCCAATAGCTCCCGTTCGAGGAACGGACGCTGTTCGGCACCACCGAATAGGCGAGGTGCAACTCGCCGAAGCAGCCGATCAGCATATACTCGACCTTGAAGGTGACGCCCGCGTAGCCGCTTTCGCCGCGCTGCGGCGCCTGGAAGTTGACGATGGCCGTCTTGCGGACCTGGGCATCCTCGGATTCCGTCGGCACCGGCGTCTCGGCCCAGCCCGCCGGCAGGAAGGGTGAGGCGACGACATGCCTGGTTTCTTTCCAGGTATTCACGAATGAGGCACCCGGCGTGAAGGTCGCCAGGTACTGGGGCGCGATCGACGTGTAGCTGATGCATTCGGTGCTCAAGGCTTCGCCGCCATCGGTCTCAAATTTCTTGGCATGGTAGTCGTAGCGCTTCCTGATGTTCGGATTGTTGGTCACCGGGGACGAGCCGTAGATGGTCTTGGTCTGCTTGCCGACGGCGCGGCACACCACGTGCGGATCCTTGGCCTCCCAGTCGGGTCCTCCGATCGACAGGCCCTGCGCCCGCGCCGGAGGACCGACAACGAGCGTCCCCAACGCGATCATGATCGCGGCCAAAAGCCAACCCGTCGTCTTCGTCACTTCCGAGCCCCCCGAAAGCCGCGCGCCGCGCGTCCAGCCTCGAACCACTTTGTTCCCGTCACGGCGGCAACCGTCACATCCTGCATTCGCCCAGGGCGGGCCGAAAGCGGAAAACGCGTGGAGAAGGGGATTTCTGGCGGAGCCGAGGGGGGGGACCCACCATTTGCAAACCCGGAGTTTCTCTGCTTGCAGGCCGTCGAAAGGGCCTCGATCGGTCGGTTTGTATCGACTTGTGTGACGATGACAAGGTCCGGCTTGATCGACCAAGGTTGCGTCCGGCGGATGACAGCTAGACCGAATGCGTCGTCCCGCGACCGGCGGGCCGGATTCACGTTCAACCGTTGGCACGCCACTTTTTCCCCGCAGGCTGTAACCGCCGCATGCTGTCGCGCGAATAGGTAGTGTCGGCGGTGCTTCGATACCGGCGGCGATTTCCACCTCACCAAGGGAGACTCTTCCTATGACCGCCAAGACCACTTCGCGCTCGACGTTGCTTGCCGCCGCCGCACTGGCCATTTCGCTGGGTGGCGTCTCATCGGCGATGGCCGCCGACAAGGCCGACATGGAGAAATGCTACGGCGTCGCCATGGCCGGCAAGAACGACTGCAAGGCCGGCGAAGGCACCAGCTGCGCCGGCTCGTCCAAGATCGACTACCAGTCGAACGCCTGGAAGCTGGTGCCCAAGGGCACCTGCGCGACGATCAAGACTCCGCACGGCATGGGCAGCCTCGAGCCATCCAGCGCGCACGTGCCGAAAGCCTGATACATGGCGCCGAGCCACGAAACCTCGTTTTCGCGTGGCATGGGCCCGGTGCCGGCCACGGCCGGCATCGGACTCAAGGCGCCGCACTACCGGGCGCTGCTGGAGACCCGGCCATCCCTGTCGTTCCTTGAGGTCCATCCGGAGAATTACATGGGCGACGGCGGGCCGCCCCACCGTTACCTGGACGCGCTGGCGGACCACTACCCGCTGTCGTTTCATGGCGTCGGCCTCTCGCTCGGCGGGGCCGGGCCGCTTGACCGGGACCATCTCGCCCGCTGGCAATCGCTGGTCGATCACTATGCCCCGGCCATGGTGTCCGAGCATGTCGCCTGGTCGGCGCATGCCGGCATTGCCCACCACGACCTGCTGCCGCTGCCCTATACCGAGGAGAGCCTCGCCGTGCTCGCCGGCCATGTGGCCCAGATGCAGGACGCGCTCGGCCGCCAGGTGCTGATGGAGAACCCGTCGAGCTACCTGCGCTTCGCCTGGTCCGCCATTCCCGAACACGACTTCATGGTCGAACTGGCGCTCCGGAGCGGCTGTCTCCTGCTTCTCGACATCAACAACGTGCACGTTTCCGCCCGGAACCACGGCTTCGATCCCCGCGTCTGGCTTGCGGCGATCCCCGCCGGCCTGGTCGGGGAAATCCACCTCGCCGGCCATGCCGAGATCGAGTTCGCCGGCCGGGAGATCCTCATCGACGACCACGGCAGCCGCGTCCGCGAGGAAGTCTGGATGTTGTACCGGGAGACGGTCCGGCGAATCGGGCCGCGCCCGACACTGATCGAGTGGGATTCCAACGTGCCCGACCTGCCGGTGTTGCTGGCAGAAGCGAACCGCGCCGATACGATCATGCACGCCCGGGAGCGGTCTCATGCTCTCGCTGGCTAAGCTGCAAGACCGGTTCAGCGCCTGTCTCCGGGCCAGCGCATCCGGGCAGGACGCCTTGGAAGACCTCGTGGCGCCGGGCATTCCGCCGGCCGCGTCCCTCGCCATCTATCGCAACAACGTCCGGAGCCGGTTCGCCGATGCGCTTACCGACGTGTTCCCGGCGACGCGCCGGATCGTCGGTGACGCCTTTTTCCGGTTCGCCGCAGGCTGTTTCATCGAGGGGCATCCCAGCCGTGCGGGGACGCTGATCGGGTTCGGGCGGGAGTTTCCCGGGTTCCTTCGCGCGTTCGAGCCGGCCGCATCGCT
Organism: Sphingomonadales bacterium; assembly: GCA_022844405.1. Taxonomy (GTDB): domain Bacteria; phylum Pseudomonadota; class Alphaproteobacteria; order SMXS01; family SMXS01; genus RI-34. The sequence continues at coordinate 5,322 of JALHLV010000037.1, read as the reverse complement.
GCCTTACCTTCCCGATGTGGCGGCGCTCGAATTCCTCCACCGTGATGCCTTCCACGCCGCCGAGGCGGTACCGCTGGACGCCGGCGCCCTCCATGCGCTGGCTGAGCGCCACGGCGACGCGCTCGGGCTGAAGCTCCATCCCTCGGCCCGCCTGTTCTCCACGGGGTTCGGCGTGCTCGACATCTGGGAGGCAAACCGCCATGACGACCCAGCGCCGATGATGGTTGCCGACGGTGTCGAACGTCTGCTGATCATCCGTCCTCATGCCGATGTGAGCGTCCGCCGGGTAACCGAGGCCGGTTTCGCCGTTCTCGTCGCGCTTGATGATGGCCTGCCGCTCGGCCAGGCGATCAATGTTGCGGCCAACCTGTCCGGAGCAGCCTCCCTGCCGGCGGAGCTCGCCACGTTGATCGCTGGCGGTACCTTCAGCCACGCCCATCCGGAGACCCGCACATGACCGACCTCGCCGCCACGACGACGCGACCGGGGAGCCGACTCCGTCAGCTGGCCGTTTGCTCGATCCACGCCCTGGACCGGGTTTCCCTCGAAACCGTGCTGGCGACGCCCGCGCGGCTGTTCGTCGCCGCCGTGTTCCTGCTGTCGGGGCGCACCAAGGTCGAGGGCGTGCTGACCGTGACGGACAGCACATACTTCTTGTTCGAGCACGAATATGCCCTGCCGCTGATTCCCGCGCCCGTCGCGGCGCACCTGGCTACCTACGCCGAGCACCTGTTTCCGCTGCTGCTGCTCGTCGGCCTGGCGTCCCGCCTCAGCGCCGCCGCCCTGCTGGGAATGACCGCCGTCATCCAGGCATTCGTCTATCCGGAAGCCTGGATGACCCATCTTGGATGGGCCGCCGCGCTCGGGTTCATCCTGTTCCGGGGGCCGGGCTCGCTATCCCTCGACCATCTCATCCGCGGGAGGTTCATGCCCGGGCCGCGAGTCCGCGCTGCCTGAGCCGCCATTCGAGCACGTCGAGCCTGTCCTGGCCGAAGAACGGCTCACCCTCGAACACCATGGTCGGCACGCCCCAATGCCCCGCCGCCTCGAGCGCGGCCTGGTTGGCGGCGATGCGCGTGTCATATGCTTCCGGGTCTGCTTCGATGGCCGCGTCCAGCTCATCGATGGCCAGTCCAACGCTCGCGACGGCGTCGCGCAGATGATCGCCCTCGTTCCAGCCGCGGGTGCCGCCCCACAGCAGCGACGACACCGCGTGGGCGAATTCAATGCCGCAGCCCCGGTCGGCCGCCGCCTGGCCCATGCGGGTCAGCCGGCGAATATAGGGCTGCTCGTCCGCGACGCGCAGCGTCGTCATGTCCTGCACGATCGGATCGGGCTTCGGCCACCGGAAGGGCAAGCCCAGAAACTCGGCCAACCGGGGCGCGTCGCGCTGCACGTACTTGACCCAGGCCGGATTCACGGTCGCGAAGAAGTCGGTCTTGCGTACCGCGAGCGGGTAGACGGGCCGGAACAGGATGTCGACCTGATAGGTTCGCCGCATCTCCACGAGGCGCGTGGTCGCCAGATACGAGTAGGGGCTGCGGAACGACCAGTAGACATCCACCGACAGGCTCATGCCCGCCGCCTCAGCGCATCCACCACCTCGGCAGGTTCCATCCGCCTGGAATAGTCGGCATCCACATGGGCATGGATGATCCGCCGGTCGGCGCCGACCACGTATGTGGCCGGGATCGGCAGGGTCATGCTGTCGTCGCCGTTGGATTCTTCCAGATCGAGGCCGAAGGTCTTGTAAAGCGCCTGCAACGCCGGCGGCAGCGTGAAGACCAGGCCGAAGGCCGCCGCGACCCTATTGCCGAGGTCGCTCAGCACATCGAAGCTGATGGCGTTCTTTTCGGCGGTGCTCATGGCGGCGTCTGGCAGTTCGGGAGAGACGGCGACCAGCCGCGCGCCAAGATCGACGATCTCGGGCAGCTTCTCCTGCAGCGCCCGCATCTCCAGATTGCAGTACGGGCACCAGCCGCCCCGATAGAAATTGATGACGACCGGCCCTTGCTGCACCAGATCGGCGAAACGAACCGGTTCGCCCTTGTGATTGGGCAACTCGAAATCCGGCACAACGTCGCCGACCTTGAGCGCCCGTTCAGCCGTTCCGGACGCCGCCAACTCCCTCGTCGCCGCTTCCATCACCCGGCGCCGGTCTTCGGGCAGGGTTGCCGCACGCGCACGAAGTTGCTCCAGCTGTTCGTCCAGGCTCATGGGCCTATCCTCCGTACTACATGGGTGAGACCGACAAGGTACATTGGACTGAACTGCAGTCCAGCCACGAATCCGCACCGTCAAAGCGCGCTCAAGGGATGAACCATAACCGGGCAGACAGCCCGGATAGCGCGGCGTGACAGGGATTTTCGTGGGGACCGGCTTACAGTACCGTTTTGGTCGGCTGGGGCTGCTTCGGGGCCAGCCGGTCAAGGACGTCGTTTCTGGTGGAGCCGAGGGGGATCGAACCCCTGACCTTCGCATTGCGAACGCGACGCTCTCCCAACTGAGCTACGGCCCCGACCGGCGAAACGGCGCGCACCTTGGGACGGCTGGGCCTCAAAGTCAAGCGCCCGTCCGCACGGGCAGGGCGTCGTGCAATTCACCGCACTTGCGCCGGGCATACCCCCCATATTAAACCTGCCGCACAACGGACGGGAAAACCCCATGAACGCCCTCGCGACGCTCATCTATCTGGTCGGCCAGGTCCTGATCTGGATGCTCATCATCTGGGCGGTGATGGGCTGGCTGATCACCTTCAACGTGGTCAACCCGCGCAACCAGTTCGTCTCGAGCGTCATGCGGTCGCTGGAAGGGCTGTTCACGCCGCTGCTGCGCCCGATCCGGCGCTTCCTGCCCAATTTCGGTGGTATCGACTTCTCGCCCCTGGTGCTGATCATCCTCATCTACGTGATCCAGGCGCTGCTGCTGAAGGACATCCTGCCGCTGTTCATGTGATCGGGCGCGCGACCGGCGGCCTCGTCGTGCCCGTGCGGAAAAGACTGACGGGAGAACAGCGTGTCTGAAGCGGCGATCATCGACGGCAAGGCGTTCGCGGCGGGTCTGCGCGTCAAGGTGGCGCGGCAGGTGGCGGCTTTGAAGGCGGGTCACGGCCTGACGCCGGGCCTCGCCGTGGTGCTGGTGGGCGCCGATCCCGCCAGCGAGATCTATGTGCGCAACAAGCACGCCCAGACCCTCGAGGCCGGCATGAACTCGTTCGAGTTCAAGCGTGCCGCCGACGTCACCCAGGACGGGCTGCTCGGCCTGGTGCGCGAGTTGAACGCCGATCCCCGCGTCCACGGCATCCTGGTGCAGCTACCGCTGCCGAAGCCGCTGGTCGAGCAGCCCATCACCCAGGCCATCGACCCGGACAAGGACGTGGACGGCCTGCACGTCATCAACGCCGGACGGCTGGCGAGCGGTCTGCCGGGCCTGTTCCCGTGCACGCCGACGGGCTGCATGATGCTGATCGAAGATCGTTTGGGGCCTGATCTGTCGGGCAAGCGGGCCATCGTGCTCGGCCGCTCCAACCTGGTGGGCAAGCCCATCGCCCAGATGCTGCTGCGCGCCAACGCCACGGTCACCATGGCCCATTCCCGCACCGACGACCTGCCCGCCGAATGCCGCCGGGCCGACATCGTCGTCGCCGCCGTCGGCAAGCCCGAGATGGTGCGCGGCGGCTGGATCAAGCACGGCGCAGTGGTCATCGACGTCGGCATCAACCGCATCCCCAGGGACGGCGGCGGCACCCGCGTGGTCGGCGACGTGTGTTTTGCCGAGGCGAAGGAACGGGCGGCGGCGATCACGCCCGTGCCCGGCGGCGTCGGCCCGATGACCATCGCGACGCTGCTGCACAACACGGTGATCGCGGCCTGCCGCCAGGCGGGGGTCGAGGAGCCGAAGGTTTGAGGGGGCTGCTCCTCTACGACCCCATCCAAATAAGGTTGTCATCCCGGACGTTAGTTGAGCCCGCGAACCGGTTAGGTTCGCGGCAGCGAAACTTGCGATCCGGGACCCATGTCAGGGCAGGGAAATACCCTTGGCGCGTTGCATCGGCGCAGGTGCCGCATCACGGATGTTGACGTATGGCGGATCAATGGGTCCCGGATCGCAAGCGCCGCAAGACCACGATCCTACCGGATCGCGGGCGTCGCTAACGTCCGGGATGACAACCCTTATTTGATAGGGACACGACCTACTTCTTCCCGTCCCGCTGCCCGAGCAGCCGCAGCCGCAGCGCGTTGAGCTTGATGAATCCCGCCGCATCCCGCTGGTCGTAGACGGCGTCTTCCTCGAAGGTCACGTGCTGCAGCGAATAGAGCGTGTTGGGCGACTTGCGGCCGACCACCGTGGCGCTGCCCTTGTAGAGCTTCAGTCGCACGGTGCCGGCGACCTTTTCCTGGCTCTGGTCGATCAGCGCCTGGAGCATCCTGCGCTCCGGGCTGAACCAGAAGCCGTTGTAGATCAGCTCGGCGTAGCGCGGCATCAGCTCGTCCTTCAGGTGCGCCGCGCCGCGGTCGAGGGTGATGCTCTCGATGCCCCGGTGCGCCGCGTGCAGGATGGTGCCGCCCGGCGTTTCGTAGACGCCCCGGCTCTTCATGCCGACGAACCGGTTCTCCACCAGGTCGAGCCGGCCGATGCCATTGGCGCCGCCAAGCTCGTTGAGCCGGGTGAGCAGCGCGGCCGGGCCCATCTTCACGCCGTCGACGGCGACGGGATCGCCCTTGGCGAAGTCGATCTCCACATAGGTCGGCTTGTCGGGCGCGTCCTCGGGCGCGACGGTGCGCGAGTAGACGAACTCCTCGGTCTCGGCCCACGGATCCTCGAGCGCCTTGCCCTCGGCCGAAATGTGCAGCAGGTTCGCATCGGTCGAGAACGGCGCCTCGCCCCTTTTGTCCTTGGGGATCGGAATCTGGTTCTCCTCGGCGAACTTGACCAGCGCGGTGCGGGAGGTCAGTTGCCATTCGCGCCACGGCGCGATCACCTTGATCGCCGGATCGAGCGCGTAATAGCCCAGCTCGAAGCGGACCTGGTCGTTGCCCTTGCCGGTAGCGCCGTGGCAGACCGCGTCGGCGCCCACTTCATGGGCGATCTCGATCTGGCGCTTGGCGATCAGCGGCCGGGCGATCGAGGTGCCGAGCAGGTAGACGCCCTCATAGGCGGCGTTGGCGCGGAACATGGGGAACACGTAGTCGCGGACGAACTCCTCGCGCAGATCCTCGATGAAGATCTGCTTCACGCCCATCAGCTCGGCCTTGGCCCGCGCCGGCTCCAGCTCGTCGCCCTGGCCCAGGTCGGCAGTGAAGGTCACCACCTCGCACTGGT
>JALHLV010000036.1 GCA_022844405.1 Sphingomonadales bacterium | reverse complement strand
CGGGCGATGCGCCCCTCGGCGCCGTCGGGCGCCGCCGGCGCCAGCGCCTGCCCCTGGTAGAGGGTCGAGGACGAGCTGACCGCCGCCGGGTCGGGGGCGCCGGCGCCGTCCTGGGCCGTTATGTAGCGCAGCGCCGAGCGCGCCTGGTCGACGCCGCCGGCGGCAGCCAGCTCCATGAGCTTTCGGGCCTTGGCCGTATCCTTCGGCACGCCCTCGCCGGTCATGTACAGGCTGCCCAGTGCGTACTGGGCGGCCGGATGGCCGGCATCGGCGGCGCGGGTCCAGTAATCGAGCGTCCTGGCCGGGTCGGCGCCGGTGCCGTCGCCGCGCAGGTAGAGCACGCCGAGATTGTAGAGGCAATCGGGCTGGCCAGCCTCGGCGCAGCGGTCGAGCCACGAACGGGCCGCGGCCCCGTTGGGCGCGACGCCGAGGCCTTCGCGGTAATAGGTGAACAGCAGCAGCTGGCCATAGGGCGACCCCTGCTCCGCCGCGGACCTGGCCAGATCGAAGGCCCTGACCGGATCCTTCTCGACCCCTTCGCCCATGCTGTAGGCCGCCGATAGCGACGCCTGCGCGTCGGGCACGCCCTGCTCGGCCGACTGGCGCAACATGTCAATGCCGCGGCCGGCATCCTTGTCGCCGCCCCGGCCGGACAGCAGCATGACCGCGCTCAGATACTGGGCATAGGCGTTGCCCAGGCCCGCCGCCCGCAGCAGCAGCGCGCGCGCCGCCTTGTCGTCGCGTTCGATCAGCCGGCCCTGGAGCTGGAGCTGGGCCAGCCAGACCATGCAGAGTTCGGAGCCTTCGGCGACGGCCTGGCGGACGTTCTCCGCCATCCGCCTGCCGGCCTCCGGCGCCGGATCGCCCTCGAGCTCGATCTGGGTGAGCGCGCACAGACCGTCGGCGAGGCCCTTCTCGTGCGCCAGCCGGAAATAGGTGGCCGCATGCTCGCGGTTGACCGGCACGCCCCAGCCGCGCAGGGCGTGCAGGCCAAGCTGATAGAGCGCCATGGGAATGCCCGCGTCGGCGCCCTTCTGGAACCAGAGGAGGGCCTTGCCATAGTCGACCGCGGTGCCACCCAGGCCGCGCTGGTAGACGCTGCCCAGGATGGCCGCGGCCGTCGGGTTGCCCTTCTCCGCCGCCTTGGTCAGCCATTCGAAGCCGGCCACGGGATCGGCGGCGGCGCCGGTACCCCGATAGTAGGCGAGCGCCAGCCGCCACTGGGCGTCGGCGTCGCCGCGCTGGGCGCGATCCTCCAGCTCCGAGAACGTCTTGAGCTGCAGCAGGTAGTCGCTGGTGTCGCCGCTCGCGCCGCCGACTGCCAGCGGGTCCGTTCCGCCGGCACCCGCCGGCTCGATCACGCTCATGTCGATGCGGGGCGCTTCACCCACGGCCGCGCGGGCGCCGCTCTGGAGCGCAAGGCAGGACAACACGGCGGCGATCAGCGCGCCGGTCAGTGGCCGCATGGTCCGGCGGAGGTCGATCTCTGGCCCCATGGCGGCAGGATAGCGGCGGTGATGCCCAACCTCCAGCGGCCCATCGCATCGTGCAGCAATGAGTCGGCAGCCGGCGGAAATTCGTTGTAGCATGTCGCGGCGGCGCGGACATGATGCGCGCCGCCCAGGTCCCGATAGCGGCGGACCACGGGGGCATCGCGTTGAAACCGCAACTGGTTACGTCCGTCCGGCTTCTGGTCGCGCTCGTCGCCACGATTGCCGTGGTCCTTCTGGGACTGCACGGCCTGCAGATGCGCCTCGACCATGAGCGCGAGGCCGAGCAGGTCCGCCGCGACCTGCTCAACGTCACCAACGCGCTCGCCGTCCACACCCAGCAGACGCTGGGCACCATCGACCGCGGCTTGAACCGTTTCGCCAGCGAACCGGATATGCAACAGCCCGACGGCCGGTTGCACGAGACCCTGCGGACCGCCCGCGAAGCCGCCTTCGGCGTTCTGGAGTTCTTCGTGACCGACGCCTCCGGCAAGGTAAAGGCCACATCCCGCGACCCGTCGCCGGCGCCGGTGGACCTGTCGCGGCAGCCGCCGTTCACCAACCCGCCGTCGGGCCGCGAGACCGCGCCGCGGATCAGCCCGCCGCTCGCGAGTCAACCGGGGCAGGCCACCGGCGCCGAGGTCATCCGCCTGGCGCGGCCCCGGATCGGCGCCGGCGGCGGGCTCGAGGGCTGGGCGGTCGGAACGATCGGCGTCAGCCACTTCAGGACCCTGTTCGATTCCATGATCGTCAGACCCGGCACGGTCATCGCCCTGTTCCGCGATGACGGCGTCATGCTGGCGGGCGGCGGAGCCAGCGCCGGCGTGCCGTTCGGTCCCGAACGGCGCGATGCCCTGTTCCGCGGGCCGCTGACGGACGGCAGCGCGTCCGGCTGGTTCTGGAGCGGCGGCGCGCGTGACCGCGCCATGGTGGTCTATTCCCGCGTCCCGGGCATGCCGCTGGTGCTGGTCGGCAAAATGCCCGAGGCCGAGGTGTTCGCCCGCTGGAGGATGCGGACGCTGATCGGTACCCTGATCAACATCATCCTGACCGCGTTCATTATCGGAGCCTCTGGCCTGGCGATACGCGAGCTTGGATTGCGCCAGCGCGAGCAGGACCGGACAACGGTGCAGCTGAACCGGCTGGCGGCCGCGTCCATCGACATCTCGAGTCTGCGCAGTTCCGACGAGGTGCTGCAGCGCGCGGTCGAGATATCGCGCGAACTGGTGCCCAGCCACCAGGCCGTTTTGAGCCTCACCGTCGGCCTGGACTACGCCCAGGCGGTCCACACCGTTTCGCTGTCCGACAAGTATGGCAAGTGGCGGACCTACGACGACCACGCGGACGGATCCGGCATCTACCGGCTGGTCTGCATGAACAACCAGCCCATGCGTCTCACCCAGAACCAGCTCGAAACCCATCCGGCGTGGAAGGGTTTCGGCGACGCCAGACACCGGCATCCGCCCATGCGCGGCTGGCTGGCAGTGCCGCTGATAGCCCAGGACGGCAGCAATCTGGGGGTGATCCAGCTATCGGATCGCGAGACCGCGGACTTCGACGACCGCGACGAGGCGGTGCTGATGCAGCTGGCGCAGATGGTGTCGGCCGCCATCGAGAACGTGCGCCTGCTCGAGGCGCGCACGCGCGCGCTGGCGCTGGCGGAACAGGTGCGCGACGAGATCGCCAGCATGTTCTCCACCATGTCCGATGGCCTCTATCACCTGGACAGGGACTGGCGCTATACGCGGGTCAACCGGGCGGCCGAGGAGATGTTCGGCATCAGGGAAGCCGAGGTGCTGGGCAGGACCATGTGGGACGTCTTTCCGGACCTGTACGGCACCGAGGTCTATACCCGCTTCCAGCGCGCCCTGGAGACCGGCGAGCACGCCACCCTGGAGAACTATTACCCGCCCGTCGACCGCTACCACCTGGTGAGACTGTTCCCCGGGCCGGACGGCATCACCGTCTATGCCTCGGACATCACCGAGCGCCGCCGGGCCGAGCAGCAGTTGCGCCAGGCGCAGAAGATGGAGGCGGTGGGCCAACTCACCGGCGGCGTCGCCCACGACTTCAACAACCTGCTGACCGTGATCCTGGGCAATGCCGACATGCTGGTCGAGGACCTGGCCGGCGACCAGCGGCTGCGGAGCATCGCGGCGATGATCCAGAGCGCGGCCGAGCGGGGCGCCGACCTGACGCACAGGCTGCTGGCCTTCTCGCGGCGCCAGCCGCTGGCGCCGGTCGTGGTCGACGCAAACCAGCTCGTCACCGGACTTGAGGGGCTGCTGCGCCGGACGCTGCACGAAAACATCGACCTGGAACTGGTGCGCGGCGCCGGCCTGTGGAAGGCGGTGGTCGACCGCTCCCAGCTCGAGAACGCGGTGCTCAACATCGCCATCAACGCGCGCGACGCCATGCCCGAGGGCGGCAAGCTGACCATCGAGACCGCCAATACCAGGCTCGACGACCTTTATGCCGAACTGGAGGAAGTCCTGCCCGGCCAGTATGTGATGATCGCCGTCTCCGACACCGGACAGGGCATGGACCCGTCCGTGCTGAGCCGGGCCTTCGATCCGTTCTTCACCACCAAGGCGGTGGGCAAGGGCAGCGGCCTCGGCCTCAGCATGGTCTACGGCTTCGTCAGGCAATCGGGCGGCCACGTCAAGCTGTACAGCGAGCCAGGCTACGGCACGACGGTGAAAATCTACCTGCCGCGTGCCGCCGACCGCCAGGGTACGGCGAAGGCGGCGAAGTCGGACCAGCCGCCAATGGCCAAGGGCACCGAGCGGATCGCGATCGTCGAGGACGAGGAACTGGTGCGCAAATTCGCGCAGGTGAACCTGAAAGCCCTCGGCTACGAGGTCGCGTCCTTTCCCACCGGTCCCGATCTGCTGCGGGCGATGGACGAGGGCCTGCGCTTCGAGCTGCTGTTCACCGACATCGTGCTGCCCGGCGGCATGAACGGCCGGGAAATCGCCGAAGAGGTGGTGAAGCGGGCGCCGGGAACAAGGGTGCTCTATTCCTCCGGCTACACCGACAACGCCATCGTCCATCACGGGCGGCTGGACGACGGCGTCAACCTGCTGAACAAGCCCTTCCGCAAGGCGGAGATGGCGCAGAAGATCAGGGCCGTGCTGGATGGCGCCGGCTGAGGCGACCTCGAGGTCGACACGCCGGGCCGTTGTGGACATGGCGAGTAGGGCACCGTACCTCTATGGTAGCTCTTGGGACCGCGCGGGAAGGTACCGGCATTGCGCAAGAAAATCTGGATCGCCCTGGCGGCGGCAACCGCGGTCGCCGGTACGGGCGTGACCGTTGCCGTCTGGCCGCCTGCGGCGAAGATCCTGGCGGATGCCTGGCAGGGGGACACGCTGCGCGAGCAGCGGCAGGCGATCGGCGATCCGCTGACGACCGACCACTGGGGCAAAGCCCGCGCGGCCGACAAGGGCGTGACCGTCTGGGACCCGATCGGCGCCCAGCGCGGCTTCACGCTCTACACCTCGGGCGAAGGTCCCGTGGCGCGGCTGGTCACCATGACCGGCGCGCCGGTCCATGAGTGGACCATTCCCTACAGCACGGTCTGGAAGCAGGACGGTGCCGCCGTGCAGGAGCCCCAGCCGGACAATCTGGTGTTCCTGCGCCACGCCCGGGTGATGCCCAACGGCGACCTGATCGCCGTGTTCGAGGCCGCCGGCCATATGCCGGCCGGCTACGGCATGGTGAAGGTGGACAAGGACTCGAAGCCGCTGTGGCGCTATCTGCAACGCGCCCACGGCGCCTTCGACGTGGCGCCCGATGGCCGCATCTTCGCGCTGGTCCAGGCGATCCGCGAGGATGACGAGCCGGCGACCGTTCTCGAGACGCCGTTCCTCGAGGACTTCCTCGCCGTGCTGTCGCCCGACGGCAAGGAGACGGCGAAGATTTCGCTGGTCGATGCGCTGGAACGCTCGCGTTTCGCCTCGCTGCTCCGCAAGGTGCCACCCGGACACCATGACCCGCTGGGCGCGACCAGCGTCCAGTATCTGGGCAGCAACGGGGCGAAAGGTGTTCCCGACAGCGCGGGCGAACGGGTGCTGCTGTCGTTCGGCGCTCTCGACGCGGTCGCGGTACTGGACGTCTCCGGCAAGCAGGTCATCTGGGCCGGGCGCGGCGAATGGCGGGGTCAGCACGAGGCCCGCGCCCTGCCCGACGGCGACCTGATGGTGGTCGACGCGCCCGACGACAAGGACAGCCGGGCGCAGCAGATCGACATGTCGACCAGCACGGTGGTCTGGTCCTTCGGCGGCGGAACCGATCAGCCTTTCGCCAGTACGGCGCGGCTGTCGGCGCAGCGGCTCGGCAACGGCAACACGCTGCTGACCGAGTCGGACGGCGGGCGGCTGATCGAGGTCGACAACAGCGGCACCGTGGTGTGGGAATACACCAACCCGACGCGCGCCGGTCCGGGCGGCGCCTACATCCCGGTGATCGCGTCCGGCCAGCGGATCGAGGCGCGGGCGCTCGACACCAGCTTCCGCGGCTTCACACGACCATAGGAGCGGTCTGTCCCGCCTCGATGCGGTGGCGCACCTCGGACATGAAGTCGATATGCGCCGTGATGGTGGTGAAGCCCTTGCCCATGGAATTGATCGAGGCGTGGGTGCCGCCCAGGTCGCGCCAGCGCTTCACCGTATCGACGGTCTGCTGCAGGTCGGTGGCGCGGATGGTGATCAGTTCGCGGCCGAAGCCGGCTTCCGGACGTCCCGATTCCTTCAAATGGTGGCGGACCCGCTCCCATCCCTGGGTCGCGTGGTCGACGTCGCCGGCGAAAATGTAGCCGTCGCCCAGCCTGCCGCCGCGGCGGAACGCCGGTTCGGTGAAGCCGCCGACCCAGATCGGGATCTGCCGCCTGGGCCGGGGCAGGATGTTGCCCTTGTCGATGCGGTCGAAGCGACCCTCGAAGCTCATCACATGCTCCGACCACAGCCGGCGCAGGAACGGGATCTGCTCGTCGGCACGGGCGCCGCGGGTCTCGAAGTCCTGGCCCAGCGCGTCGTACTCCACGTAGTTCCAGCCGGTGCCGATGCCGAGACGCAGCCGCTGGTGCGAGAGCAGGTCCACGTCGGCGGCCTGCTGGGCGACCAGCACGGTCTGGCGCTGCGGCAGGATCAGCACGCCGGTGACCAGCTCGATCCGGTGGGTGATGCCCGCCCAATAGCCGAACATCACGAACGGGTCGTGGAACGGATGGTTCTCGGTATAGGGACCCCACAGCTTGGGCTCGCGGTCGTGTGACGCGCCGACCACGTGATCGAACACCAGGATGTGATCGTAGCCCAGCTTCTCGACGGCAAGGCCGATGTCGTGGACGGCCTGCGGGTCGCCCTTCAGTTCGGTTTGCGGATAGACGACGCCCAGCTTCATCACGCTCTCCCGAGATCAGGCAGCAACTTGTAGGACAGGTCCGAGGTGTCGCGCGTGCCGGGAAGCGGCTTTTGTCCGGGCGTGCCCGGATAGAGGATAGCACCGACGTCGCGTGCGCGCACCGGCACCATGGTGCTCATGTCCGACACGAAGACCCGGCCGGCGATGCGCCAGCGGCCTTCGGCCTTGCGCCAGGTGTCCAGGTAACGGCCATGACCGATCAGGTCGATCAGCTCGTCGGCCGGCTGCATGCGCAAGGTCACCTGCACCATGCTCTCGCTGACCGCCGCCGCGTCGCCGGTGAAGTCGACCAGCATGTTGCAGACCCGGTGGGTGTGGCAGACCATCGACGCGTGCACCGGCCACAGCCATTCGACGAATCCGGCGGGCGCGCCGCTGTAGAGGCCGCTGTATTCCAGCGTGGCGTCGGGCCAGAAGCAGTCCAGCGCCAGCGGCGCGTCCATGCGGTCCATGGACCGGCAATAGCGGTATAGCGTCTCGTGGATTTCCAGCTTGTCTTCGATACCGGGCATGGCGTTCTCCCCTGGTCAGTCCCGACGCGGCGGGCGGCACGGTTCTACCACGCCGCCTTGCCGGGCAGAAACCCGTCAGGACATGCAGGGCTGTCCTAGCGCTGCAGCAGCCGTCCGCCGGATGCGGTCATCGCGGCGGTGACGACCGCGACGGCCAGGGCATGGAAGGCGAGATCGGCGACAACGGGGTCCGCGGGATGGAACATGCCGAGCATGCTGGCCGACGCGGCGGCGCAAGCAAGGCCCGCGAGCGAGGCCGTCAATACCGGATGGAGCGGGAACGCCCGGCGTAGCATGACGATCATGGCCACGGCGAGCGGCGCCGAGATGCCAATGATGGACATCAGGCATTCCGAATGAACGCTGCCGTCCCAGCCGTCCGTCGTCCATTGACGCAGGCAGCCCATGCCGCTCGCGCCGATCCACAGCAGGGCTGCAGGCAGCGGCAACAGCGCCCACAACCGTGACCGCCCGGGCATCGCCAGCTCGAACGCGGCCTTGGCGGCGAGGACCGCGGTGAGCAGGGAGCCCAGCGCGGCAAGCCGCGTGTCGGCCGCCGAGTCCAGCCTCGCCAGGGCGGCGTGCATGTCGAAGAAGACGGCGATGCCGGCGGTGATCAGCGCGGCCAAGCCCAGCCACAGCAGCGCGAGACGGTTGGGCGCAGCGGCGCGGCGCACCGGCGCCAGACCCTCGCCCAGCTCGCGGATCAGGTTCTCGGTCGAATGCGCCATCATCCCTCCTCTCGCGACAGTCGGGCGCGCAGCGTTTTCAGCGCCCGGTGCAGGTTGACCTTGAGCGCGCCGGGCGAGCGGCCCGTGGCCTGGGCGGCCTCGGCCAGCGACCGGTCCTTCAGCGTCAGTTCCTCGATTGCCTGGCGCTGGCCCTCGGGCAGACCGTCGATCGCCTGCCGCAGCCCGGCATCCACTTCGGCGACGGGCGTCTGGGCTGCGGCCGGATGGGTTTCGTAGGCGGCCTCATCGTGAACTTCGCGCGACCGCTGGCGGCCTTGGCGGCGCAGCAGGTCGATGGCCCGGCGTTCGGCGATGGTGCGCAGCCAAGTCCGAAACGAGCGGGCCGGATCGTAGGTGTGCCGCGCCCGGTGGATCGTCAGCAGGGTTTCCTGGACCACGTCGTCGACGGCGTCCGGTGGCACACCGCGCCCGCGCGCCACGGCGCGAATGACCGGCACGCAGTCGCGCAGCAGCGCGTCATAGGCGGCGCGGTCGCCGGCCTGCGCCGACACCATCAATCCGCCGAGACGGCGGTTGGCCTGGTCGCTGTGGTCCATCCTGCGTCCGAAGGCGCGAAAGGCGCCCGGCGACAGGCTAAGGACAGCAGGCTGCATTTGGCAAACCCGATCGATCAGGAGCCGCTGAACCAGTTGTAGCCCTGGTCCTCCCAATAGCCGCCCGGATTGTCGTTGGTGACGAACAGGGCACCGATATGCTTGGGATTCTTGAAGCCCAGCTTGGTCGGCACCCGCAGCTTCATCGGGTAGCCGTATTTGCGCGGCAACGGATCATCGCCGAAATCCAGCGCCAGGATGGTCTGCGGGTGAAGCGCTGTCGCCATGTCGATGCTGGAGTAGTAGCCGTCGGCGCATTTGAAGCCCACATAGCGCGCCCGCCTGTCGGCGCCGATGCGGTCGAGGAAGGTGCTGAAGCGCACGCCCGACCACTCGCCGACGGCGCTCCAGCCCTCGACGCAGATGTGCCGCGTGATCTGGCTTTCCTGCGGCAGCGCGCGGAGTTCCTCGATGGTCCACGACTTCCTGTCGGCGACCAGGCCCGAAACCTCCAGCCTGTAGGTGCCGCCGTCGACGGCCGGCGCGCGGGATTCCGGGTAGAAGGCGTTGAACGGGAACGGCGTGGTGATGTCGGCCCGACTGTATGTCTGCGCCAGCTTGTTCGGGTCGAACAGCCAGGCCTGCACCTTGTCGTTCCAGTGCGACATGGCCATCAGCGCCTTGTCGACCGAATTGCCTTCGACCAGGTTGCAGCCGGTCAGCAGGGTGAGCGCGCCCAGCGAAAGGCTGCCACGCAGGAACAGACGGCGTTCGATGTCGGCCAGTTCGGGCTTGAGGTCGTCGAGCGTCGGGCGTTGGGGTCTGAGGATGCTCATGGTGTTGCCTCCGCGTCCGGGACCGTGCCGCCGAGGATCATCGGCGCCAGGGTTTTCGGGACGATCAAGACCAGCAGGATGTGGACGACGAAAAAGCCGACGATGCCGGCCATGGCGAAGAAGTGGACCACGCGGGCGAAGTCGAATCCGCCCATCAGCCAGACGAGCGTCTGGAACTGCACCGGCTTCCAGATGGCGAGGCCGGAGGCGACCGCCAGCAGGATGAGCGCGATGACGCCCGCATAGAGCAGCCGCTGTACCGCGTTGTAATGTCCCAGCGCGTGCGGCAGCCGGAAGGCGAGCGCCGCCTTCACGTCGCGCCACACACCGGCCGGCGTGATCGGCAGCAGGTCGCGGCGGAAATGGCCCGAGAACAGGCCATAGGCCAGATAGACCAGCAGGTTGACGGCCAGCACCCACATGGCGGCGAAGTGCCAGGCGATGGCGCCGGCCAGCCAGCCGCCCAGGGTCATCCACGCCGGGAACCTGAAGTCGAAGATCGGATGGGCGTTGTAGATCTGCCAGCCGCTCATGACCATCACGATCATCGCCGCGGCGTTGATCCAATGGGTCAGCCGGACGATAGAAGGATGGATGGCGCAGCGCTTTCGCGGTTTCGGACTGATGTCGCCGGACATGCGGTTTCCCTCCAGTGCAGGACCGTATGAAGACTCATTCGCCCGAAACGGTCGGCGGGTTACATCATGCCACGGATTTTTCCGCCCCGGGCCGCTTTGACGCCGGCCTGTAACTTTCCGCCGCCGTCCGCCGAATGAACAGGAGAAGGCCGCATCCAATCTGGCGGCCACAGGAGTGAGCACATGAACCGTTCCATTCGCCCGCTTTCCCGTTTCCTCGCCGTCGCGCTGGCGGCCGCAACGCTTTCGGTGCTGCCCGCGACAGCCGCCGAGAAGGCGGTCGCCATCCCCGCGCCCGCGCTCGACACGCCGTCCGCCGCCGCGTCGGAAACCGCCATCCTCGCCGGCGGCTGCTTCTGGGGCGTCCAGGCGGTGTTCCAGCACACCAGGGGCGTCACCAGCGCCGTCTCCGGCTATGCCGGGGGCAAGACGAAATCACCGACCTACGACGACGTGACGACGGGGCGGACAGGCCACGCCGAAGCGGTCAAGGTGACCTACGATCCGAAGCAGGTGTCCTACGGCCAGCTCCTGCGCATCTACTTCTCGGTCGCCCACGATCCGACCCAGCTCAACCGGCAGGGACCGGACCGGGGCACCCAGTACCGCTCGGCCGTCTTTGCGACCAGCGACAGCCAGATGAAGGTGGCGACCGCCTATATCGCCCAGCTCGACACGGCGAAGGTCTATCCCAGGCCCATCGTCACCACGGTGCAGCCCGCCGCGAAGTTCTGGCCGGCCGAGGCCTATCACCAGGACTATGCGACGCGGCATCCCGACAGCCGCTACATCGCCTTCTACGACCTGCCGAAGATCGCCAACCTGAAGAAGATGTTCCCCGGCCAGTACCGCGACCAGCCGGTGCTGGTCGCGGCCCGTTAGGAGCGCGGCCATGTACACCAGACGATCGGTGCTGTTCGGCGGCGCCAGCCTGCTCGCCCTGCTGGGCGTGATGGGCGCCACCCGCTCGGGCGCCACGGCGAAGGCCGATGCGGAGGTGTTCGAGATCACCAAGACCGACGCGGAATGGCGGGGGCAGCTTGGCGACCGGGCCTGGCGGGTACTGCGCCACGAGGATACGGAAAGGCCCCATACCAGCCCGCTCGACCGCGAGAAGCGCGCCGGCACCTTCCGTTGCGCCGGCTGCGACTTGCCGCTGTTCTCGTCGAAGACCAAGTTCGACAGCGGGACCGGCTGGCCCAGCTTCTGGAAGCCCCTGGACAACGCGGTGCGCACCCGGAAGGACTATTCCGGCGGCTGGGTGCGGGACGAGGTGCATTGCCGCCGGTGCGGCGGGCATCTGGGTCACGTATTCAACGACGGCCCCAGGCCGACCGGCCTGCGCTATTGCATGAACGGCCTGTCGCTGTCGTTCAGGCCCGGCACGGCGTAAGCCTACTCCCTGACGCAGACCAGGCCGTCGGTGCCGGTGGCGGAAGTGCGCGTCATCCGCTTCTCGCTGGGAAAGAACTCGAACGTCATGCCGTCTTTCCAGGACACGCGGTCGTCGGCGATGACGGCGTTCTTCATCGGGACGGCGCCGATTCCGCGATCGACGGACAACCGGCCGGCGGCGAAGTCCAGCCGCACCGTCTGCTTCTGGTTGGGGTCCTTGTACCGGCAAACCCAGGCGCCCGTGGGCGCGGCATGGGCGGCGGAAGAAGCCAAAATTATGAAAATCAAGGTGAAACAGCGCATTCGACCGCTCCGGCCCCCGGCGCCACTGTAGCAACGGCCGGCGCGCCGCGCCAGCCGGCGGCACCCGCCGCGGCCATTCGATTCGGTACGGGAAGTCGTGCCGCGCGCGTTCATTCCCCGCTATGCCGCTTGCACGCCAGAACCCGGGGAGGGACCGATGGGGCAGTGTGCCGGAGGGTCGCCCTACACGGCGCGCAATCCAAGATAATCGCAAGCCACCGCGCATACTGAAGTCCATTTTCCCCACAATTGCATCGGGCTGCCCCTTAATCTGCAAATTAATGCAATCGATAAATAGTTCCCAAATTCAGTTCAATAATAAAAAATAAATGAGTCACCGACCATATTCGCTCTCATATAGAGTGAAAAGTGCGAATTCGTTGTTACAGTTCGAGTCCAATTATTCTCCCTTTTGCCCGCCGGCCCGTCGCGTGTCGGGTGCTGATCGCAGTGGCAATCTGTGAGCCCGTTCCGCAGTGGCGTCGCGTAGCGTTTCTCCGCGGCCATGCACCGACCAGCGGTTTTCCGCGGACGCGATCGTCCGCCCGGAGGCATTGATGGCCAAACCTGGCAATGGCAATGGCACCCGCGGAAAGCCGGGCGGCCCGGAAGGCGTCGTCGAGTCCCAGCGGCAGAAGGCGCTGCTCAAGACCGGCGCGCTGCAGGACGCCATCTTCAACAGCGCCAACTTCTCCAGCATCGCCACCGACGAACGTGGCGTGATCCAGGTCTTCAACGTGGGTGCCGAGCGGATGCTGGGCTACGAGGCGTCCGACGTGGTCGACCGCATCACGCCGGCCGACATCTCGGACCCGGACGAACTGATCGCGCGCGCCGCGGCGCTCAGCCTGGAGCTGGAGACCACGATCACGCCGGGCTTCGAGGCGCTGGTGTTCAAGGCGTCGCGGGGCATCGAGGACATCTACGACCTGACCTATGTCCGCAAGGACGGCAGCCGGTTCGCGGCCATCGTTTCGGTCACGGCCCTGCGCGACGCGCAGGGCAAGATCATCGGTTATCTGCTGATCGGCACCGACAATACGGCGCGCCAGCAGACGGAAGCCGCCCGCGCGCTGCTGGATCAGCGGCTGCGCGACCAGCAGTTCTATACCCGCTCGCTGATCGAATCGAACATCGACGCGCTGATGACCACCGATCCGCAGGGCATCATCTCCGACGTCAACCAGCAGATGATGGCGCTGACCGGCCGTACCCGTGACGAGCTGATCGGCGCGCCCTGCCGCAACTTCTTTACCGACCCGATCCGGGCCGACGCAGCGATCAGGCGGGTGCTGACCGAGAACAGGGTGAGCGACTATGAATTGACCGTGCGCAACCTCAACGGCGAGGAAACCGTGGTGTCCTACAACGCCGCCACGTTTCACGACCGCGACCGCACGGTGCAGGGCGTGTTCGCGGCGGCGCGCGACGTGACCGAGCGCAAGCGCTTCGAGCATGCGTTGCAGGAGAAGAATATGGAACTGGTGCATGCCAGCCGCATGAAGTCCGAGTTCCTCGCCACCATGTCGCATGAACTGCGGACGCCGCTCAACGCCATCATCGGCTTCTCCGAGGCGCTCAAGGATGGCCTGATGGGCGAGGTGACCGAGGTCCAGCAGGAATATATCAGCGACATCTTCTCGAGCGGCCAGCACCTGCTGTCGCTGATCAACGACATCCTGGACCTGTCGAAGGTCGAGGCCGGCATGATGGCGCTGGAACTGGAGCCAGTCGCTCTGAACGGCCTGCTGTCGAACAGCCTGTCCATCGTCCGGGAGAAGGCGGCGGCGCAACGGGTACAACTGGAACTGAGGGCCGACGACAATCTGGGTGCGCCCATGCTGGACATGCGCAAGACCAAGCAGATCGTCTACAACCTGCTGTCGAACGCCGTCAAATTCAGCGGCACGGGCGGGCATGTGGTGCTCAAGGCGCGTCGCGCACCCCGCGCCGCGGTCGGCAAACTGGCGGGTCCCCGGCCAATGTACGGCTTTCCCGCCCCCGCGAACGGCTACGACGAATTCCTGGAACTCCGCGTCACCGACAAGGGCATCGGCATTTCCCACGAGAACATGGCCAAGCTGTTCCAGGCCTTCAGCCAGATCGACAGCAGCCTGTCGCGCAAGTTCCAGGGCACGGGCCTCGGCCTCGCCATGGTCAAGCAACTGGCCGACCTGCATGGCGGCACCGTGGCCGTCTCCAGCGCCGAGGGAGAGGGCTCGTGCTTCGCCGTCTGGCTGCCGCTGCGCAGGCTGGAGCCCGCGGCGGTCGTGAAGCACCGCGAACCGGCCGGCGACGGCCTGGTCCCGGCCGTGCCCAGGGAACGCATCGCGCTGGTGATCGAGGACGAGGAGTCGGAGGCCGACCTTGTCCGCCTGCTGCTGGAATCCGAAGGCTTCACTGTCATGCGCGCCTCCACCGCCGAAGCCGCGCTGGTTCTGGCCGCGGCGCAGCCGCCGAGCCTGATCACGCTGGATATCCTGCTACCGGGCATGGACGGCTGGGAGTTCCTGCTGCGGCTGCGCGAGAGCCCCGCCCTTGCCCGTGTACCCGTGGTGATCATTGCCGGCCCGGACTACCAGGACATGGCGCTGGCGAGCGGCGCCGCCGGCGTGCTGCAGAAGCCGATCAGCCGCGCCCAGTTGAAAGCCTCGCTCGCCGATCTGGGCCTGAATCCCGACAGCGACCACACGCACACCATCCTGGTCGTGGACGACGACTCCAAGGCCGTCGAGGTGATCGCTGCGTTCCTGCCCATGCCGAGTTACGCGGTGGTGCGGGCGTATGGTGGCAGGGAAGCGATCACGCTGGCCCAGCAAGTGCGGCCGGACCTGATCCTGCTCGATCTGATGATGGCGGACGTCAGCGGCTTCGACGTCGTCGAAGCGCTGCACAGCCACGCGGACACGGCGCGCATCCCGATCCTGGTGGTGACCGCGAAGCGGACCACACCGCAGGAGCTGGCTTTGCTCAACAGCAACCCCGACAACCTCATCCGCGTTGTCGAGAAGGCCGGGTTGAACCGTATCGATTTCATCGCCGAAGTCAGGCGCGCCCTATCGCCGCGCTGAAAAAGGGGCTCAGGATGGCCAGGATACTCATCGTCGAAGACAGCCCGACCAACATGAAGCTGACCTCGCTGCTGCTGCGCAACGCCGGCCATACGGTGCTGAGCGCGTCGGACGCCGAGACCGGGCTGGCGCTGGCGCGGTCGGAACATCCGGACCTGGTGCTGATGGACATCCATCTGCCCGGCATGGACGGCCTGGAAGCGACGTCCATACTGAAGGGCGACCCGGCCACGGCGTCCATCCCGGTCATCGCGCTGACCGCCCTGGCGATGACGACGGACCAGGAGCGCACGAGGAGCGCCGGGTGCGATGCCTATATCGCCAAGCCGCTCAGGTATCAGGAGCTTTACGCGGCCATCGACGCCCTGTTGCTCAGGACCGGACGCCCCGTGCCATGACCGATCCGCCCCCGGCATCCATCCTGATCGTCGACGACGAACAGCGGAACCGCAAGCTGCTGCAAGCACTGCTGAAGCCCGAGGGCTACATCACGCGCTGCGCCGCCGACGGCGAGGAAGCGCTGGCCTCGGTGGCGGAGACGCCGCCGGACCTGATCCTGCTCGACATCATGATGCCCGGCATGGACGGCTACGAGGTTACCGCCCGGCTCAAGGCGAACCCGGTCACGGCGCACATTCCGATCATCATGGTCACCGCGCATATCGACCGGGACGCGCGCCTCGCCGGCCTGGCCGCCGGAGCGGAAGACTTCCTGACCAAGCCCGTCGACCGCGCCGAGTTGTGGCTCAGGGTGCGCAACCTGCTGAGGCTCAAGGCGTATGCGGATTTCCTGCAGAATTACGGCACGATCCTCGAACGCCAGGTGGACGAGCGCGCCGCCGACCTGCAGCGGTTTCGCGCCGCCATGGACTCCACCGCCGACGCGATCATGCTGGTCAGCCGGACCAGCATGAAGTTCGTCGAGGTCAACCAGACCGTTACGACCATGTTCGGCTACTCCCGCGAAGAGCTGTTCCGGATGGGTCCGTCGCAGCTGAACAAAAACGCTCTCGTCACGCTGGAGGACATGTATGACGCCGTCATCGCCGGCCTGCATGTGAATCGCTTCACGGAAAGCGAACTGCGGCGCAAGGACGGCTCGCACCTGCACGTGGAAGTGCACCGCCACGCCCACCGCTCCGGCGCGGACTGGATCATCGTCGTCGTGATGCGCGACATCACCGAACGCAGGGAAGCAGAGAAGCGCCTCCACCGCATGGCGCATTTCGATGCCCTGACCGGCCTGCCAAACCGCACGCTGTTCTTCGACACGCTGATCAAGACGCTGGAGCGCGCCTCGGGCAATGGCTGGCATCTGGCTGTGCTGAGCATCGATGTCGATCACTTCAAGAACGTGAACGACACGCTGGGTCACGCCGTTGGCGACGACCTCTTGCGCCAGTTCGGCGACCGCCTCGTCCAGTGCGTGCGCATCAGGGATACGGTCGGACGGCAAGGCGGCGACGAGTTCGCCATCATCCTGGTGCTCGAGGACGGACAGCAGGGCGCGTCGGTCGTGGCCGCCAAGATCCGCGAGGCGCTGCGGCGGCCTTTCTACCTCCAGGGCCACGAGGTGACGGTGACCGCCAGCATCGGCATCGCCATCCATCCCGCCGACACCGCCGACGCCGAAAGCCTGCTGAAATACGCCGATACCGCCATGTACCGGGCCAAGCAGGCTGGCCGCGACACCAGCAGCTTCTTCACGGCGCAGATGAATACCGAGGCCATGGTCCGCCTGGAGATGGAGACCGCCCTGCGCAAGGCCGTCGAGAACGGCGAGTTCGTGCTGTACTACCAGCCCAAGGTAAACCTCAACAGCGGCCGCATCGCCGGGTTGGAGGCACTGATCCGCTGGCAGCGGCCCGGACACGGCCTCGTGCCGCCCAGGGACTTCATTCCCCTGCTCGAAGAAACCGGCCTGATCGTGCGGGTTGGAAGCTGGGTGATCGCCACGGCCTGCCGGCAGATCGCCGCCTGGGCGGCGTCGCCGGTCGGCGCGGTCGCCATTTCGGTGAACGTGTCGGGGCGCCAGTTCGTCGACGGCGACCTGGACGGCGACGTCGCCAGGGCGCTGCAAGAGACCGGCATCGCCGCGGACCTGCTTGAGCTGGAGCTCACCGAAGGCTCGCTGATGGAAAACACCGGGCGCACCATCGCCTGCATGCGGGGCCTGAAAAAGCGCGGGGTGCAGATTTCCATCGACGATTTCGGCACCGGCTATTCCAGCCTGGCCTATCTGCGCCGCTTCCCGATCGACAAACTCAAGATCGACATCGCCTTCATCCGCGACATCACCCGCAATCCGGACGACGCGGCCATCGCGCTCGCCATCATCCGCATGGCGCACAGCCTGAAGCTGGAGGTGATCGCCGAAGGCGTGGAGACCGCCGCGCAGCTCGCCTATCTGCGGCGGCACCACTGCGACATGATCCAGGGCTACTATTTCAGCCCGCCCGTGCCCGCCGAGGACATCGAACGGATGCTGCTCGACGACAAGCGGCTGCCACAACCGGCGGGCGAAGCCGCGCCGCCGCTGAAGAGCCTGCTGCTCATCGACGATGATCCGGACGTGCTGGCCACGCTGGAGCGTCTGCTGCGCCAGGACAGCTACAATATCCTGCTGGCGGGCTCGGCCGCCGAGGGCTTCGATCTGCTGGCGCTGCACCCGGTGCAGGTCATCCTGTGCGATCAGCGCATGCCCGGGATGGGCGGCACCGTGTTCCTGGAAAAGGTCAAGGATCTCTATCCCGACACGCTGCGGATCATCCTGTCGGGCTTCGCCGACCTGGAATCGATCATGGAGGCGATCAATCGCGGCGCCATCCACCGGTTCTGCACCAAGCCGGTGAACAGCGTGCTGCTGCGCGAGAATATCCGCGAGGCGTTCCGCCATCACGCCCTGCTCCACCAGGACACACGGCACGACGAATACTACGCCGAAGAGGTCGACTGACCGCCGGAGGCGGGGAACAGGGCCTTGAGGGAATGGTGCCGCTTGCGTGACTCGAACACGCGACCCTCGCATTACGAATGCGATGCTCTACCGGCTGAGCTAAAGCGGCCCGGGGAAACGCCGCAACGGATAGACGAAGCGGCACCTTAAATCAAGGTCGGGTTGACGGATCGACGCGCCCTGCGCCGGTCGTCAGAACCAGGGCTGGCCCCAGCGGTCCTTGAACACCACGCTGGACAGCGGCCCGCGGCCGACCGGGCCGAATTTGCCTTCCGGCCAGCCGACCGGCAGGATGGCGAAGGACACCACGGTCTCGGGCAGGCCGAAGATGGTGTCGCACTCCTTGCCGAACATCATGTGCCGGCAGGTGAGCGTGGAGCCGAGCCCGAGCGCGCGCGCCGTCAGCAGCATGTTCTGCGCCGCCGGATAGATCGACGCCCCGCTCATGCCGACCGCGCCGCGCGGCCCCACGTCGAGGCACGGCACGATCCACACCGGCGCCTCGTGGAAATGCAGCGTCAGGTGATGCACGGCTGCGACCTGCCGCTCCAGCTTGTCGCGTGCCTCGCCCGCCGGCATGGACGCCAGCCGCTCGGCATAGTGCTTGCCGACGCCCTCGTCATAGGCGCGCTGGTAGTAGACCTGCACCTGGCGCTTCACCTCCGGGTCCTTGACCACCAGGAAGCCCCAGTTCTGGGCGTTGCCGCCGCTCGGCGCGGCCTGGCCGGCGCGCAGGATCTTTTCGATCAGAGCGTCGGGCACCGGGTCGGGCTTCAGCCGCCGCATGGCGCGGGTGGAGAAGATGATGTCGGACAGGCTCGCTTCGGCCATGGTTCCCTCCCCTGGAAATCGGCGCCCATGATCGCGGCAGCCGCCTGCGACCGCAAGGCTGTCGCGCCTTTGCCGAACCACGGTTAGTATTCGGGCATCTGACGCCGGTTCGGGGAGACGGAAATGGATGCCAGGGTGACCAGACGGGTCGAGGATTACAGCCTCATGGACCACGCGACGCAGAGCGATCCGTTCGAGTTCTACGCGCTGCTGCACGAGCAATGCCCGGTCTACCGGATGCCGGAGACCGGCTTCTACATGGTCACCAAATATGACGATTTGCGCCAGGTGCTGAAGGACACGGAGACCTTCTCCAACGACGTCAGCGCCAAGGACGGCAAGGGCCTTCAGGGCGATCTGGGCGTGCTCTACGAAGAGATCATCGCCGAACGCGGCTGGGCGCACGTCCAGACGCTGCAGCGGACCGACCCG
Source organism: Sphingomonadales bacterium (assembly GCA_022844405.1). GTDB lineage: Bacteria > Pseudomonadota > Alphaproteobacteria > SMXS01 > SMXS01 > RI-34. Next base: position 18,560 of record JALHLV010000036.1, on the reverse strand, counting down.
CCCGAGCATTCCCGCTACCGCAAGCTGCTGGACCGGGTGTTCACGGTGAAGCGGGTGAAGGAGATGCTGCCCTATGTGGACCAGGTGGCCAACGACCTGATCGATTCGTGGATCGACGACGGCCGCTGCGAGTTCAACAGGCAGTTCGCCATGCCCATGCCCGGCATCATCATCGCCGAGCAGCTCGGCCTGGGCCGCAAGGAGGTGGAAAAATTCAAGCGCTGGGCCGACGCTTTGATCGCCCTGTCGATCCGCAAATGGACCGAGCCCGAGATCCGCCGGATCGCCGAGACCGAGCTGGAGATGCAGCACTATCTGTCGGACGTGTTCGAGGACCGCCGCAGGAACCCCACCGGTGACCTGATCTCCGCCCTCGTCCACGCCCATGGCGACGACGAGGAGCCGCTGTCCATGCACGAGCTGCAGAATCTGATGCACCAGCTGATCAGCGGCGGCTTCGAGACCACCCAGAGCGCCATCGCCCACGGGCTGTGGCTGCTGCTGCGCCATCCCGAGACCATGCGGCGTCTGCAGGGCGACATGAGCCTGATCAAGCCGTTCTGCGAGGAGGCCATGCGCATCGAAAGCCCGGTGCAGGGGCTGGCGCGCAAGACCACCCGCGACGTGGAACTGAACGGCACGCTGATCCCGGCCGGCTCCATGGTGCTGACCCGCTACGGCGCGGCCAACCGGGACCCGGAAAAGTTCGAGTGCCCGCACCTGTTCGACATCGACCGCAAGAACGCCGGCGCGCAGATCGCCTTCGGCGCGGGCGCGCATTTCTGCGTCGGCGCCAGCCTGGCGCGGCAGGAGATGGTCAGCTCGTTCACCGCCCTGCTGACCCGCCTGGACGACATCAGGCTGGAGCACGAACTGCCGCAGCCGGTACACAATCCCAGCCTGTACTTCATGCCGATGAAAGAACTGCCGATCACCTTCACCAAGCGTTGAGACGGACAGTACCGGCGGCATCGCCGCCCGAGGCATGGAGGATGCGATGGTCGAATTTCCCAAGCTGCGGCACGGCGACCTGAACGACGAGCAACGCGCGCTGTGGGACGACATCGTCGAAGGGCCGCGCAAGGCATCCATGGGCACGCCGACCGCCGAGCTGGGCGGGCCGTTCAACGCCTGGCTGCAGATCCCGTCCTTCGGCCGGATCGGCTCGAAGATGGGCGAGCGGCTGCGCTTCGGCTCGCTGCTCGACGGCAGGGCGCGCGAGTTGGCGATTCTCACCGTCGGCGCCCACTGGAAGGCGGAATACGAATTCTGGGCTCACGCCCGCATGGCCCGCGCCGAAGGCCTGCCCGAGGCGATCATCGAGGCGCTGCGCACCGGCGAAACCCCGCCTTGCGAGAACGAAACCCAGCGTCTGGTGCATCAAGTCGCGCACGACCTTTTGCACACCGGCCGCGTCTGCGATGACTTGCACGCCGCCGCCAGCAGGGCGCTGGGCCATCCGAAGCTGGTCGAGGTGGTGGCGCTGGTCGGCTATTACTGCCTGGTGTCGTTCACGCTCAGTGTGGCCGACGCGCGCCTGCCCGAGGGCGAAGCGCCCATCTGGCCATAGGCTTGAGGCAGTCTCTAGCGGCTCTCTTCGGGCTGCGGGTCAGTCTTCGGCCTGATGATAGTCACGCCCGACGCTCCCTTGGGAGCCCGCCGGATGCCGCTGTCGGTACCGGGGCCATTGGGCTCGAACCTGGCGCGGACCGCCGCCGTCGGATAGGGCACGTCGCGCCGGTGCGTCCGGTCGTGCTCCCAGATTCCGGTGACGCCGCGGCCGGTCATGCTGAGCCGGCGGTTTTCCCAGTCCGGGCTGGTGCTCACGTAGGACGCGGCGGCGAGCGTGTTGCACGGCGCGAACGAGATGCCGGCCGAAAGCATGTCGTGCACCCTTGGCCCCTGCCGTTTCGGCCTCCACGACAGCGGCGGCTTGTCGGGCAGCCACCACGCGCCGTAGACCGTCGAGGCGTCGTACACCGGCACGCAGATATCGCGCGGATTGGCCGGCAGAATGGTGACGATGTCGCCCGACGTGTAGACGCTCTGCTGGCGGCTGGTGCGCAGCGAGCCTTGGGCGAGGGCGAGGCCGCGCAGCGTCTGGACGGTGTCGAGCACCGCCGTTTCCTCGCGCAAGACCAGGTCGCCGAGCTGCCGTACCCAGTCGGCATTGTCGCGCATCAGGGCGAGCACGGTGGGGAATTGCAGCAACGCGGCCACGTTGGGCTCCCAGCCCTTGTTGCGGATCTCCATGGCCAGTTCCTGGCCGCGCAGGCCGTCATGCTCCTCCATGAAGCGCACCGCGTCGCCCACCTCGGCCGGATAGGTCGACGCGGCCAGCACATGCCCGAGCAACGGATCGGGATAGAGCGCGATAGGCGCCACGAGCCGGTCCAGGTCGTCCTGGCTCACCGGCGCCGGCCGGTCCGCATAGACCAGGGCCGACGCGGGCACACTGCAGAACCACGCCAGCGCCACCCACGCCATCAGCAACGGTCTCAATCGGCACTCCCGGATCGCCTCGCCGCCGCAGTGTCGCACGGCCGCCCGGAAGCCGCCAGAATGCTGCTTCCTCCTCGGGTCAAAAGCCGTAAGATCGCGGCGCCGGGCATCTCTTCCTGCCCACAAGACGACGAGGCAACCCATGAAATTCGGCATCGCCCCCATCAACAAGGGCGTCGCGTCGCCCGACGAGATGATCGCCCACGCCAGGCTGGCGGAGCAGGCCGGCATCGAGTCCGTCTGGACGTTCGAGCATGTCATCGTCCCGCTGGAGTACGAAAGCCGCTATCCCTACAACGCCAGCGGCCGCATGAGCTCGGAGCCCGAGACCAACTACGTGGACCCGCTGCTGGCGCTGACCGCCATCGCCGCCGAGACGACGACGCTGCGGCTGGGCACCGGCGTCAACATCCTGTCGCAGGCCAATCCGCTGCTGATGGCCAAGCAGGCGGCGAGCCTGGACTTCGTGTCGAAGGGCCGGTTCATGCTCGGCGCCGGCATCGGCTGGCTGCGGGAGGAGTTCGCCGCCATGGGCACGCCGTTCGAGCGGCGCGGCGCCCGGTTCGACGACTACATCCAGGCCATGCGCAAGGTGTGGTCCGGCGACGTCGTCGAGCACGAGAGCGAGTTCCTGAGCTGGCACAACTTCAAGTCCTTCCCGCTGCCGGTGCAAAAGCCGTTGCCGGTGCACATCGGCGGCAACAAGGGCAAGGCGTTCGAGCGGGTCGCCCGCTACGGCAATGGCTGGTATTCGCCCAGCGGCAGCGTCACCGAGCTGAGCGAGCACCTGGCGCTGCTGCGCAAGGCGTGCGACGACGTCGGGCGCGATTTCGGCGAGATCGAGATCACCGGCGTCTGGGCGATGAAGGGCGGCGCGGACGCGGTGAAGCGGTTCGAGGACATCGGCGTCCACCGCCTGACCGTGCCCGTGTTCGCGCTGTGGCCGGACAAGGCCGCCGACATGATCAGGCAGCTGGGAGACGAGGTCGTTTCGGCTCTGTAACAGGCGACGCCGCTCAACGCGGCTTGCCGAGGCTTAGGACGGGCCTGAGGCGGCGCGTTCGACCGGGTTCCCGCCGAAGCCCGAAAACTTCATGTAGATGCCCAGAACGAGGCCGATGCCGCAGGTGGCGATGACATACCAGGCCGGCGCCAGCGGGCTTTCCCGGAGCAGCGCGGCGACGGCGACGGGCGTCAGGCCGCCGAAGATCGCATAGGCCAGGTTGTACGAGAACGACAGGCCGGAGAACCGGACCGCCGGCGGAAACGCCTTCACCATGACGTAGGGAACCGCGCCGACGATGCCGACGGAAAAGCCGGCCAGGCTGTAGAACGGAAACAGCAGCGACGGGTCCTCGGCGATGTTGGTGTAGAAGCCATAGACGCAGGCCGCCAGCAGGATGCTGCCGGCGATGAAGGTCTTGCCCGGACCGTAGCGGTCGATGGCCCAGCCGGCGAACAGACAGCCCGCCGTCAGACAGATCACCGCCACCGCGTTGGCCTCCAGCGCAACCGTTGGTGAAAAACCGTAGACCGACTGAAGCAGATTCGGCGTCATCAGGATCACCACGATGATGGCCGCCGTCAGCATCCAGGTCAGCAGCATCGACAGGATCACCGAACCCGGATGGGCCAGGATCACGGTCTTGATCGGCATCTCGCGGGCCAGCGCCTTGTGCTGGCGCATTTCCTCGAACACCGGTGTCTCGCTCAGATAGCGCCGCAGATAGACACCGAGCAGCCCGAACACGCCGCCCACCAGGAACGCGATCCGCCAGCCATAGTCCAGCACCTCCTGGGGCGACATGGCCTGGTTGATGAACGTGGCCATCAGCGACCCGAGCAGGATGCCGACGGTCAGCCCGGCGGTGAGCATGCCGCAGGCGAAGCCCACATGACGGTCCGGCACGTGCTCGGCCACGAACACCCAGGCGCCGGGCACCTCGCCGCCGATTGCCGCGCCCTGGACGATGCGCAGCAGCAGCAGCAGGATCGGCGCGGCGATGCCGATCTCCGCATAGGTCGGCAGCAGGCCCATGGCGAAGGTGGGCACGGCCATCAGGAAGATGCTGAAGGTGAACATGCGCTTGCGGCCGACCAGGTCGCCGAAATGCGCCATGACGATGCCGCCCAGCGGCCGCGCCAGGTAACCGGCGGCGAAGATGCCGTAGGTCTGGAGCTGCCGCACCCAGTCGGACACGTCCGGCGGGAAGAACAGCTTGCTCAAGACCGCGGTGAAGAACACGAAAACGATGAAGTCGTAGAACTCGAGCGCACCGCCCAAAGCGGACAGCGACAGGGTCTTCATGTCCTGCCGGGACAGCTTGCGGCTGGACCGGTCATCCTGGGCGGCGGTGGTGCTCATGCGGCTGGCTTCTCGTTCGTCGGACTGCCGCCGGTCCCCTCCGGCGGCCTGTCCTCAGTAATGGATGAATGCCGGGCAAACCAGCAAAACCCGAGATGCCTTATGTGACCTCGGGTATCAGGTCGACAATGCGCTCAATCCGGGAAAATGCCGTATCCGCCACGGGTCGCCATGCCGGGCGAATATCCAGTTCAGCCAGTTCGGCGGCGAAGAAATCGGGCTTCATGCGACCGAGCCGGGCTTTGATGCCTGCGCGGTTCCAAGAAACATGCCGCAAGGCCTCCCGCAGAAGATCCGGATAGGTGTGTTCGACGACGGCAACGTCGAACGCATCGCGTACCTTCATTTCCTGGCCGCGGTATCGCAGCTTCTTGAGCGCCGGTTCAACCGGATGCTCGAGCAACACCTCGTGTCCAGGGTACGCACCCACCCGCTTTCTGAGCGCGGGGATATCGGTAGTCGGCATGGCCACGATGAAGTCGATCTCCCCCTCCCGATACCTAAGCTTCAAATAGTGCGGAGCCTCATCGTAGTTTAGTTCGCACCACATCATTTCTCCCGCCAATCGAGGCGATAGATGAGCGAGATATTGCGGATCTGTGAGGAAAATATCGATGTCCTTACTGGATCGATGATCCAGCCAGAGCATAATCGCCTTACCGCCGCCAACGACCCAATCCGGCATGGGCAACCCGGATGCCGTCAGTTGGCTCAACCCTGAGACGGCACGGTCAAGCAGCGTTTGCCATTGAGTCAAACGTAGCCTCTAACTTGGAACTTCTCTCGCCGGTCTTTCTCTTCACGTCCAAGTAGACGCGCCGGAGATCGGCGACAGGAATATCGTGAAGCTCGGCGAACTGCAGCACCAGCGAAGGATCCACGTCGGTAAAGAACGTGGCGATATGCACGAGCCACTCTGAAAGCTCTTTGCGCCGAAGGCAACGGCTCAAGTCTCGGGCGTTGATCTCACGCCTGTACGGTGCGTTGACCGTTCCGAGGACCAGGGCATCGGTGATCTTGGCGTGTTTGCTCATGGCACGAACATAGCGCGAGCGGCCTCGGAAGTCACCCGCCCGGGCGGGTCGCACGCCGCGGCCTTCGTCGCCCGCCGCGCTCGGGCGGCGGTGTGGGGCCAACCACGCCTGACCCGCGGAACCTTCGTGGCGCGGGGACCGTTTATCCAGTGTAGTCGTCTCAGCCGGCTACATACGGGACGGGGTCCGTGCGGCGAAAGCCGCCGGGCTTCGTTCTTGTTGCGTCGTCAGAAGCTGACGCGGACCGTGCCCGAGACGATGTGGTTCAGCCTGCCGCCGCCGAACTCGGCGTCGTAGTCGAACGACAGCGTGCCGAAATGGGCGCTGAGATCGACGCCGACACCGGCATAGAACGTGGTTTTGGCAGCCAGCGCGCCGACAGTCATGAAATCGTCGGACAGCCTGGTCGGCAGGTTGTTGCCGTCCTTCAGGAAACCGAAATAAGCCGTGTTGGTCGGTCCCTTGTAACTGAACTCGTGGGTAGCGCCGACGCGGACGTTGGGCTCGATGATGCCGGTGCCGTCCTCGAAGCGCATGCCGGCCGTGAGGCCGAAATTGCCGCGCGCGAAGCTCACGTCCTGTTCGCCGACCACCAGGTTGCTGGCCGGACCCGAGGTCTCGCGGAGTTTACCTTTATCGTCGGGCAGCCCCGTCTCGACATAGCCGTTCTCGTGCAGCTTCAGCCAGCTGAGGCTGGCGGCCGCCTGCAGCGAGAACCGGCCGATCGCCACGCCGTAGCCGGCGCGCACATTGGCGCCGAAATGGTGGCCGCTCCATTTGGACAGCGAGGTGCGGCTGACCGCTCCGATGACGATGTTGCGCTCGCCGTCATAGGAGCTGAAGCCATAGCCGCCGCTGACGTCGACGAAGAAGCCCTTGTTCTCCCAGCCGGCATAGACGTTGAACTGGGTGGTCGAAACCGCGGTCGGCGTGTCGAACGAGGTCTTCTCCTTGTACTCGGACCAGGTCTGGCCGAGGCTTATGCCCACCGCGTCGAGCCCGAACAGCGGATAGTCGGCGCCCAGGGCAATGCCGTAGCTGTAGCCGCCGAAACCGAGCTGGTCATCGAACGGGCTCTGTTTGGCGACCAGCACCAGCTGCTCGGCCCAGATCGTCGGCTTGTCGCGCTGTCCCATCCGCTTGGCGCGCTTCGGATCCTTGCCGGCGATGCGCTCGACCCGCTCCTTGTAGCGCTGGTCCAGCTTGTAGATGCCGTCCATGCGCTTGTTGATCGCGCCGAAGATGGCGGCCTGGGTCTGGAAGATGCCCTGCTGCGTCGCGCCGCTGTTGTCGGGCATGAGCTGGTTGAAGGCGTCCTGCACCTCCTCGTTGGTCTTCAGCGCGGCCATGGCCGCGCCGATCTCGGTGTCGCTCTCAAGCACCTGCTTGCTGACATTGAAGATCGCCGTCTGGTTGGCGTTCAGCCCCAGGTCGGCGGCGCTGGCGCGCTCGACGGTGACCAGCAGCTTGCCCGGGTCCTCCTCGTCGAGCTTCAGTTCCACGTTGAAGAACGCCGAGGTATCGGACACCTCGAGACCTTTCAGGTCGGTCTCGAAGGTCAGTGTCTCGGCATCGATCAGGGTGAAGGTGATGTCCTCGGACGACAGGGTCTTGAAATCGGTGACCACGCCGGTGCCGTTAGCCAGGCTGACCGTGCCGGTGGCGGTCAGCGTGCCGGCGGTGGCGTCGCTGCCGAAGATCGGTACGACCAGGGTCGAGTCCTTGTCGAAGGTGGCGTCGCGCACCGTCGCGCCGTCTTCGCTTACGATGGCGAAGGTGGACGCCTTGACCTCCAGGTCGACGACCCCCTTGCTGGCGAGGAGGTCGCCGGAGAAGGTCGCCTTGTTGAGGGTGAAGGTGTTCTCGCCCTCGCCGAAATCGACGGTGCCGGTCTGGGTGCCGCCGTCCAGGGTATAGGTGTCGGCGCCGAGGCCGAACAGCACGTCGCCGGCGATGGTGCCCTTGTTGAGGATGGTCACGTCGGCCTTCGAGGTGCTGAGATCGATGGCGGTGCCGGTGGTGGTGATCGGCAGCCCCTTGACGTCGGCGCCGATGGTCTCGATCGCCGAGATGGTGCCGGTGTTCTCGATCACCTTGAGCGTGCCGGACTTGTCGACGATGGTGAAGGCGTTGCCGGTGACCGAGGTGGACTTGGCCTGCATCAGGCCCGCATTGACCAGCTTGTCGGCCTTGGCGCCCTCTTCGATGGAGAGGACGCCGGCATTGCCCGTCGTGGTGGTGGCGGTGATCGTGCCCACGTTCTTGATCTCGGGCAGCACCGCGCCCGAGCCGATGGCGACGGAGGTCGCCTTGCCGCTGGTGCTCTTGGTGGTGATGTCGCCGCCGTCGTTGAAGAAGCCGCCGACCACCGTGGTGCTGCCCGACGACGCGGACCCGGCGCCCAGGCCGATGCGGACCGTCTCGGCGGTGCCGACATCCTTGGTGGTGCTGCTCGCCATGTCGCCGCGGTTGATGATGCCGTAGGCTTCCTTGGTGACCGCGCCGATGGTGATGTTGCCGCCCGCGGCGCCGCCGGCGTCCGGACCCACATGCAGCGCGTTTTCGGGGCCGATGATGGTGATCGTGGCGTCGGTGCCGATGGCGTCCTTCTTCAGCCCGCGCACCGTCTCGACGGTGCCGGCGGTCAGATCCTTCTCCTCCTGGTCGGTGAGCTTGTCGCCGGCGTTGAGGATGCCGCCGCCGACATTGCCGCCGACCGCCAGGCCATCGCCGCCCGCGGTCTCCGGGTTGGTGACGGTATTGCCGTCCTTGTCCAATGTCTGGGTCGACGCTGAGCCGGTGGTGATCGAGCCGGTGTTGGTGACGATGCCGGTGATGTTGCCCGAAAGCAGCATGCCGAGGCCGCCGTCGCCGGTGGCGACGATCTTGCCGTCGTTCTTGATGTTGCCGGTCAGCGAGCCGCGGGTGACGATACCGGCCGACTTGACGCCGGCGACGGTGATGGTGCCGCTGGTGTCGTTGAGGATGTCGCCGGTCATGCTGGCGCCGGCATCCAGCAGGATGCCGTAGTTGCCGCCGTCGGTGGTCTTGTCGTCGGCGTCGGTGCCGAGCGTGATGGTGCCCTTGTTGGTGACGCCGCTGGTCACCGAGCCGGTGATCACGATGCCGCGGCCGTCGACGCCCTTGGATTCGACGCGGCCCTTGTTATCGACCTTGTGGCTGCTGTCGATGATGACGGCGGTGCCCTTGTCGACCACGACGCCGCCGCCGGACTCGATGGTGATGTTGCCGGCGCCGCCGCTGGCGTTGGAGGTCTTGACCGGCTCGCTCTGGGTCTTCGTGATGGTCAGGTCCGCGGCCTCCGAGGGAACGGGCGCGCCCATGGTGCTGACGGCAACGATGCCTCCAGCAATGGCGCAGCCGGCGCGCATTCGGCGGCGGGGTCGGACTTGATACATTCAGAAGCCTCTCGGGTGGTTCAGAAAGCGCAGGCGCAATCTCAACCGTTCAGGGGGTAAATTGCAACGCCCAACTGCGCCAGACGCAGCGTGGCGGGACGGACGACGGGCAAAACGGCGGGTGCCGGACGATCGTTGCTCCCCCGGTTTCCGGTTTCTTCCGCGCGTCCACTCCCCGGCGCGCGGCAGTGGTTGCATAAGACGTAAGGATAGGGAAAGGATTCGCCGCAGGGGCAGGAAAAGAATCCGGGACTGTGGCGAAAACGCATCACCTTTCAGCGTCATAGCCCGATACCGCTTGACAATGGCACGCCGCGGGCGCACTTACCCCTCAGACCTGCCGTGATCGCGCGATGCGCCTTACTGGCGTTTCCTTCCGGACAGGTCACCGAAAAACCCCGCTTAGTTCCAGGTGCGCGTGGAAAAGGCAACACGCTGAGAGCGTTCGCGAACACCGCGTGCGCCCGGCGCGGAAGGACTCTGTTCAAGTGACGACCCAATTCACCGATCTCGGCCTCATCGAGCCGCTGCTGCGCGCTCTGGCCGCCGAGAACTATACCACCCCCACCCCGATCCAGGCCCAGGCCATCCCGCTGCTGCTGCAGGGCCGCGATCTGCTGGGCATTGCCCAGACCGGCACCGGCAAGACCGCCGCGTTCACCCTGCCCATGCTGCAGCGGCTGGCCGCCGAGAAGATCCAGGCGGCGCCGAAGACGGCGCGCGCGCTGATCCTGGCCCCGACCCGCGAGCTCGCCGTGCAGATCGCCGACAGCATCCGGGCCTACGGCGCTCATCTCAACCTGCGCCACACCGTCATCCTTGGCGGCGTCGGCCAGAGTCCGCAGGTGAAGGCCATGGCGCGCGGCGTCGACATCCTCGTCGCCACGCCCGGCCGCCTGCTCGACCTGGTCAACCAGAAGCACGTCAACCTGACCGGCACCGGCGTCCTGGTGCTCGACGAGGCCGACCGGATGCTCGATATGGGCTTCATCCGCGACGTGCGCCGGATCGTCGCCCACCTGCCGCGCAAGCGCCAGTCGCTGCTGTTCTCGGCCACCATGCCGGCGGACGTGGCCAAGCTGGCCCAGGACATGCTGATCGAGCCGGTGCGCGTCGAGGTGACGCCCCAGGCGACCACCGTCGAGAAGGTCAGCCAGAGCGTCTATTTCATCGAGGCCGCCGGCAAGCAGTCGCTGCTGACCAGCCTGCTGCGTGACGAGGCGCTCACCAAGGTGATCGTGTTCACCCGCACCAAGCACCGCGCCAACCGCGTCGCCGAGCAGCTCAGCAAGTCGGGCCTGCCCGCCGACGCCATCCATGGCAACAAGTCGCAGAGCGCCCGCCAGAACGCCCTCGAGCGCTTCAAGAGCGGCTCCGCCCGCGTGCTGGTCGCCACCGACATCGCCGCCCGCGGCATCGACGTGGACGGCATCAGCCACGTGATCAACTTCGAGCTGCCGAACGAGCCGGAAAGCTACGTCCACCGCATCGGCCGCACCGCGCGCGCCGGCGCCGGCGGTGTCGCCATCGCGTTCTGCGATCCGACCGAGCGGCCCTACCTGAAGAGCATCGAGAAGCTGATCCGCGTCCAGCTCACCGTGGCCGGCGCACCGCCGCGCGAGGCGGCGGCCGAGCACGGCGACTCCAGGCCGATTCGGCAGGCGCTCCAGGAACGTCCCGCCACTGGCAACGCGCCGCGCGGCAACCGGGAAGCGCCGAGGCCGGACGGCGCACGGCAGGCCGACAGCGACCGCGCCCCGTCGCGCCGCCGTCGGCGTCCCCGCCGCAATCCCATGCAAAAGGCGGCCTGAGCGCTCGCAACCCCGCGCTCCCGGCCGGTTTCCGGCCGGGAATCGCGGCGTTCGAGACCGGCGAATTTATTTGAATTCGCCGATTTGCGGGATTATATCCGCAAGATCAGTGACCTAAGACCCGGCTCATCTGCTTCGTCACCGACAGAGCTACCGATCTCCAGGACTTGAGCGAGCTGAGAAACCGTCCGCACCCGTTGGTGCGGATGTTTGTTATGCCATCTTTGAAGAAAGCACTCTCTATGACCAACGGAACCGTGAAGTGGTTCAATGCGACCAAGGGCTATGGCTTCATCCAGCCGGACGACGGTTCGGCCGACGCCTTCGTCCACATCTCCGCCGTCGAGCGGGCCGGCCTGTCGGGCCTGCGTGAGGGCCAGAAGGTCTCCTACGAACTGACTCGTGGCCGCAACGGCAAAAGCTCGGCTGAAGAACTGAAGGTCCTCGGCTGACACGCCGGCGAACTGCAGGGAGGGTCTCATGCGTGAGCCCTCCAGGCGCAGCCCGTCGATCCGGACCGCGCGGCCCGGGTTTATGACACATTTACCCCATAATTCCGCCTGCAAACCGCCTCGATTCGAGACGGTTTTTTTTGCGTTTCTGTCAGGCTTCATTCCCCAAACGCGCGAGGTATTTGCGCGCCCGGCCCATGGCCATCAGCGGGAAGTAGTGGCGGTAGAGATTGTAGTTGATCATGAAGCCGCGGCTGAGTTCGATCGACTGGCCCAGGTTCTCCTCGACGCCCTGGCCCAGGTCGATGTGCCGGCCGAGGCCGTAGCCGGGGAAGCCGGTGCCGGTGTATTCGGCTTCGTCCCAGGTGCCGCCGTTCTGGCGCGACGACAGGTAGCGCAATCCGGTCTCCACCACTGTCCGGTCACCCGGCCGGCCGACGGCGAGCAGCGACATCAGCGCCCAGGCGGTCTGCGACGCGGTGCTGTCGCCTTTCCCCGCCAGTGACCGGTCCATGTAGGAGCCGCAGGTCTCGCCCCAGCCGCCGTCGGTGTTCTGGTGGGCGATCACCCAGTCGGCGGCGCGGGTGATGTAGTCGGCGCGCATGTCCTCGCCCACGGCCTTGAGCGCCGGCAGCGCGGCCGAAGTGCCGTAGACATAGTTGACGCCCCAGCGGCCCCACCAGCTACCGTCCGTCTCCTGCTCCTTGCGCAGGAACGCGACGCCGCGCTCGACCGCTGGATGGTGCCAGTCATAGCCCAGCACGCCCAGCGCTTCGAGCACATGGGCGGTGACGTCGACGCTGGGCGGATCGAGCGCCTCGCCGAAATCGCTGAACGGGATGCGGGTAAGGATCGCCGCGTCGTTGTCGCGGTCGAACGCCGCCCAGCCGCCGCCCCGGCACTGCATGGCCAGCACCCAGTTGACCGCCCGGCCGATCACCGCGTCGATGCCGCGCGCCTGCCATTTCGGATCGTGGCGATGCTTCGCCAGCACGATCAGCGCCACGGCGGTGTCGTCCACGTCGGGATAGAACTGGTTGGCGTATTCGAACGCCCAGCCGCCCGGCGCGACGCCCTTCACCTTTTGCGACCAGTCGCCGTAATGGCGCACCTCGTTGTCGAGCAGCCAGCCGATGGCCCGCTCGACCGCCTCCGCATGCTCGTCCAGCGCCTCGCAATCCTCCATGGCCAGCAGCGTCAGCACCGTGTCCCACACCGGCGACACCGACGCCTGGATGTTGACGGCGCCATCCGTTTCGTAGCACCAGCGCGGGTCGTGCAGCGCGGCCAACCCCTTGGCCATCACCGGATGGCCCATGGGATAGCCCTCGATATGCAGCGCCAGCAGGCTGTAGATCCAGGGCGGCTGGATGCCGCCCCAGGCGCCGTCGGCATCCTGGTGCTTGATGACCCATTCCAGTACGCGAGCGATGGCCGCCTCGCGGCCGGGGATCAGCTTGCGGGTTTGGGCGCCATGCAGGATCGCATCGGTGCCCATGAAGAACCGTTCCCAGGTGAACGGCCTGATCTTTTTCGGCAGCGAATAGTCGAAACGGTCGCGGCCTTCGGGAAACAGCTCGTCAAGCCGCGAGGTCAGCGGCCGCGACGGCCGCCGCGCCGACAGCACGGCGATGGGCATCAGCGTCGCCCGCGCCCAGGAGGCGAAATTGTAGATGCTGAACGGGAACCACAGCGGGAAACGGATCACCTCTGGCGGGATGTTGGGCGTGCGCTCCCACGGCCACTCGCCGATCAGCGCCAGCCAGTAGCGGGTGAACACCCGCACGTTGCGCAGGCCGCCCTTTGAAAAAATCCACGCCCGCGCCTTCGCCAGCACCGGATCGTCGGCCGCCATGCCCATGGAGCGCAGCGCCGCGTAGCTTTCGACGGTGGCGTTGATGTCGCCGCCCGGCGCGCCGTGATAGATGCACCACGACCCGTCCTCGCGCTGGCCGCGCAGGATCGACAGCTTCAGCCCTTGCCGGTGCGGATGGTCGTGCAGGCCAAGGAAGTGCAGTGCCAGGATCCACTCGGCTTCCATGCAGGCGTTGGTTTGCAGCCTGCCGACCCAGTAGCCGTCCGGATGCTGCGTCGACACCGACCACGCGAGGCCGTCGCGGATCGCGCCGCGCAAAATGTCGTCCATGGCCTGCAAGGTCAGGGGTGTCTCGACGTTCATGCGCCGGTTTTGGGTCAGCGGTTCCCTTGTGTCAAGAAACTGCTAGTTTGCGGGACCACTATAGACAGGGCATATTTCGGTGACAGTGCATTTAATTGTCGATCCTGCTCGGCCACTATGACGCGCCTTTTTTCAAGATCAATTAAATGCACTGTCACCGAAATACCGACGTTCATGCGCCGGTTTCGGGTCAGCGGTTCCCTTGTGCCAAGAAACTGCTAATTTGCGGGACACCACAGACAGGGGAGACTATCCATGCCGCGTTTCGTTCTCATCGGGCTCTGCGAGCCGCCCAGCGCCGACAAGCAGGCGCAGTTCGACGAGTGGTTCGTCGACCAGCACATCGAGGACACGGCCCATTGCCCGAACTTCGTGCGCGGCAGCGTGTTCAAGCTGGCCGGGGCGCATCTGGGGAGCCAGACCGTGTCGGGCTACCTGTCGCTCTACGAGGTCGAGGCGCCCAGCTATGACGAGGCCGAGCGCGTGCTGAACGAGTGGCAGCGCGACCCCAACGCCTGGGCGGGCCGCCAGAAGCACCTGGACACGGCCGCGAAGTTCGGCGCCATGCCGCTGGCGGTGAAGGGGTCGGGCTGGTACGAATTGCTGAAGTCGTTCGACGGGCCGGCGGCGAAGAAGTAAGAGAAGCCGCTGGCGCGGCTCACCCCTCATCTGGCGCTACGCGCCATCTTCTCCCCGGTGGGGAGAAGGGTCGATCCGTGTCGATGCACAAGCATCGTCCCCTCGCCCCAACAGGGAGAGGGTTAGGGTGAGGGCCGCGAAGCGGCCCTACCCCCATCCCTCCAGCTCCCGTGCGATCAACCCGTCGAGCAGGGCCACCGCGGGCGGGGTGGCGTTGAGGCAGGGGATGTAGCTGAACTGCTCGCCGCCGGCGTCGAGGAAGGTGTGGCGGCCGCGTTCGGCCATTTCCTCCAGCGTCTCCAGGCAGTCGGCGAGGAACGCGGGGGCGATCACCGCGATTTTCTTCACGCCTTCGCCGGGGAGCGCGGCCAGCACCACGTCGGTATAGGGCCGCAGCCATTCCAGCGCGCCGAAGCGGGACTGGAAAGTCATGCGCAGCCGGTCCTCGTCCCAGCCCAGCCGCTCGCGCAGCAGCCGCGTGGTCTTCAGGCACTGGTCGTAATAGGGGTCGCCGTCGTCGACATATTTCTGCGGCAGGCCGTGATAGGACGCGATCACCACGTCCGGCGGCGACGCGAGCGAGGCCACATGGTCCTCGACCGAGCGGGCCAATCCTTCGATATAGGTCCGGTCCTCCGGGAAGGCGGGCGCGGTGCGCAGGTCCGGCTGCCAGTCCAAGGCGCGCAGCCCGGCGGCGACCGCGTCATAGGCCGAGGCGGTCGTGGTGCCGCTGTATTGCGGATAGAGCGCGATCGCCAGGACGCGGCCGCAGCCCCGCGCCCGCAGGCTCTCCAGCTTCTCCTTCACCGACGGCGTGCCGTAGCGCATGGCCCAGTCGACGACGACATCGTTGCGCGACTGGCCGACCCGCGCGGCGGTTGCCTCGGTCAAGGTGCGGGTGAAATGGCGCAGCGGCGAACCGTCGGCGTCGTCGCGCCAGACCAGCTTGTAGGCTTCGGCCGTCTTGCGCGGCCGGAACGGCAGGATGAACAGGTGAAGGATCGGCTGCCAGATCAGCGGGTTGGTGGTGATCACCCGGCGGTCGCTGAGGAACTCGCGCAGATAGCGGCGCACCGCCTTGGGCGTCGGCGCGTCGGGCGTGCCGAGATTGATCAGCAGCACCCCGGTGTTGGTGTCGGGTCCGGTCATGTCTCCTGTACGGCCGCTTTGCCCGCCCGGTTCAGCCGATGCGGTTGAGCTGCTTGCCCAGGTTCTGGCCGTGGAACAGGCGCAGGAACGTGGACGGCACGTTCTCGAACCCGTCCTGCACGTCGACGGCGAACTTCAGCTTGCCGTCCCGCACCCAGGCGCCCAGATCGGCCGAGGCCTCGCCGAACCGCTTGGCATACTGGCCGAGCAGGAAGCCGGCCATGCTGGAGGACTTCAGGATCAGCGCCATGTAGTTCTTCGGCGGCTGCGGCAACGAGCCGGTGTTGTAGCCCGAGATGGCGCCGCACAGCGCGATGCGCGCGCCGATGGCCAGGTTGTCCAGCGCCGCCTCGAGAATCTCGCCGCCCACATTGTCGTAGAACACGTTGATGCCGTCGGGCGCCAGCTCGCGCAGCCGCTTGCCAACGTTCTCGGACTTGTAGTCGATGGCTGCGTCGAAGCCGGCCACGTCGGTCAGCCACTTGCACTTGTCGGCGCCGCCGGCGATGCCAATCACCCTGCAGCCCTTGATTTTCGCGATCTGGCCGGCGATGGAGCCGGTCGCGCCCGCCGCGCCCGACACGGCGACCGTGTCGCCCGCCTGCGGCCTGCCCACGTCCAGCATGCCGAAATAGGCGGTGAGGCCGGTGATGCCGAGCACGCTCAAGGCCATCTCCTCGGTGACGCCCGGCGCCAGCTTCTGCACCGGCAACAGCCTGTCCTGGGCCGCGACCACGGCGTATTCCTGCCAGCCAAACATGCCGGAAACCTTGTCGCCCGGCTTGAAGTCGGGATGGCGGGACACGACCACTTCGCCCGCCGCCATGGCGCGCATGACGCCGCCGATGGGGATGGCGGCCATGTAGCCGGGGTTCTCGGCCATCCAGCCGCGCATGGCCGGCTCGAACGCGACGTGGGTGACCTTCACCATGATCTGCCCATCGGCCGGATCGGGCACCGGTGCGTCGGCCAGCCTGAAATTGTCCGTGCTGACCATGGCCGCGGGGCGGCTCGCCAGGGTCCATTGCCGATTGACCAGATTGCTCATGACATCCTCCTGCGGTTCACGGCAGGGAAGATAACAGAGAGGAGCCAGGTTTGAAGGGAAGAAAGGTTTGGCCTGTCCGTGCTGATCTGCGGCCAACGCGAAGAACCAACCATGATTGTCATCCCCGCCAAGCGAAGCGCGAGCGGGGACCCATGTCGATCCAGGATACGCAACTTTCACGTGGAGACATGGGTCCCCGATCGCAAGTCTCGCAGCCGCGAACCTCCGGTTCGCGGGCTCGACTAGCGTCGGGGATGACAAACAGGAGTTTACCCGTAGAACAGCGCCTTGACGCCGCCGCGGTCGAAGGGTTCCCAGCCGTCTTCCGGCAGGGCCAGACGGTCGGCGACCGCGTAGAGCACGAAGGGGTTGAAGCCCAGGCCGGTGTGGCTGCCGAACACCTCGATGTTGTCGGTGTCGGGGCCGGCTTCCTCGGTGCAGACCTGCCACACGGCGACGCCGTCGGTCCTGGAGAAGATCGCCGTGCACGGGACCGGCGGGCGCGAACGATGGCGGGCGCGGACGGTTTCCGGCGCGTGGCCGATCATGTCGCCCGACAGCCTCTCGTAGAGCCCGGCGATCTCCTTGTTGGTGCCGCCCTGGCCGGCGCTGCCGAACGGGCTGCCGAGGGTGATCACCTGGCGGATGGCGTCGGGGATATCGCGGGCGATCTGCCGGGCGAAGATGCCGCCGAGGCTCCAGCCGACCAGGCTGACCTTGCGTTCGTAGCGGGCGGCGAGGTGGTTGGCGCGCTCGACCATGCGCTCCTCGGTGTCGCCGCGCGGCCCGAAATTGCGCCCCAGCGCCCAGGGATGGACCTCGTACCCCAGTGCCCGGAGGTACGACCGCAACACGGCGGTCGACGTGTCGGTGCCCATGAAGCCGGGAATGACCATGACCGGATGGCCGTCGCCGCGCGGCGCCTGCCCGAGGCAGGGTCCCGAGAACGACAGCAGCCCCATTTCCATCAGCGCCCGTGCGGGCTCAAGCATGGACCAGATGGCGGCTGGTGGTTGGTACTGCCGAGCGCCCAGCGTCAAGTGCGCATCCGCATTCATTGTTGTTTCCTCGTCAGCACCCATTCTACCGGGTGTCTTTCCCCACCCACCACTATAGCTAGGTATTTGGCGACGTCACCAGGTAGTAACAATATCCGGGCCGGATTGGTTCGCCGCCATGCGGAATATTTATGCGGGCGCGCTTTCTTTTTTGCAGTTGCAAAATGAAATTTGGCGGATATATTGCAGTGCAACAAAAAGGGCGCCGCCCGCAGAACCAACCTACTGGCAGCTTACACCGAGTTAGGAGATCACCATGTCGCAGACCAATCCGTTCGCCGATGTGTTCGAGAACTGGACCAAGGGCTTTTCGCAGTTCACCGGCACCGTTCCGGGCTTCAACGTCGACGGCCTGATGAAGGCCGGCCAGGCGAACATCGCCGCCCTGACCGACGCCAGCCGCGTCGCGCTCGAGGGCCTGCAGGCGGTTGCCAAGCGCCAGCAGGAAATGGCCGCCGCGGCGTTCAGCGAGTTTCAGGAAACCGCCAAGACCATCGGCGCCGGCGCCGGCGCGGACGTGTTCGCCAAGCCGGTCGAGATGGCCCGCGGCACGTTCGAGAAGTCGGTCGCCAACATGAAGGAACTGGCCGAGCTGGCCGGCAAGTCGCAGACCGAGGCGTGGGGCATCATCGGCCGTCGCGTCCAGGAAAGCCTTTCCGAGGTCCAGGCGTCCGCCAAGAAGTAACTTCCGACACGAGAGGCCGCCTGAAGCGGTAGCCGGCAACGCTGGGCCGTGATTGCCTGAGCGGCTGATCCGTA
Source organism: Sphingomonadales bacterium (assembly GCA_022844405.1). Classification (GTDB taxonomy): domain Bacteria; phylum Pseudomonadota; class Alphaproteobacteria; order SMXS01; family SMXS01; genus RI-34. Next base: position 145 of record JALHLV010000036.1, on the reverse strand, counting down.
CAGAACCGCTTTGCGGTCCCCCTCACCCTAACCCGGATTTCTCACCCCGCCGATGATTGTTGATTTGAGGTTGTCGAGGGTTGTGCGGGTTGGCGGATGGGCACGACCAGACCACCGGCGAGATTGCCGCTGGTTTTTGTGAGTT
>JALHLV010000035.1 GCA_022844405.1 Sphingomonadales bacterium | reverse complement strand
GCCCCCGCTTCACCGTGGCGCCGGCCGACGGCGCGCGGCTGGTGCAGGCCTTCCTCGCCGCCGCCGGAAGCGGCGACCCGGCCGCGTTGGCCAGGCTGCTGTCGGAGGACGCCGCGCTGCACTCCGACGGCGGCGGCAAGCGGCTCGCGGCGCTCAACGTCATCGCCGGCCGCGACCGGGTCGCGCGCTTCTTCCTGGGCGTCGCCCGCAAGGGCTACTGGCCGCACTGGCACATCCGGCCGGAAACCGTCAACGGCATGCCGGGCCTGCTGATGATCGATCCCGCGGGCGAACGTCAGACCGTCGCCTTCCAGATCGCGGACGACGCGATCACCGCGATCTATATCGTGCGCAACCCGGACAAGCTGCGTCACCTGAACTGACGCGCCGCGGTCCGCGGACTCACCATATCGAAATTGAAAACAATTTGAATCAAAGTTTTTCTGTGGCGATTGTGTGGATTCGCCGCCGCCGCGTGCCGTTTCTTGTGGTGATCTGGTGGAGACATTGTGGCGATTTCCGGGCTATTTGCCGGTGATCCGTCTGTTCTATTTCGCGACTGCAAAATAATGTTGACCTGGGGTTGTACGAAGCGACATGCTTTGCAACGCAGGGTCATCCTCCTAGGAGGTGGGGCCATGGCGAACGGGGCGTGGGCCGCCCTGTCCGGCATGTGGCGCTGCACCGATAACGCTGAGGCCAACAAGTTGTCCTGTCCGGATATTGCGGAGGCGGAACTTGTTGTGGAATTGGGCCGAGTTACAAGGCGGATTTGGCGCCGTCGACGTTACGACGCTGGGCATGGCGGCGGGCTGCGGCCTGGCGCTCGCCACCGCCATCTGGGCGCGGCCGCTGGGCGCGGCGCTGGGCGTGATGGACAAGCCGGACGGCACGCGCAAGCTGCACGCGGCCCCGACCCCGCTGGTCGGCGGCATCGGCCTGTTCCTGGCGCTGGCCGCCGGCATGGTGCTGCAGGCCGCGGCATTCGGCCGCGTCTCCCCCGCCGTGACGGCCATCGCCTTGGTTTCAGGCGTGTTTTTCCTGCTCGGCTTCATCGACGACCGCAAGCACATCAACCCCTGGCTGCGCCTCGCGGCCGGCATTCTGGGCGTCGGCGCCGCCGCGATCGCGGTGCCGGAGCTGCGCGTGGCGGCGCTGTGGTTGCCGGATCTGGGCTTCACCATCATCCTCGGCCTGGCGGCCGTCCCGTTCACCGTGTTCTGCGTGCTGTGCCTCAAGCATGGCTCCAATCTTGCCGACGGCCTCAACGGGCTGTTCCTGGGCATGTGCATCATCTGGCTGGTGCTGCTGGCGCCGTGGATGACGCCGCAGACCAGCGTGCTGATGATCCCGACGGCGGGCGCGCTCGCCGTGCTGCTGCTCGCCAACATGAAGGGCCGCCTGTTCACCGGCGATTCCGGCGCCTACATGATGTCCTCGCTGATCGGCTTCGCGGCCATCGAGGCCTATACCAGCCACCGCGGCGGCATGCCGGCGCTGTATCTGGGCGCCTGTTTCCTGATCCCGGTGCTCGACATGGGCCGGGTGATGGCGGTGCGCATCCGGCGCGGCACCGGCGCGTTCACGCCCGGGCGCGACCACCTGCACCATTACCTGAAGGACTGGACCGGCAGCTCGAACCGGGCGGTCGCGGTCTATCTGCTGCTGTGCGCGATTCCCGCGCTGCACGCCTATCTGGGCGCGCCGCTGCTGCTGGTGATGGGCCTGCAGATGCTGGCCTATGGCGCCGTGCTGACGGCCAACCGCGGCCAGGTTCCCGCCACGAAGCTGCCCGCCCGGGTCGAGCAGCAGCAGCCGGTCTATGGCGGCGGCGGCTTCAAGCACAGCCCGAAGCCCTACCAGAACCGCGAGTAGGACGGCATGGGCCGGATCGTCGCGGTCAACCGCTACTACTGGCCGGACCACTCCGCCACCAGCCAGCTCCTGACCGACCTGCTGGAGCATCTGGCGGCGGGCGGACAGGAGGTGCTGGCGATCACCAGCCGGCAGCGCTACGACCGGCCGGACGCGGCGCTGGCCGCGTCCGAGACGCATCGGGGCGTCGGCATCCGCCGGCTGTGGAGCACGAGATTCGGCCGCTCGGGCCTGGCCGGGCGCGCGTTCGACTATCTGAGCTTCTATGCGGCGGCGCTGGCGACGCTGCTGTTCAGGGTTCGCCGGGGAGACACGATCCTGGCGATGACCGACCCGCCGCTGCTGTCGGTGGTGGCCGGCGCGGTCGCGGCGGTGAAACGGGCACGGCTGGTGAACTGGTGCCAGGATCTGTTCCCGGAGATCGCCGAACGGCTGGAGGTGCCCATGGTCCGCGGCGCCGTGGCCCGGGCGCTGCTGTCCGCCCGCAACGCCTCGTTCCGCGCCGCCCACGCCAACGTGGTGCTGTGCGACACCATGGCGAGCCACCTGCTGGGCCAGCGGGTGCCGGCCGAGCGCACCGTCATCGTCCACAACTGGGCCGACGGCGACATCACGCCGGTGAGCCGCGACGCCAATCCGCTGCGCCGGGAATGGGGACTGGGCGACCGGTTCGTGATCGGCTATTCGGGCAATCTGGGCCGGGCGCACGACCACGACGCGCTGCTCGACCTGATGCAGCGCCTGCGCGGCCATGACGACATCGCCTTCCTGTTCATCGGCGGCGGCGCCGGGCTCGACCGGCTGAAGGTCATGACGACGGCCGCGCTGCTGCGCAACGTGCAGTTCCGCGCCTACCAGCCGCGAGAGCGCCTGTCGCAGAGCCTGTCGGTGCCGGACGTACACCTGGTGAGTTTGCGCGAGGAGATGGAAGGCCTGATCATGCCGAGCAAGATCTACGGCATCCTGGCGGCGGGACGGCCGACGCTGTTCCTGGGTTCGGCGCAGAGCAGCATCCAGCGCATCGTCGACAGCTTCGGCGCCGGCGCGCCGGCCATGGGCACCGACATGGCCACGGCCGCCGCCTGGATCGTCGCCAGCAAACACGACCGGCGCCTGCTCGCCCGCATGGGCGACGGCGCCCGCCATGCCTACGAGACGGAATTCAACCGGGCGATCAGCCTCGAGCAGTTCGAGCGGGTGTTCGGCCCCGCCATCAGGCCAGAAGCGGCTTAAGCCGCTTCGCCGCGCAAGGGTCCCTGCCGCGCCAGATACCACTCGTAAGTCGTGCGCAGGCCTTGTTCGAGCGGGATCCGCGCCTGCCATCCCATCCGCGACAGCCGCGAGACGTCGAGCAGCTTGCGCGGCGTACCGTCGGGCTTGGACGGGTCGAACACGACCCGGCCCCTGAAGCCGGTGATGCCCGCGAGCAGCCGCGCCAACTCAGCGATGCTGACGTCCGTCCCCGTGCCGACATTGATGTGCGACAGCAGGGGCCGGGTGTTCGCCCTGTAGACCGCGTCGTCGAGGCCGAGCACGAACAGCGACGCTTCGGCCATGTCGTCCACATGCAGGAACTCGCGCAGCGGCGTGCCGCTGCCCCAGATCGCCACCTCAGGCAGGCCGCCCCGCGCCGCCTCGTGGAACCGCCGCATCAGCGCCGGCACCACATGCGAGTTGTCCGGGTGGAAATTGTCGCCGGGGCCGTAGAGGTTGGTGGGCATGACGCTGCGGTAGTCGACGCCATATTGCCGGTTGTAGCTCTCGCACAGCTTGATGCCGGCGATCTTGGCGATGGCATAGGGCTCGTTGGTCGGCTCGAGCGTGCCGGTGAGCAGTGCCGCCTCGCCCATGGGCTGTCCGGCATGCTTGGGATAGATGCACGAGCTGCCGAGCAGCAGCAGGCGCCCGACACCCGCCGCGAACGCCTGATGGATGACGTTGCACTCGATCATCAGGTTCTCGTAGATGAACTCGGCCGGGTAGGTGTCGTTGGCGTGGATGCCGCCGACCTTGGCGGCGGCGAGGATGACGACATCGACCGGTTCGGCCGCGAAGAAGCGCCGCACCGCCGCCTGGTCCGACAGGTCCAGCTCGGCGTGCGGCCGGGTGACGATGCGGTCCGGCGGATGGCCGTCCGCCGTCAGCCTCCTGAGGATGGCCGAGCCGACCATGCCGCCATGACCGGCGACGAAGATGCGCTTGCCCGCGAGGCTGGTGTCAGCCGTCATGAGATGCTCCCGTCAAGGCCGGGCCGACTTCCGGTCGGCGATCAGGTTGCTGAAATAGTCGATGGTCCAGCCCAGTCCCTGATCGAGCGGGATGGCCGGCTGCCAGCCCAGCAGCGCCTTGGCCCTGGTGATGTCCGGGCAGCGCTGTTTGGGGTCGTCCTGCGGTATGTCGCGGTAGACGATCTGGCTTTTCGAGCCGGTTTGCCTCACCACCTTCTCGGCCAGTTCCCTGATGGTGAATTCGCCCGGATTGCCCAGGTTGACCGGGCCGGTGACCTCGTCGCCGGTGGCCATCAGCCGGATGAACGCCTCGACCATGTCGTCGACGAAGCAGAACGAGCGGGTCTGGCTGCCGTCGCCATAGAGGGTGATCGGCTCGCCCTGCAGCGCCTGCATGATGAAGTTCGACACCACGCGGCCGTCGGCCGGGTGCATGCGCGGACCGTAGGTGTTGAAGATGCGCGCGACCTTGATCTGCAGGCCGTGCTGCCGGTGATAGTCGAAGAACAGCGTCTCGGCGCAGCGCTTGCCCTCGTCGTAGCACGAGCGGGGGCCGATCGGGTTGACGTTGCCCCAGTATTCCTCGGTCTGCGGATGGACGACCGGATCGCCATAGACCTCGCTGGTCGAGGCCTGGAAGATCTTGCACTTCAGCCGCTTGGCGAGGCCGAGCATGTTGATGGCGCCGTGCACCGAGGTCTTGGTGGTCTGCACCGGATCGTACTGGTAATGCACCGGCGAGGCCGGGCACGCCAGGTTGTAGATCTCGTCCACCTCCAGATAGAGCGGAAAGGTCACGTCGTGGCGCAGGAACTCGAAGCGCGGGTGGTTGTGCAGATGATCGACGTTGCGCTTGGTGCCGGTGAACAGATTGTCGGCGCAGATCACCTCGTGGCCGAGTTCGAGCAGCCGGTCGATCAGATGCGAGCCGATGAAGCCGGAGCCGCCGGTGACCAGGATGCGCTTGCGGCTGTCGTAGAGTCGGGCCAAGAGACGTACCTTTCTGATGCCGTGTCACGATAGAATAACCTGTTGCGTCGGCCCGCGTTTTCTTGCCGAAGATATCTCTGGAGACCGGATATCGATGATGACAGAGCGAGCCACTGCGATCCTAGACCCGGTCTCCCTGATCGACCCTGCTTTTCTCATAGGCAAGAATGGCCATCATACCCTCATACACCGACAGCATGAATGCATAAACAAACCCGGATTTCCCATCTCTGAACCCTTGTCTGATAAAATATATATAGAAAAATCTTGCAACAGGCCTGACAAAAAAAGGAATCTTTGTTGATATGTATTTCGATTTTCGCCGTTTTGATGTGGTATTTTCTCCGGATAAATAGTCTATATTTCCGGATTTTCGCGTCTGAATTATCAGACCAGCCTCATCCTCCGCGTACCGCACGTGCTTTTCGAGCCACCGCTGGAGGCCATGAGAAAACGAATAATGCAGATATGGTTCTTCAAACGTCGCCACGCGCGATGGCGGCAAGTCCTCGCGCTGGCCGTGTCCGACCTGGATGAAGCGAAGGCGGTCCCGATCGCCCAGCCTAACCTGGTAGGTCGGCCACATCCCCGCATGGCGCAGCCACTTACCGAAGAATATTGTCTTCGAGGGGACGTTGTATGCATCGATGCCAGCAGGAGGAAGGAGGGCTTGCAGCGCCTCGACAAAGCCGGAGGTCACCACCTCGTCGGCATCGAGGTGCAGAACCCACTGGTGCTTCGGATGGCCCTCGGTCAGACCGTAATTGCGCTGGTTCGCGAAGTTGTCGAACTTGCGCGTCAGAATCCTGACCCCTTTCGCCTCGCATATCTCGACCGTCGAATCCGTACTGCCGGAATCGACGGTGATGATGTCATCGCACCAACCAAGCGCCTCCAGGCACCTTGGGAGATTCGACGCCTCGTTGTAGGTCAGAAGAAGGACAGAGACTTCCATGGAATACCCCGATGTTTCCCGCGTTCAGACCATTCCGGAGACCGGACGCCGCGACGTCAGCCGTGAATAACCCTATCGCGATGACTGACCATCCACTCCCATGCGTGACCAATGATCTGATCGAGGTCGGTGTGCTGGGGTTTCCAGCCGAGTCTTTCGACGGCTTTTGCCGCGCTCGCCACGAGCACCGGCGGATCGCCTGGTCTTCGATCCGAATCGACGGTCCTGATGGCTCGTCCGGAAACACCGCGGGCGGCGTCGATGACCTGCCGGACCGAACTTCCCGTGCCTGTCCCGAGGTTGACCGCCTGAAACCCGCTCGCCTCACAGGCCTGGAGTGCTCTGACATGCGCATCCGCAAGATCGGCGACATGAATGTAGTCACGGACGCACGTCCCGTCGGAGGTATCGTAATCCGCACCCAGAACCGATACGTGGCTCCTGTGGCCTGACGCAACCTGCAGAACGAGCGGTATAAGATGGGTTTCGGGATCGTGTTCCTCGCCCAGGTGCCCCTCCGGATCCGCGCCTGCGGCGTTGAAGTACCGCAGGGCCATGCCGGACATCGAATAGGCCTCGCAATAATCCCTGATGATTTGCTCGGCCATCAGCTTGGATCTGCCGTAGGGATTGACCGGGTTTTGAACCGTCGTTTCGGTAATCGGCATCATTTCGGGCACGCCATAGGTCGCGCAGCTACTCGAGAAAATCAGCTGGCCGACTCCCGCGCGGCGCATGGAATCGAGCAATATCGCCGTCCCCGTGACATTGGTGCGATAGTAGACGTCGGGGTGTTGAACGGACTCGCCGACATAGGCCAGGGCGGCGAAGTGCATGACGGCTTCCGGCTTGTGGGACCTGAGTACCCGGTCTAATGCGTCCGCATCGCGAATGTCTCCGTGTTCGAGCGGCCCCCACTTCACCGCCCAACGATGACCCGTGCGTAGACTGTCGAACGTGATGGGCTCATGACCGGCAACCGCCAGAGCCTTGCACGCGTGAGAGCCAATGTATCCGGCGCCGCCGACAACCAAAACACGCATGCTATCCTCCTCGGGTTTTCACGACGGGTTGGGTTTCACTTCGACATGCGTCAAAGCAGCCGGGCGCTCTCCCGCAGCGGTCACTTTCCGCCACGCGAGTCCCGAGACTTTCGCCCAACCGCGATCATCGACTTCGCGAGCGGCGGAATCCGGCCGATGCGCCAGAAGCGGATATCGTGGAACCCCGCTTCGGTGAGAAGTGTGGTCAGTGTCGGTATCGACCAGAACTTGATGTGGCCATTGTCCCAAAGCGCCGTGAAGTGGGCATCCAGTTTCCCAGTGGCGGCGAGCGCAAGGTTCTTCACGTAGCCATGATAGGGCGTCGACACCAGCGCCATGCCTCCTGGCTCGACCAGATCGAACAGGGTTCGGGCATAGTCTCTGGGGGCGAAGACGTGTTCGACCACTTCCAGGCTGATGACCGCCGGGAAGGTGCCAAACCGTGCGACGAGGTCGTCATAGGCGGAGCCGGTTTCGAGGCGAAGACCGGGATAGGCCGCGCGTGCCTGTGCGATGCCTTCGGTGCTCGGATCGATTCCGCAGACGCTGTATCCTATCTCGCTCAAGCGCGCAGCCATGCTGCCGTTGCCACAGCCGAGGTCGAAGACGCGTTCCGCCGCCTGGCCTTCGCTCTCGTATCCACCGCCGGAAAAGAACGCCGCAAGCTCCCGCCGGACGGTAGGCATGAGATAGGCGTGCGTGTGCTTGGCGCGCGCATTGGCGTATCTGTAGCCGGAAATCCGTTCGGCTGCTGCCGTCATGCCGCGTGCCCTTTACTGCCGGCGAACAAACGATCGGTATGCCCGACCGATCGCGCCGGATTGCCGACGACGATCTCGTGGTCGGCGACGTCGCGGGTGACGACCGCCGAAGCGCCCGCAACAGCCCCTTCCCCCATCGTCACGCCCGGACCGACAAAGGCCGCCGCCGCGACCCAGGCGCCCGCGCCGATGCGGATTGGCGCACCGGTCAGGCGAAAGCCGGGATTTCCGATGTCATGGCTGGCTGTGCACAGATACGCCTTCTGGCTGATCACGCACCATCGCCCCAGATGTACCGGCACCACATTGTAGGTGTCGGATTCGAGACCCAGGCAACTACCCTCCTCCATGACAAGGTTCCACGGCGCCCACACGCGCGCGCTGGGATAGGGATGCGCCTGCGGACCGATCCGGGCGCCGAAGCAGCGCAGCAGGAAGCGCCGCCAGCCATGCAGCGGGATCGGCGAAGGGCGGAACAGCAGCCGCCACGTGACAGACCACGCAAGCCGGCGCAGCTTGTTGCCCAGGCCCGGCGGCGGAACAAGCTCGGGCCTCACGTCCGAGGCGTGTCCCGCGCCGCCGGGATCGCTGGCGCGACAGGCCGGCCACGACCGCGCAGCCGGCTCGACAGGTTGAGCGAGGTGCGCTCTACCCCGAGATAGAATAGCCGGGCGAACACCACCGCCAGCAGCGCCGCTACGAGGAATTTCAGCACGGATGCGCTCTGGCCCTCGAATCCGGAAACATTGATCATGCCGAACACCACGCGGTGCGTGGCATAGAGCGAATAACTGCCAACGCCCAGCCAGACCAGCAGCGGCATGACACGTGCCACGAGAACCGGCATGCGATGGGGAAGCTGCATGATCCACAGCACAAGTCCCGCAGCGCCGACCGCAAGCGGCAGCGCGCTCGCCACCTCGCCGGTGAGCATATGGACGGCGAACCCACCACCCAGCGCTGCAATCCAGAGCAGATGCCACAGCGGTCCGTCGAGGCGCGGCGCGCGGCCGGCCTCGATATCCGCAAGGTAGGCGCCAATCGTCCACATGAACACGAAGGGCAGGAAGATCGGCCCGCCACCATGGCCTTGCGGGAAGTACCGTGACCAGCCGAAGGTGAGGTAAAGCGCGACATAGATGGCGCTGACGGCGAAGGCGAAGGCAAGCGCGCTGCCCGCGCCGGCGCGGCGGTTGATGGCGAACACCAACGGATAGAACAAGTAGAGGTGCACCTCGATCGACAGCGTCCAGAACACCGTGTTGGTGCCAAACATGGGCTCGGTGATTCCCTGCAGGGTCAGCGCGCTCGCAAGAAACGCACCCCAGCTCACCTCGCCGCCGGCGATGGTCCCGCCCTGACGCAGATAGATGCCATCGACCAGGCCGGTGAGGATCAGCGCGCACAGATAGACCGGGTAGATGCGCAGAAAGCGGCGGACGAAGAACCGTCGCCACTGGATCGCGGCGTCCGGGTCCGCGGCCAGTTCGAAGGCGAAGCGGCGGTGGATGCAGTAGCCGCTCAGAACGAAGAAGACCTGAACGCCGAACCAGCCATATGAAAACGGATAGCTGGCATAGCCGGCAAGCACGCCCGGATCGGAGGTGAGGCCGTTGGCCGCCCAGGTCGCGCCTGTGCCGACCCAGTATTCGGCGCGGGCATGGTAGACCACGACCATCAGCGCGGCGACGCCGCGCATGGCGTCGACGATGTCGAGCTTGGCCGCGGAATCGGGTGCCGGCGCGCCGCTCATCTCAATCCAGGATCACGCAGGCCGGCCGGTCCGCCCGGCCGCAGAGCCAATCGTAGACCTGCTTGTGATCCGCGGCGATGCGGCCCCACGAAAACTCCGCCTCTGCCAGCGCGTGGCCGCGCTGTCCCAACTCGGCGAGATCGTCGCGCGCCAGCGTCGCACCGAGCGTAGCCGCCATCGCCCCGGGTTCGGTGCCGATCTCGACCGCCGCCCTTCGCTCGAAGCCGACTGGCAGATTGCACATCCGCGTCATCAGCACCGGCAGGCGATAGGCCCAGGCCTCGAGCACCGACATCGGCAACCCTTCCGAATGGGAGGGCAGGATGAAGGCATCGGCCTCGCGCAGCAGCCGGTCCTTCGCCTCACCGAACACGGGTCCAAGCAGTTCCACACCGTCTTCGAGGCCGTGCGCAGCGATCAGCGCGCGCAGCCCGTCGAGATGGCCGCCGTCGTCCCAGCCCGCCACCACCAGCCGCCAGCACCCGGCCTGTTCAGGGGCGACGGCGCGAAGCAGCGCCCAGGCGGCCAACAATTCCCTCAGCCCCTTCTTGGGGTGGATGCGCCCCAGAAATAGCAGCGTCCGTTTCCCCTCGCGCGGCATCGATGGCGCCAGTTCCGGCAAGTCGGCGCCGTTGGGGATGATCGCGATGGGATTGTCGAGGCCATAGGCCCGCATCGCCCCGGCTTCAGCCGCATTGAGCGCGTGCAGGCAATCGGCCTGCCGCAGGTTGCGTTGCTCGAAGAGAACGCTGGCGACACGCTTCTTGAACGCCGAATTGGCCACCGCCCAAGGGTCGAGCATGCCCCGGGGCGAGATCATCACCGGCCGGCCTGTAGCCCGCTTCCAGCGCAGCAGGGCAAGGGAAGGCAGTTGCCAGATGCCGTGCAGATGGAGGACGTCGTGACCGCCCTCACGCAACACGGACCCGAGTCCGGGCGAATAGCCCAGTGCGACCGGCCCGCGGCGCGGCAGCACCCGTGGCGCGAGCGGCGCCCAGGCGGCGCAGTCCTCGGCGCTGTAGTCGTCCTCGCCAGCATAGATGCTAACGGCCATACCCGTCCCGGCCAGGTGCAACGCCGACTTGCGCACCGAGTTGAACAGCCCGCCCGCGCGGCGCGACATGGAACCGGTAAGAATGCCCAGGGAAAGCGGGCGCGCGTCCGTATCGCTCATACGCCATGGAACCCCATCGGCCGCTCAGTCGACCGGGCCGTGGTTGCGAACGAAGTAAGGCAGGTTCGCATCCAGCTGGCGCACCGGCACGGCGGGCACACCCGAATAGAGGCTATGGGTCTGCTCCGGCCGGCCCCGGAAAGTCGAGCCGGCGGCGACCACCGCGCCGTCCGGCACAACGGCCCCCTTGACGATGATCGCCCGCGACCCGATCAGGCAGCTGCGGCCGATCGTGACGGGCCGCGAGGTCTGGCGGTTGGTCTTGTAGTCGATGCCGTGGGTGAGAATCTGGGAATAGAAGCCCGCCACCGTGCTCAGTGTGCCGATGGTAACCCGGTTGGTGCAGTCGACGATGTGGCGCGAAGTGATCGAGCTGTGCGGCTCCATGATAAGTTCCGACGCGCGCTCGTGCTCCGTCTCGAAGTGCCTTTCCGACCGGCCGGGAAAGCCGTACATCCAGTTGAAGGTACCGATCCGGGCGTACTCGCCCAGCACGACCCGGTCGATATTGCGGATCACGCTGAGATGTCCGATGCGGCTGTGCGCCGCCAAATCCAGCGCACCGACCTGGATATAGGCACGGCCGAGCGTGGCGCGCGGGTGGATGCGATAGCCGAGAACCAGGGAATAGAGCCGGCGGCGGAGGCCGCCCGGCAGGACGAGGCCGAGCCCAAAAGCCAGCAGCGCGCGCCATCGTGCCGGCGTGGGGAGCAAGCCTGATTCGCTCACGCGTTCGCTCCTGTCACCAACCGGGACTCCTCTGTCATTGTCACCGCGCCGTAAAGCTGCCGCTTCACCTTGGCCGGGGCGCCGACGATCAGCGAGTTGGCGGGAAATTCGCCATGCACCACGCTATTGGCGCCGATCACACAATTGTCGCCAATGCGGGTGCCCGCGCCGATATAGACACCCCGGCCGATCCACACATTCTTCCCGATCTCGACCGCGCCGGCCTTGTAGCCCTGGCCACGAACGCCGTGACCCGGGGCGCTGTTGTGCGCCTGGTCGCGGATCGATACATATTCGGCGATGGCTGTATTGTCGCCGATGCGGATACCCTCGACGGCGACGAAGACGCAGCCCAGATTGACTGTCACGTCACTGCCCCATTCGATGGTCGACGTCAGCGAGGTCGCGAAATACGTGCTGTCGCCGATCCGGCACCGCCTGCCGATCCTGAGGCGGCAGGGACGGTGCAGAACTAGTATACGGCCGTAGACAGTGGTGCTCCACGGCAGGGGACTGAAGAAAATGAAGGTGGTCAGGTTGTAGTAGACCCAGCGAAGCGCGCAGGCGCAACGGTGGAGCACGTGCGAGCAGGCCCGGACTGTCCAGCCCCAGTATTTCATCGTTCAGGCGCGCGGTCCGATTGAATAGCGGTGATGTAACGGCTCCGGGCCGCTTTGCCACCTGCTGATGGAACGCAGCACGACGCCAAGCCCGCCCATGACCACAAAGAACAGGAAAAATGCGATGAAGAAATACGAGGCGTGCGAAGTGATGGCGAGGAACGACGGAACCATCGCGGCGGCATACCAGCTCTTGTCCCAGACGTTGCCAACAAGTGCACGCCTCCACATCAGCCCCAGCACATAGGCGGTCGCAAAGAAGAAGACGCAACCCAGATAGCCGAACTCCATGTAAGAGGTGGCGATACCGGTCTGAGTAGTGCCGGTCGGCGTTCGGTAGCCGGTGGTTTCGAGCATGATCTCCTCGGGCCACGGCGTCGCCATCAACGACCGCTTGAAGTCGAAGCCGACGATCTGACCCGGCACGTACTGGAACACGATACGGTTCCATGTCTGACCGCCGAAGGTGTACCGGCCGGTGGTCGAGACGGCGTGAACCAAGTTGGCGGCGTTGGTGATTTCAGGTGACGCCGTCGGGTCATTGATCGGATTGAGCGCCAGGAAGTCGATGTCGCGGATTTCGGCGATCGACGGCAGGCCGCCGTCCGCGGTGATGTAACGAAGTTCGGTTGCCGCGAAAGTGGTGATCGACGCGATGACCAGGCTGGCGATAACCGCAGCGCGTGGAATCGCCCAGTTGCGCATCATGAGCACGGAGAATGCGCCGATGAGTAGAAATTCCGCGATGTGCCGCCGCTTGAACAGCAGCACCATATAGGGAAAGTACAGGCCGACGTTGATCAGCAGCAACGCCGTGCTGAGCACCGAGCGCTTGCGCAGGAACAACATGACCGACAGAGCAAGCGCCGCCGATTTCAGGTTCAGAAAGAAGTAGAAAATAGTGATGTTGCCGGTCCACATCGAGGTTTGCTGCTCGTCGATCGGCGTGAACCCCATCAAGCCGAATGCAGCAGCCGCGAAGGTGGTCAGAAGGACCGCAGCCCAGGTGGTGGCGCGGTCGTCGAGGCGCGGCAGGAAGGGTTCCAGCCGGTCACGGCGGCTGTTCATCGCGGTTTGCCAACCCAGCCATGTCGCCACCAGGCATAGCATGGCCATGATCAGCAGGATGCGCAGCGAGTCCCCCCATGTCAGATACTGACCGTCTAGGCTCCACAACTGCGGTATGACCCAACCGGCGTAAACTGCGGCGAACAAGGTTGGCACGTGCAGATATCCGCCCCGCCTGGCGATACCGACGAACAGCATTGAACCGGTGAGCGCGATCAGGACCAGAAACAGAACGCCATCTACCATTGCTCAGTGTTCCCCGCAGCCATCATCGCAACGCTGCGACGAGGAACCGGTGGGCATAGTCATCCCACGACAAACTCCTGACCTTCGCCCGGGCGGCCGCAGACATCGCCGCCCGGCGCGGCCGGTCCTCGACGATCGCCTCGATGGCATTGGCCAGCGCGGCACCATCGCGCGAGGGTATGATATGCCCATGGACGCCGTCCTCGACGAGCGATCCCGAGGCCACGGTCGTGACAGTGGGGACACCGGCCGCCATGGCCTCATAGGTGACGCCGGCGGAGCCTTCGGCGAGTGTCGGCAGTACCATGACGTCAGCCTCGGCGAACTCATGGAACATCAACTCCCGAGGTAGCCGCCCGGCAAAGTCGAGCAGTCCAGCATCAGGGTGGACCCGCACCTCCGGGTGCACATTGCCGGCAACGCGAAACTCGTAGTGGTGCCCCCGCGCGTGCAGGATTTGCGCTGCGCGGGCGAAGTAATGGATGCCCTTGCGCAAATCGGCCGAGCCTGCGAACAGGACTCTTCCGCGCCGTGGCGTGTTAAGCACCTCCAGCCATCGCGGGTTGAACGAATACGGTTCGACGCGAACCGTCACCGGGTCGGCGCCCCAATTGTCGATCATGTCATTGGCCACGAAAGGCGAAGCGCAAAGAAACCGCGTGCCGAGGGCCAACATCATCCCATAGGCCGGATTATCCTGGCCCATCGCGCCCAGATAGGTGACGGGCGGCGCTCCCCAGCCGGGATGTGCGGCGTACTCTTGGGCGATGGTCCGTTCGGTCGAGAGCGCAATGGTTACGTCGATCACGACTTCCAGCCCCCGGGCGCGGGCCGCCTCCAGGAAGAGGGCGGATTCAAGCGTCTGGCCGCTCATCATCGCATAGACATGTGTCGCTCCGGCGAAACCCTGGCGCAGCATCGCCCTGCTCCATTCCTCATTGAAGCGAAGCCGGGCCTCGACGCGCTCGCGCGGGCTTTTGGCGCGCGACATCGTCCACTCATATCGGCCGGCGGCGATGTCGAAGCTGTGGGTCAGCGGCGCGACGGAGGGTGGCGGCATCCGGTTGCCCAGCCGAGCCAACGGCGCCGCCAGCGTATCGGGCAGCGGCAGCCGCGCGAGCTGCCGCGCCATCCGGCCGAGCCCGCTCGTCGCGGCAAGGTCGGTATAGAGCGCCTCGAGCCGCCCGGCGGCGGCGAACGCAGCCGGAATGGCATAGTTTCGCCGCGCGCCCATCTGAACCACGATCGCCCGTGCATCGGGCGCAATCACGATCTCCGGCGCGGCGCGGGTCCGGGAAGCTAGAGCGCAGGCCGTCATACGGCCACCAGCTCCTGTTCCGGCAGCAATCGGTCGGCGGTTACGAGCTTGCGGGCGAGTTCGACGGCGCTGGTCCGCGCGTGCCAGCCTATGGTTCGCGCGGCACGGGAAGGATCGCCGACCAGCCGTTGCGGCTCGCTCGGCCGGATCAGCCGCTGGTCGATCTCCACATGGTCGCGCCAGGAAAGGCCCGCATGGGCGAAGGCCGCATCGAGAAACTGCTCGAGCGACGTCAGGATGCCGGTCGCGACAATCAGATCTTCCGGTTGATCGGCCTGCAGCATCCGCCACATGGCATCGACATATTCAGGCGCGTAGCCCCAGTCGCGCCAGACATCGAGATTGCCAAGCTTCAGTGTCTCGACGCCCCCCGCGGCGATCGCCGCGACGGCGCGGCTGATCTTGCGGGTCACGAAGTTGGGGCTGCGCCGCTCTGACTCATGGTTGTAGCAGATGGCTGTGCAGGCAAACATGCCGAACGCCTCCCGGTAGACGCGGGTGATGTTGACCGCGAAGCTCTTGGCCACGCCGTAGGGCGAAGTGGGCCGCATGGCGGTCCACTCGGTCTGCGGCGATTCCGCGGCCGCGCCGAATATCTCGCTGCTGCCGGTGGTAAGGAACCGCGGCACCTGGTCCATATCCCGCAGCACCTCCAGGATGCGCAGGGTCGCCATGGCGGTGAACTCGCATGTGGATTCCGGAATCTCGAAGCTGAGGCCCACATGGCTCTGGCCGGCGAGGTGGTAGAATTCGTCCGGCTGAACCTTGTTCAGTATCCGGCGTAGCGTGGTGATGTCGTTGAGATCGCAATAGTGGAGGAAGAGCTGCTTGTGGTAGATCGCCGGATCCCGGGTCAGATGATCGATGCGCTGCCGGTCGATGATGCTGGACCGGCGCACGACGCCGTGCACCGCATATCCTTTGCCGATGAGCAGCTCCGTCAGATAGGAACCGTCCTGGCCAGTGATACCGGTGATGAGCGCGGTGGTCATGGCGCGCCCGCCGCGGGCAGGGGCGAAGCCAGGAACTGCTCCCAGCGATCGACCAACCGTTCATAACCGAAGCGGTCGCGGTAGTGGGCCTGGAGCGCCGCGGTGTTCACGCCGCCCGCACGCAGGCGCTCGGCCAGCCCGTCGTAGAGGGTCAGGAGTTCGGCGACGTCGCCCGAGGTGACCGCGCATTGCGGATTAGCATAATCGGGGATGCCCCCGACGCCGTTGGCGACGAAGGGCACGCCGCATGCCATGGATTCGAGCAGCACCAGCGGCGCGCCCTCCTTGCCCCAGGTAGGCAGCAGCGTCATATCGTAGCTCTGCAGTAGGTCGACATACGCTTGGCCCCGCGGGTAGCGACCCTTGAGCGCGATCCGGTCGCCGAGGCTGGCGGCGGCGATCTTGGCGGCGAACTCGTCATGCGCCGGTCCGGCACCCCAGATGTCGAGCCGGTCGGCGTGGCGAGCGAGGCGCTCCCAGTTCTCGATCAGGAAGCCCGCACCCTTGTACACGACGAGCCGGCCGAAATAGGCGAGGCTCAGTTTGCGGGACGTCCGACGCGGCAGCGCCGGCGGAATATGGCAAGCGACCTCCAGCGGCTCTGGCAATGCGGGAATGACCGTCCTTGCGCGTTGCCATCCGAAAGCGCGGAGGAATGCCCGCTCGACGCCCCTGCCCTGCGCCACGATGGCGTCGAAGCCCAGGTGCACTAGGTCGCGCGGATCCGGCCAAGCGTTGCGCTCGCCGCTCATGACCTCGAAAAAGATGCGCTTTCCTGCCGGACGAATGGCGAGCGCCAATGCCATGGCCTTCCAGCCGGTCCCGGCGATGACCACCGCGTCGACCGCCAGGCGCGGCCGGCGCGCGAGCCGCCAGAGGTCGGCCGCGCCACGATATTCGCCAACGGCATAGGGCGGGTCGACTGGAAGTCCCGGCGCCGCGCCCCGCAGCGGGCCGGGCGTCAGAATCTCGACGCTGTGACCCCGCGCCACCAGCCCCCTGGCTAGCCAATGGCTATGCGTCTGGATACCGCCGTCATGGTGCAGATAGCCGATCAGGACGATGTGCATGCGGGTTCCGGCAAGTTGATCAGGCAGGCGCAAGTCATAAGCCGACGGCCGTGTCGCGGTCGCTGCGCGCAACCCACCTGGCAATCCGGCGCGCAGCAAGGGCCATGTCGGCGCGCCAGCTCTCCCGGAGCGAGCCGGCCAGCGCCAGCACCGCGACAAAGGCGGCTATGGCCAGGGCGGACAAGGCCAGCGCGTCGAGCAGCGGCCTGCCACTGGTCAATCCGGCGACCAGCGAGATGCCCAGCGCATAGGCCGCCGCGAAGGCGGCGAGGACCGGCGCTAGGTCGCCGAGCAGCCGGCCGGCGCCGATCCCGGCGGTGCGCGCGGACACGACCAGGATCGGAACCGCCAGTCCCCAGGAGACGACGGTCAGTCCCCAGGCGACGCCAACTCCGCCCGACGCGAGACCCAGGCAGAACGCGGCGAGGTGCAGCGGACCCGCGATCAGGCTGTATTTCAACATGACATCCGAACGGCCGAGCGACAGGAACACGAACCGCGACAACTCCCAGGCAACGCTCGGCACGACCGATAGCGCCAATATCGAGAAGATGCGCGCGCTCGCGTCCCAGCCCGGCCCGAGCACGAGGTCCACCAGGAATTTGGCGTTGAGGATCAGCAACAGCGCCATCAGCGCGCTGAACGCAGAGAGGATCCGCGCGGTACGGGTGAACAGGCGCGCCCACTTGTCGCGCTCGTCCTGCAGGCGGCTGAGCGCCGGAATGACCGACGAGGCAACCGGCCCGCTGATGATGGCCAGCGGCATCAGCAGGATCGAATAGGCACGCGCATAGTAGCCGAGTTCGACCGTGCCCCAGCGCCAGCCGATCAGCGCGTTATCCGACTGCTTCCAGACCCAGCCGAGAATGTTGGCGCCCATGATGTTGACGCCGAAGGAGAAGGCCGAGCGAAGGCCGTCGTACGCTCTGGGCCATTGAGGCCGCCACGCCGACGCGACCCAAAAGAAAACCATGTCGACAAACCCGGCCGCGAGCTGTCCCGCCACCACCGCCCAGTAGCCCCAGTCGGTAAACCATGCGAGGAGGCACGCGACGAGCAAACCGGCAAGATTGGAGACGACCAAGGCAAGGTTGAGCTTGACGAACTCCATACGCCGGCTGACAAGCGCGCGGTGTTGCGCCCGTAGCGCCAGCATCGGCATGGTCAGCGCCAGCAGAACGATCACCGCCACCACACGCTGGTCGTCGAATACCATGCCAGCGAACGGCGCCGCCGCCCAGCAGGCCAGCATCAGCGCCACCCCGACCGCCAGGTTGATGAAGAACAGCGAGCTGACCAGATCCTGGTCGATGTCGCGACGCTGGATCGTCGCGCTGGTCAGGCCCATGTCCTGAAACAGGCGGATGAACCCGGTCACGGCAAGCGCCATCCCAACGACGCCGAAATCGTCTGGGGTGAGCAGCCGCGAGAGGATGACGAGCTGCGCAACCTGGATCGCAACGAAGACACCATACGAGGCAAGCGCGACCATGCTGCCGCGCGCCACATGTCCGCCCAGTTCGTCCAGGCCGACCTCGGCGCCCAGCGCCCGGTCGTTGCGTAGCGTTCGCGCCTGACGCCGCGCCTCCACCCGCTGGCTCGGCGAGCGGACCGGCATGGCCCGGCTGAACGGATTCTCCAATGACCGACGCTCCAGATCAGCCCCGGCGGGACAGGAAGATGACGTTCTGGGGTCCGCCGCGACCCTCGCTGATCAGCGTCGGGCGCATGGGTGCCTCCACGTCAGCCAACGCCGGAAACAGCGCCGTGTCATGGTCTCGGTACGTCAGCGAGCGGCAGTCGTGGGTGTTGGAGAAACGCCCGCGCAGCAGGGCCTCGACGCCGGGCGCGGGGCGCTCATGGAGTTCGATCACCATGTCGCATTGCTGCAGGATCGGGCATTTGTCCAAGTCGAACAGAAGCGCCTCGTAGCCTTCGCAGTCCGAGAAGATCAGCGTGTCTGGCACGACATGGCTATTGATCCAGTTGGCGTCGCACATCGTCTCGACCTCGACATTGGGTGTACCATTCTCTGCAACCAGCGCACGCGTCGCCTTGCGTGCCCAGGCGTCGGTATCGAAACCGATGACCCGCGTCCGGGGCATCAGCCGCCCGAAGCCGACCGCGTAGAAGCCGTCCGCGGTGCCGATGTCGAGCAGCATCGCGTAGCCGCGCGTTACGACTTCGCCGATCCAAGGGTGCAGTTCGCATTCATAGCTGCCGACCATCCGGTGGACGAGATTGCGGCACCGTACCGTGCTCTCGGGATAGGTCATGCCGGCAAACGGGCCGCCGAGTACCGTGCGACCGTGCTTCTCGATGAAGGCCTGTGATGCGGCGAGACGCCCGGTCTCGCGCTCACGCTCCATGATCAGCCTTTGCGATCGCGCCGACAGCAGTTCGAGCGTCAACCCCGGCACAACCGTCATGCCGATATTCTTGACCATCTGCTTGATCATCTCATGCCTCTCCCGCCAACCGCCCCTTGTTCATATTTCGCGCAGACGTGCGCCTAGCGCCGCACGCCGCCCGCAGCCACGAGGCCGGGCCCACGGTCCTCGTCGAGCCGTCGGTTGCCGGCTTCGAGGGCGACGTTCTTCACGTCCTCGGCCACCATCTCGCGCACCAGGGCGTCGAACGGGGTGGTCGCTTCCCAGCCCAGTTCGCGCTTGGCCTTCGAGGGGTCGCCGATGAGGATATCGACTTCCGTGGGCCGGAAATATTTCGGATCGATCTCGACCAGAAGGCGGCCAGATTTTCGGTCGTGCCCGATCTCGTCCACGCCCTCGCCGTGCCACACCACATCGGTGCCGACCTCGGCGAACGCCCGTTCGACGAACTCGCGGACGCTGCGGGTCTCGCCGGTGGCGAGGACGAAGTCGTCGGGCGTGCCGTGCTGCACGATGCGCCACATGCCCTCGACATAGTCCCTGGCGTGGCCCCAGTCGCGCTTGGCGTCCAGATTGCCGAGATAGAGGCGCTCCTGCAGCCCATGATGGATCGCCGCCACCGCCCGGGTGATCTTGCGGGTGACGAAGGTTTCGCCGCGGATCGGGCTTTCATGGTTGAACAGGATGCCGTTGGAGGCGTGGATGCCGTAGGCCTCGCGGTAGTTCACCGTGATCCAGTAGGCGTAGAGCTTGGCCGCCGCATAGGGCGAGCGCGGATAGAACGGCGTCGTCTCGGACTGGGGGATTTCCCGCACCTTGCCGTAGAGCTCGGACGTGGATGCCTGGTAGAACCGCGTGCTCTGCGACATGCCGAGCAGCCGGATCGCCTCCAGCAGGCGAAGCGTGCCCATGGCGTCGGCGTTGGCCGTATACTCGGGGGTTTCGAAGCTCACCTGCACATGGCTCTGGGCGGCCAGGTTGTAGATCTCGTCGGGCCGCGTCTCCTGCACGATGCGGATCAGGTTGGTCGCATCGGTCATGTCGCCGTAATGCAGGTGCAGCCGGGCATCCTCGATATGGGGATCCTCATACAGATGGTCGATCCTGCCGGTATTGAACGACGAGGAGCGGCGCTTGACGCCGTGAACCTCATAGCCCTTGTCGAGCAGGAGTTCGGTGAGATAGGCGCCGTCCTGTCCGGTGACGCCGGTGATCAGTGCTGTCTTGGCCATGTGCCCCATGTCTCTGCGATTGAACCAAAATTGACAAAAGAACTCCGGACGGAATTAATCAAATTTCGCTGCGTATTTGATTCATATTCGACGGTTTTTCCATGCTACCGCACTCGAGGGTGAAACAGTTCACCCTCCCTGACCGAATTTTACTTATAATTACATTCTACTATTCAGTGTCTACGGGCAATTGGGCGGTCCGGTCATGCAAAAAATCGCGTGGCGTCCCGGCGGGTTCAGGCGGTCTGGCCCAGCAGGTCCAGTTCGGACAGGCTGGCGCCGATGGTGATCTCGCGATTCATCAGCCGCAGCAGAATCCGGACCCTGCCGCCGGCCGACAGGCCGACGATGCAGCCGACGAAATCGGCGAAGGGGCCGGTCCGGAGCCGCACGTCCTGGCCGACCCGCGCCGCGCGCCCGGGCACGCCGCCATCCGCGCCGGTCGCCGCCATCAGTTGCTCGACGAGGCCCTCCTGCAGCGCCACCGGACCGGCGCCGTCGGTCAGGATGCGGGAAACGCCGAAGGTGCCGTTGACGCTGCGCCAGGGCTGTTGCGCGACATCGATGCCGACGAACACATAGCCGGGGAACAGCGGCTCGCTGACGGTTTCGAATTTCCGCGCATGCCGGCGGGTGCGCCTGACCCGGGGGCAATAGGCATCGAACCCCTGGTTCCGGAGGTTCTGCAGGGCGAGCGCCTCCTTGCGCGGCTGGGTCTGGGCCACGAACCATTCTCTTCCGTCAGTTGCAGGCATTACGCATCCTCGTTGCCGCCCAATACTCAGGTCCCGGCGCCACGCGCCCGGCCGCCAGCCCCGTCAAAGCCTGTCCAGCGCCTCCTGCAATCCGTCCTCCTGCGCCAATACCATGCGGGCAAGCGGCAGGAAGCCGCGGTCGCGCATGCCGCCGAGCAGGGAACGCCGCTCGTTCCTGTCGCCAGCCTGCCAGGCATGGCGCAGGGCGACCAGGGTGGCCACGCGCGTCTCGCCCGGGAGGTCGCGCCATAGCTCGAATCCGACTTCCAGCACGCCCCAGCGCAGCCGCGGCATGTCGGCGCCGGTCAGCAGCGCCGTCGACAGGTGACCGACCGCGGCGGGCCGGTTGCCTAGCCTGGTTTCCAGGATCGCCAGGCGCAGCCAGTCCTGCGGGCTGGCGGGTCCTTCCTCCAGCGCGGTGCGGGTCTGCGTCACGCTGCGCTCGACGGCGGCGGGCTCCACCGGCTTGCCGCCGCGCGGCACCACCGAGGCGGTCGCCAGCTCGCGGCGCCACTCCAGGGCGCCATAGCGTTCGAGCGCGCGGGACCGGGTCGAGATCAGGGTGAGCAGCCGCTCGTCGTCCACCGCCGCCCGCTGGCGGAGATCGCGGGCGATCATGTCGCCCGGAAGCGCCGCCGCGGCCCCCGCGACGATGGGTCCGGCCAGGGCCAGCAGGCAGCAGCCCGCCAGCAGCCCGCCGGCCGCCGCCGCCAGTCGGCGTATGTCTCGGCCGCCGCCTCGCTCAGTCCTGATAGTACTCACCATATTTGCCGTAATAGGGGCTGTAGCTGTCGTAGCCGTAGATCAGCGCGCCACGCGACCCGACCTGGGACAGCACGACCCCGGCGAACTTCGCGCCGGCTTCGGTGAGCTGCCGGATCGCGGCGATGACGATGCTGCGCGGCGTGCGGTTCCAATGGGTGATCATCACCACCCGGTCGCCCGCGGCCGCCAGCAGGCGCGCCTCGCTGACGATGCTCGATGGCGGCGTATCGATGATCACGTAGTCGTAGAGCGTCCGCGCATGGGCGAGGAAGTCGAGCATGGACTTGGACCCCAGCAAATCCTGCGGGCTGCGCACCGAGCCGCCGCCGACGATGACGTCGACGCCGCTCGGCACATGCCGCTGCGCCACCTCGGCGATCGACCGGTGTTCGAGCAGCAGGGTCACCAGCCCGGGCTCGGGCAGGAGCCCCAGCCGCTCATGCGTCCGGCCGCGCCGCAGGTCGCTGTCGATCAGCAATACCCGGTGGCCCGATTTCGCCAGCATGGCGGCCATGCTGGTGGACACCGCCGTCTTGCCCTCGCCGGGAACCGCCGACACCATCAGGATCACCTTGGGGTCGTCGTCGACGCCGGACAGCTTGATGCCGGTGTGCAGGTTTCGCAGCGCCTCGGCGAAGCTGGAGTTCGGCTTCTCGAGCACGGTGCGGATCAGATCGCCATCCTTCACGATCGGAATCGAACTGAGCGCATGCAGCCCGGTCATCTCCTCGATCTGGTCGAGCCGGCGGAAGCCGCGGTCGAGGATGCGGTCGATGAACACCGCCGCGCCCACGCCGCCGCTCAGCGAGACCAGGGCGAAGATGATCAGATATTCCTGCACCGGCGGGAAGCTGGGCTTCTGCGGCACTTCGGCGCGGGAGATGATATCGGCGTCGGCGGTCTGCAGGTCCTCGGACGCCGAAGTCTCCTGGAATCGCTTCAGGAAGGTGTCGAACAGGGTCCGCTTGGCCTGGGCCTCGCGCTCGAGCATGCGCAGCTGGGCCGCGTCGTCGCTGTTGGCGCCGGCCTGCCCCTGCAATGACGAGAGGCTGCCGGCCAACGTGCCGTAGCGGGCCTGCGCCACCGCGGCATCATTGCGCAGGTTGGCCATGATCTTGTCGACTTCCGACTTGATCTGCTCCTGCGTGTCGGCGATCTGTGCCTTCAGCGACACCATCTTCGGATGGCGCTCGCCGAACTCCTGCGACTGGTCCGCCAGCTGGCGCGCCAGTTCGGACTCCTGCGCGCGAAGCCGCGCGATCGCGTCCGAATCGAGGATCTTGGCCACCGCGATGAGCCCACCGGTCTTGTAGAGCTGTTCGATGCGCGACAGGCGTGCTTGGGCGGTTGCGGCGTCGGTCTTGGCCAGGATCATCTGGGCGTTGACCTCGGACGCCTGCTGCGACAGCAGCGAGTTGTCGTTGCCGCTCGACATCAGGCCCGACCTGGCGCGGAACTGCTCGAGCGCCCGCTCGGCCGCCTCGACCTCGGTGCGCAGGCTACCCAGGCGTTCGTTCAGCCAGGCGCTCGCCCGCTCGGCGGCGCTGAACTTGGCCTCGAACTGGCTCACCAGATACTGGTCGGCGATGGCGTTCGCGAGGCGCGCGGAAAGCCCGCGTTCCGGTGTTTCGACGCGGATCTCGATGATCGACGACAGGCCTTGGGCGCGCACCTCGGTCATGTCGAGAACCTTGCTGACCGCATTGCTGCGCAGCTGCGCCTGGTTCTCCTCGTCGGTCATTCCCTTGCCGGCGGGTTCGTCGCCGCCGAACATGGCGGTCCAGGCGAGCCCGAGGTAATGGAACGGGTTGATGAAGCGCCAGGCGCTCTCGACCTCTTCGGGTCTCAGCGTCGGATTGAAGAAGGGATCTTCCAGCAGCTTCAGCTTGTCGACCACGCGGCCCATCAGCTGCCGCGAGTTGATGACACCGATTTCCGTCACCACCAGGCTCTGGCTCTGACCGGGCGACTGCAACACCGCTTCGATATCGACCACGTTGGCCTTGGGCCCGCCCACGCGCAGCGTGGTCATCGCTTCGTAGCGTGGCACGAGCTGGAACAGATAGATCACGAACGCGACGAACAGGATCGTCGACACCGAAAGCACGATGGTCTTGCGGCGCCAGACCGACGCCACGAAGCCGAACAAATCGATGCCTTTGCCGGGTGCCGGTGTTGCCGAGGGCTCGTAACCCCAGTCCTTGACCGCTGAATACGGCGTGCGTTGATCCATGCTGCTGCAATCCGCTTACTGGAGTTTCGAGAAGCCCACCCGCGCCGGGCAAACGGGCGAACCGGCCCGCCGTGACATCAGAAGAACCGTTCGGGTACGTGAACGATGTCGCCGGGCAGCACCTGGGTCTGCGGATCGGCGGGGACCTTCTTCTGCCCGCCCCGCTCAATGAATATCTTTCCCTGACTGGCGCGCACGGTATAGCCGCCCGATAAAGCGACCGCATTCACCACCCGCATGCCGGAAACATACGGATAGCTGCCGGGCTTGTTGACTTCGCCCAGGATGTAGAACGGCCGGTAGTTGAGAACGTCGACGTTGACCGATGCGTTCTTGAGGAAGTCGGGCTCCAGCGCATCCTTGATCTGAGCCTCGACTTCCTGCGGTGTCAGGCCGCCGGCCTTGACGTCCCCCACCAGCGGCAGGGCGATCACGCCATCGCCGCTGATGGTGAACTGGCCGGACAGGTCGGCGTGGTTGAATACCGTCACCCGCACTTCGTCGCCGGCGCCCAGCCTGTAGCCGGTCGGGTCGCTGGCCGAAGCGGCCGTAACGGAAACAAGAAGCAACATGACAGTTGCGAGCAGTCTTACCAAATCACGCCCCCATGTGTGCATTGCGACCTCCGAAGCAAAGGAGATGGGTCCCGGACATATCCCCCCGATACTTCAGAAACGACCTCAGTAACGTGCCTTCAAACCGACGCTCACCAGGTTCCTGTTGAAGTCCTCGATGGCGGCGAAGTTGGAATCCCGGCCCTGGTAGCTGTACGCGACATTCGCCGCGAAGTGCCGGTTGAACCGCCATTCGAGCGAGCCGCCGACGCCATAACGGAAATCGTTCCGGGCGATGCCGCGATAGTCGTCCTGACCGATCTCGCCGAACACGCTGATGATGATGTTCTCGCGTATCTTGTGGTCGACGGTCAGTCGGCCCCGGTCGGCGAAGTAGCCCGACGACAGCGCGAACTGGCTGTCCTCGATCGTCCGCTGGCCCTTGAGGCCGACAGTCGTCAGCGGCGTGACGTTCCAGTCGAGGCTGGCGCCGAAGGCAGGCCCCTTGATCTTCTGCAGCGCCGGGTCTTCCGGATCCTGCTGCATATAGCCGCCATAGATGGAGCCCTGGATCAGGTTGGTCAGCTCGAATGTCAGACCGGCATTGAGCTCGAAGCCCTTGGAATCGCGATTGATGCCGACGTCGTCGACCAGATCGTCGAAGTCGCGCCAGTTGTAGGAGAACTCGGCATAGGCACTGTAGCCAGGCGAGAACTCGAACGCGGCCTTGGCATTGGCGACGAAGATGTCGCGGTCGCGGTCGTCGTTGTTGATGAAGCCACCGCCGACGGCCTCCACGTCGTTGAAGTCGTATTTGCGGAAGCTGCCACCGCCGGACAGCTTGAGGCGACCGAGCGCCTGGTTGACCTGGACCTTGGCGTCGGTGAGGTCGAACTCGGTAGGCTCGAGACCCTCGACTTCCTCGGGATCGCCGCGCTGCTGGTGGTCGCGCCCGTGGCCGGCCTCGAAGATGATGTTCGTGGCCCGGCTTACATCGAGGCGGAACCGGCCCTGGAAGAGGTAGTCCTGATAGTCCTCGTCCGTAAAGCCCTCGTACAGGCCGAATTCACCCATGGCATAGAGCTGCACTTCGTGCCGCGACCAATCGGTCTGCACCTGCAGTTCCGGGCGGATGACAAGGAGTTCGTCCCCGCGCTTATTGGTTTCCTCGGCGTAGATGTTGTCGTTGTAGATGCCCTGGACCGAAACCGACGGAAAGAAGAAGATCGGTCCCGCCCTGAAGCCGATGGGGTCATAGGGACCGGGGGTCGTCAGCACGGTATTCCCGTGCTGGCCGTTCGCTAGCTGGGCCCAAGCTGTCTGGGTACCGGCCGATACGGCGGCGGCACATGCCGAGGCCGCCACCAAACACTTCCGTGTCCGACGCAACATATTTGCTTCAGGCAAACGCAAGCCTGCTCCCTAATCTGTTCTTGTTCGGTGGGTGCCTGATCAGACCTACGGCGACACGGGCGACGCGTTGTCCTGCGTGTTGGACAACGTGTTGACGTCACCGCCGATGATTCCCTGATTGAATGACGCGATCGCCACGCCATACCCACCGGCAACATCCTTCTGGGAGCATGCCGACACGGCGGTGCTCACAGCGGCTTGTTGCTCGGGATCCGAGATACCCTGAAGAATCTGCTGCTCGATGGTCTCGGGTTGACCGAAGAACTGCACCGAAATGCAGGCGATCTCGTCCGAGAACCCGGGGTTTTGCACTGCAAGTGCGAAGATTCCCGGGTCGATGTTGCCACCCACAGAGCCCTGTATCAGAGCACTCAGTTGTTGCGCCAGCGGAGGCGGCAGCGCGTTTTCGTCAGCGTGCGCCGCTCCTACCGTCGATATAGCCCCAAACCCAATAGCATAGATCAGCCTCGTAAAGGATGTTGCCATAACGAGCCTCACAGTTTTCAGATGCCCAACAATGCTTACGGTTGTATCACGCTTTTCGCAGTGCGAAAACCCAGAAAGCAAATTTTGATCGCGAGAAATTTATTTTCCATTTTGAAATAAATAGGTTAGGAACTTTTCGAACTAACGGACTGCGCGAACCCCACGCCGAGGATCAGCGAGAACGTTGCCGCGATGGCGGGAATCTGCAGCGGAAAATCAACCATGGAGTGTATTAGCGCCAGGGCCGCGACCGCCGCCGCCAGCGCCGGGATATGCTGGTCCCGTCGCCTGTCGCCGGCGCCGCGCCAGCAGGCGATGACCGTCCACAGGATGGCGCCGTAGAGCAGCGCGGCGGCCGGTATCCCAAGCTCCACGACGTTCTCGAGCACCGTGCTGTGGGCGAAGTCGACCACGCCGGCGATGTCCTGCTGGTCGTACATCCGGTAGAGCGCCGGAAACCCGCCATAGCCGTAGCCCAGGAGCGGCGACGCCTCGATCGCCTTGCCGGCATTGCGGTAAATCTCCATGCGCTGGCCGGCCTCGGCCTCGACGGCGCCGATCCGGTCGGCGAGCCGGTCGACGGCTGGCGCGAACAGCACGCCGGCCACGACGGCCACCAGCACGATGGCCGCCATGATCTGGCTGAACCGCGGCTTCCTGCGCCGGACCAGCGCCGCCCCCAGCACCAGCAGCCCGAAGAGCAATGCCAGCGCGCCGCCACGCGACTGGCTGAGCAGGACGGCCATGGCATAGACCATGACGGAAACCAGCAGGGGCCACTGTCGCGATATGACCGTGACGAAGAACCGCCGCAGCTTCTCGCGCCAGGCAGTCTCCGGCCGCCACAGCCCGCGAGTCTCTCCAGCGAGCAGCCCGACGGCGCAGATCAGTCCCATGCCGGCGAAGGCCGCCAGGTGATTGGGGTTGACGAACGGCATGGCCAGGCGCGACCCATAGCGCGTCTGAACCGCCACGAAGCCCTCGTCGAACCACAGCAGGTGGGAGAGGCCGGCGCCCCAGATCAGCAGGCCGACGCCCGCCGCGACCGCGCCCGTCACGGTGAGGATGCGCAGCGCCCGCTCGCCCAGCGTCGCGTCGGCGCCGTACTGGACGGCCAGCCAGAATATGGCGGCGTAGCTCAGCAGCCGGATCAGCGCGAACCGGCCGGCTTCGGGATCGATCGCGACACGGCCGGCCAGCGGCTTGCCCAGCGCCTCGCCGGCCATGGCCCAGATCGGATGGTGCCACGAGGCGGGTGCGAGCGTGCTGAGCTGGAACACGATCCAGGCCACGGCGAGCAGGAACGCGACGAGCGGCCATGTCAGGCGGCGCACACGGACATCGGGACCCGCGCCCAGCGCCGCGGCCGCCGCCCAGCACACGGTCACCAGCCCGACGACGAACGCGAGAAGGCTCCAGGCGCCGATCTGCACCGCGCCGAATGGAAGCGGCGACAGACAGACCGCGGCCAACAGGATGTAGAAGGGAAGCTGATTGAGGCTCAAGGCAAATCCGGTCACGGCCCCGGTTCTTCATCCGGCGCTCACTGGTATTGGGTCGCCCTAAGGGTTCAAGGAATGATGGCATTTGTTAGGCGCCGGCGGCGACCGCCCCGCCGATCGGCCGTCCACGACATGCCGCTGGACATGACGCGCCGTCAGACCCAACTGTAGATCATGCTCAACCACCTGTTCCGCTCCAGACGCGCCGCGGCCCCCCGGCCTGCCGGGACGGCGCGGATTTACGCGGTCGGCGACATCCATGGCCGGCTGGATCTGCTGCGCGCGCTCTACCGGCGGATCGAGCAGGATGCCGCGGACGCGGCCGGCCCCTGCGTCATCGTCTTCCTCGGCGACTATGTGGACCGGGGACCCGACAGCGCCGGCGTGATCGATTTCATGCTGGAGGCAGTCGATCGGCGCTTCGATCCGGTGTTCCTCAAGGGCAATCACGAAGATTTGTGGAAGCGCTTCCTGGACGCGCCCGAGATCGGCCCCGCCTGGTTCGACACCGGCGGCATCATGACCGTGGTCAGCTACGGCATTCGCGAAGGGCTGGCCGGCAGGGCGGCCGACTTCACTGCCGTGGCGCTGCGGCTGCGCGAGGCCATGCCGGCGGCGCATCATGCCTTCCTCGACGGCCTGGCGCTCAGCCACCGGTCGGGCGACTACCTGTTCGCCCATGCCGGCATCCGGCCCAGGGTGCCCGTCGAGCGGCAGGATCCCGAGGATCTGATGTGGATCAGGCGCGAATTCCTCGACGCCGGTGCCTTCGGCGGGCTGTGCGTGGTGCACGGCCATTCGCAGGTCACCGAGGCCATCGACCTGCCGCACCGCATCTCGGTGGACACCGGCGCCTACCATTCCGGACGGCTGACCTGCGTGGTGCTCGACGGCGAGGATCGCCGGTTCATCGCGACCGGCGACTGATACCCTCCGTTACCCGACGCCGAGGGCCTTGAGGAAGCTCGAGCCCATGTTGGTCCAGTCGAAGGTGTGCAGCCCCAGCTCATCTGCCAGGCTGCGGCAGACCAGTTTGCCGCGCACCGAGTTGCCGGCGATGTCCAGGCGCGGCGAGAACACGCCGATGCCCAGTTGCCGGTTCAGCACCGCCATGATGCCGCCGCCGACGCCACTTTTCGCCGGCACCCCGACCTTGCACGCCCAGTCGCCGGCGCCGTCATACATGCCGCAGGTGAACATGATCGAGATCGTGTCCCGCACCGCGTCGACGCCGAAGACGGCACGGCGGGTGGCAGGATTGACGCCGATATTCGCCAGGGTCGCGCCCATGACCGCCAGGTCGGTCACCGTGACGAGGATCGAGCACTGCCGGAAATACACGTCGAGCACGTCGTCGACAGGCAGATCGAAAACGCCGGCGGCGCGCAGGAGATGGCCGATCGCCCGGTTGCGGTGGCCGGTGACGCGCTCCGATTCGAAGACGTTCTCGTCCACCGTGAGCTCACGGCCCGCCGCCCGGCTGAAATGTTCGAGTATCTGGTCGAAGGCGGACGGCCCCAGCGCCTCGAGCAGCCGGCCGCTCACCGCGATGGCGCCGGCGTTGACCATGGGATTGAACGGGCGGTTGGTGGACGGATCGAGGGTGATGGCGTTGAACGGATCGCCGCTCGGCTGGGTGCCGACGACGCGCAGGGTCTCCTGGTGGCCGACGGTGTCCAGCAGCAACGCCAGGGTGAGTGCCTTGGAGGTGGACTGGATGGTGAACCGCGAGTCTACATCGCCGACGGCAATCACCTCGCCGGTGGTCAGGGCGATGGCGAGGCCGAACTGGTCCGGAGGCACTTTCGCCAGTTCGGGGATGTAGTCGGCTACTTTTCCCTCGCGATTGCCCAAAAACTGGTCATGAACACGACGAAGGTTGCCTTCGATCTCCGCGCGCGCCGAGATGGAAAGCGTCCCTACTTTCGAATGGCCTGGCTGTTCGACGGAATCCGCCGCTTCCATATTCTCGCCCGATCGACGCCCCGAGATAGCTGAATTCCAGCAAAATCCATGCCATTGGGTGCCCGGCCCGGCCCCGGGATCACCGGGAGCGCGCCACGATCTCGTGCAGCACCTCTTCCCAGCGGTCCACGTGGCGTGGCCAGGCGAAGCGCTGGCTGGCCACCAGGTGGGCGCGCGCGCCCGCCGCCGCGACCGGCTCCGGATCGGCCACCAGCCGGTGCACGCCGGCGATGAACGCCGCGTCGGAGTCCGCCAGCCAGCCGGTTTCGCCATTGTCGATGATCTCGTTGCTGGCGGTGTGCAGTCCCTTGATGCGGCTGTCGAGCGCCAGCACCGGCAGGCCGTGCTTCATGGCGCCGGTCAGCACGAGCCCCATATGCTCCAGCCGCGACGGGAACAGCAGCAAGTCGCATCGCCCGTAGAACGGGCTCAGGTCGTCGTGGGCGCCGTGAAAATGGATCGGCAGGATGCGGCCGTCATCGGCGGCCTGGGTTTCGTAGATCGTGCGGTCGTCGCCATCGCCGACGATATGCAGTTCCCAGCGCGACCCGGCCGGCAGCGACAGCGCGGCGCGGATCGCCAGGTCGACGCGCGTGCTCGGGTGCAGGCCGTCCGCGACCAACAGCAGCCGGAGCGGCGCGGACGGATCGCGGCGGCTGGGCGTGGCCTCGGTCCATGTCCCCGGCGTGACCAGGGTGAAGCGTCCCATGTCCTCGATGGACAGCTGCTCCATGATGCCTTCCATGCTGGTCCGGCACAGCCTGACCGTCGTATCGGCGTGTGCCACGGCCCAGCGCTGCAACCG
The DNA here is from genome assembly GCA_022844405.1 of Sphingomonadales bacterium. Lineage (GTDB taxonomy): Bacteria > Pseudomonadota > Alphaproteobacteria > SMXS01 > SMXS01 > RI-34. Next base: position 9,402 of record JALHLV010000035.1, on the reverse strand, counting down.
GCGCGCCGCCCGCATGGACAGGCGGTGATGCAGCTTGGACACGGTGAATTGCTCGACGTCATCGGGGTAGCTGAAGGCATGGGGGAAATAGACCCAGGGCCGGCGGCGGAACTTCGCGGCATGCCCCCGGAGGAACAGGTGCTCGGAGGCGATGGTGACGTCCGGCGCCGGGCATGACAGCCGCCGCACGGCGCGGCGCCCGCGCATCAGCGAGATCGGCAGGTCGAATTTCCCGAGCGGCCCGCCGGCCAGCGACGCGACCGGCAGCGGATAGACCGCGACCGGACCATCCTGCCCCTGGCCGGCGCGCACGATGACGCTGATCCGGTGGCCGCGGGCCGCGAGGGCTTCGATCAGGTGGCTGTCATAGGCGCCGGCGCCCGCCGTTCCGTTCAGACGCGCCGTCAGAAAACGAATGTGCATCCGGACCGCTATAGCCGAAGGCAGGGCGCTTTTCCAGCCGGTGGAGGGTGACGCGCGGGCGCGGCGGCCATGCCCAGGGATACTCGTCCGGCCGCATCCGCATGACGCCGGATGTCCGGGTCGATGGCGCCCTGATCGCACACCGCGCCAGCAGCGTATCGACGCTCGCCCGCGCGCCAGCGAGGGGCGCCGCGAGCAGGCCCACACAAAACAATAAGACAAACGTGATTGCTTTCTCGTCGATGTGAGATCCTATAAATCCCATTATAATCAGTTCCTTGATGGTGTATCCAGCGGCCTCGTCATTGCCGGGGAGGCCGTTGGACCCATCAAGAAAAATGCATCTCTTATGGACGGAATGTTGATTGCGGCATAGCATGTGACCGATAACTGAGGGGAGGAAGACGTTCATGGCCATGGGGGATCTGGCGAACGTTCGACAGCATGGCGCGACGTTCGCCCGCCGGGACAGGGATTCGGGTTCCGACGGCAGCCGCACCACCGAGCTCGACTCGCGGCAGCGCCGCAAGCTTGCATTGCAGCAGGCGAAGGAGAACTCGGACCCGGAGCACTGGCAGACCACCAAGAGCGAGTTCACCCGCGACAGCATCCTGCGTGCCATCGTCGAGTGTCTCGCCGAATACGGGTATTCGAACCTGACGCTTGGCCAGGTGGCGCGCAAGGCCGGCCTGTCGAAAGGCGCCATGCAACATCATTTCGAGTCCAAATCCGCGGCCATCGAGGCGGCGCTGCAGTTCATCTTCCAGCAGCAGATCGAGCTGCAACAATCCTATGCGCGTGGTCCCTCCGAACCGTCGGACGATCAGCTGCATGGCCGGCGGATCGACGCGCTCTGGGGCTTCGTGCAGGATTCATCCTATGTGGCGTTCCTGGAGATCGCCATGGCGGCGCGCACCGACCCGCATCTGGGCGACCTAGTCAATAGCCAGTACTGGCAGTTCCGGCAGAAGTCGCGGCAGCTCACCGCGGTGATCATGCCGGAGTGGCAGCACGACAAGGAGAAGTTCCGGCTGGGCGGCACGCTGGTGAACTACGTGCTGGAAGGCATGGCGTTCCGCCAGACGCTGGGCCTGTCGGATGAGGAAACCGACACGGCGCTGCGCGAGCACCTGAAGAAGATGGTGGCGGCGCTGTTCGAGGAAACCCAGACCGGCGAAAGCGAGTAGGCGATCGAGCCATGTTTCGTCCCGCGCTCGGAATACGGGCGGCCAGGGTCTGCGGCGTTGCCCGCCAACGCGGGCGCCGCTATGTTCGCCGCACACGACCAGACGGATGCGGTCGAACCGCCACCCGCCGGACGTGCGGACGACGCGCACCACATAGCAGCCCTAACGGTGGTCGCAGTCAGCCCACAATTCGGTGTACGGTAAGGAAAGCGACCATTGCCGGGCATCAAGCCAGATGGCGGCCATGAAACTCGATCCGGAGACGCCATCTCTCCGGCACAGGGTCTGTTCCTCAGCCACGTCCAGTCTTCCAGAATCGAGCGCCATTTCGAGCGGCTGGTTGGTGACACCAAGGGCCTGATCGAGTGGCACTTCATCGACGACGCAGCGAGCGGCGCCGATCGCGCGGCCGCCTGCATGCCCGACCGCCATGCACGCATGATCAGGAACGGCGGTGTCCAGGGCGGCTACATGGACGTGGTGATCGTCCCTGGCGCCCTGGAGCTGAAGGCGCCGTTCGTCTGGGCCATGGAGTACGACGTGGACTATTCGGGCGACTGGCGCCGCTTCTTTGACCAGTTCGCCGCCAATGACGCCGACCTGCTGACGAGCACCATCGCGTCCATGCGGGAAACCCCGCGCTGGTGGCACTGGCACACCGCCCGGTCCCCGGCGCCGCACCAGGTTGCTCACAGGGCGTTCAACCCGATCATGCGTCTTTCGCGCCGCTTCCTCGAGGCCTACGCCGCCGAGGTGGGAGCGCCCGGATGGGAGGGGCATTACGAGTACATCGTTCCCACGTTCGCACTCGCCCGAGGATTCACCATCGAGGACATCGGCGGCACCCTCGGCTTCTGCCCTCCCGAACGAAAGGGCCGAAACTACTGCAACACGCCGGCCGACAAGAGGCTGTCGCCCGGCACCTTCGTGTGGCGACCGTCCATGCCCGTCTACTTCCACGAGGAGCCTGGGCGCTTTCCGCAGCGGGACATGCTCTATCATCCGGTCAAACCCTCCGTCCTCGAATGGGATGGCGGGCGGCGCTGGCGGCCGCGCAGGGGCGACGGGGTGTTTGGCGTGGTCGCTTCGGCGCTGAGGCACGCCGTCCGTCGCCTGCGGCCGTGGAGGCGGCCGAAGCATCCGGCGGAATGACCGGCGATGAAAAGGGCGCGCCGGCCGCGCCCTTTCTCAGCTGCTAGACGCGGTTGGAGTACTTCTTCAGCTCGAGGCTGGCGATGGTGCGGTTGTGCACCTCGTCCGGGCCGTCGACGATGCGCAGGGTGCGCGCGTTGGCATAGGCCGCGGCCAGACCGAAATCGGTGGTCACGCCGGCGCCGCCATGGGCCTGGATGGCCATGTCGACCACCTTGCAGGCCATGCGGGCGCAGGCCACCTTGATCTGGGCGATGTCGGAGCGGGCGGTCTTGTTGCCCTCCATGTCCATCTTCCAGGCGGCGTGATAGACCAGCCAGCGGCACATGTTGATCTCGGTGCGCGCGTCGGCGATGCGGTCCTGCCACAGCGACTGCTCGGACAGCTTCTTGCCGAACGGCGTGCGCGAGACCAGCCGCTTGCAGGTCTTCTCCAGCGCCCGCTCGGCAACGCCGATGGCGCGCATGCAGTGATGGATGCGGCCCGGGCCGAGGCGGCCCTGGGCGATCTCGAAGCCCCGGCCTTCGCCCAGCAGCATGTTGGACGCCGGCACGCGGACGTTCTCCAGCAGCACCTGGCCATGGCCCTTGGGCGCATGGTCGAAACCGAACACCGGCAGGTGGCGCTCGATGGTGATGCCGGGCGCGCCGGCGGGCACCAGGATCATGGACTGCTGCAGGTGGGTCGGCGCATCCGGGTTGGACTTGCCCATCAGGATGTAGACCTTGCAGCGCGGGTCCATGACGCCCGAGCTCCACCACTTGCGGCCGTTGATGACGTAGTCGTCGCCGTCGCGCTCGATGCGGGTGGAAATGTTGGTCGCGTCCGACGAGGCCACGTCCGGCTCGGTCATCAGGAACGCCGAGCGGATGTCGCCGTTGAGCAGCGGCTTCAGGTACTTTTCCTTGTGCTCGACGGTGCCGTAGCGCTCCAGCACTTCCATGTTGCCGGTATCGGGCGCCAGCGAGTTGAACACCTCGGACGACCAGCTCACCCGGCCCATGATCTCGCACAGCGGCGCATAGTCCAGATTGCTCAGGCCCTCGACGGTGCCGCTGTGCGGCAGGAACAGGTTCCACAGGCCCGCCTGCTTCGCCGTCTTCTTCAGATCCTCGATGATCCGGGGAATCTGCCAGCGGTTCGACCCGAACGCCGCCATTTGCGCGTCGTAGGTCTCCTCGTTCGGATAGATGTGCTCGTCGAAGAAGGCGAGCAGACGCTGCTGCAGCTCTTTCGCCCTGGGGCTGAGTTGGAAATCCATCGGTGTGTCCCTTCAGACTGGCTCTTTCGCGGCCGTATTCATCGGCGGTTTGGCCGGGGGACACAAGCAAAACCGGGGCGGGCAGGAAGCCTCGCCCTACTGAACGAGCGGACCGAGAATGCCGGCCTGCGCCGCGAGCGCCGCGGCCTGGGTGCGATTGTGCACGTTGAGCTTCTTCATGGCGTTTTCCAGGTGGAACCGCACGGTCGGTACCGACCGGTCGATGATGGTGGCGATCTCCGAATCCGTCTTGCCCAGCGCCACCCAGGACAGGCACTCCACCTCGCGCTCGGACAGGCCGGTATCGCCCGCGCCGACAGTGACGGGCGGCATGTCGGCTCCCTGCGCCACCACGATATCCATGAACAGAATCGCCGCCATGCGGAGCTGGGTGGAATAATCGGCGAGCACGTCCTCGAACGGCCGGTCCTCGGTGCGCGCCACCCAGCCGAACGACGCCACGCGGCCCAGCGGCAGATGCACCGGAATGGTCAGGCCGCCGGCGATCTGGCGCTCGGGCGTGAGGTGCCAGTGCTTGCCGCGCGCGCCGCCCGCGAGCGGCGTCATGGCGACCATGTCCTTGGCCCGCCAGATGAACGGCTTGTTGGAATAGCGGCACACATTGGCGATGGGGCTGATCAGGTTCAGCCGGTTGCGCTCCCAGTCCTCGCGGAAGTCGGCGGCCCAGCCGAACAGCTCGGCGTAGGTGCGCCCGTCGGGCGCGCGGGTCAGCAGCGGATCGGAGTAATCGGCGATGCACGACGGATAGGGCAGGCCGATGACGGCGCCGATCTGCTTGGCGATGGCGACCGCCTCTTGCGTGTCGCGGGTGCGCTCGAGCGCCTTCAGCATCGGCCCCAGCTCGCCGGACTCCCCTGGCATGCGAACCTGCTCCCCTTGCCTGCCGATCGCCGCGCTCCATGCCGATGATAGCGAAGCGGCTGCCGCCCGTCACCGGGCATCGTTGACACCGATGAACTAACGGAGTATTTATCTAAATAGTTAATTATTTGGAAGCACCATGGACAAGGTCTTCGAAGCCCTCGCGTCGACGCCGCGCCGGAAGATCCTGGCGTATCTGGCCAAGGTCGACCTCACCGCCGGCGAGATCGCGGCGCGCTTCGACATGAGCAAGCCCGCTATCTCCAAGCACCTGCAGATTCTTGAGAACGCCGGGCTGGTGCGCAGCGAGAAGCGCGGCCAGTTCGTCCACTACGCGCTGGTGCGCGAGAACCTGGTGAACACGCTGAACGGCTTCGTCCAGAACGTGTGCCCCGTTTCACGACCGCTGAAGAAGGAAAGTTCGCGCATCAAGCGCAGCCGCGATACCTGACCAATTTTCTGGAGGGGATTTCCATGACGCTCGTATCAGGTTCGGAACGCATTGTCGCGCCAACGGGCTGCAACGCCAGAGACGGCCGTGTCCGCTGGTCGCCGGCGAAATCACTCTGGATCGGCGGCATGACCGCCGCGGCACTTATCCTGGGGCCGATCTACTTCTCCTGGGACGCGTTCCTGCTCTTCTGCGTGACCAGCGCCATTACACTGTGCTTCGGCCATTCGGTCGGCATGCACCGGCGGCTGATCCATTCCAGCTTCCGCTGCCCGCTGTGGCTGGAGCGGGCCTGCGTCTATCTCGGCACGCTGGTCGGCATGGCCGGTCCAATCGGTATGATCCGCACCCACGACTTTCGCGACTGGGCGCAGCGCCAGCGCCAGTGCCACGACTTCTTCTGCCACCGGAAAAGCTTCTGGCACGACGCGTGGTGGCAGCTCCACTGCGAGTTGGCGCTCGACCGGCCGCCTGAGTTCCGGCTGGAGCCACGGCTCGCCGCCGACCGTTTCTATGCGGTGGTCGAGCGGACCTGGATGCTGCAGCAGCTTCCGTGGGCGGTGCTGTTCTTCACCGTCGGCGGCGTGGATTGGGTGGTCTGGGGCATCTGCGCCCGCGTGGCGGTCAGCGTCACCGGCCACTGGCTGGTCGGCCACTTCGCCCACCGGGAGGGCGGCCAGAGCTGGGTGGTCGAGGGCGCGGCGGCACAGGGCTACAACGTCTCCATCGCCGGTCTGATCAGCATGGGCGAGAGCTGGCACAACAACCATCACGCCTTCCCCGGCTCGGCCAAGCTGGGTCTGTTCCCCGGCCAGGCCGACCCGGGCTGGTGGCTGATCAAGTCATTCGAGTTCCTGGGCCTGGCATCGAACATCGTCACGCCCGACGACCTGCCTGCCAGGCGGGAGTTGCGGCGATTGCCGAGCGATGGTGGCGGCTGCCCCGTCTGTGGCGCGCTGCGCCTGACAATCGGGTGACGCCATGCCAAGCATCCCGCTTCTCCATCAAAGAATGTCGCGGCTACCGTTCGGCATCCTGTTCGCGGCCCTCTTCCTCTCCCAGCATGCCGTGACGCTGTTCGTCGTTGACATTCGGGGCAGGGCCGAGCGGGACTTCCTGTTCGCGCTTGCGCCGATACGGGAACTGGTCACACAGTCGCACTCGCCCGAATTCGCCGTCTTGTGGATGGCTTATACGCTGGCGGTGACGGCCGGCCTCGCCTTCCTGGCGTTCCGTCGTGCCGCCGATGCCGGAATCGACGGCTGGATCGCCTCCATGGCCATTGTCCCCGGACTCCAAGTCTTTGCATGGATCATCCTGTCCTTCGTTCCGTCGCGGCAGTCGGACACGCCGCCCGAGGCACCGCATTCCGGTTTGCTGAACTGGGCGGTGGCGACGCAGGGCGTCATAGCGGGCATCGCCCTGACGATCGTGGCGGTCGCGCTGGGCGCGCTGGCATTCGGCACCTATGGCTGGGGCGTCTTCGTCTGCACGCCGTTCCTAGTGGGACTGGTGACCGGCTATATCGCCAACCGGCATCACCTCATCAACTCGCGCGAGACATTCCTTCTGGCCATGGGGGCCTGTGCACTTGGCGGCGTGGCGCTGGTGTTGGCCGCCCTTGAGGGCGCCGTATGCCTGGTCATGGCTGCGCCCATCGCCCTGCCCTTTGCGGGACTGGGCGCCCTGCTTGCCCGAAGCGTGATGGGAATCGGAGGGCGGCGTTCTCCTCCGGTCATGTGCTTTGCCGTCCTTCCCCTGCTATTTTTCGTCGAACAGCAGACCGCCAGTCTGGCAGCGTTCGGCACACGTGAGGAAATCGAGATCGATGCTAGTCCGGAGACGGTTTGGAGTACGCTGCTGCGGATGGATCGCCTGGACAAGGATCGCACGCTTGCTTCCAGGCTTGGCGTGGCGTATCCGATCAGCGGCGAGGTGATCGGCGAAGGCGTCGGCGCGACCCGAAAAGGCGTTTTCTCCACCGGCATTGCCTATGAGCGCGTCACCGAATGGCAGCCTGGACGCAAGCTGACTCTGGCGGTGCTGAACGACATTCCGGCTCTGCGTGAGCTCAGCCCTTACAGGCATGTACACGCACCGCACGTCACCGGCTACTTCCGGATGACCCAAACCACGTTCGAACTTGTGCCGCTAGTGGGTGGACGGACAAGGCTAGTGGAACGAACCAACCACGAACTGTATCTGGAACCGCTGTCCTATTGGATACCGATCGCACGCTGGGCGATCCACCAGAACAACAGCCGAGTCATGCGGCGCATCCGCGATGTTGCCGAGGCCGCCGCGTTGTAACAGGCGGACTCGCCTGTTTGCCTGAACATATGTCATATTACCCGGCCTGAAGCCCACGACCGAAACCGGGAGATTGACCATATGACCGCCCGCACCGAAAGCTGGTACGCACAGCCCGCCGAGAAGTGGCCCGATCCGCAACTGAAGGGCCAGATCATTCCGGGCTATCGCTATCACTCGAAGGAGTTTTTCCACCAGGAGTGGGAGAACATGTGGACCAAGGTGTGGCTGCTGCTGGGCCGCGAGGACGAGATTCCCGAGCCGGGCGACTACCAGCAGGAAGAGGTCGGCCCCGAATCGATCCTGATGGTGCGCCAGCAGGATATGTCCATCAGGGCCTTCTACAACGTCTGCCAGCACCGCGGCGCGCGGCTGGTGTTCAACGAGCTGGGCACGGTCGACGCCTTCACCTGCCCGTATCACGGCTGGCGCTGGGAGATCGACGGCAGCCTGACCTTTGCGCTCGATCCCGAGGATTTCCCCGAGGGCGATCCCTGCGGCAAGCTGACCCTGAACGAGATCGCCTGCGACACCTTCGCCGGTTTCATCTGGGTCAACATGGACCCGGACTGCGTGTCGCTGAAGGAATTCCTCGGCCCGATCTGGGACGACTGGAACGCCTACGAGATCCACACCTGGAAGCGCTACCTGGCGCTGACCGCCACGGTGCCGTGCAACTGGAAGGTGATCCTGGACAATTTCAACGAGTCCTATCACCTGCCGACCGTCCATCCGCAGGTCGACGGCGTGGTGGAAGAGAACTACCGGTGGACCCAGTTCGACATGTCGGAGGAAGGCCACAACCGCATGTGGATGCAGTCGGGCACGCCGTCGCACTCGCTGGCCAAGCGCGGCGACGAGGAACTGCTGAAGCCGGGCCTGGCGTTCATGCTGGAGCAGTGGGGCCTGAACCCGGACGATTTCCGCGGCGGCCGCGAGTTCGAAACCCGCGAGGCGCTGCAGAAGGCCATGCGCGTCAAGGGCAAGGAGATGGGCTACACCCAGTTCGACAATCTGAAGGACCACCAGCTCACCGACACCTACCACTACACGCTGTTCCCCAACTTCGCGGTGTCGGTGTGGGCCGACGGCTTCCACTTCCTGCGCGCCCGGCCGCATGCGACCGATCCCGGCCAGTGCCTGTTCGACAACTGGTGGTACGCGCCGGCGCCCGAAGGCCTGACCACGCCGGTGATGACCATCAACGGCCCGGTCGAGCGCGACGCGGATGTCGAGCACGAGGTGTTTCAGTACCTGGATCGAAGCCTGAGCGGCCTGATCGACCAGGACATGGGCATCACCACCGGCCAGCAGCTCGGCTTCCGCAGCCGCGCCTACAAGGGCGTGTACCTGGCCAAGCAGGAGCACCGCATCCGGCGCTATCACGAGGTGATCGACGAATACATCGAGGGCAAGCGGCCCGCGCCGAAGCGGTCCAGCGCCATCGCGGCGGAATAGGCCAACAGACAGGACGGGAAAGGGGCGCTTCGGCGCCCCTTTTTCCGTTGGCCCCGCCACCCACTCAATCGTCATCCCGGCGAAGGCCGGGACCCAGGCCTTACTTACGGAAAGACCGGCGCGAAGCGCGCCGCACTGTCAAGTCTGGGTCCCGGCCTTCGTGTTGTGTCCCGGAAGGTTAGCCAAGATTTCGGCAGGTGCCTTGTGTCCGAGGCATCGCAGTCTGGTTCGATTGTAGTCCCTGACGAAGGTGTGGATGAAGTCGTTCCGCTGCTGGT
>JALHLV010000034.1 GCA_022844405.1 Sphingomonadales bacterium | reverse complement strand
AACTCACAAAAACCAGCGGCAATCTCGCCGGTGGTCTGGTCGTGCCCATCCGCCAACCCGCACAACCCTCGACAACCTCAAATCAACAATCATCGGCGGGGTGAGAAATCCGGGTTAGGCCATCCTGCATTCAGGCGGTTTACCCGAATGCAGGACAGGCCATCGGACTAATAGCCGGTCTGAGAGGCGACCGTGGTTCGCAGGTCTTCGGCCTGGGGGTTGGCGGCGCGGCGCTCGATCAGGATGTCGCGGGTGGTGGCTTCCTGGCCGTAATACTTTTCGGCCATCTTGTTGCGCGCCTTGATCTTGGTGCCTTCCAGGCTGACGCCGGCGAACAGGCCGCCCTGGGTTTCCGCGTGATAATAGATGTCGCGGCGGCCCGTCGTGGTGCCGGTCGATTTGTCGATGCCGCTCTCGACCGCGACGGCGCTGACGTCGCCGCCCAACTGGGTGTCGCCGCTCATGATCTTGCGCACCGCGTTGTCGGTCATCAGGATCAGCAGGAAGCGGGTTTCCTGGCCGCCGAGCTGCAGGCCGATGCTGATCGAGCTCATGTGATAGAATGCGGGATAGCTCCACACGCCATCCTCGCCGCGCACCAGCAGCACGCCGCTGCCGCCCTCGCCGCCGATGCCGACAGCGCCCTTGACCACGGACGGAAAGATCATCACGCCCCGCGCGTCCTTGAGCAGCGCACGGACGGTCGCGTTGGTGCCCTTGTCGGTCAGGTCGTCGAAGGCATACTGCGCGGACATCACCAGCTCCCGCGCGTCGGACTCGGACGCCGCCAGGACCGGCTGCGACGGTATCAGCGCGGCGGTCGCCACGCCGGTGGCCAGCGCCACGGAGAGCGCCGCTACTTGGAAACCGCGCCGCGTGAGTTTCAGCATGTCATCTATCTCCTCGGTATTCGGGTGCCGCCCCCGGCCCATGGTCGATTAGATTTAAGTCATTCCGTCCACGGCGCAAACGATGGCGCGCGGAAACAGCGATTTCAGTGAACTCAGCGGCCGCGGGCGCAATCGATGCATTGCTGGGCGAAGGGCAGGGCTTCGAGCCTTGCCGGCGCGATGGCCTCGCCACAGCTGACACAGATGCCGTAGGTACCGTCCTCGATCCGGCCAAGCGCGGCGCGGATCTGGGCCATCTCGGCCCGGCTCGCGCCTTCCAGCGCCTCGTTGGCCTCGCTGGCTTCCATGCCGGTGGCTTGCTCGGCGAAGTCCGGGTCCAGCGGCTGGCGCAAATCCTCCTCCAGCCGTTCGACACGCTCGGACAACCGCGCCATGCGTGCCCGCAGGGATTCCGCGATGTGCTGATGATCCTTCATGAGGCGAGCCTATCGCGAACGGACGCGCTTTGCCACCAAATCAGGCCGTCATACGGTGCCATTCGCTGGGATAGGTGTGGCCGGACGGGGGCAACGCTGCAGTCGTTCCCCGTCCGACCGTCAGCACATCAGCTTGAGGGGGCTTGGGTGCTGAAGGACAAGCCTAGCGCAAAGGATCCGCGTCATGCAGCGCCAAATACCACAATCACGACGATGTGACCGCCTGCGGAATGATCCCCAGCCGCGCCGCGAGGGCGGCCCGGTTGTCCAGAAGGTCGGCCAGGGTCAGGCCGTCGAGAACGGCGAGGAACGCCTGCAGCGCCTGGGCGAGGGCGGTCTCGAGCCGGCACAGGCCGGCGATCGGGCAGGTGTTGTCCGGACCCCTGAAGCATTCCACCAGCGCCAGGCTCTCCTCCATGCGCCGGACCACGTCGCCGACGTTGATCTCCATCGGTGCACGGGCAAGCGCGAGGCCGCCGCCGCGCCCGCGCCGCGGCGCCAGCAGGCCGAGTTGTCCCAGCCTGTGAGCCACCTTCATCAGGTGGTTCTTGGAGATGCCGTAGCTTTCGGCGATCTCGCGGATGGTCGACGCGCCGCCGGACTTCGATCCCACATGGATCAGCACGCGGAGCGCATAGTCGGTGTGTTGCGTCAGGCGCATGGCCGGGTCTTCGTTATCGACGGGAATACGCATTTGAAGCGCGATCCCGCATTGATTAAAGATGTATCTATTATACATCAAATGGAGGACGACGTGGACTCTCTCTACAAGCGGCTAGGCGGTGCACCGGCCATCAAGGCGGCGGTCGATGCGTTCTATGGCAAGGTACTGGCCGACGACCGCATCCGGCACTTCTTCGATGGCGTGGACATGGAGCGCCAACGCGCCAAGCAGCGCGGCTTCCTCACCATGGTGACGGGTGGCCCCAACGCCTATACTGGCCAGAACATGCGCGACGGGCACCGGCACCTGGTGGCGCGCGGCCTGAACGACGGCCATGTGGACGCGGTGATCGAGAACTTGGCCGCTACCCTGCGTGAGCTGGGCGTGCCCGAAGCTGAGATCGCGCAGGTCGGCGCGTTGGCCAACTCGGTGCGCGACGACGTGCTGGACCGGCCCGCCGCGGCCTGATTTCAGTCCGTCCGGCGGCGGCGCAACAGGGCGGCGACCGCGGCCTCGCCGACCGGACGGTCGTTGCTTATCCTGAAGCTCTCCGCCCATTCCTGGGCGAAATCGCGCTGCAGCGCAGCGTTGATCGCCAGGGTCGCCAGCATGGCGATCAGCGCGCCCGTGCTGGCCAGCGCCATGTCCTTGTGGGCGTCCCACACATCGCCTTGGGTGCCGAGATAGGCCATGCCCAGCTCGCCGCCCAGCCCGGCGGCGGCGGCCCACTCGATCAGTTCGTAGAGCATGGACGTGGACATCATGACGTCGAGGGGGAGGAAGTATCCCCAGAAGCCGCGCACATTGACCACGCGCAGGAAAATCTCGCGTACCGGATAGGCCAGCAGCAACCCGTAGCTGAAATGCACGACCCGGTCGAAGTTGTTGCGTTCCCAGCCGACCAACTCGTTGAAGCTGCGGCCTGTCAGGGCGCTGAACCAGGCGTCGTAGGGAACCAGCGAATAGGTATAGTGGGCGCCGACCTCATGCAGACACAGGAACAGGAAGATCAGCGTCGCCGACAGTTTCGAGAAGGCGAAGTGCCGGTGGATCAGCACGGACGCCAGCAGGAAGCCGCCGACCAGCGCGTTCTCCAGCAGCCAGTCGGCCCGGTCGACCGGATGGATCGCCAGGGCGATGAACAGGATGGCGAACAGGATGCCGAGGATGGTCAGATAGCCGCGATGTCCCAAGGCCGTTCTCGTTCCGCAATGAACCTTTCCCGCAGCTAGCCACGATCAGCGCGGCCGGCGCAAGCGTCGGCTTTCCCGGAGGTTACTTGGCCCAGTCGGGATGCAGGTGCTGCTTGACGCGGGTGTGGCGTCCGTTCACGCCGACTTCCCAGAGCTGCAGCAGGAACGCGCCGGTCGGCGAGTGGATGCGGTTGTCGCCGAGTTGCAGGCGCAGCAGCTTTTCAGTCTGGCCGTCGACGTCGATGAACTGGACGGCATCGACACCCTCGAACAGCCGCAGGGGAATGCGGTGGATCGAGGCGACCTCGTCCGGATTGGGCGTCATCGACGACGTATCCTCGGCCCAGAACACGAAGGGCGAGATGACATAGCCCGAGCGCGAGGAGATGTCGTCCAGCCGGCCGAGGAAGTGACCGTCGTCGAGGACCAGGTTGACCTCTTCCTGCATCTCGCGCAGTGCCGCGTGCAGCGGATCCTCGCCCGCGTCGACCCGGCCGCCGGGCAGCGCCCACTGGCCGGCGTGCTTGTTCAGCTTGGAGGTGCGCCGGGTCAGCAGCATGGACGCGCCCTCGTCCGGCGTATCGCCCGCCACGATGGTGAGCGCGACGGCGGCGTGGCGAAAGCCCTCGCCGTCGATGAACTCGTGGGGGAACGTCTGCAGGTTGGCGGCGACGGTGTCGCGCAGGCTGTCGTGGAAATCGTAAGGCATTGCTGGCTCCTTTGCGCGCCAACCTGCCAAATCGGCGGCCGCTTGTGAAGGATCAACAAGCACGCATGAACGAAAAGGCTTGCGGCGCGGGGTGTGGCCTGCGGTAATCTGCGGCGATGCCGCTAACGGGGAACACGATGACCGTCGAAGACCTGCTGGAAATCGAGAAGATCAAGACGACGCGCCATCTCTACTCGCACTACTACGATGGCGGCGAAGTCGACAAGCTCGCTGCCTTGTTCACCGAGGATGCGGTCTGCGAGTTCGGCCCGAACTATGGCGGCGACTGGGTCGGCCGCGAAACGATCCATAGGAACTATCGTAAATTCATGTCGCGCTATGGCGGCATCTTCAACGTGATGCACGCGGTGACGAACCCCTGGATCACCCTGAAAGGGTCCGACCGGGCCATCGGCCGGTGGTATCTGCTCGATCTGCGGACCGCGGTCGGGACCGAGAACCCCTTGATTCTGTTCGGTATCTACGATGACGAGTATCGCAAGCAGGGCGACGAGTGGCTGATTCACCGCACCCGGATTCACTTCCTCTGGCCCAGCCGCGACGTGCATGCGTTCCGCGAATAGCCGCGCTCTGGACCCGAAAGGAGCCTCGTTCCGGTATCTGGGTGCCGCTCGCGCGGCAGGCCGCAGTGTAAATTGGCACAAATGTGACGCTTCTTGAGTCTTCACTTTAACTTTAGCTTGCACAACATGGCGAAAAATAAGACTCTTTCGGTTAGCGTCAATTTGCTCGTGGAGTAGGGCGATCCAAGGGAGGTTGTGGGTGCTGATCAAGGCATTCGGGCGGCGTTTCGCGCAAAAGCTGATCAGGGTGAACGTACTGGTGCTGGCCGCGCTCTTGACGGTCGGTATCGCCGCCGCGCCCCCGGTCGAAGCCCGCACCCACAAGAGCAAGTCCGTCAAGGCCAAGAAGGCCTCCACCTACAAGATCGGCACCGGCGCCATTGTCATCAACGAGGCGACCGGCGAGGTTCTTTACGCACGCAATGCCGACAAGAAGCTCTATCCGGCGTCCATGACCAAGGTCATGACGCTGTACCTGACCTTCCAGGCGCTGGACAATGGCTCCCTGACCCTCGATACCAAACTGCCGGTATCGCGCTATGCCGCAACCCGCGCGCCCAGCAAGCTGGGCCTGACCGCCGGTTCGTCGATTTCCGTCGAGGACGCCGTCCTGGGCCTTGTCACCCGCTCCGCCAACGACGCCGCGACCGTGCTGGCGGAAGGCATCGGCGGCACCGAGGACGATTTCGGCTATCTGATGACCGCCAAGGCCCGCGAGCTGGGCATGAGGAACACGATCTACCGCAATGCCTCGGGCCTGCCCAACAAGGAACAGGTGTCGACGCCGCGTGACCAGGCCCTGCTCGGCATCGCCATCCACCGGGATTTCCCGAAATACTATGCCTATTTCGGCACCCGCAGCTTCACCTACAAGGGCGTGACCCACACCACCCACAACCGGTTCGCCCTGAACTACAAGGGCGCCGACGGCATCAAGACCGGCTTCATCGGCCTGTCGGGCTTCAACCTGCTGGCGGCCGCCCAGCGCGACGGCACCCGTCTGGTCGGCGTGGTGTTCGGTGGGTCGACCGCCAGTTCGCGCGACCGCTACATGGGCGAGATCATGGATGCCAGCTTCTCCCGCGCCAGGGGCAACGACCTGCCGGGCGTCGAGTATGTGAAGGACGACGAACCGAACGGCCCGACTACGATCGCCGCCGCCCAGACCGAGCCGACGGTGATGCGGGTGAAGGTCGCCGGCTTCCCCGAGGACTCCGCGCCCAAGGCCGGCGCCGTCACCATGGCGACGCTGAACGATCAGCTCGCGGCGCAGGAGCCCGCCGTCGTGATGCCGGCCTCGCTGGCCGCGCCGCTGCCGGCCGACGTCTCGTCGCCCCGGATCGCCGAGGTCTCGACCAAGACGGTCGCCTCGGCCGCGATCGAAACCGGGCAGAGCGATGCGGACGACGTATCGCCGCCGCCGGGCTGGGCCGTGCAGGTCGGCGCGTTCAGCAAGCGCGACGCCGCCCGCGAGTTCGCCCAGAAGGTCGCCGGCAAGCTGTCGGACACGCTCGATCACGTCACCGCGTCGGTCAGTGCGGCCGGCGGCAAGAAGACGCTCTACCGCTCGCGCCTGATCGGCTTCAACAGCCGCACCGAGGCGCAGGATGCCTGCACCGTGCTGAAGCGCGGCAAGGTGAGTTGCATCATCGTCGCTCCGGGCACCGCCACCGCCAGCCTCTAATGGCTCACGCGGGCGAGAACACGGTCCGGACGAATTCCCTGTAAAGCACGATCTGGCGCGGCATGACGCTTACCGTTCGCCGAGGCCGCGTTCCTTGCGGAACTTGGCGAGCCGCTCGGCGTCCGACGTGAGGCGCGGACCCAACTCGTTATCGTTCAGCTGGCCATCCATATGCCGGGCCGACTTGCCGCTGTCGAAGGTGATCCATTGCGTGGGGATCACCTCCAGGATGGTGCGCAGCGGCGAGTTCAGCGTCTCGACGAACCGGTCGGCGCGCGCCTTGTCGTTGCGGTGAGACTTGTCCGCCAGCGCCCGGTAGAACCAGGCCTTGGTCTCGTCGTCGTCGTGGAAGATGCCGATGCCCTTGGCGGTGGCCGAGCCCAACGGGCAGTCCGGCTCGACGCCGGCCACGCCGCTGACCGCGACCGCCACTTTCGGGTTGCGCTTGATGGCGTTGGCCCGGTGACGGTGGGCGGCGAAGGTGATCCAGATGCGGCCGTTGCGCCAGACGAAGGAGTGATAGACGCCGACCGGCCAGTTGTCTTTGGTGGCCCACATCAGCACGCATTCGCGCGCGTCGGTCATCAGCCGGTCGAGCTGCTCGGGCGTGTACGGATAGACGGAAACGACTTCATGGTCATTCGGCGCGGACATGGTCTCTCCCTCGGGCTGAATCGCGCTCTCCCCTGCGCGGCTCCTATGTAAGCATCGGATGGCGCCCGATGGAAGCGTCATGCGCGCTGGTTTTGGCGAGGGCGGCTAATTCCGCCGGATCGCCAGCAGGGCCGGGATCACCAGAACGTAGAGCGCGGCCGCCGCCACCCAAACCATGCCACTCCAGGTCGCCGCCGTCGCCGCGTAGAACCACGTGGCGGCCAGCGGACCGAAGATCGAGGCGAGGCTCATGGCGCCCGCGACCGTCCCCTGCAGCTCGCCCTGCTGGTCCTCCTCGACCTGGCGCGATACCATGGATTGAAGGGCGGGAATGCCCACGCCCGACAGGGTCAGGAACACCAGCACCGGCAGCACCATCCAGGTCTGCGTCGCGAGCGCCATGAGCACGAAGCCGGTGGCGTCGCAGGCGATGCCCAGCGCCAGCGTCCGCCGCTCGCCGAGGCGCGCCGTGACCGGCCCGGTCAGGAACGCCTGGGCGACGGCGTGGAACAGGCCGAAAATGCCCAGCGACACGCCCACCATCCACGTGCTCCAGGCGAACCGGTCCTCGCCATAGATCACCCACAGCGAACCCGGCACCTGGCCGACCAGGTGCATGGTGAAGAAGATGGCGATCAGCGGCACCAGCGAGCGCATGCCCAGCGCCCAGCGAAACGATGCGAACGGGTTCAGGGTCGAAAGCTTAGCCCGGCGCCGCTCGGGCGGGTGGGATTCCGGCAGCACGAACAGACCGACCAGGCAATTGATGCCGTTGAGCGCCGCGGCCAGCAGGAAGGGATAGCGCAGCGACAGCTCGCCCAATAGTCCGCCCAGCACCGGCCCCGCGACGAAGCCGATGCCGAAGCAGGCCTGCATCAGGCCGTAGCGGCGCGCCCTTTCATCCGGCCGCGAGATGTCGGCGATATAGGCGGTGGCGACCACGAAGCTGGCGCCGGCGATCCCGGCGATGGCGCGGCCGATGAAGATGATCGCCAGGTGATCGGTCATGGCCATGATCGTGTAGTCGATGGCCGCGCCGCCCAGTGCGATCAACAACACCGGCCGGCGCCCGAACCGGTCGCTGAGCATGCCCATCACCGGCCCGAACAGGAACTGCATGGCGGCATAAAGCGCGAGCAGCAGCCCGTACTGGGCCGAAATCTCGGACGTATGCCCCAGTTCGCGCAGCAGACTGGGCAGGATCGGCATGATCAGCCCGATACCGATGGCATCGAGCATGACCGTGGCCAGGATGACGGTCAGGGCTTTGTTCATGTGACGGCGCCGTGGCGGCGTGCTCCCCGAAAATTTCCACGGACGCGCGGAATAATGGTCGAAGGCTACAGGAGGTAGTGCCGCGGTGGGAGATTACCAGATGGTAAATTGCCCGTCATTGCGAGGAGCGAAGCGACGCGGCAACCCAGTCTCTCCACCACGCGGTCGCCCGGTCGAGAGACTGGGTTGCCGCGCTACGCTCGCAATGACGAATAGTAAGGAATCTTACCGCGCCAACCGTCCCGGATGGCCCGGATGGTCCAGATCGTCGGCGCCCCGGTTGATGCTGCCGATGCCGACGACCTCGCGGCGCTTGAACTTCCATTGGCCGTCGACCTTGGCCAGCTCGTCCACCCAGCGTCCCCAGTAATGCATGGGGTTTTCCATGTCGGCCTTCAACCGGTGGAAGGCATAGACATAGGACTGCGCCGTCGCGCGGTCTCCATTCAGCCGGATCTGGACGTTGCTCAAATGATGCGACGTGGCGTGGAAGCGGTCGAGAATGCCGATCAGCCGTTCCTCGATGGCCTTGGGGCCGACGCAATCCTGCCAGTAGACGCCCAGCCCATCCTCGGCGAAGCACGCCGCCGCACCGGCCGGGTCGTTGGCGTCGATGCGGTCGGCATAGTGCGCCATCAGCTCGTGGATCGCCTGCTTCTCCGCCAGCTCACGGATGATCAGGTCGGTGCTCATGCATGGATCTCCCAGCCGCCGTCGAGATTGAAGTCGTGGCCCGTCATGTAGGAATTGGCGTCGCTGGCGATGAACACCATCAGCGGCCCGCCGTCTTTCATCGGGTCGCCCAGCCGCTTCAGCGGCACCGAATCGGCGTATTTCTTCACGTCCTCGGGCCGGGCCTTCTCCCAGTTCTCCCAGGCGTCGGTGCGCAGGAACGGGTTGACCGTGTTGACCTGGATGCCGTCCGGCCCCCATTCGCGCGCCGCCGTGCGGGTGATGACGCGGATCGCCTCCTTGGCGATATTGTAGGACGTGTTGCCCGGATCGCCGGTCATGCCGGCCGCCGAGGCGAAATTGATGATCTTGCCGCCGCGGCCCTTCATGTGCGGATAGACCGCCTGCATGGCCCACAGGCTCGCCAGCGCGCCGGTGCGGAAGGTGTATTCCAGTTCCACGTCGTCGGTATCCTGCACCGACACGAACACGGTCGACTTCTGCGGGTTGGCCTCGGTGCCGAAGCCCTGCGCATTGTTCACCAGGATATCGATGGGGCCGAACGCCTTCACCGCCTTGTCGACCATGGCGAAGATCTGGTCCTTGTGGCCCACGTCGCAGGCGATGCCGATGGCGGTGCCGCCCGCGTCCGTGATCTGCTTCACCACGCCGTCCAGCGTCGCCTGCGTCCGCGACGCCACCACGACCTTGGCGCCCTCTTGCGCATAGGTGATCGCCGTCGCCTTGCCGATGCCGCGCCCCGCGCCGCTGACGATCGCCACCTTGCCGTCAAGCTGTCCCATGCCACGCACTCCCCAGTTTCGTGAAGCGGTAGCCTGTCGCGGCCAACTCGAATAAGCAAGGCTGCTTTCTTCGCCGCGGGCCATTAGACTCGGGTGGTAAATCGGAGGGCAAAAATGAAGATCGAGGGTGGATGCCATCACGCCGCGCCGCGCCACATATCGCAGGGCGAGCCCATGGCCCGCAGCGCCTTTGAATGCTTCCCCGGATGACTGGCGCGGTCGATTTCGACGCGCTCTACGACGCCTTCAATGCGCGCGACATCGAAGCGGTGCTGGCGCGTCTCGATCCGGATGTGATGTGGCCGAACGGCTGGGAGGGCGGCATGCTCTATGGCCGCGACGCGGTCCGCGACTACTGGCTGCGGCAATGGGCGGCGATCGATCCGTCGGTCACGCCGATGGGGCACACGATCGAGGCCGATGGCCGCACCGCCGTCCACGTCCGGCAGGTCGTTCGCGGGCTGGATGGCGCCGTCCTGTCCCGCGGCGACGTCATCCATGTCTACCGGATCATGAGCGGCCTGATCCGCTCCATGGAAATCCGCGGCGGGCGGGGCTAGAATTCAGGAAACCAGGGAGGATGCCATGAAGATCGAAGGTGGATGCTATTGCGGCGGGCTTCGCTATGTGGCCGAGGGCGATCCGATGATGCGCGCCCAGTGCCATTGCCGGGAATGCCAGTATATTTCGGGCGGCTCGCCCAACGTGATCGTCGCCATGCCGCTGGACGGATTCGCCTATACCAAGGGCGAGCCGAAGCAGTTCGCCCGCACCGACCTGGAGCGGCCGGTGACCCGCGAGTTCTGCCCGAACTGCGGCACCCACATCCTGACCCGCGCCAGAGGCTTCCCGGCGGTCATCCTGAAGGTCGGCACCTTCGACGATCCCACGCTGTTCGGCGGACCGGAGATGGCGATTTTCACCATCGACAAGCAGCCGTTCCACAGCATTCCGGACGGCCTCCCGGCGTTCGAACGGTTCCCGGGTTAGCGCGGCACGGCGCGCCGACCTATTTAAGCGAAAAGTTCAGCGCCGCCGCCAGGCGCACGGCCGCGCGGGAAATCTGCTCGGATGCCAGCCGGTGCTTCACATCCGGATATTCCAGGCTCACCAGCAGTTCGCCGTTGGACAGCCGCGCGGCGCCGCGAAAATCGTCGTGGATGTTCACCTTGGCGTGACCGGCCGACTCCTCGCACCACTTGATCAGGCTGCCGGAGGCCCACGCCCTGCGGTGTTCGGGCTTGATCTTGCCGCTCAGTCGGCTGACGACCTGGTCCACGGTTCCCTGCAGGCTCTTCGGCATGTCGGTTTCCCAGAGGTCGAACAGGGTGGTGCTCCTGTCGCCGAACTGGACCTTCACGTCGCGGCCATGGTCCTGTCCGTCGTCGACACAGCGCAACGGCTGGTGGATGTCGCCCATCAGATTGATCAGGAACTTGAGCGCTTCGGCGCGCCTCTCCGCCGGCTGGGTCTTGTCGGCCAGAATCTTCATGTCGGCGGCCATGCGGGCGATGGCGCAATTGCCGCCAGGACAGTCCCGCGCGGCGTTGTACTTGCCCTCGGCCATGGGAATGTTGACATAGTGCCAGGCCTTGGTCTCCGGGCGCCGGGCTGCGATCTCGTCGGCCCAGGTGGACGCCTTCACCATGGCGGCCGGGGCGCTTGCGCCCAGTAGCTCCTCGACCTGCGCCTTGGCGTTCTTGGTCAGATACAGCGCCGCCATCCGGGCGATGACCTGATGGCCTTCCGGCGACCAGGCGGCGGCGGGCCCGGACAGGGCGAGCAAGGCCGTCGCGGCCAACAGCGGAATGCAGAGACGACGGATGGGCATGATGGTCCTCGGCGCGAAAGTCTTCCCGAGTCTTGTTATAGAGTGCGCGGTGACGAAGAAAACCGGAATGCGGCCTGAAGTCGGGGTTTTGTGGCGCCCGCCGCGACCCGACTCGCGTCCGCGGCGACCGCGATGCGATAGAAACCAAAACAATAGGCGCCAACAGGGCCGGCTACAGGGGCAGCCGTTGAAGCAAATTCATCAGGTATTCAGGCACCGGTTCGTCGCAGACGCAATCATATAGCTGATGCAGGTTGCGGATCAGATCTCCATCATTTGGCACGACCCTGTAGAGCGCATCCTTTTCCGATGAGATGTTGTCGTGCATGACGTCGTTAACCTTTCTTCCTCTCCATCATTAAACTCAGCCGAGGGTAATTGGTTTCTGTCCGTGCGGTTATTTGTCTTCTTTACCCGAATCCTACCAGGAACCGGCGCCCGGAACCGGACGTATATGCTATGCTCGTCCGCAGGCGAGGCGTGTCGTTCGAAAGGAAGGACCAAGCCATGCCCAGAGTGCTGATCGAGTGCCCCGACACCGGGAAGCAGGTCTACACCGGCATCAATCTCAACTGGGAGACTTTCGAATCATACAGGTTCGGCGCCCAGACGCTGCCGTGCCCCGAATGCGGCCGGGAGCATAGATGGTCCCGGGCGGACGCGATCCTCGACGAGGCCGGCGGCGGCGGGTAGCGCGTACCGAAAAAGAAGCCCCGCCAGGTGGGGCCTCCGGCGGGCTGGTTCCGAGGCACGGTCGAGAGTGGTCGCGGGCTCCGCAACGCACTAACGGCTGTGCCGCGGGCTTGGTTTCGGACCGGGCGAGAAGTCGCGTGAGGAGGGGCGAGCCCAATACGCTGATGGCCTTCCTCGGCCCTCGACGTCCAGCGTCCGCCGTTTGCCGGCGTTCCCGGTAGGCGTCCGGCCTCTGAGCGGTGCTGAGATTGTTCTGAAATGGTGCGCCCGGCGGGATTCGAACCCACGACCCCAGGATTAGGAATCCTGTGCTCTATCCTGCTGAGCTACGGGCGCTCCGGGGAGACTGATACCGGAAATCTCCCGCCCGGACAACGCTCGCGCCATGACAACCTGCCAGATGCGAAAACCCTCGCAATCGCTGCGCCGTCTGCGTCATGCCAGCGTAATGCCGCCTTAATATTGCCGAACTCGAACGCTATCCAGAATTGAAAGCGCCGCCATGTTGAAGCGGCCTCTGGGGTTGAGGGAAATGGACTCGGCAGTGTTTTCATTCTTGCGGGGGCTGGTGCTTCCCGTCCTCGTCGTGATCGTCCTCGCCTATCTGGTTCTCGGCGCGGTCTTCGCCTGACGCCCTGGCGGCGCGGTGATACGCTGCCCTCATGAAAATCCGGCTGTTTCTCGTTCTGCTTCTGGTGGCGGCGCCGCTCACTGCGCGGGCAGCCGTCACGCTGCCGCCACAGGCTTCGAAAGCGTCCGGCAGCGCCACCGTCGCCGAGGTGACCGACGGCGACACGCTCATCCTCTCCGACAAGGTCACTGTCCGTCTGGTCGGCATCCAGGCGCCCAAGCTGCCGCTCGACCGGCCCGACTTCAAGGAATGGCCGCTGGCAAAGGAGGCGAAACGGGCACTGGAGGAGATGGCGCTGGGCCGCACGCTGACCCTTCACCCGGCTTCGAAGCCAACCGACCGCTGGGGCAGGACGCTGGCCCATCTGGCGCGCGACGATGGGCTGTGGCTGCAGGGCGAGATGCTTCGTCTCGGCTGGGCGCGGGTCTATACCTTTGCCGACAACCGGGCGCTTGCGGGCGACATGCTGGCGCTGGAGCGCGAGGCGCGCGCGGCGCGGCGCGGTATCTGGCGCCATCCCTATTATTCGATCGTCACGCCCGAGCGGGCAGGGAAGGTGATCAACACGTTCCAGCTGGTCGAGGGCACGGTAATGGATGCGGCCGAGGTGAAGGGCCGCGTCTATCTCAATTTCGGTGCCGACTGGAAGACCGACTTCACCGTGCTGGTGCCGGCGAAGGCACGCAAGGTGCTCGCGCGGCAGGGCATGGACCCCGCAGCCCTCAAGGGCCGCACGATCCGGGTCCGCGGCTGGCTCAAACAGTACAACGGGCCGATGATCGAACTGACCCATGCCGAGCAGCTCGAGCTGCCGGAAGCGGCGCCGGAAGAGAAAAGGGAAGGGCGCGAACCCTTCCCTTGATCGTGCGATGGGCCGTTCGTCAGGTTGACGGGATCAGGCCGACGCGGTGCGGGTCGCCGCCGACGAGGCGCATCAGCGCCTTGCGCAGCTTGCCCAGCGCCTGGTGCTCGATCTGCCGCACCCGTTCCTTGCTGATGCCGAGCTGGTCGCCCAGTACCGCCAGGGTGACCGATTCCTCGCCCAGCCGCCGTTCCTGGATGATCAGCTTCTCACGCTCGGTCAGCGTCTCCATGGCCTCCTTCAGCCAGCCGAGACGGATTTCCGTGTCGTGGGTGTTCATCACCGCTTCTTCCGGCACGGCGCGGTCGTCGGCCAGGTAATCCTGCCACTCGCTGTCGCCTTCTTCGCCGACGGGCGCGTTGACGGACTGGTCGCCGCCCGACAGGCGGGCCTCCATATAGTCCACTTCCTGTTGCTTGACGCCAAGCTGGGTGGCGATCCGGCGCCGGGTTTCGGACGAGATCGGCGCGGCGCTGTCGTTGCCGGTATCCTGGCCGATCAGGCTGCGCAGCCGGCGCAGGTTGAAGAACAGCTTCTTCTGCGCCGCCGTGGTGCCGGTGCGGACGATGGACCAGTTGCGCAGCACATAGTCCTGGATCGCCGAGCGGATCCACCAACTCGCATAGGTCGAGAAGCGGATGTCGCGTTCCGGCTCGAACCGGTCGGCGGCCTGGATCAATCCAAGGCAGCCTTCCTGCACCAGGTCGTTGGCCGGCAGGCCGTAATGGCGGTACTTGCTCGCCATGCTGATGACCAGCCTGAGATAAGCGGACATCAACTGCTGCAGCGCCTCGTGGTCGCGGTTGTCGCGCCAGCGGTGGGCGAGCTCGAATTCCTCCTCCTTGCCGAGGAGGCGGGCATCCGTGGCTGCCTTTACGAGGCGCTGATCGATTCTCTGCGGGCTCAGATCCATGACGGACCTCCTACTGTCGCTCCCTCCTGCGGTGGTGCGGGTAACCGACAACCATTCTTACGGTGTGGCGAGCAGTTTGGATCAATTCTAATATCATATGGGGACCCGCGCACTCAATTTAAGGTGGTCCCCGACGAAAAAGGCCCGCCGAGTGGCGGGCCTTTCTGCAAACGCGTTGTGCGCGCCTGCGTTACGCCGCCTTGAGAGTCTTTTCCAGTTTCTCGATGGCCGATCGTTCGTCGATCTTTTCCACCGCCGCTACCTCGCGGGCGAGACGACCCAGTGCCGACTCGTAGATCTGGCGCTCGCTATAGGACTGCTCCGGCTGATCCTCGGCGCGGTGCAGGTCGCGCACCACTTCGGCGATCGAGATCGGGTCGCCCGAGTTGATCTTGGCCTCGTATTCCTGGGCCCGGCGGCTCCACATGGTGCGCTTGACCCGCGCGCGACCGCGCAGCGTCGTGAGCGCCGTCTTCATGATGTCCGGCGAGGCGAGGCTGCGCATCTGCAACTGGTCCACCTTCGCCACAGGAACCCGAAGCGTCATTTTTTCCTTATCGAATTCAATAACATAAAGCTCAAGCTCCATGCCGGCGATCGTCTCCCTGTCGATGGAGGTGATGCGGCCAACGCCGTGCGCCGGGTACACGATGTGCTCTCCCTTGCGGAACTTCTTCTTCGCCGGATCGGGCTTCTTGCTGACAACTGTGCTCATGGGTTCTCTCGCCAACTTCTCTCCAAAGCCCGGTTGGTGGCCGTGCTGGTCGTTGCCAGCAGTTGACAGTCATGTCATCCGACCCACTGCGGCACGTCGCCGCATTGACCGGGTGATGTCTGTACTGTCGTCTCAAGGACGACCGGTTCTCACCGAAACGGGAGACAAACGCCGCGACAAGGGTGCTTCGACTGTCGTCGATAGTGTCCCGACGCGGAGGGGATCATTATCATAAAATAGTAAAAAATGCACCCCCGAATTTACGCTACGGGGGTGCCCAGAACACATAGCCATATGCCGTCATGCGCCCGGCGCTCGTCCGGGCGTCGGGGTCAGCCGCCCGGATTGGGCGAGAAATACTTGTCGAACTTGCCGGTTTCGCCCTTGGCGTCGTCGGCGCCGGCGAGGGCTTCCTTCTTCTCGGTCAGGTTGGGCCATTCCTTCGAGAACTTGGCATTGAGCTCGACCCACTGATCGATGCCGTCCTCGGTGTCCGGCACGATCGCCTCGGCAGGGCACTCCGGTTCGCAAACGCCGCAATCGATGCACTCGTCGGGATTGATGACGAGCATGGTCTCTCCTTCGTAGAAGCAGTCCACCGGGCACACTTCGACGCAGTCTGTGTACTTGCACTTGATGCAAGCTTCGGTCACGACGTAAGCCATCGCGGTCTCCTTAGAGCCTCTTATTCCGTCACACCCAGGCGGCTGAGTACCCGCTTGCGCGCATCCCCTCGTTCACGGTCGGAAACGTAGAGCAACCCCGCGATTCGGCGCAACAGATTTGCTTCGTAGTCGTGGAGTTGGCCGTCCGCATACACCACTTCCCAAAGCAGTTCAACGAGTTCAATGCGTTGCGCCTCGGAAAATTCATCCTTGATTGTCAGCGTATAGCGATTGAGATCCGAGGCCGTGTCGCGCTTGCCGACGGCGAGCGAGACCAGCGTGGCCAGCGCGTCGTCGGTCAGGCCGAAATGGCGCTTCAGGACGCTGGCGACGATTCCGCGCTCATACTCGCCGAACTCACCGTCGATGCTCGCCGCATCGACCATCAACACGGCGGCCGCCAGGCGCAGATCGCCGACGTCGAGCCCGGCGCTCGGGGCGCCAGCTCCCAGCAGTGCTTTCAGGTGTTCCAACATCTCCCGGCGGTAGCACGCCAGACTGGTTCCCCGCAAGCCCGGCTTCTATTCCGCCGCGGCGACGGCGCCCTGGGCGCAGGTCGCGGCCACCTGTTCGGCCAGGTCGTGATAAAGCGTCCGGGCCTCGGGCGCCGGTCCGCGTCGGTCGCCCAGTGCCACGACTTCGATGACGCGAATGGTGTCGCCCAGCGCGAAGGTCAGAACGTCGCCCACCTTCAGCACCGCGCTCGCCTTGGAAATTCTTTGTCGGTTGACCCGGAATTCTCCGGCCTGCACGTGCTTGGCCGCCAGCGAGCGGCTCTTGAAGAATCTGGCGTACCACAGCCATTTGTCGACGCGCAGGGCGGTTTCGTGCATGGGGTCTCCGTTCTAGCCTCTGCCGAGGGCGGTTTTCAGCGTCTGCAGTCCTGCGAAAGGCGAATGCTCGGCGCGCTGCCGTTCCTGGCGCTGGTCCTTCGCCGACGGTTTCCTGTGTTCCCTGCGTTGGCGGATATACACCGTGCCGCCCTCGGCGTCGTGCTGCGGCCGGTATCCCAGCAGGGCCAGGATGGCGGCGAATTCCTCGTCCCAGCAGCCGACATAGGCGGTAATCTCGCGGTCGGCCCGCAAAGCGCCGGCCTCGTGCCGCGCCCGCGCCGCCTCGGCGACCTTCTCCAGCATGTCGAGGCGCACGGCACGCGCGCCGATCACCCGGTATCCCGCCGCCTCGTAAAACCCGTCCGGCGCCGCCGTCGCCGCCACCGAGGTCGTGCCCGGCGCGGGCGCGGCCGGCAGGTCGCGCAGGCCGCGGAAGATGCGCCAGCACATCAGCCGGTGCCGCGTCACGCCCGGCTTCAGCACCGCCGGGATGAAGATGCTCGCCTCGCCGAACTTCACGCCCAGCGACCGGAGCTGCCAGCGCTCCTGCGGCGCCAGCTTGCGCAGGTCCTCCATGGCCGTCTCGCGCGGCATGGCGCCCAGCGCCTCGACCAGCCGGAAGGCGATGCCGCGGGCGAGGCCGGTCAGCTTTGCCGCCGGGTCGCGGTCGGAGGCGGCGAGCGCGTCCTTGAGCCGGAACAGCGGTCCCAGCGCCCGGCGCAGGTGGGCGTCGGTGAACGCCGTCAGCCGCGCCATGACCAAGAGGCGCTCGGCCTGTTCGACGAAATCGCTGGCGAGCACCTCGACACGCGGGCTGAGCGGATCGGCGCCCTTCGACAGCCGGGCCACGGGCGCGCCGGCGAACACGATCTCGCCGGTCTCGGTCGCCAGGGTGAACTCCGTGTCGCCCGTCTCGTGGATGCGGCGGACCCGATTTGCCACCTCGCGGCGCAGCGCCCGTCCGGCGGCGTTCAGCAGCATGCTGCCCTCGGCGCCGCGCGCCGCTTCGTCGACGTCGAAGATCAGGCCGTTCAGGCGCCCCACATAATGGCCTTCCACCACCACGTCGCTCTGGGCGTCGACGGCGGCGAAGATCTGCTGGTCCGACTGCAGCCGCTTCATCAGTACCGCCGAACGCCGGTCGACGAATCGCAGGGTAAGCTGCTCGTGCAGTGCGTCGGACAGTTTGTCCTCGATCTTGCGGGTCTCGTCGCGCCAGTGGGCCGGATCGGTCATCCAGTCGGGCCGATTGGCGATGTAGGTCCAGGTGCGGGTATGGGCGATGCGCGTCGCCAGCGTGTCGATGTCGCCGTCGGTGCGGTCCAGCCGGCGCACCTGCCCGGCGATCCAGTCCTCCGGCAGCCTGCCGCCTTCCTCCATCAGGTGGACGAACAGCTTCTTCGCCAGCTGGGCGTGTTCGTCCGCCATGGTCTTGCGGAAGTCCGGCACCTGGCAAACCTCCCACAGCCGCGACAGCGCGGCGCGGTGACCGGCCAGGTCGCGGACCTCGGCGTCGTTCGCCAGGGTCTTCAGCACGGTCAGATCCTCGGCCTCGCGCGCTTTCAGCAGGCCGCCGATGTCGGGCGTGCGCTCCAGGCTGGCGATCAGCCGGGGCAGGGAGGTGTAGTCCAGCGCGGCGTTGCGCCACTGCAGCTTCTCGACCGGGGTGAACCGGTGCTGCTCGACCGCCTCGATGATCTCGGGCGCCATGTCGGGTTCGTCCATGCCGTCGCTGAGCACGCCGAAGGTGCCGTCGTTCATGTGTCGTCCGGCGCGCCCGGCGATCTGGGCGATCTCCTGGCTGGTCAGGGCGCGGTGGCGCAGGCCGTCGAACTTGGTCAGCGAGGCGAACGCCACATGGTTGATCGACATGTTGAGGCCCATGCCGATGGCGTCGGTGGCGACGATGTAGTCGACCTCGCCGTTCTGGTACATCTCGACCTGGGCGTTGCGGGTGCGCGGCGACAGCGCGCCCATGACGATGGCCGCGCCGCCCTTTCGCCGCCGGATCAGTTCGGCGATCTCGTAGACGTCCCGCGCGGTGAACGCGACGATGGCGCTGCGCCGGGGCAGGCGGGTCAGCTTCTTCGCGCCGGCATAAGACAGGTGCGAGAATCGCGACCGGTTGATGATCTCGCACCGCGGCAGCAGCCGGCGGATGATCTTCGCCATGCTGTCGGCGCCCATGAACATGGTTTCCTCGCGGCCGCGCGCGTACAGGAGTCTATCGGTGAAGGTGTGGCCGCGCTCCTCGTCGGCGCAAAGCTGGATCTCGTCGATGGCCAGGAAGGCCACGTCCTTGTCCAGCGGCATGCTCTCGACCGTGCACACCCAGTAGGACGGATGGCGCGGCACGATCTTCTCCTCGCCGGTCACCAGCGCCACGCAGTGCGCGCCGCGCATGGCGGCGATCTTGTCGTAGACCTCGCGCGCCAGCAGCCGCAGCGGCAGGCCGATCATGCCCGAGCTATGCCCGAGCATGCGTTCGATCGCGAAGTGAGTCTTGCCAGTGTTGGTGGGACCGAGGACGGCGACCAGGCGCCTTGTGTCCTGATCGTTCTTCATCCCGCTCCGTGGCCCTTTATCCGGCCCGGCGGGCATATATGGGGGAGCCGAGTCATCTGGACTCTATATTTGCCCATCAGGCGGCGCAGGCAACAGAAATTATTGTGACGCGGCCTATGTGGTGTGAGCGCGCAGCCAGACGACAAGATGTTCGAACCGAAAATCCCGGTTTTCATAGAGTCCGTTGATGAAGTCATAGGCTTCCAGCGGATCGGCGTCGATGGTCAGGCCGTTGGCGGCGAGGAACACATAGGTGCCTGCGAAGGCCATGCGCTTGTTGCCGTCGATGAAGGGGTGATTCTGCGCCAGGCTTTCCCACAACGCGGCGGCTTCCTCGATAAGGTCCGCGTAGTAGCCGGTTTGTGGCCGGAACAGCGCGGACTCAAGCGCGCCCATGTCCCGCACGCCATGCGAGCCGCCATACCGCTCGATCTGGTCATCGTGGATCGCCAGGATATCGGCGATCGTCAGGTAATCGGTCATGGCTCAGGCTATTTGGCGAGGCGCTCGTAAAGCGGCCCGAACTTTTCGACGCTGGTGCGGTAGTGGGCCAGGATATGCTTGCGCG
The DNA here is from genome assembly GCA_022844405.1 of Sphingomonadales bacterium. Lineage (GTDB taxonomy): Bacteria > Pseudomonadota > Alphaproteobacteria > SMXS01 > SMXS01 > RI-34. The sequence goes on along the minus strand of JALHLV010000034.1, from coordinate 23,117 downwards.
GCGTGCTTTGCTTGCGCTTCTCGATCAGGTCGGCGAGCGCCTCCTCGATCAGGGCCTGAAGCTGCCGACCTTCTGAATCGGCAAGCGCCCGCACTTCCTGCAGGATGGTTGGGTCCACCTGGGTCGAGAATTTCTGCTTCATATCGGTCATGGGAGCTATCCTATCATGATGTTTCATGATGCATCAAGATAGGGTTGCGTTGACTCGATAGGAAGTGGTCCGCCATTCTGCGGGGCGAACAGGGAGAATATCATGCCAGTTTCGCTTGCCACGCCGCTCGATCTGCCTTGCGGCATCACGCTGCCCAATCGTCTGTGCAAGGCGGCGATGACCGAGGGACTGGCCGATCCGCAGCTCCGCGCGACCGAGCGGCATGTGACGGTTTACAAGCGCTGGGCGGAAGGCGGCATCGGGCTGTCGCTCACCGGCAATGTGCAGATCGACCGCAACCATCTGGAGCGCCCCGGCAACGTCGCCATCGACGGCAATGGCGGCATCGAGGCGCTGAAGAAATACGCCGAGGCCGGCAAGACCGGCGGCGTCGAACTGTGGATGCAGATCAACCATCCCGGCCGCCAGGAGCCGGCGTCGATCAGCGCCCGCCCGCGCGCGCCGTCGGACGTGCGGCTTGGCAGCAACGAGGCGGTATTCGGCACGCCGATCCCGCTGTCGCATGAGGAAATCACCGACATCATCCGCCGCTTCGTCCACGTAGCCGAGACCGCCAAGGCCACCGGCTTCGGCGGCGTGCAGGTCCATGCGGCGCACGGCTATCTGCTCAGCAACTTCCTGTCGCCGGTGGTCAACCGTCGCACCGACCGCTGGGGCGGCCCCATCGAGAACCGCGCCCGGCTGCTGCTGGAGATCGTCCGCGGCACCCGCGACGCCTGCGGCAAGGACTTCGGCATCTCGGTGAAGCTGAACTCGTCCGACTTCCAGCAGGGCGCGTTCACTCTCGACGAATGCCGCCAGGTGGTGTCGTGGCTGGGCGAGGCGGGCATCGACCTGCTGGAGGTCTCGGGCGGCACCTACGAGCAGCCGGCCATGGTCGGCCAGCGCGGCAGCGCCAGGACCTGGCAGGACCCGCTGAAGGACTCGACCCGTGCCCGCGAGGCCTATTTCGTCGAATACGCCAAGGCGATCCGCCCGGCGGCGACCATGCCGCTGATGGTCACCGGCGGCTTCCGCACCCGCGAGGCCATGGAAGCAGCGCTGAACGAGGGGGCGCTCGACGTGGTCGGCGTCGCCCGGCCGCTGTGCGGCGACACCGAATGCCCCGGCCAGCTGATACGCGGCGAGATCGACGCCATGCCGGCCTATGAGAACAACCTCGTCGTCCGCGAGGAGGACGCCCCGGACCTCAGCCCGTCGCACCGCGCCATGCTGCAGCAGCACGGCCAGCAGGGCTGGTTCTGCGTCAACATCGTCCGCATGGGCGATGGCCGGGAACCGGCCCTCGACATGACCTGCCTGGAGGCCGCCCGGGCCTATGACGAGAACGAGGCCGCCACCAACGAAAGGCGCCAGGCCGCCATGGGACTGGCGGCCGCGCAATAGGCCACGCGGCGGCGCGAATCACCCATGCAACGGCGCGATTTGACACGCGCCCCCGTTTGGCGATATGCCGCCGCCCATATAGGTTGCCATTGCCCTGTCATGGTATTCTGACGGGTGAAACGCAGGGAGACCGGGATGTCCGAGCAGAAGAAGCCCACCGTCGAGGATTGGAAGGCGCTGGCCCAGAAGGAACTGGGCGAGAAGACGCCGCTGTCCGATCTCGATTGGCACACCCCCGAAGGCATCACCGTGAAGCCGCTCTACACCTCGGCGGACCTCGAGGCCATGGCGGAGGACGAGAATTTACCCGGCTTCTTCCCGTTCACCCGCGGCGTGCGCGCCACCATGTATTCCAACCGGCCGTGGACCGTGCGCCAGTACGCCGGCTTCTCCACCGCCGAGGAATCCAACGCCTTCTATCGCCGCAACCTGGCCGCCGGCCAGATGGGCCTGTCGGTCGCCTTCGACCTGGCCACCCACCGCGGCTATGACAGCGACCATCCGCGCGTCGTCGGCGACGTCGGCAAGGCCGGCGTCGCCATCGACAGCGTCGAGGACATGAAGATCCTGTTCGACCAGATACCGCTCGACAAGATGTCGGTGTCGATGACCATGAACGGCGCGGTCATCCCGACGCTCGCCTTCTACATCGTCGCCGCGGAAGAGCAGGGCGTGACGCCGGATCTGCTGGCCGGGACCATCCAGAACGACATCCTCAAGGAGTTCATGGTCCGCAACACCTACATCTACCCGCCGACGCCCTCGATGCGGATCATCGCCGACATCATCGAGTACACGGCCAGGAACATGCCGAAGTTCAACTCGATCTCGATCTCCGGCTATCACATGCAGGAAGCCGGCGCGACCCAGCTCCAGGAACTGGCCTTCACCCTGGCCGACGGCATGGAATATGTCCGCGCCGCGCTGGCCAAAGGCATGGACGTGGACGCCTTCGCCGGCCGCTTGTCTTTCTTCTTCTGCATCGGCATGAACTTCTTCATGGAAGTGGCCAAGCTGCGCGCCGCGCGGCTGCTGTGGGCGCGGATCATGAAGGATTTCGGCGCCAGGAAGCCGTCGTCGCTGATGCTGCGCACCCACTGCCAGACCTCGGGCGTGTCGCTGACCGAGAAGGACGCCTACAACAACATCATCCGCACCACGGTCGAGGCCATGGCCGCGGCGTTCGGCGGCACCCAGTCGCTGCACACCAACGCCTTCGACGAGGCGGTCGCGCTGCCCACCGACTTCTCGGCCCGGCTGGCGCGCAACACCCAGCTCATCCTGCAGGAAGAGACCGGCATCACCCATGTGATCGACCCGCTCGGCGGCAGCTACTATGTCGAGAGCCTGACCAGGTCGCTGGCCGACGCCGCCTGGGAGCTGATCCAGGAAGTCGAAGGCCTGGGCGGCATGACCAAGGCCGTGGACAGCGGCATGCCCAAGCTGAAGATCGAGGAAGCCGCCGCCCGCAAGCAGGCGCGCGTCGACCGGGGGGAGGAAACCGTCGTCGGCGTGAACAAGTACAAGCCGTCCAGCGAGCAGCCCTTCGACGTGCTCGACATCGACAACACCAAGGTGCGCGAGTCCCAGGTGATCCGCCTGAGAAGCGTGCGTGCGACCCGCGACGAGGCCGCCTGCCAGGCGGCGCTGGCGGCGCTGACCGAAGGCGCGGCCGGCAACAGCAACCTGCTCGAGCTGGCGGTGAGCGCCGCCCGCGCCCGCGCCACGCTGGGCGAGATTTCCGATGCCATGGAAAAGGTCTTCGGCCGTCACCGCGCCGAAATCCGCTCCATCTCCGGCGTCTATGGCGCCGCCTATGAGGGAGATGAAGGGTTCATGGCCATCCAAAAGGACATCGCCGCCTTCGCCGCCGCCGAAGGCCGGCGTCCGCGCATGCTCGTCGTCAAGATGGGCCAGGACGGCCATGACCGCGGCGCCAAGGTCATCGCCACCGCCTTCGCCGACATCGGCTTCGACGTCGACGTGGGCCCGCTGTTCCAGACGCCGGAAGAAGCGGCCCGCCAGGCCGTCGAGGCCGACGTGCACGTCGTCGGCGTGTCGTCGCAGGCGGCCGGCCACAAGACCCTGGTGCCGGCGCTGATCGACGAGCTGAAGAAGCAGGGCGCAGGGGATATCCTGGTGGTCTGCGGCGGCGTCATTCCGCCGCTGGACTATGACGCGCTCTACGCGGCCGGCGTCGCGGCGGTATACGGCCCGGGTACCAACATCCCGAAGGCCGCGGCGGAGATTCTGGGCCTGCTGGATAAGAAGCGCGCGGCGGCGTGATGCTCCAGACCGAGACGTCGTCGCGGGGAGCTTTGTCCCCGCCGCCTTCTGGGCATGGCAAGCCTTATTGACCGGTGCCTGAAAGCCGGCCGATCAGATCCCCCAGCGTCTTGATGTGACGCTGCAGTTCGTCGATGGCAGCTTCATATCTTTCGCGTTCCTCGGCGTTGGGGTCGTGCGGCGGGTCCGCGTAGTCGTGCGAGAATTTCAGCTTGGCCTCCACGGTGCCGATGATGATGCCTGGGTTGCTGAAGCTGATGTCGCGCTCTTCTACCGGATACCAGTCCGTTGATGTCGCGCCTGCGGGCGGGGTTGGATGCTTGAGAGTGCAGCATTCGTAATTCCGCTCGAACCAGCGAATGAATTTGTATCGAACCGGTACCGACACCCTGAAGCTGGCCACGGAATCGCCGGTCGCATAGGTTTCGCCACCCAGCGTCACGGTTGTCGATGCCCTCACGTCCATCTCCAACACTTGGCATTCAACGACATACGCGATCGTTGTCGTGTAGCAGGGCGTGGGCTGGTTCCAGTCAGGCGGCTCGTTGGATAGGTCGATATCGAGTGCTGAGTATCCGAGCTCTTTACAGACTCCGGTAAACAGGTCGAGAAAACCCGTGCCGCCGCTGGGGTCGGCGCCGGCGACTATCCTGCTGACCTCGCTGTCCTGCAGATACTCGCTGACGGCGCTGATCGGCCAGAGGATTTCCGGGTTGGCCCTGTTACGGCTGCCGCGCGGCGGTGGCAGGCAATCATAGACAACGATCACCTGACCTTCGGTGGTTGTCCGTTCGCTCCTCGAACCGGTCGCGAAGTTCAGATTGCCCCGCACGACACTGGTCATGCCACCCTCCCAACAAGCGTTCCGGTATCCCGGCACCATACCAAGGCGATGTTACGCGCGATCCGGGTTGTGGGCCAGCGGCCTGAGGTCGAGCCTATTCGACCTTCAGTCCGTTGTTCTCCTCCCACATCCTGAACCAAAACCCCAGCTACGCGTTCCTGAAACCAGGCACCGAGGCGGTGACGTCATCGATGACGAGCGTCTCCGGCGTCGGCTGCCTGGTCAGGCCCCACGCGGGAAGTCCGGTCCCGTTGGGATTGCCGGTCTTGGCGAAGTTGGTCCAGTAGTCGGCCATCATGGCCGAGACGCGCCGGTCCTCGTCCGTGGGATACTCGGCCCAGGTGCCCGGCGCGAAGACCACCTCGGGCTTGTAGTCCAGCCCGAAGACGTACATGCCGTCGCCGCCATGCGGCACGCCCTTGACCTTGCCGCGGAACTCGTCGGCCATCGGGGAGAGGCGATGTCTATCGAATTGTCTCAGGTAGCGGCCTGCAGGGCGCCTTCGGCCTGCCGCTCGAGATGGGCGATCAGGTCGGCGGGCAGCTTCAGCCGATGGCCCAGCGCTTCCAGATAGGCGCGCTCGGCCGGATGGTCCGGATCGATGGCGAGGCGTGACACCAGGTAAAGCTCGCTGGCCTGCTCCGGCGTCGTTGCCGCGGTGGCGATCCCCGCCAGGTCGCTCGGCCCGGACAGGGCGTCGAACACGAATGCCTTGGCCTCGGCGTCGAGGCCAAGCCGTTCCACCTGCTCGAACAGCAGCTTCTGCTCCTCGGCGTCCACGTGGCCGTCGGCCTTGGCCGCGCCGATCATGGCCCGGACCAGCGACAACTCGAACGGCTGGCCGTCCGCGCCCGGCGTCGCGGTGGGCAGGGCGAGCGGCGGCATATGCTGGATTTCCGCCGGGGTCGGACGCGGCGCGCTGGCGACGGTCTTGCCGTCCTGCCAGTTCTGGTAGGCCTTGAGCGCCAGCGCGCCCAGCGCCGCCGCGCCGCCATAGCCGACCACGCCGCCCGCCATCTTGCGGACCTTCTTGCTGCCGAGCAGCAGCGCCACCAGGCCGCCGGCGGCCGCGCCTCCGGCCAGACCACCCATGCCGCCCATGTTTCCCATCTTTTCCCTGGCGAAGCCGCCGGCCTGGCCGAGAGTGGCCTTGGCGTCACCGCCGAGGAATTGGTCGAGCAGCTTGGTCGGGTCCATGTGGTGTCCTCGTGTTACCGGAAGTTTTCCCTCAGGACACAATTGGGGATGGCAATCCCGGTGTTCAACCGGCCGTCAGGCGATTTTCACCATCCGCTTGCCCCGGTTCTCGCCATGCAGCAGGCCGATCAGCGCCTCCGGCAGGTTCTCGAAGCCGGAGACGATGTCCTCGAATACCTTGAGCCTGCCGTCGGCCACCCACGCCTGAAGCTGGGCCAGCGCTTCGTCCCGCTTGGCGAAGAAGTCCGAGACGATGAACCCGCGCACGGTCAGGCGCTTCACCACGAACATGCCGGGCACGCCGCGTGGGCCATGGGCGGGCGGTGTGCCGTCATAGGCGGAAACCGCGCCACAGCAGGCGATGCGGCCCATCAGGTTCATCTGGAACAGCACCGCCTCGAAGACGTCGCCGCCCACATTGTCGAAATAGACGTCGATGCCGTCGGGGCAGGCGGCCTTCAGGCTCTTGTAGACTGGGCCCGCCTTGTAGTTCACGGCGGCATCGAAGCCGAGTTCGTCGGTCAGCCAGCGGCACTTCTCGTCCGAGCCGGCGATGCCGACGACCCGGCAGCCCACGATCTTGGCAATCTGGCCGACGATGTTGCCCACCGCGCCCGCCGCCGCCGACACCACCACCGTTTCGCCCGGCTTGGGTTGGCCAACGTCGAGCAAGCCGAAATAGGCGGTCAGGCCGGTGATGCCGTAGACGCTCAGCAGGTGCGGCAACGGCTCCATGCGCGGCTGCTTCATCAAATTCTTTCCGGGCCTTACGGCATATTCCTGCCAGCCGCAATCACCCGACGCCAGGTCGCCCGGCTTGAAGTCCGGATGCCGGGACTCGACCACCTCGGCGAGTGCGCCGCCGGCCATCACCGTGCCTTCCTCGATGGCGGCGCGGTAGGTGGCGCCCTGCATCCACGCCCGGTTGGCGGCATCGAGCGAGATATAGCGCGCCTTGAGCAGCACCTCGCCATCGCCGGGCTTGGGGATATCGCCGCTGCGCAGTTGAAAGCAGTCCGGCGTGAGCGGGCCGCTCGGGATGCGCGCGAGCATGAACTGGCGGTTGGTCATGGCAGTCCCCTCAGATGGTCGGCAGCTTGTAGTCCCGGAACCGCTCGCGCAGCGCCGTCTTCTGTACCTTGCCCGTGGCGGTGTGCGGCAGTTCCTCGACGAACACCACGTCATCGGGCAGCCACCACTTGGCGACGTGGCCGCTCAGATAGTCGATCAGCGCCCGCTTGTCCGGCGGTGCGCCCTTCGGCACCACCACCAGCAGCGGCCGTTCGTCCCATTTCGGATGGTGGGCGCCGATCACCGCGGCTTCCGCCACGCCGGGGAAGCCCATGGCGGCGTTCTCCAGCTCGATGGAGCTGATCCATTCGCCGCCGGACTTGATCACATCCTTGGCCCGGTCGGTGATCTGCATGAAGCCGCGTGGATCGATGGTCGCCACGTCGCCGGTGTTGAACCAGCCGTCGGCGTCGATCGGGCTGTCGTCGCGCCTGAAATAGCCCGAGGTGACCCATGGCCCGCGCACCTGCAGATTGCCGAAGGTCTTGCCGTCGCGCGGCAGCACGGCGCCCGCGTCGTCGACGATGCGCATCTGCACGCCGAACGCGCCGCGGCCCTGCTTGACCAGCACGTCGAGCTTCTTCTCCTCCGGCCAGTCCAGCATGTCGCGCTTCAGGGTCGCGAAGGTGCCCATCGGGCTCATCTCGGTCATGCCCCAGCCCTGGCGCACCTGGATGCCGAGCCGGTGGAACCGCTCGATCATGCTGCGGGGCGGGGCGGTGCCGCCGACGCAGACCCGGTTGAGCTTGCCGGTGCCCTTTTTCGAGTTCTCGACCTGGTTTAGGAAGTCGAGCCAGATCGTTGGAACTGCAGCGGAATGGGTCACACCTTCCTTCAGCATCAGCGCATGGATCGTGGCGCCGCTGACGTCGCGTCCGGGCAGCACCAGCTTGGCGCCGACCGCCGCCGCGCAATAGGGAATGCCCCAGGAATTGGCGTGGAACATGGGCGCCACCGGCAGGATCACGTCCCAGGCGCTGAACGCATGGACGTCGGGCAGCGACGCCGCATAGGTGTGGATGATCGTCGACCGGTGGGCATAGAGCACGCCTTTGGGGTCGCCGGTGGTGCCCGAGGTGTAGCAGAGCGACGAGGCCGTATTCTCGTCGAACTGGGGCCAGGCGAAGTCGTCGTCCTCGGCGGCCAGCAGATCCTCGTAGCACAATACGCCTGGCAGCGAGGTCTGCGGCATGTGGGCGGCGTCGGTCAGGATGATCACCGCCTCCACCGACGGCATCCGGCCGATCAGCCGCTCCACCAGTTCGACGAACGTAAGGTCCACGAACAGGAAGCGGTCCCCGGCATGATTGGCGATATAGGTGATCTGGTCGTCGAACAGTCGCGGGTTGATGGTGTGGCAGACTGCGGCGATACCGGGGATGGCATAGAACAGCTCGAAGTGCCGCCAGGTGTTCCAGGCCAGCGTGCCGACCCTGTCCCCGGTTTCAACGCCAAGTCTTTTCAGTGCTTTGGCGAGCTTTCTCGTGCGCCTGGCGCAGTCCGCGTAGGTATAGCGGTGCTCGCCGCCCTCGATCGGGCACGAGACGATCTCGGTCTCGCCATGGTTGAGCTCGGCGTGCTCCAGCAGCGCCGAGATCAGCAGCGGCCGCTGCTGCATCAAACCGAGCATACGGCGCTACTCCGCCGCCTTGAGGTCGGCGTGGCCGGCCTCCATGCCGGCCATCTCGAGCGCCAGCGCCTTGGCCCGCTTCATGTCGTAATGGTTGCGGGTGACGATGCGCTGGGCATAGAGGCCGCCGCCCGCCTGCACGTTGGTCACCGCGCGGTAGCCGCCATAGGCGTCGGCCGAGAGGTCGCGGATGGCGTGGAACAGCCGGGCGCGGTAGACGCCGTCCACCGACTGCTTGGTGCCCAGATATTTGCGCAGCAGGTGGCCGGTTTCGGCGTTGTCCAGGTCGCTCATGGACGGCACCGTCAGGATCGAGCCGCCGGCGATGTCGTGCAGGTGGCGCACCATCAGGCTGTAATTGGCCGCGCCGTGATACTTGCCGGCGTTGGTGAACAGCTCGTTGGGGAAGGCGGCGCCGTCGGCCGTCACCTCGCTGTGGGCGATGGCCGCCTCCAGCGATGCGCGCACCAGCGTGGCGTGGATGATCATCTCGGAGATCTTCTCCTTGATGTGCCCGACCTTTTCCAGACCGTTCGCCTCGGCGATGAGCTGGGCGAAGCCGACCAGCAGGTCGGCGCCGTCGGCCATCGAGGCAAGGCCGCCCAGGCGTTCCCAGAGGCCGAGGGAATGGGCGAACACCGCCGCCGCGCGCCATTCGCCGTCGAGGAAGATGCGGTCGTCGGGCACGAACACGTCGTCGAAGATCACGAAGCCTTCCGGCACCACCCGGTTGCTGGAGATCGGAAAGTCGCGCGGGTCGCCGTGGCGCGGCGCATAGGTGGTGTTGACGATCTTCACGCCCGGCGCGTTGACCGGCACGGCGCAGGCGATGGCGTATTCCTCCTCGCCCTCATGCATGGATTTCGTCGGGATCACCATCAGCTCGTGGCCCATCGAGGCGCAGGAGATGTGCAGCTTGGCGCCGCGGATCACCACGCCGCCGGGCTTGCGCGCCACCACATGCACATAGGCGTCGGAGTCGTCCTGCTGCCCCGGCTTGCGGCTGCGGTCGCCCTTGGCGTCGGTGATGCACTCGGTGATGCGCAGGTCGTTTTCCTGCACGTATTTCACGTAGCGGTGGATCGCCTCGGCCCCCTGCGGCCGGATGTCGCCGATGCGGTCGGCGGCGGTCAGCAGAGTCATGATCGAGGCGTAGGTGACGTGCGTGAGCAGGTCGACCTCATGATGCATCTCCACCTTGGCGCGTAACTCGGCGACCGATCCCGGCACGGTCATGTAGTCGCTGATCGCGTCCTTCCCGGGCTTGTAGAACCGGTCGTAGGACGCGGCCGTATCGGCGACGGTCTTGCCCAGGATCGGGTGGTTCACGACGTCCTCGATCCGCTCGCCCTCGAAATAGGTCGCGCGTCCGTCGTACAGCGACGCCTTGTACTGCTCGCCCGTCATCATGGCTCAGGTCTCCCGTTTCCCCGCATGCGCCGAGAACGGTGGCAGGACTCCAGGCGGCTGTCCAGCGGCGCCATCCTTTGGTAGGCTTTGGCCACGGGCGAAAGGGAGGCCGCATGCCCAAGCTGTTCTGGATCGGCGTCGCCGTGCTGGTGCTCGGCACCGGGCCGCTTGTCGCGATCATGATCGCCGCCGCGGTGGGACTGACCAGCGACCCCAACCCCAATCCGATCGGACCGGGCATCCTGGCGGGTTTCACCTTCTGGCCGGGCATCGCCATGACCGCGATCGGTATCCTGCAGGCGGTGCGGCGCGGGGCGGGGAAGTGACGATATTCGGGTTGGCCCCGCGTATTGGTTGCAGCGCAACAGCATGAAATCTACTATATACGGCACGCGAAACGGCCAAGCCGGCTTTGGAAACGGCGGGCCTGACAGGAAACGTCCCGGGAGAAGCGGACGCATGAAGATACTTCTGGCGCAACCCCGCGGCTTCTGTGCCGGTGTGGAGCGCGCGATCGACATCGTCGAACGGGCCCTGATCAAGTATGGCCCGCCCGTCTACGTCCGCCACGAGATCGTCCACAACAAGCGGGTGGTCGAGGATCTACGCGCCAAGGGCGCCGTCTTCGTCGACGAGCTGGACGAGGTGCCGGCCGGCGCCATCACCATCTTCTCCGCCCACGGGGTCGCCAAGGTGGTTCAAAAGGACGCCGACGACCGTGGCCTCGAGGTGATCGACGCCACCTGTCCGCTGGTGGCCAAGGTGCACATGGAAGGCCAGCGCTATTCCCGCAACGGCCACGAGATCATCCTGATCGGTCATCACGGCCACCCCGAGGTCATCGGCACTCTCGGGCAGATCGATGGGCCGGCGCATCTGGTGGGCAGCGTGGTCGAGGTTGGCCAGCTCGAAATCGCCAACCCGAGCAAACTGGCCTACGTGACGCAGACGACGCTGTCGGTCGACGACACGCGCGACATCATCGCCGCTCTCAAGCAGCGCTACCCGAGCATCAAGGGTCCAGACGTGCGCGACATCTGTTACGCCACGCAGAACCGCCAGGAAGCCGTGCGCCACCTTGTCGAGCGCTGCGACGTGCTGCTGGTCGTCGGCGCGCAGAACAGTTCCAATTCCAACCGGCTGCGCGAGATCGGCGCGGAGATGACCATTCCGTCCTACCTCATCGACGACGCGACCTGCCTCGATCCGGCGTGGCTGGACGGCAAGTCGGTCATCGGCATCACCGCCGGCGCGTCGGCGCCGGAGGAACTGGTCCGGGAACTGATCGCGCGCCTTCGCGAACTGGGGGCGGAAGGCGTGGAGATGCTCGAAGGACTGATCGAGAACGTGCAGTTCAAGCTGCCGTCCCAGGTCCGCAACGTACAGCGGCCGGCCGCGTGAGATGGCCGGAGCGAATCTTTTTGAAAGGATAAAGCCTTGGCTGTCCCTCTGATCCAGCAAGTGCGCGTCGCCAGCTACATCGTGAAGCAGAAGCTCAAGGGCAATAAGCGCTATCCGCTGGTGCTGATGCTCGAGCCGTTGTTCCGCTGCAACCTGGCGTGCTCCGGCTGCGGCAAGATCGATTATCCCGACGCGATTCTCAACAAGCGCCTGTCGCTCGAGGAATGCCTGCAGGCGGTCGACGAATGCGGCGCGCCCATGGTGTCGATCCCGGGTGGCGAGCCGCTGCTGCACAAGGAGATCGACAAGATCGTCGAGGGCATCATCGCCCGCAAGAAGTTCGTCTATCTGTGCACCAACGCGCTGCTGCTCAAGAAGAAGATGGACCTGTTCACGCCGTCGCCCTACCTGACCTTCTCGGTCCACCTGGACGGCCTGAAGGAAGAGCACGACAAGTCGGTGTCGCAGGAAGGCGTGTTCGAGCGCGCCGTCGAGGCGATCCAGGAAGCGGTGAAGCGCGGCTTCCGCGTCACCGTCAACTGCACCCTGTTCAACAACGCCGAGCCCGAGCGCGTCGCCGACTTCTTCGACTATGTGAAGACGCTGGGCGTCGAGGGCGTCACCGTCTCGCCGGGTTATGCCTATGAGCGGGCGCCCATGCAGGATCATTTCCTGTCGCGCCGTGACACCAAGGACCTATTCCGCAACGTCTTCCGCCTCGGCGACAAGCGCGGCAGCAAGTGGGTGTTCAACCAGTCGACCCTGTACCTGGATTTCCTCGCCGGCAACCAGACCTATGAATGCACGCCCTGGGGCAGCCCGGCGCGCAACGTGTTCGGTTGGCAAAAGCCGTGCTACCTGGTGGGCGAGGGCTATACCTCGACCTTCAAGGAGTTGATGGAAACCACCGACTGGGACAGCTACGGCACCGGCAAGTACGAAAAGTGCGCCAATTGCATGGTCCATTGCGGTTACGAGCCGACGGCCGTCACCGACACGGTGTCGAACCCGCTCAAGGCGCTGAAGGTGTTCATGAAGGGCGTCTCGACCGAAGCGCCGATGGCGCCGGACATTCCGCTGCACAACCAGCGCCCGGCGACCTACGTGTTCGAGAAGCAGGTCACCAACTTCATGCACGACCTACATGAAGAAAAGCCGCGGAACCCCGAGAAGAGCAAGGTTGCGTAAGGTTCTGCGCGCCGCGCCGGTCTGAATGCCCAGCCGGACCATATCCCCCAGCTCCCAAGGTCGGAGCGCGAGGGTGGTCAGCGCCCGTGCGGTGCTGACGCTGCCGTCCGCGTTCGTGGCGTCCAGCGCCGCCGTCGGCAGGATGCGGGTCGCGCCGTCGGCCACCACGCGCAGGGTCAGGAACGGCACGCCACGGTCGCGCGCGATTTCGCCCACGCCGAAGCTCTCCATGTCGACGCCCAGTGCCTTGGTCTTGACGTGCAGTGCCCGCTTGTCGGCGGGCGACACCGCCGGCGGGTCGCTATGCGCCAGGTTGCCGGTTTCGGTCGGGAACCGCGGCTGCCCCAGCCCCAGCCGCATCCGCGCCATCCAGGTTGGGTCGGTTTCGACGGTGTCGTTCCAGTTGATCACCTGTCCGGCGATCAGCAGCGTCCCCGATTTGACGCTTTCGATCAGTGCCCCGGCGATACCGAAGCTGATGAGCGCCTCGCTGCCGTCGTCGACCAGCCTGGCGGCGGTGCGTTTGGCGGCCCTGTAGCTCGGGCCTGCGCAGGCGACGGCGATGGAGTCGGGCGCGCCGGCCTTGGCCAGTTCGGCCATGAGGATATCGGCCTCGAACTGCATGCCGGTGACGATGCCGAGCCGGGTCATGCCTAGCGTCCTTTCTGGGGCTTCGATGCCAGCCCGGCGGCCTTGGTGCCGGACCGGATCGCCCCCTCGATGGTGGCAGGCAGGCCGGTGTTCGTCCAGTCGCCTGCGAGGAAAAGGTTGGACAGGCTCGTCGCCGGTTCTGGCCGCCTGGCGACGGTCGCCGGATCCTGGGCGAAGGTGGCGCGCCTTTCCTTGACCACGCGGAATGGCGGCACCGGTCCGTCGATGCCCAGCGCCACCTGCACGTCCGTCCAGCATCGGGCGGCGATCTCGTCGGCGTCGAGCTGGGCCTCGTCGCGGGCGGCGCTGATGGTGATCGACACGATGTCGCCGCGCACGAAGATCCAGTGGGCGAAGCCGCCGACCACCCCCATCAGCGTCACCGAACCGTCGCCCCTGGGCGGCCGGGGCAGCCGGAAATGGACGTTGACGATGGGCTCGCCCGCCGCCGGCACTTCCAGGTCGGGCAGCAGCGCGGCCGCGTCCCATGGCGGCACGGCCAGGATGACGGTGTCGCCGTCTTCCAGCACGACCGGTTCGTCGCCGATGGTGAAGCCGCTGACGGCGCCGTTGTCCGTCGCCAGCGCCTGCACCCGTTCGCCGAAGCGGATGTCGACGCCGCGCGACTCCAGGATGTCGACGGCGGGATCGATGAAGGATTCCGCCAGGCTGACCTTGGCGATCAGCGGCCGGCAGGCGGCCGAGCCGCGCGCGAACGTCTCCAGCAGTACGGGCCTCATCAGCACCGCGGCGGCCTGATCCGGCTTGGCGTTGATCGCCGCGACGACCAGCGGCTCCCACAGGCCCCGGTAGAGCGCGCCTTTCGCCGGCATGACGTCGGCTACCGTCTGGCGCGCTCCCGCCGTCAGCAGCTTCAGCGCCGGCAGGAACGACAGGAACGACGAGCGGGGCACGCGCCGCCACGGGGCGAACACCCAGAACGGGATCGGCCCCCAGTTGGGCCGCACGGTCCAGCGCTCGCCGCTCGCCACGTCGACGAAGGGGAAGGCGGCGCCTTTGGGCCCGACCATGCGGTGGCGGGTGCCGACTTCGTCGAGGAACCTCATGGCGGCCTTGTTGCCGCTCATCACCAGGTGATTGCCGTTGTCGATGACGCAGTCGAGCGCCGGATCGTGGAACGACCGGCAGCGCCCGCCCGCGCGCTTTGTCGCTTCGATCAGGCTCACCGCCCGGCCGCCGCGCGACAGGGCGAGGGCAGCACTCAGGCCGGCAAGGCCCGCGCCGATGACGTAGGTCCGCGCCATGGGATCAGAACAGGCCGTAGCGCACGGCGATCCAGAGTTTTTCCAGCTTGGAAACGCCGTTGCGCGGGCTGTTGGGCAGGTAGTTCCAGTCCTCCTCCAGCAGCCGGTCCAGGGTCTTGCGGTAAACCATCATCATGATGATCGCCGGCCGCATGGCCTTGCGCGAGCAGCGGGCGATGGCGGCGTCCGCCATCCGGAATTCCTCGTCGGCCCGCACCGCGAGCGCGCGGCAGGTCTCGCGCAGCCTCGAATCGCCGATGACCGCCGCCGGATCGGACGAGTCGATGCCCGCCTCCGCCAGCAGTTCGCGCGGGAGGTAAAGGCGGCCCATGGCTGCGTCCTCCTCGATGTCGCGCAGGATGTTGGTGAGCTGCAGCGCCAGGCCCAGATGATCGGCGACGGCCTGTCCGGCCGGTCCGGGCTCGCCGAAAATGCACACGCACAGCCGGCCGACGGCGCAGGCGACGCGGTCGCAATAGAGGATCAGGTCGTCCATCGCCGGCGCGCGGATCGGGCCGATGCCGTCCATCTCCATGCCGTCGATCAGGGCGATGAAGTCCTTCTTCTCGAGCCGGTAGGCATCGATGGCGGGCGCGATGACGCGGGTGATCGGATGACCGGCCGAACCCTGGTACAGCGCGTCGATCTCAGCCCGCCAGGCTTCCAAGCCGGCGCGCTTGACGTCGTCGGGGTCATCGCCGTCGGCGATGTCATCCACTTCGCGGGCAAAAGCATACACGGCAAAGATGGCGTCCCGCTTCTCGGGCGGCAGGAAGCGCATCGCCCAGTAGAATGACGATCCGGCGGCGGTTACGGTCTCGCGCACCCGCGTGAGGTCGGCGGCGGACGGCGGCGTATGGGATGATATCTGTTGAGCGAGCGCCACGTCGGTACCGGGGGTCAGTTGGCACCCACCTCCCGCACGAGTTGCGGCTGGCCGAGCGCCCCCAGCACTGTCGTGACCACATCGGACCACGTCAAGCCCGCTTCGGCATATTGCTGTTCGGGCGTGCCGTGGCCGACGAAGAAATCGGGCAGGGTCATGGTGCGGACCTTCAGGCCCTTGTCGAGTAGGCCGGCGCCGGCCATGTGCTGAAGCACATGGGCGCCGAAACCGCCGGCGGCGCCGTCCTCGATGGTCACCAGCACCTCGTGCTCCAAGGCCAGGTCGCGGATCAGCGCGGTGTCGAGCGGCTTGGCGAATCGGGCGTCGGCCACCGTCGGGCGCAGGCCGTAATGGCCCAGCTCATCGGCGGCGCGCAGGCATTCGTGCAGGCGCGAGCCCAGCGACAGCAGGGCGATGCGGTTGCCCTCGCGCAGGATGCGGCCCTTGCCGATGGGCAGCACCTGGCCGCGGTCGGGCAGGGTAACGCCGACGCCTTCGCCGCGCGGGTAGCGCAGCGCCGAAGGGCGGTCGTCGATGGCGAGCGAGGTGACCAGCATGTGCTTCAGCTCGGCCTCGTCCGCCGGCGCCATCACCACGAAATCGGGCAGGCAGCACAGATAGGCCAGGTCGTAGCTGCCGGCATGGGTCGCGCCGTCCTGGCCGACGAGACCGGCGCGGTCCATGGCGAAGCGCACGGGCAGCCGCTGAATGGCGACGTCGTGCACCACCTGGTCGTAGGCGCGCTGCAGGAACGTCGAATAGATCGCCACCACCGGCCTGATGCCTTCCGTGGCGAGGCCGGCGGCAAAGGTCACCGCATGCTGCTCGGCGATGCCCACGTCATAGGTCCGCTCGGGAAAGCGCTTGCCGAAGATGTCGAGGCCGGTGCCCGACGGCATGGCGGCGGTGATCGCGACGATGGATGGATCGTGCTCGGCTTCCTCGATCAGGCCCTGCGCGAACACGGCGGTGTAGCTCGGCGCCTTCGGGGATGATTTGGCCTGCTCCAGCGTGTCCGGGTTGAACTTGGCGACCGAATGATACTTTTCCGTGTTCGGCGCGCTGAACGGATGGCCGTGGCCCTTTTCGGTGACGATATGCAGCAGAACCGGACCCTGCGTCTCGCTGTCGCGGATGCGGTCGAGCACGGTCACCAGGTGATCGACGTTGTGGCCATCGACCGGACCCACATAGGTGAAGCCCAGATGCTCGAACAGGGTGCGCTTGCTCGCGCCGACCGCATAGGCCTTGGCGCGCGCCTGAGCATCGGCGAAATCGGCCGGAAAGGCGGCCTCGAGCCGCGCCTCGATGTCGGCCAGCGACAGCAGCGGGTTTTCGTCGGCGACGCGCGCCAGGTAATGGCTCAGCGCGCCGACGGCGGGCGCGATCGACATGGCGTTGTCGTTCAGCACCACCAGCAGCCGCGCATTCAGCGCGCCGGCGTTGTTCATGGCCTCGTAGGCCATGCCGGCGCTCATGGCGCCGTCGCCGATCACCGCGATGACGTTGTTGCCGCCGCCCTTCATGTCGCGCGCCACCGCCATGCCGAGCGCGGCCGAGATCGAGGTGGAGCTGTGCGCGGCGCCGAACGGATCGTACTCGCTCTCGCTGCGCTTGGTGAAGCCGTAGAGACCGCCTTTCTGGCGGATGGAGCGGATGCGGTCGCGCCGGCCGGTCAGGATCTTGTGCGGATAGGCCTGGTGGCTGACGTCCCAGATCACCCGGTCGGCCGGCGTGTCGAACACATAATGGAGCGCGACGGTGAGCTCGATGACGCCCAGTCCCGCGCCGAAATGGCCGCCGGTCTGCGACGCCGCGTCGATGATCTCCGCCCGCAGTTCGTCGGCGACCTGCCGAAGCTGGCCCGGCTCGAGAACGCGCAGGTTATCCGGAGTGACGATCCTGTCGAGTAGCGGAGTCTTTAACGCCATTTGTCCAAGTCGTTGGTGGTCATGGTCCGTGGGATGGGACGGTTACACCGCCGCGGCCGTTTTGCATAGCAATATGCGCCACGAAACGCCTCAATCCTTCATCCTATTCCATATATGGTAGTCCATCACCAGCCTCACGCCAACGCGTTGTCACAGCGTAGCCGAATCGCCGATCAGGTGTGACCTTTTTGATACTGCCGGCCTTTCCACCGGCTGGCCGTGCCGCGCCAGTAGTTGAGCGCCGAATCCAGCGTCATGGCGCCGTAGAGCGCCGCCGTGACCGGCAGCAGCAGCGCCTCCGGCGGGCTCCTGCCATAATCGCGCAGGGTCGGCCAGTAGGCCGCCGCCATACCCGCCCAGGCCAGCAGTCCGGCCAATCCCGCGATCATGTTCTGGTGAACGGGCCAGGTGAGCACCAGCAGCGGCGGCGCCAGGAAGGTGACAGCCAGCCCGGCCATGGTAGCCGCCAGCAACGCGGCGGAATACCGCAATTGCGTAAAGGCGGTCCGCGCGACCATGTGCCAGAGGTCCTTCAGCCCAGGGGATGCGCGCCGGCTCCGCGTGCCGTCGGCGAGGCCGAGCCAGATCGGACCGCCCGACCGCTTCACCGCGGCGGCGAGCGCGCAATCGTCGATCAGGTCGCCCCGAATCGCGCCGATCCCGCCGATACGTTCGAGCGCGTCCTGGCGCAGCAGCACGCAGCCGCCCGCCGCGCCGGCGGTCTTCGACCTGGGGTCGTTCACGGCGGGGAAGGGGTAGAGCATCTGGAAGAAGAAGACGAAGGCCGGGACCAGCAGCCTTTCCCAGAAGTACCGGCAGTGAAGCCGGGCCATCAGCGACACCATGTCCAGCCGCCGTGCCTCGGCGAATCCGACCAGGTCGGCCAGCACATGGGGTTCGTGGACGATGTCGGCGTCGGAGAACCAGACATAGTCGGCAGGCAGGGCGGCCGCGTGCCGCAGGCCGGTATCGAGCGCCCACAGCTTGCCGCTCCAACCCGCGGGCAGCGCCTCGCCCGCGATGACCTCGACGGGGCCTGCGACGGCGCGGGCGATGTCGCCGGTGCCGTCCGTGCTTGAATCGTCGACGACGACGATCGCGAGGGCGCCGGCGTAGTCCTGCCGGGCGAGCGCCGCGACGCAGGCGCCGATCGACGGCGCCTCGTCGCGCGCCGGCACGATGGCGACGACCGACGGCCAGCCGTCCGGTTCGCCCGATTTCGCCAGGCGCTGGTCGGCGCGCCAGAACCGGTGGTGGAACAGCAGCAGCCAGGCCCAGATGGCCAGCGTCAGCAGGCCCAGCCCCGCCAGCATCACCGCTTCCGGCCCAGCAGCACGTCGAGCACGCCCGACGCGGCGCAGCGCATGGCCGCCGGCTTGCCCAGCTCGACTCGCGTGGCGATCGGATCCTCGCGCATCAGGCGCAGGGTCAGGCGCTCCGCGATGCGGATGATGACCGCTGATTCGAGGGCGAGCCGCCGGCTTCGCAGCGCGCCGGGAAGCCGCCTGGCCTCCCGCAGCAACGCCTCGGTACCGTCGAGGCACTGGTCCATCACGCGGCGCAGGCCCGGCGTTGTGACCGGCCTGGCCAGATCCTCGGTGGCGGCGCCCGCCTCGCGCAGCCAGGCCTGCGGCAGATAGACGCGGTCCATCACGGCATAGTCGTCGGCGCAGTCCTGCAGATGGTTGATCACCTGCAGCGCGTTGCACAGCGCGTCCGAGCGCGCGTAGCCCGCCTTGTCCTCGCCGTGCAGGTCGAGCAGGTAGCGCCCAACCGGCGAGGCCGAACGGTCGCAATAGTCGATCAACTCGTCCCAGCTTTCGTAACGGCCCTTCACCGCGTCCTGCGTGAACGCCGAGATCAGGTCCAGGCAGTGCTTTCCGGTGACGCCGGTCTGCTGGTTGCTGCGCCGGATGGCGTGGGCCTTGGCATAGGCAGGATCGTCGGTCTCCCCGCGCACCGCCCGGGCGAAGCCCTCCAGCCGGGCGATCTTCTCGCCGGCGGGCAGAAGCGGGTTGTCGGCCACGTCGTCGATGGCGCGGGCGAAGGCGTAATACACCGCCACGTGAGGCCGCAACGCCTTGGGGAGCAGGAACGAGCCGACGGGAAAGTTCTCGTCCGCCGCGCCCTTGCCGGATGGGGTTTCAGCCTCGGTCATGCCCGCCGTGATAGCAGCGCTCCGCCACGCGGTCGACTGCTAGCTGTCGAGGGCGGTCAGGTCGGCCCGGATATGCTTGCCGGCGCGGAAGAAATGGAACGCCGCCCAGGCATAGATGAACAGGAAGGACAGCATGGTGTAGCGCAGCGATTCCTGTCCGAAGCGTGCGGCCATGAAGTCGCTGACATCGCCCATCGCGTAGGGTCCCAGGCCCATTCCCACCAGGTTGGTGAAGGTGAGGAAGATGGCGACGGCGGTGGCGCGCATGCGAATGGCCACGATCTGCTGGATCACCGCGTTGACCGGTCCCAGATAGCAGGAATAGGCGGCGCCCGGCAGCGCCATCAGGGCGATGGAGAGGACGTAGGTATGCACCGGGATGCCAAACACGGTGTAGATGGTGGCCGGCAGCAGCAGGACGAGAGCCGAGATCGGAATCGCCGGAATCATCGCGATGGCCGGAATCCACACATACCAGCGCGCATCCTTCACGGCCAGCTTGTCGGCCAGCCAGCCGCCCAGCAGCGTGCCGCCGACGCCGCCCACTACCAGCGACGGGCCCAGCCACAGGCCGATCTGGCCCGACGTCAGTCCGTGTGAGCGCTCGAAGAACGCGGGAATCCAGGTTTGCGAGCCGTAGCCGCCGAACGCGATCAACGACGTGCCGATCGTGAGGTGGACGAGCGTCCGCCGCTTCACCAGGAACGCCAGGGTTTCCCGGAACGTGGGCAGCGAGTCCTTGCTTGCCGCCTCGACCTTGTCGGACATCCCGCGCGGCGGCTCGCGCAGGGTCCTCTGCAGCACCGCGGCGACCAGCAGGCCGGGAAGGCCCACGGTGAACAGGGCCATGCGCCAGCCATAGGCGTCGTTGATCAGGCCTCCGATCGCGAATCCGGCCAGGGTGCCGATCGGTACGCCCAGGCCGAAGATCGCCAGGGCCAGCGCCCGGCGTTCGCGCGGCACGTAGTCGGAGATGATCGACTGGGCCGCCGGCACGCAACCTGCCTCGCCCAGCCCGACGCCCATGCGCGCCAGGAACAGCTGCCACATGTTGTGGGTCATGCCGCACAGGGCGGTCATCACGCTCCAGACCGCCAGCGACGCCGAGATGATGCGCTTGCGCTTGTGCCGGTCGGCGACCCACGCCAGCGGAATGCCCAACACGATGTAGGTGGTCGCGAAGGCCAGGCCAGAGATGGCGCCGGCCTCGGCGTCGGTCAGCTTCAGGTCCGCGGCGATGGAGTTCAGCAGGATCGCGATGATGTTGCGGTCCATGTGGCTGAACGCGAACACCACCGTCAGCAGCGCGAGCACATACCAGCGATAGCGCGGTGAATACAGGTCGGCCCGCCTCTTCGCAAGGGCGTCGGACGGAACGGCGGTGAACACTTTCGACACTATGGGAACCCGGCGGCAAGCAGCCGTTGTTGTAGGGGTCCCGTATGGCCCTGACAAGGCGCGCCACCGCGTGTGTTGCAGAATATTCTTGCATTGATGCAAACCTGCTACAGGATGACCGCCGGCCAGGGGAGGCACCGATCAGCACGCCCATCGATTTCTATTTCGACTTCATCTCGCCGTTCGGCTTCTTCGCTGCGAGACAGATCGATGCGCTGGCGGAAAAATACGGCAGGTCGGTTCGCTGGCTGCCGTTTAACCTCCGCACCGTGGCCACCGCGACCGGCTTCGACAAACCAATGGTCGCCTATCCCATCAAGGGCGAGTACTTCAAGCGCGACGTACCCCGGCTGGCGCGGCTTTACGGCGTCGAGCCATGGAACGTAGCCGACGTGCGGGGCGCCAACGTCGCGGTCGCCGGCCGGGCGTTCTACTGGCTGGCTGACCGGGATGAGGCGGCAGCCAAGCGGCTTGCCCTGAGCATCTACCATGCGCTCTATTGCGCGGCGGCCGACGCCTGCGACCCGAACTGGATCGCAGCGGAGATCGCCAGAATGGGCCTGGACGCCGATGCCTACCGCGACAGCGTAGGTGACCCGGAAATGAAGGCGCGCTACAAACGCCTCACGGATGAGGCGATGGAGCGGGGCGTGTTCGGCTCTCCCTATATCATCGTCGACGGCGAGCCGTTCTGGGGCTCGGACAGGCTTTGGATGGTGGAGAAGTGGCTGGCTGATGGCGGGTGGTAGCATCGACGCGGCGCTGGAGGCCGCGACTGGAAAACATCTGTCGGCGACCGGGATCGCCGACCTGAAACGGCTGTCGGCCGGCGCGTCCCAGGAGACCTGGTCGTTCGACGCGCTGACGGACAGGGGCGCCGAACCGTTGATCCTGCGCCGCGCGCCGGGCGGCGTGCCGGAGAGCCGGTCCACGGCCATCGGCCAGGTCCGCGAGGCCAGGCTGATACAAATCTGCCACAGTCACGGCGTCAAGGCGCCCAACGTGCGCTACGTGCTGCAGCCCGTGGACGGCCTCGGCGTCGGCTTCGTCATGGACCGCGTGGCCGGCGAGACGCTGGCGCCGCGCGTGCTGCGCGACGACCTCTACGCCGACGCCCGGCCGAAGATGGCCGGCCAGTGCGGCGAGGCGGCCGCCTCGATCCACGACGTGCCCACGGCCGAGCTGGATTTTCTCGAGGAGATCACGCCGCAGCAGCAATGGCAGAACACCTGGAACGCCTACGAGAAGTATTTCCTCGAATGGTCGCCGTCCCCGGTGTTCGACTATGCGCTGCGCTGGCTGAAGGAGCGGGTGCCCGCGCGCGACCGCGTGACGCTGGTGCACGGCGACTTCCGCAATGGCAACATCATCTGGGGGCCGGAAGGCCTGCGCACCATCCTCGACTGGGAGATCGCCCATTTCGGCGACCCGATGGAGGACCTGGCCTGGATCTGCATCAATTCCTGGCGCTTCGGTAACATCGACAAGCCGGTCGGCGGCTTCGGCCGGCGCGAGGACATGTTCGAGGGCTATGAGAAGGTCTCCGGCATCAAGGTCGATCCCGAGCGGGTGAAGTTCTGGGAAATCTTCGGCAGCTTGCGCTGGGGCATCACCTGCCGCTCCATGGCGTTCACCCACCTGACCGGTCACGACCGCTCGGTCGAGCGTCCGGCCATCGGCCGCCGCTCGTCCGAATGCGAGGCCGACCTGATGATCCTGCTGGGGAAAAACTGATGCGTCCCGACCGTCCCACCGCCGACGAGATGCTCGAAGCCGTCGAGGAGTTCCTGCGCGACAAGGTGATGCCCGCCGTCACCGGCCACCTCAACTTCCACGCCCGCGTCGCCGCCAACGTCATCGCCTCGGTCCGCCGCGAGATCGGCCAGTCGCCGGACATCGAGCAGGATCAGCGTGAGCGGCTGATGCGGCTGCTGGGCCACGACGGCGACTGGGAAACCCTCAACCGCGAGCTTTGTGAGGATATTCGGAACGGCAGGACGTCGCTGGACGATCCGGCCCTGCTGGAGCACCTGCGCCAGGTCGCGGTGGAGAACCTGGGTGTGGATAACCCCAAATACTCGGCTTATGCGCGGCTGAAGGGGTAGGTCATCTCTAATTGCCGTCATCCCGGCCTTCGTGTTGCGTCCCGGAGGGTTGGGTTGATAGCTTTGGTGTAGCCTGTGGCATCCGCTGGGTGGAGGAACGCCGATGCTTGTGAAGTTGCACGCGAATGCGACGACTAC
>JALHLV010000033.1 GCA_022844405.1 Sphingomonadales bacterium | reverse complement strand
CCAGGGCATGGATGCTCGCCCCGCAAGCGACGCCGTTCAAGTCGGTGACACAGACAAAGATAAAATTCTATAATACTATCAGTGATCTATCGCCGACCCCGTCAGCGCTTTCCGGACACTAGTGATTATGTCCCCGTATTAAAATGTCCCCGTATTAAACCCTCGGAGAGGGCAGGGTGAGGGGCGTTGGTCCCGTTGCTCCACCCTCAATCCTCCTCCCCGCTCACCCGCCTGAACGGCCCGTGCGCCGCCAGCGCCTCCTGGTCATGCTCCACATAGGCGCCTTCCTCCTTGAGGAAGCGGGCGACGGCCTGGCGGAAGCCCGGGTCGGCGATCCAGTGGGCGGAATAGGTGAATTGCGGCAGGTAGCCGCGCGCCAGCTTGTGCTGGCCCTGGGCGCCGGCCTCGACCCGCGACAGGCCGCGCGAGATGGCGAAGTCGATGGCCTGGTAATAGCACGCCTCGAAATGCAGGCACGGATGGTCCTCGACGCAGCCCCAGTTGCGACCGAACAGCGCGTCCGAGCCCAGCAGGTTGATGGCGCCGGCGATGTAGCGGCCGGCACGCCGGCACAGCACCAGCACGATCTTCTCCGGCATGCGCTCGCCGATCAGCGAGAAGAACTTCCGGTTCAGGTAGGGCCGGCCCCATTTGCGCGACGAGGTGTCCACATAGAACCGGTAGAACGCGTCCCAGTGCGCCTCGCGCAGATCGTTGCCGGTCAGCACCTCGATGTCGATGCCGGGCGAGACCGCCTGGGCGCGCTCCTTGCGGATGTTCTTGCGCTTGCGCGAGCTCAGCGCGGCGAGGAAATCGTCGAAGGTCGCGTAGCCGTCATTGCGCCAGATGAACTGCTGGTCCTTGCGCAGCAGCAGGCCGGCGTCGCCCATCTCGCTCCACTGCTCGAAGGTGGGGAAGGTGACGTGCAGCGACGACACGCCCATCTTGTCGGCGACCTGGACGCAGGCATTGAGCAGCAGGCCGCGCGTACCCGCGTCGGGCGCCAGCAGCCGCGGTCCGGTCACCGGCGAGAACGGCACCGACACCTGCAGCTTGGGATAATAGTCGCCGCCGGCGCGCTCCCAGGCATGTGCCCAGCCATGGTCGAACACATATTCACCCTGGGAGTGGGATTTCAGATACATGGGCACGCAGCCGGCGAGCCCGCCGCCTGTTCTTTCGATAATGATATGCGTCGGCGTCCAGCCGGTGCCCGCGCCGACGCAGCCGCTCTCCTCCAGCGACGACAGGAAGGCATGGCAGACGAACGGGTTCTCCGTCCTGGCGCAGGCGTCCCAGTCCGCCGCCTTGACGGCGGAAAGCGACGGGATCGCGGCAGCGGTGACGGCGGCGCTCACGGGCAGGCTCACGTGAACGCCGCGACCGCGTCCACCTCGACCGCCATGCCCAGCGGCAGCGCGTTGGCGCCCAGCGCCGCGCGGGCGTGGCGGCCGGCGTCGCCGAACACGTCGACCATCAGCTCGGACGCGCCGTTCACCACCTGCGGCTGCTGGGTGAAACCGTCGGCGCAGTTGACGAAGCCGGTCAGCTTGACGATCCGGGTGATCCGGTCCAGATCGCCGTCGAGCGCCGCCCCGAGCTGGGCCAGGATGTTGAGGCCGCACAGCCGCGCCGCCTGGTGGCCCTGCTCGACGGTCAGGTCGAAGCCGACCTTGCCCACATAGCGCATGCCGCTCGGCACCGCCGAGACCTGGCCCGACACGAAGATCAGCCCGCCGGCGACGACGAACGGCACATAGGCGGCGACGGGCTTGGGCGCCTCGGCCAGTTCGATGCCCAGTTCCTGAAGCCGCGCCGCGATCCGTCCGCTCATGAAGGTCTCCTGCCTTTTCGGGTGGCAGAGTGTAACAGAGCGTATCGCCGTTCCAAGCGGGGTGCGTTCACGGCTATGCTGCGCCGGAATCAATCGGGGGAGATGACTTCATGACACCGACGCTGATGGCCCTGCTGGGCTTCGCCATGTGGACGCTGCTGCTCAGCGTCGCCATCGCCATGACGCGCACCGTCCTGGTCATGCGCGGCGTCAAGCCGGCCAACGAGTTCTCGCCCACCGGCGAGGACATCGGCGGTTTCTCCCGCCGGCTCGCCCGCGCCCACGCCAACTGCTACGAGAACCTGCCCATCGTCGGTGCCGTGCTGCTGGTCGCCATCCTCGCCGGCAACAGCGCCATGGCCGACCGCTACGCAATGTGGATCCTCTATGCCCGCATCTTCCAGTCGGCGGTGCACATGGCCTCCACCAGCATCCCGGCGGTCTATCTCCGCTTCATGTTCTACGGCGCGCAGATCGCGCTGCTCACCCTGATCGCGGTGAAGACGTTCGGCGGGTAAGCATCAAGGTGCGGGCTTGTGTCGCCGCTCGCCGCCAGGCAGCGCCACGCCCACGCGCTTGCGCGCGAAGCGGCCGTCTTTCTCCAGATGATCGAGAATGACCTTCGCCGCGTCCTCATAATAAAGCGTCAGCCTCGGCATGGATCGTTTGAACGCCAGTGATGTGGCGAGCCGCGGCAGGGCGTATGTCAGTGCCGGGCGCAGCAGGGGCCACTCCTCCGCCGACAGAACAAGACCGGATGTCGCCTTGCCATCGGGCGCGTCGATCATCGGACCGGGACAAAGCATCGACCAGTCGAGTTGGCTTGCCTTGACCGCGTCGTGGTTGGTGCGATGCGCCTCGTACATTTTCGGCACGCCGGGCAGGTCAATGCCGGTAAAGCGGGCGCCGGGCACATTCAGAAGCGCCGCGCCGCCAAACAGCCAGAAGCGCCCGCCAGGTCCCAATGCCGAATTGGTTGCGGCGATGATGCGGCCGACCAGATCGGTGAACCTTGATCCGTCAGCGACATAGCCAGCCGCATTGATCACGCCGTCATGAGACTGCAACGCGCTTTCGAGAGCGCCGGCGGCAGAAAAATCGACCTGGTGAACGGCAAGCCGTGGCGAGGGCGCCAATGCACCCAGGTTGCGGACCAGCGCCGTAACCTCGTGACCGCGCGCGAGGGCTTCCGACACAATGCGACGCCCGCTGTTACCGGTCGCGCCCAGAACACAAAGCCGCATGACGTCCCCTCCTTAATTCGGTGCATAATTCGGTGACAGTGTACTTAACTATCCTTCGGCTTCGGCCCCCGCCTGCCGGGCCTGAGCGGGCGGTTCGTCGCTTCTTCCAGGCCCGTGATGAACGCCTCGTCGCCGACCGGCCGGCCGACGGTCTCGGCCCGGCGCAGGCCCTCGGTCAGCGCCGGGTCGCCCTCGGTGGCGATGAATGCCGCGAACGGCGCGAACCGCCGCAGCACCGGCGCCAGCGTGGTGATCCCGTCGTCGCGGCCGGACAGGTGGGCGTGGACGCTGCTCCACGGCCAGTCCTCGGGCCGTTCGACAAGGCGCGCCCGCACCGGATTAAGCGCGATGTAGCGCACCGCCGCGCCCAGATGCGCCTCGTCCATGGCGGCGGCGCCGAACCGCCCCTGCCAGAAGTGGCCGGTGCGTTGCTCGCGCGCATGCACCGTTCCGGCATAGCGCCGATGCACCGGCGCCAGCGCGCGCCGCAGTCCGTCCACGTCGTCCGGCACCAGGATCAGGTGGACATGGTTCGGCATCAGCACCCAGCTCCAGACCTCGACGCCGGCCGCGCGGCACGACGCCGCGAGCAGGTCGCGGTAGAGGACGTAGTCCGCGTCGCGGAAAAACGTCCGCGCCCGCCCGTTGCCACGCTGGGTGACGTGGTGCGGCAGACCGGGAATGACGACGCGGGCGAGACGGGCCATGCCCCACTATCGCCGGATCAGCGGCGGCCGTCAATTAAATGCACTGTCACCGTAATCCCACAACCCATCACAGCCGTAGCCGTCAGACCACGCTTACGCCGTGAGGCACCGGGGACGGCCTTCAGCGGATGGATACGATACGGGCGGAAGCGTCCGAGATGAGGCTTTCGGAAGGGAAAACGTGTAACCGCAACCCATCGTGAAGCAATTCACCACTGAACCGACTTCGTATCCCATGTAGGATGGGCATACCTCAATTACGACAGGTCACCGTAATACCTGTTATTATTGGCTTTTATTTACAATTGTATTCACGCGCTCTAGTGGACCATCTATTCAATAGCCTTTTATTTAAAAACGGCTCCTTTCCATATGTTTCTATGAGCAGCCGTATCGCATGGCAGTCATGAGCCTCCCCGGCCATCTCCAGCCAACGGTGTGACTCTTCATAATCATTCGTTGCATCATAGTGCGCAGACAAACCGAACATAGCACTAACATCGCCTTCAGCTGCCGCATGCTTAAGAGCGGCAAGTTCGGCTGCTGATTGAATTAGCCCCTCTTCGGTAGAAAGCAAGTTCTTATAAGCGTCTGCCCCCGCACCTGTCATCAATAGATGCGACAATCCAAATATTACCGATACTATTGCCGCGCGCAGTGCAAATGACCTCGCATTAATACGCATATATATCACCAGTTCTTACCATCAGGGCTCATAATACTAAACGGGTTACTTTCGCCGCCTCCCAAGCTCATGTCCACATTGAGCCCCAACTGAAACGATGACGGCCTATCAATAAAAATAGGGCTTACTAGACCATTCGCGTTTTGAATAAAGCCATTAAGCATCTTTCCTGCTGGAACGTCGATATTATACTCCCCATAAGTGCCTCCCTCTACAACAAACTCCCCTGGATCTTGACGATCCCTAACCACTTTCCCTGTGGCTGGGTCCTTTGTCTTACCATAAACCACCGCGATTAGGCCCCCGTTGGTTGAGGGGCCCGCCCAAACCTGTCTAGTTGGCCCCATTACGGGCACTCCTAGGGCTCCTTCCGATATCGTGGACAAAAATCCGTCAACACGACCAACGTTGCACGAAAATATTATAATAGGATCGAAAGCATTCCCTTTATTACGTATATCGCCGATAATCGTACTATTCTCCATCCGCTGGCCAGAGCCGTTTGATTACGGTGACAGTGCACTTAACTCGGCTGCGGACCCGCGCGCCCGTGATGGTGTGCGGCAGCTGGGCTGGATCGCGTCGCTACGCTCGCGAAATCACCGAGGACTTGGCACTACTCCCACAATCTTGCCGCACCCCTCACCCCGCTGGAATCGCCGTGCTTCGCCTTCACGATCGGCGTCGTCACCCCGTCGGAGAACACGAAGCGCGGCAGCAGCGGCGGCACGGTCTCATAAAGCCGGCCCACGTTCGACAGGCCGCCGCCGAGCACGATCACGTCCGGGTCGAGGATGTTGATCACCGTCGCCAGCGACCGGGCCAGCCACAGGGCATAGCGGTCGAGCGCGGCGGCCTTCCCCGGCGAATCGCCCGGCGCGATGTCCTCCGGCGCGGCGTCCTCGCCGGTCGCCTCGCGGTAGGCGAGCGCCAGGCCCCGGCCGTTCAGGAACGTCTCGGTGCACCCCGTCCTGCCGCAATAGCAGGCGGGGCCGGGCCGTTCGTGGTCCTCGGGCGCGGGCAGCGGATTGTGGCCCCATTCGCCGGTGGTGGCGTTGGGCCCGCGGTGCAGCAACCTCCCGTGCGCGACGATGCCGGCGCCGACGCCGGTGCCGAGGATGGCGGCGAACACCACCGCGTGCCCGGCGCCCGCGCCGTCGCTGGCTTCCGACAGGGCGAGGCAGTCGGCGTCGTTGGCCATGCGGATCTCGCGGCCCAGCGCCGCCGCCAGGTCCTCGCGCAGCGGCCGGCCTTCCAGGTTCTCGGCGTTCTGCATCAGCCCGCTGTGCGGCGAGACCGAGCCGGGCGTGCCGACGCCCACCGTGCAGGCGCGCCCCACCGCCGCCTCGGCCCCGGCGACCAGCGCCGCGATGGCGGCCAGCCGGTCGTCGTAGTGGGACGGCGTCGGCACGCGCCGGCGGAAGCGTTCGGTGTCGCCGTCCAGCACGACGGCCTCGATCTTGGTGCCGCCGAGGTCGACGCCGATACGCATGGCTCAGTAACCCAGGGAGTCCATGTGCGCCGACAGCCAGGCGGCGGCGTCGGGCCAGTTGTCGGCGCGGTGCCGGCTGTTCTCGGCCGGGCCCAGCAGGCTGCCCAGGCGCACATCGTGGACGAAGTGCAGGCAATGCACCCGCTCGCAGGCCTTGGCGACCGAGGCGATGTTGGGCGGGATGTCGTCGATGAAATACACCGGCGCCTCGACCTTGTCGGCCAGGTGCTTCACCACCGCGCCCTTGAGGCCGATATTGGCGATCAGCGGATAGCCCATGCCCAGCTTTTCCAGCGACCGCACCCGCGCCTCGCGCTGCTGCAGCGGCACGTTGGTGACGATGACGATCTGCGCCCTCTCCGACAGCGCCCGCAGCGCCTCGGGCGCGCCGGGAACGGCGGGCTGGTGCTCGGTCTTCTCGACGAAGAACTGGCCGATCAGCGCGGTCACCTCCTCGGCGGTCACCGCCACGTCGTCGGACAGGCGCCTGATGTTGCCGGTCAGGGCGAAGCTGGCCAGGTCCAGGTACAGCGCGTTCTCGCGCAGGAATTCCTCCAGCACGCTGGCGAACTGCACGATCACCTCGTCGGCGTCGGACAGGATCAGCGGCCGGCGCGGATCGATGGCGATCCGGTCGGCCTGTTGGAGCACATCGGGATGAACGATCATGCGCTCAGGTATAGTGGGGAACGTCGCCGCCCGGCAAGTAGGCGCGGGCGCGGATGGGTTCGTCGGGGCGGATTTCCGCCGCCGCGCAGAACGCCAGCAGCATGGCCTCGTCCTGCAGCAGATAGTCGAGCACGCCGGCCAGGATCTCGGGACTGGCCGCCGCCGACCGCAACTCGCCGATGCCGAGGCCGGTCAACTGCACGAAGCCGTCCAGCGCCTGCTCATCCGCCGCCAGGAAGGCGAGGGCCTGCAGCGCGATGGTTTCGGCGCGGTCGGTGTTCATCGAAGGGAAATGGCCGGGGTCACGCCCCGGCGGGCGCGGCAGGCAGGATTAACGGATCTTGCCTTCCTTGAACTCGACATGCTTGCGCACGACCGGGTCATACTTCTTCACCTTCATCTTCTCGGTCATGGTCCGAGGATTCTTCTTGGTGACGTAGAAGTAGCCGGTGTCCGCGGTGCTCTCCAGCCGGATCTTGATGGTGGTCGGCTTGGCCATGGTAACGACTCCTGGTTGCGCGGCGCGCATCGATTTGAAGGGCGCGACCATACCGCCAGCCGCCGGCAAGTCAAGCATTGAGTGGGCGGGCGGCATCGCGCGCTTACTGGTTGATCGGCGCGTCGTCCTGCCAGCACTTCTGGATGGCCTTGCCGACCGCGTCCCAGTCGTCGCAGTCGACGGGGCCGGCGCAGATCGCGGGATCGGCCTTCAGTTTCTCCAGGTCGGCGCCCACCGTGCCGCCGCCCACCTTGGCGCGGCCGCTGCGGCTGTCGATCAGCGCGAAGGTCTGGTCGTCGTCCGGGTGCGGCACCACGGCGAAGTCGCCGCCGGGGAACAGCAGCACGTCGCCGCCCTCGCAGGAAAACTCGCCGTTCTGGTCCCAGGCGCCGAGCGGGCCGGCGCGGTAGCTGCCCGCCCAGGCGGTCGCGGGCAGCAGCATGGCCAGGGCGCAGTAGATGGCCAGTCGCGACATTCGTCGTCTCCTCCGTCGGCCCCGCTGGACTTGCGGTCCAGACAATTCCTATCATGCCCGCTCATGCGCCGGACGGGAAGGGGAGAGGCCCGCCGGCAATCAGCAGGAGACAGCCATGCCACCCAGGGACCCCAAGGCCCTCACCAACCTTCGCATCATCATCGCGCTCTACAAGGCGTTCGAGGGCGGCACCCGCCAGCATGTCTGGGACGGCTACGACCTCTATCTGTCCGAGGAAGGCAGCTACAGCCTGACCGGCTTCCCGGCCATGACCAAGGCGCAGGTCAAGGAGATCCTGTTCAGCGACATCGGCGGCAACGCGCCGGTGGTTAAGATCGTCCCCAAGCTCGGCACCCAGGAAGCCATCGACGACCTGGTGTTCCTCGAGCACGTCGACAGCTACCGCGACAAGGACGGCAAGGAAGTGCTCAAGCTGCCGGTGTGCAGCGTGTTCACCCTGAAGGGCGGCAAGATCCGCAAATGGGTCGACTACTGCGACCCGCGCGGCCTGCTCGCGCTGTACGGCGATCGGATCCCGTCATGACGAGCCCGGTCGTGCTCGTCGTCGGCGCGGGCGTCGCCACCGGCGGCGCCATCGCCAAACGCTTCGCACGGGCGGGCTATACGGCCTGTGTGGCGCGTCGAAATGAGGAGAAGTTGCGGCAACTCGTCGGCGAGATCGAGGCGAATGGTGGCAAATCCATGGCATTTGGCGTCGATTCGACCGACGAAGGCCAGATGGTCGACATGGTCGTCCGGATCGAGCGCGATGTCGGCCCCATCGAGGTGGCGGTCTACAACGCCGCCATCGGCACCCACTCGCCGATCGCCCAGCACTCCGCGGCGGACTACGAAAAGGTGTGGCGGGTCAATGCCTTCGGCGCGTTCCTGATGGGCCGCGAGGTGGCAAAAGTGATGGAGCCGCGCGAGAAGGGCACCATCATCTTCACCGGCGCGACCTCGGCGCTCAGGGGCAAGGCCAATCTGGCGGCGTTCTCCGGCTCCAAGCACGCGCTGCGGGCGCTCGCCCAGTCCATGGCGCGCGAGCTGTTTCCCAAAAATATCCATGTAGCTCATGTGGTTATCGACGGTCCCATCGACACGCCGCTGATCCGCAAGATGATGCCCAAGGTGTTCGAGGAGCGCCCAGCCGACGGCGTGCTGGCGCCCGAGGCCATCGCCGACACCTATTACGCCATCCACTCGCAGCACCGCAGCGCCTGGACCCACGAGACCGAGCTGCGCCCCTGGAAGGAGCCCTGGTGATGGGTAAGACATTGGAATTCTTCTTCGATTTCATGAGCCCGCCGACCTACCTGGCGTGGACGCGCATGCCCGGCATCGTCGAGCGCACCGGCTGCGCGGTGGTCTGGCGGCCCCTGCTGACGCTGGGCCTGTTCCAGCTCACCGGCAACCGGCCGCCGATGACCGTACCCAACAAGGGCAAGTATTCCGGCATGGACCTGCAGCGCTTCGCCCGCCGCTACGGCGTGCCGCTCAACCCTAACCCGCACATGATGGAACTGAAGATCGTCCCGCCCCTGCGCGGCGCCCTCGTGGCGCAGGAGCGCGGCGAATTCCCGGCCTATGCCAAGGCGATGTTCGAGGCCATGCATATCAAAGGCTTAAACATCGGCGCCGACGACGTGTGGCCGACGCTGCTCGAAGAGGCCGGTCTCGACGTGGCCGCCTACCAGGCCGGTATCGCCCGCGAGGACATCAAGGAAAAGCTGAAGGCCAACGTCCAGGAAGCCGCCGACCGTGGCGCGTTCGGCGCGCCCACCTTCTTCGTCGACGGCGAGATGTTCTGGGGCCAGGACCGGCTGGATTTCGTCGAAGAAGCGCTGAAGCGGTAGCTTCGGGGTGGCCTTGGCTTCAGGCCACTTCCAGGACCGCTTCCTTGCCCAGCAGGTTGAGCGCCCGGATCACCTGGTCGATGTGGCTGCGATGCCTTAGATCGACCAGGCGCCGGGCGGCCGTATCGGTGGCGTCGAGCCGCCGGGCCAGTTCCGCTGTTGTGACCTTGCCGGAATTCATCGCCTGATAGAGCGCCAGTTTTGCAGCCTGCAGGGCGGGAACGATGGCATAGGTCTTGCCCTTGCCGGGAACGGGCAAGGGTTCGCCGGCATCGACGTAGAAGCTCAGCGCCGTGACGAGGCCGTCGATCGCACACTCGGCGGCTTCCTCCCTGGTCCGGCCATCGGTGATCGCCTCCGGAACGTCAGGGAATGTGACCAGATATCCGCCGTCCTGCGGTGTGTAGTCGACCGGGTAGGCAAACCGCATCCTGGTGTCCTTTCGCGTTCTCAGAACCGGTCTTTCAGCCCGAGCTGCTTCTGCATGGCCCGCAAGGTGCCGACCGGGTATCGCCGCCATGTTCGGCGACGATGGTTCGGCAGGTTCCGTAGAACAGTCGCCCATGGCTGCCCTTGCCCCTGCCGGGCTCATAGACCACGTCGATCCCATCGGCTCTGCCGCACTGGCGGACCAGCTTGATGAATTCGCGGGTGGTCACGGAGACAATATCACACAAATATGTGTGGATGATGCCGCCAAGTCAGACCCCCGCCAACCCATCCACATAAATCCGCTCGCCGGTGACGTAGCTGTTCTGCTCCGACACCAGCCACCGCACAACATTCGACAGGTCCTCGGGCTGACACACACGCCCGAACGGCGCGTCGGCGTCGGCGTCACGCGGATCGGCGATGCCGCGGGCCTTCAACAGGCGCCGTCCCATGTCGGTCTCGACCACGCCGGGGGCGACCACGTTGACGCGGATGTTGTTGGCGCGCTCTTCCTTGGCGACGCCGAAGGCGATGGCCTCGATGCTGGCCTTGCCGACATTGTAGGGCGCGCCGTTGGCCATCCAGCGCCGCGTCGCGGCAGAGGACACCATGATGATGTCGCCGCGCGGCCGCTTGCGCAGGTGCGGGATTACCTCATGGGTGGCGTAGAACGTGCCGAAGGCGTGGGTGCGCACTACGCGCTCGAACTCGTCAGGGTCGGTGTCGGCCACCGAGCGGCCCTTGCTGGCGATGCCGGCGTTGTTGACCAGGATGTCGATCTGGCCGAAGTCGGCGGCGACCTTCGCCACCATGTCCCGCACCGCGGTGTAGTCGTCGACGCTGGCCTGGTAGATCTCGGCGCGGACGCCCAGCGCCCGGACTTCGTCCAGCGTCTTGCGCGCCTCGTCCTCGTTGCCCCGGTAGTTGATGGCCAGATCGGCGCCGTCCTGCGCCAGACCCAGCGCGATCCCCTTGCCGATGCCCCGGTTGCCGCCCGTGACGATGGCGACCCGTCCCTTGAGTGACATGCTGATCCTCCCTGTTCAGGGCGGATGATAGCAGCGTTCGCGCCGAAGGCTACGCCTCGCCGCCTAGTTGTATTGCGGGAATACGCGGGCGTTGGTGGCGCGGATGAACAGGCCCGAATTGACCTGGACCTCGCCGGCCTCGAAGAAGGCGCGCGGCACCTCGACCTGGATCGGCATGTCGTAGCCCTCGACGGCCAGCTCGACGCGGATGGCGCCGCCGAACGGGAACACGGCGCGGACGATGGCGGGGATGCCCTCGGCGCGCTCGCGCGACAGCAGCTCGATCTCGTGGGTGCGGACATAGGCAATGGCCGGGCCGTGGCGGCGCTGCGGGCCTTCGCCCGGATCGGCGTCGGCGACCGGGAACTCGGTGCCCAGCACCTCGGCGATGCCGTCGTTCAGCGTCGTCTGGAAGGTGTTCACGGTGCCGAGGAACTCGCTGACGAAGGCGGTCGCGGGATCGTCATAGACCTCGACCGGCGTGCCGGCCTGCTCGATCTCGCCCTTGTTCATCACCACGACGCGGTCGGCCAGCTCCAGCGCTTCCTCCTGATCGTGGGTGACGAAGATGGTGGTCAGCCCCAACCGGTCGTGAAGCTGGCGCAGCCAGCGGCGCAGCTCCTTGCGGACCTTGGCGTCGAGGGCGCCGAACGGCTCGTCGAGCAGCAGCACGCGCGGCTCGATGGCCAGCGCGCGGGCCAGCGCCACGCGCTGCCGCTGGCCCCCGGAGAGCTGCGACGGGAACCGGCCCTCGAGACCGCCGAGCTGCACCAGATCGAGCAGTTCGAGCGCGCGGGCGCGGATTTCGGCGCGGCTGGGCCGGGTCTTGCGCGGCCGCACCTTCAGGCCGAACGACACGTTGCTCAGCACCGTCATGTGGCGGAACAGGGCATAGGACTGGAACGCGAAGCCGATCCGGCGCTGGCCCACCGACAGGTTGGACACATCCTCGCCGTCGAACAGGATCTGTCCCGACGACGGGTGCTCCAGGCCGGCGATGGAGCGCAGCAGCGTGGTCTTGCCCGAACCCGACGGACCCAGCAGCGCCACCAGCTCGCCCGAGCCGATTTCCAGCGACACGCCGCCCAGCGCCGGGAACCGGTCGAACTGCTTGGTCACGTTCCTGATCGAAATACGCACGCTGGAGCTCCTAGTGCCGGTGGCCTGAGGCGAGCTGGTTGCCGTAACGCCACTCGAGGACAGCCTTGATTCCGAGTGTGACGAGAGCAAGGAGGGCGAGGACGGAAGCGACCGCGAAGGCGCCGACGAAACTGTATTCATTGTAGAGAATCTCCACATGGAGCGGCAGGGTGTTGGTCTTGCCCCTTATGTGACCCGACACGACCGAAACCGCGCCGAACTCGCCGATGGCGCGCGCGGTGCACAGCAGCACGCCGTAGACCAGCGCCCAGCGGACGTTGGGCAGGGTGACGTGCCAGAAGGTCTGCAGGCCGCTGGCGCCCAGGCTCAGCGAGGCCTCCTCGTCGGTGGTGCCCTGTTCCTGCATCAGCGGAATCAGTTCGCGGGCGACGAAGGGGAAGGTGACGAACATGGTGGCGAGCACCAGGCCGGGCAGCGCGAACAGGATCTGGATGTCGTGGGCCTGGAGCCATGGGCTCAGCACCGAATGGGAGCCGAACAGCAGCACCCAGACCAGGCCGGAGATTACCGGCGAGATCGAGAACGGCAGGTCGATCAGCGAGATCAGCAGGTTCTTGCCGCGGAACTCGAACTTGGCGATGGCCCAGGACGCGGCCAGGCCGAACACCACGTTGAGCGGCACGGCGATGATCGCGACGGTCACGGTCAGCCGCATGGCCGACAGCGCGTCCGGTTCCTTCAGCGCCTCGAGATAGGCGCCGGCACCCTGGCGGAACGCCTCGACGAACACCAGCACCAGCGGCATGATCAGGAACAGTGCCAGGAAGACGACGGCGGTCAGCACCAGCGCGATGCGGGTGAGCGCGCCCTCGTTGACGGCACTGCGCTGGCCGATGGGGGCGCGGCTGAACAGGCTAGCCACTGCCGTATCTCCGCCGTGTCATGGCCTGGATGGCGTTGATCACGATCAGCAGGGTGAACGAGATCAGCAGCATCAGCGTCGCCACCGTGGTGGCGCCGGCATAGTTGTACTCTTCCAGCCGGATGATGATCAGCAGCGGGGCGATCTCCGACACGTAGGGGATGTTGCCGGCGATGAACACGACCGAGCCGTACTCGCCGATCGCCCGCGCGAAGGCGAGCGCGAAACCGGTGATCACGGCGGGCAGGATCGCCGGCAGGATCACCCGGCGGACGGTCTGGAAACGGCCCGCGCCGAGCGTCGCGGCGGCTTCCTCGACCTCTTTGTCGATGTCCTCCATCAGCGGCTGGACGGTGCGGACCACGAAGGGCAGGCCGATGAAGGTCAGGGCGATGACGATGCCGAGCGGCGTGTAGGCGGCCTTGATGCCCCACTCCTCCAGATAGGCGCCGACCCAGCCGTTCGGCGCATAGAGCGCCGTCAGGGCGATGCCGGCCACCGCGGTCGGCAGCGCGAAGGGCAGATCGACGGCGGCGTCGAGGATGCGCCGGCCGGGGAACCGGTAGCGCACCATCACCCAGGCGACCAGCACGCCGAACGGCACGTTGATGGTGGCGGCGATGAACGCGGTCCACACGCTCAGCCAGATGGCGTTGACGGTGCGCAGGTCGGTGGCGATGCGGTAGAGCTCGCTCCAGCCCAGCCCGGCGCTTCTCAGCACCAGTCCGGCGAGCGGAATCAGCACGATGAGCCCGAGATAAACGATGGTGAAACCGAGCGATATCCCGAAGCCTGGGATGACCCGTCGTTTACCCCTTGAACCGGCGGACGCCATGGGCCTGAGAATTTCCTGACTGCGTGATCGGGCGGACGAAAACCCGTGTGGTAACCCGGGTGGCGAATTTAAACTATAAGTCCGATAGGATTACCAGAGTGAATGCGGCGGCATCACGAATTTTCCATCCGTCCTGTCTCCCACGGTTGGAACGCGCGGCATGGTGCGGGCGGCCCCATGCGCGGGTCGGAAGCGCTGGCCAAGCTTCCTCCGGTGCCCAGCCTGCCACATCCCCGAACGAATCGGAACCACCGCGGTTCCTCGATCAGGGGAGAAAGCGAGACGGCCCATCCGGCATGGTTGGGCCGCCCCTTGCCGGCGCCGGTCGTTGCCCGTTCTCCCCGAAGCGGAGCGCACAGCCGCCGCCCCGGATCATGTCAGCGGCCGGGCTTGTAGATCTGGTCGAAGAGGCCGCCGTCGCCGAAGAATTTGGACTGCGCCTTGGCCCATCCGCCGAAGTGGTCGCGGATGTTGACGAGTTCCAGCTTGCCGAATCGCTTCAGCATCGCCGGATCGACGGTTTCGGGCCTGGCGGGGCGATAAAAGTGCTGGGCGATCAGCTTCTGGCTCGCCGGGGTGTAGAGATTTTCGAGATACGCCCTGGCGACCGCGGTAGTGCCGCGGCTCTTGGCGTTGCCCTCTACGACCGCCACGCTGGGCTCGGCGAGGATGCTGAGGCTGGGCGTGACGATCTCGAACTTGTCCGGACCCAGTTCCTCGATCGCGAGGAACGCCTCGTTCTCCCAGGCCAGCAGCACGTCGCCGATGCCGCGCTGGACGAAGGTGGTCGTCGAGCCGCGGGCGCCGGTGTCCAGCACGGGCACGTTGCGGTAGAGCTTGGTGACGAAATCCCTCGCCGCAGCTTCGCTGCCGTACTTCTTCTGCCCGTAGGCATAGGCAGCCAGCAGGTTCCAGCGGGCGCCGCCCGAGGTCTTCGGGTTCGACGTGATGACCTGGATCCTGGGCTTGATCAGGTCGTCCCAGTCCTTGATCTTCTTGGGGTTGCCCTTGCGGACCAAGAAAACGATGGTCGAGATGTAGGGGCTGGAATGGTTCGGCAGCGCCTGCACCCAGTTGGCCGGAATCTTCCGGGTGCCCTTGGCGATCTCATCGATGTCTCCTTCGAGCGCCAGCGTCACCACGTCGGCGGCAAGGCCATCGATCACGGCGCGGGCCTGCTTGCCCGAGCCACCATGGGACTGATCGACGGTGACCGTGCCACCGGTCTGGGCCTTCCAGACTTTCGCGAACGAGGCGTTGTAGTCCTTGTAGAACTCGCGGGTCGGGTCATACGACACGTTGAGCAGGGTGACGTCCTTGGCCAGCGCCGGGGACGTGGCGGTTCCGATGGCCACGGCCAAGGCCAAGGCGGTTGCGCGGATACTCATTGGGCTACTCCCTGACAAACCAGATAGACAACTCCTATAGAAATACTAGACTATTTCAACAAAAAAATGCTCAGGCCATAAGTAGCTGATCTGCAAGGGCTTCCACGTCCTTCGAGGACATGTCGGACAGATAGGTGCCATCGAGAATCTGGGCTGCGGCGTCGCGGACTCGGCGCATCATGATGCGGACCGCGCAGGTGCCCTCGTTGACGCAGTCGGCGCATTTGCGGTAGCCGGTGAGGCTGGCGCAGGGGATCGGCGCGAGCGGGCCGTCCATGGCGCGGACGATCTGGCCGAAGCTGATTTCCGACGGCTGCTGGGCCAGCATATAGCCGCCATGCTTGCCGCGCTGGCTGTGGACGACGCCGTGCTTCTTCAGCTCCAGCATGATCAGTTCGAGGAATTTGCGCGGGATATTGCCCTCTTCCGCCAGCTCGACGACCTGGACGGGAATGTCGGGCGGCCGCTCGGACAGGACGAGCAGCGCCTTCAGGGCATATTTGGCTTTTTGCGAGAGCATTTATTTTCCGATAGGATCACTAGACAATAAGCTGTAAACCGCAGCCGTCAAGGGTTGCGTTGCATATTCGGCTTGTTGCGTCCTGCAGCGCCCCTTTATTCGCCGCGTGATGAAATCATCGTCTCGTCGCATACGGCGTTACGAGCGCGTCACGCCATCGTAACAGCGCTTCCATAGCATTCGTGCACCTCGGCCGGACTGCGCTGGCGCCATCTCCAGTTCCGCAATCAAGACAAGCAAGCAAGACAAGGATGCGCCAGTCGCGGAATGGCCATGCACGGAGAACGAGCAGCCCATGACCACCCTCATCAACGTCCCCCAAGTCCCAGCGGCGACCCCCGCGCCAGCGTCCAGCGCCGTTCCGGCGGTACATCCTCACGCCGATCCCCGCCCGGAGATGAAGCCCTATGTGGATGGGACCAGGCTGGAGGCGCTCGATCGTCTGCTGCGGGCCATGCGCGGCCGCGCGGCAAGCGGGCTTTCGCCGTGGTCGGTCGGCTCGGCGCTTGCCGACTGGGCGTTCCACATTTCCGTGGCGCCCGGGCGCCAGGCGGCGCTCGCGTCCGATGCCGCGCGCGGCGCCCTGAAGCTGGCGTCCTACGCCGCCAAGGCGGCCGTCGCCGGGGCGCCCGACCCGGTCGCGCCGGCGAAGGACGTCGACCAACGGTTCGCGGCAGCCGAATGGGCAGGCTTTCCATTCAATGTCATGGAGCAGGGCTTTCGCCTCGCCGAAGGCTGGTGGGAACACGCCGTATTCGGCGCACGGGGGACCACGCGGCCGCACGCCCGGCAGGTCTGGTCCCTGACCCGACAGATGCTCGACATGATGTCGCCGACCAACGTGCCGTGGATGAATCCGGAAATCGTGAAGCGCACCATGGACGAGCGGGGCGAGAACCTGGCGCGCGGGTTCTCCTACTGGCTCGACGATCTGGACCGCCTGCTGAACGAGCGCCCGCCGGCCGGGACCGAATCGTTCCGCGTCGGCCAGAACGTCGGTGTCACCCCCGGGCGTGTCGTCTACCGCAACGACCTGATGGAATTGCTTCAGTACGAGCCGCAGACCCCGAGGGTCCGGGCCGAGCCGGTGCTGATCGTTCCCGCCTGGATCATGAAATACTACATCCTCGACCTGTCGCAGCGGAATTCGCTGGTGCGCTATCTGGTCGAGCATGGCCACACCGTGTTCATGATCTCGTGGAAGAACCCGACCGCGGCCGACCGCGACGTCGCCATCGACCACTATCGCCGCGACGGTGTGATGGCGGCGCTCGATGCGATCTCGGCGATCATGCCCGCCCGGCGCGTCCATGCCTGCGGCTATTGCCTGGGGGGAACGATCCTGTCCATCGCCGCCGCGACGATGGCGAGGGACGGCGACGACCGCCTGGCCAGCGTCAGCCTGCTGGCTGCCCAGACCGACTTCACGGAAGCGGGCGACCTGATGCTGTTCATCGACGAGTCCCAGGTCACGCTGATGGAAGACATGATGTGGGAGCGGGGTTACCTGGAGGCGTCCCAGATGTCGGGCGCGTTCCAGGCGCTAAGGTCCAATGAACTGGTGTGGTCCCGGATCATCAAGACCTATGTGCTGGGCGAGCGCGAGGTGCCCAACGATCTCATGGCCTGGAACGCCGACCAGACGCGGATGCCCTATCTGATGCACGCCCAATATCTGCGCGGCCTGTTCCTGGAGAACCGTCTTTCGTCCGGGCGCTACGCCGTCGATGGACAGGTCATTCACCTGGGTGACATCCGCGCGCCGGTGTTCGCGGTGGGGACCACCAAGGATCATATCGCGCCCTGGCGTTCCGTCTACAAGATCACCCTGTTCGTCGACACGCCGGTGACCTTCGTTCTGACCAGCGGCGGACACAATGCCGGAATCATAAGCGAGCCGGGCCACCCGCATCGCCGCTTCCAGATCATGGAACGCCTGCCGGGGCAGCCCTATCTCGACCCGGACAGCTGGGCGTCCGCCGCACCCGCGCGGGAAGGGTCGTGGTGGGAAGAATGGCATGCCTGGCTTGTCGCGCGCGGCACGGCGGAACTGGCCGACCCGCCGGGCATGGGTGCGTCCGAAAGGGGGCTGCCGCCTCGTGAAGCCGCGCCGGGGACCTATGTCTACCAGCGCTGAGGGCGGCCTGGCCTTCCGGCTCGACGGGCGAAAGGGCCTGGTCGTGGGAATCGCCAATGCCAGTTCGATCGCCTATGGCTGCGCCCGGGCGTTTCGTGCGCTGGGCGCCGACCTGGCGCTGACCTATCTGAACGAGGCGTCGCGTCCCTTCGTCGAACCGCTGCGCGACGAACTGGATGCCGGGATATTCCTGCCCTGCGACCTGCGCATCGACGGCGCGATCGACACGGTGTTCGACGAGATTTCCCGCCGGTGGGGCCGTCTGGACTTCCTGCTGCACTCGGTGGCCTTCGCGCCGCGCGAGGATTTGCATGGACGGCTGGCGGACTGCTCGCGGGACGGGTTCCTCATGGCGATGGACATCTCGTGCCACACCTTCATCCGCATGGCGCACCTCGCCGAACCGCTGATGGCCGATGGGGGTGTGCTTTTCACCATGACCTATCACGGGGCCGAGCGGGTGGTGGAGCACTACAACGTCATGGGACCCGTCAAGGCGGCGCTCGAAAGCACGGTTCGCTACCTCGCCGCCGAACTCGGGCCAAAGGGTATACGGGTCCACGCCATCTCGCCGGGGCCGATCCGCACCAGGGCCGCATCGGGCATCGACCGCTTCGACGAGTTGATGGAACAGGCCGCCGCGCGCGCGCCCGAGAGGCAACTGGTCGGTATCGAGGATGTGGGCGCCGTGACGGCCTTTCTGGCCTCGGATGCGGCACGGCGGGTTACCGGCGGCACGATCTACGTGGACGCCGGCTACAACATCATGGGCTGAAGCGCCGCAGGAACGGTCAGCGCGGGGTTCGGCGTTGACGCCGAATGGATATATATCCATAATTGGCTTCGTAACGCGGATTGCGGTGACCCCACTTGGAAGTTCCTGCCAGGATTGTCTGGGTCGGTAGCAGCAAGCGGGACCTGACGTCGTTTCCGTCCCCCGTCCGCATAGTGATCGGCCATGGGCTTTACGTGGCGCAACTCGGGGAACTGCCCGAGAAGGCCAAGCCGCTCAAGGGTTTCAAGGGAGCCGGCGTTGTCGAGATCATGGACGATCATGACGGCGACACCTACCGTGCCGTATACACGGTCCGCTTCCGGAGTTACGTGTTCGTGCTGCACGTCTTTCAGAAGAAGTCGAAAACGGGCGTCGCAACGCCGAAACGGGATATGGAGTTGATACGCAAGCGGCTCGCCGACGCGGAAGTGCTCTTCCGGGAGTTGAGCCACAAGGAGACGCGCAGTGCCTGATTTGCCCGAACACGAAGTCGGCAGCGACAATGTCTTCCGCGATCTGGGTCTGCCGGACGCCGACGAGTTGATGGCCAAGGCTTTCCTGGTCCGGCAGATTAAACGCCGCCTCGCGGAAATGCAGATCACTCAGACGGCCGCGGCAACCCGCCTCGGTATAGGGCAGCCCGATTTGTCGAAGTTCCTTCGCGGCGCATTCGACAAATACGACGTAGAGAGTCTGATGCGGTTCCTGACACGGCTCGACTATGAGGTTGAGATCGTGATTCGAGACAAGGGCGGCAAGAGAGCTGAACTG
The DNA here is from genome assembly GCA_022844405.1 of Sphingomonadales bacterium. Lineage (GTDB taxonomy): Bacteria > Pseudomonadota > Alphaproteobacteria > SMXS01 > SMXS01 > RI-34. The sequence goes on along the minus strand of JALHLV010000033.1, from coordinate 24,717 downwards.
ACCGTTCCGTTCGGCGCGCCAGCGGAATAGGGCGCTTTCTTCCTGGAAGCGGCAAAGCCACCGCGCTTGCTGTCCGGTGGACAGCCCGCCGGGCGCATGGCATCGTGCGCGCAACCGTTTCGCAAACAGGGGAGACCGCACAATGGAATACCGCAATCTGGGTAATTCCGGCCTGAAGATTTCGACCATCAGCCTGGGCACCAACAATTTCGGCGGCCGCACCGACATGGCCGAGACCCAGGCCGTCGTCGACAAGGCGCTCGAGCAGGGCATCAGCATGTTCGACACCGCCGACGCCTATCCGACCGATCCGCATCTGTGGGGCAAGTCCGAGGAGTTCCTGGGCAAGGCGCTGGGTCCCCGCCGCAAGGACATCGTGCTGGCCAGCAAGTTCGGCATGCCGATGGGCGCGGGTCCGTACATGAACGGCGGCTCGCGCCGCTACATCATGAACGCGGTCGAGGCCAGCCTGAAGCGCCTGGGCACGGACTACATCGACCTCTACCAGATGCATTTCCCCGATGCGTCGACGCCGCTGGAGGAAACGCTCCGCGCGCTGGGCGACCTGGTGCAGCAGGGCAAGGTCCGCTACATCGGCTGCTGCAACTTCAAGGGCCACGTGCTGGTCGATGCCGTGCGCACCGCCCAGAAGCTGGGCGTGCCGCAGTTCGTCTCGGTGCAGAACTTCTACAACATCCTGCGCCGCGACGTTGAGGACGAGCGCCTCGCCGCCGCCAAATATGCGGGCGTGGGCTTCCTGCCCTACTTCCCGTTGGCGTCGGGCATGCTGACCGGCAAGTACAAGCGCGGCGAGAAGCCGGCCGCGGGCACCCGCTTCGGCGAGGGCAGCAACATGGCCGGCCTGGGCGGCCTGGAGATGAACGACCGCAATTTCGATCTGGTCGAGAAGATCGAGGCGTTCGGCAAGGAGCGCGGCCTGAGCGTGCTGGAAATCGCCGTGGCGTGGCTGCTGGCGCAGCCGGGCGTCACCTCGGTGATGGCGGGCGCCACCAAGCCCGTGCAGATCGAACAGAACGTCGCCGCCGCCGGCGCCAAGCTCTCGGCGGAAGACGTGAAGGCGCTGAACGACATGACCAAGCCGATGGGCGGCCTGCCGTTCTGATCGGATAATCGCCCGGCTCACCGGGCGACCAGTTCAGAGAGCCGTCCGCCATCCGCCAGCGCCCTTCGGGGCAATGGAGGGGACGCGGGCGGCTCTCGTCTGTTTTTTGGGGAGTTGATGATGAGGATTCCGATTTTCCAGGTGGATGCGTTCACCGAGACCCTGTTCGGCGGCAATCCGGCGGCCGTCTGCCCGCTCGACGCCTGGCTGCCCGACGCGACCCTGCAGGCCATCGCGGCCGAGAACAATCTGGCCGAGACCGCCTTCTTCGTCCGCGACGGCGGCAACTACCGGCTGCGCTGGTTCACCCCGGCGACCGAAGTGCCGCTGTGCGGCCACGCGACCCTGGCCAGCGCGTTCACCATCCTCACCCTGCTGGAGGCCGGACGCGACGAGGTGACGTTCCACACGCTGAGCGGGCCGCTGCGGGTGACGCGGGACGGCGACGGCTTCGCCATGACCTTGCCGCGCTGGGATACGCACGCCATCGCGCCACCGGCCGGATTGCGCGACGCGCTGGGCGGCGAGCCGCGGGCCTGGCTGGCGGGCGAGCGCGACTACATCGCCGTCTATGGCAGTGAAGCGGCGGTGCGGGCGCTGGCGCCCGACATCGCGGCGCTGCGGGATCTGGACAGGCCCTGCGTCATCGCCACGGCGCCGGGCGACCGCACCGATTTCGTGCTGCGGTTCTTCGCGCCGGCGCACGGGATCGACGAGGATCCGGTCACCGGCTCGGCGCAGTGCGCGATGGCGCCTTACTGGGCCGGCCGGCTGGGCAAGGACACGCTGACCTGCCAGCAGGCCTCGGCGCGCGGCGGGCTGCTGCGCAGCACGGTGCTGGCCGATGCCGTCCGGGTTTCCGGCGGCTGCGTTCTGTATCTGGAGGGATCGATCGTGGTGCCGCGCTAGCGGAACGGGCCGGGCGGGCGCTAGTAGAAGAGGACCAGCGATATCGCGCCCGCGAGCAGTGCGAGTGCGTTGATCAGACCGAAAGCCTTAGTCATTTCCTGGAACCTCATGCCGGAACATGCTTATCCCGGGTCGGGCTATATATGGCGCGGCGTGTTGGCGCTGCAACATCCGGACACCTGACGGAAAAGTGGGACGGCGATGCAGGAAACGCATGAGCCCGTTCAGCGGTGCCGGTTCTTCGTGCCGCGGGTCGAGACGTGGAAATCCGGCGGCTTGCCGGCGAGCCAGGCGACGAAGCGGCCGACTTCCGGATGCGCGCGCAGCGCGTCGATGGAGGCGTAGGAGCGGGCCAGCAGCGCCTCGCCGAACAGGCTGTGGATCTTGCGGTGGCAGATCGGGTGCAGCAGCACGGTTTCCCGGCCGCCCTTCAGCCGCGGCACCAGGTGATGGCGCTCGCGCCGGTGGCCGAGCGGGCGGTCGCAGAGCGCGCAGATGTCGGTTCCGGTCTCCATTACCTTCCATTAGGGTCGTGCCCTCGATGATCGTCAACCGGACGCACATGGACCCGGACCTGGAAAGCCTCGCCGCCGAGTGCTGGCGCCTGCTGGAAGCGGCGCCGGCGGATCGAAACTCGACGTTCCGCACACCAGTGCTGGCGAGCGGCGCTGCCGAGGCGCGCACCGTCGTCCTGCGGGCGGCCGACGCCGCCTCGCGCACCATCGCCGTGTTCACCGACGCCCGCTCGGCCAAGGCCGGCCAGCTGGCTGCCGGTTCACGGGCGTGCGCGGTGTTCTACGATCCGGCCCGCGGCGTCCAGCTGCGCCTCTGGGGCGAGGCGGCGCTCCACCACCAGGACGGCGTGGCGCAGGCGTATTGGGGAGCGTTGCCGGATTTCGGCAAGCGCCCCTATCAGAGCATGCCCGGTCCCGGCGCGCGGCGCGGCAAGCCCGGCTCCGGCATTCCGGACGTGACCGACGTGGACGCGGGCTACCCGAACTTCCTGGTCATTCTCGTCACCGTCACCCGGCTCGAATGGCTGCGCCTGGAGCAGGGCGGCAACATCTCCGCGCGCTTCGACTGGGACGGCACAGGGCGCCTGTCGGCAAGCTGGATCGTTCCCTGACAATCTTGCCAGTTTGTCGTTGGCGGGATTAGGGTGAGGGCGGGGAAAAACGGAGAACCGCCATGAGCAAGATCTACGGACCCATGATCCAGCAGGGTTACATCGTGCCCGACCTGCAGGCCGGCATGGCACACTGGCTGGCGCGCGGCGTCGGTCCCTGGTACGTGATCCCGGCGGTCAGCATCGATGGGCTGCATTACGGCAAGCCCACAACCTGCCATATCACTGCCGCCTTCGCCTGCTCGGGCGACCAGCAGATCGAGCTGATCGCGCCGCTCAAGGGCTCGGGCCCGAACATCTACAGCGATTTCCTCAGGGACAATCCGGAAGGCGGCATGCAGCATCTGGCGGCCTGGTGCGACGATGTCGACGCCAAGCTGGCCGAGCTGGAGGCCGCCGGGGTCGACTTCGTGCTCGCCCAGCGCTATCCGGGCTCGCACGCCTATCTGGACGTGGCCGGCTCGCCCGGCGTGATGATCCAGCTCATGCCGACCATCCAGCGCTATCTCGACCTCTACAATGTGGGCGTGGCGGAATCCGCGAAGTGGGATGGCAAGACCAAACCGATCCGGATGATGGACTGGACCCATCCGGTCGACGTGGACGCTCTCTGACAAGGTTTCACCAATTCCTTGCAACCGGCAATCCTTATGGACTTAATTATGCACGGGCGCAGGTAATTGCCCGTTCGGTGAATGCGGCCGTCGCGGCCGGTGGGGGACGTGGTGAGAGGCAGCTGGTTGCTGGTGGGCGTGTGCCTGATGTCGGGCGCCTGCGATTCCGCGTCGCAGAAGATGCCCGCGCCCCAGCCGGTGCCCGTGGTCTCCTACACGATCCGGCCCGGCGAGTTCGTCGAGCGGCTCGAGGCGATCGGCACGCTGCACGCCAATGAATCCGTGACGCTTTCGGCCAAGGTGACCGAAAAGGTCGCCCGCGTGCATTTCGAGGACGGCCAGGCGGCGAGCCAGGGCCAGGTGCTGATCGAGTTCACCAACGACGAGGAAGGCGCCATGCTGGCCGAGGCGCGGGCCACCCAGCGCGAGGCCGAGCAGCAGCTCGAGCGCGTGCAGGAACTGGCGGGCAAGGGTTATGCCACCAAGGCCCGACTCGACGACCAGTCGCGCGCCGTCGACAGCGCCAAGGCGCGCGCCCGGGCGGTGGAGGCGCGCATGTCCGATCGGGTGCTGCGGGCGCCGTTCGCCGGCGTACTCGGCTTCCGCCAGGTCAGCCCCGGCACGCTGGTGACGCCGGGGACCGTGGTGGCGACGCTCGACGACATCGACCCGGTGAAGCTCGATTTCTCGGTGCCGGAGACATTTCTGGGCGCGGTTTCGCCGGGCCAGGACGTGGACGCGCGCAGCGCCGCGTACCCCGGCCGCGCCTTCAGGGGCATCGTCGAGACCATCGACGCCCGCGTCGATCCGATTTCCCGCGCCATTTCCGTGCGCGCGCTGATCCCCAATCCCGACGGCGCGCTGCGTCCCGGCATGCTGGCGACCGTCGAGGTGATCCGGGCGCGCAGCACGGTGCTGCTGCTGCCCGAGGGGGCGCTGGTGCCGCGCGACAGGCGCCAGTTCGTCTGGGTGATCGAGAAGAGCGGCGCGGTCGTCCAGCGCGAGGTGACCATCGGCCGCCGCCGCCCCGGCGCGGCCGAAGTGCTGACCGGCCTGAGACAGGGCGAGAGGGTGGTGGTCGAGGGTGTCGGCCGCATGGTGCCGGGCGCGACCGTCCAGAGCGTCGGCGAGCACACGCTGCCGGATGGTGAAAGCGGAGGCGCCTGAGCCATGATGCTGTCCGACATATCGGTCAAGCGGCCGGTCTTCGCGACCGTGCTCAGCCTGCTGCTGCTGTCGTTCGGCCTGGTCGCCATCCAGCGCCTGCCGGTGCGCGAGTTCCCCGACATCGATCCGCCGGTGGTGTCGGTCAACACCACCTACAAGGGCGCGTCGGCCGCGACCGTCGAGGCGCGCGTCACCAAGCTGATCGAGGACCAGGTCGCCGGCATCGAGGGGGTGCGCTGGATTTCGTCGAAGAGCAACGACGGCTTGTCGAGCGTGGTCATGGAGTTCAACCTGGACCGCGACGTGGACGCCGCCGCCAACGATGTGCGCGACCGGGTCTCGCGCATTATCGAGGAACTGCCCGACGAGGTCGATGCGCCCGAGATATTCAAGGTCGACTCCGACGAGGACCCGATCGTCTGGTACAATCTGTCCAGCTCGGTCATGGGCGTCACCGAGATGTCCGACTATGCCGACCGCTACATCGTCGACCAGTTGTCGTCGGTGGACGGCGTGGCGCGGGTGATCATCGGCGGCGAGCAGCGCTATGCCATGCGAATCTGGGTCGACCGGGTGGCGCTGGCCGCCCGCCAGCTCACCGCGGCCGACATCGAGAAGGCGCTGCGCACCCAGAACCTGGAGCTGCCGGCCGGCGCGCTCGAATCCACCGACCGCGACTACACGCTGCGGCTGGCGCGCTCCTACAGCACCGAGACCGACTTCGCCAAGCTGGTGATCTCCAAGACCGCGGACGGCCACCTGGTCCGCCTGGGCGAGGTGGCGCGGATCGAGCTGAGCTCGGAGGAGCCGCGCATCTTCTTCAAGGGCAATGGCGAGACCCAGATCGGCCTGGGCGTCGTCCGCCAGTCGCGGGCCAACACGCTGGAGGTGGCGGAGGCGGCGAACGCCATGATCCAGCAGATCAAGCCGACGCTGCCGGCCGGCACCTCGCTGCACTACACCTATGACGGCTCGGTGTTCATCAAGGAGGCGATCCACGAGGTCTATGTGACGCTGGGCATCGCCGTGCTGCTGGTGGTCGGCGTCATCTACCTGTTCCTCGGCAGCATCCGCGCGACGATCATCCCGACGGTGACCGTGCCGGTGAGCCTGATCGCCAGTTTCAGCGTGCTCTATGCGTTCGGCTACTCGATCAACCTGCTGACCCTGCTGGCGCTGGTGCTCGCCATCGGCCTTGTCGTCGATGATGCCATCGTCGTGCTGGAGAACATCTACCGCCGCGTCCAGAAGGGCGAAACGCCGCTGGTGGCCGCCTACAAGGGCGCGCGGCAGGTGGGCTTCGCCGTGCTGGCGACGACGGCGGTGCTGGTTTCCGTGTTCGTGCCGATCATCTTTCTGGAAGGCAATGTGGGCCGCCTGTTCGCCGAGTTGGGCGTGGCGGTGGCGTCCGCCGTGGGCTTCTCGGCGCTGGTCGCGCTGTCGTTCAGCGTCATGCTCGCCTCCAAGCTGCTGAAGCCGATGGGCGAGCGCAAGGGCAGGCTGCAGGCCTTCGTCGACGACAGGATGGGCCTGCTGTCCGACCGCTACACGGCGTTCCTCGGACGCGCCGTGAAGCTGCCGCTGGTCGTCGGCGGCGTGGTCGTCGCCGTGTTCGCCCTGATCGCGCTGATCGGCAGCCAGCTCAAGGAAGAGCTGGTGCCGCCCGAGGACCGCGGCGCGTTCTACCTGACGTTCCAGGGGCCGCAGGGCGCGGGCTTCGACTACACCAAGGCCCAGATGGAGAAGATCGAGGCCAAGCTGCTGCCCTATGTGGAGCGCGGCGAGGCCAAGCGCGTCATGCTGCGCGCGCCGTCCTATGGCGGCCTGACGGCCTTCGACACCGCATCGGGCATGATGGTGCTCGCCGACTGGAAGGACCGCGAGCGCGATACCTTCGCGGTGATGAACGACATCCGCGGCGAGTTCGCCGCCACCATGCCGGGCATCCAGCTGTTCCTGGTGATGCGCCAGGGCATCAGCAACGCGCGCGGCCAGCAGGTGCAGTTCGTCATCGGCGCCAGCACCTTCGAAGAGCTGGCCCGCTACCGCGACGTCATGATGGAAAAGGCGCGGGCCAATCCGAACCTGATCGGCGTCGACGTCGACTACAAGGAGACGCGGCCGCAGATGGAGGTGCTGCTCGACCGCGACCGCGCGGCCGATCTGGGCGTGCCGTCCGAGGAGGTGGGCGCGACGCTCGAGAGCATGATCGGCTCGCGCAAGGTCAACACCTTCGCCCGCGAGGGCGAGGAATACTACGTCATCATCCAGGCGCAGCGCTCGGACCGTGAGAGCCCGACCGACCTGTCGAACATCTATGCGCGCTCGCGGACCACGGGTGCGCTCATCCCGCTGTCCAACCTGGTGCGGCTGGAGGAACGGGCCGATGCCAAGGAGCTGAACCGCTACAACCGTATGCGCGCCATCACCATCTCGGCGGGACTGGCGCAGGGCTATCCGCTGGGCGACGCGCTGAGCTTCCTGGAGGACACCGCCAGGACCGAGCTGCCGGCCACGGCGCGCATCGGCTACAAGGGCGAGTCGCTTGAGTTCAAGCAATCCTCGGGCGCGGTGATCTTCACCTTCTTCATCGCGCTGCTGGTGGTGTTCCTGGTGCTGGCCGCCCAGTTCGAGAGCTTCATCCACCCCTTCGTGATCATGCTCTCGGTGCCGCTCGCCATCCTGGGCGCGGTGACCGGCCTGTGGATCTTCGGCAGCACGCTCAACATTTACAGCCAGGTGGGCATCATCATCCTGGTCGGCATCTCGGCCAAGAACGGCATCCTGATCGTGGAATTCGCCAACCAGCTCCGCGACGAAGGCCGCACCGTCGACGAGGCGATCATGGAATCCTGCCGCATCCGGCTGCGGCCGATCATCATGACCAGCCTGGCGACCGCCATCGGCGCCGTGCCGCTGGCGGTGGCGAGCGGCGCGGGCGCGGAAAGCCGCGTGACCCTGGGCATCGTCATCTGCTCGGGCGTGCTGGTGGCGACGGTGCTGACCCTGGTCGTGGTGCCGGTGTTCTACCGGCTGCTGGCGCCCTATACCCGCTCGCCCCACGCCGTCGCCCGCCAGCTCGAGGCCATGCAGCGGCAGGCTTAGGTTACGGGCGCTGGACCGGGCGGGCTGAACGTGGTTGGCTTGGGCGCACGTCAAAACGGGGAGAGTGACATGAGCAAGCTGTTCGGACCTGTGGTGCAACAGGGTTACGTGGTACCCGACATGAAAAAGGGCATCGCGCACTGGCTGGCGCGCGGCGTCGGGCCGTTCTACCTGATCGAGGACATCAAGCTGGCCGCCGAGCATTACGGCGAGCGCATGGATTGCCACATCCAGGCCGCCTTCGCCTATTCGGGCGACCAGCAGATCGAGCTGATCGCACCCTATGACGATTGCGGCCCGACCATCTACGGCGACTTTCTGAAGCAGAACCCGGAAGGCGGCCTGCAGCATCTCGCCGTGTGGTGCGACGACGTCGACGGCAAGCTGAAGTCGCTCAAGGAAGACGGCGTCAACTACGTGGTCGGCCACCGCTACATCAACTCGCACGCCTATATCGACCTGCTCGACGCGCCCGGGGTGATGATCCAGCTGATGCCGACCGACCCGCTGCACATCGAGATGTTCGACGTCATCAAGAAGGCGTCGGAGACCTGGGACGGCAAGACCGATCCGGTCCGTCCGCCATCGTGGGGCCGCGGTTAGCCTCCGACGATGACCCGGATAGCGGTGATCGGAAATGCTGGCGGCGGAAAGTCGACCCTATGTCGACGGCTGAGCAAGGCCCGAGAGTTGCCGCACTTCGCTGCGGACGTATTGCAATGGCGCCCGGGTTGGCAACCGGTCTCGAAGGCTGAGTTCGAAGCTATCCACAGTTCATTGCTCACACGGGAAACCTGGATCATCGACGGATTTGGTCCGTGGGAGGAAATCGAGAAGCGGTTCGACAGAGCCGATACTATCATCTTCGTCGACCACTCACTGTGGCGGCACTACTGGTGGGCCACCAAAAGGCAGATCGCGTCGATCTTCCACGGCCGCGCTGACGGTCCGGAAGGCTGCCCCGCCGCGAACCGCTTCGCGGTCCCCCTCACCTGGCCGCTGCGCGGCCATCCTCTCCCCTTGGGGCGAGTGGATTTGGGTAGCGCTCGGCATAAACCCTTCTCCCCGGGGGGGAGAAGGTGCCGCGAAGCGGCGGATGAGGGGACGCCGCGCCAGCGGCACGCTGGCCAAGTCAATTCAACCTGATCGGCCTGGCCCTAGTCGGCCAGCAGCGGCGGCGGCTTGCCGACCACGAATTTCAGCACCAGCACGCCGATGGCGAGCGCGGCCGTCATCACCATGGCCATGGGCATCGGCGAGCCGTCGTAGAGCAGGCCGGCCAGCGCCGAGCCGCCGGCGCCCAGCGCGAAGGACATGCTGCCGGTGAAGGCCGAGGTGCTGCCGGCGCGCCTCAGGTCGATCACCATGGCCGAGGCGCCGCCATTGGGCAGCACGAAGCCCATGCAGGTGATCACCAGGAACAGCGGGACGAGCAGGCCGGGCAGTCCGCCGATCCCGGTCAGCGCCGCCGCCAGCAGGATCAGCGTCAGCGCCAGGCCGATGGCCAGCGCGATCTTCAGCAGCTCGTGGCTGGAATGGCGCTTGAGCAGGTGGCGGTTGATCTGCGACCCGGCGATCAGGCCGGCGGCGTTCAGGCCGAAGAACCAGCCGAAATGCTCCGGCGAAATCCCGTAACTCTCGATGAGCAGGTCCGGCACGCAGGTGATGTAGGTGAACATGGACGCCGTGCCCATGCCGCCGGCGATGGCATAGCCGACGATGTGCCGGTTGCGGGCGACCGCCGTGATGCCCTGGAACGGCGACTCGGTCCTGGCGTGCGCGGCCACCTGCTCGGAGCGGGACTCGGGCAAGCGAAAGAACACGAGCCCGCCGACGAGCACCCCGAATACGGCGAGCGCCAGGAAGATGGCCTCCCAACTGGCGGCCGCCAGCACCCAGCCGCCGCCGATCGGCGCCAGGATCGGCGCCAGGCCCATCACCAGCATCAGCAGCGAGAACATCCGCGGCGCCTCGCGCCGGTCATAGACGTCGGTGACGACGGCGCGCGCCAGCACCTGGCCGACGCACGCGCCCAGCGCCTGCAGGAAGCGCAGCACGATCAGCGAGCCGATGGTCTGGGCGAAGGCGCAGCCGACGCTCATGACGATGAACACGGCGATGCCCACCATCAGTGGCGGCCGGCGCCCGATGCGGTCGGAGATGGGTCCGTAGAGCAGCTGTCCCAGCGCCATGCCGATCAGGAACACCGACATGGTCTGCTGGGCGCTGGCCGGATCGGTGTGCAGGTCGGCGGCGATCGCCGGCATGGCGGGCAGGTACATGTCGATCGCCATGGGGCCGAACGCGGTCAGCGACCCGAGCATCAACGTCAACCTTACGCCCGGCGTGGGCCGCCGGGCTGCCGTGACGGTATCGGAGGACATTCGGGCTTACTCGTGAACGGTTTGTGCGATAAGTAAGCGATCCATAAGCCGCTGGATATAACGAAGGCGGACGCAGTTCGGGAATTTCGCGGGTGCTCGAGTCACGGGGCGAGGCGCAGGTGCAGGCCGGTACGAACGATGCCGACCTTCAGCGTGCCGCCGAGGAAGCCTTCAACGTCGAGGTCAACCGGCACCTGAAGCGCAACTATATCGCGCTGCTGCTCCACGGCGTGTTCGGCATGACCGGGTTCCGGCTGCTGCAGGCGCCCACCTTCCTGCCGGCTTATCTCTACGTGCTGTCGAACTCGCCCACCGCCGTCGGCCTGGTGCTGGCCGCGCAGCACATCGGCGCGACGCTGGCGTCGCTGCCGGGCGGCAACATGATCTCCCATCGCAAGAAGGTGGTGCCGATCTTCATGTGGGTCGGCGGCGCCATGCGCGTCGCCGTCCTGGGCATCGCCATCGCCGGTTTCGGCGTGACGGGGCTGTCGCTGTTCGGCGTCACGGTGCCCAGCTTCGTGCCCAGCGAAAACTTCGCGCTGTGGACCATCGGCCTGTGCCTGCTGCTGTTCGGCACGTTCAACGGCATGCAGTCGGTGGCGTTCCAGTTCACCGTGTCGAAGCTGATCCCGGTCGCCGTGCGCGGGCGGCTGATGGGCTTCCGCAATTTCTTCGCCGGCATCGTCGCGGCGGCGGTGGCCTATATGGGCGGCGGCTACTTCATCGAGCACAATCTGCTGGGGAACGGCTATGCCAGCACTTTCTTCCTGGCCTTCGTCCTCACCGCCATCGGCCTGCTGGGGCTGAAGCAGATCCGCGAGCCCGAGCCGCCGAACGTCCAGGCGCCGGCGCCGCTGATGGAACGGCTGAAGGACCTGCCGCGCCAGGCGCGCACGCCGGGCTTCCAGCGCTACCTGGTCGGCAGCACGCTGGCCTCGCTCGCCATCGCCGCCGCGCCGTTCTACATCCTGCACGTCAAGCACGAGATGGCCGCGTCGGGCGAGGTGCTGGGCGGTTACGGCCTCGGCGTGCTGACGATCTCGTTCATGCTGATCCCGACCTTCGTGGCGCCGATCTGGGGCATGCTCGGCGACCGCTTCGGCAATTCGTGGACCTTCGCCGGGTCCATCGCCATCTGGGGCGTCTTCCTGGTGGTGCTGCTGATCGCGCCGACCAGCCTGTTCTGGCTGGCCATCGTGTTCAGCGGCCTGGGCGTCGGCATCGGCGGCTTGCAGATCGCCGGGCAGAATTTGCTGCTGGAATACGGCTCGCGCGACGACCAGCCGATGATGATCGCGCTCGCCAGCATGGTCGCGTCGGCCATGTTCGCCGCCGGCCCGATCCTGGGCGGCGCGCTGGCCGAGGCGACGTCCTATACGGTGATGTTCCTCGTCGCGATCGTCATCAAGGGCTTCGCGGTCTGGGTGATCATGGGCAACGTGCGAAAGCGGAAGCTGCCGGTTTAATGGGTCAGTCTTCCGAAAAATCCGGCGGATCGCGCATGGCTTCGCGGGGAATGTCGGGCAAATCTATGCCGCCGTAGGGCGCGACAATCCGTCGGATTGCCTCGTACAGGTTCTCGGGAGGATCTGCCTCTGTCCACAGCACGTCCCGAAGAATGAAGGGAATTTCTTCCTCGATGGACCTCTCGTGCAATTCCGCACGCGCTCGGAGGCGTATCACGAGAGCCTCGTCCAAGAGCTGAATTGTTATGGTCGTCGCGCTACACCTCCTTCATGCATGGCGTCCAGATTGGTTGAAGAGCGGGATGTTTCAAGTGCGCCGCCGCTTGACCCAACAGGCATGACCGTCCAACACTGCGCCACCGGATTTCCGTCAGGGGAGCAGAAAATGATTCGCGGCATTCACCATGTGGCGCTGGCCACCAGCGACATCGACCGTCTCGTGAAGTTCTACCAGGAAGGTTTCGGCTTCGAAGTGGTGGCAAAGATGGGTTGGGAAGTCGGTTCCACCCGCATCGACACAATCGTCGGGCTGAAGGATTCGTCGTGCCGGCAGGTGATGATGAAGGCGGGCAACACCCACATCGAGATCTTCGAGTACAAGACGCCCGTGGGTAAGCCGGTCGATCCCAGGCGGCCGGTGAGCGATCACGGCTACACCCATTTCTGCGTCGACGTCACCGACATCGACTATGAATACGAGCGCATGAAGACGCTGGGCATGACCTTCAACTGCCCGCCGCCCACCCGCGAGGAACTGGGCCACGGCGCCATCCGCGCCACCTATGGCCGCGATCCGGAAGGCAACGTCATCGAACTCCAGGAGATCCTGGACCCGAACCACGCGTTCTACCTGAACGTCTGATGTTCTTCCCGGGCTTCGAGAAGCAGCGCGTCGCCACCGACGGCGCCGAGATCAACCTGGTCGTCGGCGGCTCCGGTCCGCCGGTGCTGCTGCTGCATGGCTATCCACAGACCCATGTGATGTGGCACCTGGTCGCGCCCGTGCTGGCGGAGAAATTCACTGTCGTGGTACCCGACCTGCGCGGCTATGGCGACAGCTCCAAGCCGCCTTCGGGCGAGATGACCTACGCCAAGCGTACCATGGCCATGGACAACGTGCAGGTGATGCGCTCGCTGGGCTTCGAGCGCTGGTGCGTCGCCGGCCATGACCGGGGCGCGCGGGTGTCCTACCGCATGGCGTTCGATCATCCCGACCGGGTCGAGAAGCTGTGCATCCTCGACGTGGTGCCGACCATCGAGCAGTACGAGGCGGCGGGCAAGAACCGGAAGGTGGCCGTGGGCATGTATCACTGGTTCTTCCTCGCCAGTCCGGCACCGCTGCCGGAGAAGCTGATCGGAAGCGACCCGGAGTATTACCTGCGCCACTCCATGGAAACCTGGGCGGGCCAGAACGCCCGGTTCGATCCGGCGGCCATGGCCGAATACATCCGCTGTTTCTCCGACCCGGAGACCATCCGCGCGACCTGCGATTGCTACCGGGCGGGCCCGACCGTCGACTGCGACATCGACGAGGCGAACCGGAAGGCGGGCGACAAGATCGGCTGCCCGGCGCTGATCCTGTGGGGCGACCGCGACGGCAAGTGGGACGAGGACCGCATGGTCGGCACCTGGAAGCGCTGGGCCAAGGATGTGCGCGGCCACGGCGTCCCCGGCGGCCATTTCTGCCCCGAGGAAGCGCCCGAGGAGACGGCGAGGGCGATCGGGGAGTTTTTCGCCACCTAATCAATATCGTCATCCCCGCGCACGTGGGGACCCAGCTCTTCATAGAGCACCAAGGGTTTGGTCTCGAAGAGGTTTTTCGTGAATGAAGCGCACGACGGCCGCCGCCCTTGCCCCGTCTGGGTTCCCGCGTGCGCGGGAATGACGACGAGGGTACAGGGCGGGAAAATCAGTCCTTCGCGCCCTTGTAGGGGTCCTCGTTGATGTCCCGGTCGACCTTGCGCGCATTGGGGCCGGCCTTCAGCAACCTGCGCAGCACGAACCAGCTCGCCAGGCTGATGGCGGCATAGAACGCCACCAGATAGGCGAGGCCGGCGACGCCGGTGAACCATCCTTCCAGGCCCAGGAACAGCATGGCCGAGACGACGACGGCGCCGGTCGCGAAGCCGAGGAACAGGTAGCCCGGCAGGACCAGCTCGATGACGCCGAAGGCGAAGGCGATGGCCAGCCACGCCGCCGGGTGCATGAAGAAGTCGCGGGTGAGGATGCCGTCCATCATGACGGCTTCTTGGCGAACATCTTCGCCGCCGCGGTGAAGGCATCGGCGATGTCGGTGGGCAGGATGATGGTGCGGCTGTTGTTGCCGCTGGCGATATGGCCCATCGCCTCGATCTGCCGCTTGGCGATCTCGAACTGGATCGCCTCCATGCCGCTTTCGCGGATGGCGGCGGCGACGGTGTTGGTGGCGTAGGCATCGGCGTCGGCCTGGATGCGCTTGGCCTCGGCGACCTTCTGGGCGGTGAACAGCTCGCCCTCGGCCTTCAGCTCCATGGCGCGCTTCTCGCCCTCGGCCTTGGCGACGGCGGCGCGCCGGGCGCGCTCGGCGTTGAGCTGCTGCAGCATGGCGTCGAGGGTCTGGCTGTCCAGGTTGATGTCCAGCACCTCGGCCCGGGTCACCTCGATGCCCCAGTCGTCGGTGGCGTCGCCGAGCTGCGCCTTGATGGAGGCGTTGAGCGGGGCGCGGTTGGACTGCATCTCGTCCAGGTCGATCTTGCCCAGCTCGGAGCGGACGATGCCGGCCACGGTGGTGGCGACCGCGGCGTCGATGTTGCTGATCCGGTACACCGTGTTCTCGGGCGAGACGATCCGGTAGAACACCACGATCGACGCCTTGATCAGGACGTTGTCCTTGCTGATCGCATCCTGCTCGATGCTGGGAAGCTGGCGCTCCAGGATCGAAATCTTGTGCTTCACCGAATCGATGAACGGCACGATGACGTTGAGGCCGGGTCCCAGGATGGCGTGCAGCTTGCCCAGCCGCTCGACCACGTATTTCTCGCTCTGCGGGACGATCTTGATAGTCATGAACGACAATATGACCAGCAGAACGACGAGAACGATCGCGGCAATCTGTGCGTCCATGAAATCCGGTCCCCCTCGCGCGGCGGCGCGCCAGAATTAGAGACCGGGGCCTGACAGTTGGCAAGCGTCAACTCGGTGACGGCCCATTGCGGGCCGCTGCGCGAACTGCTCTAATCCGCGCCCACAATCACGCGTGAATGACCAAGGGGAGAGACGCGATGGAAATGCGGGTTCTGGGCCGCACCGGCATGCATGTGAGCAAGTTCTGCTTCGGCGCCGGCATGTTCGGCTATTTCGGCAACAGCGACCAGGCCGAGTGCAGCCGCATGGTCGACCGCGCGCTCGACGCCGGCATCAACTATTTCGACACCTCGGACGTCTATTCCCACGGCGAGTCCGAGACCATCCTGGGCAAGGCGCTGGGCGGCAAGCGCGACGACGTCATCGTCGCTACCAAGTTCAGTCTGCCCATGGGCGGCGCCAACCCGAACATGAAGGGCAATTCGCGCCGCTGGATCATGAAGGCGGCCGAGGACAGCCTGCGCCGCCTGGGCACCGACTATATCGACCTGTACCAGGTGCACCGGCCCGACAGCGCCACCGACATCGACGAGACGCTGGGCGCGCTGTCCGACCTGATCCGTCAGGGCAAGGTGCGCTATATCGGCTCATCGACCTTTCCGGCCGAGCAAATCGTCGAATCCCACTGGGTTTCGGAGAACCGCGGCCGCGAGCGGTTCCGCACCGAGCAGCCGCCCTATTCGATCTTCGCCCGCCGCATCGAGGCCGACGTGCTGCCGACCATCCAGCGCTATGGCATGAGCGCCATCGTCTGGTCGCCGCTGTCGCAGGGCTGGCTGACCGGCAAGTGGCGGCGCGGCGCCACGCCCAACGACACCCAGCGCCAGAACCTGCAGCCGCACCTCTATGACATGAATCGCGCCGACAACCAGCGCAAGCTCGACCTGATCGAGAAGCTGGTGGTGGTCGCGGGGGATGCCGGCATGTCGCTGATGCACATGGCGCTCGCCTTCACCACGGCGCATCCCGCGGTGACCTCGGCGATCATCGGCCCGCGCACCTTCGACCAGCTCGAGGGCCTGCTGGCGGGCGCCGACGTGGCCCTGTCGGACGAAACGCTCGACGCCATCGACGCCATCGTGCCGCCGGGCTCCAACATCAGCCATGACGACGACGGCTATGTGGCGCCCGAGATCACCGACAAGTCGCTGCGCCGCCGCCCCCACAAGGAGCAGGCGCACGACAATTTCCGCGAAACCATCAGCAACATCGAGAAGTACAAGGCCGCGCAGCAGCAGAAGCAGTAGTATCCTGCCGGCAGTCCGATCGATCGGGAGAAGCATAGTGCCGCACGCAAGATTGACGACGCGAGGCCGGGTGACCCTCCCGAAGGAGGTTCGTGATCGTCTCGGTGTTCGGCCCGGCGATCAGGTGGAGATGCAATTGCTGCCTGACGGTGCGGTCTCGATCAAGAGGGTGGGACAAAGCATGGGGGCGGTCCCTTCGGAGCCGACCCCGCCCACGGCGTGATCACGTAGAAGCAGGTTCTCGGGTTTAGCGTGTGGTGCAGCGTTGGACCTGTGTTAAATCCTTCCCATGACCAATATCCGCCCCAGCAAGGTCGATGTCGAAAGCTGCCGCCGCGTCGCCGACGGCTGGCTGAAGGTCGACGAGATCACCTACCGCTTCGAGACCTTCTCCGGCGCCATGAGCAAGCCCGTGACCCGCGACGTCGTGCGCCGGCAGGACGCGGCCGTGGGCCTGGTCAGGCACCGGTCGCGCGGCACGCTGATCTTCGTCGAGCAGTTCCGGCTGGCTGCCCACGGCAAGTCGGACGGCTGGATCGTGGAGATCTGCGCCGGCAAACTCGACCCCGGCGAGAGCGCCGAGGAGGCCATGGTGCGGGAACTGCGCGAGGAAACCGGCTATGAGGCCGTCGGCGTGACGCCGGTCACCAGCTTCTTCGTTTCGCCCGGCTATACCGACGAGCGCATGCATCTCTATCTGGTCGACGTGGACGGCGATCCGGGTGAGGCGCCGGGCGACGGCGACGAAGACATCAGGCTGGTGGAACTGACCCATGACGAGGCGTTCGCCTGGCTCGACCAAGGCCGGTTCCAGGATTCGAAGACGCTGATCGCCCTCTACTGGCTGAGGGGCGGGCCGCGATGATGAAATGCCGGGGGTTGCTGGCGCTGATCGCCGGCGCGGCGCTGCTGTCGGGCTGCATGGGCAAGGCGGTCAAGGACGACCTCAAGGCCATGGAGAAATCGGACTATGCGCGCGCGCCCGCCGCCGTCGACGATGGCAAATCGCCGTTTCCCAACGTGCCGCTGGTGTCGCTGAGCGACCTGGTGTGCGCGCCGGACAAGTTCGAGGGCCAGCAGGTCCGCGTCCAGGGCATCGCGTTGATCGAGCAGCGCAACAACAATCTGTATTTCGACCTTTTTCCCCGGGACATCGGCTCGTGCGGCCGGGTGATGATCGGCATGGACTATCCCGCCGACTTCATGAAGCTGGCGCAGTCCTACAACCGCAAGCGCATGGAGTTCGTCGGTGTCTTCCAGCGCAATCTGTGCCCGATCGACAAATTCAAATACGCCCGGGTGAACGATCCCAAGGACCCGGCCAAGTCGATCTGCAAGTCGGTGGAACTGCGCAGCGACGCGTTCCTCACCGGCATAAGCGGCTGGCGGCTGATGCCGGAATAGCGGGTAGGCGCGCCGCTGGCGCGTCCCCCTCACCCTGACCCTCTCCCCGGTGGGGCGAGGGGACGCTTCCATCGATGACGTCGTCAACCTTCCTTCTCCCCGCCCGGGGAGAAGGTGGACGCCCGCAGGGCGGCCGGATGAGGGCGCGCCGCGAAGCGGCTACCCGGCCAGGTGCGCCTTCAGGCCGCCCAGCATGAAGGCGTAGGCGCCTTCCAATTGTGTGCGGATTTCGCCCTCGTCGACGCCGGCGGGCGCATCGAAGAAGCCTTCCCAGAAACAGGTGCAGGCATTCGCGCCCTCGGGCCGCACCGACAGCCGCGCCTGGTAGCGGCTGGCGCCGAACGGACCGCCGGTGGTGATCGACAGCACCTGGATCATGTTGGCGTGGTTGTTGGCGTCGAGCCGCTCGTCGCCCGCGCCCAGGCCCGGCAGCGACAGGGTGCGGACCATGCCGACGCCGCTGCCCGTGGTCGACAGGGTCGAGCCTTCCAGCGGCGGCATCCAGGTCAGCAGCCCGCCGAAGTCGCCGATCGCCGCCCACGCTTTCGCCGCCGGCACGTTCATCGCCATGGTGCCGATCGCATATCCCATGGGGTCAGCGCCTGTCGAACCGCACATACAGCTCCGGCAGGCTGCGCAGAATGACGCTGGGCTCGGCCTTGGGCTCCGGATGGCCGGGCGCCAGGCGGAAGTTCTTCATCCGGGAAACCAGCGCGGGGAAGCCCAGGTTCAGCTCCTGGCGGGCCAGCGGCGCGCCGACGCAGTGGTGGATGCCTGAGCCGAAGGCCAGTTGCGAGCCGGCGTTCTTGCGGTGGATGTCCACCTGCACCGGGCACTCGAAGTGGCGCTCGTCCCGGTTGGCCGCGCCGTAGCGCAGCATCAGCATGGAACCCGCCTTGAGCGGATAGCCGCCGAGTTCGGTGTCCTTCGTCACCACGCGGGGCAGGCCCTGCACCGGCGCCTCGAGGCGCAGCGCTTCCTCGCAGAAGGTGCGCACGGCCTTCGGGTCGCCGACGAGCTGTTCCTGGATCTCCGGGTTCTCGCACAGCAGCAGCATGCCCCAGCCGAAGGTGCTGGTGGTGGTCTCGTGGCCGGCGACCAGGAACTGGTTGAGGATGCTCCACAGCTCGGCGGGATTGAGCGGACGGTCCTCGTCCTCCAGCCGCACCTCGCCCAGGATGGTGCACATGTCGTCGCGCGGATCCTTGCGGCGGGCCTCGACCAGCCCGACCATGTAGTTCTGCAGGTCGACCATCACCTGCGCCCGGCGCAGCAGCTCGTCGTCGGAATGCATGGTCAGGCGCAGGCCGGATGCGGCCACGGTCGCGCCCTCGTAGAAGAACGGCCGGTCCTCCGGCGCCACGCCCAGCCGGTCGGCGATGATGCGCAGCGGCACCGGCAGGGCGAAGGCCTCCATGAAGTCCACTTCGCCCTGGTCGACGAAGCCGTCGATGGTCTCGTCGATGATCTGCTGGATGTAGGGCTCCATCTTGCGGACGTTGCCGGCGGTGAACACCCGGTCGACCTGCGAGCGGTACTTCTTGTGGGTCGGAGGATCGGCGGTCAGCAGGGTATCGACCGGCGGGAACATCTGGCTGGCGATTGCGAGGAACTTGTCGCGCACCGGCGCGGGCGCGTTTTCCAGCCAGTGCTGCCTCGTGGCGTTGAGGAACGGTCCGAAATTGCTCGAATAGGTGTCCGTGTCGCGCAGCACCTGCATCAGCAGGTCGTAGCGCGTGATCACATGGATGTTGCCGGCCGGCATGAAGTGCACCGGGGATTCGTCGCGCAGCCGCTGGTAGGCATCCCACGGGTCGATCAGCACGGCCGGATCGAACAGGTTGATGTCGGCGACGCTCGACGGCGTCTTGGCGGCGGTGCTCATGGGCGGTTCTCCGGTTGGTCATGCCGCGATTTCCCCGTCGCGGCAGCCGGTCCAGTATGACTCGCCGCCGGATCGAGACAATAAATTTTTTCGATCTTTTTCAGCGGCGGGAGAGGCGCGGAACTTTCACTTTTTCCAGCATGCTTGAATGGCTAGTCTGCGCCGGTACGCAACCGGGGAAGCAGCAATGATCGGCACCGATCCGAAGTTCGACCAGTTCATCACCGACCATCGCTGGGCCGTGATCAGCACGCTGCGCGGGAGCGGCACGCCGTCGAGCACCTTCGTGGCCTATGCCCGCGACGGCGACACGCTGGTGATCAGCACGCCGGGCACCACCTTCAAGCGCAAGTCGCTGGAGCGCGACCCGCGCGTGGCCGTGTGCTGCTGCACCAACAGGGAGCCGTTCAACTTCGTGACGGTCGAAGGCCGGGCGACGGTGGAGAAGGACGACCTCGTCGCCATGACGAAGCTGGTGTTCGCCAACATCGCGGATTCAGGCTGGACCGAGCCCGAGGATCTGCAGGGCTGGCTGGACACGCAGGACCGCGTCATCCTCCGCATCCATCCGGAAAAGGTCTACGGCGTCATCCGCTAATACAGGGACACAATATGTATTTCGGTGCGCCGCCGCTTGGTCGCCGCCGAATAGGTATTGTGTCCCTGTATTAGCGCTTTAGGCGGCCAGCTCGATCAGGGCTTCCACGTCGTCTTCCGAGGTCGCGGGGCTGGTCACCAGCCTTCTTCCGCCGGGTCCCGCGGTCGGCCAGTCGAGAAACAGGAAGCCGGCGTCGCGCAGCCGCGTGGCCACCTCGTCGGGCATGCGCACGAACAGCTCGTTGGCGTGGACGGGGTGAGCGAGGTCGAAGCCCAGCGCGTCGAAGGCGTCGGCCAAATTCGAGGCCATGCGGTTGGAGCGGGCGACGTTCCGCAGCCACAAATCGCCGTCCAGATAGGCGTGGAACTGGGCCGAGAAGAACCGCGATTTCGACAGCAACTGCCCGGCGCGCTTGCGGCGATAAGCCATGTCCTTGGCCAGCGCCGGGTCGAACACGATCACCGCCTCGGCGGCGAGCGCGCCGTTCTTGGTGGCGCCGAACGACAGGATGTCGACGCCCGTCTTCCAGGTGATCTCGGCCGGCGTGCACTCGAGGCTGACGACCGCGTTACCGAAGCGGGCGCCGTCCATGTGCACGCGCATCTTCCGCTCGCGCGCCCAGGCCGAAATGTTGGTCACGTCCCGGACGGAATAGACGGTGCCTGCCTCGGTCGCCTGCGACAGGCTGAGCGCGGCGGGCTGGGTCTGGTGCTGGTCGTTCAGCCGGAAGTTGCGGTAGGCCTTCTCCAGCGTGTCGAGGGTCAGCAGGCCGTGCTCGCTGGCAACGCCGAACAACTTGGCGCCGGCCGTGTAGAACTCGGGCGCGCCGCACTCGTCGCGGATGACATGGGCGTGCTCGTGGCACAGCACGGCGCCCCATGGCGGGCAGCAGGCCGCCAGCGACAGGGCGTTGGCCGCCGTGCCGGTCGCCACCAGGAATACCTCGACCCGTGTCTCGAACAGTTGGGAGAACCGCTCGCCCAGCGCCACGGTCAGCGGATCGGCGCCGTAACCGGGCGCCGCGCCGTCGTTCGCGCGGCCGATCGCGGCCAGGATTTCGGGCGAGATGCCGGCGCTGTTGTCGCTGAGAAAGCTGCGCGTCTTGATGCTCATGACCTCTTCTCGTTCCAGAGCCGGGCCGCTAACGTACCAATCATGCATGAAGGCGCAAGGTCCGATGCCGGGATGAAGCGCCGCAACCTCGGGGAGAGATCATGGAACCGCAGCTCATCAAGACCGAACTCGTCGACGGCCACGTCGCGCTGGTCACCATCGACAACCCGCCTGTCAACGCGCACAGCATGCAGGTGCTGGACGAGCTGATGTGGACGTTCGACACCATCAGCGACCGCGATGAGGTGCGGGTCGCCGTGCTGACCGGCGCGGGCAAGGTGTTCTGCGCCGGCGCCGACATCAAGTCGCGCGCGGGCGTCGAGCGCAAGCCGGGCGACCACTGGCAGGGCAGCCGGCGCGCCCGCGAGGCCTATCACTGCATCATGGAATGCCAGAAGCCGGTGATCGCCGCGATCAACGGCCCGGCGCTGGGCGGCGGCCTCGCCATCGCCGCGTCCTGCGACATCCTGGTCGCGTCGGAGAAGGGCTGCCTCGGCCTGCCGGAGATCGATGTGGGCCTGCTCGGCGGCGGCCGCCATGCCCAGCGCCTGTTCGGCCATTCGCGGCTGCGCCGGATGATGCTGACCGGCCTGCGCGTCTACGGCCCCGAGCTCTACCGGCTCGGCGTCGTCGAGGAGTGCACCGCGCCGGAGAATTTGATGGACGTGGCCATGGGCCTGGCGCGCGAGATCGCCTCGAAGAGCCCGATCGCCAGCCGCCTCGCCAAGCACGCGCTCAACCAGATCGAGGAGCTCAGCCTGCGCGACGGTTACCGCTTCGAGCAGAGCATGACCGGCCAGCTCGGCAAGAGCGAGGACTCGAAGGAGGCCATGCGCGCCTTCGTCGAGAAGCGCAAGCCGGTGTTCACGGGGCGCTGATCAGGGCGCCGGCCTTTCCCCAAATATTGTCATCCCCGCCTTGCGCGGGGACCCATCTATGTGCAGGCCACGCCGTATCCGGCATCGACATGGGTCCCCGCGCAAGGCGGGGATGACATGAAATGTTATGGAACGGGTGGTGACTGGGCCGGCGGCGGCGGTTCAGCGGGAGTTGCTTCCGGCTCCTCGTCTTCCGGCTGCAGCACGAAGCGCTGGTACAGATACCCGACGCCCAGCAGCGCCGCGCCCAGACCCAGGAACGACAGCGCCCGGAACAGGCCGGTCATGTTCGACATGTCGAACAGGAACGCCTTGGCGACGGTGAGCGCGAAGATGGCGAGGGCGGCGATCCGCAGCGGCTTGTTGTTCAGCTTCAGGCCGGCGGCGAACAGCGCGGCGCCGAACAGCAGCCAGACGGCGCTGTAGGTGTACTGCTCGGCGTTGGTGACCGTGTCGCCGTCGAGATAGCGGCCGTGGAAGGCGTGGCGCACCTCCAGGCTCAGCCACAGCACGGTCAGCGCCAGCGCCGCGACGGCCGAGACGTAGAAGGTGATCCTGTCGCCGCGCGCCGACGCCGACCACGCATAGAGCGCGGCGAAGATGGCGGGCAGCAGATAGGCCAGCGCCAGCGTGTTGAACACGGGCAGCGCGCCCACGTCCACATGCCACCACAGCGGGTTCTGGAACAGCACCTGCACGAACACCAGGTGCAGCAGGCCGATGGCGCGCAGCACCATGGCGGCCACGTCGAGCACCTTGCGGTCGCCCAGATTGCGCCGGACATAGAGGCCGTAGCCGATGCCCAGCCAGGCGGCGGTCTGGACGCTGGTCTCGGCAAGGTCCGTGTAGGGCGCGCCCAGGCTGCCGGCGAACAGGTGCCGGATCTGGAAGGTGACCAGCAGGGTCAGGAAGGCGATGGCGCCGGCCTCCAGCACCTTGACGGTGATGCCGTCGCGCTGCGGCATGAAGCGGCGCGCCGCGTACCAGAAGGCGACCGCCGGGATGCCGTAGCCGTACAGCACCCAGTTGAGGATCGGCCAGCCTCCCAGCGGATAATCGAGCAGCGCCGGGTTGAGCAGCAGCCGCCCCAGCACCACCGCCGCCACCACCAGCGCCACCCGGCGCAGGAACGGCAGATCGAGCCGCAGCGAGATCCAGGCGATGGCCGGCAGTTGCAGCGACAGCGCCGCCGTCAGCCACGCCTCGCGCAGCACCATGGCCAGCGCCAGGCTGAGCGCCGCGACCGCGCCGGTGGCGTAGGCGCCCAGCGCCGCCGGCGTCAGGTGACGGCGCTCGGCGGCGAAGGTGGCGAGGCCGGCGAGCGCCAGGCCGACGGCGGCCCAGCCCGGATCGGAGCGGAACTCGGTCCAGCGCCAGTAGGAGATGAACAGGATCAGCACCGGCACCGCCGCCGACAGGCCCGACCAGAATCCGGCGGCGCGCCGCAGCCGCAGCGCCAGGAAGCCGGTCACGCCGAACAGCAGCGCGAAGCCGCCGGCGACGCCGTTGAAGGTTTCGAACGCGGGCTGGCGCACCGGGTTGAGGACGGTCCGGTAGGCGTCCTGGCCCGCATAGGGATCGAACAGCGCCGGGACGTGCCAGGTGGCCAGCGTCGCCAGCACCGCCGCCGCCGCCGCGACCGGCAGGCCGTGCCAGGCGGGTACCCGCCATGCGCCGGCCAGGAAGACGATGGCGACGCCGAACAGCGCCGAGACCGACAGCAGGCCGTAAAGGTCGCTTCGCACCAGCGCGAAGGCCAGGAGCGCCACCACCGCGCCGCTCGCCCACACCAGATATTCGGGGTGGGTCAGTTGCAGCGCACTGGGCTGGCGCGCGCGGTCGGTGGCGCCCGCGGTGATCCACAGCGGCAGCGCGGCGAGGAACACCACGAAGGCGCTGAGCGCGGCGGGCTGCGGCGCCGTCGGCTCGCTGGCGAGCCACAGCAGCACCCACAGCGACGCCGTGGCCATGGTCGCGCCGGCGACGACCCACCAGTGGCGCAGCCGCGAGATCGCGCCCAGCGCGGCGGCCACCACCGCCAGGTAGCCGAACAGCGGCGTCGGCAGCGGCTCGCCGGTCGACACCAGCGCCGGCACGATCATGGCGCCGATCAGCCCGAACAGCGCCATGGTCTGGCCATGCACCAGCGAGACGGCGATGGCGCCCAGCGCCACCATGGCCAGCAGCACGAAGGCGGCGACGGACGGAATCAGGTCGTAGAGCCCGTAGGCCGAATAGACGCTGGCGAACAGGGTGAGGAAGCCGGCGCCGGTCACCACCGCCGGGATGTAATCGGCCTGGACCGGAATTCGGCCCGGATGGCGGCGCGCGAACTCGCCCGCGCCCAGCATGGCGAGGCCGGCCAGGATGCCCAGCGCGACGCGCACCGCCGGGCCCAGATAGCCCTGCTCGATGGAGTAGCGGACCATGAACACGCCGCCCAGCGCCAGGGCGATGCCGCCCACCCAGACCATCCAGCGCGAGGTGATGTTGCGCTCGGTGATCTTGCGCGGCGGTGGGGCCGCGCGAGTCGGCGGCGGCGCGGCGGTGGCCGTGGATGGCGGCGCGGGCTGGG
>JALHLV010000032.1 GCA_022844405.1 Sphingomonadales bacterium | reverse complement strand
CCTCCACCCCGGCGGCGACGGCGGCGGCCTCGGCGGCGGAGTCGGGCCGCAGCCCGTGGTCGACGGTGAGCGCGGTGAGCGCGGTGCCGCGCGGCGTGGCCCAGCCCTGGACGAGCAGCGCCAGCGCCATGCTGTCCGGGCCGCCCGAGACGGCGACCGCGACATGGGCGGCGGCGCCCGCGCCGGGGAGCGCCTCGATCAGCGCGTCGAATTCGGGCTGGGTCAGCGGGGCGGCGTCTTTTCCGGCGCCGGTCACCGCGTCATGTCCGTCAGAGACAGCCGGTGGACTGCTGCGCCGCCTGGGCCTTCTGCCTGACCGACGGCGAGGCCTTGGGATAGCGGCGGGTCAGCTCGTCGAAGGTGGCGCAGGCCTGGTCCTTCTGGTCGAGCTCCTTGAGGCTGAGCCCCAAGGTCAGCACCATGTCCGGCCCCTTGTCGCTGTCGGCGAACTGCTTGTAGCCGTCGAGCAGCACGCGGGCGGCATCGGTGTAGTTCTTCAGGGCGAAATAGGTCTTGCCCAGCCAGTACTTGGCGTTGGGCGCCGCGCGGTGGTCGGGGTTGAGCGCGAGAAACGCGCGGAAGGCTTCCTCGGCGCCCTGGTAGTCGTCGCGGCGCAGCAGCGAGAACGCATAGTTGAACTGGGCGTCGGGGGTGTCGCCCTCCAGGTACTGCTCCGGAGTCTCCTCCGGCGCGCCGCGGGGTGGCGGGGGCGTACCGCCGGGCGAGTCGAGCTGGTCGCCCAGCGTGTCGGCGACGCGGCCGGGGGGCGCAAGACGGCCGCCCCGCATGCCGGCCGGCGCATCGACCGCCATGCCCGGGTCACCGTTCATGCCTTCGCCGCCCCGATCCTCGCCGCCCATGTCTTCGCCGCCCATGTCGCCGGGTGGCGCGCCTTCCGGCGACATACCCGCCGGCGAAGCCTGGCCGCTGCGCGCCGCGGCGAGCTGCTTCTCGAGGGCGTCGACGCGGAACTGCATGTCCTCCAGCTGCTTCTCGAGCTGCTGGTTGAGCTGGGTCAGCCGGTACATGATTTCTTCGTTGCCGCCGGTCAGCTTGCGGATGTCGTTCTCGATCCGCGTCAGGCGCACTTCATTCTGCGCCCGGTACGGATCGACCTGTGGCTGGGCGATGGCGATGGCGGGGGTGCCGAGAAGCGTGAATAGGGAAAGGATGCCGAGAGATTGCCAGCGCACGCTTCAAATCCTGTATGCCTGTGCTGCGCCGCGCTTGCGCGCGGCGCACGTCACATCGGGACGCTTACTGAACGACCGAAACGGCGCGGCGGTTCTGGGCCCAGGCGGACTCGTTGGAACCGGCGATTTCCGGGCGCTCCTTACCATAGGAAATGGTATTCAGGCGACCTTCCTCAATACCCAGGCCGGCCAGATAGCGCTTGGCGGCTTCGGCGCGGCGGGCGCCGAGAGCCAGGTTGTACTCGCGGGTGCCGCGCTCGTCGGCATGGCCCTCGATGGTGAACGACTTGTTGGGGTATCGCTTCAGCCACTGGGCCTGCTTGGACAGGGTGGCCTGGGCGCGATCGTCCAGATTGTACTCGTCGTAGCCGAAATAGATGCGGCTGCCGGCGTTGGCTTCCAGGTCGCCCTGGCTGCCCGGCGCGTATTCCGCCTGTGTGACGCTGGGGCCGGTCGTCGTCGACGACTGGGCGGGCGGCGGGGTGGTGGTCATTGCCGCCTTGTCGTCCGTGTCGGAACAGGCGGCGAGAGCAAGCGTGGACGCTGCGGCCAGAACGATGAACTTCATTCTCAGCGCGTTAGAAAGCATTGGAGGCGTTTCCTTCTTTTTTAACGAGGCTATCGTCAGTTTGATAACGGAGGATGTTGGACAACGCAAGAAGTGCAACGCGTACTCCAGCGTGCGCGCCCCCGATACCGAGTTTTTCGGTGACGTGATTATAATCATTCCAAATCACTTCAGCAAGGGGGACCATGCGGGGTCGGACGCATCGCCCGCCGTCGGCACCTTGCGCTCGTTGCGGCCGGTGAGGTCGATGGAGCGGAGCTCGGCCTTGCCGGCCTGGCCCTTGCGCGACGGATAGCCCCGGAAGAACATGATCACCCGGCCGTTGGGCGCCCAGGTGGGTCCCTCGTCGAGGAAGCTTTCCGTCAGCATCCGCTCGCCCGAGCCGTCGGGCCGCATGACGCCGATCTTGAACACGCCGCCCGAGGTGAAGGTGAAGGCGATCAGGTCGCCGCGCGGCGACCAGACCGGCGTCTTGTAGCGGCCCTTGCCGAAGCTGATGCGCTTCACGCCGGACCCGTCGGCGTTCATGACGTAGATCTGCTGCCCGCCGCCCCGGTCGGATTCGAAGGTGATGAACTGGCCGTCGGGCGAGAAGCTGGGCGCCGTGTCGATGTCCGGCGCGTCGGTGAGCTGCCTCATCTTCCGGGTGCGCAGGTCCATGACGTAAATGTCGGTGTTGCCGTTCCTGGCCAGGCTCATCACCACCTGGCTGCCGTCGGGCGAGAAGCGCGGCGCGAAGCTCATGCCGTCGAAGTCGCCGAGCAGCTCCTGCTTGCCGGTGTCGATGTTGTACATGTACACGCGCGGCTTGTTGTTGAAATAGGACAGGTAGGTGATGTCCTGGCTGCTGGGCGAGAAGCGCGGTGTGAGCGCGAGGAACCGGCCGTCGGTCAGGTAGCGGTTGTTGGCGCCGTCCTGGTCCATGATGGCGAGCCGCTTCACGCGCTGGGTCGCGGAGCCGGATTCCGCCACATAGACCACGCGGGTGTCGAAATAGCCTTCCTCGCCGGTCAGCCGCTGGTAGATCGCGTCGGCGACGCGGTGGGAAATCTGCCGCCAGTTGTCGGGCGTGGTCTGGTACTTGACGCCGGTCAACTGCTGCTGGCCGTAGACGTCCCACAGCCGGAACACCACCTCGACCCGGCCATCGGCCAGGAAGTTGACGCTGCCGACGACGAGGCCCTGGGCGCCGATGGATTTCCAGTCCGGAAAGCGGGGCCGCCGCTCGGGCACCAGGCCCTGCTCGATATAGGCGGCGCGCGGCAGCGGACGGAACAGGCCGGACCGCTCCAGGTCGGCGGCGATCACGCCGGCCATGTCGTCGCCCATCTTGGTCATTTCCGGCAGCCGCGACGGCACCTGGCTCTGAGCGGAGAACACCGGAATGGCGACCGGGATCGGCTCCATGGTCGGATTGTTGATGTCGACCATCAGCTGTGCATGCGCGTCGCCCGGCACGGCGACGAGGCCGGCAACGGCCATGAAGGCGCCGAGAAATCCGAAGGACAGCGTCCTGCGCCAGGCTAACAGTGCGTTCATAGTCCCGTTCCTCCTCATAGCATCTTGCTGGGATCGAAATTCAGCTGAACGTCGCGCCAGAGATCATAGTAGTCCGGCGGCAGCCTGAGCGGCGCGCAGCGCTGGACCGCGCGCTTGGCGGCCTCGGCGGCGACCCGGTAGAGATTGTCGGACATCATCCGCCCTCGATCCACGATGATCGGCTCGTCCGCGAGCGAACCGTCCGTCCGAAGATAGATACGAATTCTGACAACCAAAGTTTCAGCACCGGTCGCGCCGACGGGCGCGGTCCAGCATTTGGCGATCTGGGTGGCGATCAGCGACTGGATGTTGGCCGTCGCGCGCGCCTGCTCCATGGGGTTGCGGCTGGTGTCCTGCGCTCTGGACGGGTCGGGATCGGTCTGCTTCTTCGGCGGCTTGTCCTTGGTCTGCGGCGCGGTGTTGTCGGTTTTGCTGAGCAGCAGCTTCTCGATCGCCGCCACGTCGAACTTCTTCGGCGGCTTGGGTTTGTCGCGCGGCGTCACGTTGGGCAGGTCCTTGGTGACGTTCTTGGGCTTCGGCGGCTCGGGCTTGGGTTCCGGCGTGGGCGCGGGCTCGGGCGGCGGCGCCTCTTCGGCTTCTTCAACACGCGGCGGCGTCGGCGAGGACTGCTCCGGCTCGGGCTCGGGCGCCTTCTCGGCCGGGGGCTTCTCTTCGGGCTTGGGCGGCTCGGGCTTGGGTTCCTGCGTGGGCTTCGGGATCGCGTTTTCGGCGATCAGCATGTCCGGCGTGACCATGATCACCGGTTCGTTGCTGACGATCGGCTCGGACGGCCACAGGTCGACGCTGATCAACACCAGGGCGAGGATCACGGCGTGAAACAGGGACGAAAGGATGAGGGGCTTGCGCACGTCGCTACTTGCCTCTGCCGCCCTTCGTCGGCTGGGTGACGAGCGCCACCTTGTTGAAGCCCGCGCCGTTGATGGTGCCCATCACCTTCATTACGGTGCCGTAAGGAAGGGTATCGTCGGCGCGGACATAGATGCGCGTTTCCTTGCTGACGTCGGCGATGGCGCGCAGCCGCTCGACCAGCGTGTTCAGCTGTACCTCGGTGTCCTGCAGGTAGATCTTGCCGTCGGACCTCAACGAGACGGCAAGCGGCTTTTCCTCGGTCGACAGCGGCTTGGCGCTGGTCTGCGGCAGGTCCACCTTCACGCCCGTCGCGATCAGCGGCGCGGTGACCATGAAGATGATCAGCAGCACCAGCATGACATCGACGAACGGCGTCACGTTGATCTGCGACATGGGCGCGTACTTGCCCTTGCGCCTGCCGCCGCCCCGCTTTTTCAGGTCGGCGCCCATCAGGCATGTCCCTCGTCGATCTGGCGCGACAGGATGGTGTTGAATTCGTCGACGAAGCCTTCGAGACGGTTGGCGAAGCGTTCCATGTCGGCGGCGAACTTGTTGTAGGCGATGACCGCCGGAATCGCCGCGACCAGGCCGACGGCGGTAGCGAACAGCGCCTCGGCGATGCCCGGCGCCACCACCTGCAGGCTGGCACTCTCCTGCGCGGCGATCGAGGTGAAGCTGTTCATGATGCCCCAGACCGTGCCGAACAGGCCGATGAACGGCGCCGTCGAGCCGACGGTGGCGAGGAAGCCCAGATAGCGCTCCAGCCGCTCGACCTCGCGGTTGAGCGTCAGCCGCATGACCTGGGCGATGCGCTCCTGCAGCCGGGCGCCCGAGGTGACCACGTTGGTCTTGCCGATCGACCGCTGCCATTCGCGCATGGCGACAAGGAACAGCAGCGCCATGGGGTGGCTCGCGCGCCCCTGCAGCCGGTCGTAAAGCTCCTCCAGCGACCTGCCCGACCAGAACTCGTCCTCGAAGGTGTCGGCCTCGGCGCTGACCTTCCGGTAGCGGCCGATCTTGTCGAAGATGATCGCCCACGACCACAGCGAGGCCAGTACCAGCATGAGCAGCACGGCCTGGACGATGATGTCGGCATGCAGGATCAGGCCGAGGATCGACAGGTCGTGCGCGGGCGCCGTGCCCTCCAAAGCCGCTTGCGTTACTTCTGGTTCCATGGGTCAGGCCTTTGCGGTGTCTCTTGTGGGAAGCATGGTTTCCAGCCGGGCAACGAGGTCGGCCGGCTGCCGGCGCGGCTTGCCCTTGCCGTCCAGGCAGACGACGCGGACCCGCGCCTCGGCGATGGGAGTCGCGTCGCGCCAGATGTCCTGGCCGAAGTCGATATAGGCCGCGCCGACGCCGTTGTTGACGGTGCGGACCTCGAGCAGGTCGTCGAGGCGGGCGGGGGCCAGGAACTCGACCTGGCAGCTCTTGACGGCGAAGCCCATGACGCCGGCGCCCTCGCCGCTCATGGTCGCGGACTGGCTGACGCCCATCAGCCGCAGCAGCTCGGTGCGGGCCCGCTCCATGTAGCGCAGATAGTTGGGGTGATAGACCATCCTGGCGGTGTCCGTGTCCTCGAAATAGACGCGCACCGGAAGCCGGTGCACGCCGTGGTTGACAGTGCCGGACATCCACTCAGACATCCTCGTCCCCCACATGCAGGCCATCAGCGGGAAGGCTGAGCTGCGCCGCCGGCATGGCGGCCGGCGCGGCCAGGCCCAGATGCTTGTAGGCGGCCGGGGTCAGGATGCGCCCGCGCGGTGTCCGCTGGATGAACGCCTGCTGCAGGAGGTAGGGCTCGATGATGTCCTCGATGGCGTCGCGCGGCTCGGACAGCGACGCGGCGATGGTCTCGATGCCCACGGGTCCGCCGCCGAAATCGACGCCGATGCAGCGCAGATAGCGCCGGTCCATGGCGTCGAGGCCGCGGCCGTCCACCTCCAGCCGGGTCAGCGCCCGGTCGGCCGTGGCGGCGTCGACCGTGCCGTGGCCGGCGACCTCGGCGAAGTCACGCACCCGGCGCAGCAGCCGGCCGGCGACGCGCGGCGTGCCGCGCGAGCGGCGGGCGATCTCGACGGCGCCGTCGCGGGTCAGGGTGACGTTCATCACCCGGGCGCCGCGCTCGACGATCGAGCACAAATCGTCCACGTCGTAGAACTCCAGCCGCACCGGGATGCCGAAGCGGTCGCGCAGCGGCGTGGTCAGGAGGCCCGAGCGGGTCGTCGCGCCGACCAGGGTGAAGCGCGGCAGGTCGAGGCGCACCGAGCGCGCCGCCGGGCCTTCGCCGATGATCAGGTCGAGCTGGAAATCCTCCATGGCCGGATAGAGGATTTCCTCGACGGCGGGCGCGAGCCGGTGGATCTCGTCGATGAACAGCAGGTCGTTTTCCTGCAGGTTGGTGAGCAGCGCGGCCAGCTCGCCGGCCTTGGTGATGACCGGGCCGGAGGTGGCGCGGAAATTGACGCCGAGCTCGCGGGCGACGATCTGCGCCAGGGTGGTCTTGCCGAGACCGGGCGGACCGGCCAGCAGCACATGGTCGAGCGCCTCGCCGCGCGTGCGGGCGGCCTGGATGAACACCGACAGATTGTCGACCGCCTGGCGCTGGCCGACGAACTCGGCGAACCGTGCCGGCCGCAAGGTCGCCTCGAATGCGTCCTCATCGCGCTTGAGCGCGCCGACCATGCGGTTCTCGCCGGCGGGCGCGCTCATCCGGCCAGCTCCTTCAGACCGCCGCGGATCAAGGCTTCCAGCGATGCCTCGCCGCCCTGCGCCCGGCTTACTCGCGACACAGCACCCATGGCGTCGGCCTGCCGGTAGCCGAGATTGACCAGCGCCGAGACCGCGTCGGCCGCCAGGCTGCCGCCAGGCGACCTGCCCGCCACAGCGGGCACGGGCTCGAAGCCCTCGAACGCCGGCACCTTGTCCTTCAGCTCGATGACGATGCGGGTGGCGAGCTTGGGCCCTACGCCCGGGGCGCGGCCGAGCATGGTCCTGTCCTGCACGGCGATGGCCTGGGCGATCTCGCCCGGCGTCAGCACGGACAGGATCGCCAGCGCCACCCTGGCGCCCACGCCCTGCACGCTCTGCAGCCGCCCGAACCACTCTTTTTCGCCACCTGTCAGAAAACCGTAGAGGTGGATGTGGTCTTCCCTTACGTGCGTCTCAATATGCAGAACGACAGATTCTCCAATTTTTGGGAGACCTTGCAGCGTTTTTCCGGGACAGAACACGAAGTAACCCACGCCACCAACATCGATAATCGCCCAATCGTCGCCGATTTCGTCGAGGATGCCTTTCAGCCGCGCGATCATGGCCGCATGCCTCCGCCGAACGACGCCGACACCCGCGCGGCGATATTGGCGCCGCTGGAGACCAGATGCGCGTGGCAGATGGCGACGGCCAGCGCGTCGGCCGCGTCCGGGCCGGCCAGGTCCACGCCGGGCAGCAGAATGCCCACCATCATGTGGATCTGCTCCTTGGCGGCATGGCCGACGCCGACCACCGACTTCTTCACCTGGTTGGGCGCGTATTCGGCAACCGGGATGCCGCGGAGCGCCGGCGCCAGCATGGCGATGCCGCGTGCCTGGCCCAGCTTCAGGGTCGATCCGGGGTTCTTGTTGACGAAGGTTTCCTCCACGGCGGCGAAATCCGGCTGCCAGGCGTCGAGGACGGCGTTCAGCCCGGCGAAGATCTGGGCGAGGCGCTCGGCCAGGCTGGCGCCGTCGTCCGACCGCACGCTGCCGTTGGCGACGTGCCGCAAGCGGTTGCCGGCGGCGTCGATGACGCCCCATCCGGTACACCGCAGGCCGGGATCAAGCCCGATCAGTCGGACGCTGTCTGCCATTGCCTAAGTGCTGAGCCCTTCCATCACCTCGTCGGACATCTCGAAATTCGCATAGACGTTCTGGACGTCGTCGTCGTCGTCCAGTGCCGACAGGATCTTCATCAGCGTCGCCGCGTTGTCGCCATCGACCTGAACGGTGATCCGCGGCTTCCAGACCAGCCGCGCTTCCTGGGCCTCGCCCAGCGTCGCCTCGAGGGCGTCGCGGACGGCGGCGAAATCCTCGACCGCGCAGATGATCTCGTGGCCGTCCTCGTCGGACTGGCAATCGTCGGCGCCGGCGTCCAGCGCCGCCTCGAACACCTTCTCGGCCGAACCGGCCTTCGGGCCGTATCTGAGCATGCCGACGCGGTCGAACTGGTGCGACACGCTGCCCGACGCACCCAGATTGCCGCCGTTCTTGGAGAACTTGGCGCGCACTTCCGAGGCGGTGCGGTTGCGGTTGTCGGTCAGCGCCTCGACGATGATCGACACGCCGCCCGGGCCGAAGCCCTCGTATTGGATCTCCTCGTAGGTCTCCAGGTCGGACGCGGTCGACCGCTTGATGGCGCGGTCGATGTTGTCCTTGGGCATGCTCTGGGCCTTGGCCGCCAGGATCGCCGACCGCAGCCGCGCGTTCGAGGCCGGATCGGGACCGCCCATCTTGGCGGCCACGGTCACTTCCTTGGCCAGCTTGCTGAAGAGCTTGGACCGCTTGGCGTCCTGGGCGCCTTTGCGGAACATGATGTTCTTGAACTTGGAATGACCCGCCATCGTCTCTGCCCGACTCGTGTTTTGCTGGTTTTCAACCTGTGCGGCGGCCCGTGGGCCGCGCGGTGATTTGCCCTGACTTATACCAGATATTGTGGGGTCGGGCAGCTAATTCACATCCGATTGCGCGTGAACGGCATCCCCAGATAGACTGGAATTATGGCCTTGTTATGGGACCGCAATAGCGTCTACGGCCAGCTTTCGGCAAGCCTCCCGCCGAGCCGGAGCGGCGCGATCCGCACCGCCTTCCCGGTCCGGTCGTCGCTTTCGACATAGACGCCGCACAGCGTCGCCTCGCCGTTGGCGGGCACGAACCGGCCGCCGGCGATCTTGGTGGTGAAGCGTCGCAGCGGCTCGTCCTTTTCCATGCCGATCACCGAATTGTAGTCGCCGCACATGCCGGCGTCGGTCTGGTAGGCGGTGCCGCCGGGCAGGATCTGCGCGTCGGCGGTGGGCACGTGGCTGTGCGAGCCGACCACCAGCGTGGCGCGCCCGTCGGCGAAGTGGCCCATGGCCATCTTTTCCGAGGTCGCCTCGGCGTGGATGTCGACCAGCACGAAGTCGGCGCGCCGCCCCAGCGTATATTCGCCGAGCGCCGTATCCACGGTGCGGAACGGGTCGTCGAGCGGGTCCATGAAGATGCGGCCCATGACGTTGACGATGGCGACGGTCTGGCCGCCACGCGCCATGAACAGGCCGTGCCCGTGCCCCGGCGTGCCCTCGGGGAAATTGGCCGGGCGAAGCAGCCGCGGCTGCTGGTCCATGATGTCGACGATCTCGCGCTGGTCCCAGCTGTGGTTGCCGCCGGTGATGACGTCGACGCCGGTCTGCAGCAGCCGGTTGGCGATATCCTGGGTGATGCCGAAGCCGCCCGCCGCGTTCTCGCCATTGGCGACGACGAAATCCAGGTCGAGCCGCTCGCGGATACCCGGCAGCCGGTCGAGCAGCGCATCGCGTCCGGCGCGGCCGACGATGTCTCCGAAATACGCAAGCTTCACGAAGCGGCCTTTCTGAAATCCACGGCGCCTTGCTCGGTCACCACCATATCGAGCCGCTCGTCATGGGCCTGTGCCGGCACCGAGGCGACGCGCTGTCCGGCATAGGCGATACCGACGGCCAGCACGGGCCCGGTGCGCCGCAGGAAGGCGAGCGCCCGGTCGTAGTAGCCGGCACCGTATCCCAGGCGCTGGCCGGCCCCGTCATAGGCGAGAAGCGGCACGAGGACAATATCGGGCCGCACCACGTCGTTGGTTTCGGGCGGATGCGGGATGCTGTAGCGCCCGGCGACGAGCGGGCCGCCGGGTTTCCACGACCGGAAGACCAGGTCTCCCGGCGCGCCGACCGGCACCGGCAGCGCGCATTGCCAGCCGGACGACGCCAGGAACCGCAGGATCGGCATCGGATCGGCCTCGTCGCGGAACGGATGATAGCCGGCGACGACGCGGCAGGGCTTGAGCAGGATGGCCGACGCGAAGCCAGTGACCAGCCGGGCGCCGATGTCGCCGGCGGCGCGCGCCAGCGTTTCTCGGGCCGCCGCCGCTTCCCGGCGGAGATCGGTCTTGCTCTGCATGGCCATCGAATTGCGGTCAAAAGCGCAGTGGGACCGCCGCGACCGTAGAACTTAGAAATTCCTCTGTGGCCTGTGTGTACAGGTGGGCGCCGCGTAGCTGGACCAGGGTCCCGCCAGAGACAGCTCCCGTCGAGGTTGGTATCGCCCCAGGGAATATGCACGTCTTCGAGAAGCGCAGTACCCACTGCCCCTCTTACTTAGGCGCTTTCCATGCGGGCGGCAATATGCTCGATCTGCGCGGCAAGGGTGTCCATATCGCCGAGGTGCGACACGAGGTCGCCGCGCGACAGGCTGGCGCCGCCGCCTTCGCTGACCTCGTCGAGCAGGATGATGCCCGCCATCAGGATCAGCTTGGCCTCGCCGACCTGGCCGAGCGCGCGGGCGAGCTGCGACACCCTGCCGTCGATCAGTTGCGCCAGTTCGAGCAGGCGCTCCTGCTCGCCCTCGTTGCAGGTGAACTGATAGGGCGTGTTGTTGACGTTGAGCGTTACCTGGGGCATGGCCTGTCTCCTATCCCGCCAATGCCCGGCGCAGCGTGCCGATGACGTCATCGAGACGGCCGGCGGCCTGCGTGCTGCGGTCCTCCAGCGAGCGGGACTTGGCTTCCGCCAGCGCCAGCCGCTGCCTGAGCGCGGTGTTTTCCGACCGGAGCTGATCGCATTCGCCGCGCAGCCGATCCGCGTCCGCCGAGGATGCGCCATCGCTGCGGGCGGCGACCACCCGATTCAACCGCTCCAGCGCGGTCTTCAGCCGTGCTGTCGCTTCCGTGAGTGCTTCCACCGATTCCGGGTTGGTCGCCATGGCGCCTGCCCTGCCTCTTCTACTGTTGATCAAGGGCTTATAACCTATTTCTCGCCTTAAATGATAGCCCCAAGCGATAGCGCTTGTCATGCCCCTAAAGGGGGGTCCGGTTCGCGGTTGACCTGAGTATGTTCCTGAGTATTGTGGCGCCACCTGCGGGACCGGCAGATTCCCGCCATCGGAGAACGCACCGCACGATGAACGAGACAGCCGTCCAGATGGTCACCAGCCGGGACATGGCCAACGCCATCCGGGCCCTTTCCATGGATGCGGTCCAGGCGGCCAATTCCGGGCATCCCGGCATGCCCATGGGCATGGCCGACGTGGCCACGGTGCTGTTCACCCAGTTCCTGAAATACGATCCGGAGCATCCCGACTGGGCCGACCGCGACCGCTTCGTGCTGTCGGCCGGCCACGGCTCCATGCTGCTCTACTCGCTGCTGCACCTGACCGGGTACGACAGCATTTCCATGGACGACATCCGCAACTTCCGCCAGCTCGGCAGCCCCTGCGCCGGCCACCCGGAATTCGGCCACGCCGCGGGCATCGAGACCACCACCGGCCCGCTGGGCCAGGGCATCGCCACCGCCGTCGGCATGGCGCTGGCCGAGCGGCTGCTGGCCGCCCGGTTCGGCGACGCCGTCGTCGACCATTACACCTATGTGCTGGCCGGTGACGGCTGCCTGATGGAGGGCATCAGCCAGGAGGCGATCTCGCTGGCCGGCCACCTGAACCTGAACCGGCTGATCGTCCTTTGGGACGACAACAAGATCACCATCGACGGTCCGGTCGAGCTCAGCAGCTCCGAGGACCAGGCCGCCCGCTTCCGCGCCGCCGGCTGGAACACGCTGGCCGTCGACGGCCACGACCAGGACGCGGTCGCCCAGGCGATCCGCGCCGCGAAGGCGTCCGACCGCCCGACCATGATCGCCTGCCGCACCATCATCGGCTATGGCGCGCCCAACGTGCAGGGGACGTCGGCCACCCACGGCGCGGCGCTGGGCGACAAGGAAGTGGCCGCCGCCCGCGAGCATCTGGGCTGGACCGCGCCGCCGTTCGAAATTCCCGCCGGCATCCTGTCCGCCTGGCGCGCCGCCGGCGAACGCGGCGCCGCAGCCTTCCAGGCCTGGCAGGGCCGCATGGCCGGCCTCGACGCGGGCCAGCGCGCCGAGTTCGAGCGCCGCCAGCGCGGCGCGCTGCCGCAGGGCTTCGACGCCGCCATCAGGGACTACATCGCCAGCCTGATCGCCAAGCCGGCCAACGTGGCCACCCGCAAGGCGTCCGAGATGGCGCTGGAGGTGATCAACGCCGTGGTGCCCGAGACCATCGGCGGCTCGGCCGACCTGACCGGCTCCAACAATACCAGGACCAAGGGCCAGGGCGTCGTGAAGCCGGGCGACTTCTCCGGCTCGTTCATCCATTACGGCATCCGCGAGCACGGCATGGCGGCCGCCATGAACGGCATCGCGCTGCATGGCGGCCTGATCCCCTACAGCGGCACGTTCATGGTGTTCACCGACTATTGCCGCCCGGCGATCCGCCTGTCGGCGCTGATGCACCAGCGGGTCATCTATGTCATGACTCACGACTCGATCGGCCTGGGCGAGGACGGGCCGACCCATCAGCCCGTCGAACACCTGGCGAGCCTGCGGGCCATGCCGAACATCGACGTGATGCGCCCGGCCGACGTGGTCGAGACCGCCGAATGCTGGCAGATCGCGCTCGAATCGGCGCATACGCCGTCGATCCTGGCGTTGAGCCGCCAGAACCTGCCGCAGCTGCGCCTGACGGCTGAAGACGAGAACCTCTGCTCGAAAGGCGCCTATGAACTGTTGCCCGCCGACGGCGCGGCGCAAGTCACCCTGTTCGCCAGTGGCTCGGAGGTGGCGATCGCCGCCGAGGCGCGCGCCAAGCTGCAGGCGGAGGGCATTGCGACCCGGGTGGTGTCGGTGCCGTGTTTCGAACTATTTGAACGCCAGTCCGCCGCCTACCAGAAGCAGGTGCTGGGCGAAGGCACCGCGCGCGTCGCCGTCGAGGCGGGCGTGCGCCAGGGCTGGGAACGGTTCATCGGCGGCGACGGCGGCTTCGTCGGCATGACCGGCTTCGGCGCGTCGGCGCCAATCAAGGCGCTGTACGAGCATTTCGGCATCACCGCCGACCGCGTCGCCGCCGAAGCGAAGGCGCGTCTGTAAACGACAAGACTGAGATCGGAGAGAAGAGACATGACGGTTCGGGTTGCCATCAATGGTTTCGGCCGCATCGGCCGCCTGGTGCTGCGGGCGATCATCGAGAACAGCAACAGCGACATCCAGGTCGTCGGTATCAACGATCTCGGCTCGGTCCAGGACAACGCCTTCCTGCTGAAATACGACAGCGTCCACGGCCCGTTCCCGGCGCCGATCAAGGTCGACGGCGACACCATGGACGTGGGCCAGGGCCCGATCCGCATCACCTCCGAGCGTGATCCGTCCAAGCTGCCGTGGAAGGAGCTGAACGTCGACATCGCGTTCGAGTGCACCGGCATCTTCACCAGCGGCGACAAGGCGCGCCTCCACCTCGACGCCGGCGCCAGGAAGGTGCTGATCTCGGCGCCCGGCACCGACATCGACCTGACCACGGTCTATGGCGTCAACCACGACAAGATCGAGGCCGGCCACCGGATCATCTCCAACGCGTCATGCACCACCAACTGCCTGGCGCCGGTCGCCAAGGTGCTGCACGAGGCGATCGGCATCGAGGCCGGCTTCATGACCACGATCCATGCCTACACCGGCGACCAGAGCCTGGTCGATACGCTGCACAAGGACCCGCGCCGCGCCCGCGCCGCCTCCATGTCGATGATCCCGTCGACCACCGGCGCCGCCAAGGCCGTCGGCCTGGTGCTGCCGGAGCTGAAGGGCAAGCTGGACGGCACCTCGATCCGCGTGCCGACGCCCAACGTCTCGATGATCGACCTGAAGTTCATCGCCAGGCGCGACACCACGGTCGAGGAGATCAATGAGGCGATCAAGCGCGCCGCCGGCGGCAACGACCCGTTGGGCCAGGTGCTGAACGCGGTCGACGAGCCCTGCGTCTCCATCGACTTCAACCACAACCCGGCCAGCTCCAGCTTCGACCTGACCCAGACCCAGGTGGTTTCGGGCAAGCTGGTGCGGGTGCTGAGCTGGTACGACAACGAGTGGGGCTTCTCCAACCGCATGTCGGACACCGCCCGCATCATGGCGAGCCTCGGCTGATCCGATGGCCGATGGCGGTCTGAAGCGCTTCAAGACCCTCGACGACCTCGACGTCGCCGGCAAGACGGTGCTGGTGCGCGCCGACCTCAACGTCCCCATGCGCGACGGCGAGGTCAGCGACGACACCCGCATCCGTTCGGTGGTGCCGACCTTGAAGGCGATCCTCGCCCGGGGCGGCAAGGTCGTGGTGCTGTCGCATTTCGGCCGCCCCAAGGGCAAGCGGTCGCCGGAAGCCTCGCTGCGCCCGGTGGCCGAGCCGCTGTCGCGGGCGCTGGGCCGTCCGGTCGCCTTCGCCGAGGATTGCATCGGCCCGGAGGCCAAGAAGGTGGTGCAGGGCCACGACGTGGTGCTGCTCGAGAACCTGCGCTACCACGCGGGCGAGGAAGCCAATGGCGAGGGCTTCGCCGCCAAGCTGGCCGAGCTGGGCGATGCCTACGTCAATGACGGCTTCTCGGTGTCGCACCGCGCGCATGCCAGCGTCGAGGCGATCACAAGGCTGCTGCCGTCGGCGGCGGGCCTGTCCATGCAGGCCGAGCTGGAGGCGCTGGAGCAGGCGCTGCACAACCCGGACCGTCCGGTCGCGGCCATCATCGGCGGCTCCAAGGTGTCGACCAAGCTCGATGTGCTGGGCGCCCTGGTCAACAAGATGGACTATTTGATCATCGGCGGCGGCATGGCCAACACCTTCCTCTACGCCAAGGGCGTCGATGTGGGCGCCTCGCTGTGCGAGAAGGAGCTGAAGGACAAGGCGCTGGAAATCCTGGCCCGCGCCCGCACCACCGCCTGCAAGATCATGCTGCCGATCGACGCGGTGGTGGCGCAGGAGCTGGCGGCCAACGTGCCGGTGCGCGAGGTGCCGGTGCGCGAGGTCGAGCACGACGACATGATCCTCGACGTCGGCTCCGACACCATCGAGGAGCTGAAGCACGTGCTGCGCCGCTGCAAGACGCTGCTATGGAACGGCCCGCTGGGCGCGTTCGAAATCCGCGGCTTCGACGTCGGCACCGTGGCGCTGGCGCGAGAGGCGGCGCGGCTGACCCGCGACGGCAATCTGTTGTCGGTGGCGGGTGGCGGCGACACGGTTTCGGCGCTCCACAACGCCGGTGTCGTTCAGGATTTCACCTATGTCTCCACCGCCGGCGGCGCCTTCCTCGAATGGGTCGAGGGCAAGGAATTGCCGGGCGTGAAGGCGCTGCAGGCTTAATTCTAGAGAACACCTGGGTCGAGGAAGAGACACATGAAAAGCACCCGTATCGTCAAGCAGATCCTGGGCTACTACGAGTCCGACAATCCCGGCACCAAGGCCAACCTGAACCGCATCCTGATGACCGGCAAGCTGGGCGGCACCGGCAAGCTGGTCATCCTGCCGGTCGACCAGGGCTTCGAGCACGGCCCGGCGCGCAGCTTCGCGCCGAACCCGGCCGCCTACGACCCGCACTACCACTTCCAGCTCGCCATCGACGCCGGCCTCAATGCCTTCGCGACGCCGCTGGGCATGATGGAAGCGGGCGCCGATACCTTCGCCGGCCAGATCCCGACCATCCTCAAGGTCAACTCGTCCAACTCGCTGGCCGACGCCAAGGACCAGGCGATCACCGGCAGCGTCAACGACGCGCTACGGCTGGGCTGCTCGGCCATCGGCTTCACCATCTATCCAGGCTCGGAATACTGCTTTGAGATGATGGAAGAGATCCGCGAGATGGCCGACGAGGCCAAGTCCGTGGGCCTGGCCGTGGTGATCTGGTCCTATCCGCGCGGCGGCGGGATTTCGAAGGAAGGCGAGACCGCCATGGACATCTGCGCCTACGCCGCGCACATGGCCGCCCTGCTCGGCGCCCACATCATCAAGGTGAAGCTGCCCAGCGACCACCTGGAGCAGGGAGAAGCCCGCAAGGTTTACGAGAAGCAGCAAATCGACCTGTCGAGCATGGCCGCGCGGGTGAAGCACGTCATGCAGTCGTCGTTCAACGGCCGCCGCATCGTGGTGTTCTCGGGCGGCGCCACCAAGGGCGCGGATTCGGTCTATGACGACGCCCGCGCCATCCGCGACGGCGGCGGCAACGGCTCGATCATCGGCCGCAACACCTTCCAGCGGCCGCGCGACGAGGCCATCGCCATGCTGGGCACCATCATCCGCATCTATCAGGGCAAGGAATGAGCCGCGCGGGACGAGAGCGCACGCGGCTGTACCTGATCACGCCGCCGCGGATCGACCCCGTCCCGTTTTCCGAGACCCTGGCCAAGGCGCTTGACGCCGGCGACGCCGCCTGCCTCCAGCTGCGCCTCAAGGAAGTCCCCGACGCCGAGGTGCGCCGGGCGGCGGAAATCCTGCTGCCGGTCTGCCAGGCCTATGACGTGGCGCTGCTGATCAACGACGATCCGCGGATCGCCGCCTCCGTCGGCGCCGACGGCTGCCATGTGGGACAGGAGGACATGTCCTACAAGGACGCGCGCAAGCTGCTCGGGCCGGACGCCATCATCGGCGTCACCTGCCACGACAGCCGGCACCTTGCCATGGTGGCGGGCGAGGCAGGCGCCGACTACGTGGCGTTCGGCGCGTTCTTTCCCACCACCACCAAGACGCCCAAATCCACCGCCGGGCTCGACCTGCTGACCTGGTGGCAGGAGCTGATGGAAATCCCCTGCGTCGCCATCGGCGGCATCACGGTGGACAACTGCCGCCCGCTGGTCGAGGCGGGCGCGGATTTCATCGCCGTGGCGGCTGGTGTCTGGGGTCACGAAAAGGGCCCCGGCGAAGCGGTGAAGCGCTTCAATGCGGTCTTCGAGGAGATGGATCGATAACGTCGGTGCGATGGCGGTTACGGTGTGAAGACCAGTTTTCGGGCGGTCGCCAGCGGCATGAACAGTCGTCGTGAATTTCGGGGATCCGGAAGGAAGCCGTGCCGCCGATAGAAGATGGCCGCCTGGTCGTCAATGGCGTCGACGACAACGGCGTAGGCTGCCACGTGCACGCTTGCGGCAACCACACGGTGCAAACCGTCCAGCAGAAGCAATCTGCCAATGCCCCGCCCCTGTTCGGAGAGCGCTACGGCGAATCTGCCGATCAGCGCACCCGGGAAGGCGTCATAACGCGGCAGTTTGTCGCGGAGGTCATCCGGTATCGACTGAGGTTCGATACCGGTCATGCTGAGCGAGTAGTAGGCCCTCACGGTCGAGGCTGGATCACCTTCCATGACGAATATCTGGGCCACGCCGCGCCGGGCATCTTGCCCCGCGCGCCGCATCAGATAGTCATCGAGGCTCGGGTTGCCGCAACGGAACCCGGTACGGTCATGCGCAGGGGACAGCGACGTGGTCGCGAACCGCATCGCGCTATCTAGCGCTTCTGTTTCGCCAGGTGTTCACGATAGAGCGCGGCCGCCTCGAGCAGGGTTTCATTGGGTTCCGGCGGATTGGCGAGAGCCTCGAGGAAAACGCGGCTGCTTTCCGCCGAGAGGCGTATACGCTGCGTCCTGTCGATCGTCGCGTTGGCCGCATCCAGGGCCGCACCGATGACGAAGTCGGTCAGCGAACGGCCTTCGATGGCCGCGGCTTGTTCCAGCATGAGCTTGGCGTTCGGGGAAAGCCGAACGGCCATGCGGTCGCTCTTCTTGAGGCTGTTATCCTTGATCTCGAAGTTCATGGCTCGATCTCCTCTGCAATAATGTACGCCCTTTAGGTGTACATATCAATAGCCAATCCCGTCGTTGCGACTCCCCGGGCATCCTCCTATAGTCCGCGCCGCTTCGGGACAGCGCGGAAGGCACGTTTCAGGTCATGAAAGTCAACGGCAACGCGGTCAAGCCCGGCTACATCATCGAGCACAATGGCGGGCTGTGGCGCGCGGTGAAGACCGAGCACACCCAGCCCGGCAAGGGCGGCGCCTATCTGCAGGTGGAGCTGAAGAACATCCGCGACGGATCGAAGCTGAACGAGCGCTTCCGCGCCGCCGAATCCGTCGAGCGGGTCCAGCTCGAGCTGCGGCCGTTCCAGTACCTCTATGGCGACGACGACAACCTGACCTTCATGAACACCGAGAACTACGAGCAGATCACCGTCGCCCGCGGCCTGGCCGGCGAGCAGGTGGTGTTCCTGCAGGACGGCATGGCGGTCGAGATCGAGTTCCATGAGGACGAGCCGCTGTCCCTGCGCATGCCCGACAAGGTGACGCTGGAAGTCACCGACACCGAGCCGGTCGTGCGCGGCCAGACCGCCGCCAATTCCTACAAGCCGGCGATCCTGGAGAACGGCGTGCGCGTCTCGGTGCCGCCGTTCATCGGCATCGGCGACCGAATTGTCGTCAGCACCGAATCCTTCTCCTATTCCGAAAGAGCATAAGCAAAAGAATGGCCGTCAAATCCGCCATCATCAACGTCATGGTCGGCGCCGCCCTGAAGGCTGGCCCGCAGCTCGCCCGCGACTTCGGCGAGGTCGAGCAGTTGCAGGTATCCAAGAAGGGCCCGTCGGACTTCGTCTCCATGGCCGACCTGAAGGCCGAGAAGACCCTGCACCGCGAACTGGGCAAGGCGCGCCCGGACTTCGGCTTCCTGATGGAAGAACAGGGCGCCCACGAAGGCGCCGACACATCGCAGCGCTGGATCGTCGA
The DNA here is from genome assembly GCA_022844405.1 of Sphingomonadales bacterium. Classification (GTDB taxonomy): domain Bacteria; phylum Pseudomonadota; class Alphaproteobacteria; order SMXS01; family SMXS01; genus RI-34. The sequence continues at coordinate 25,173 of JALHLV010000032.1, read as the reverse complement.
TCCGCTCGACGGCACCACCAACTTCCTGCACGGCATCCCGCACTTCGCCATCTCCATCGGCTACGAGAAGGACGGCGAGATCCTGGCCGGGGTGATCTACGACCCGATCAAGAACGAGCTGTTCTGGGCCGAGCGCGGCCGCGGCGCCTGGATGAACGACAAACGGCTTCGGGTGTCGGGCCGGTCCGACCTGTCGGAAGCGGTGCTGGCGACCGGCATCCCGCATCACGGCCGCGGCAACCACCGCGAGTTCCTCGCCTTGGCCGAGCTGTTCATGGCACGCACCTCCGGCATCCGCCGTTACGGCGCGGCGGCGCTCGACCTGGCCTATGTGGCAGCCGGCCGCTACGAGGGATACTGGGAGCTGGACCTGAAGCCGTGGGACGTGGCCGCGGGCGCCATCATCGTCAGGGAAGCGGGCGGCTTCGTCACCGACTACGCCGGCCGCGACCGGGCGGTGGAGTCCGGCGAAGTGCTCGCCGCCAACGACCATCTGCACCCGGCGCTGGTCAAGCTGATCTCGGACACGCGGCGCGATGTGGCGGCGCGGGTAAAGACCGCCTCGAATTAGCCGGCTTCCCGCCCTATCTCCCGAGGCATGACACATCACGCGATCCGTTCGGGACTTCTGGCCCTCGGCCTTGCGCTGGCGCCGCTCTCCTTTGCCCTCGGGCAGGAAGGCGACGGCATCGACATCAACATGGACGCGCTGAAGAACCGGCCCACCGGCATACAGCCTTCCGCGCCGGAAGCGCCCAGGCCCGCGGAAGCGGTCAAGCCGGCCAAGGCGAAGAAATTCACCGGCCGGTCGGTGATGGTGCTGTTCGAGCCCGGCAGCGCGGCGCTGGCCTCGGGCGCCGCCATCCGGCTTGACGAGATCGCCGGCCAGTCGAAGGGCCAGCGGCTGGAGCTGAAGGCCTATGCCGGTACCGAGAAGCAGTCGGCCAGCGACACCCGCCGGCTGGCATTGCAGCGCGCCATCGCCGTGCGCGGCTACCTGATCGACAAGGGCATGGACGGCACCCGAATCGCCGTGCGCCCGCAAGGCCCGGCCCATGACGGCCAGGCACCCGAGCGGGTCGACGTCCGGTATCTGGAAGAGTAGCGCTCAGCCCGAAATCATGCTGAGTTTGCGGCCCGGCTCGGCGCCGAACTGCAACTCTGCCAGCCGCGCGTAGAGCCCGCCCTTGGCCAGCAGCTCCTGGTGCGTGCCTTCGGCGGCCAGCCGGCCGCCGTCGATCACCAGGATGCGGTCGGCCTTCAGCACCGTGGCCAGCCGGTGGGCGATGACCAGCGTCGTTCGGTCCTTCATCAGCACTTCAAGCGCCGCCTGGACAACCTGCTCGCTGCGGGCGTCGAGGGCGCTGGTCGCCTCGTCGAGCAGCAGGATGGGCGGGTCACGCAGGATGGCGCGGGCGATGGCGATGCGCTGGCGCTGGCCGCCCGACAGCTTGACGCCGCGCTCGCCGAGCTGGGTGTCGAGACCCTGCGGCAAGGTTTCGAGGAATTCGTCAGCATGGGCGGCCTTGATGGCGGCGCGGACCTCGTCGTCGGTCGCGTCCGGACGGCCGTAGCGGATGTTCTCCAGCGCCGACGCGGCGAAGATCATGGTGTCCTGCGGCACGATGCCGAGGCGCCGGCGCACCTCGCGCGGATCGGCGCGCGCCACGCCGACGCCGTCGATCCGAATCGCGCCCTGCGCCGGATCGTAGAAGCGCAGCAATAGCTGGAACACGGTGGATTTGCCGGCGCCCGACGGGCCGACCAGCGCCACGGTCTCGCCCGCGCGGATGCTGAACGACAGGTCGTCGAGCGCCGCCGTATCGGGCCGTGACGGATAGTGGAAGGTGACGTTCTCGAACGCCACCGCGCCGCGCGGCGGCTCGGGCAGGGCGACGGGATGCTCCGGCGCGCGGATGTCGGGCTCGATCCGCAGCAGCTCCATCATGCGTCCCGCCGCGCCCATGGCGCGCAGAATCTCGCCGTAGCTCTCGCTCACGCCCACCACCGAGCCGCCCACCAGGATGGCGAAGAACACGAACTGGGTGAGCGCGCCGCTGGTCATGCGCCCGGAGATGACATCCTGGGCGCCGACCCATAGCACCAGGTTGATGGCGCCGACGGCGAGCAGGATGACCAGGAAGGTCAGCCACGCCCGGGACCGGATGCGCCGTACCGCCGTGGCGAAGGCGCTCTCGCCGATCTGGTGGAACTGGGCGCGGTCTGCTTTCTCGTGGGTGAACGCCTGGATGGTCTGGGTGGCGCCGAAGCTTTCGGTGACCGTGGCGCCGATATCGGCGATGCGGTCCTGGCTGGCGCGCGACAGGTTGCGCACCGAGCGGCCAATCAGCAGGATCGGCGCCAGCACCAACGGCACGGCGAGCAGCACGAGCAGGGTGAGCTTGATGTTGGTGAGGCCGAGCGCGATCAGGCCGCCAGCCACGGTCAGGCCCGACCGGATCGCCACAGAAAAACTGGAGCCGACCACGGACTGGATCAGCGTGGTGTCGGCGGTGAGGCGCGAGGCGATCTCGCCCGAGCGATTCTCCTCGAAGAACGCGGGGCTCAGGCTGATGACGTGGCTGTACACCGCCTCGCGGATGTCGGCCACCACCCGCTCGCCCAGCCAGGAGACCAGGGCAAAGCGCGCGGCCGTGGCCGCCGCCAGCAGGATCACCACACCGAACATGGCCATGAAATACCAGTTCACATGCCCGATATGCCGGGCGTCGAAACCCATGTCGACGATGCGCCGGAGCGCCGGACCGAACGCCAGCACGGCGACGACGCCGACGACCAGCGCCAGCGCGGCCAGGGCCACCCGGCCGCCATAGGGCTTGAGGAACCGCAGCATGAAGCGCAACTGGCCGATGTCCCGCTTGCCGGCGCGGGCAAACACGGGGCTCAGCGGATCCGGTTCCTTGACGGGCGCGCGCTCTCTGGCCATTGCCGCGCCTCTATAGCAGCCCCCGACCCGAAACGCCAACGCGCGACGCCCGAAATCGGGCGCACATCGGGGTTGCGAACGGAAATCGGCTCGTCTATACAGCGCGCTCGACTTTCACCGGAGCTGACCATGAAAACCGGCATTCACCCGGACTACCACACGATCAAGATCGTGATGACCGACGGCACCACCTTCCATACCCGCTCGACGCTGGGCAAGGAAGGCGACACGCTGACGCTGGACATCGATCCCAAGTCGCATCCGGCGTGGACCGGCGGCGTCCAGCGCGTGCTCGAAACCGGTCAGGTGGCGAAGTTCAACAAGCGTTTCGCGAATCTCGGTCTCTAGGCAGGCCAAGATCGCAGGGTTTGGGAACGGCGCCGCAAGGCGCCGTTTCTTTTTTGTGCCGACGCTTCGCTCAAGCATACTGCATGGCATTGATCCCGGCTCGGGGAGAGCCGGTTGGGGAAGAGGGGAAGTCATTATGAACCGCCGTTTGGCCATTGTGCCCGTTATCGCCTTTTTGCTGATCCTTGCTGCGCCGCTCGTTGCCATCGCCGCCGGGCTTCCATCCGCGCCGCCCGAGTCGCTGGGCTTCTCGCCGGAGCGCCTCAAGCGCGTCGATGCGCTGATGCAGCGCTATGTGAGCGAGAAGAAGATGGCCGGCATGACCATCGCCATCGCCCGCGACGGCAAGCTCGCCTATCTGCGCTCGGAAGGCATGGCCGACATCGCCGCCAAGCGCCCCATGCGCGACGACACCATCGCCCGGTACTATTCCATGACCAAGCCGATCACCGCCGTGGCGGCACTGATGCTGGTCGAGGAAGGCAAGCTGCGGCTCGACGACGAGCTGTCCACCTGGCTGCCCGAGTTCAAGGACGTGAAGGTCTATGCCGGCCAGAACGCCGACGGCGGCGCGAAGCTGGAAGCGCCGGTCAAGCCGATCCGCATCCGCGACCTGTTCACCCACACCTCGGGCTTCACCTATACCAGCGTGGCCGACCAGACGCCGGTGGGCGCGGCCTACGAGAAGGCCGACATCATGCGGCCCGACCGGACCCTCGACGAATTCAGCAAGGTGATCGCCACCCTGCCCCTCAAGGTGCAGCCGAACACGGCCTACACCTACGGCGTCTCCACCGACATACTGGGCCGCGTGGTCGAGGTGGTCTCGGGCGAGCCGTTCGACGCCTATCTGAAGACGCGCATCTTCGACCCGCTGGGCATGACCGACACGAGCTTTACCGTGCCGCCCGACAAGCTTGACCGCTTCGCCGAGATCTACGAGATGGCGCCCGGAGGCGGCATCCAGCCGGCCAAGGGCGACGATGCCCGCATCCGGTTCCGCGAGGGCGCCAGGTTCAGCTCCGGCGGCGGCGGACTGGTGTCGACCGTCGGCGATTATCTGCGGTTCTGCCAGATGCTGCTCAACGGCGGCGCGCTGGACGGCGCGCGCATCCTGTCGCCCAAGACGGTGGCGCTGATGACGTCGCCCCAGCTCCGCGACGATCAGCTGGCGTTCCTGCAGACGTTCATGCCCGGCTACAACACCGGCCTCGGCGTCGCGGTGCTGACCGATCTGGGTCGGTCCGAACTGCCGGGCTCGGTCGGCGAGTACAACTGGGCGGGCGCCGCGAGCACCGTGTTCTTCATCGATCCCAAGGAGAAGGTGATCGCGATCCTGATCACCCAGCTCTTCCCCGGCCTGCACTATCCGGTGCGCGAGGAGCTGAAGGCGCTGACCTACCAGGCGCTGGTGGAGGCCAGGGATGTCGAATAGGAACCTCGCCCTCCTTTTCCTCCTGCTGCTGGCGCCGTTCCCGGCGCTAGCGGCGGGCCTGCCTTCGGCGCCGCCCGAGTCGCTGGGCTTTTCGCCCGACGGTCTCAAACGGATCGACGCAGCCATGCAGCGCTGGGTGGACCAAAAGAAACTGGCGGGCGTGACCATCGCCATCGCCCGCGACGGCAAGGTCGCCTACCAGCATTCGGCGGGTATGGCCGACATCGCGAAGCAACGGCCCATGGCCGACGACACGCTGGTGCGCATCTATTCCATGACCAAGCCGGTCACGGCCGTCGCGGTGATGATGCTGGTCGAGGAGGGCAAGCTGCGCCTGGCCGACAAGCTGTCGGATTACCTGCCCGAATTCGCGGAGATGACGGTGGCGACGGCGACCGGCACCGAGCCGGCGAAGCAGCCGATCCGCATCTTCCACCTGCTCACTCACACCTCGGGCATGACCTACGCGCTTTACGACAGCTCGCCCGCCGGCAAGCTCTATGACGAGAAGGACGTGATGAACGCGGGGCGCAGCACGGCGGAGTTCGCGAAGGTGGTCGCTTCGCTGCCGCTCGTGGCGCAGCCGGGGACGCAATACAACTACGGCGTCTCCATTGACGTGCTGGGCAGGCTGGTGGAGGTCGTCTCCGGCCAGCCGTTCGATGCGTTCGTGAAGCAGCGCATCACCGATCCCCTGGGCATGAACGACACCAGCTTCGCCGCGAAGGCCAAGGCGAACCGCGTGGCCGAGCTTTACGGACCCGGCCCGGACGGTCCGGCGCCTGTAGTCAACACGGTGTGGAACCCGGACTACGTCAACGGCTCGCCGCTGAAATCGGGCGGGGGCGGCCTGCTTTCGACCGTGAGCGACTACCTGCGCTTCGCCCAGATGTTGCTCAACGGCGGCGAACTGGACGGCATCCGGCTACTGTCGCCCAAGACCGTCCAACTCATGACCACCGGCCAGATTCCCCCCGACCGCAGAGGCTATATGCTGGAAGGCCTGCCCGGCTACGACATGGGCCTGACCATGGCGGTGCTGGAAGACGTCGGCGCATCCGGGCTACCCGGATCGGTGGGCGAGTTCAACTGGGCGGGCGGGGCCAGCACCCACTTCTTCGTCGATCCGAAGGAGAAGATCGTCGCTGTGCTCGTGACTCAGATGTTCCCCGACAAGTACCGGATGCGCCTGGAGCTGAAGAACCTCACCTACCAGGCGCTGGAGAAGCCCCATGGCCGCTAGACGGTTCGCGGCCGTCCTGCTGGCCGCGCTGCTGGCGCCCATGCCGTCTTTTGCCGGAGACCTGCCTCAAGGCGACCCCGCCGCGCTGGGCTTTTCGCCCGAGCGGCTGGCGCGGATCGATGCCGCCATGTGGCGCTATGTGGACGAGGGCAAGCTGGCCGGCATCAACATCGCCGTCGCCCGCGACGGCAAGCTGGTCTACGACAGGTCGGTGGGCATGGCCGACATGGCGCGCGGCCTGCCGATGTCGAGCGACACGCTGGTGCGCATCTATTCCATGACGAAGCCGGTGACGGTGGTCGCGGCCATGATGCTGGTCGAAGAGGGAAAGCTGCGCCTGACCGATCCCGTCGCCAGATACCTGCCGGAATTCGCCGCCACCGGCGTCTATGTGGACGGCGGACCGGACGCGCCGAAAACGCGGCCGCCGAAGACGCCGCCGAAGATCTACCACCTGATGACCCACACATCGGGTCTCTCCTATCCGGGCCGCTACGATCCGACGCCAGTAGGCCAGATCTACGAGCGGAAGGATTTTTTCAGCCCCACCAACAGCCTCGCCGAGCTGTCGCGGAAGACGGCGACCATCCCGCTCACCGACGAGCCCGGCAAATACCATTACGGCGCGTCCATAGACATCCTCGGCCGGGTGATCGAGGTGGTCTCGGGCAAGCCGCTCGACGTGTTCCTAAGGGAGCGGCTGTTCGAACCGTTGAAGATGAACGACACCATGTTCAGGGTGCCCGCCGACCGGCGCGGCCGGCTGGCCGAGCTCTACACCAGGGGACCCGACGGCAAGCTGGCGATCGTGAAGGAAGGCGCCGGCCTCGGCCTTTACGAGATGGATGCGAGGCTGGTGTCGGGCGGCGGCGGGCTGGTGTCGACCACAGCCGACTACCTGCGCTTCTGCCAGATGATGGTGAACGGGGGCGCGCTCGACGGCGTCCGCATCCTGTCGCCCAAAACCGTCCAGCTGATGACCCAGGGTCAGATATCGCCCGAGCACCGCGGCAATCTCAACGAGCGCGCGCCCGGCATCGACATGGGTCTGGGCTTCGGCGTGGTCGAGGACGTGGGGGCGACGGGCCGGCCCGGCTCGCCCGGCGAATACGGCGGGGGCGGCGCCGGCAGCACCCAGTTCTTCATCGACCCGAGGGAGAAGATCGTCGCGGTACTTTCCACCCAGCTCATGCCCGGCAGCACCTATCCGCTGCGCGAAGACCTTCGGGCGCTGATCTACCAGGCGCTGGTGAAGCCCGGCGAATAGTCCGCGTATCGCTGAATCTCAAGTCGAATGATTCCCGTCGGAACCGGGTAGCAAGCGGTTGAATTCGCCCGCGCAAAGGCGCAGCATTCGGGTGGGCAATACAACATTGGGGGTGTGTGACTTTGGTGGCCGGGGGGCCGCCGAGGGGGAGCATACCTGTGATCGCGGACGCGGTTGAGTTCATCCGTAGGGAGGTGCGCAAGCATCTCGGCGTGGCTGATGATGAAGTCATCATCAACTCCGCCCGCACGCTCGTCGAGGCCGAGAATCCTCCCGGCGCCTATATCTGCGTCGTCAACGTCCAGGAGGAGACCGCGCTGAGGAACCTGCCGCATGTGGAGCGGCGGATGGGCCAGTCGCAGTACATCGAGCCGCCGGTCTACCTGAACCTCTATCTGCTGTTCGCCTTCGAGTTCCCGAACTACGCGGCGAGCCTGACCCATCTGGGCAAGACCGTCGAGCTGTTCCAGAGCAAGCGCTGGTACTCGGCCGCGACCCAAAGCGGCGTCGGCGCCATCCCGTTCCCGGCAACCCTCGAGAAGCTGACCTTCGAGATGGTCAACATGAATTTCGAGGAGCTGAACAATCTGTGGGGCGTGCTCGGCGGCGCCTACTTCCCGTCGGTCGTCTACAAGGTGCGCATGGTGAAGGTGCAGCTCGACGACACCCAGACCGCGCCCGAGATCACCAGCATCCAGCTCGACACGGTGATCCGATGAGCGTCACCGCGTTCGTCCCCTTCATCAGCGTGGCAGTCAAGGAGAGCGGGACCGGCAAGCCGATCGGCGCGCTCGCCTTCGAGCCGACGCCGTCGACGGCGCGGCTGCTCGCCGACCACCGGCTGATCCTGCGTCCGCGCGCCGACGGGTTCCGGCTCTATGCCCAGAACAACCCGGCCGCCGGCAACGCGCGGCTGGCGCCGATCACGGCGCGCACCGCGCTGGTGTTCGGCATACGCGCCACCGAACCGGGCTTTCTCGACCGCTATCACCCGGACCTGGATCCGGAAACCGGACCCAATCTCTACCTGGCCAATCTGGACAATGACGGCACCCCGCGCGCCGGCGGCGCGCTCAGCGCCGGCGCCACGGTGGAACAGGCCGACGCCGCGCGCATCACCGGCCGGCGCCTGAACGCCCGCGCCGACCTGACGGCCACGCCCAAGCCGACCGGCGTCAAGCTGAGCGACCGCTACCAGGCGACACGGGTCGTCGCCACCGTGCCGATCGCCGCCACGGCAGAATCGGAACGCGCGGCGGTCGCCCTCGACGTGTCGGCCGACCTGGGTTCCGCATACACACTGGCGATGCAGCCCTCGGGCGCCAGGACCACCCTTTATGCCGACGACGAACTGGCCGGGCGCGGCGCGCTCGGCGTGCTGCATCTCGTCGCCGCGCCGTTTCCGGGACCCGATCCCGCCGCGGGCCGCGACTACACCGCCACCTTCCGCCGACGACGTTGACCAAAGCCGGGGCCGTCCGGACGGCCCGTTCTTTCCTCTCGCCTGAACAAAGGGACACATCATGCCGAGCTACAGCACCCCTGGCGTCTACATCGAGGAAATCGCCGTCTTCCCACCTTCCATAGCGCCGGTCGCGACCGCCATTCCGGCGTTCATCGGCTATACCGAGAAGGCTCTGGGCAGGCAGGGCGAGGACCTGACGAATGTCGCCGTCCGCATCACCTCGCTGCTGGAATACGAGGCCTTCTACGGCCTGGCGCCGGTCCAGGACATGGCGATCGCCATCACCAAGCGCGTCACCTCGGGCGGCAGCCTGCTGGGCGTGAACGTGGCCTGGACCACCAGGCCCGCCATCCCGGCCCAGTTCATGTACTATTCCATGCAGCTCTATTTCGCCAATGGCGGCGGACCCTGCTACATCTACTCGGTCGGGCCGCACGGCAACGCCAGCAAGGCAGCGCTGACCAACGCCATCGCGGCGCTCGAGGCGGCCGACGAGCCGACCCTGCTGGTGTTCCCCGACTCGGTGAAGCTGAGCGACGCCGACCACGGCTCGGTCGTCGACGCCGCGCTGCTCAGCTGCAACAAGATGCAGGACCGGTTCACCATCGCCGACGTGCGCAACGCCATCGCCGGCGGCACCGACGACAACGCCAAGGTGACCGCCAATTTCCGCGCCCGAGTCGCCAGCAACAACACCGAACTGACCAAGTACGGCGCGGCGTATTTCCCCTACCTGTCGACCAACGTGCCGTTCCGCGCCGCCGACGCCAACATCACCATGACCACGTTCAACGTGACCACGGTCGCCGACAACGGCACCGAGGCGACGGCCGCCTTCCCCAACGCCGCGACCAAGAAGCTCAACGACGCGGCACTCGACATCAAGGGCAAGGAGACCGCCGTCTATGCCGCGGTGCAGGCGTTCATCGGCGAGGCCTATGTCACGGTGCCGCCGTCGGGCGCCATCGCCGGCGTCTACGCCAGGGTCGACCGTACCCGCGGCGTCTGGAAGGCACCCGCCAATGTGGGCCTGACCCTGGTCCTCGGCCCGGCGGTCAACGTCACCAACGACCTGCAGGACGGCCTCAACATCGACGCCACCACCGGCAAGTCGGTGAACGCCATTCGCGCCTTCTTCGGCAAGGGCACCATCGTCTGGGGCGCCCGGACGCTGGCGGGCAACGACAACGAGTGGCGCTACATCAACGTGCGGCGCTTCGCCAACTTCGTCGAGGAATCGGTGGAGAAGGCGATCGGGACCTTCGTGTTCGAGCCCAACGACGCGAACACCTGGATCAAGGTCCGCACCATGATCGAGAACTTCCTGATCAACCAGTGGCGCGACGGCGCGCTGATGGGCGCCAAGCCCGAGCACGCCTTCCGGGTCGTGGTCGGTCTCGGACAGACCATGAGCCCGCAGGACATCCTCGACGGCTACATGATCGTCGAGGTCCACCTCGCCATCGTCCGGCCGGCCGAGTTCATCGTGCTGCGGTTCATGCAGAAGCTGCCTGAATCCTGAGACGCGCTGCCCTGAGACGCCCCGACCGCTCAATCATGAGGCAATCCAATGACTGATTATCCGCTTCCCAAATTCCACTTCGAGGTCGACTGGGGCGGCGCCCGCATCGGCTTCACCGAGGTTTCCGGGCTCGACGTGGAAACCGAGGTGATCGAGTACCGCGACGGCGCCCTGCCCGAGTTCTCGAAGATGAAGATCCCGGGCATGCAGAAATACGCCAACGTCACCATGAAGCGCGGCGTGTTCGCGTCGGACAACGATTACTTCAACTGGTGGAACACCGTGTCGCTCAACACCATCGAGCGGCGCGACGTCACCGTGAGCCTGCTGAACGAGGCGCACGAGCCGGTGATGGTCTGGAAGATCAAGAACGCCTGGCCGACCAAGATCGCCTCGACCGATCTGAAGGCCGACGGCAACGAGATCGCCATCGAGTCCATCGAACTGGCCCATGACGGCTTGTCCATCCAGAACGAGTAGTCGATGACCGTCTATGTGCCGCCGGTCGGATTCCACTTCAACGCGGAGTTCGACGTCGCCGGAGCGACCGAAAGGGACGTTCGCTTCAGGGACGTGTCGGGCCTCACCATGGAGCTGGAGGAGCAGGCCTACAACGAGGGCGGCGAGAACCGCTTCTCGCACAAGCTGCCGGTGCGCGGGCGCTATCCCGACCTGGTGCTGAAGCGGGGCCTGCTGGTCGATTCCGGCCTGCGCAAATGGGTGATGGACGCGGTGCAGAACCTGGTGATCCAGCCGGTCACGGTGTGGGTGACCCTGCTCGACGAGACCCATTCGCCGCTGCAGACCTACACCGTGGTGAACGCCTGGCCGAAGAAATGGGTGATCTCGGACTTCAGCGCCGAATCGTCCGAGATCGTCGTCGAGACGCTGGAGCTGGCCTACCAGTACTTCCGCGTCGACTAAGGAAAAGAGCATGCCTGTCTTCATCAACGAGGTCGTGATCCGGACCAGCGTCCCGCGCGCCGAGGGCCAGGCGGCCGCCACCGCGGCGCCGGCCGCCGGGGCGCCTGACACGGAAGTCCTCGTCGCCGAGGTGACAAGGGCGCTGATGGATTATCTGGAGCGCCAGCTCGACCGGGTTGGGGAGCGCTGAGCCATGGACGGCGCCCTGCTCAAGCTGACCATCATTCCCTTCGAGGACAGCGAAGGCGCCATGGGGCCGCCGGCCGGTCCGCCCTTCATCGTCCAGTTCAATCCCGAGACCTACACCGACACCACCGAGTTCAAATACGGTCCCGACGAGCCGCCGCAGGGCTCGTCCGGCTCGGAAGCCAAGTTCGAGCGGGTCAATCCGAAGAAGTACAGCTTCGAGCTGATGCTCGACGGCACCGGCGTGTCGCCCGCGCCGCCGCCGTCGGGCGCGCTGGACGCCATCGCGCCGTCGACCGGCCTTTCGGTGGTCGCCCAGCTCGAGATGTTCAAGCTGACGGTGGGTTTCAGCGGCAACGTCCACCGGCCGCGCTTCCTGATGCTGGTGTGGGGAAGGCTGCTGGTGACGACGGTGCTGGAAAGCTATTCCATCGCCTACAAGCTGTTCTCGCCCGCCGGCCTGCCGCTGCGCGCGACGCTGTCGGCCACTTTCCGCGAGCACACGCCCAAGGGCTTCGGCGAGCTGCTGAAGAACCTGGCGTCGCCCGACATCGACCATGCCCACCAGGTGCTGGAAGGCGAGCACCTGACGCGCATCGTCAACGGAGTTTACAAGACGCCCGCCTATTACATGGCCGTCGCCGAGGCCAACGGCCTCGACACCGTCCGCGCGCTGCGCCCGGGCAGCGCCATCTATCTGCCGCCGGTGAGGTAGCGCCATGCTGGACCTGCCCGTCGATACCCGTTCCGCCAACCTGACCACCTTCACGGTGAAGGCGAACGGCACCGCGCTGGGCGCCGAGTACGGCATCGTCTCCATCGAAATCCGCCGCGAAGTGAACCGCATCCCGCGCGCCACCATCGTGCTGGTCGACGGCGACGCCGCCGCCCAGTCCTTCGCCGTCTCGGAAGAAGACACGCTGATCCCCGGCGTCGAGGTCGAGATCGCCGGCGGCTATTCGTCCGAGGAGACAACCCTGTTCAAGGGTGTCATCACCCGCCACCGGATCGAGGTGGGCCAGCGCGGCGGCTCGCGGCTGACCGTCGAGCTGTGCGACAAGGCGTTCGCCATGACCATCGGCCGCCGGTCGCGGAACTTCTCCGATGTGACCGACTCGGACGTCATGGAGCAGATCATCGGCTTCCATTCGGGCCTCACTGCCGACGTGCAGGCGACCAGCTTCAGCCACCCGCAGATCGTGCAGCACCAGGTGAGCGACTGGGACTTCCTGGTGATGCGCGCCGAGATGGCCGGCCACGCCGTCATCTGCATCGACGGCAAGGTGCAGTGCGCGCCACCCGCCGTCGCCGGCACCGCTGCCACGTCCGCGCTGTTCGGCCAGGGCCTGTTCTCGGCCGAACTGGAGCTCGACGCCGAAACCCAGCTCACCGCCGTCGAGACCGCGGCGTGGGACCAGGCCAACCAGGAAGCGGTCACCACCGAGTCCGACGACCAGCCGACGGCCGGCCCCGGCGACATCTCGGCCGCGGACCTGGCGGACACCGGCGGCATCGGCACGGCGCTGCGCCATGCCGGCCCGCTCGACCAGGCGGCGCTCGACCAGTGGGCCGCCGCTGGCATGGGCCGCGCGCGCCGCTCGGCGGTGCGCGGCAAGGTCAAGCTCCAGGGCACCGAGGCGCTGCTGCCCGGCGTGCTGGTGGAGCTGGGCGGGCTGGGCAGCCGGTTCAACGGGCTGGGCTTCGTCTCGGGCGTGCGGCACCGGCTGGGCAACGGCGACTGGACCACCGAAGCGGTGATCGGCTCGGACCCGCGCGCCCATGCCGAGCGCTATCCGGTCGCCGCGCTGGGCGCGGGCGGCATCGTGCCGCCGATCCACGGGCTGCACATCGGCATCGTCGCGGCGCTGGAGGCCGATCCGGCGGGCGAGGACCGCATCCAGATCCGCATCCCGACCATCACCGAAACCGACGGGCTGCTGTGGGCACGCCAGGCGCTGCTCGACGCCGGCGACAAGCGCGGCACGTCGTTCCGTCCCGAGGTGGGCGACGAGGTCATCGTCGGCTTCCTGGCGTCCGACCCGCGCTATCCGGTGATCCTGGGCGCGCTGCATTCCAGCGCCAAGCCCAGCCCGATCACCGGCAGCGACGACAACCACGAGAAGGCCATCGTCACCCGCTCGGGCATGCGCATCCACTGGGACGACGACAAGATCATCGCCACCATCGACACGCCAGCGGGCAACAAGATCGTCCTGAGCGAGGACGAGAAGTCCATCCAGATCACCGACCAGAACGACAACAAGGTCACGCTGGACGACGGCGGGATCACCCTCGAAAGCCCGAAGGACATCAAGCTGAAGGCCACCGGCGACGTGAAGATCGAGGGCGTCAACGTGGAGCTGAAGGCCAGCGGCAACTTCAAGGCCGAGGGATCGGGCGGCGCCGACCTCAAGTCGAGCGGCACCACCGTCGTCAAGGGCTCGCTGGTCCAGATCAATTGAGGAACTGACATCATGCCACCCGCAGCACGCATCGCCGATTTCCACTCCTGCCCCATGTCGACGCCGGGCGGCACGCCGCATGTCGGCGGCCCGGTGATCGGGCCGGGCGTGGCGACGGTGCTGATCGGCGGCATGCCGGCCGCCGTCGTGGGCGACAGCCTCACCTGCGCCGGCCCACCCGACACCATCGCCGCGGGCTCGTCGACGGTGATGATCGGCGGCACGCCGGCGGCGCGCGTCGGCGACAGCACCGCCCATGGCGGCAGCATCGTGCTCGGCGAGTTCACCGTGATGATCGGATAGGGGGCGGAGATGGCGATCGAAGATCCGTTCATCGGCCGCGGCTGGAGCTTCCCGCCCGCCTTCGACAAGCAGGAAGCGGGCGTCGTCATGAGCACCGGCATCCGCGACATCGAGGAGAGCCTGCGGATCATCTTCACCACGGCGCTGGGCGAGCGGATCATGAACCCGCTGTTCGGCTGCGGGCTGGACGACAGCGTGTTCGAGGTGATGAACACCTCGCGCATCTCCTATCTGGAGAACCTGATCCGCACGGCGATCATCTATCACGAGCCGCGCATCGACGCCGACCAGGTGACCGTGGAGCCCGACCAGTTCGCCGGCATCCTCACCATCGGCGTCGGCTACAAGGTGCGCGGCGCCAACTCGCGCTTCAACTTCGTCTATCCCTATTACCTGACCGAGAGGGCTGCCTAGTGGCCGAGCCTTGCGCACAGCGGAATCCGCTCGTCCGGTCCGGCATGACGCAGGAGGGTCGGCGGCGCGTCGAGCTGTCGCCCGGCCATTTCCTGCCCGACGAGCGCGACCTGGCCGACCTGGTGCTGTTCGGCCAGCGCTTTGCCAGGCACATCCAGTACTACGACACGCACAACACCAAGGCCGGCGACTGGACCGCGTTCTTCGAGAGCGACGTGACGGCCAGCCTCGCCGCCCTCGTCAAGCTGCCGGTCGACGAATTCCGCGGCTTCCAGCTCGATCTGGAAGCCTGGCTGAAGGCGCGGCCCGCCCGCGATCCGGCGCAACTCGCGGCCCATTTCAAGCTGTCGTTCCACCTGCCGATCGTGCTGCTGGAGATCGCCGGACGGCACCATGCGCGGCTGCAGACAGACCATCCGTTCGTGCCGCAACTGGTGCAGCTCGCCGCGCGCGATCTGGCGGACGCGCTGACCGGGCTGATCGCCTGGTACAAGGGCGCGCTCGCCGGCGGGGCGGGCGCCGTGTTCGCCGACACGCCTATCGACATGAACGACTACAACACCGCCGGCGCGCCGAACGACCCGCGGGTGCGGCTGTCATCGACCGTGGCGACGGCCATCGCCGGCCATCCGGCGTTCCCGGCCGCGCCCGTGCCGGACCCGATCATGGCGAAGATTCCGCCAGGCACCTGGGCCGGGCTCTATGCCGCGACGGCCGAGGACACGTCGCCCTATGTGGACGCCATCGGCGCGCCCAACCAGCGCTACGAGCAGATCTACGACGCGCTGAGCTACAACCTGCTGACCACCGCCGTCGAGCGCGTCTACCAGGGCATGGAGCGCATCCGCCGCGACGCGGTGGCGCATCTGACGGCCTCGCTGCGCGATTTCGCCGGCCATGCGCCGCATTACGGGTTGTGGTTGAGCTTCCTGCAGCTGTTCCAGCACGCAAGGGGCGAGCTGAACCGGTTCACCGGCCGTCACCTGGACTATTACTTTCGCGAGGTGCTGCGCCTTGGCGCGCGCGCCGCGGTGCCCGACAAGGCGCACCTGCTGTTCGAGCTGGCCAAGGGCCGCGAGACCGCGCTGCTGACGGCCGGCAGCCTGTTCCGCGCCGGCAAGGACGCGCTGGGACGGCCGGTGTCCTACGGGCTGGAGAACGATATCGTCGTCAACCGCGGCAAGGTGGCCGAGCTGCGCGGCCTGCGCGTCGAAACGGCAGTCACGTCCGGCAAGGCGTCGCAGCTTCCCCTCGCGGCGCTGGCGGTGCGCTCGCGCGACGGCCTGGGCGAGGTGGAACTGGCCAAGGACGATCCGACCTGGGCGCCGTTCGGCCCGACGGAAAGCCCCGCCGCGCGCGTCGGTTTCGCCGTCGCCGACCGCAAGCTGTTCCTGCGCGAGGGCAGCCGCGCCATCCGGCTGCGCGCCGAGCTGAAGGCGCCAGTCTCCGATACCGCCCTGACGCCGCGCTGGGTGGTGCGTCTCACCGGCGACGAGGGCTGGTTCGAGGTAACCGGCACCAGCCGCATCACCACGGTGATCGACAACAGCTTCACCGAACCCGTCGAAGACGACGAGGAAGCCGCGCCGCCACCCAAGGGCGGTGGGAAAACCGCGCCGGCCCCGAAAGGCAAGTCCGCGAAGAAGAAGGCGGGCACAAACGACGCGTCCATGAAGGCGTTCGATTTCATGGACGCGGACAAGCAGATCCTCAAGGTCTCGGCGGCGGACAAGATCGAGGCGATGAAGGCCGGGAACCAACCGCCGAAGAAGAAAAAACAGCCCGCGCCCAAGCCCATCCGCATCATCGAAATCACGGTCACCCTGAAGCCCGAGGATCCGCCGATCGTGCCGCTCGATACCAAGCTGCACGGCGAGGAACACGAGCCTGGCCTGCCGGTGATGGAGGTGCTCTACGATTTCACCGCGTCGAGCGCCCGGCGCGCCTTCGCCGTGCTGCGCGACATCAAGGCCAGCAGCGTGACGCTGGTCACCGAGGCGAGCGGGCTGAAGAACCTCATGGTCATCGCGGGCACCGGCGTCGCCGACGTGGCCAAGCCGTTCGCGCCTTTCGGGGCGCAGCCGCCGGCGGGCGCGTTCTTCACCATCGGCTCGTCGGAGATCTTCTCCAAGCGCATCGCCGACTGGGACCTGACCCTCGACTGGCTGACACCCTACAGTTCGGCCCACTTCTTCCGCGAAGAGGGGCCTGATTGGTTCAACCCCGTGGAGGCGGTGCTGACCGGCGGCAAGTGGAAGCGGGTCGGAAACCAGAAGAAACGGAACAAGGCGGGAAAGCGGAAGCCGACAAACAGCAGCAAGGCCGACCTGCACCTGGGCGAGACCAACGCGACGCTGGAGCTGCGCAGCGCCTCGCTGATCGACGGACAGGCTGATCAGACGCTGGAGAACCCGCCGCTCGACGCGAAATCAATCAACGGATTCATGCGGATGGCGCTGCCGAGGGACTTCGGCCACGCCGCCTTCCCCGCCGAGAACACCCGCGCGCTGATCGGCCTCGCGGGCGGCACTTCCTACGAGCCGAGTAGCGCGGTCAACGCCTACTACACGGATTCGAGCCAGGATTTTCGGCTTCCCTACGCCCCCTACGATCCGGTCGTGACCCGGATCGAGGCGTCCTACGAGACCACGCGCGATCCGGTCCAGGGCTTTGGGCTGCTGCATCCGTTCGGCGTGTCGGGCAGCACCGCCGACGGCCGCCTGTTTCCCGATTTTCCCTTCGAGGGAGCACTGCTGGTCGGTGTCGCCGACTTCGACGGCCCGGCCCGCCTGACCCTGCTGGTGCAGGTGGCCGACGGTTCGGGCGATCCGTTGAAGAAGGCGCCCGACCTGCGATTCTCGTACCTGGACGGCGACACCTGGACGGCGTTCGACCCGCAGGATGTGGACGACAAGACCAGCGATTTCACCGGCTCGGGCGTACTCGGCCTCAACCTACCGGAGCAGGCGGACACCGATCACAATCTGCTGCCCGCCGGCCTGCACTGGATCCGCATCGCCGCGGCGCAGGACGCCGACGCGCTCAACCGGCTGCTGTCGGTGGACGCGCAGGCGGCCCGCGTCGTGTTCGCCGACGCGGGCAACGACCCGGCGTTCCTCGACACGCCGCTGCCCGCCGGCACCATCGCCAAGCTGCAGGTGCCCGACCTCGCCATCAAAAAGATCGTCCAGCCCTACAGCTCGTTCGACGGCAGACCGGTCGAGCGACCAGACGCCTTCGCCACGAGGGTCAGCGAGCGGCTGCGCCACAAGGACCGGGCCGTCACCATGTTCGACTACGAGGCCCTGGTGCTCGAAGCCTTCCCGCGGCTCTACCGGGTGAAATGCCTGGGCACCACCGAGCTGAAGCGCAATGCCGCCAACGTCATCGTCGCCGACAACGAAATGATGCCGGGCGCGGTGACCGTGGTGACGGTGCCCTGGACCCACGGCCAGAATGCCCGCAACCCGCTGCGGCCCTATACCGACCAGGCGACGCTGACGGCGGTCGACACGTTCCTGCGCGGGCGCGTCTCGCCGTTCGTGCGTCTGGAGGTGCAGAACCCCAAGTTCGAGGAGGTGCAGGTGGATTTCCGCGTCCGCTTCCGGCCGGAGATCGGCGACATCGCCTTTTACAAGGACGAGCTGAACAAGGCGGTGATCGATTTCCTGACGCCGTGGGCGCGGCCGGGCGGCGGCGAGATCGCCTTCGGCGGCAAGCTGTGGAAGTCGTCGATCATCGATTTCGTCGAGGAGCGGCCCGAGGTGGACTACGTCACCGACTTCAGGCTGTTCCACAAGGTCGACATCGACGCGCCGGCCGGCGGCTGGACGCCAGTCGACGTAGAGACCATCGAGGCGACGACGGCCAGGTCGATCCTGGTGTCGGCGGCACGGCACACTATCGGCGAGGTGCCGGGCAATGCTTGAGGCGCGCGCCATCGACCGCAAGATCGATCTGGACCCGGCGTTCGACTACGCCTTCCTGCGCGCCGAGGGGCTGTCGCACATCCAGAAGCTGTCGGGCCTGCTGTGGACCGACCACAATCTGCACGATCCCGGCATCACCACGCTGGAGCTGCTGTCCTACGCGCTGACCGACCTGGCCTATCGCACCGGCTTCGACACAAAGGACCTGATGACCGGGCCGGACGGCAAGATGGACCCGTCCAGCCTGTCGGGCCTGGCGCCGGCGCACGAGGTGTTGACCACGGCACCGCGCACCATCGCCGACTACCGCCGCCTGCTGCTGCGCATCGAGGGTCTGCGCAACGCCTGGCTCGATCCCATGCAGAACCCGGCCGAGCCGGCCAATTACCGGCTGACGGAAGTGCCGATCTACGCCGACTGCCTGGCCGACGGGCTGAGCTACGAGCCGGTCAACGCGGCCAACCAGCAGAACCACCGGGTGAAGCCGTCCAGCCTCTACAAGGTGCTGGTCGAGCTGGAGATCGACGACCTGCTGGGCTCGATGAACGAATCCGCGCTGATCTACCAGGTGCGGCGCGGGCCGCTGAAGGGCGCGGTGCTGGGCTTCGACACCAGCGATCCGGCCTTCGCCACGCTGGATATGTCGCGCGACATGGTCAGCGTCGACAGCGTCACCGTCTCGACCGTCCAGGCCGGCTTCAGCGTCAAGCTGGCGGCGACCCTGGCGGGCGGCCAGAGCATCACCCTCGATGCGGGTGATCGAGGACCGGCCGCGGCCGGACAAGCCGGCGCTGAACATCACCATGCCGGCGATCCGGGCGGTGCTACTGGCGTCGGCCGCCGACGACATGGTGCCGCTGTTCTGGCGCAAGCAACAGCGCCGCGCCCAGGCGCTCGACGCCGTCTCTTGCGCGCTGCACGCCCATCGCGGCCTGTGCGAGGACTATCTGTCGATCGCCACGGTGACGCCGTTCCGGGTCGGCATCTGCGCCGACATCGAGGTCAAGCCCGAGGCCGACCTGGAGGAAATCCAGGCGAGGGTGTTCCACGCCATCGAGAAGTACCTGTCGGCGCCGGTGCGCTACCACACGCTGGAGGAGATGCTCGCGCAGGGCCGCCAGCCCGACGAGATCTTCAATGGCCCGTTCATCGACTTCAGCTTCACCTGCAAGGGCAAGCCGGTATTCACCAAGCCCGGCTTCATCACCGACGGGGACCTGGCCGCCAGCGAGTTGCGCCGCAAGGTGCAGGCGTCGGACATCATCAACATCGTCGTCGACATCGAGGGCGTGGAAGCGATCAGCAACCTGCAGCTGCGCGCCTATGACGCGGGCGGCCTGCCCAGCGGCCCGGCGGCCAAATGGACGCTCGCCGTCCCCGCCGACCACCAGCCGGTGTTCTACATGGACGCCTCGAAGATCCTGTTCCACAAGGCGGGTATTCCGTACCGGGCGCAGGTCACCGAGTTCGAGCGCACGTTGGACTATCTGCGCGGGCTGGACCGCCGCGAGCTCTACGTGCCGCCGGACCAGATCCTGCCGGTGCCGGTCGGCCGCTGGCGGAACCTGGACACGTTCTATTCGGTGCAGCACGACTTCCCCGGCACCTACAAGGTCGGCACCGCGAGGATATCCGACACGGAATCGCCCGAGCGGATCGCCAAGGCGCGCCAGCTCAAGGGCTACCTGAGCTTCTTCGACCAGGTGCTGGCCGACTATCTGGGCCAGCTCGCCAATCTGCGGCGGCTCTATTCGCTGGACAAGACGCTGACGCGCACCTGGTTCAGCCAGTTCATGACCGGCATCGCCGGCTCGCTCGACGAGTTCCCCGACGAATTCTACGTCGACAAGGCGGCGCTGGCCGACGACACGGTGCGCACCCGCCTGACCGAGACCGAGGAGCAATTTTTCGACCGCCGCAACCGGGCGCTCGACCACCTGATCGCCCGGTTCGCCGAACGCTTCGCCGACTATGCGCTGCTGTCGTTCCGGCTGTCCGGCGACCGGCTCAAGACGTCGGCCCAGCTCATCGGCGACAAGATCGACTTCCTCGCCGACTATCCCAAGCTGTCGCGCGAGCGCGGCCAGGCCAGCAACCTGCGGCCGGAAAAATCCGCCGACGTCTGGAATACCGGCAACATCTCCGGCCTGGAACGGCGCGCCGGGCGGCTGCTGGGCATCGACGACCTGACGCGGCGCGACCTGCACTGCGCCGGTCACTTCGCCGCCCTGTTCGGCACCCAGAAGCAGGGCGGCCAGTTCCGCGTCGTCGTCAAGGACGCCGCCGGCCAGGTGATCTTCGCCTCGTCGGAGCTGTTCGCCGTCGAGGCCGACGCGACGGCCGCGGCCGCCAAGGCCTATCCGGACCTGCGCGAGGAAGGCGCCTTCGACGTCACCGCCACCCAGGGCACGACGACCTTCACCATGACCATCGTCTCGGGCGGCGCCACGCTCACCCACAACAAGACCTTCGACACCCAGATGACGGCGACCCTGGCGGCGCGGGCGATCATCGACCGCTATGACGAGGTGCTGGCCGCCGACCTGTGCAATTCGGAAGGCATGCACCTGATCGAGCACATCCTGCTGCGGCCCCGCGCCAAGGGCGACAGGCTGATGCGCGTCTGCCTAGGCGAGGATTGCGGGTTCTGCAGCGAGGAGGATCCGTATTCGTTCCGGGTTTCGGTGGTGCTGCCCTACTGGCCCGAGCGGTTCCGCAACCTCAACTTCCGCGCGCTGCTGGAGCGCACGCTGCGCGAGGAGGCGCCCGCCCATGTGCAGGTCAAGATCTGCTGGATCAGCCAGTCGCAGATGTCCGGCTTCGACGCCGCCTACCGGGCGTGGCGCAACGCCTGGGCCGCGGCCAAGCCGAACGCCACCACGATCCGCAACACGTCGAAGCGGCTGATCGACCTCCTCGAAGCGCTCAACACGGTCTATCCGGCCGCGTCGCTGCACGATTGCGACGCGGGCGAAGACGAAACCATCGTCCGGCTGGGCTCCACCGCCCTCGGCATCTTCTGAAGCAGGTGTGACATGAACGTCCAGACCTTCTACCCGGTTTTCGAGAACGGCCAGGTCCTCACCTCGGAGCATCTGAACGACATCATCGACTACCTGGAGCCGCAGGAGCGGCTAACACGCTCGCGGCTGGTGGGCATCGGCATCGTCTGCGGCCTCAAGCCGGACTGGAACCCTGCGGCGAGGACGCTGGCGCTGTCGCGCGGCGCGGCGCTGACCTCGGAAGGCTACCTGATCGCCGAGGACGCCGTCACCCTGAACCGGGCGCGCCCCTACACCGTGCCGGTCCCGTCCAACCCGGAGGCCACGCCCGAGCAGAAGGCGGCGGCGCGCTATCCGTTCCTGTTCGACGGCAACACCCAGCGGCCGGCATGGGAGCTGCTGCCCACCGACTTCGTTCCCGCGCCGGGCGAAGCCGCGCCGATCCCGCTCGACGATGCCTTCGTCGGCGACAAGACGGTGATGCTGCTGCTCGAAATCAACCTGGAATCGCTGAAGAACTGCGACGTCAACGACTGCTCGGACAAGGGCTCCGAGATGAACGTGACGCTGCGCCGCCTGCTGATCCCGCGCGCCACCGCCGACAAGATATTCGACGAGGAAGAGGTGATCGCCAGGCGCCCGGTGGACCGCGCGGCGCATCCACGCCTGGCGTTGAACCGGCTGTCCATGGACAAGGTCAATCCGGCGGCGGGCGTGGTCAGCGTCACCGACCTGTACGATCGATTCCTGGCGACCGCGGGCCGCGCCGCCCAGCAGCTCCTGCCGGCCATGGACCAGGCGTGGGAAGCCTATCTTCCCCTGCTGCAGGACATGTTCCCGGCGAGCCGATTCCCCAGCGGGCCGATCCCGCCGCACCACTTCCTCAACATGATCGCAGCCTTCGCCGAGACGCCGAACCTGGTGCAGCACCTGCACGGCGGCATGCACGACATCCTGCGCGGCTACAACGAGTTCATCGAGGCGGCGGCCGTACACGATGCCGAATGTGCTCCCGATCCGCTGCGCTTTCCGCGGCACGTGCTGTGCGGCGACGCGGTGCCGGCGCCAGTTGCCTTCGCCGGCGCGCCGAAGACAATGGCCGAATACGCCAACTACAATCCGCTGACAGCGACAGGCGGTGCCGCGCCGGAAGGCCCGCCGGCGGCGCGGCGGCACCACTTCGTGCCCTCGCCCGCCGTCGACGGCGGCTCGGACCGGACCGCGGAGTTGCGTTCGCTGTACGCGCGGATGGTGTTGCAGGCACAGACCTATGCGCTGAGAGGCCTGGCGGAGGCCGAAATCGGCCTGACGCCGTCGCGCGATGGCGCCGCGCCGCTGGGCGAGCGGGCGATCCCGTTCTATCACCGCTTCCAGCGGACCGGGGACCTGTTCGCGAACTGGTCGTGGCGCAAAGCGCGGGCGAACCTGGGTGGCTCGATCTTCTCCTACCAGTTCAGCCAGGCAACCAACCGGCATCCCTTCCTGTCGCGTCAGGACGACCAGGACTTTGTCCAGATCGAAGGTCTCGTCGGCAAGCCGCTGGGCACCGCCATGCAGGCGCTGATCGAACGCAAGCGGGCGCTTGGCCTGTCCTTCGCTATCGAGCCGGTCTGGGCCCCGACCACCAGGGACACCCAGAACTATCAGGTGGAGCAGCCGCAGGCGTTCCGCGCCGTGCGCGACATGCTGTTCTGCCGTGTGCCCGAGGTCGACCTGATCTTCCTGATGACGATGTCGACCTTGTTCGCCTTCATGGTCTGGGTGGTGCAGACGCTGGGCCGCCTGGACATCACCAAGACCGGCAGGAAAACCGCGCCCACCGCGCCGCCACCGGCCGCTCCACAGCCGGGCGGCAGGATCGAGTTCCGCACGGTCGAGTTCCTCAACCTCGACCGGAACGAGACCGTCCGGGTGCGCGCCGCCAGCGACCGCGTGCTGACCGAAAGCCGCGCACGCAAGGCTCTGGCAGGCGACACGGTGAAGATGCTGGCGGTGGAGATCAGCCCCGACCCGATAGCCGAGGTCGCCGTCGCCGCCGTGTTCGATAAGGTCCGCGACGAGGCGGTGGGCGGCGAGATGATCGACCGGCTGCGCATCGCGTTGGGCAATCTGGCGGTCGTCGGCGACCGGGACGAGGCGGTCAGCACCGCCTATCCCGCCGTGGCGCTGATGGCGCGGGCCGAGGAGATGATGCGGGTGCTGAGCATCGACTCCCTCTCCGAGTTCGAGCCCGCCAAGTTCGACCGCGCGCTAAGCGGCTTCGTCGATGCGTATGAAACCTACGCGGCCAGGGCCGAGACGGATGTGGGCAGGGTGACGAAGGACATCGCCGCCGCCAACAAGGCCATCGCCGACCGGCGCGGCTTCGTGCTGGGCCTCGCGTCGGTGTTCAATAGCACCGCCATCATCACCGAGCTGGTCAAGCGCCTTTCCGGCGTATTCGCCGACATGACGCTGCCGGGCTATGCGCGCAAGAATCCTGGCCTGGAGCACAAGGCCGGGGTGCCGCATGGCGGCACGCTGGTGCTGGTCTATGCCAGCCGCAGCGGGATGCAGGCGAATGCCGACGAGGTTCTGGGTGCGTTCAACGGCACGATCCCCGATTACCTGGTGAACGTGCTGCCCGGGAATCCGCCAGTCGTGGACGGCCCCAGGGCCATGAAATCGTTCCTGGCCGCCAGCGGGCAGCGGAGCGAGGACATCCTCGACGATTTCGTTGTCGTCGCGGATTTCTGCCTGCCCTACCAGTGCTGCTCGGGCGACTGCGGCGAGGCCATCATCGAACGGCGCATCGGCAGCGCGATCGGCGTCGTGACACCGACACGGACGCCGACACCCACGCCAACGCCTGCACCCACGCCAACGCCAACGCCAACCCCAACGCCAACTCCGACGCCAACTCCGACGCCCGCGCCGGCGCCGACGCCCACACCGACCCCGACCCCGCCCAGGCCGGATACGGGCATCGCGGTGGTCAGCGTGTTCCAGCGGACGGTGCGCGGCGAAACGCCGGCGCCGCGCTCGGTGCTGACGATCACCGACCTGCGCGACAATTCGTCCACCGAGCAGCGCATGGGGGCGACGGCGACCATCGAGCTCAAGCCCAGCAAGTATTCGCTGGTGGCGACCATCGGCCAGGCCAGGTCGCAGCCGGTGGAGATCGCGCTGCGGGCCGGCCAGACCGTGCCGGTCAAGCTGGTGGTCGAGGGATAGGGCCATGAGCGCGGCGGCGCACAGGATCGGGAGGGTGGTCTTCGACGTCGAGGCGCCCGATCAGGCTGCCGTCGCCGCCTTCGGCGCCGCGGTCCGCGCCCGCTTCGACGCCGTCATCGAACCGGCGCTGCAAGCCGCCCTCGACCGCATCGACCGGCCCGGCGCGCTGATCCGCCTCGAGCGGGTCGATGTCGACCTGGGTCCGCTGTCCGGCACGCCGGCCGACATGGACGACCTGACCCGCCGCATCGCCGACGGCCTGGCCGCCGCGCTGGCGGCAGCGGCGCCGGACGAGATCGCTGAAAGCGACGCGCGCGACGATGCGGCCGAGCTGATCGCGTTCCTGGAAACCGGCGAGCTGCCCTGGTCCGAGCCAGGCGGCGCGCTGCTGGCGCTGGGCCAGGCGCTGGCGGCGCTGGGCGCGCCCGCCATGGCAAGGCTGGCCGCGCGGCTGCGCACCGTGCTGATACGCCGGCGCGCCGCCGAACGGTTGGTGCGCCAGCTTCCCGCGTC
>JALHLV010000031.1 GCA_022844405.1 Sphingomonadales bacterium | reverse complement strand
CGTAGTCGTCGCATTCGCGTGCAACTTCACAAGCATCGGCGTTCCTCCACCCAGCGGATGCCACAGGCTACACCAAAGCTATCAACCCAACCCTCCGGGACGCAACACGAAGGCCGGGACCCAGACTTGACAGTCCGGCGCGCTTCGCGCCGGTCTTATTGCTGGGGACTGGATCCCGCCCTCCGGCGGGATGACGGCTGGTGGGATTGCGAATACACTCCCCCGCGAACCCAGGGGAGAACACCATGCTTGAAGGTAAAGTCGTGCTCGTGACCGGCGGCAGCAGCGGGATCGGGCGGATCACCGCGCAGGCCATCGCCAAGGCCGGGGCCAAGGTCGCCGTCACCGGCCGGCGGCCCGAGGAAGGCGCCGAATGCGTGGCGCTGATCGAGCAGGCGGGTGGCCAGGCGCTGTTCGTGCAGGGCGACGTTTCAAACGAGGCCGACATCGAGAAGGCCGTCGCCGAGACGGTGAGGAAATTCGGCAAGCTCGACGCCGCGTTCAACAACGCCGGCATCGGCGCGGCGGGCGGCAGGCTGGCCGACATGGACGCGAGCACCTTCGACGACATGTTCAACATCAACGTGCGCGGCGTGTTCCTGTCGATGAAGCACGAGATCCGCCAGTTCCTGAAGCAGGGCACCGGCGGCGCCATCGTCAACTGCAGCTCGGTGCAGGGGCACGTGACCATCGCCGGCTCGGGCCACTATCCGGCCACCAAGCACGCCGTCGAGGGCTACACCAAGATGGCGGCGCTGGAATATGCCGGCGACCGCATCCGCATCAACGCGGTCTCGCCCGCCGTGATCTCCGACGGCCGGCTGGGCTCCGGCCCGCTGCCGGAGGAATTCCAGAAGATGCTGCTCGACCTGCACCCGATCGGCCGCTTCGGCACCGGCCAGGACGTGGCGAACGCCGTGATATTCCTGATGTCCGACATGGCCAGCTACATCACCGGCTCGTCGCTGGTGGTGGACGGCGGGTATATGGCGCGGTAGCGCGCAATACTTGCAGTTTGACCCGTTGAGTGGTACAAAGGGTTATTCTGGAGTTACGCGATGATCCTAGGGTTTCGTGATGAATGGCTGCGTGCGTTTTTCGTGGCGGACATTCAATCCCGTAACATCCCGCCCGATCTGGCGGACCGGCTTTTCCGAAAGCTACAGATGCTCGATGACGCGACCAGTGATCAGGATCTGCGGATGCCGCCCAGCAATCACTTCGAGAAGCTGCGCGGCAAGCTCAAAGGGCTCCATTCGATTCGGGTCAATCAGCAATGGCGGCTGATTTTCCGATGGGATGGCGGCCGGGGCGAGGCGGACGAGGTCTATCTGGACGACCATAGCTACAGGTGACGACATGCTGACGACCAAGCGCAAACCGGTGACCGTGGGCGAGATGCTGACCGAGGAATTCATGCAGCCGCTGGGGTTGACTCAAGGCGCATTGGCCGAGGCCATGGGCGTGCCGCGCAAGCATGTCAACGAACTGTGCAACGACCGGCGCTCGGTTACCGCGCCGACCGCGCTGATCCTGGCCCGGGTGTTCGGCAACAGCCCGGAATTCTGGCTGAACATGCAGCGCCGCACCGATCTGTGGGAGGCCATGAACTCGCCCGCCGAGCGCAGCCGGATCGAGCGTGCCAAGCCGCTGCCGAGCGCCGCCTAAGGTTCCAGCACCGCATCCCAGTAGAGATAATCGCGCCAGCTTTCATGCAGGTAGTTGGGCGGGAAGCGCCGTCCCCGGTCCTGCAGATCGTGCTGGCTGGGGCGGAACGGCATGGTGCGCGGGTGCATGCCGGCCTCGCCCGGCGTGCGGCCGCCCTTGCGCAGGTTGCACGGCGCGCAGGCGGTGATGACGTTCTCCCAGGTGGTGATGCCGCCATAGGCGCGCGGCACCAGATGGTCGAAGGTCAGATCGTGCCGGTTGCCGCAATACTGGCAGGCGAACTCGTCGCGCAGGAACAGGTTGAACCGGGTGAACGCCGGGAACTGCGCCGGCTTCACGTAGCGTTTCAGGCAGATCACGCTGGGCAGCCGGAATTCGAAGCTGGGCGAGCGGATCACGCGGTCGTATTCGGCGACGATGACCACCCGCTCCATGAACACCGCCTTGACGGCGTCCTGCCAACACCAGAGCGAGAGCGGGTAGTAGCTGAGCGGACGATAGTCGGCGTTCAGCACCAGCGCGGGGCAGCTCTCCAGGGTCGGTACGGCAGTTTCCACAGGACGTTCCGCTTCCTCAGTCACTCACGTCATACCAGATGGGGTATGACGCCGTTATGACACCACCAAGTTTTGCACGAGCCAACGCCAGCCGCCACTATTTTTCAGGGCCGAGCACCCGCGACAGGAAGGCCTCGCCGAGGCCGACGCCGTCGGGGCCGATGCCGTGGCCGACATGGGCGGACAGGTGCGTCTCCACCGGAACATGGTTCCGGCGCAGGAAATTGGCAGCGGAATCCATCGCCATCGGCGGGATCATAGTGTCGAGGTCGCCGTGGACGAGCTGCACCGGCGGCCGCGAACGGATCAGCGGCTCGAGCAGCTTGGGCGCGGCGATGGCGCCCGAATAGCCGATGATGCCGGCGACCGGCCGCTCGCGCGTCAGGCCCACATGCAGCGCCAGCATGGTGCCTTGGGAAAAGCCGAGCAGCGCCAGGTCGGCCTCCGTCAGGCCGGCCTTTTCCAGGATGCGGTCGAGGAAATGGTCGAGGATCGGCGCGGCATAGGCCAGCCCCGCCTCGCTCTCGGCCGCCGAGAAAGTGCGGATCGGCCACCACTGGTAACCGATCTGGAAACCGTCCTCCATGCCCGGCACCCGGTCGGGCCCGTCGGGCGAATAGAACGCGGTATGCGGGAACGCCATGCGCCAGCCCAGCGCCAGCCCGTTCAGGTCCTGCCCGCTGGCGCCGAAGCCGTGGCACAGCACGAGGATCTTCTTCGGGCGCCCGCCGTCGAAGGGCGGCAGGGCGGGACCGGACAGTTTCGGCAGGTCGGACATGGTGCTTCCTTGCGGCGGGAACGGTTGGCGGCAAAGATAGCCGCCCGGCGAGGGGAGCGAAACCGATGATGGAGATCAGGCGGCTGGGACCGGAAGACACCGCTGCGTTCAGGGAGGCGCGGCTGGAATGCCTGCGCCTGCATCCGGAGAATTTCGGCACCGTCTGGGAGGTGGAGAGGGAGCGGCCTCTGGCCCACTTCGCCGCCATGCTGGAGGAGCACCAGTTCTGGGGCGGCTTCCAGGGCGGCGCGCTGGACGGCATCGTCGGTTTCTTCGTCATGCCCCGCGCCAAGGAACGGCACCGAGGCGTGCTGTATGCCATGTATGTGAGGGATACGGCACGCGGAACCGGCATGGCCGGCGCGCTGGTGCAGGCGGTCATCGACCACGCGCGGCCACTCGTTGATCTGATCTGGCTGAAGGTGGCCGCCGAGAACGCGCCGGCGAAGCGCCTCTATGCCCGGTTCGGCTTCGAGGTCTACGGTCTGGAGAAGGCCAGCCTTCGCGTGAATGGCCGCGATGTGGACCAGGAATACCAGGTGCTGACGCTGCGATGATCGCACCGCCCCGTTGCGATGCTTGCGCGTCCGGCGCTTTGCTTACAAGGTGGCGGGGACTGAGGCTGCCATGGTCAAGGGCGACCCGTGCTGAAGCGTTTCCAGAACCTTGGCGATCCCAATTCCCTGGCGATGAGGATGAGAAGACGCCGCAGTCTTCACATCAAGGCGCTGATCGACAAGATCCACGCCGAGAAGGGCTCCTGCCGCATCCTGGATCTGGGGGGCACGGCCCGGTACTGGACCCTCTTCGAACGCGACTACCTGCTGTCGCGCAATTGCCGGGTTCTGGTGCTGAACCTGCGCAGGCAGGGCGAAGACGACGACATTTTCACCTTCGGCCATGGCGACGCGACCGATCTGCCCGAACATGCCGATCGCAGCTTCGACCTGGTCCACGCCAACTCGGTCATCGAACACATGGGCGGCTGGGTCGCCATGGAGGCGTTCGCGCGGGAGGTCCGGCGCCTCGCCGATCGATATTACGTCCAGACTCCCTGCTTCTGGTTTCCCTTCGAACCCCATTTCCGCCTGCCGTTCGTGCATTGGCTGCCGTTCGCCGTGGCGCTGCGTGTCCTGGCCTGGCGCGCGCGCAAGGACAAGCCTGACGTCGGCAAGGTCGCGCGATGGCTGGAAAACAACCGCACGCTCGACCGCACCCAGTTGCGTTTCCTCTTCCCCGACGCCGTGATCAGAACCGAGCGGCTGATGCTGATGCCCAAATCGCTGATGGCGATACGCGACCGCCATGCCTGACACCGTCACCCGCTTCGCCCCGAGCCCCAACGGCTATTTGCATCTGGGCCACGCCCTGTCGGCGCTGACCGGGTTCCGGGCGGCGCGGGACGCGGGCGGGCGGTTCCTGCTGCGCATCGAGGACATCGACCTGGCCCGCGCGCGGCCCGAATTCGAGCAGGCGATTTACGACGACCTTGCGTGGCTCGGCCTGGCGTGGGAGACGCCGGTCCGCCGCCAGTCCGAGCACTTCGCCGACTACGCGGCCGCGCTCGCCCGGCTCGACGGCCTGACCTATCCCTGCTTCTGCACCCGCAAGGACATCGCGGCCGAGATCGCCCGGAGCCCGGCCGCGCCGCACGGCCCGGAAGGCGCGCTCTATCCGGGCATCTGCCGCCACCTGACCGACGCGGAAAGGCGGCGGCGGACCGGCGCGGGCGAGAAATACGCCGTCCGGCTCGACGTGGCCAAGGCCATGGCCGCCACCGGCCCGCTGCGCTGGCACGACCGGCTGAGGGGCGACATCGCCGCCGATCCGGCCTCGCTGGGCGACGTGGTGCTGGCGCGCAAGGACATCCCGACGTCCTACCATCTGGCGGTGACGGTCGACGATGCGCTGCAGGGCGTGACCCTGGTGACGCGCGGCGAGGACCTGTTTCACGCCACCCATATCCACCGGCTGCTGCAGGCCCTGCTGGACCTGCCGGTGCCGGACTACCGACACCACGGCCTGATCAAGGACGCAAAGGGCATGCGATTGGCGAAATCCAAAGGTGCCCCGGCGCTGCGCGACCTGCGCGCGGCGGGCATGACCGCAGCCGAGGTGCAGGCGCTGGCCACCGCCGCCGAACCCGCTTGATCGCCATCGGCCACTATGCTCATGTCCCTGCGAAACAGCGGAGGAGGTCCCCATGGCTTTGGTGGCGGTATTCGGCGCGAGCGGGCGCCAGGGGCTGGCGCAGGTGCGCCAGCTGGTGAAGGCGGGCCACGACGTGCGCGCCCTGTCGCGCAGCAGGGACCCGTTCTATGGCGAGGTGTTCGAGGGCACGGGCAAGATCAACGTCGTCCCCGCCGACACCGCCGACGACGCCTCGCTGCAGAACGCGGTGAACGGCGCCGACGCCGTGTTCTACACCCATCCGGTGCGCGCGGCGGGCGACCGGGTCGTCTGGGTGGAGCGCGTCGGCCAGGCCTGCGCCCGAGCCGGCGTGAAGCGGATGGTGTGGAACACCTCCATGTGGATTCCCGACCGTCCCGGCGACCCAGGCGCTTACGGCGCCAACACCGTCGCCATCAACAGGCTGTGGCGCACCGGCTGCCCGGCGACCGTGTTCGGCTCGGTGCTGTTCATGGACAATCTGCTGACCGGCTGGGCGTTCGAGTCGATCGTGCGCGACGGCATCTACACCTATCCGCACAACCCGTTCCTGCAGGCCAACTGGATCAGCCTCGATGACGTGGCCAAGTTCATGATCGCCGCCATCGACCGGCCGGACCTGGAAGGCGCCTGGATGAACATCGGCGGCCCCGAGCGCATGGTGCCCGACGACGTGGCCCAGGTGCTGACCGAGACGCTCGGGCGGCCGATCCAGTTCGTGCCGCGGACGCCCGCCCAGTTCGGCAAGGCGCTGGCCGACGCGTTCGGCGACAGCGTGAGCCCGGAAGAGCACGCGGCCATCTCGGCCCGCATCGCCGAGTTTTACGTCTACAACAACTTCGCGCCGACCAAGCCCTTCGTGGTCGACATGAAGCCAGTGCTCGACCGCATCCCGATCAAGCTCGAGACCATGCGCGAATGGGCCGCGCGGCAGGAGTGGACGCTGACCAACAAACCGCGCCCGCCCGCCGGCTGAGAAGCGCTTTCAAGCGCGGCGTCATGGATTCGACGTGGGCGAGGATGTATCCTTCCGCCGAAGTCTGGCGTTTCCGTTACAAGGTTCAACGCCGCCCCACCACAGGAGGTTGGCCATGTCGCTGCGCATCAATTCCGACGCCCCGAACTTCACCGCCGAGACCACCCAGGGAACCATCGACTTCCACGAATGGCTGGGCGACAGCTGGGGCGTGCTGTTTTCGCACCCGAAGGACTTCACGCCGGTGTGCACCACCGAGCTTGGCTATGTGGGCCGCCTCGCGCCCGAGTTCGCCAGGCGCAACGTGAAGGTCATCGGCCTGAGCGTCGATCCGGTAAAGAACCACGGCGAATGGGCCAAGGACATCGAGGAAACCCAGGGTTCGCCGGTGAACTTCCCGATGATCGGCGACCCGGAACTGAAGGTGGCCAAGCTCTACGACATGCTGCCCGAGGACGCCGGCGACACCTCGGAAGGCCGGACCGCCGCCAACAACGCCACGGTGCGCACCGTGTTCGTCATCGGCCCCGACAAGAAGATCAAGCTGATGCTGATCTATCCCATGAGCACAGGCCGCAACTTCGACGAGATCCTGCGGGTGATCGACTCCATGCAGCTCACCGCCAGGCACTCGGTGGCGACGCCGGTGAACTGGAAGAACGGCGAGGACGTGATCATCGTCCCATCGGTCACCGACGAGCAGGCGAAGACGAAGTTCCCGGGTGGCTGGAAGACGGTGAAGCCATACCTGCGCATCGTGCCGCAGCCGAAGTAGCCGCGCCAGAATTCGCCGATTCTGCGAGCACCGCGAAGCAATCCAGCAGCGCCGTCAGGCAATCATCACTGGATGGGCTGGATCGCTTCGCTCCGCTCGCGAAGGCGGATAATTATAAACCCAGCCTGCCCATCACCGCCCTGATCTCCGCCGGGTTCACCGTCTGGTGCGCGTCCCAGCCAAACGCCCGCGCGCCGTCGACGATATGGGCGTTGTCGTCGAAATAGACGATCCGCGCCGCCCCCAGCGCATCCGACACATGGGCGAAAATCTCCGGGTCCGGCTTCCAGTGGCCGATCTCGTGAGACGCGAAGGTGCGCTCGAACAGGCCGCCCAGGCCGTGGATATCCATCAGCCCGGCCCAGTGCAGCTCGTTGGTGTTGCTGAGGCAGGCGGTCCGGTAACACGCCCGGACCTCGGCCAGCAGCTCGTCCGCCCCGGGCTTCAGACCGCCCAGCCAGCCGACCCAGCGCTCCAGCAGCTCGGCGGGCGGCATCTCCAGTTCCAGTTCGTCGCGCAGCAGCGCGGCGAACTCATTGCCGCCGATCCGGCCGCTCTCGAACAGCCGGCAGGCGGGCGAATGCTTCAGCGAAGCATGGATGGTGTCGTAGGAGCGCCCGGTGATCTCGGCCAGCCCGTGGACCCCATGGAAGTCGAACAGAACGCCGCCCAGATCGAATACGAGCCAGAGATCGGGTTGTTTCATGGGATGCCTCCTGAAATGCGCGCCATGATGCCGCAGCGATCAGCCGATGTCACTGTCGCTACCGCCTCGTGCCAAACTCAGTCCGTCATCGCGAGGAGCCGCAGGCGACGCGGCGACCCAGAAGCGGCAGAGCAACGGCGCCAAAGCCTAGGTTGCTTCGCTGCGCTCGCAATGACGGGTAGAGGTGGTGGTAGGATAGAAGCGAAGGCCATGAACCATACTCCGCCCATCGACACCGCCCTCACTTTCGCCGCTCATGGGGCCGAGCGCCTTCGCGGCGCGCTGTCAGCGCTGATAGAGGACCTCGAGAGTGCGGTCGGCGGTTTGCCGGCGGACCATGCGGGCATCAGACTGCATGGCGTCACCGCGCTCCGACCCCTGTTGTCGGCCGACGGGCCGGTCGGACGGTTCGCGACCATGGCTCTGGGCTGCACGTGCCAGCCCGTGCGCGCCATCCTCTTCGACAAGACACCAGCAACGAACTGGTCACTGGCGTGGCACCAGGACCGGACCATCGCCGTCAAACGGCGCATAGAGGTCAGCGGCTACGGTCCATGGACCGTGAAAAGCGGCCTGCCGCACGTCGCGCCGCCCTTCGACTTGCTGGCTAGCATGGTGACCCTTCGCGTCCACCTCGATCCCGTGCCGGAAACCAACGCACCGTTGTTGATCGCACCGGGCTCGCACCGGCTTGGGCGGGTCGCCGAGCGGGACATCGATCGCGTCGTGGAGCAATGCGGCATTGCAGTGTGCCTCGCCGACCGGGGCGATGTTTGGATATACGCCACGCCGATCCTGCACGCATCGGAAGCCGCGCGGACACCGCACCGACGGCGCGTGCTGCAGGTGGACTATGCCGCCGCCGACCTTCCAGGTGGGCTCGATTGGCTAGGGATCTAAGCCGCCTTGTCCTGCGCGCGGTCCACCAGATCGACGATGTCGCTCATGATCTCGCTGATCTGATAGTCCTTGGGCGTGTAGACCGCCGCCGCGCCGGCGGCTTTCAGCGTCCGCTCGTCCTCGGGCGGGATGATGCCGCCGACGACGACGGGGATGTCGCCCATGCCGGCGGCGCGCATGCGGTCCATCACGTCGGTGACCAGCGCCACGTGGCTGCCGGACAGGATCGACAGGCCGACCACGTGCACGCCTTCCTCGAGCGCCGCATTGACGATCTGGGCGGGTGTGAGGCGGATGCCCTCGTAGACAACCTCCATACCGGAATCGCGGGCCTTGACGGCGATCTGCTCGGCGCCGTTGGAGTGGCCGTCGAGGCCGGGCTTGCCGACCAGTATCTTCAGCCGGCGGCCGAGCTTGCGTGAGACGGCATCGACCTTCGACTGCACCGCCGAGAGGTCGGTGCCCCGGCCGCCCGAGGCGCGGCCGACACCGGTGGGCGCGCGGTACTCGCCGAAGATTTCGCGCAGCGCCTGGCCCCATTCGCCGGTGGTGACGCCGGCCTTGGCCGCCTCGATCGACGGCGGCATCATGTTGCGGCCTTCCTTCGCCGCAGCGGCCAGATTGGCGATGGCGGCCTTGACCGCCTTATCGTCGCGCCGGGCGCGCCAGGCCTGCAAATGCGCGATCTGCTCGCTCTCGGCGGATTTATCGACGGTCAAGATGCTGCCGTCGCCACCGGTCAGCGGCGAGGGCGCCGATTCGGCGAACATGTTGACGCCGATCAGCGGCAGCTCGCCGGCCTCGATGGCGTTCATGCGCAGGCTGTTCGACTGCACCAGCGCCTGTTTCATGTAGGACGACTCGACCGCCGCGACCGCGCCGCCCATGGCCTGGATGCGGTCGAACTCCTCGCGGATCTCCTGCTTCAACGCGGTCACCTTCTTCTCGATGGCCACGGAGCCATCGAAGATGTCGGCGTATTCGAGCAGGTCGGTCTCATAGGCGACGATCTGCTGCAGCCGCAGGCTCCACTGCTGGTCCCACGGGCGCGGCAGGCCCAGCGCCTCGTTCCAGGCCGGAAGCTGCACCGCGCGGGCGCGGGCGTTCTTCGACAGGGTGACCGCCAGCATGGACAGCAGGATGCGGTAGACGTTGTTCTCGGGCTGCTGCTCGGTGAGGCCCAGCGAGTTCACCTGCACGCCGTAGCGGAAGCGGCGCAGGCTCTCGTCCTCGATGCCGTAGCGCTGGGCGGTCAGCTCGTCCCACAGCTCGGTGAAGGCGCGCATCTTCGACATCTCGGTGATGAAGCGCACGCCGGCGTTGACGAAGAAGCTGATGCGGCCGACCACCGTCGGGAACTCGTCCTTCGGCACCTGGCCCGAGTCGCGCACCGAGTCGAGCACGGCGATGGCGGTCGCCAGCGCGAACGCCACCTCCTGCACCGGCGTCGCACCGGCTTCCTGCAGATGGTAGGAGCAGACGTTGGTCGGGTTCCACTTGGGCAGCTCGCGGTAGGTGTAGCTGATCACGTCGGTGGTCAGCCGCATCGACGGCCCGGGCGGAAAGATGTAGGTGCCGCGGCTGAGATACTCCTTGATGATGTCGTTCTGCACGGTGCCGTTGAGTTTGGCACGGTCCGCGTCCTGCTCCTCGGCGGCGGCGATGTAGAGCGACAGCAGCCACGGCGCGGTGGCGTTGATGGTCATGGAGGTGTTCATCTTCTCCAGCGGAATGCCGTCGAACAGGGCGCGCATGTCGCCCAGGTGCCCGACCGGCACGCCCACCTTGCCCACCTCGCCCCGCGCCAGCGGATGATCGCTGTCGTAGCCGGTCTGGGTGGGCAAGTCGAATGCCACGGAAAGGCCGGTCTGGCCGCGCGCCAGATTGGTCCGGTAGAGCTCGTTCGACGCCCTGGCCGAGGAGTGGCCCGAATAGGTCCGGATCAGCCACGGCTTGTCTCTGGCCGTCTTCGGCTTGCCTGAGTCGGCCCCCTTGGCTGACGTATCGCTCATGGGTTCTCCTGTGGTTTGTTAGCGCTACCGGGTGGTAACGGAGTCGTTTATTTCCGGATGGACCGCTTAACGGAAATATCATAATAGATGCTGCGCTGCAAAATGACTTGAACGACAATGCTGCTTCGGAAGGTCTGCCTTCCGGGACAGCCGCCCGGCGACAGGAGCAAACCACCATGACCCCGCAGCCCGCGACCGCAGAAAGCGCCCCGTCCACCGGCCAGGTCTACAAGGACCTCTACGAGGTGGGCGAGATTCCGCCGCTGGGCTATGTGCCGCCGAAGATGTACGCCTGGGCGATTCGCCGCGAACGCCATGGCCCGCCCGAGCAATCCATGCAGGTCGAGGTGGTCGATACCCCCGAGATCGACCCTGACGAGGTGGTCGTGCTGGTGATGGCGGCGGGGGTCAACTACAACGGCGTCTGGGCCGCCCTGGGCATTCCGATCTCGCCGTTCGACGTCCACAAGGCGCCCTATCACATCGCCGGATCGGACGCCTCGGGCATCGTCTACAAGATCGGCTCCCGCGTGAAGCGCTTCAAGGTCGGCGACGAAGTGGTGGTGCATTGCAACCAGGACGACGGCGACGACGAGGAGTGCAACGGCGGCGACCCCATGTTCTCGCCGTCCCAGCGCATCTGGGGCTATGAGACGCCGGACGGCTCGTTCGCCCAGTTCTGCAAGATCCAGGCGCGCCAGCTCATGCACCGGCCGCGCCACCTGACCTGGGAAGAGAGCGCGTGCTACACGCTCACGCTGGCCACCACCTACCGCATGCTGTTCGGACACAAGCCGCACATCATCCGCCCGGGCGACAACGTGCTGGTGTGGGGCGCCTCGGGCGGCCTGGGCTCCATGGCGATCCAGCTCTGCGCCACCGCCGGCGCCAACGCCATCGGCGTCATCTCCGACGAGACCAAGCGCGACTTCGTGCTGTCGCTGGGCGCCAAGGGCGTCATCAACCGCAAGGACTTCGACTGCTGGGGCCAGTTGCCACCGGTCGGCGACCAGGCGGTCTATGCCGACTACATGAAGAAGTGCCGCGAGTTCGGCAAGGCGATCTGGAACATCACCGGCAAGGGCGTCGATGTCGACATGGTGTTCGAGCACCCCGGCGAATCGACCTTCCCGGTGAGCTGCTTCGTGGTCAAGCGCGGCGGCATGGTGGTGTTCTGCGCCGGCACCACCGGCTTCAACCTGACCATGGACGCCCGCTTCGTGTGGATGCGCCAGAAGCGCATCCAGGGCAGCCATTTCGCCAATCTGATGCAGGCGAGCGAGGCCAACAAGCTGGTGATCGAGCGCCGCATCGATCCCTGCATGTCCGAGGTGTTCGCGTGGGAGGACATCCCGCGCGCGCACACCAAGATGTGGCACAACGAGCACAAGCCCGGCAACATGGCGGTCCTCGTGTCAGCCCGTTATCCGGGCCTGCGCACCATCGAGGATGCGATCGAGGCCGGCAACGAGCCTGGTCTGGCCAGCTAGGTCGCGCGTATCAAGAACGCCAAGCGCGACGAGACGGAAGGGATCGAACATGGCCTCCACCCTGGCGAAGGAAGAATTGGCGGGCGCGCACCTCGATAATCTGGTGCCGCTGTGCGAGCAGGCGCTCGATGCGGCCGAGACGCTCGCGCTGGCCGTCCGCGCCGCCATCTCCAACCTGATCGTCCGCGACGGCAAGGTGGACCGCAGGCTGCTGGAAGCCCACCAGACCGTCGCCCACGGCTATGGCTGGTACGCCACCTATATCGAGGCGTTGCGCCAGACGCTGGCGTGGCGCAAGGCGCTGACGGCCGAGGCCCGCGGCGGCGAACTCGAGACGCTGATCCTGCAGGCCGGCTTCGGCGAATACTGCGCCCAGCTCATCGGCGGGCTGCAGATGAGCCAGGTGGAATGGGCGCGCCCGTCGGAAATGGGCGCTTCGGACGAGCAGATCGCCGCGTTTGCCAGCCATCCGGCCGTGCGCGCGCTGGTCAAGGGCGGCAATACCGAGGCGGTCCGCGCCCGCATCGCCGAGCTGGTGGCCGACAGCCTGTCGTCCGGCGCGTTCGGCGACACCGGCCTCGACGATGTGCTGGGCATGGTGCGCGACCAGTTCCGCCGCTTCGCCGAGGAACAGGTCATTCCCCATGCCCATGACTGGCATCTGAAGGACGAGCTTATTCCCGCCAGCGTGGTCGCCCACATGAGCGAGCTGGGCGTGTTCGGCCTGACCATCCCCGAGGAGTATGGCGGGCTGGGCCTGGGCAAGATGTCCATGTGCGTGGTGTCCGAGGAGTTGAGCCGCGGCTACATCGGCGTCGGCTCGCTGGGCACCCGTTCGGAGATCGCCGCCGAGCTGATCCTGAACGGCGGCACCGAGGACCAGAAGCATGAGTGGCTGCCGAAGATCGCCTCGGGCGAGATCCTGCCGACAGCCGTGTTCACCGAACCCAACACCGGTTCGGACCTCGGCAGCCTGCGCACCCGCGCGGTGAAGGACGGCGACGTCTACAGGATCACCGGCAACAAAACCTGGATCACCCACGCGGCGCGCGCCGACGTGATGACCATGCTGGTGCGCACCAACCCGGACACCAAGGATTATCGCGGCCTGTCCATGTTCCTGGCCGAGAAGCCGCGGATGAACGAGACCGGGGATTTCCCGGCCAAGGGCATGACCGGCGGCGAGATTCACGTGCTGGGCTACCGCGGCATGAAGGAATACGAGCTGGGCTTCGACGGCTTCGAGGTGAAGGCCCGGAACCTGCTGGGGCGAGAGGAAGGCAACGGCTTCAAGCAGCTGATGACCACCTTCGAGTCGGCCCGCATCCAGACCGCGGCGCGTGCCATCGGCGTGGCCCAGTGCGCCATGGAACTGGGCTTGAAATACGCGCTCGACCGCATCCAGTTCGGCAAGCCGATCTACAATTTCCCGCGCGTGTTCGGCAAGATCGCCTGGATGGTGGTCGAGATCATGATGGCCCGCCAGCTGTCCTACTTCGCCGCCCGCGAGAAGGACGAGGGACTGCGCTGCGATCTGGAGGCCGGCATGGCCAAGCTGCTCGGTGCCCGCGTCGCCTGGGCGGCTGCGGACAACGCCATGCAGATCCATGGCGGCAACGGCTACGCGCTCGAATATCCGATCAGCCGCGTGCTGTGCGACGCCCGCATCCTCAACGTGTTCGAGGGCGCCGGCGAAATCCAGGCCGAGGTGATCACGCGGCGGCTGCTGGAAAGCAACTGACCACCGCCAGAACGCCTGCGTTCTGGAGTTTTCGGAACAATGTTCTAGGTTAGGCGCATGTCCACACCCTTTCTCATTGTCATCGGGTTGCTCGTCATCGCGCTGGTGGTGGTGCTCGGCATGGGCATCATCGGCCTGGCGCGCAACGGCGGCACCAATCCGCGCCGGTCCAACAAGCTGATGCAGATGCGGGTGGCGATCCAGCTGGCCATCGTGCTGCTGCTGTTCGCCGTGCTGGCCGTGGCCAACTAGCATGGTCAAGCTGACCAGGATCTACACGCGCGGCGGCGACACCGGCAAGACATCCCTGGTCAGTGGCGACCGGGTGCTGAAATCGGCACCCCGGGTGGCGGCCTACGGCTCGGTCGACGAAACCAACGCCACCATCGGCCTGGCCCGGCTGCACACCAGCGGTGCCGTGGACGAGGCCCTCGCGCGCATCCAGAACGACCTGTTCGACCTGGGCGCGGACCTCGCCACCCCAGGCGAGGATTTCGAGAACACGCCGAACCTGCGCATCGTCGAGGCCCAGGTGGTCCGGCTGGAGCAGGAGATCGACGCGCTCAACGACCACCTGAAGCCGCTGACCTCGTTCATCCTGCCCGGCGGCACGCCGGCGGCGGCCGCGCTCCACCTGTCGCGCACCGTGTCGCGCCGCGCCGAGCGCGACATGGTCGCCATGGCCGAGGTCGAACCCGTCAATCCGGCGGCGATCCGCTATATCAACAGGCTATCCGACTACCTGTTCGTGCTCGCGCGCCATCTCAACGACAACGGCGCCAGTGATGTGCTCTGGGTGCCCGGCGCGAACCGCTAGTCTGTTCTGACACTGGAGCAGTACCAGAATCTGGTATAAACTCCTTCCGGCACAGGAGGCGGCTATGGGTAAGAATACGTCGGTTACTTTGAGCGATCATTTCATGGAGTTCGTCGATCAGCAGATCGAGGAAGGCAGGTACGGTTCCGTCAGCGAAGTCGTGCGCGCGGGACTTCGGCTCCTGGAAGAACAGGAAACGCAACTCGAAGCATTGCGCGCCGCGCTCATCGCCGGAGAAGCCAGCGGCCCGTCTCGGCCTTTCGACTTCGACGCCTTTCTGGCTCGCAAGAGGGCCTCACGCGCAAAATGACGGGCTACGTCCTATCGCCTGCCGCCGAAGCGGACTTGGACGAGATTTGGGACTATACCGCCGACTACTGGTCCGAAGAGCAGGCAGATACATACGTCCGGGCGATTCGAAACGCATGCCAAGGTCTCGCGGGCGGCAAGCTCGTGGCGCGCTCTATCGAGCACACCCGCCCCGGCTACCGGAAGTATCCAGTAGGATCGCACTTCCTGTTCCTCCGGCTGACTGACAATGGACAAATCGATATCGTCCGCATCCTCCACCAGCGCATGGACCACGCGTCGCGTCTCCTGTCGGACCGGTGACGGCAAAGACGCCCCGGTCGATCAAGCCGCGCGCAAACGGCGATACCCCGTGTAATTTGAGCGGGGGTGGAGTCGTTGACACTAATATGACCTTGGGTTAATTGGTGCACTGCGAAAAAAACGAGAAAAACCGGGAGAGACCTGAGGCATGAAGATTCTGGTCCCTGTAAAGCGGGTCATTGACTACAACGTCAAGGCGCGCGTGAAGGCCGACAAGACCGGCGTGGACCTGGCCAACGTCAAGATGTCCATGAATCCGTTCGACGAAATCGCCGTCGAAGAGGCGATTCGCAAGAAGGAAGCGGGACAGGCGGAAGAGATCATCGCCGTGTCCATCGGCCCGGCACAGGCCCAGGAGACGCTGCGCACGGCTCTCGCCATGGGCGCCGACCGCGCGATCCTGATCCAGACCGACGACATCGTCGAGCCGCTCGCCGTCGCCAAGCTGCTGAAGGCCGTCGTCGATGCCGAGCAGCCCAGGCTGGTGATCCTTGGCAAGCAGGCCATCGACGACGATAGCAATCAGACCGGCCAGATGCTCGCCGCCCTGCTGGGCTGGCCCCAGGGCACCTTCGCCTCGATCGTCAAGGTGACGGACGGCGGCATCGAGGTGACCCGCGAGATTGACGGCGGCCTGGAGACCGTGGCGCTGACCCTGCCGGCCATCGTCACGACCGACCTGCGTCTCAACGAGCCGCGCTATGCCTCGCTGCCGAACATCATGAAGGCCAAGAAGAAGCAGCTCGACGTCAAGACCGCCGCCGACTACGGCGTCGACATCTCGCCGCGCCTGAAGACGCTGAAGGTGGAAGAGCCGCCCAAGCGCGCCGGCGGCATCAAGGTCAAGACCGTCGCTGAGCTGATCGAGAAACTGAAGACCGAAGCGGGAGTGATCTGATGACGGCGCTTGTCCTCGCGGAACACGACAACAAGGAACTGAAGCCGGCCACGCTGAACGCGGTCACCGCGGCGTCGCAGCTTGGCGGCGGCGTGCACGTGCTGGTCGCCGGCTCGGGCGCCAGGGCCGTCGCCGACGCAGCCGCCCGGATCGACGGCGTCTCCGTCGTGCTGCTGGCCGACGACCCGTCCTACGAGAACCGTCTGGCCGAGAACGTCGCGCCGCTGATCGTCTCGCTGGCCGGCGACTACGACGCCATCGTCGCGCCGACCACGACCTCGGGCAAGAACATCCTGCCGCGTGTCGCCGCGCAGCTCGACGTCGCCCAGATTTCAGACGTCATGAAGGTCGAGTCGGCCGACACCTTCGTCCGGCCGATCTATGCCGGCAATGCGCTCGCCACCGTGCAGTCGACCGATTCCAAGAAGGTCATGACCGTGCGCGGCACCGGCTTCCCGGCCGCTAGCGCCACCGGCGGCTCGGCCGAGATCCGCAGCGTCGCCACCGCCGCCAACCCGGGCAATTCCCGCTTCGTCGGTGCCGAGCTGGCCAAGTCGGACCGCCCCGAGCTGACCGCCGCCAAGATCATCGTGTCCGGCGGCCGCGGCATGGGATCCAGCCAGGCGTTCTCGATCATCGAGAGCCTGGCCGACAAGCTGGGCGCCGCCGTCGGCGCCTCGCGCGCCGCCGTCGACGCGGGTTTCATCTCCAACGACCACCAGGTCGGCCAGACCGGCAAGATCGTCGCGCCGCAGCTCTACATCGCGGTCGGCATTTCAGGCGCCATTCAGCATCTGGCCGGTATGAAGGACTCAAAGGTCATCGTGGCGATCAACAAGGACGAAGAGGCGCCGATCTTCCAGATCGCCGACTACGGCCTGGTCGCCGACCTGTTCCAGGCCGTGCCGGAGCTCGAGAAGGCTCTCTGACGGGACTAATCCCATGCTCCAACGGGTCGAGGCGGATGCCATGATACAGACAGTCGGGATCATCGGCGCCGGGCAGATGGGCAACGGCATCGCCCACGTCTCCGCCCTCGCAGGCTTCAAAGTGCTGCTGATGGACGCCAATCCGGAGGCGGCGAGGAAGGCGCTGGGGATCATCGACGGCAACATGTCCCGCCAGGTGGCGCGCGGTCGCATCAAGGAAGACGAGCACCGCCGCGGCATGAACCAGATAAGCCTGGTGAACGGCATCTCCGATCTGTCGGATTGCGATCTGGTGATCGAGGCGGCGACCGAGAAGGAGCCGGTGAAGATCGCGATCTTCCAGGAGCTCTGCAAGAGCCTGAAGAAGGACGCCTATATCGCGACCAACACGTCGTCGATCTCGGTCACGCGCCTTGCCTCGACCACCGACCGTCCCGAGCGCTTCATCGGCATGCACTTCATGAACCCGGTGCCGCTGATGGA
The DNA here is from genome assembly GCA_022844405.1 of Sphingomonadales bacterium. Taxonomy (GTDB): domain Bacteria; phylum Pseudomonadota; class Alphaproteobacteria; order SMXS01; family SMXS01; genus RI-34. The sequence goes on along the minus strand of JALHLV010000031.1, from coordinate 29,526 downwards.
GCTGGTGGAGATCATCCGCGGCATCGCCACGGTCGAGGATACCTACAAGGCGGTGAAGGTCTTCGCCGACAAGCTGGGCAAGATCACCACCAATGCCGAGGATTTCCCGGCCTTCATCGTCAACCGCATCCTGGTGCCGATGATCAACGAGGCCGTCTATACCCTCTATGAGGGCGTCGGCAACGTCGAGGCCATCGACACCGCCATGCGCCTCGGCGCGCACCATCCCATGGGTCCGCTGCAGCTCGCCGACTTCATCGGCCTCGACGTTTGCCTGTCGGTGATGCAGGTGCTGCATGACGGCCTGGCCGACAGCAAGTACCGCCCCTGCCCGCTGCTGGTGAAATACGTCGAAGCCGGCTGGCTGGGCCAGAAGACCGGCCGCGGCTTCTACGACTATTCAGGCGAGAAGCCGGTCCCGACCCGGTAAACCATTCTTCGTCATTGCGAGGAGCGAAGCGACGCGGCAACCCAGTCTCGCCGCGCGAAAGCCGTGGGGCGGATGGACTGGCTTGCCGCGCTTCGCTCGCAATGACGGGAAAAGATTAGTGCGCTACAACTGACGTCCGGGGAGACGTCATGCAGCCGCTGGCCACGAGCATCAAAACCACGTCCGACACGTTCCGTGACAACACCGCCGCCATGCAGTCGCTGGTGGATGATTTGCGGGCGAAAGCCGCCGCTATCTCCCTAGGCGGCGACGCACGCTCCCGCGAGCGCCACGTCTCGCGCGGCAAGCTGCTGCCGCGCGACCGGATCGACGCGCTGCTCGATCCCGGCTCGCCGTTCCTCGAGCTGTCCCAGTTCGCCGCCCACGGCCTGTACGAGGACACCATCAACGCCGCCGGGCTGATCACCGGCATCGGCCGCGTGTCCGGCACCGAATGCGTGATCGTCTGCAACGACGCCACGGTGAAGGGCGGCACCTACTATCCGGTCACGGTGAAGAAGCACCTGCGGGCGCAGGAGATCGCCCGCGAGAACCGGCTGCCCTGCGTCTATCTGGTGGATTCGGGTGGCGCGAATTTGCCGCGCCAGGACGAGGTGTTCCCCGACCGGGACCATTTCGGCCGCATCTTCTACAACCAGGCCAATCTGTCCGCCGACGGCATCCCGCAGATTGCCGTGGTCATGGGCTCGTGCACCGCGGGCGGCGCCTATGTGCCGGCCATGGCCGACGAGAGCGTCATCGTCCGCAACCAGGGCACCATCTTCCTCGGCGGCCCGCCGCTGGTGAAGGCGGCGACCGGCGAGGTGGTGAGCGCCGAGGAGCTGGGCGGCGGTGATTTGCATTCACGGATTTCCGGCGTCACCGACCATCTGGCCGGCAACGATGCCCATGCGCTCGCCATGGCGCGGCGCATCGTCGCCAACCTGAACCGGCGCAAGCAAGTCGGCCTGGACCTGGCCGCGCCCGAGGCACCGCTGTATCCGGCCGAGGACATCTACGGCATCATCCCCAAGGAAGGCCGCCAGTCATACGACGTGCGCGAGATCATCGCCCGGCTGGTGGACGGCTCGCGCTTCGACGAGTTCAAGCGCTTCTACGGCGAGACGCTGGTGTGCGGCTTCGCGCGGCTGTGGGGCTTTCCGGTCGGCATCGTCGCCAACAACGGCATCCTGTTCTCGGAAAGCGCGCTGAAGGGCGCCCATTTCATCGAGCTGTGCTGCCAGCGGCGCATCCCGCTGGTGTTCCTGCAGAACATCACCGGCTTCATGGTCGGCCGCAAATACGAGGCGGGCGGCATCGCCAAGGACGGGGCGAAGATGGTCATGGCCGTCGCCAATGCCCGCGTCCCCAAGTTCACGGTGATCGTCGGCGGCTCGTTCGGCGCCGGGAACTACGCCATGAACGGCCGCGCCTACGGCCCGCGCCTGCTGTTCACCTGGCCCAACGCGCGGATTTCGGTGATGGGCGGCGAGCAGGCGGCGACCGTCCTCGCCACGGTGAAGCGCGACGGCATGGAGGCGCGCGGCGAGAGCTGGCCCGCCGACGAGGAAGAGGCGTTCAAGGCGCCGATCCGCGCCCAGTACGACGAACAGGGCCATCCCTATTACGCCAGCGCCCGGCTGTGGGACGACGGCATCATCGATCCGGCGGACACGCGGAGGGTGCTGGGCCTGTCGATCTCGGCCAGCCTCAACGCGCCAATCCCCGAAACCCGCTTCGGCGTCTTCAGGATGTAGCCATGTTCCGTTCGGTCCTCGTCGCCAACCGGGGTGAGATCGCGCTGCGCGTCATGCGCACCGCGCGGCGCATGGGGATGCGGACGATCGCGGTCCATTCCGAGGCGGATGCCGCCGCGCCGCATGTGCGCTTCGCCGACGAGGCGCATCTGATCGGCCCGCCGCCGGCGCTGGAGAGTTACCTGAAGATCGACCGGATCATCGCGGCGGCCGTCAAATCGGGCGCGGAGGCGATCCATCCCGGCTACGGCTTCCTGTCGGAAAACGCCGCCTTCGCGCAGGCCTGCGCGGCTTCGGGCATCGTCTTCGTCGGCCCGCCGGTCGAGGCGATCCGCCAGATGGGCAACAAGAGCGCCGCCAAGGCGCTGATGGACAGGGCCGGCGTCCCGGTCGTCCCCGGCTATCACGGCGCCGACCAGTCCGACGCGGTGCTGGCGCTCGCCGCCGAGCATGCCGGCTATCCGGTGCTGATCAAGGCGGCGGCGGGCGGCGGCGGCAAGGGCATGCGCCGGGTGGACGATCCGGCCGCGTTCGACAAGGAGCTGAAGGCCGCGCGCCGCGAGGCGATGAGCGCGTTCGGCGACGACACCATGCTGGTCGAGAAATTCGTCTCGCGCCCGCGTCACATCGAGATCCAGGTGTTCGCCGACGGCCATGGCGACGCCGTCCACCTGTTCGAGCGCGAATGCTCGATCCAGCGCCGCCACCAGAAGGTGATCGAGGAAGCGCCCGCGCCAAGCATGACACAAGAGCTGCGCGCCCGCATGGGCGGCGCGGCGGTGGCGGCGGCGAAAGCCATCGGCTACCGCGGCGCGGGCACGGTCGAGTTCATCGTCGACGGCAGCCAGGGGATGGCCAATGCCGACTTCTTCTTCATGGAGATGAACACGCGGCTGCAGGTGGAGCATCCGGTCACCGAGATGATCACCGGCACCGACCTGGTCGAATGGCAGTTTCGCGTCGCCTCGGGCGAGGAGCTGCCGCTGACGCAGGATCAGCTCGCCATCACCGGCCATGCCATCGAGGCGCGGCTCTACGCCGAGAACCCGGCGAAGAAGTTCTTCCCGCAGGCCGGGCCGCTGAAGCGTCTGCGCTTCCCGCCGGAGAGCGCGCATGTCCGGATCGATTCGGGCGTTGAGGAAGGCCAGGACATATCCATCTTCTACGATCCGATGATCGCCAAGGTGATCGCCTGGGACACGACGCGCGCCGGCGCGGCGCGGCGGCTGAAGACGGCGCTGGAGCAGACAAGGCTCGCGGGCATCGCCTCGAATCTGGGCTTCCTCGCCGCCATCGCCGGTAACGACGCTTTCCTCGCGGGCGACCTGCACACCGGCTTCATCGACGAACACGCCGCCGACCTGATCCCTGCTGCTACGCCGGTGGATCGTGAGACGCTGGGCGCGGCGGTGCTGTCGATCCTGTCGGCGCGCACGCAGCCCGCCGCCGATCCGTGGGACGAACGCACCGCATGGCGCGTGAACCTGCCGTCCCGCGAAATCTTCGTGCTGAAGGACGGCGATACCGAGCGCAGCGTCACGGTGACTCACGCACCGTCGCTGACGCTGGAGATCGACGGCGAAAGCCTGTCCGCCGCGTTCGCGCAGGAGGGCAACGGCGACCTGGCCGTCAGCCTCGGCGGCGTGCGCTCATCGGTCCACGTCTTCACCGAGGGCGACGCGATCACCGTGCTGCGCGAGGGATGCGCCCACAGTCTGGAGCTGGTGCAGGCCGACGCGGCGGGCGACGATGCGGCGGACAGCGCATCCGACATCCGCGCGCCGCTACCGGGCCGCGTGGCGCAGGTGCTGGCCGAGCGGGGCAAGGCGGTGGCGAAACACGCGCCGCTGGTGATCCTCGAGGCTATGAAGATGGAGCACATTCTGGTCGCGCCCGCTGCCGGTGTGGTCGACGAGATTCGCGTGGCGGCGGGCGATCAGGTAGCCGAGGGCACTGTGCTGGTGACATTCGCGGCGAGAGCATAGGTCAACCGCCGTCGCATCCGTGGAGAACCAACCCTGTAGGTCCGCTATGGGTAGCGGACATTGCATCAAGGCAGATAGGCCAGTCCTATGGCACGTAGACGAAGTGCACTTTGAAGACGAAACTGCCAGCTTCCTCGAAAACGTTCACATGCAGAACCAAGTCACTTCGGCCTTCCTCGACCGTGAACAGGTCCACCAACACTTCCCAGTATGCCAACTGCCACTGGCAAACCGATGTGTCCCAGCTTTCATCCGGCAACGCAGTCAACGAGCAACCGTAAGCGTCGATGTTTCGAGCTATTCCAGCGGCGGTGGCCTCGTCCAGTGGCTCGACACATTCAAGGCCATGCAGGTTGAAGTTCCCGTCGTTGAGCGCGTCAGCAATCTCACGAAGTTTGGACCTCCATTCAGACGGAACTGGATGTTCCTGAACTTCATCCCTCAGAATAGGCACTGGAACACTCACGAAACGACGCTCCACGGCTGGCTATCGGGCAATTGACGAACGTGAACTGCACCCTTTTTCCTGTCTCATTCAAGGGGTGCACTACACTGAATTTGCGTACCTGGCGCGCTGGTAGTTGGAAATTTAGTAAATCGTCGCTGTAACTCGACATGCGCCCGCAGCCTGTTGCCGTCCGTAGAGGTACTCACCCTCCACCCCAAGCCACTCCTTTGAAATACCCTAGATCTTCCTGCATTTTCAAGGTCATCACCCGCTGCTCGTCTGTGAACTCTGGATAGTCGAGATAGACGATGTCCGAGGAATAGCCGATAGCGGAACGGCCCGGTCGGTCGGTGCCGATGCCGACGACCTTCGTCACGCCTGGACACCGCGCCCTGACGATCTGACAACGCAACGCCAACTCCTTAACTCTAAAGTCCCTATCGGCGCTGCCGCGAGCCATGAAAACAAAGGCTGTTCCACCATACCCGACCGCAACCCTCGCAGCGGATTTGGAATTGGATAGATAGTCTAGAAGCGCCTCGGCGAGTTGCGCGCGATGGTGCCGCGGCTGTTTGGTCATCTCGATGAGTGCAAGTTGATCCTGGGTGACCTCCTTAGCAAAAAAATCAAACATACCATCGGTCAATAGGTCGTTCGCATAGTGCTCGATCAGGCGATCCCAAGCATAAGAAATTTCCAAATCCTTATGCCTCTGCTTAAATTCTTCGGAGGAGGATAAGCCAGCCCATAGATCGTTCTCTAAGATCATCAGATCGGGGATGACTTCACCTGTACTGTTTGGAACGCTGTACTTCTCCCCCCATCCAAGATAGAGCGCCAGCAAATCTTCGATTCCGCCGCCGGAACAAACGATTCGGGTTCCGCCCGCGAACAAAGCCTCGGTGTCGGAAAGGAACTTAACGAAGTCAGTGATCGTATCGAGTGAAGAAAAGATAGCTTCGAGGCTGCGCTCATCGCACAAGTGGACAAACCCCTTACCTAGATCGCCCCATTCGACAGGGACTTCACCATTTGCGCCGAGAGCCACCGCAATGCGGTGGTATTGCCGCACATCGTGGGGCGGAAGCTGCACTAGCCGTCCGTCGGAGCGTTCGACATGATCGATGCTTGCCAGCCATCTCTCTGCACCAGCAATCTGGGATAGAGACTCCTCGATCGCCTTCTTTCTCCATCGCTCCCAACCAGTGGTGTCGCCAGTGTCACGGTAAGCACAGTCCTTAACGGATATAATGACGACGTGCCGGTCACAGACGATGAGGCAGTCACACAGTTCCTTTCCCTTCTTTCCTTTCGGATTTGGGTGGGTCCAGAGACGCAGGAAGGAACGATGGCAAAAAGCGGCCACCAACTGCTCAGAAGGGGTCAGTCCTATTTGATGCGTGGTCACCGGGGCATGGCCTCCTCTCCGGCAGTTGAGTATACCACGGTGAAGGCGTGATTAGATGCCCTGAAGGATTGATTGCGGTGACAGTGTATTAAATAGGAGAACCCTCAGGCGCAGGCAGGCGGAAGTTTAGTAAGCGGTCACCGTAACTCCACAGCCTCAATGGAAAGCGGACGTTGACGAAATGGGTGACGGCAGGCACGTGATCTGGGAAACCGCAGGATTGGTAGAAGCCGATACAATGCCAAAGGCGGCTGGACGGAGAAATCTTGATGCGGGTTGTGGTCGACAGCAATTGCCTACAGGCGGACTTACTGCGCTGCTTCCTCTCTGCTTGTTCGGAAAACCAGGTCATCCTTACAGATTATGCTTGGATGGAAGCCTACAAGGGCGAGTCGCTAACCTCGATTCTTAGATCGACGGCCATTCTTGTAGACTTCCCAAGCCAAGTTTTTACCGCGCGGGGTATGAATACGGTCAGCGCCTTAGATGTTCAGGCGCTCGACTTAGCTAACCGGATGCTGCTGTCCCGAGAGGAGAGTGACTTCGAAAACACGGTACTCGCGTTCCGGCAAGCGAGGAACGGCGATCCTAAAGTCATTGAGCAGATCGTTGCCCACGGCCGGAATGCTGATGACCAAATCCTTCGGGTTCAGGGTGGTGCGGCTGAGCTGCAAAATGTGCTTGCATGGATTGCAGAAGATTTCACTCGAGAGGAACTTAGGGTGATCCGGACCTCTCAACCACGCTCTCAGGAACTGATTAAGAAAATATTTGAGATTGTCGATCAGCTTTGCGAGGAGATGACGCCATCCCGGGAGAATGGCGTGATGGAGTTGCCATTCAAAGATCGAATTATGACCTTTCCCTATCGGTTGGCTCTAGCTCAAGTACTCTATCTATTGGAGCTGGTTCGTAGGGGTGGGACTATCAGCAAGAATGTCGGGAAGGCCCGGAATGACCTGATTGACAATACATTCGCCGTCTACGGAACCTACTTCAACGGGGTAATGTCCAACGATGGCCGGCTGAAGTCGCTGGAGACCGAATTGCGGCTGGTCCTCGAGTATCTAGGGACCGACATCCCAGACCATTACCTTGAGGGATTTCTGAGGCAGCTCGGTTGTGACCCAGCGTGACCTGGACTGTGACCCCACCTGTGTCCGGCCGATTTGGGCGCCCTCCCACCGATCAACCCGGCGATGCAACCCCCGCCTTACCCATGGTCAAGGCCGTACAATAGCCCTTCCAGCCGCCGAAGCCGGTGATCTCTTCGGCGCCGCGCACCGCCCATTCCTCGCAGAGGAAACTCTTCACGCTGGTGCCGTCCTCCAGCTCGATGGTGCCGATGCCGAGCGGGCCGGGGATGCGGCCGACGAAGCGGCCGAACGCGGCGTCGGTCAGCCGCCAGACCTCGATCTCCAGACCCTTGCCCTTGAAGTCCGGATCGCGGATCAGCCCCGGCTTTGGCGGCGTCGTGTCGGGCAGGGCGAACAGCCGGTAGCTGCCGGCGGTGCGGCAGGCGCGCACGAACCGCGCGTCGAGCTCGGTGAGCTGGTGGTGCAGCTTCATGCCGCGCAGATGGGCGCCGACCACGGCCAGGTCCACATACGCGGCGCCCGCCGGTTCGGCGACCAGCGAGCGGGCGGACAGCAGCTGGCCGGTGGCGCCGGCGCTCTCGACCAGCGCCCGGTGCAGCCGGTCGCCCAGCACGCCGAGCGCATCGTCGGTGAAGGCCGGGCCGATCAGGGTCACGCCCAGCGGCAGGCCGTCGCGGCGCTTGCCGGCTGGCACCGCGAGACCGCAGCAGTCCAGCAGGTTCACGAAGTTGGTGTAGAGGCCCAGGTTGGAATTGTACTCGACCGGATTGGCCTCCATCTCCGCCACTTTGTAGGTGGTCGGGCAGGTGGGCAGCAGCATGAAGTCGAACTTCTCCCACTCGCGTGCCGCCACCCGCTCCAGCGCCTTCAGCCGGTACTGGCCCTCGAAGGCGTCGAGCGCGCTGAACCGGCGGCCGCCCTGGACGATCTGGCGCACCACCGGATGCACCGCCATGGGATTGTTGTTGAAGAAGGTCTGGATCGCCGCCAGCCGCTCGGCCACCCAAGGCCCGTCATAGAGCAGCGCGGCGGCATCGCGGAACGGCTGGTAGTCGAACGGCACCGCCTGACCGCCAAAGCTGGCGAGCCGTTCGCAAGCGCGGTCGTAGAGGCCCGCCGAGTCCTTGTCACCGAAGAAATTGCGGTCCTCGCCGGCCAGCACGCCGAAGCGGAAGCCGCGAAGTGGTAACGATTTTGGCGTCATGGTCCGGCCATAGGGATCGTCGCCGTCATTGGCCGAGGCGATGCGCCGCACCCGGTTGCCGTCGCCGACATTGAGCGCCAGCACGGTGACGCAGTCGAGCGACCGGCACGCCGGCACCACGCCCGCCGTGCTGAGCAGACCCTTGGTCGGCTTGACCCCGACGATGTTGTTGAGCGCCGCCGGCACCCGGCCCGATCCGGCCGTGTCGGTGCCGAGCGAGAACGAGACCATGCCCGAGGCCACCGCCACGGCCGAGCCGGAGCTGGAGCCGCCGGAAATGTACTCCTGGTCGAACACGCAGCGCGGCGCGCCATAGGGCGAGCGTGTGCCGTTCAATCCGGTGGCGAACTGGTCCAGGTTGGTCTTGCCGATGGCGATGGCGCCCGCGTCGAGCAGGCGCTGCACCGCCGTGGCGTTCTCCCAGGGCTGGTAGGCGTAGTCGGGACACGCCGCGGTGGTCGGCAGTCCGGCCACGTCGATGTTGTCCTTCACCGCGAACGGGACGCCGTAGAGCGGCAGCCCATCGACGCCTTCGGGCCGCGCGGCCAGCGCCTTCGCCTTGGCCAGCGCCTCCTCGCGCGGAAACAGGCTGATCCACACGGCCTTGTCGGGCCAGGCGTCGATCCGGTCGTAGACCTCGGCGATCACCTGTTCGGGCGTGGTGCGCCCGTCCCGGTATGAGGCGATGAGGTCTTCGATCTGGAACGACGAGTGGGGCATCAGGCGGCCTTCAGTACGGCGACGACCTGTCCCGCCTGCACGGGACGGCCGGGTTGACAGCGATACTCGCTGACCACGCCCGCGACCGGGGCGGTGATGGCCAGCTCCATCTTCATGGATTCGACGATGACCAGGGTGTCGCCCGCCTCGACCGACTGGCCCGGTTCGGCGACCAGCTTCCAGACGTTGCCGGGGACGTGGGACTCGACGCCCACCGATCCCTCCGGCAGCGCGCCCTCGTCGGGAATGGCGGCGACGGTCTCCTCGCCCACATAGGTGGCGAGGCCCTGCTCGGCCCAGCGCTGGCGTTCGGCCTCGAACGCGGCCTGCTGCCTGGTCTTGAAGGCGGTGATGCCGTCTGCGTTGGCGTCAAGGAAGTGGCTGTACTCCCGCAGGCTGAAGCTGGTTTCCTCGATGTCGACCCTGTAGCGGCCATAAGGGAAATCGGCGCGGGCCTCCAGCAGCTCCTCGGCCGAGACCGGGAAGAACTTTATCTGGTCGAAGAACCGCAGCAGCCACGGCACCTTGTCCTCGAACGGCTTGGGCTGGCGCCAGGTGTTCCACACCTGGATGGTGCGGCCGACGAGCTGGTAGCCGCCTGGCCCCTCCATGCCGTAGATGCACAGATAGGCGCCGCCGATGCCCACCGCGTTCTCCGGCGTCCAGGTGCGGGCCGGGTTGTACTTGGTGGTCACGAGCCGGTGGCGCGGATCGACCGGCGTGGCGACCGGCGCGCCCAGATAGACGTCGCCCAGGCCCAGCACCATGTAGCTGGCGTCGAAGAACAGCCGGTAGACGTCGTCGACGCTGTCGAGCCCATTGATCCGCCGGATGAACTCGATGTTCGACGGGCACCACGGCGCATCCGGCCGCACCAGGTCCATGTATTTTTGCGCGGCGAGCTGGGCCTGGTCGTCGTTCCATGACAGCGGCAGGTGGACGATCCGCGACGGCACCCGCATGTCCTTGGCGTCGGGCAGGCTGAGCTCCAGCGCCTTCAGGCCGCCCAGCAGCTTGCCCAGCGGCAGGGCGATGCTGTCGTAATGGATCTGCAGCGAGCGGATGCCGGGTGTCAGGTCGATGATGCCGGCCCAGCCTTCCGCCTCGATGGCCTGCATCAGCGCGTGGACCCGCATCCGCAGGGCGATGTCGAGCACCAGCGGCCCGTATTCCACCAGCAGGTAGCGGTCGCCGGCGGCGCGGTAGCACACCGGCACGTTGTCCTCGGAATACCGTTCCAGCACGGCATCGCGCTTGCGGGCGACGGGCGCGACCACGGGCGGCGGAACCGTCAGGTTCATCACCGCCGCGTCCCGCGCCCGGCGCAGCGCCGCGGCTTCTTCCAGCTCGAGCCGGCGGAACCGCACCTTGTCGCCCGGCTTGAGCTGGCCCGTCTTCCACAGCTCGGCGTCGACGATCACCGCCGGGCAGACGAAGCCGCCCAGGCTGGGGCCGTCGGGACCGAGGATGATCGGCATGTCGCCGGTGAAGTCGATGGCGCCGATGGCGTAGGCATTGTCGTGGATGTTGGACGGGTGCAGCCCCGCCTCGCCGCCGTCGGCCCGCGCCCATTGCGGCTTGGGGCCGATCAGGCGCACGCCGGTGCGCGAGCTGTTGAAATGCACCTCGTACTCGGACGAGAAGAACGTCTCGATGTCGGCGTCGGTGAAGAAGTCGGGCGCGCCGTGCGGGCCGTAGAGCACGCCGATCTCCCAGCTCCGGGTGAGCGGCGGCAGCGCGTCGTCGCGCAGCACCTGCGGAATGTAGGGCTTTTCGGTGCCGTTCAGCCGCAGCACGTCGCCGGTGCGCAGCGTGCCTGTCGCATGGCCGCCGAAACCGCCGAGGCCGAAGGTGGCGCCCGAGCCCAGATAGTCGGGCACGTCGAAGCCGCCCGCGACCGCCAGATAGGCCCGGTTTCCCGGTCCGTCGATGGCACCGATGGCCAGCACCTGGCCGGCCTTCACCGCCATCGTCCGCCACCAGGCGACGGGCTCGCTGTCGAGCGTCGCCTTCATCTTCGCGCCGCCCAACGCGATGACCGCGTCGCAACCGAAGCACAGGGTCGGGCCGGTCAGGGTGATCTCAAGACCCGGCGCGCCCTCGTCGTTGCCGACCAACCGGTTGGCGAGGCGGAACGAAAACGCATCCATGGGCCCGCTCGGCGGCACGCCCACGCTCCAGTAGCCGACGCGGCCGGGCCAGTCCTGGATGCTGGACTGGGCGCCGGGCGCCAGTACCTCGACCGACTTGGACACGAACGGAAAGGATTTCAGCGTGGCGGTGATCGCCTTACCGTCGCGGAACACCTGAGAGCGGGCGATCTCGCGCAGATAGGCCAAATTGGTCTCGATGCCGTAGAGGCTCGATCTGTCCAGCGCCTCCACCAGCTTCTCGACGGCGGCGGCGCGGGTCGGCGCGGAAACGATCAGCTTGGCCAGCATGGGATCGTAATAGGGCGGCACCTCGGTGCCCGATTCGACCCAGCCGTCGACGCGAACGCCGCAGGGGAATTTCACCTGGGTGAGCCGGCCTGCGCTGGGACGGAAATCCTTGGCCGGGTCCTCGGCGTAGATGCGCACCTCGATGGCCGCGCCCTTTGGCGCGGGCACATCGAGCGAAAGCTCCTCGCCCGCCGCCTGGCGCACCATCCATTCCACCAGGTCGACGCCGAACACCTCCTCGGTGACGCAGTGCTCGACCTGCAGCCGGGTGTTGACCTCGAGGAAGTAGAAGGCCTCCGCGTCCACGTCGTAGACGAACTCGACGGTGCCGGCGGATTCGTAGTCGACGGTCTTACCGAGCGCGATGGCGGCGGCATGCAGATCGAACCGGCCCTGCGCCGACAAATGCGGCGCGGGCGTCTCCTCGACGACCTTCTGGTTGCGGCGCTGGAGCGAGCAGTCGCGCTCGCCCAGGGCCACCACCTTGCCCTTGCCGTCGCCGAAGATCTGAACCTCGATGTGCCGGGCGCGGCTGACGAACTTCTCGATGAACAGGCCGGCGTCGCCGAAATTGTTCTGGCTGAGCCGCTTCACTTCCTCGTAGCGGGCGGTCAGGTCCGCGTCGGCGTGGCAAAGCTGCATGCCGATGCCGCCCCCGCCCGCCGTGCTCTTGAGCATCACCGGATAGCCGATGGAAGCGGCAGCGGTTAGCGCCTCGCCGACGCCAGCCAGCAGACCGGTGCCGGGCAGCAGCGGCACGCCGCTCTTCTCGGCGATCTCGCGCGCTGTGTGCTTGGGGCCGAAGGCGCGCATGTGGTCGGCGCCGGGGCCGATGAAGCGGATGCCGTTCAGCCACAGCCTCTCGGCGAAGCCGGGATTCTCGCTGAGGAAGCCGTAGCCGGGATGCACCGCTTCCGCGCCGGTCAGGTTGCAGGCGTCGATGATGGCCTGCTGGTCGAGGTAGCTCTCGGCGGCGGGCGCTGGGCCGATGCGGACGGATTCGTCGGCCATCAGCACGTGCCTCGCATGCCGGTCGGCGTCCGAATAGACGGCGACCGAGGCGATGCCCATGCGGCGCAGGGTGCGGATGATCCGGCAGGCGATCTCGCCGCGGTTGGCGATCAGGACCTTGTTGAACATGTCACGCCGCGTCCCAGATCAGCACGCGGATCGGCGTGGGATTGAACCCGTTGCACGGGTTGTTGACCTGCGGGCAGTTGGAGATCACCACCAGCACGTCCATCGCCGCCTGCAGGTCCACATAGCCGAGCGGCTCGGAGATGCCGTCGTCGATGTTGACCGCGCCGCCCGGGCTGATCGGCACGTTCATGAAGAAGTTGATGTTGCCGACGATGTCCCGCTTGCCCATGCCGTATTTCGACACCTCCAGCAGGAAGTTCTCGCGGCAGGCGTGCATGTATTTGGTGTGGTGGCCGAAGCGCACCGTGTTGCTCTCGCACGAGCAGGCGCCGGCCGAGGTGTCGTGCCGGCCGCAGGTGTCGGCGACCAGCGTCGCCATCACGTTGCCCTCGTTGGACATCAGCGCCGTGTCCGCCTCGATATAGGCGGCGCCCTGGGCGGTCAGCGTGTCCTGGGCGCTGTAGCGTTCGGTAGTGTTGTGGGCGTTGTAGAGGATGGTGTCGACGGCCTGCTGGCTTTCCAGGTCGACGATGCGCAGCACCTGACCCTGCTTCACCACGCCCGACCAGGGCTTCCGGGCGGGGATGATGAAATCGTAGACGGCGGTCGAATAGTCGCGGTCGATGAACCTGGTCATGGCCGCCTCCTATGCCCTGCTGCCGAACAGCGGATCGGTGTTCTCGAAGCCGCGCACCGCTTCCTCGGTGGCCGTGCGGCAGAGATCGTCCTCGTCGGGCTCGGGCGAGTCCCAGACGATGGCCTCGATGGATTTCGGCGCGTAGACCGGCGACGGATCGAGCGGATGCGGGCAGTTCGACAGCACCGCCAGCACGTTCATCTCGGCCCGCAGATCCACGTAGTCGCCCGCCTTGTCGTGGCCGCCGGTCCAGGCGAAGCGGCCGTCCTCGCCGGTCGAGACGCCGGCGAAGAAGGTGACGCAGGGCGGCACGTCCTTGACGCCCATGCCGTATTTGCCGACCGCCAGCCGGAAATTGTCGCGGCTGTTGCGCAGCGTGTCGTCGCCATAGCGCCGGTTGTTGCTGAACGGCGTCGAGCCGCCGGCGATGAAGTCGTGGCGGCCGGCGGTGGTGTCGTCGGTGATCGACATCAGCACCCGGCCCATGTCGGAGAACAGCACCCGGCCCTTCGACAGGTTGGCGTGCCACTGCACCTTCACGGTGTCGCCCGCGTTGTACCGTTCGCTGGTGTCGTCGATGTTCCAGAACAGTGCCGAGACGCCGCCGGTGCCGCCATTGACGATGCGTAGCGTCCGGCCGCGCGGGATCACCATGCCCCAGTACCAGCCGCCGGGGATGATCTCGCGGTGGAGAACCTTTTTCGGCTTGATGCGGGCGGGGTTGGACGGTTCCTTCGCCGCCTGGGCGAGGCGCGGCGACTTTTCGTGGGCGCCGGCCCTCAGTTCCTCGTAGCGGCGGCGGAATTCTTCCGGGGTGGCGTTGTCCAGCGCGGTCATGACTTGCTCCTAGTGACCGACGCCGGGCCGTCCCGGCAATGCCTCGAGCTCGTCGAGCAGGCGGGTCGTCCCGCCCGAGGCAATGTGCGTGTCTGATACAGGATATTTCGGCGGCCAGACAGCCAGATCGTGCGTGATGGTCGCGCCGTACCGGTCGCGCTCTTCGGGCCGGTTGCGCGGCCGGTCGAAGGCGATGACGCGGGTGCCGAGATGGAACGCCTCGGACAGATCGTGGGTGACCATGAACACGGTCATCCTGGTTTCGCGCCACAGCTTGAGCATCAGCACGTGAATCTCGGCGCGGATGCCGGGATCGAGCGCGCCGAACGGCTCGTCGAGCAGCAGGATCTTCGGCCGCTTGATCAGCGCCTGGGCGATGGCGAGGCGCTGCTGCATACCGCCGGAAAGCTGGCTGGGATAGAGGTGGAGGAAGTCGCCCAGACCGACGGCGGTAAGGATCTCCGCCGCCTCCTCGCGCGCCCGCTTCCTCGCCTTGCCGAACAGCTTGCCGAGCAGCGGCGAGGCGGCGAATTCCTTGCCCAGCACCACGTTCTCCAGCACCGTCAGATGCGGGAACACCGAGTACCGCTGGAACACCACGCCGCGGTCGGCGGTGGGCTCGCCGGGCAAGCGTTCGCCCTCGAACAGGATGTCGCCCTTGGTCGGCGTCTCGGCCGACAGCAGCATGCGCAGGAAGGTGGACTTGCCGCAGCCGGACGGGCCGACCAGGGCGATGAAGGAATGGGGCTCGACCTCGAGCGAGACCTGCTCGAGCACGATGCGCCCGTCATATTCCTTCCAGACGTTCCGGACGCTGACGGCGGTCATCAGGTTCTCCCCTGCGCGAACCAGGGAAACGCCTTGCCTTGCAGGCGGCGCAGGCCGAAGTCGAGCGCGAAGGCGAGCAGGGTGATCCAGGCGACGTAGGGCAGGATGGTGTCCATGGCCAGGTAGCGGCGCAGCAGGAAGATGCGGTAGCCAAGCCCCGATTGGGAGGCGATGGCTTCCGCCGCGATCAGGAACAGCCAGGCCGAGCACAACGACAGCCGGACCGAATCGATGAGCCGCGGCATCATCTGCGGCACCACCACGCGCAGGGCGATCTGCCAGGTGGAGGCGCCCAGCGTCTGGGCCTTGACCATCAGCTCCCTCGGCATCTCGTCGACCCGCAAGATCATGTCGCGCATGACCACGGGGGCGACGCCGATGACGATGAGCGCCACCTTCGACGTCTCGCCCAGCCCGAAGATGATGAACAGGATGGGCAGGATGGCGAGCGGCGGGATCATGGCGATGACCGCCACGAACCCGTTGAAGGTGGTGCGCACGAAAGGAACCAGGCCGATGGCGATGCCGAACACGCCGGCCATCACCGTGGCGATGGCGAGCCCCGCGAGCAGGCGGGCCAGGCTGGCGGCGGTGTCGACCCATAGCAGCACATCGCCGGTCCGCGGGTCGGCCTCGAACGCCATGCGGGCGAAGCCGGCGCCGATGGACGCGAAGGACGGCAGCAGCTTGTCGTCGGGATTGTCCGCAAGCCGGGCCGCCGACCCGGCAAGGTAGGCGAGCAGCAGCAGCAGGAAAGGGAGCGCCGCCAGGAACAGCGCCGCGCCCCGTGTCGGGTAGACATTGATCATGCGCTTGCGCATGACCGCCGGCCTGCCGCCCGCCCTATCCATCGGCACGTCCTTACTTGGCCTTGGCGGCTTCGTTCATGTAGGCGGCGGTGAAGCGGAACTTCACGTTGTTCTTGTCGCCCAGCACCTTGCCGTCGGGGAAGGCGATGCCGACCACGTCGGCGCTGGCCGCGCCCTGCCCCAGCAGGCCGTGGGAGAACAGGAAGGTCCGCACCAGGTCCATGGTTTTGTAGATCGACGCGCCCATGGTGAAGGAGGTGGCTTCCTTGGGCGTGTAGAACATGCGCGTGGTGGCGAGCTGGGCGTCGTAGCCGGCCAGGTCGGTGCCCGACGCCTTGCCCATGGCCTCGCGGGCGGCCTTCCCCTCGGGCGTGTCCGAACTCATGATCGTCATGGTTTCGTACCAGGCGCCCGTGAGCGCGCGGCCGAAATTCGGGTTGTCCTTCAGGGTCTGGGTGTTGACCACCGACAGGTCCATGATCTCGCCTGGGATCTGGCTGGAATCGAACACCTTGTGGGCGTTCTTGTCGGCGAGGATCTCGGCGACCAGCGGGTTCCAGGTGACCACCGAGGTGACGTCCTTGGTCTTCCAGGCAGCGACCATGTCGGCGTCCGAGGTGTTGACCACGGTGACGTCCTTCTCGGACTTGCCGATGGACTGCAGCGCGCGGGCCATCAGGTAATGAGACACCGACAGCTCGACCAGATTGACCTTCTGGCCGATCAGGTCGGGCAGCTTGGTCTTGCCCTTCAGGATGATGGCGTCGTTGCCGTTGGAGAAGTCGCCGACGATCAGCGCCGTGGTGTCGACGCCGCCGACCGCCGGGATGGCGAGGGCGTCCATGTTGGTGGCGACCACGCCGTCATAGGCGCCGGCGGTGTACTGGTTGATCGATTCCACATAGTCGTTGAACTGCACCACGTCGATCTTGATGCCGTATTTGTCGGCCCACTTCTTGACGATGCCCTGATCGGCGGCCCAGCCCCACGGCATCCAGCCGGCATAGATCGACCAGGCAAACTTGAATTCGGTCTTCTTGGCCGCGCTCGCCGGCGCGGCAAACGCGGTCAACGTCATGGCGGCGATGGCCAGCGCGGCGACGAACCTGGATGTTTTCTGCATAGTCCCAATCCTCCAAAAAAACGAGTGCTGATCCGGGGATTGGCGAGGCCGTTTGTATGATGCCAATCCCAGCATCATGGTGACCTCCCGGGCTTTTGTCCCGCCGTGTACTCGGCCGCTGTACACCGGACGAGCGGCGGCTCTCGGACCAGTCGCGCGGAGCGCCGCGCCGGAACCCTAGCCGCCCTATGCTGGTTAACAAGCAACTCCCGTGCCAGCGCCGCAGTTGCGCGGTTTCGTCTGCGTTGGTGGCCGGCTTCACACCGTACCGGCCAATCCATGGGCACAGATTGGGCAATTTTTAGCCATCTGCCGAAATGGCCCATGTTTTAATCAATCTGCTGCACGCTTGGCCCGCCGCGGCCGGTGCATTACATACGGGATCGACCGCATCCTTATTGGCAGAGACGCCCGTGTTCGATTTCCTCACCGACAGCCGTCCCGACGACACTATCGCCATCACCGCGCTGACCGAGGCCGCGCTCGCGGGCTGGCTGGAGGCGCAGCCCGCGCCGGTGCGCAAATGGGCCGGCCTGCAGGGCTTCAAGGCGAAGACGGCGCAGATCGTCTCGCTGCCCGGCGCCGACGGCGGCGTCGGCCGCGTGCTGCTGGGCCTTGGCAAGGACGGCGCGCCGCTGTCGCCCTGGACCTTCGTGGGACTGCCGGCGACCCTGCCGCAGGGCAACTACGCCTTCGACGGCGTGCCCGGCGCGGCGTTCGCCACCATGGCGGCGCTGGGCTGGGCGCTCGGCACCTACCGCTTCGAGCGCTACAAGCTGGCCGATGCCGAGGCGCCCAGGCCGCACCCGCACCTGGCGATCCCCGACGGCTGCGACCGCGCCTATGTGGAGGCGGCCGTCCGCGCCACCTTCCTGGTGCGCGACCTGATCAACACGCCGCCCAACGACATGGGCCCAGCCGACCTGGAGCGCGAGGCGTTCGACCTGGCCGCGCGCCTGGGCGCCGAGGCGACCAGCGTGATCGGCGAAGACCTGATCGACGCCAACTTCCCGGCGATCCACGCGGTCGGCAAGGGCAGCGCCCGCGCGCCGCGGCTGATCGACCTGCGCTGGGGCGATCCGTCCCATCCCAAGGTGACGCTGGTCGGCAAGGGCGTGTGCTTCGACACCGGCGGCTATGATCTGAAAACCAGCTCGGGCATGGCACTGATGAAGAAGGACATGGGCGGCGCGGCCCATGTGCTGGGCCTGGCGCACATGATCGTCTCGCTGAACGTGCCCGTGCGCCTGCGGGTGCTGGTGGCGGCCGTGGAGAACAGCGTGTCCGGCAACGCCTTCCGGCCCAGCGACGTGATCGACACCCACAAGGGCTTGACGGTCGAAATCGGCAACACCGATGCCGAGGGCCGGCTCATCCTGGCCGACGCCCTGTCGCTCGCCAGCGAGGAATCGCCCGAACTGATCGTCGATTTTGCAACCCTGACGGGTGCCGCGCGCTCGGCTCTCGGACCGGAGCTCCCGCCTTATTTCACCGATGGCGAGGATCTGGCGGCGGCGTTTTCGGCGGCCGCGGCGGCGACCGCCGACCCGGTCTGGCGGCTGCCGCTATGGCCCGCCTACGCCGACAATCTGAAGAGCAATATCGCCGATTTACGTAATGATGGCGGGCCTTTCGCTGGCGCGGTGGTGGCGGCGCTGTTCCTGAAGCGGTTCGTCGCGCAGCCCGAGCGCTGGATCCATCTGGATATCTATGCGTGGAACCCCGAGAAGCGGGCAGGCCGGCCGGTCGGCGGCGAAGCCATGGCGATGCGCGCGGTTTTCGACATCATACGGTCGCGATTCGGTGGCTAAATTTGTTGCGGGGGCGCTTGTAATCGAAGCCCGGAAACCGATACTCTTGCTATGACGTTGCAAATCACAAATCCCCAGGCACTTAGCCTTTGGCTGAACACCGTAAGCACGCTGGTCCGCGGCGAGGAAACGCACGATCTGACGTCGCGTCAGATGGCGATCCTGCTTACCGTCTATCTCAATCCCGGCCCGCACACCGTGCGCGGCCTCGCCGCCGAGCTGGACATCACCAAGCCGGTGGTGACGCGGGCGCTGGATACGCTGGGCAGGTTGGGCCTGCTGAAACGCCGGCGCGACACGGCCGACAAGCGGAACGTGCTGATCGAGCGGACGCCGCGCGGGGCGAACTATCTGGGCCAGCTCTCGGACATCATCGTCACGGCCGGCTACGACGCCTGACGCGGCCTTGCCCATGACGGGCGATCCGCGCATCACGCCGGCCCGCGAGGATCTGGCGGCCGACTACCTGCGCTCGGTCGTCAAGGTCGCCGGCTATGCCAAGGGCGTGCCGAAGCAGGTTCGCCTGCCCTATGCGCCGCTGCACAAACTGCCCGACACCGCCACCGGCCGGCTGACCGAGGCGCTGATGGGCGAGGCGGTCACCGTCTATGAGGAAAAGGGCGGCTGGTCGTGGTGCCAACTCGCCGCCGACGGCTATGTGGGCTACATGCCGAGCGTAGCCTTGGGCGAGCCCGGCCCGGAGGCAACCCACAAGGTGGCCGCGCTGCGCACCTTCATCTACCGCAGGCCCGACCTGAAGTCCCCGGTTCTCGGCGCCGCCAGCCTGGGCGCGACCGTCGCCGCCACCGGCGACGAAGGCGAGTTCACCGCCATCGACGGCGGCGGCTGGGTGTTCACCGGCCACCTGAAGCCCGTGGACGAGGTGGAAGCCGACTACCTGACCACCGCCATCCGCTTCATCGGCGTGCCCTATCTGTGGGGCGGCAACACCAGCATGGGCCTCGACTGCTCGGGCCTGGTGCAGACCTCGTTGCGCTTCGCCGGCATCCTCAACTGCCCGCGCGACAGCGACATGCAGGCGGCCGGCCTGGGCGACGCCATCGAACCGGATGCCCGCCTCGCCCGGCGTGGCGACCTCGTGTTCTTCCCCGGCCATGTGGGCCTCGTCATTGATGACGGCGTGCTGCTCCACGCCAACGCCTGGGACATGATGGTTTCGCCGCACCCGCTGCGCTACGTGGTCGCCGAGATCGCCAAGAAGAACCCGACGCCGGTCACGGCGATAAGACGGCTTGTCTAACGCGCCATCGACGCGGCTGCCGCCGACGCGCTATGGTTGGCTTTGGGGAGAGCGGCGATGACCATCGACGAATTGCTGGCGATCGAGGAGATCAGGGCGCTGCGGGCACTCTGGGGCCATCTCTATGACGGCCGCGAGGTCGACAAGCTGGCCGACCTGTTCACCGAAGACGCC
This sequence comes from Sphingomonadales bacterium, assembly GCA_022844405.1. Classification (GTDB taxonomy): domain Bacteria; phylum Pseudomonadota; class Alphaproteobacteria; order SMXS01; family SMXS01; genus RI-34. Next base: position 9,416 of record JALHLV010000031.1, on the reverse strand, counting down.
GTCTGCGAGTTCTCGGAGAAGTACGGCGGCCATTGGATCGGCCGCGACGCCATTCGCGCCAACTACCAGAAATACGCGACGCCGCCCGCCTATCCCTCGCTGCACGCCGGGACCAACCATGTGGTGAAGGTCTTGGGACCGAACGACGCGACCGGCCGCTGGTACCTGCTGGACTTCAACGTCCGCGAGGGCGTGGAATTCCCGCCCGCCATCATGGGCGTCTACGACGACGTCTACCGCAAGGTGGGCGGCGACTGGAAGATCGCCCGCGCCCGGCTGCACTTCCTGTGGCCCGACAGGGTTACCGGCGACCTCTGACTAGAGCCAGTATAGTACGCCCCAATAGACCGGCCAGAGCATGGACGCGACGAACGCCGCAGGCGCCTGTGTCGCCCAGTTGCCGTGGGAGTAGTTGAAGCCGTCGAACGCCAGCAGATAGACGAACGTGGCCACCGCGCCGGCAAGATAGATTTTCTTGATCACCGCGCCCTTCCCCGCAATGCTGGGACACATTATACGCCATGGAAAGCCGATGCGCCTCGGTTCGCCGCCTTTGCTGGAAGTCCATGTTTCGCACGTCTCGCGCGAGGCTCAGCCGCTGCTTTGGGCCGCACTTGCCGAAATAGCGTTCGCGCAGCCAACGCTCTCCCTGCGCCAGGACCCTGAAGGTAGCGGCGCGCTTATCGGCGGGCCGACGCCCGGCTTGATCAATGAAGCGATTGCCCGACTTGCGCTCGAGCCCGGCATGAAACTCGAGGTCGGTGAGGCGCAGGTCGCTTGGCGGGAGCAGCTACTGGGCGAGGCTCGGGTCGACTATACCCACAAGAGGCAGACCGGCGGGTCGGGTGAATTCGCGCGCGTCCAACTGGCGATCATGCCGGCAGCCTTCGATTGCAACGACGTTTTTTCATCCCGCGTGGTCGGCGGCAGTGTTCCGCTTGATTTCATACCTGCGGTCGAGGCTGGCGTCATGCGTTCGGCGCTCGCCTTCGAGCCGTTTCCAGTCATCGGATTCCGAGCGGAGTTGCTGGACGGCGCATATCACGATGTCGATTCGTCGGCCGCTGCCTTTGAGATCGCCGGTTGCGAGGCGTTTCTCAGGGCATGTGCCCGAGCGAGGACACAAACGGTCGAGCCCGTGGCTGCCGTCGAGATTCTGATTTCCGTTCGGAAGGCTGAAAATCTCATGGATACATTAGCCCGGATCGGCGGAAGCTGGAGGTTGCGTGAACCGGAAGCCGCAATCATCGCCGGAGAAGTTCCAGCGAGCGGACTTGTCAGCTGCTTGGCCGCAATCGATCAGTTCGGCGGTGTCGCCAAAGTCGCTTTCAGTCGCTACATCCCGTCACCCTCGCCAGGGGACGGTTCCTACAACCCGCCGAAGGGTGCGCGTCTTGTGGCGGTGAGTGGCGGCGCCGACTTGCACGAGGACTGGAACGCAGCGCGCCACCGCCTGACACTGGAAGGTCTGTAGGACGTGGAATCCGGCAAAGTCTTCGGCCACTAGTTTATACGATAGTGGTTTGGTCGCCTTACGTCCCGACCGCGTTGGCGTGGGCCACTTCGAGGTTGAACGCTGCGGCCATGAGCGCCTTGGTGTAGTCGGTTTCCGGATGCTCGAAGACCTTTTCGGCCGGACCGTGCTCGACCACCTTGCCGTCCTTCAGCACCAGCACCTGGTCGGACAGGGCGCGCACCACGCGCAGATCGTGGCTGATGAACATATAGGTCAGGTCGTGGCGCTGCTGCAGCGCGCGCAGCAGGTCGACGATCTGGGCCTGCACCGACATGTCGAGCGCCGAGGTCGGCTCGTCGAGCACCAGGAAGCGCGGCTTGAGCACCAGGGCCCGGGCAATCGAGATGCGCTGGCGCTGGCCGCCGGAGAACTCGTGCGGATAGCGGTGGCGCATGTCCGGGTCGAGGCCGACCTCGCCCATCACCTCCACCACGCGCACGTCGCGCTCGGCCTCGGTCAGCGCTTTCTCGTGGATGGTCAGGCCTTCCTCGATGATCTGCGCCACCGAAAGACGCGGGCTGAGCGAGCCGAACGGGTCCTGGAAGACGATCTGCATCTCGCGCCGGAGCGGGCGCATGTCGTCGAACGAGCGTCCCGCCACGTCCTGGCCGGCGAAGCGGATCGGCCCCTTGCTGGAGATCAGCCGCAGGATGGCGAGGCCCAGCGTGGTCTTGCCCGAGCCGGATTCGCCGACGATGCCGAGCGTGGTGCCCGACTTCACCGAGATGGTGACGTCATCGACGGCGCGCACGTAATCGACGGTCTTGCGCAGCAGGCCGCCCTTGATCGGGAAGTACACCTTCAGATTGTCGGTCTCGACCAGCACGGGCAGGCCGTCCGGCTTGGGCGCGGGCCGGCCGCGCGGCGCGGATGCCAGCAGCTTCTGGGTATAGGGATGCCGAGGATTGGCGAAGACTTCCTTGGACGGGCCGCTCTCGACAATCTCGCCGCCCGTCATCACGCAGACCCGGTCGGTGAATTTCTCGACGATGCCGAGGTCATGGGTGATCATCAGGATCGCCATGCCCATGCGCTGCTGCAGGTCGCGCAGCAGCGCCAGGATCTGGGCCTGGATGGTGACGTCGAGCGCCGTGGTCGGCTCGTCGGCGATCAGCAGGTCCGGCTCGTTGGCGAGCGCCATGGCGATCATCACCCGCTGGCGCTGGCCGCCGGACAGCTCGTGCGGATAGGCCTTCAGCCGCTCGGTGACGTTGCCCAGGCCAACCAGCTTGAGCAGCTCGACGATGCGGGCGTGGGCCTGCTCGCCGCGCAAGCCCTTGTGGATCGCCAGCACCTCGCCGATCTGCCGTTCGACGCTATGCAGCGGGTTGAGCGAGGTGAGCGGCTCCTGGAACACCATGGAGATGCGGTTGCCGCGGATCGACCGCAGCGTGTTCTCGTCGGCGCCGACCAGCTCGCGTCCCTCGAATTTGATCGAGCCGGTCGGATGGAACGCCGTCGGATAGGGCAACAGCTGCAGGACCGACAGCGCGCTGACCGACTTGCCCGAGCCTGATTCGCCGACCAGCGCCAGGGTCTCGCCCTTGTCGATGGAGAACGATACGCCGCGCGCCGCCTCGACGATCCGGTCCTCGGCCCGGAAGTGCACCGACAGGTCGCTCACCTCGAGCAGGCTCATTTGCGCCCGCCTACGGTCTTGCGCGGATCGAACGCGTCGCGCACCGCCTCGCCGATGAAGATCAGCAGCGACAGCATGACGGCCAGCACCAGGAACGCCGAGATGCCGAGCCACGGCGCCTGAAGGTTGTTCTTGCCCTGCTTCAGCAGCTCACCCAGCGACGCCGAGCCCGGCGGCAGCCCGAAACCCAGGAAGTCGAGGGCGGTCAGCGTGGTGATCGAGCCGTTGAGGATGAACGGCATGAAGGTCAGCGTCGCCACCATGGCGTTGGGCAGCACATGCTTGACCATGATCCGGCCGTCGCCCAGGCCGAGCGCGCGGGCGGCGCGGACATAGTCGAAGTTGCGCGCGCGCAGGAACTCGGCGCGGACCACGTCGACCAGGCTGGTCCAGCGGAACAGCACCATGATGCCCAGCAGCCACCAGAAGTTGGGGGTGACGATGCTGGCCAGGATGATCAGCATGAACAGCTCGGGCAGGCCGCCCCAGATCTCGATGAAACGCTGGCCAGCCAGGTCGATCTTGCCGCCGAAATAGCCCTGAACCGCGCCCGCCCAGACGCCGATGATCGACGAGAACACGGTCAGCAGTAGACCGAACAGCACCGAGACGCGAAAGCCGTAGATGACCCGCGCCGCCACGTCGCGGGCCTGGTCGTCGGTGCCCAGCGGATTGTCCCAGCTCGGCGGCGCCGGCGCCGGCACCGGAATGTTGCGGTTGATGGTGTTCTGGCTGTAGGGGATCAACGGCCAGACGATCCAGCCGCCGCTTTCCCTGATCAGGTTCTGCACATAGGGGTCGCGGTAGTCGGTCGGCGTCTCGAAGAAGCCGCCGAACTCGGTCTCCGGGTAATCCCGCAGCACCGGCACGTAGATCGATCCCTTGTACTCCAGCACCAGCGGCCGCTCGTTGGCGATGAACTCGGCGAACAGCGAGAGGACGAACAGCACCCCGAAGATCCACAGCGACCAGTAGCCGCGCCGGTTGCGCTTGAACACGGTCCAGCGCCGCTCGCCCAGCGGCGTGATCTTCCAGAACAGGAAGCGGCGGGCGGCGGGCTGTCCGGTCATCCGACGTCCCGCGTGGCGAAGTCGATGCGCGGGTCGACCCACACATAGGTGAGGTCGCCAATCAGCTTCACGATCAGGCCGATCAGGGTGAACACGTAGAGCGAGCCGAACATGATCGGATAGTCGCGCTGGATCAGCGCCTCGAAAGTCAGCAGGCCCAGCCCGTCGAGCGAAAAGATGAATTCGATCAGCAGCGAGTTGCCGAACAGGACGGCGACGAACAGGCCCGGGAAACCGGCGATGACGATCAGCATGGCGTTGCGGAACACATGCCCGTAGAGCACCCGGCGCTCGGTCAGCCCCTTGGCGCGGGCGGTCATCACATACTGCTTGTTGATCTCGTCGAGGAACGAGTTCTTGGTCAGCATGGTCAGGCTGGCGAAGCCGCCGATGGTCATGGCGAGGACCGGCAGGCAGATGTGCCAGAGATAATCGAGCGCCTTGCCGAACCAGGTGAGCTGGTCCCAGTTGTCCGACGTCAGCCCGCGCAGCGGGAAGATGTCCCAGTAGCTGCCGCCCGCGAACAGTACGATCAGCAGCACCGCGAACAGGAAGCCGGGAATGGCGTAGCCGACGATGATGGCGGCGCTGGTCCAGGTGTCGAAGCGGGTGCCGTCGCGCACCGCCTTGCGGATGCCGAGCGGGATCGACACCAGGTAGACGATGAGCGTGGTCCACAGCCCCAGCGTGATCGACACCGGCAGCTTGTCGAGGATCAGGTCGAGCACCGGCCTGCCCTTGAAGAAGCTCTCGCCGAAATCGAACGTGGCGTAGTCGCGCACCATGATCCAGAAGCGCTCATGGGCCGGCTTGTCGAAGCCGAACTGCTTCTCGATGCGGGCGATCAGCGCCGGATCGAGCCCCTGCGCGCCGCGGTATTTCACGTCGGCGCCGGCGCCCTGGCCGGCCACGTCGGCCTGGCGCGCCGCCGAGCCCATGTCGCCACCGGTACCGCCGCCCAGGCGCGCGGTCGAGCCGGCGTCGGTGCCGGTGATCTGGGCGATCATCTGCTCCACCGGGCCGCCCGGCGCCACCTGCACGATGGCGAAGTTGATGACCAGGATGCCGAGCAGGGTCGGGATGATCAGCAGCAGGCGGCGCAGGATATAGGCGGCCATCAGCGTCCCCGCGCGGCGGCCAGCGCCTTGGCCTTGGCGGGATCGTACCACCACAGGTCCTGCACGCCCCGCTCGAACGGCGGCTTCGCCTTGGGGCGGCCGTACTTGTCCCACCAGGCGATGGTGTGGCTGCCCTTGTAGTACTGCGGCACCATGTAGCGGTTGAACATGATCACCCGGTCGAGCGCCCGCGCAGCGGCGATCAGCGACGGCCTGTCCCTGGCACCGAGTATGGCCCGGATCATGGCATCCACCATCGGGTTCTTGATGCCGCCCAGGTTGAAGCTGCCCTTGACGTCGGCCGCGGCCGACGACCAGTAGGCGCGCTGTTCGACGCCCGGCGTGTTCGGCCAGGCGATGCGCTCCATGGTCAGGTCGAAGTCGAAGTCCTTGACCCGCTGCTCGTACTGGGCCGGATCGACGGTACGCAGCGTCCCCTGCACGCCGATGCGCTTGAGGCTTTCCATATAGGGCAGCAGCACCCGCTCGAAACCAGGCTCGTAGTTCAGTATCTCGACAGTGAGCGGCTTGCCGTCCCTGCCGGTCAGCACGCCGCCCTTCATGGTGAAGCCCGCCTGTTGCAGCAGGGTCACGGCCTTGCGCAGGTTCTCGCGGTTGCCGCCCCGGCCGTCGCTTTTCGGCGGCTCGAACGCGGTGCCGAACACCGCCGGCGGCAGCTGCTTGCGGTAAGGCTCGAGCAGCGCCAGTTCGGCCGGGCTGGGCATGCCGGTGGCGGCCAGCTCGGAATTCTCGAACACGCTGCCGGTGCGGCCATAGGCGCCGTAGAAGATCGCCCGGTTGGTCCATTCGAAGTCGAACGCCAGATCGAGCGCCTCGCGCACGCGCACGTCCTTGAACTGGTCGCGGCGCAGATTGATGAAGAAGAACTGGGCGCCCGATGGCCGGTTGTCCTTCAGCGTGTCGCGCAAGATCCATTTGCGGTCGATGCCGGGACCCTTGTATTCGGTCGCCCAGGTCTTCGACGTGAATTCCTCGCGGAAGTCGTAGGCGCCGGCGAGGAACGCCTCCATGGCGATGGCGCGGTCCTGATAGTATTCGAGGCGGATCACGTCGAAATTCATCCGGCCGACGCTGACCGGCAGATCCCGGCCCCAATAGTCCTTCACCCGCTCGAAGCTCACCGACCGGCCCGGCAGGACCTTGCCGATCCTGTAAGGCCCGCTGGTCAATGGCGGCTGCAACGAGGGCTTGGTGAAGTCATGCTTGGTGTACCAGCCCTTCGACAGGATCGGCAGTTGGGCCACGGTCATGGGCAGGTCGCGCACCGCGCCCTTCGGGTCGAAGGTGAATCTCACCTTGCGCGGCGACAGCGCCACGGCGCCCTTCACGTCGGCCAGCCTGGCGGCGAAGCTGGGATGCCCCTTGTCCTTCAGCGCATGAAAGGTGAACACCACGTCGGCGGCGGTGATCGGCGTGCCGTCGTGCCACCTGGCCTGGGGCCTGAGATTGAACACCACCCAGCTCCGGTCGGGCGCCAGCTCGGCGCTTTCGGCGACCAGGCCATAGACCGCGTCGGGCTCGTCATGGGCGCGGGTCATGAGGGAATCGTAAACCAGGCTGCGCGGCTCGCTGTTGTCGATCAGCTCGGCGCCGGTGCCCGCCAGGATGAACGGGTTGAGGCTGTCGAAGGTGGTCTTGCCGCTCGTCCCCATCAGCGCCATGGCGCCGCCCTTGGGCGCCTGCGGGTTCACATAGTCGAAGTGCTTGAAATCCGCCTTGTATTTCAGCGCGCCGAAGGCCGAAAGGCCGTGGACCGGCGCGGCGGCGGCCGGGCCGGCGATGATGCTGCCGAAGGACAGGAAGGCCGCGAAAGCGGCGGTGGCGAAGGCTCTCATGCCACGATCATAACGGCATCGGAAAGCGATGACAGCATGTTGCGCACGGCCGCGGTCATCCCCCTCACCCTGCACTCTCCCCGGCGGGGAGGGTAAGATGCGGGATGGCCTGTTCCCTTCTCCCCGCCGGGGAGAAGGTGGCGCGAAGCGCCGGATGAGGGACGCGCAACGCGCATCACTTCATCTTCGCCCTGAGCGCGGCGTCCTTGGTCGCATCGAGCCACCAGATCACCGGGAAACCATGATGGTATCCGGGCATCGTCGCCGGACGGCTGAATTTGTCCCAATAGGCGATGCGGAACACCCGCGTGTGCCACATGGGGATGACGTAGTAGTTGTTGAGCAGCACCCGGTCGAGCGCCCGCGAGGCGGCGATCAGGCCGGCCCGGTCCGGGGCGAAGATGACCTTGTCGATCAGCGTATCCACCGCCGGGTTGCTGATGCCGATGATGTTGCGGCTGCCCTTGCGGCTGGCGGCGGCCGTGCTCCAGAACTCGCGCTGCTCGTTGCCGGGCGATTCCGACTGGGCGAAGGTCTCGACAGTCATGTCGAAGTCGAAATCCTTCATCCGCTGCTCGTACTGCGCCGGATCGACCGTGCGGATGCGCGCCTCGACGCCCAGTTTCTTCAGCGCTTCCACATAAGGCAGCATGATCCGCTCGAACGCCGGCTGGGTGTTGAGAATCTCGAACGCCAGCGCCTTGCCGGTCTGCTTGTTGACCAGCGCGCGGTCCCTGATCTCGTAGCCGGCCTGCTGCAGCAGCGCCACCGCCTGCCGCAGATTGTCGCGATTGTTGCCGGTGCCGTCGGTGGCGGGCGCCTTGAAGGGCTGGGTGAACACGGCGGCGGGAATCCTGCCCTTGAGCGGGTTCAGCAACGCCAGTTCGGCCGCCGAGGGCAGGCCGCTGCTGGCCAGGTCCGAGTTGGAGAAGAAGCTCTGCGTCCGGGTGTACTGGCCGTAGAACATGTTCTTGTTGGTCCATTCGAAATCGAACGCCAGCCCCAGCGCCCGGCGCACGCGGACGTCCCTGAACACGTCGCGGCGGATGTTGAAGGCGAACGCCTGCATGCCGGTCGGGTTCTTGTGGCGCAGCTCCTCTTTCTTCACCAGGCCGGCCTTCAGCGCCGGAAAGCTCTGCGGCGTGTACTGGGTGGCCCAGGTCTTGGCGGTGTTCTCGCTGATGAAGTCGAACTTGTGGGTCTTCAGCGCCTCGAGCTCGACGGTCTCGTCCTGGAAATACTCGTAGGTGATGCGGTCGAAATTGTAGAAGCCCCTGTTCACCGGCAGGTCGTTGCCCCAGAAGTCCTTCACCCGCTCATAGCTGATCGACCGGCCCGGCTTCACGTCGGCGATGCGGTACGGGCCGCTGCCCAGCGGCGGCTCCTGGGTCGGCGCGTCGAACTTGCGGCCCTGCCAGTAGTGCCTGGGCAGCACGGGAAGCTGGCCCATGATCATGGGCAACTCGCGGTTGCCGGCCTGGTCGAAGCTGAACTTCACCTTCCGAGCCCCGGTTTTCTCGGCTTTTTTCACGTTGTGGTAGTACTGGGCCCAGAACGGCGTGCCCTTCTCCATCAGCGTGTTGAACGAGAAGATCACGTCCTCGGGCGTGATCGGCTTGCCGTCGTGCCACTTCGCCTTGGGGTTCAGGTTGAATTCCACCCAGGAGTTGTCCGAGGGCACCGTCATGGTCTCGGCGATCAGGCCGTAGGCGGTCGACGGCTCGCCGAGGCTGTCCTTGGTCAGGCTTTCATAGACCAGGCCGATGCCCGCCGGCGGCGTGCCCGCGACGATCCAGGGATTGAGGCTGTCGAAGGTGCCGGGCGCCACGCTGAGCCGGGCGGCGCCGCCCTTGGGCGCGTTCGGGTTGACGAAGTCGAAATGGTCGAAGCCGGGCTTGTATCTGGGCTCGGCGATCAGCGACAGGGCGTTGACGGTCTTTACCGTTGGCTTCTGCTGCGCCATCGCCGGGAGCATGCCGGCAAGAACCAGTGCCGCGGCCAGAATCGCTTTCTTCATCGGTATTTCGCCTCGCTGTCGCAACCCGTTCCGAAGATATAACACCCATGCAACCCCGCGCAAAAAAGGGCCGCCGGAGCGACCCTTTTTCATACCAGAGAGACTGGGTTTTTCAGCCGTGTGGCGCGGCCTCGGCCGCGCCTTCAGCCGGCTCCGCCGGGGCGGCGCCATCGGTGGGCGCAGCGCCCTCGGCCGGCGCG
>JALHLV010000030.1 GCA_022844405.1 Sphingomonadales bacterium | reverse complement strand
GGACCGGAGTTCGCCGCCGTGGTCGCGCGCAGCCTCGGCCTGGCGGGCGCGGCCACCGCGCTCGTCCTGGCGGTCGGGCTCGGTCTCGCCTACGCGGCCCGGCTCGGCCTGTCGCGGCTCGCCCGGGCCGCCGCGCGGATCGCGTCGTTCGGCTATGCCGTGCCGGGCGCGGTGCTGGCGATCGGCGTCATGATGCCGTTCGGCGCCTTCGATCGCGCCGTTGGCGACGTGCTGCGCGACCGCTGGGGCATTGCCACCGGCCTGCTGCTCTCCGGCACCGTCTTCGCGCTGCTGTCGGCCTATCTGGTCCGCTTCCTCACCCTGTCCCACGGCACGCTGGAAGCGGGACTGCAGCGCATCCGCCCGTCGCTCGACATGGCGGCGCGGACCCTCGGCCGGGGCGCGGCGGCGACGCTGGGCCGCGTACACCTGCCGCTGCTGCGGGGCGCGCTGCTGACCGCAGGGTTGCTGGTGTTCGTCGACGTGCTCAAGGAGCTGCCCGCCACGCTGGTGCTGCGGCCCTTCGACTTCGAAACCCTGGCCACCTCGGTCTATACCCTGGCGTCCGACGAGCGCTATGGCGAGGCGGCGGCCCCGGCGCTGGTCCTCGCTCTCGCGGGTCTCATCCCGGCGGTGATCCTCAGCGGGCTGCTGGGGCGCCGCGCCGGCGCGGCGGAGCCGTCATGAGCGCCGCCCTCGACTTCATCGACGTGCGGCACGGCTACGACCGGCAGATCGTGCTCGACGGCCTGTCGCTGCATGTGCCCGAAGGCCGCGTCACCTGCCTGCTCGGGCCATCGGGCTGCGGCAAGACCACCCTGCTGCGGATCGCCGCGGGGCTGGAGCGGCCGTGGTCCGGCCGCGTCCTGCTGGGCGGGCGGGAGGTCGACGGCGACGGCGTCCATCTGCCGCCCGAGCAGCGCGGGGTAGGCTTCGTGTTCCAGGATTTCGCGCTGTTTCCCCATCTCGACGTGTTGGACAACGTGGCCTTCGGCATCCGCTCGGGCGCCCGTGCCGAACGCCATGCCCGCGCCCGGGCGCTGCTGGAGCGGCTCGGCATCGGCGACAAGGCGGGCGTTCATCCGCACCTCCTGTCCGGCGGCCAGCAGCAGCGGGTGGCGCTGGCCCGCGCGCTGGCGCCGGATCCCGCCGTGCTGCTGCTCGACGAGCCGTTCTCGGGCCTCGACACGGTGCTGCGGCGCGGCGTCTACGAGGACCTGCGCCATCTGCTGGGCCAAAGCGGCGTCACCGCCGTGGTCGTCACCCACGATCCGGTCGAGGCCATGATCCTCGGTCACAGCGTCGTGCTGATGCACCAGGGCCGCATCGAGCAGCAGGGCACGCCCGAGGCGCTCTACCAGCGCCCGGCGAACCCCTTCGTCATGCGCTTCCTCGGCGAGGCCAACACCATGGCCGCTCACCGGGACGGAAGCGATGCCGTCACGCCGCTCGGGCGCTATCCCGCGCCGGCCGGCGATAGCCCACTCTGCGCCATGGTCCGGCCCGAGCGTATTGCCATATCCTCCGCCGGCCAGCCGGCCCGCGTCGAATCGAGTGTGTTCCTCGGACGTGCGGTTCGCCTGCACCTGGACCTGGACGGCCTGAAGCTGACGGCCGAGGTCCCGGCCGAACGGCCCTATGGGGACGGCGAAACCGTCTCGGTCGCGGTCGATGCCGCCGACATGCATCTGTTCCCCGCCTGAATCACTGCGCGATTGATTCGGTTTTCCGGCTCGCCCATGCTCTCGGCTCACGCCAGGGAAGGGGAGTCCGATGGCCGCCAGTTTTCCGGAACCGAAATTCGCCGACACCAACGGCATCCGCATCGCCTATTACGAGATGGGCGAGGGCGTGCCGGTGCTGCTGTGCCATGGCTTTCCCGAGCTGGCGTTTTCGTGGCACCGGGTGATGCCGCGGCTTGCCGAGGCCGGGTTCCGCGCCATCGCCGCCGACCAGCGCGGCTATGGCCGCAGCGACTGCCCGCCGCGCACCGAGGACTACGCGGTCAGCGAACTGGCCGCCGACATGGCGGGCCTGCTCGACGCGCTCGGGCTCGCCAAGGCGGTGTATGTCGGCCACGACTGGGGCGGACCCGTGGTCTGGTCGTCGGCGCTGCTGCAGCGTGCGCATGTGGCCGGCGTCGTCGGCGTCAACACGCCTTACCGGGCGGCGCCGCTCATTCCGCGCGATCCGCTGCAGATGCTGAAGGACGAGTGGGGCGACGGGCAGTACATCGTGAACTTCCACAACAAGGGGCCGGACAACCCGGACTCGTCCGACGCCAAGTTCAACGCCCATCTCGACAAGCTGTTCACCGGCCTGTACCGCAAGGCGCTGTTCAAGATGAGCGACTTCCAGGCGCTGCCGAAGGAAAAGCGCATCCTGACCATGGAGAACCTGGTGTTCGCCGAAAAACCGCGCGGCGAGTTCGTGCTGACCGACGACGAGCTGGACTATTTCCTCGCCGCCTTCCGCCGCACCGGCATCACGCCCGGCCTCAACTGGTACCGCAACATCTCGGCCAACTGGCGCGCGGTGAAGGACCTGGACCCGAACATTGATGTGCCCTGCCTGATGATCGAGGCGACGGACGATCCGTCCGGCCCGCCCGGCTGCGCCGAGCCCATGAAGCCCTATGTGGCGGACCTGGACGTGGCGGTGCTGCAGGATTGCGGCCACTGGACCGGCCACGAGCGCCCGGACGAGCTGTGCGACATCATGATCCCGTGGCTGCGCCGCAAGTTCGGGTAGGAGAGCATTACAGGGCGGCGCGGCCTGGCCCTCCCCTTAATGCGGGGACATAATACATATTTCAACCCTGCTCCAGCCTGAGCCATACGACGAAATAGGTATTATGTCCCTGTATTAATCGCGCCCCTCTCCCCGCCGGGGAGAGGGTAGGGTGAGGGGGAACCCTCGGCGTGACGGACTACCCCCGCAAATCGCCCTGCCAGCCGTTCCGGTGCACGAAATCGCTCACCGGGCGGCGCGCCAGCGGGCCGAAATTGATCGCCGGCCAGCCGACCGGGATGAACGCCGCGATATACACGTCGGGCGGGATGTGGAGCAGCTCGCGCAGCTCCGTCTCGCAGGTGTTCTGATAGGTGGTGAAGCAGCTGCCCAGGCCCAGTGCGCGCGCCGCCACCGTGATGTTCTGCGCCGCCGGGTAGAGCGCCGACCAGACGAACTGCTCGCTGGGCGCCTGCGGCGGGTAGATCTTCTTGCCGCACACCAGGATGATCACCGGGATGTCGCCCAGGGTGCGCGCCATGTTCTGCGTGCCCTGCAGCATGCGGCGGTTGACGTCGTCGAGCGCGTCGAGGCCGCCCATGCTCTTCTGGATGCCGGCCACGGTGGCGTCGATCACCTCGGTGACCTTCTCCGACAGCTTCTGCTTGATCGCCCGGTCGGTGACCACGATGAAGTCCCAGCCCTGCGAGTTGCCCGGGCTGGGCGCGCGGGTGGCCGCGTACAGGATCTTGTCGACCATCTCGTCCGGCACCGGGTCCTTCTTGAAGAACCGCACGGCCCGGCAGGTTTCCATCGCCTCAAAAACGTCCAATTCCGCCTCCACTTCCTCGTTTGCGGCACCACTCTAGCCTAAAGTTTTCGCGAAGGAGAACCGGTGGTGCAATAGCGGCGTTGATCGCCGGCCTCGCGTGCCCCACAGTTTCGGGGTTCGTTACAAGAAGCAACCCTGGAGGGCACGACATGAAGACCGAAACCGTCAAGAAGCTGGCCGTCGCCGCGCTGGTGACCCTGGTCGCCGCGTGCAACACGGTGCAGGGCGCCGGCAAGGACGTCGAGAGCATCGGCAAGGCCGGCGAGCGGACGTTGGACAAGGCCAAGGAAGGCCTGTAAGCCGCGCCACCCGCGCGGACTCTCCCTGGTGCCGGGGTACCGCGATATTTTCATCTGCCTCGAACTTTTTGGCGTCTCGCGGCGTTATCGCTTCATGCTGCCGCCCTGACGGGACGTGGCGGCGACACCACCGTTACATTCCAGGAGGTTGAATCATGAAGTCGGATACCATCAAGAAGCTGATGATCGTGGCCGTTGTCGCGGCGCTGGGCGCCTGCAACACGGTGCAGGGCGCGGGCAAGGACGTCGAGAGCGTCGGCAAGGCCGGCGAGCGCGAGATGGACAAGGCCCAGGACAAGCCGGTCGACAAGAAGTGATCGGACGCATCGGGTGATGCAATGAAGGGGAGCCTCGCGGCTCCCCTTTTTTCCGCGCCGGCGACCAGCCCGGTCAGGCGTCGTAGCCGGGGTTCTCGCGGTCGAGCTTGCGCAGCAGCGCGGGCCAGCCGATCTTGGCGGTGCCGCCGTCGAAACTCCACTGCACCATTTCCGCCGTGTGCTCGGGCACGCCCTGGTTCGGCATGTTCAGGTGCGCGACACCGGCCGACAGGGCGCGGACCTGATAGGTGCAGGCGCGCTCCAGGTAATACAGCCGCATGAACGCGTCCGAACATGACTTGCCCATGGTCAGCAGGCCGTGGTTGCGCAGGATCATGCAGTGCTTGGCGCCCATGTCCGCGACCAGCCGCTCGCGCTCGGTGATGTCCAGCGCCACGCCCTCATAGTCGTGATAGGCGATGTCGCCCCACAGCACCATGGCGTTCTGCGACACCGGCAACAGTCCGTGGTCCTGCGCCGCCACCGCCGCGCCGTCGGGCGAATGGGTGTGGATGACGCAGTTGGCATCGGGACTGTGGATGTGCATGGCGCTGTGGATGGTGAAGCCGGCGGCGTTGACGTAGTGCGGCGTCGAATGCTGCGGCTTGCCCTCCAGATCGATCTTCACCAGGCTCGACGCGGTGATCTCGTCGAAGCCAAGGCCGTAAGGATTGATCAGGAAGTGATGCTCCGGCCCCGGCACCCGCGCCGAGATGTGGGTGAACACCAGGTCGTCCCAGCCATACAGCGCGACCAGCCGGTAGGTGGCGGCCAGGTCGACGCGGATCTGCCATTCCGCCGCCGAGATCGTGCCGCGGTCGAAGGGCGCCAGGGTGGCGCCGTCCACCTTGATCGCCACGGATTGCTGCTGTGCCATCTGTCTCGTCTCCAGAGTCCCTGAGGTCGTCCTATTGTGAGCCTGCCCGCCAACAGCGTCAACCGATGCTCCCGGCGGGCTCTATCGCGTCAACCGTTGAAGTCCACCACCAGCCGCAACGGTTCGCCCTTCAGATAGCGCGTCAGGTTGCCGAGGAAAACCTCGTCGCCGCGGGCGACGTTCATGGGGCTGTCGGCGGCGCAGTGGGCGCTGAGCATGACGCGCGGATGATCCCAGAACGGGCTGTCGGTGGGCAGCGGCTCCTTCTCGAACACGTCGAGGATGGCCGTCGCCGGCTTGCCCGCGTCGAGACCGGCCAGCAGCGCCGCCTCGTCGACCAGCCGGCCGCGGGCGATGTTGACCAACACAGCGTCGTCCTTCATGGCGGCGATGAATCCGGCGTTCACCAGCTTGTCGGTGCCGTCCGAATGGGGCGCGGCCAGCACGACCACGTCGGCGCGCGGCACGGCGGCCAGCACCTGGTCGGGCGTGATCATCTCGTCGGCCGGGTCATTGGCCGACGGCGTGCGGCGGACGCCGATCACCCTCGCGCCGAAGGCGCGGGCGCGGATGCCGATCTCGCGGCCGATGGCGCCATAGCCGATCACCAGCCAGGTGGTGCCCCAGACGTCGCGGAACTCATGCCGGCCCCAGTTGTGCGCCTTCTGTTTGGCGGCGCGGCCGGCGGCGTCCTGGAACGCCTCGAGCGTGCGCGCCAGCACGTACTCGGCGATGGCGATGCCCTGGGCGTCGCTGCGGGTCATGATGGTGCCGGTGGCGGCGACCCTGGCGAAGATCGGGTGGTCGAATCCGGCGGCGCCGGACTGGAACCATTTCAGCCCCTTGGCGGCGGTCAGCAGCCCGAAGGCGGCGCGGCCGGGACCCTTGACGTAGAGGTCGGTCGAGGCCCAGGCGATGTCGAAGCGCGCGTCTTCCGGCGCCACCTTCCGGCCGTTCAGGGTCAGCGACTCGTCGGGGTGCAGCAGCAGCGGGGTGACGCCTTCCGGCATCCGGGCGCGGATGCGTTCGTAAGCTGGCGCGTAGATCAGCAGATTCATGGTATTTCTCCCTCGACTCGCTACATATCAGGGCGAACGGGAACATGCGAGGTAGCTGGTTGCGGCCCGGCGACATCTCGCTAAAATCCCGCCTCAGGGGAAGACGGACTTAACGGGAGCAGCGGCTGTCATGCCAGAGTACCAGATCAACGAGGCGTTCAACGTCGGCGACAGCGTGCGCTATCACGCCGAACATACGCCGGACAAGGTGGCGACCATCTTCGACGATCGCGTCACCACGTTCGCGCAGGTGGACCGCTACAGCAACCAGATCGCCAACGGCCTTGCCAGGCTGGGTGTCAAGCAGCAGGAGCGGGTCGGCTACTACGGCAAGAACTCGGATTACCATCCGCAGATCATGGCGGGCGTCAACAAGGCCAACGCCGTGCTGGTGCCGGTGAACTGGCGCCTGGCGCCGCCCGAGGTCCGCTATGTCATGGACGACGCCGACATCAAGGTGCTGATCGTGAGCCGCGAGTTCGCCGGCCTGGTCGAGACGCTGGCGGGCGACCTGCCCAGGCTGGAAACCGTGCTGGTGATGGACGGACCCTACAAGAACTGGGGCGACTTCGCCGCCTGGCGCGACGCCCAGCCGGCCACCGACCCGAAGATCAAGGTCGCCCCGCGCGACGTCTATGTGCAGCTCTACACCAGCGGCACCACGGGCAAGCCCAAGGGCGTGATGATCCCCAACGAGGCCGCCTATCTGGGCTGGATGGGCGTGCCGCCCGATCCGGAGCCGCTGAAGGGCACCTACAAGGAATACAATCCCGACGAGGTGGCGCTGTGCATCGCGCCCAACTTCCACCTGAGCGGCAACGGCTCGGTGCTGGGCGGCCTGCGCATGGGCACGACCGTGGTCATCCATCCCGATTTCGACGTGACCCGAATGGTCGACGCGGTGCTGGAATACAAGGTCGCCAAGATCTTCATGGTGCCGGCGGTGCTGAAGATCCTGCTCGACAAGGCCAAGCAGGGCGCCGACCTCAGCGCGATCAAGCTGATCTCCTACGGCGCCTCGCCGATCCCGCTCGACATGATGCGCGAAGCGGTCGAGTACATCGGCTGCGGCTTCCTGCAGATGTACGGCATGACCGAAATCGGCGGCAGCGCCACCTTCCTCGAGCCGGCCGACCACACGCTGGTGCCGACCGAGAAGATGAAGAGCTGCGGCAAGCCGGGCGAGCTGCACGAGATGAAGATCGTCGATCCGGTCACCCGCAAGGAACTGCCGCGCGGCCAGCCCGGCGAAGTGGCGCTGCGCACCGCCGCGCCCATGGTCGGCTACTACAAGAACCCCGAAGCGACGGCCCAGGTGCTGGATGCCGACGGCTGGTACTATTCCGGCGACGTGGGCCGGATGGACGAGGAAGGCTACGTCTACATCCAGGACCGGCTGAAGGACATGATCGTCACCGGCGGCGAGAACGTCTACTCGGCCGAGGTGGAAAGCGCGCTCTACGAGCACCCGGCCGTCAAGGAAGCCGCCGTCATCGGCGTGCCCAGCGACCGCTGGGGCGAGGAAGTGAAGGCCATCGTCGTGCTGGAACCCGGCCAGGCGCTGACCGCCGACGAGCTGATCATGTTCGCCCGCAGCCACATCGCCGGCTACAAGGTGCCGAAATCGGTCGAGTTCATCGCCGAACTGCCGCGCAACGGCACCGGCAAGCTGATGAAGCACGTCCTGCGCGAACCCTACTGGGCCGGCCGCGAACGCCAGGTGAGCTGACCGGAAGGGAGCCGCTTGCGCGGCGACCCCTCATCCGGCCGCTGCGCGGCCACCTTCTCCCACAAGGGGCGAAGGGTCCTATGATGCTCCGGCCGAATCCCCTCTCCCCTTGTGGGAGAGGGTTAGGGTGAGGGGTGCCTACGACCGCTTGGTTAACTGTTCGCCGGCAGCAACCGCATCCTCGCCCGTCACTTCCGCGATCGCGTCGATCACCGCCTCGAAGGGCAGCATGACCGCGCCGTGGCGGGTCTTGTGCTGGTGCACCGCCACTAGGATGGCGAGACCGGCCCAGTCGCCGTCGGGCGGCGGCGCGCCGTCGACCAGCATGGCGCGCAGTTTGCCGGCCACTTCGCGCAACTCGGCGATCTCGCGCCCAACGATTTTCTCGGCGAGCACGGCGGCCGACGACTGGCCCAGCGCGCAGGCGTGCACGTCCTGGGCGTAGTCGCTCACCACGCCGTCCTTGATCGTCACGTCCACCGTGATCCGGCTGCCGCAGACCGGCGAGACACGGGTGACGCTGGCGTCGGGCGCGGCAAGGCGTCCGGTCCGGCCGATGGTGGCGGCGCGGCGCAGCACGTCCTTGTTGTAGAGGGCGTCGAGCATGGCCGGTTGATATAGGCGCCGGTCCCCGGCCGTCAAACGGTTCCGAGACCCAGATGCGCCAGGATGAACGCCGCCACCTGCGCCGGGTCCGACCGGCGCAGCACCGGCACGGCGACCGGCGGCAGGCCCGGCGCGTCGCTGGCGAGGGCGATCACATGCGGGTCGTCCAGCGTCAGCAGCCGGCCGTCGAAATCGGCCGGCACCACCTCGATCTTGTCGTGCGGGTCGCGCTTGAAGCCTTCCACCAGCACGATGTCGGTATCGGGCGAGAGGCGCGGCAGCAGGTCGGCCAGCTCCGGCTCGGGGCTGCCGCGCAGCTCGTGCACCTGCGCCCAGCGCGCGCCCGAGGCGACGATCACGTCGGTGGCGCCCGCCTCGCGGTGGCGGTAGCTGTCCTTGCCGGGATGGTCGATGTCGAAATCGTGGTGGGCATGCTTGACCGTCGCCACCTTCAGGCCGCGTGCCGTCAGCAGGCGCACCAGCTCGACGACCAGCGTGGTCTTGCCGCTGTTCTTCCAGCCGACGATACCGATCACGTGCATCAGGGCCGCTCCCCGCTATAGTTGGGGCGTATCCTAAAGCGCTTTCAGGCAAGGCGGTATCGCCTTGCCGTCCGAAAGCCGCGACGAAAAAGACTGCCACTCATGGAAAATACAGCCACAAGCGGCGTGCTCGGCGTCATCCTCGCGGGCGGCCTGTCGCGCCGCATGGGCGGCGGCGACAAGGCGCTGCTGCCGCTCGCCGGCAAGCCGGTGCTGCGCCATGTGATCGACCGGCTGGCGCCGCAGGTGGACCGGCTGATGCTGAGCGCCAATGGCAACCCGAACCGCTGGAAGCGCTTCGCGCTGCCGGTGATCGGCGACACGGTCGATGCCTATCCCGGACCGCTCGCCGGCCTGCTCGCCGCCATGGAGTGGGCGGCGGTCCATGCGCCGTCGCTCGGCTGGGTCGTCACCGCGCCGTGCGATTCGCCGTTCCTGCCGCGCGACATGGTGGCGCGGCTGCACGCGGCCGTGGGCGACGCGCCGGCGGCGGTGGCGCGCTCGGGCGGCCGGCTGCATCCGGTCGCCGGCCTGTTCCACATGCGGCTGCATGGCGGCCTGTCGCACTTCCTGGCGGGCGGCGGGCGCAAGGCGGGGGAATGGGCCGAGCGCGTCTGCGCCCGGGCGGTGGACTTTCCGACAGTGCCGATCGATCCGTTTTTCAACATCAACACGCCTGAAGAACTGGCCGAGGCCGAGCGGCTGGGCTTAGACTGAGCGCGGAAATGGGGAGACGACCGATGATCGACCTGCCGCTGGGCCTGAAGGTGTTCCAGAATTCCTACGTGGTGCCGGATATCGACGCGGCGCTGCAGCGCTGGACCGGCAAGCTCGGCGTCGGGCCGTTCTACATCTACCGGCATCTCGACGCCGGCGAGATCACCTATCGCGGCAAACCGGGCAAGCTGGACGCCTCGTTCGCGCTGGCACAGGCCGGCGACATCGAGATCGAGCTGATCCAGCAGCACGACGACAGCCCCAGCGCCTACCGCGACGTGTTCGGCCCTGACAAGGGCGGCTTCCACCATGTCGGCGTCTGGGTCGACGACTTCGACGCGGTGAAGCTGAAATACGAGCTGCTCGGTTATCCGGCGGTCACCACCGGCGGCGCGCCCGACATCGGCGGCCGCTTCGCCTACATGGATACCCGCGCCGATCTGGGCGTGATGGTCGAGCTGGTGGAAAAACGCCAGGATCTGGTCGACTTCCAGACCATGCTGATCAACGCCGCCACCGGCTGGGACGGCTCGGACCCGGTGCGCGAGGTCGTGCTGTAGCCTCGCTTGTCAAACCGGTGGGGCTCGCCTACGCTCCCGCGACCTTCACACATGAATGAAACGGGAGAGTCACCATGGGCAAGCTTGTTCTGATCGGCCTGATCGAGCCGAAGACCGACGACCATATCCAGGCATTCAAGGACTGGTATCTGGGCAATCACGTCGAGGACACCTTCAACTGCCCGAACGTCACCGCGGTGCGCTGCTTCAAGTCGCTGAAGGGTTTTCTGGGCGAGCCGCCGGCCGGCTACATCACCATCTATGAATTCGAGGGCGACGACGCGGTCGCGGCGCAGAAGGTGCTCGACGCCTATCAGGCCGATCCCAAGGGCTGGGACAAGCGCCAGCCGAACAACCAGTCCATGAAGATCATCGGCGCCGGCTGGTACCAGGAAGAGATCGCGTTCGCCTAGGCGGGCGCCGCACGGGGAGGGCGACATGAAGATCACCGAAATCGCATCCGGGCTCCGGTTTCCGGAAGGCCCGATCGCCATGCCGGACGGCTCGGTCATCCTGGTGGAGATCGAGCGCGGCGCGCTGTCGCGGGTCCTGCCGGGCGGCAAGATCGAGGTCATCGCCACCGTCGGCGGCGGCCCCAACGGCGCGGCCATGGGGCCGGACGGCTGGATCTATATCTGCAACAATGGCGGCTTCGCCTGGCACACGCTGCCCGACGGCGGCCTGATGCCCGGCAACCAGTCCGACGACTACAAGGGCGGCCGCATCGAGAAGGTCAACCCGGACACCGGCGAAGTGAAGGTGCTCTACACCGAATGCGACGGCCAGAAGCTGAAAGGGCCGAACGACCTGGTGTTCGACCGCTCCGGCGGCTTCTACTTCACCGATCTGGGCAAGCGCCGCCAGTGGGACATGGACCTGAGCTCGGTCTATTACGCCAGGCCGGACGGCAGTTCGATCACGCGGATCGTGCACGGCGTCATCACCGCCAATGGCTGCGCCCTGTCGCCCGACGAGAAGAGTCTGTACTTCGCCGAAACGACCACCGGCCGCCTGTGGGCCGTCGATCTCGACGCTCCGGGCAAGCCCAGGAAGCAGCCGAACGGCCAGCCGCACCGGCTGGTGCACGGCCTGCCGGGCCACCAGCTGCTCGATTCCATGGCGGTCGACGCCGACGGCAACATCTGCGTGGCGACGCTGATCAATGGCGGCGTCACCAGCTTCAGGGCGGACGGCTCGGGCACCGAGCACTTCCCGTTTCCCGACATTCTCACCACCAATATCTGCTTCGGCGGCAAGGGCCTGAAGACGGCGTTCGTCACTCTGTCGACCACCGGCAAGCTGGTGAGCTGCGCGTGGCCGCGCCCGGGCCTGCCGCTCAACTTCCTCAACAAATAGGCATCAGGCCCGCGATCAGCCCGGGCGGCCGATCTCGGCCACATAGGCGACGAGCGTGTGCCGGGGACCGGGCGTGGTGCCGATCATGGCGAAACCGGCGCGCTCCACCATCCGGTGCGAGCGCATGTTGGGCGCGTCGACCAGCGCGGCGAGGCGGCGGCGGCCCAGCGCGCCGGCATGGGCCATGGCGGCGGCGAGAGCTTCCCCGGCGTAGCCCTGGCCCCAGGTTTCCGGCGCCAGCGCGATGGTGGGCTCGATGTCGCCGGCGAACTCCGGGAACGTCGCGACGGCGCCCTCGAACACCGGCATCAGCCCGGCCAGCCCGACGAACGCGCCGGACTTGGTCGTCAGCATCCAGAAACCCAATCCGTCCGCCGCCAGAGCGAGCGCTTCGGCGATCAGTCCGGAGACCTCGTCCATGCTCAGGACACGGTCGTCGCACAGGAACCGCCGCACATCGGGTGCGGCGAGCAAGGCGTGCAGGCGGGCGGCGTCGCCGGGAACCGCCGGCGTCAGCACCAACCGCAAGGTCTCGATGGTCGGCTGCATCGATCAGGCTCCCATCAAGAAAAAGGGCGCGTGCCGAAGCACGCGCCCTCGATCTTGGCGTCAGCTCTGGATACTAGCGGTAGATCCAGATGCCTTCCGCACGCCGGTTCTGCGGCTCGCGCACACCGTCTGCGGTCGGGACGAGAGGATCGGACTCGCCGCGGCCTTCGACCGTAACGGTCGACGCGTCGATGCCGTTCTTCGCCAGCTCGTCCTTCACCGCGTTGGCGCGGCGCATGGAGAGCCTGTCGTTGTAGCCAGGCGGGCCAGACCGGTCGGCATGACCGATGACCTGGATCGCGACGGCGCCGGTATCCTTGGCCTTGCGGGCGGCCTCGGAGATGACCTGAGCCGATTCCGGGGTGATGTTCGACTTGTCGAAGTCGAAGAACACCAGGAACGGTTCCGGCTTACCGGGTTCCGGAGCGGCCACTGGCGGCGGCATCAG
Organism: Sphingomonadales bacterium; assembly: GCA_022844405.1. GTDB lineage: Bacteria > Pseudomonadota > Alphaproteobacteria > SMXS01 > SMXS01 > RI-34. The sequence goes on along the minus strand of JALHLV010000030.1, from coordinate 34,872 downwards.
AGCCTTTTCGAGCTCGGCCAACGCATCCAGGAAGCCCTGGCGGCAGCGCGCGATATCCTGCGGCTGGTAGTTCTCTTCCAGCTGCTCCAGCCAGCAATCGAACTGGGTCTGGGCGCGGGCGGCCGGATCGGGCGCCTTCTCGCGGCCACCGGCGTCGAACGCCGCCATCAGGCGGGCACGGCCATCGGTAACCTCGGCGATCGCCTCACCCGGAATCGGGCGGCTGTCAGGCACGGCGACGCAAGGCGCCCCCTGCTGATCGGGGCCGCAGCCTTCCGGCGGCAGCGGACCGGCGACGTTGGACGGCAGCGGCGTCTGGCCAGCGCCAGCAGCCGAGGCCTTCGTCGCGTAGTAGTCGCGGTCGCGCGGATCAATGACGTAAGGCTCGTACGGAGTCTGTTCTTCCGTGGCGAGCTGATTGTAACCACTGCACAAGGCCGCATTGAACGCCGATCCGGCCGTGCACGCGCCCTTGGCTTTATTGTAAGTGTCCAAGTTGTCCGTCGTGGCGCAGGCACCGAGCGTCAAAACGCCCAGTCCGAGCACGACATATTTTCCCATTCGGTTCATACGCACAACCCTCCTTGCGTTTCACCCATAGCCCAGCTCCGTTGATATATATCGCATATGTGCGGCGAAAAATGAAAGTTTATTCGCAGCTTGCGCCGAGTAGAGTCTTGGTTTCCCTCGCCCCTTGTCAAGGCCGGAATGGCGTCGTAGGCTCCACCTTCAAGCATGCATGTTCGCGCGTGGCCTGAAGCGGGGAGACGATCATGGCTGAGACGCAAACGGCGATCTGCCGTTTTTGCCACTCTTTCTGTGGCATTAAAGTAACAGTCGAGGATGGCAGAGCCGTAAAAGTCATCGGCGACAAGGAAAATCCGATGTATTTCGGATATACCTGCGTCAAGGGCCGACAGTTGCCGCAGCAACATTACAATCCCGAAAGGGTTCTTCGGCCGCAGCGCAAGGTTTCCGGCGCTCACGAAACTGTGACTTCGGCCGCGGCACTCGACGATATCGCGGCGCGGCTGAAGCAATTGATCGCTGATCATGGCCCGCGCGCGGTCGCCCTGTACACCGCGACCTACTCGTTCCCGTATCCGGCGGGCTCGGCCGTGGCGGGCGCGTTCATGCAGGCGATCGGCTCGCCGATGAAATTTTCGTCGGGCAGCATCGACCAGCCGGGCAAGCCCATGGCCATCGCGTTCCACGGGCGCTGGAGCGCCGGTCCGCAGCCGTTCTCCGATTCGGACACCTGGATGCTGGTCGGCGCCAACCCTGTTGTGTCCAAATGGGGCGGCATTCCGCAGTACAACCCGGCCAAACGGCTGCACGACGCCCTGCGCCGCGGCATGAAGCTGATTGTGATCGATCCCCGAAAGACCGAATGTGCCGAAAAGGCTCATATCCACCTGCAGTGCAAGCCGGGCGAAGATCCCACGATCCTGGCCGGCCTGGCCCATATCATCATCGAGGAAGGCCTGTACGACCGCGAGTTCCTCGACACCGACGTCGAAGGGTTCGAGGCACTGAAGCAGGCCGTCGCTCCCTTCACCCCCGACTACGTTTCGAAGCGGGCGGAAGTTCCCGAGGAATTGCTGATCCAGGCGGCGCGGGTCTATGCGTCCGGCAAGCGCGGCATGACGACGGCCGGCACCGGACCCAACATGGCGCCCCGCGGCACGCTGACCGAATACATGGTGCTGGTCATCAACACGTTGTGCGGCCGCTGGCTGCGCGAGGGCGAGAAGATGCCCAATCCGTTCGTGCTGATCCCGGAACGCCGCGGCAAGGCGCAGGCCGAGGCCAGGCCGAAGCAGGCATGGGGCTATGGCGAGAAGCTGCGCGTCCGCGATCTGGGCGACAACGTCAGCGGCCTGACCGCCGCCGCGCTCGCCGACGAGATCCTGCTCGACGGCGACGGCCAGGTGAAGGCGCTGATCAGCGTCGGCGGCAACCCGATGGCCGCCTGGCCCGACCAGCTCAAGACCTACGAGGCGATGAAGAAGCTCGAGCTCAACGTCACCCTCGACATCAAGATGTCGGCGACGGCGAAGCTGGCGGATTACGTGATCCCGCCGCGCCTCGGCCTGGAGTCCCCGGCGATCACCCAGCCGAACGAGTTCATCTGGTTCTATGGCTTCTCGACGGGCTATCCCGAGCCCTACGCCATGTACCAGCCGAAGATCGTCGACGACCCGGCCGGCGCGGACTTGGTCGAGGAGTGGGAATTCTTCTACGGCCTCGCGCAGCGCATGGGCCTGCAGCTCCGGGTGAACGGCACCGAACTCGACATGGTCAACAAGCCATCGACCGACGACATCTTCGAGATTCTCTGCAAGGGGTCGCGGATACCGCTGTCCGAGGTGAAGAAGTACCCGCACGGCCACATCTTCGACGACCCGACCATCCTGGTGCTGCCGAAGGACGAGGACTGCGAGGAGAAGCTCGATATCGGCAACGCCGACATGATGGCGGAACTGGCCCAGGTGATGGCCGAGCCGGTCACCGACCATGCCGGCTATACCGCCGTGCGATTCACCCACCGCCTGGTCAGCCGCCGCATGAACGACGTCTACAACTCGTCGGGCCGCGATATTCCGGCGCTGGTGCGTAACCACAGCTACAACCCGGCCTTCATGAACCCGGGCGACATCGCGGCGCTGGGCCTCAATCCGGGCGATGTGGTGAAGATCTCGTCGGACCATGCGTCCATCCTCGGCATCATCGAGGAAGCGCCGGACGTGAAGCGCGGCGTGATCTCCATGGCGCACTCGTTCGGCGACGCGCCCGAGTTCGACAAGCAGGTGTTCTTCATCGGCTCCAACACGGGCCGGCTGACGAACGTGGAGAAGGACTACGACCCGCGCACCGGCATGCCGCGCATGAGCGCCATCCCGGTCAACCTGACGCGGGTCGACCAGAGCATCGCAGCCCAGTAGTACAGGGGAGATATTGATGGGAATGCACGAGCGGTTCCGCTTGGACGGCAAGGTCGCGGTCGTCACCGGCGGCGGCAGGGGCATCGGCAAGGGCATCGCCATCGCGTTCGCCGAATGCGGTGCGGATGTGGCCGTGCTCGCCCGCCGTCAGGCGGACGTGGACGACGTGGCAAAGGAAATCAGGGCGCTGGGCCGCAAGAGCCTGGCGATTTCCGCGGACGTGATGGACTGGACCGCCATCCCCAAGGCGCTCGACCGCGTGGTCGCCGAGCTCGGCGGCCTCGACATCATGGTGAACAACGCCGGCGGCAATCTGGACCGCAAGATGTACCCGCTGCCCGAGATTTCCATCGACAAGTGGGACGAGCAGATCGACCTCAACATGAAGACCAAGTTCTGGGGGTCGCAGCAGGCCGCCAGGCGGATGACCAACGGCGGCCGCATCATCAACATCATCTCCGTCGCCGCGCACAACGCATCGCCGGGCTTCGGCGCCTATTCCTCGGCCAACAACGGCATGATCGCGTTCACCCGCACCATGGCGGTCGAACTGGCGCCGAAGAAGATCACGGTCAACTGCATCGCGCCGGGCATCGTCGTCACCGACATGTTCAAGGAAACCCTGAACATGACGAACGATCAGGCGCTGAAGATGGCCGCCGACGCGACGCCGCTGGGCCGCACCGGCTATCCCGAAGACGTCGCCGCGGCGGCGGTGTTCTTTGCTTCGCCCGCCGCCGAATGGACGACGGGCCAGTTCCTTGACGTCGCGGGAGGACGCTGATGAGTGTGTCATTGAAAGGCCGGAGCGCCATCGTCACCGGCGCCGCCGTGGGCATCGGCAATGCCTATGCCAAGGCCATGGCCAGGGAAGGCTGCAACGTGGCAGTGATCGACCTCCGGGCCGAGATCACCAATCTGGCTGGGGAACTGGAGAAGCACGGGGTCAAGGCCTTTGCCGTGCGGGGTGACGTGTCGCAGCCGGCGACCGTGCGCAAATTCGTCGATGACGTGATCGGCAGATTCGGCGGCATCGACATCCTGATCAACAACGCGGGCCAGTGTTCGGTCAGCCTGGTCGATGACGATCTGGACAAGACCGAAGCCGACTATGAAAGCATGGTGGGCACCAATCTGCGTGGCGAATACCTGATGGGCCGCGCGGTGATTGCGCAACTGCTGAAGCAGGGCCGTGGCGGCGAGATCGTCAATATCGGTACAGACCATGGCGTCACCTGCGGCTCGCCCCGCGAGCTGTGCCCGCACCTGTCGGCCTGTCCGTGGGGCGATTCGCCACGGCCGACCGGCGGCGGTACCGTCATGGACATCTATGACGCCAGCAAATACGGCACCTATGCCCTGACCTTCGCCTGGGCGAAGGCGTTGAAGCCGCAGAATATCCGCGTCAACTGCATGTGCATGGGCGCGACGGACTCCTGGATGATCCGCAACTTCTATGGCGACCGGGCAACGCCCGAGGAAGTCGCCACCTGGATGACCGCCGAAAACTCGGCCCAGGTGGTCGTCGATATCCTCAAGGAAGGTCCCAAGGGCCGCACCGGAGAGACCATCAATCTTTGCGTCGGCCGGCCTACCGTGCTCGAGCCGGAACGCAAGCCCATCTTCGTGACGCCCGAGAGCGTCGGCTACACTGCGAGGGAGACCGTCGATGCTTAAGGGAAAGATCGCCATCGTCAGCGGCGCGGCGCAGGGACTGGGCGAGGCCTTCGCCCGCCGGCTGGCGCAGGAAGGCGCGACCGTCCTCGCCTTCGACGTGCAGGACAAGATCGCCGATGTCGCAAAGAGCATCGCCGCCGAAACCGGCGCCAAGGTGGTCGGCCTGAAGGCCGACATCTCCAAGCGCGCCGACGTGGAGAAGGTGGTCGCGGCCGCCGCCGCTCTGGGCGGCATCGACATCCTGGTCAACAACGCCGGCACCTGGAAGAAGACGCCGATCGATTCGTCCTGGGAGCAGGCGGTCGCCGACTGGGACTTCATCATGGACACCAACTTCAAGGGCCTGCTGATGCTGACCCGCGCGGCCGTCCCGCAGATGAAGACCCGCGGCTCGGGCGACATCGTCAACATCAGCACCTATTACGTGCTGCCGGCCCGCAGCGACGGCACCAACCAGCCGGACACAGACCTCTACAACGCCTCCAAATGGGCGCTGAACGGCTTCACCGATTCCTGGGCGAAGGCGCTCGCCGAGTTCAACATCCGGGTCAACGCACTGTGCATGGGCGCCACCGACACGCCGATGCTGCGCGGCCTGTTCCCGGACAAGCAGCTGCCGCCGGACATGGCCAAACAGGTGATGAAGCCCGAGCAGATCGCCCAGCAGATGATCGACCTGTTCAAGGACGGCCGCACCGGCGAGAATATCGGCGCCTGGGTCGGCTATCCGGTCGAACTGGGCCCGCGCAAGGCGCCGCACAAACGCATCTCGGGCGTGGCCTGAGGCAAGGCCGGACCGCCGGCGGGGAGAAAGCCATGACCGAGTTGCTTATCGGAAAGACCGCCATCGTCACCGGTGCGGCCATCGGCATCGGCCGCGCCTATGCCCGGGCCTTGGCGCGCGAGGGCTGCAACGTGGCGGTCATCGACCTCATGTCCGAGGTGCTCGACCTGCCGAAGGAACTGGAGCGGCGGGGCGTCAAGGCCACGGCCGTCGTCGGCGACGTGTCCGATCCGAAAGTGGCGCGCAATTTCGTTGACGATGTTATCGCCCGCTTCGGCGGCGTCGACATCCTGATCAACAACGCCGGCAAGTGCTGGGTCAGCTCGTCGCATGACGACCTGGACAAGACCCTGGCCGACTATGACGGCATGGTCGGCACCAACCTGAAGGGCGAGTACCTGATGGGCCGGGCGGCGATCCCCAGCATGATCGCGCGCGGCGGCGGCAACATCGTCAACATCGGCACTGACCACGGCGTCACCTGCGGCTCGCCGCGCGAGCTGTGCCCGCGTCTGGACAGCTGCCCGTGGGCGGAGTCGCCCCGGCCCACCGGCGGCAGCATCGTCTTCGACATCTACGACGCCAGCAAATACGGCACCTACGCGCTGACCTTCGCCTGGGCCAAGGCGCTGCGGCCGCACGGCATCCGGGTGAACTGCATGGCCATGGGCGCCACCGACACCTCGATGTTGCGCAACTTCCTCGGCGATGCCGTGACCCCCGAGCTCGCCGCCACCTGGATGCGGCCCGAGGATTCGGCGCAGGTCGTCGTCGACATCATCAAGGAGGGTCCGGGTGGGCGCACGGGCGAAACCATCAACCTGTGCCATGGCCGTCCGACGGTGCTGGAGCCCGAGCGCGCGCCGCTCTATGTAACGCCCGACAGTATCGGATACGACGCGCGGTAGGTGTCAGGCGTCGTCCGTCATCGACATCCATGGACCAGCCACGGTTGCCTGTTTCCGAATCCTGTTGAAATCGCCATGTCCTTTTGCGTGGGGGGCACCAAGGGCGGCCGTCCGGCGTTGACAGTGCCGGTGCACGCGATACTTCTAAAGCGTATCGGGCACGTCAACCAGATACCACCCGGCCGGCGCAAGCCGCCGCTGATAAGGTCATCGCCATGCAGAGATCGACCGGACCGCTTGACGGAGTCCAGGCAAGCCTGCTGTCGCTCGCGACCGCGGTCCCGCCCCATCTGCTGACCCAGGCCGACGCTTCCCGCATCGCCCGCGACGTGTTTTCGCCGCGCTATCCCGACTTCGACCGGCTGGCCCGCGTCTTTGCCTCCACGGGTATCGCGACCAGGCACCTCGTACAGCCCATGGACTGGTATCTGGAGCAGCGCGGCTGGGGTGAGCGGACCGAATCCTACCTGGCCGGCGCCTGCGACCTGTTCGTCGACGCCGCGCAGAACGCGCTGACGGCGGCCGGTTTGACCGGCGCCGATGTCGATACGGTGGTCAGCGTCTCCTCCACCGGCATCGCCACGCCCAGCCTGGAGGCGCGCGCCGCCGGCCGCGTCGGCTTCCGGCCCGACGTCGAGCGGGTGCCGGTCTTCGGCCTCGGCTGCGCGGGCGGCGTCCAGGGTCTCGCCATCGCCGACCGGCTGGCGCGCGCGCGCCCCGGTTCGGTCGTGCTTCTGGTCGCGGTGGAGATCTGTTCCGCCGCCTTCCGGCTCGACAAGCTGACCAAGGCCAACATCGTCGCCACCGCCCTGTTCGGCGACGGCGCCGCCGCCGCCGTGGTGCGCGTCGGCGAGGAAGGCATCGCCCGGATCGAAGGCGCGGGCGAGCACCTCTGGTCCGACACGCTCGGCATCATGGGCTGGAATATCGACGAGATCGGCTTCGGCGTGGTGTTCGACCGCGAGATCCCGCCCTTCGCCCGCGACAATGTCGGGCCGGCCATCGATGGCATCCTGACGCGCATCGGCGTCGAGCGCGACAGCATCGACCGGTTCGTCTGCCATCCCGGCGGCTCCAAGGTGGTCACCGCGCTCGAACAGACGCTGCACCTCGAGCAGGGCGCCCTCGACCACGAGCGGGCGGTGCTGTCGGGCCATGGCAACATGTCGGCGCCCACCGTGCTGTTCGTCCTGGACCGGGTGCTGAAGGCCGGCATGCCCGGGCGCGCGGTGATGACGGCGCTGGGTCCGGGCTTCACCTGCGGCTGCCTGTCGCTGGCGAGGCCGGCGCTGGCGAGGGCCGCGTGAGCCTGGCGCTCGTCATCCTGCTGCTCGTGACCGCCCAGCGGCTGGGCGAACTGGTGCTGGCACGGCGCAACACCGCGCGGTTGATGGCGCGCGGCGCGGTCGAAGTGGCGCCGGGACATTATCCGCTGGTCGTCGGCCTGCACGCGGCCTGGCTCGCCGGTCTCTGGTGGTTCGGCCTCGGTCGCGACGTGGACCTGGCCTGGCTCGCCGTCTTCGCCGTGCTGCAGCTTCTGCGCGTCTGGGTACTGGTCACGCTGGGGCCGCGCTGGACGACCCGGATCGTCGTGCTGCCGGGCGAGCCCCTGGTCCGCGCCGGGCCGTACCGATTCCTCGGCCACCCGAACTATTGCGTCGTGGTCGGGGAAATCCTGGTGCTGCCGCTGGCGTTCGGGCTGGTCTGGTACGGCGTCGTCTTCACCATCCTCAACGCCGCCGTCCTCGCCATCCGCATCACCGCCGAGAACCGGGCGCTGGCGCGGTGACCCCGCTGTCGCCCGCCGACGACCGTCCGGTTTCCCTGAAAACCTGGGCCGGCTTCGCCGCCATGTGCCTGGGCATGTTCATGGCGATCCTGGACATCCAGGTGGTGGTGACGTCGCTGCCCGCCATCCAGGGCGCGCTGGGCATCGCGCCCGAGCGCATGAGCTGGATCCAGACCGCCTACCTGATCGCCGAGATCATCGCCATCCCGCTGACCGGGCTGCTGACGCGGGTGCTGACGATGCGGGGCCTGTTCTTTGCCGCCATCATCGTGTTCAGCGCCGCCTCGCTGGGCTGCGCGCTCAGCGAGAGCTTCGCCGAACTGGTCGCCTGGCGCGTGGTGCAGGGATTCGCCGGCGGCGTGCTGATCCCGCTGGTGTTCGCCGCCGTGTTCCTGATGTTCCCGTTCCGGCTGCAGGGGCTCGCCACCACCGTCGGCGGCGTGCTGGCGGTGCTGGCGCCGACCGTCGGACCGCTGGTCGGCGGCTGGATCACCGAGACGTTCTCCTGGCACTGGCTGTTCCTGATCAATATCGGGCCGGGCCTTGTGGCGGCGGCGGTGGCGCTGGCCTTCCTGCCGCGCGAGCGGCCCGACCTGGGCCATGTCCGCGGCGTCGATGCCGTGGCGCTGCTGCTGATGGCGCTGGCGCTCGCCGCGCTGGAGATCGGCCTGAAGGAAGCGCCGCAGCGCGGCTGGGCGTCCGGGCTGGTGCTGGCCTTGCTGGCGTTGAGCGCCGCCAGCGGCGCGGCATTCGTGCGCCGCACCCTGGGCCGCGCGCGGCCGATCGTGGAGCTGCGTGAATTTCGCGACCGGGCCTTCGCCGTCGGCTGCGGCCTGAGTTTCCTGCTTGGTGTCGGGCTCTATGGCTCGGTCTATCTGATGCCCGTGTTCCTCGGTTTCGTGCGCGGCTACGGCCCGCTCGATATCGGCGAGGTCATGCTGGTGACGGGGCTCGCCCAGTTGGCGACCGCGCCCATCGTCGTGCAACTGGAGCGCCGGTTCGATGCCAGGGTGCTGACGGCCTGTGGCTTCCTGCTGTTCGCCGCCGGCATGGGCATGAGCTGTTTCCAGACGCCGCGATCCGGCTTCGACGAGATGCTGTGGCCGCAGATCGTGCGCGGCTCGGCGATCATGCTGTGCCTGCTGCCGCCCACCCGCCTGGCGCTGGGCCACTTGCCGCCGGGCCGGGTCGCCGACGCCAGCGGCCTGTTCAACCTGATGCGTAACCTGGGCGGCGCGATCGGTATCGCGCTGATCGATACGGTGATCTACGGCCGCGCCGAAGGCCATGGCAGGCGCCTCGCCGCCGAACTGATGGCGGGCAGCCGCGAAGCCGCCGAATTCGTCGGCCTGCCGCTCAAATTCTTCAAGGGCGTGAAGCTGGAGAACCTGGAGTCCTCGGCCGTCGACTTCGCCCGGCCGCTGGTCGAGAAGGCGGGCATGGTGCTGGCCATCAACGAGGCCTGGGCCATGCTGACCGGGTTCATGGTCGTGGGTCTGCTGATCCTGCCGCTGGTTTCCGCCTCCGCCTCCCGGCGCCCTGCCTGAGGAATTCCGCAGGCCAGCCCGCGAATTCTGCGCAATTGCGTTTGCCGGGCGACGGGCGTAGTTTGCGCCGCGATGGTGCCCGAAAGGGCTTCAAAGGGAACACGGAAGAGCACAGCGCGCTCCAGCCGTGGCTGTCCCCGCAACTGTAAGCGGCGAGTTCCGATACGAAGAGCCACTGGGATCCGTCCTGGGAAGGCGTATCGGGGCGACGACCCGCCAGCCAGGAGACCTGCCATCGCGTCGTCCTTCCAGCTACCGGGGTAGTGGGTGGTGCGGGTTTCCGCTGTGGCGACACCTGTGAATGGGTTGGACGCCGCGGATGGGACCATCGAAGTCCTGGCAAGCAATGACCGGCAGCGCTTTCGCGCCGCGGCATCCCGTGCGTCCAGCCTCCAACCAAGTGGCTGCGAGGAAACAGATGCCCGACAACCGGACCCACCGACAAACGCCCACCCTGCTGATTGCCACCGCGCTGGCCGGCCTGATCGCCGCCCCTGCCGTTGCCGAGGACGGCGTGCTGCCCGGCGACACGGTGTTCGTCACCGCGACCATGACACCAGCGGCGGCCTACACCATCGGCAACGCCATCTCGGTGCTCGACGAGCAATACATCGAGCGCCGTCAGAACCCGGTCGTCTCCGACCTGCTGCGCAGCGTGCCCGGCATCGCCGTCAGCCGCTCGGGCGGACCCGGCCAGCTCACCCAGGTCCGCATGCGCGGCGCCGAGGGCAACCACACGCTGGTGCTGATCGACGGCGTCGAGGCCAACGAGCTGAACTTCAACGGCGAGTTCGACTATGCCGGGCTGATGGCCGTCGGCGTCGAGCGCATCGAGGTGCTGCGCGGCGCCCAGAGCGCGCTCCATGGCTCGGACGCGCTGGGCGGCGTCATCAACATCATCACCAAGAGCGGCCATCCGGGATTCCGCTTCGAGGGCTCGGCCGAAGGCGGCTCGTTCGCCGAGCGGCAGCTGACGGCGCTCGCTTCCGGTGGCACGGAACGGGTGAACGGCGCCGTCTCGGCCGGCTATTTCGGCACGGGCGGCATCAACCTGTCGCGCTTCGGCGCCGAGAAGGACGGCGCCCGCGTCTTCACCTTCAGCGGCAAGGGCAAGGCCCGGGTCACCGAGAACTTCCGCCTCGACGCGGTCGCCCGCTACGTGACCAGCAGGAACGACACCGACGCTCAGGATTTCGATTTCCCGCCGACCGCGACCAACGGCCTGATCATCGACACTCTCGACGAGCAGAAGAACCGCCAGTTCTATGGCCGCGTGCAGGGCGAGCTGTCGCTGTTCGACGATCACTGGGTGCACCAGGGCTCGGTGCAGTATGCCGACACAAAGCGCGAATACATCAGCCCTAGCAATGACCTGACCGGCAATCACGGCCAGCGGCTGAAGGTCGCCTATCAGAACACGGTGAACTTCCGGACGCCCTCGTTCCTCGACGCCGAGCACCATGTCACCGTGGCGTTCCAGCGCGAGGAGCAGGATTTCGTCAATCGCGGCGCCGTGCCCGACGCGCTGGAGAACCAGGAGCGGTCGGAACCGCAGAACAGCTATATCGGCGAATACCGCGTTGGCTTCGCCGACCGGCTGTTCCTCTCCGCGGGCGTGCGTCACGACGATAACCGCATGTTCAGGAATGCCACGACGTACCGGCTCGCGGCGGCCTGGCAGTTCAAGGAGATCGGCACACGGCTGCATGCCAGCCACGGCACCGCCGTCACCAATCCGGGCTTTTTCGAGCTGTTCGGTTTCTTCCCGGACTTCTTTCTGGGCAACCCCGACCTGAAGCCCGAAGAATCCCGCAGCGTCGACGTCGGCGTCGAGCAGAAGTTCTTCGGCGACAGGCTGACCCTCGACGTGACCTGGTTCCACGCCAACCTGCAGAACGAGATCGTCACCGTCTTCGACTTCAACACCTTTCTCAGCACCGTCGATAATCTGGTCGGCACCAGCACGCGCGACGGCATCGAGGTGATGCTGTCGGCCCAGCTCAGCGAGAATTTGTCCGTCGGCGGCAGCTACACCTACACCAACTCCCGCCAGCCCGACGGCGCGCACGAGGTGCGGCGGCCCAAGCACTTGGGCAGCTTCAACGTCAACTACGTGTTCGCGGGCGGCAAGGGCAACGCCAACCTGGACGTTTCCTATAATGGCAAGCAGCTCGACAACGAGTTCGTGACCGCCACGCCGGAGTCCGTCGTCACGCTGCGCGACTATGTGCTGATCACCCTGGCGGCCAGCTACCGGATCACCGACCATCTCGAGATCTATGGCCGGGTCGAGAATCTGGTCGACCAGGACTACGAGGAAGTGTTCTCCTACCGGTCGCCCGGCATCGGCGCCTTCGGCGGCCTGCGGGCGAAACTGGGAGACTGACGGCATGAGGGCGGCGGGCTGGTACGGCATCCTGTTCGGCCTGCTCGCCGCCTTGTCCGCCGCGTCCGCCGGCGCGGCGCCCAAGCGCATCGTCTCCATGGGGCTGTGCACCGACCAGCTCGTCATGCTGCTCGCCGATCCCGACACCATCGTGTCGGTCCACTGGGTTACCCAGGATGAAGAGGATTCCGCCATGTGGCGGCAGGCGGCGCGCTATGTGCCCAATCACGGCCTGGCCGAGGAAGTGCTGCGGCTGCGGCCCGACATGGTGTTCGCCGATGGCAGCAACTCGCCGCTCGCGGTCGCCATGCTGAAACGCCAGGGCATCGCGGTGGTCACGGTGCCGGTCGCCGACACCTTCGGCGGCGTTCGCGCCAACATAAGCGGGATCGCCGCCGCGCTGGGCGAAAAGGAGCGGGGCGAGGCGCTGGTCGCGGCCTTCGACGCCGAGCTGGCGAAGACCAAGGGCTCGCTGGCCGACCTCCGTTACCGGTCGCTGGTCTACGGCGCCAACGGCTTCTCGGCCGGAATCCCTAGCCTGTTCGACGACGTGCTCACTCATCTGGGCCTGGTCAACATCGCCGCCAGGCCGGGCCAATCCGGCTGGGTCAGCATGACCGTCGAGGACGTGCTGCGCGCCGAGCCGCAGCTTCTCATCCTCGGGGAATACCGCATGGGCTCGCCCTCCATGGCCAATCTGGTGCTGGAGCATCCGGCGCTCGACACCATGCGCCGCGACCGGCCGGTGGTCAGCGTCCCGACCGCCCTGTGGAACTGCGGCACGCCCTCTCTGGCGCAGGCGGCGCTGACCTTGCGCGACCAGGTCCGGCCGCTGGCGAGGCGCCATTGACCCCGGCCAGCAACACCCGCATGGCCTTGGTCTGCGCTGGCCTCGCGGCGGCGGTGGCCGTGCTGTTCGCGCTGTCCATCTTCGTCGGCCGCGGCGGCGAATGGCTGCCCGCGAGCCGCGATCTCGACCCGGGCGTGACCGAGATCATCCTCTACCAGGTGCGCCTGCCGCGCGCCCTGCTGGGCCTGATGGCGGGCGCGGCGCTGGGCCTGTGCGGCGCCGCGCTGCAGGGGCTGCTGCGCAACCCGCTGGCCGAGCCGGGGCTGGTGGGCGCCTCGAGCGGCGCGGCGCTGGGCGCCGTCGTGGTGTTCTATTTCGGCCTGTTCGGCGGCGCGCTCGCGGTGCCGGTGGGCGGATTCATCGGCGCCATGGCGGCGCTGGCGCTGCTCTATGCGCTGGCCGGCCGCGGCGTCGACGTCATGACCCTGATCCTGGCGGGGGTGGCGGTGAACGCCTTCGCCGGGGCGCTGACGTCGCTCGCCCTCAACCTGGCGCCCAGCCCGTGGGCGGCGCTGGAGATCGTGTTCTGGATGCTGGGCTCGCTGGCCGACCGCGGCATGAGCCACGTGATCTTCGCCGCGCCCCTCGCCGTCGCCGGGATGGCGCTGGTGCTGACGTCGGGCAGGGCGCTCGATGCCCTCAGCCTGGGCCAGGACACCGCCCGCAGCCTGGGATTCAGCCCGCGCGCCGCCACCGTGAAGGTGATCCTGGGCACCGGCCTGGCGGTCGGCGCCGTGGTGTCGGTCACCGGCATGATCGGCTTCGTCGGGCTGGTGGTGCCGCACCTGTTGCGGCCGGTGATCGGCCATCATCCCAGCCGCCTGCTGCTGCCCAGCGCGCTGGCGGGTGCTGCGGTCCTGCTGGCCGCCGACATCCTGGTGCGGGTGCCGATGCGCGGGCCGGAACTGAAGCTGGGCGTGGTGACCGCGCTGATCGGCGCGCCGTTCTTCCTGCACCTGATCCTGAAAACACGGCGGAGCGGCGCATGACGTCGATCCGCGCCACGGACGTTACGGTTTCCTTCGGCGACCTGCCAGCGGTCTCGGGCGTCAGCTTCGCGGCGGGGCCGGGCGCGCTCGTCGGCCTGATCGGCCCCAACGGCGCCGGCAAGACCAGCCTGATCCGGGCGCTCGCCGACCTGGTGCCGTTCGGCGGCGCCGTCGAGCTGGACGGCAGGCCGGTCCGCCGGATCGGCCGCCGCGCCTTCGCCCGCACGGTCGCCTATCTGGCGCAGAGCCAGCCGGTGCACTGGCCGTTCAGCGTTCGCGACCTGGCGGCGCTGGGCCGCCTGCCGCACCGCGCCGCGTTCCAGGGCCTGTCGGGGGCGGACCAGGCGGCCATCGACGAGGCGCTGGCGCTGGCGGCGATGACCGGCTTCGCGTCGCGGCCGGTCGACACCCTGTCGGGCGGCGAGCGGGCGCGGGCGCTGCTGGCGCGGGCGCTGGCGGTGAAAGCGCCCGTGCTGCTGGTCGACGAGCCCATCGCCGCGCTCGATCCGTATCACCAGATCGAGATCATGGAAGTGCTGCGCGCCTATGCCGAGGCGGGCGCGCTGGTGATCGCCGTGCTGCACGACCTGACCCTGGCCGAACGATTCTGCCACCGTCTGCTGCTGCTGCGCGAGGGAAGGCTGCTCGCCGACGGCCCGCCGGCCGAGGTGCTGGTCGACGAGAACGTCCGCGCCGCCTACCGGGTGGCGGTCATCCACCATGTCCATGACGGACAGCGGGTGACCGTGCCGTGGGAGCGCGTCGGCGATCCGTGACCGAGGCCGGGACCTGCGCCGGCAGCGTCGCCCGCCATGGCCCGGTCCGCGAACGCCTTGCCGGGAAACCGCTTGGCGGCCCGTGACAAGTCGACCCATAATCCTCAAAGGCCATGCAAACGATGGGGCGGACGTGACGTTGATCGGCGGACTGAGGACTGGTGCGTGGCTGACCCGCGACCGTGCGACGTCGTATGCCGGAATCCTGGTGGGGCTGGAGATCCTGCTGCTGATCTTCCTCATCCTGGGCACCAACGGCCTGATCGTCGAGCTCAGCGCGCCGGTGACAACCACCTTCGCCAGCTTCTACGCCGCCGGGCTGCTGGCCGTCGAAGGCGTGCCCCAGCTCGTCTACGATCAGGCCGCTCACCTGGATGCGATCCGGCGGGTGACCGCGCCGGGCATCGACTACATCTATTACTACTATCCGCCGGTATTCCTGCTGATCTGCGCGGCGTTCGCGGTGCTGCCCTACCTGCCCGCGTTCTACCTGTTCCAGGCGGTCACCCTGGCGGCCTATCTGGTCGTCGGGCGCGCCATACTGCGGGAGAAGGGCGCGATGGGCTGGCTGCTGCTTCTCGCCAGCCCGGCCGTCTACTGGACGCTGGGGCTGGGGCAGAACGCGTTCCTGACGGCGGCGGCGTTCGGCGGGGCGCTGCTGCTGGTCGACAAGCGGCCGTTCCTCGCCGGGCTGCTGTTCGGGCTGGTCTGCTACAAGCCGCATTTCGGCCTGCTGATCCCCGTGGCGCTGGCGGCGGGTGGGCACTGGCGCGCCTTCGGCGGCGCGGCGGTCTCGGTGCTGGGGCTGATCGCGCTGTCGCTGCTGCTGTTCGGCTGGCAGACCTGGAACGACTATCTGGTGCTGTTCCTCGGTGCCAGCGGTTCCTACGAGCATGGCGACATCGACCTGGCCGCGTTCATCACCCCGTTCGGCGGCGCGCGGCTGATCGGCATCCCGGTGCCGGTCGCCTACGGCCTGCAGGTGACAGTCACCGTGGCGGCGGCGGTGGCGGTGGGATGGGTCTGGCGGCGCAAGGCCAGCCTGCCGATCCGCGCCGCGGTGCTGTGCGCGGCCGTGCCGGTCGCCGTCCACGTGGCGCTGCTCTACGACATGGTGCTGTCGGCCATCGCCTTCTTCTGGCTGATCCGCGCCTCACGGCAGACCGGCTGGCTGCCCTGGGAGAAGACCCTGCTGGCGCTGGTGCTGATCACGCCGTTGGTGTCGCGCTTTCCGTTCGGCATGGCCTGGCACGTCCCGCTCGGCCCGCTCGCCGCGCTCACGCTGCTCACCCTCGCGGTGCTGCACGCGCGGCGGGAGTTGATGGGGCGGCGGGCTGAGATTGCGGGGCGGGCTTGAGCAACTCCCTGCCGCTTCTGACGATCGTCATTCCCACCGTGAACCGGCTGGAGCTGTTCCGGAAGGCGCTCGCCAGCGCGCTCGCACAGACGGTTCCAGTGGACATCATCGTGTCGGACAACGGCTCTTCCGATGGAACGGAGACGGTGCTGCCGTCGCTCGATCTTCCCGCCCATGTCCGGCGGTTCCGCCACGCGCCGACCATGCCCGTGCAGGACCATGGCTGGTTCATGCTTTCGCAGGTGCGGACCGAGTGGACGGTTTTCCTTTCCGACGACGACTTTCTCGAGCCCGGTTTCGCAGCCGGTGTCGTCGGACTGATCGAAGAGAAGCCGGACGTCGCTTTCGTCTATACCGGCTGCGACCTGCTCTATGCCGACGTGGCGGTGCCAGGGCATGTAGGGCCGCGCTTCGAGAACGCGCCCGACTTCCTGTTCAGCTTCATGGACGGCAAGCGGAACATCTGCATGTGCGCGACGGCTTTCCGCACGCGGGGCCTGCGCGAGACGGGGCGGCAACCCGACAACGTCTTGATCGGAGACATGTACTACTGGACCAAGGCTCTCGAAAGCGGCGGCGTTGTTGGCTGCGACGCCCGGCACCTGTCCAACTATTTTTTCTACCGTCCCGGGATGACGTCGGAGACCAACCGCAACACGGTCGTGAACTGGGCGCGCGAGAGCCGTGAGGTTGCCGCACGAATCCGCGCCCTCATCCTGGCCGATCCGCGTAACACCCGCGACAAGGCCAGCGTCGATCGGCTTGCCACGAAGTTTCTGTCGTTGACCGTATCGAACCAGTTCGCCTGGAATGCCTTGCGCGGCGCCGGGAAGGGGACCCTGATCCGGTCGTTCTTCCGCTTGGCCGGGATCATCCTGCGCAACGTGCATGCGATCGTCCGTGTCGGCGGCGTCATTGTCTTGCCCCGACCTGCCGTTGAAAACAGGGTTCTCGCCCATGCCCGGCGGCAGGCGCGTGCCGCGGGACGGACCACGTGAGCGCCTGGATCGTCGGCGTGTTGACGCGGCTGCGCGGAGAGGGTTCGCCCACCGGGCTTTATGCCGTCGGCACGCGCGTGGTCGCAGCGGCGGTATCCTTCGTCGGCGGTATTCTCATTCTGGCGCTGTTCGACCCGGGCCGCATCGGCGTCTTTCTCTCGTTCACCAGCCTGGCGGGCTTCTCCGCCGTCGCCGACCTCGGCCTGACCTATTCGCTTCTCCTTGCGGTGTCGTCGCGCCCCGCCAACGAAGCGCCCGCGGTTGCCTGGGCGGCGTTCGCGGCCGCGGTCCCGACCGTGCTGGCCACGAGCGTGGTGATGTTCATTGGCGGATCGTTCTTCCTGATGGGGGGCGATGTCGAGCGGGCAAGGTGGCTTTGGCCATGGATCGCCTTCTGCGCCGTCTCCAGCGCTCAGCTCGTGCTGACGCTCGGGCTGACCTATGTGGAAGGCACCGGCGGACGCCATGCCGCCTGGAAGGCCAATTTCTGGATCGAGGTTGCCGCTGGCGTCGCGTTCATCGCCGCGGTCGCGGCGCAGGTGGAGCTGTGGGCTGTTGCCGCTAGCGCCGTTGTGCGCGTGGTTTTGATCGTGCTGCTGTTTGTCTGGTGCTTCGACCTTCCGGCGCGGGTTGGCGGCTTTTCCCGCTTCGCGCTGTGGCGTGACCAACTCTGGCCCATGCAGTGGAAGACGCTGGTCAACACCCTTGTCGGCGTGTCGACGACCAGGCTGCTCACGCCCTTGCTGCTGGTCGCGCAGGGCTCGGTTGTCGCGGGTCAGACCGGCCTCGTGTTAGCGCTTGGTTATCTCGTGACCACGGCCTCATCGGTCTGGCCGCTCAGCCAGACAGCTTTGTATGCTGGCTATTATCATCGCGGCGAGTACCGCGAGTTCAAGTCGATTATCCGCCAGACGTTCCTGGCGAGCTCCGTCCTGTCCGTGCTGCTGGTGATTGGCGGCGGAGTGGTGTGCGAGTTGCTGAAGGCCGGCAGCGCCCACATGGCGGCCCGCCTTCCGGACTCGGTGGTGCTTTGGATCATCCTCGCTGCGGCGCCGATTGGACATCTCAGCAATTGTTTGGCCATGGCGGTCCGCGCCCAGCGCCGGGATCCCGTCGTGATCCCCAACCTGTTGCTGGCCGTCCCGGCCCTCATCGCGCTATTCCTCTCGGCCGACCGTGGCGCCCTTGCGTTCGCCGTGGCCTATTTGGTGACCGGGGTAATGTTCATGTCGCTCTACGGATATTTCTTCTTCCGGTCCATGCGGGTCATTCAGCACGCCAGCTGATCGCCGGTGTCAGCGCCTGATCAGGATAGCGTGTTTGTTCAGATTATAGATGTACTGCCAGTCGCCGCTGTCTCGAAGCTCATCGACCAATCGGGTTATGCCTTTGCATGTCGAGAAGCCATAGTCGTCGAATACCATGATCGCACCCCGCTCCATGCGCGGCAGTGCCCAGCCAACGATATCCGCAGCCGACTGGTAGACGTCGACGTCGATGTGACACAGGGAAATTGCATTGCACTCTACCGCGCCACCACTTTCGTCGGGAAAGGTGCCAACGACGACGGTCACGTTGTCCAGTCCCATTCTGGACATCAGTCCCTCAACGATTGCGCGTGACGTGTCCGAATGCTCGCCGCCGCTGTAGGAAGGGTCATGGGGGCCAGCCTTCACCACGCCCTCGAAGGTATCGCAAAGCCACACGCTCGAACCCGGTTTCCACTGGGCGGCCGCCGCCGCCAGCAAAACGCCGGTGCCGCCGCGCCATACGCCTACTTCCAGAATGTCGCCCGGAATATGGGCAACCTCGCGCACCAATTCGCGCAGTTCGTAGCAGCGATACAGGTCGGCAAGCGTATGGTTGCGGACTTTCTCCCACAGCGCCAGGAACGTGTCGTCAATGGCCCACGGCGAGAATGTGTCGGGAACCAGAATGTGCTCATAGGCATAGGGTCGTCCGCCCTCCCAGGAGAACATGGTCGGCTGCCGTTCGCCGTCGAGACGAACGAATGCATAGCCGAAGCGGTTTAGGAAGCGGTTGAGGGTCGATGACAGGAACCGTCGCAGGGACGCGGGTTTGCTTGCGGCCCCCTTGACCGACTGAAGGTCTCCGGATTGCTGTTCAGTCGCCACTAACGTCTCCTGCTCGAGTTCTGTAAGTTCCAGCTCCAGCATCCATGCGATGCCCGAGAACGCTCGAGAGTCTGGCAAATTGTGCAATCATTGATCGGGCAGCGGGAAAACCCGACTCAGTTGCTTATTGAGGATGACTCGAACCACGGCCCCCAACGGCGTCGACAGCGCGAACGCTGCCAGCAGCGCCGCCAGCCGAGCGATCACCCACCACCAGACGGCCTCCTGGATCAGCCAGACCGTGAATTCGGCGGCGGCCGGGAGGATGACGTTGGCCATCGCGGGCTGCAGCGCCGTTGCCTGGTGGTGGAAGAACTCCCCCCACATCACGAGCAGCACGCCGGCGATCAGCAGCATGCTCGACCGGCGCCGTCCGCCATCGGCCCGTGCCAGGGCGGCCAGGCCGGGCAGGGTCATCAGCAAGAAGATGCCGCGATAGGCGATGTTCTGGGCGGCGAAGAAACAGCCGACGATGAGCGCCGCGCCCGCGACCAGGAAGGCGGCCTGCGCCGGCGTCAGCGCGGACCAGCGCGCCAGGTCGTGGCGCACGTTGCGCCAGGCGATCACGGCGGCGATCAGGATCAGCGCGCCCAGCATGACCTGGGCCGCGGCCGGAAACGGCATCCGCAGCACTTCTTCCCACGGCACGCCGGTCGGCGCCATGGGCAGCACGATCAGGCCCAGCGGCAGGTTCATGGCGCCGAACATGTCGGTGTAGGGCGATCCCACCGGCAGCAGCTTCACCGCCTCGGCCGCGCCGCCGCCCGACGGAAACAGCAGGACGGCGGCGGCGATGGCGGCGGCTGCCCCGGTCGCCGCGACAATCTTTGGGTGTTCGCGCAACGCCAGCAGCAGCAGCACCGCCGGATAGAACTTCAGGATCGCCGCCAGGATGAACACACCGTATCCCGCGTAGCGCCAGGCGTCGCGGCGCACGGCCAGGCACACCCCCAGCATCGCCAGCAGGAAGACGACGACGTCCAGGTTCGCCCGCTCGACGGCGAACACCGTCGCCGCCGACAGCACCGCCAGGACGCGCGCGCCGAGCTCGCCCCAGGACCGGCAGGGCGGCAGCGCCGACAGCGACAGCAGGAAGGCGATGACCAGCGGGAACCCGAAGGCGAGGCGGTCGGCGGGGCCGATGCCGAGCGGCGCCGCGTGCAGCAGCAGCGGCGAATAGCTGTACCGGCCGCCATTCATGCAGGGCGTCGGGCGCCAGACGTCGAACCCCTGGCCCCAGCACTCGATGGCGCGCAGCACGGATTCCGTGTCGAGGAACGGGCGCGCGAAGGGCAGGATGCCCCAGCCCTTCAGCAGCCGGAAATACAGGTCCTGGTCGCCGAACCGGAACAGCGCGGCCATGGCGGCGAACACCAGCAATCCCGCCGCGCTCGGGCCGAAGCGGAAGACCAGGGCTTTCAGGCGCCCCGCGTCGCGCGTCTCGGCCTCGGCCGGGATCATTTCCGGCAACAGGCGCCGATCCGCTCGGCGCCAGGCTGGGCGAACATACCGTCACGGGTGACGGACGTGCCACGTCGCTCGGTGCTCGAGAAACCGAACCAGGACGGATTGGAGTTCGGCCGCGCCTCGGCTTCGGATTTGCCGTCCGGCTTCGTGCTCATGGTGCGTCCTTTGGCCAGGTGCGCCATGGCGCATCGCCGCTGTCCCACAAGTGCTGCAGGTGGGTCAGGTCGCGCAGCGTATCCATGGGCTGCCAGAATCCGGTGTGGCGATACGCCATCAGGTCGTCGTCGCGCGCCAGGGTCTGCATGGGCTCGTGTTCCCACACCGTCGAGTCTTCGGCCACCAGGTCCAGCGCCGACGGCGCCAGCACGAAGAAGCCGCCGCTGATCAGCCCGCCTTCGCCGCTCGGCTTCTCCTCGAAGCGGTCGACCTTGTCGCCGTCAAGGTGCAGCGCGCCGAAGCGGGCCAGCGGCGAGACGGCGGCGACAGTAGCGCGCCTGCCGTGCTTGCGGTGGAAGGCGATCTCGGCGGCGATGTCGATGTCGGCGACGGCGTCGCCATAGGTCATGCAGAACAGCGCGTCGTCGCCCAGATAGTCGCGGATGCGCCGCAACCGGCCGCCGGTCTGCGTCTCCAGGCCGGTATCGACCAGCGTCACCCGCCAGTCCTCGGCCTCGCTCCGGTGCACGGTGATGCCCGAGCGCAGGTCGATGGTGACGTCGCTGGCGTGCAGCGCATAGTTGAAGAAGTATTCCTTGATCAGGGTGCCCTTGTAGCCCAGGCAGATGATGAAGTCCCTGATGCCCGCCTCGGCGTAGATCTTCATGATGTGCCACAGGATCGGCCGGCCGCCGACCTCGACCATGGGCTTGGGCTTGTTGGCGGTTTCCTCGCTCAGCCGCGTGCCGCGGCCGCCTGCCAGGATCACGGTCTTGATCGGACGTTCCGTTGCGTCAGCCATGGCTCAGGGCTCCAGCAACGGAATGAGCATGTTTTCGGCCAGTTCGTCTCGCGGCAGGAACGGCGCCAGGTCCTCGAGCGGCGAGGTCACCATGCGGCCGTCGTCGAGCCGGCGCGAGCTGAGCTTGGGCGCGAACGCCTGGTCCGGGTCGAGCATCACCTCGCAGAGCTGCGGGCCGTCCGCCGTCAGCGTCGCGGCCACGCCCCGGTCGAGCTCGTCGATGCTGGAGATGCGCCGCACGCCGAAGCCCAACGCGGCGCCCAGCTTGATGAAATCGGGGAAGGTGACGCCGCTCTCGGGGTCGCAGCCGATGATGTTGTCGGAAAAATAGTTCTGCTGGGTCTGGCGGATCGACAGATAGCCATTGTTGTTCAGCACAAACACCTTCACCGGCAGGTTCAGGCCGGCGATGGTCTGCAACTCCTGCAGGTTCATCATGATGCTGCCGTCGCCCGCCAGGCTGATCACCCGCCTGCCGCCATTGGCGTAATGGGCGCCGATGGCGGCGGGGACGTCGTATCCCATCGAGGCACTGCCTGAATTGGAAAACAGCCGCTGGGTGCCCCTTATGTCCGCCGACTGGAAGGTGACGACGCAGGCCGTGCCGTCGCCGGTCACCACGACGTCGTCATCCGACATGTTGGCGAACAAGGCTTCGCCGAAGCAGTAGGGGTTCACCAGTCCAGTGTTTTTGCGGTACTCGGGCAGCACCACCGGATAGCGCGCCAGCCGCTGCTTGCACCAGGCGAGGTAGCCGGCATGCGCCGCGGGCGGCTCATAGCCGGCCAGCTCCTCGCGCAGCACGTTCAGGAACGCGGTCAGGTCGGCGTGGATCGGCAGGTCGACGGTGAGGGTCGGCTTTTGCAGCTCGGCGCGGTCGATATCGACCATGGCGATCGTGGCCGCGCGGGCGAACGAGCCCCAGTTGTAGCTGATCTGCCGGATGTTCAGCCGGCAGCCCAGCACCAGCAGGAAATCGGCGTTCTGCACCGCGAAGTTGCCGGGCCGGTCGCCGACGGTGCCGGGGCGGCCGGCATAGAGCGGATGGTCGTTGGGCACCAGGTCGTGGGCGTTGAACGCGGTGGCGACCGGCGCGCCGATGCGCTCGGCCACCTCGCGGAACAGTCCGGCGCAGCCGGCGATGCGCACGCCGGTTCCCGGCATGATGCAGGGGCGCGCGGCGCCGCGCAGCCCGTCGACGACCTGGCGGGCGGCCCGGCGCAGCGCCTCGCCATCGAGCGCGCCGGCCTCGGTCGGGGTGATCGCGGCGATGCGGTCCTGTCCAGTCGCCGGATCGAAGCCCTCCAGCGCGTCGGGATCGATCTGGGCGCCCTGGATGTCGATGGGCACGTCGATCCAGACCGGCCCGGGCCTGCCGGAGGTGGCCAGATGGATCGCCAGTTCCAGCTCGTAGCGGATGCGTGAGGCGTCCTGCACCATGACCGCGTATTTGGTGATGCCGCCGGCCATCCGCACGATGTCCACCTCCTGGTCGCCGAGCTGGCGCAGGCCGATGGGGAAGTTGCCGGCGATGGTCTCGCGGCGGACCTGCCCCGACACCACGATCATCGGCAGGCTGTCCGTGTAGGCGCCGAACACGCCGTTCAGCGCGTTGATGCCGCCGGGACCGGTGGTGACGTTGAGGATCGCCGGCTTGCCGCCAAGGCGCGCATAGCCGTCGGCCGCCATGGCACAACCCTGTTCATGATGGAAGCAGACCGTGGTCAGCCGCTTCTGGCGGCCGAAGCCGTCGTTCAGGTGCATGGCGCCGCCACCCGTCACCATGAACACATGGGTCAGCCCCGCGTCGGCGAGGCGCTGGGCGATGTAGTCGGCAACGCGCATGGTCTTTCCAGTCGGCTGGGACGGTCGGTCGGTCATCGGGGCACTGGTTGCCGGCGGCCGGACATCAGTCCTTGGACGCCAGCCGCAGGCGCGCATCGGGCTCGGCAGGCAGCGGCGACACGCCCCGCTGGTCGATCATCCTGCGCAGCGCCGAGTCCGCCGAATAGGGGCTGTCGATGTCGGCCATGTTGAGCGGCGCATCCTTGCTCACCGGCGCCCGCAGCACCTCGCCGCGCATCAGCTCGCGGCACGAGAGCTGGCCCTTGAGCAGCGGGATCGCCAGGTAGACGTCCTTGTCGGTCAGCGCGTGGCCCGCCGGCAGATCGGTCCTGGCATAGACGCCGCGCACCAGCTCGTTCAGATAGGTGATTTCCCGTTCCGGCGGAATGCGCTTGGCCGTGCCCGGCGCGCCGCACATCTCCTGCGCCTTCTTGAACGCCTTGAACCACTGGTCCGCCTGCTCGGGCAGGGTGCAATAGGGCGACACCGGCACGCCCTGGTAATCGATGTCGACATGGCGCTCGAAGGTGCGGGCGCCTTTGGCATAGGCCATCATCACCGAGAACTGCCAGTCGGTGCATTCGTGGGTCGAGAAGCCGATGACGTTGTCGGGATAGCGATTCTTCAGGAAATCGATCTGGTTCAGCTCGATCTCGGAATCCTGCGACGGGTACAGCGACACGCAGTGATTGAGCGCGAACGGGATGCCGCGCCGGTTGAAGAAGGTGATCAGGTCGTCCATATCGCGCAGCGACGAGCCGCCGGTCGAGGCGATCACCGGCCGGCGGGTCGCGGCGATCTTCTCGATCAGGAACCAGTCGCGGATGTCCGAACTCGCCAGCTTCAGGATGTCGACGCCGAACTCGACGGCCTTGTCCACCGAGGTCTCGTCGAACGGCGTCACCATGGTGAGCATGCTCTGGGCGCGCACCGCCTTGACCATGGCGCGCAGCGACTCCCACGGCATCTGCGTGGCGATGGTCTTCTTGATGTAGCGGACGTCCTCGCGCTGGCGGTGATCCTTGTGCACGAAGCTGTCGACGTCGCGGAACTGCAGCTTGATCGACGCGCGGACGTTGTTGAAGCGGACCACCTGGCCGAAGTCGCCGATGATCTTCAGCCCCCGCTCCAGCGACCCCCAATGGTTGTTGGCAAGCTCGAGGACGAAGAGGTCCTCGAAAATCGCACTGTTCATGCGTTCACATCCTGTTGCACGAGACATGGCTGCCGCGTCGCGTGCCGTTGGCCCAGCCCATGTCGCGGCACGTCATAATACAGAACAACGCGCGCCCCGCACAACCGGATTGCCCGACCCGGTCGAATAGTCCCCAATATTTGTCAAATTTGAAGCATGAAGAATCATCGAAGAGTTGCTTCATGTGTCAACAAGCAAAGAATTGACGGCGCGGTCACGCGGCCGTCAGTCCTTGACGATGAGATGTTCGGCGGCCTCGAACAGCACCTCCGCGTTCAGCTGCGCGCTTTTTCCCTCGTAGCGGAAGCTGGCCATGATGTGGCGGATCATGAAGCCCGGATGGAAACGGGCAAGCTGCAGATTGTATTTCGGATAGAATGTGCGGATCAGGTCGTCCACCAGCTCCTGCGAGTAATTCAGGTTGGCGTCCTCGCAGACCTCCTTGAAGATCTTGATGTACTCGTCCATCGTCGGCGGGCCGATATAGTACTTGTACGGAATGCGGCGCAGCAGCGCCTCGTCCACCAGTTGCGACGGCGGCTTGTTGGTCGAGAAGATGATCAGGCCGCCGAACGGCACGGCGAACTTCTTGCCGGTATGCAGGGTCAGGAAGTCGGTGCCGCGCTCCAGCGGAAACACCCAGCGGTTCAGGATGTCCTCGACGCGCGCTTCCTGGCGGCCCAAATCGTCGATCAGCAGCACGCCGCTGACCGCCTTCAGATGCAGCGGCGCCTCGCTGTAGCGGAGCTGTTCGTTGTAATTGATGTCGAGCATCTTCATGGTCAGTTCGCCACCGGTGATGGCGATCGGCCGGTGACAGCGCAGCCAGCGCGGATCCTCGGGCGGCGACACCAGGCCGGCCGCGCGCGGATCGCCGTCGGCCTTGGCCGTTCGGTCGGAGATGGGCTGGTGCAGCGACGGATCATAGATGTTGATGATCTGCGACCCGACCGACAGGGCGTAGGGGACGTAGATGTACTGCTCGAAGCTGTCGGCCACCGCCACGGCGATCGACGTCTTGCCGTTGCCGGGCTCGCCATAGAGCAGCAGCGACCGGCCGGAATTGACCGCGGGACCCAGGCGCTCGACCAGGCCGGGCGGCAGCGTGAGGCGCGAGAGCGATTTCTTCAGCCGTACCGTGTCGACGCGGTCGTTGATGATGCGCTGGCGCTCGACCTGGGCCGAGAACTGTTCGAGCGTGACGGGCGCCGGTCCGGCGTAATTCGACAACTCCAGCGCGCGGACCGCCGCATTGCGGCCTTGCTCGCTCAGCCCGTAACGCAGCTCCGACGACAGCCGGGTCTGATCCGTGGCGCCCATGGATTCCACCAGGCGGCGCTCATACGCCAGGTCCATCAGCTTGTCGACGATGGCGAGCGGCAGCTTGATCTCTTCGGCGACGGCCCGTTTGGTCTCGTGGCCGTACGAGAACATGATCTTCAGCATCAGATCGAGGACGAAGAACCGGTTCAGGCCGGTGTCCTCGATCCTGGCAACCGGCGGGACCGAGTAGTTGAAAAAGCTGTCGAGGCGCTCGCTGGTAATGGCGCCGATCTCCAGCAGGCATTCGCCCAGTGGCCGGCCGCTGGCGCGCTGATACTCGAGCGCACGATCGACGTCTTCAGGCCGGATATAGCCGGCCTTGACCAGTTCTTCGCCCAATGCCACGCGATAACCTCCTCGATTCCCAAACCACCCTCGCCCCGATAATGCCATAAACGAGGCTTAGCACCCACAATAGGTGCAGAGAAACTTCAGAGGCTTGTGGCCTCATGCTACTCTGCAACTGTTATGGGCGATTTGGGCGCTCCGATTGAGTAAATGTGGTGGAAACTGGCGGCGGGTTCGCCCCGCTCCTGGCGATGCGCTGACTCACGCCCTCGTCGCACGGCGGGGGGGCGGCAGTGCTCGTTACTGAGTCATTGGCGGGATTGGACGTCGGCGGCGCCGTTGTCTGGGGCGCCACGGCTTTCCTGTCGCTTTACCTGCTGATTACTGTCCGGACCCTGCGCATCCTGTTCGGCACCATCTCGGTGGTGCTGATCGCGCTGGGCCTGGCCGTCCAGACCGGCCTGATCGCCGTGCCGGGTCCCACCTCGAACATCAGCCGGGCCTTCCTGGCCGCGAGCAGCATCCCCATGCTGTTCGCCATCCTGCTGGCGGTGCAGTACCGCACCAAGAGCACGATACAGGGCCGGCAGCTCGATGCGCTCAACGCCGACAATGCCCGCAAGACGTTCCTGCTGACCCAGGCGATCGAAGGCCTCAGCGAAGGCCTGGTGATCATCGACGCGCGCAAGACCGTGCTCTATGCCAACCGCGCCGCTCGCCGCTACATCGACATCGGCCTGTTCCGCGACAAGTTCCTGGAAGCGGCGCGTTACGTGGATCCGCACACCGGCGCCCAGCTTCCCAAGAGCAAGCGGCCGTCGACGCTGGCGCTCGCCGGCATGACCGTGCTGGAGGAAGAGCTGCTGCTGGCGTTGCCGAACTCGGAGCGCGACGTGCGCCTGCTCGAATCCGCGGTGCCGCTGCAAGGCAAGGACGGCAAGGTGGACGGCGCCATCCTGTGGTTTCGCGACATCACCGACGAGCGCGAGCTCGAACGCAAGCACCGCGACATCGAGCAGCAACTGGCGCAGGCGCAGAAGCTGGAGGCGGTCGGCCAGCTTGCCGGCGGCATCGCCCATGACTTCAACAACCTGCTGCAGGTGATCATGGGCAATGTCGACTTCCTGCTCGACGGGAAGGAAGCCGATGACTCGCCGCCCGCCCGGTTCCTGAAGCAGATCAAGATGGCGGGCGAGCGCGGCTCCCAGCTTACCCGCCGACTGCTGGCCTTCTCGAAGGGCCAGCCCGACGATCCGGTGCCCGTCGACGTCAACGGGCTGATCAGGGGCGTCATGCCGTTGCTGGAGCGGTCCTTGGGCAGCCAGATCAGGATCAGCGAGACTCTCGCGGACGGGCTCGGCAATGCGGTGATCGACCCCAACGCGCTCGAGAACGCCTTGCTCAATCTGGCGGTCAACGCGCGCGACGCCATGCCCAAGGGCGGCCTGCTGAGCATCACCAGCCGTCGCGAAGCGGTCGCCGAAGGCGATTCCGGCGCGGTGCCGGGGCTGGCGCCGGGCAACTACATCGTGCTCACGGTGCGCGACACGGGCATGGGCATGACCGAGGAGGTCAAGCAGCGAATCTTCGAGCCGTTCTACACCACCAAGGCCCATGACGTCGGCAGCGGCCTGGGACTCGCCATGGTCTACAGCTTCGTCCAGCGCTCGGGGGGCGTCATCCGGGTCGACAGCACGCCGGGCATGGGCACGACGTTCACCCTGTGGCTGCCGGAGTCCGAGCGGGGCGGTGAAGCCGCCGTCGCGTCGGCGTCCGCCACGGTTCGCCGGCCGATGGAGGAAACCGTGCTGGTCGTCGACGATGACGACGATGTCCGCAACATGATGGTGCAGATGGTCGAATCCATCGGCTACAAGGCCTACTCGAAGGACAACGCGGTCGAGGGGCTGCTTTTCCTGCAGCGCCATCCCGAGGTTGAGATTCTGCTCACCGATGTCTCCATGCCCGGCGCCTATAACGGGCTGCAGCTCGCCGATCGCGCCATCAAGGCCAAGCCGGACCTTCGGGTGGTGATCACCACCGGCTACGCCGAGAAGTTCGACAAGGAGCTCACGGATATGGGCGATCACGCCAGCGTCCTGCTCAAGCCGTTCACCAAGGACGACCTGGCCGCCAAGGTCGGCCGTCACGCGCCCCGGCAGACCGGGATCGCCTGACGGCGCCGGTTATTGCCGCGCCCGGTGCCAGTCCAGCGTGCGGCGGACCGCTTCCCGAAGATCGATGGCGGCGCCGAGACCGAGCTCGCCCATGGCCCGCGTCAGGTCCGGCAGGTAGATGTCGTGCGGCCCGCCCGGTTTGGCCGCCGCGCGGATGGCTACGCCGTCCGGGCGGCCCGCCTCGGTGCTGACCAGCCTGGCCAGGTCGGCGACGGTGACCGCTTCGGCGCCGCCCACATTGTAGGGCCGGCAGCTTTCGCCGCGCACCAGCACGGTCAGCAGCCACGTCACTAGGTCGGCGCCGTAGAGGTAGGACCGGATGGCGGTGCCGTCGCCGGCGATGACGATGTCGCGGCCGGCGAGCGCGTCGCGGATGAAGTTGCCCATGGCCAGCCCGCCGTCGAGCGGCAGCCAGGCGCCGGTGAAGGCGAAGCAGCGGGCGATGGCGGCGCGGAAGCCATGCCGTTCGCTGCCGGCGGCCAGCAGGGTCTCCATCATCCGCTTGGCTTCGGCGTAGACCGGGCGGTAGGCGGTGTAGTCGGCCGCTCCTGCCGGGCCCTCCGCGCTGGCGCCGGACGATGGCGGGTCCATGGGCCGGTAGACCGCGCCCGAAGACGTCAGCAGCACCGCCTTCGTGCCGTGCGCCGCGGCCAGTTCCACGACATGCCGGGTGCCGCCGAGGGCGGCGTCGAGATGGCGGCTGGCCGAATGCCCGGCGTCGCCCTGGTTGGCGGCGTGGATGATGTGGGTGAACCGGTGTCCGCTAGGGTCGAACGAGGCGACGTCGCCGGTCAGGACCATCAGGCTCGGATTGCCGCGCAGATGGTGGCCGCGGCCCGCCAGGAAACGGTCGCCGTCGCGGCTGAGGATGGCGAGCCGCAGGCCAAGGCCATGCACCCTGTCCGCCCACAGCAGCCCCTCGACCAGCCACATGCCGAAGAAGCCGGTGCCGCCGGTGATCAGGATCGAGGCGTCCGCCAGCGCGCTCCGCAGCGGCGCGACGGTGTCGGCGATGTGGTCCAGGTCACGCTGGAACAGGCTGAATCCTTGCGGCGTCACGGCATCTCCCGGCGTTCGGGCAGGTACTGCCGCGCGGCTTCGAACCTGTACCAGATGGGTCCCGGCTCCGGGGCCGCGGCGGCATCGCAGCGGCCTGGCCGGCGCCACACGCAGTCCTGCCGGTGCGCCTTCCCGGTATGGTCCCGGTCGCCGGCGAAGCAGGCCACCACCTCGTATGCCGGATCGGGAAGGATCGTGCCGCGCTCGGCGACGATCATGTTGTAGGCCGCGGACTCCTTCGTGAGCCGGTCGGGAGTCGAGTCGTAGAGCCGGACACCGAGCGGCAGCCAGGTGTGGCCGCCCGTCGTCGTCCAGAACATCTCGTAGACGCCGACGCCGCAGACCGTCGGATCGCGGGATATCTCCGCGAAGGCCAGGACCTGCGAGCGGGCCCGGGTCCACGGCACCTTGAAGACGTCCGACGCGCCGATCGACAGCGACAGTGCCGACCACGCCAGGACCAGCCCGCCCGCGAGGACGGCACGGCCG
Organism: Sphingomonadales bacterium; assembly: GCA_022844405.1. Taxonomy (GTDB): domain Bacteria; phylum Pseudomonadota; class Alphaproteobacteria; order SMXS01; family SMXS01; genus RI-34. The sequence continues at coordinate 4,930 of JALHLV010000030.1, read as the reverse complement.
GGGCCGCGCAGCGAACGGCTCTCCTGCACGCGCTGGACGATGCGGGCGGTGCCGACGCCGGCGAGCACCGCGAGCAGCGGGATCGCCGGATAGATGAACCGGTACTCCTTGTGGGCGACGAACGAATGGGTCAGGAAGATCACCAGCGCGACGAACAGCAGCAGCGGCAGGCGGCGGACGCCGAAGCCGATGGCGCCAGCGACCAGCAGGAACCCGATCGGACCCCAGATCTGCAGCGGCATCAGCAACAGCGTGGCGAACGGGCTGACCCCCGCGCCCTTGCTGACGCCGACCACGACGTTGAGCCAGAAATTGAGCCAGATGGATTGCAGCGGCAGGCCCAGCGTGACCCAATCCAGCCCGGCCGCGAGCGCGACGGGGACCGCGGCGCCGGCGGCGAAGTCCGCCCAGGGCCGCCAGCCGCGCGTCACGCCGCAGATGCCGAGCGCCGCGACGGCGAGCGCCGGCGACAGGTGGAAGCGCAGGACGAACGCCATCCCCAACATGACGCCGGACCAGAAAAGCCGCCGCCGCGAAACCGCGATGCCGCCGCCCGCATAGCCCAGATACAGCCCCAGGACCATGAAGTTGGCGCCGACGACCTCGGTGAGCGTGTGGTTAGACATGTAGACCAGGTCGATCCACACGGCGCAAAAGCCGGCGGCGACGAAGCCGCCCGCGCGGCCCGACACGCTCCGGCCCCAGCCATACGCGCATGCCACCGGCACGCAGGAGAAGGCGGCCATGAAGATGGCGATGGGCAGGTTGACCAGCCAGGGCGCATCGCCCATCAGGCCGCCCAGCCACATCAGCGCGGCGAAGACGCCGGGGAGCAGCCATGACCGGATGCCGACATGCCATTCCCAGCTCATCAACCCGGTGCCGAATGCCAGGCGGTGCGCCGGTTCGGTCACCTGGAAGATCTGGTCGGGAAAGACGATGTTGGGCAGCAGGAAATAGACCGCCAGCCTGATCGCGAAGGCGGCGGCCAGCAGCACCAGAAACTCAGGCGGAGCGGGCATGAGACGGCGGCGTGTCATGGCGCGCGCGGAATCCGTCGAGTTGATGCCGCCGCCGCCGTCCTGCACCTGTTGCAAGTCCCCGAGCCTCCGGAACGGTTGCCGCCCTCCGCCGAGAGTAGCCATTCCCGCCGCGCCGGACAACGCCATCGCGGATCGTGGGTGCGTGGCGGCCGGCGCGCGGCGGCCGGTTCAGCCGTCGCCCGGCACCCGGCGCTCGGACTTGATGGTCTGGTAGGCCGTGTTGAGCCGCTGGGAGATGTCGGCCAGCACCTTCATCAGCGCCGGCGGCGGGTTGCGGTGCAGAAAATGATCGGGATGGCTGATCGAAATCTGCTGGTGGAAGGCGCGCTGGATGGCCTCCATCTCGTCGCTGCGGCGGACCCCCAGCAGGAAATACGGGTCGTTCTGCGACATGTAGTGGCTGACATTGCAGATCTCGAATACCTGCAGGATGGAGGTCTTGGCGTGCAGCGTGGTCTTGCCGTCGACGTTCTCGAAGGGCAGGAACGCGCGCTGGTCGTTCAGCACGTCGGACACGCGCGTGCCGCGTCCCGCATACATGTAACCGAACAGGCTGACGCCGGTCGTGAGCTGAACTTCGACAAGAATACGCTGCTTTTCAACGTGTTGCTGGCTCTGCATCGCCGCTCAATCTTTCTTCAAACACAAACGGTCGGCGACCCCGGGTCGCCAGCCGAGTGAACAACGGCGATGGGAGCCCGGCAAGTCAATTCAGCGGTCGAGCGTCCGTGAAACGTTCAGGAGGTATCAGGTCGTGTTGTCCGGGACCAGGCGCGGCGAGGTCAGGCTCGACTGGATGCGCGCGAAGATGGTCACCAGGTCGGAGACGTTGTTCACCGTCGAGGTACAGCTGCCGCCGCTGGCGAAGAACTTGGCGTCACTCGATGCGATCGCCTTCATGGTGTTGCATGGGGTGATCGCCGGGCTGTCTGTACTGCAGCCGCCCGAGGTGGGCGCGCTGTAGGCGACGGCGTAGATCCAGGTATTCGTCGATGCCGCCTTCGCGGCGTTGGCGGCGGTAACCGCCTGCGCGCACTGGTCGTCGTATTTGGCGGTCCCGACTTTGGCCAGCGTCGCACCCGCGTCGCCGTCGCTGAGCAGGATCATGACGGCCTGAACGCCGGTGCTGGTGTTGGCCGCCAGCTCGGCCTGCGCCGCGGTGATCGCGTCGGCGAAATAGGTGCCCTGACCGCCCGGCGTGCCCATGCCCTGGGTGCAACCCGAGGCGCCGCCGCCGAACGCCTTCACGATGTTCGAGCCGGTCACGAGGGTGGTCGCCGTGTCGCTCGACTTGTAGTCGTTGGCGAGCGAGATGATCGAGTAGGTGGGCGAGGCGTTGTACGCCACCGAGGTGGGCTCGGAGCTGAAGCAGTCGTGGTGCATGCTCTTGGTGGCCGAGCTGACGCCGGGGAAGGTCATCAGCGAGACCTTGTCCATCGACGGGTACATGCCCTTCAGGAGCTGCTGGCCGCCCAGCTTGGCGCAGGCGATGCGCGTCCGGGTCGAGCCGTTGCAGTAGCCGTCATTGGTGTCCATCGACCCGGTGGTGTCGATGATCAGCACGATGTTGTACGGCTTCGGCTGGTTGCCGGCGGCCGCGGCGGTCGCCTGGACCGTGATGGTGACGGTATCCTTGCCGAAGATGCGGGCGAAGAATGTCGGGACCGTCGCGGTTTGCATCACGGTGACGGCGTTGGCCGACGGCGAGCCGCTGCATGGCAGGTTGAGCGAGCTGAGACACCGCAGCATCGGATAGCCGCTCACCATGGTCACGGTGATGCCCGGGGCGACGTTTTTGTTGCCAGTCGTGGCGCTGTAGCTGTTGGCGGTGGCGATGCCCGTCCCCTGATACACGTTCCCCGCGCCGGCGAGGGCCGACTGGTCCGTGGCGTTCTGCAATTGGCGGCGGACGTTGTAGATGTAGGAGATGTCGATGACGACGGCGGCGACGCCGATGAGAGCGACCATGGCGACGGCCACGATGATCGCGACGGCGCCGCGTTGGTCGGCGCAGGCTTCCCGCAGGAAAGATTTCGTGGCCATCATTCCACCCTCACGCTGGTCGTGCTGGACAGGTTGCAACTGGGCAAATAGTTCTTCCCGTAGATGATCGCGTTGCAGATCGAATAGCTGACGGTAATTGTAGCCTGCGTACCTTGGGCGGTGTCAAACGTGGTCTTGCAGGCGCCATCGGCATTGCACGGGGTGCCGTTGACCGTCCTGGTAATGGTCATGCTGCCCTGGCTCAGGCCGGGCGCCGAGGCGTAGATCGCATTATTGGTCGTCGTCACCGGCGTGGTGGAGCCGCGCGAGATCGCCAATGTCCGGCCGCCGACACGCACGGCCTCGGTCAGCTGGATGTAGTTGTTGATCAGGATGCCGAACTGGAACATGCCGATCAACAGCATGAACAGCACCGGCGCCAGCAGCGCGAACTCGATGACGGCCGACCCCCTTGCCTCGCGCCTGAAGCGGAGAGCCGGAGCCATGATGGCGGCAAGCAGCCTGCGTCGAATTTGTACCGGCATTTTTGCTGAACCGATTCGTAATGTCGCCACAATAAATACAATATTTCAGGAAATCCATCAATTTCGTGACTCTGAAAATTCGCCGCAATGTAAACCGACAATATATGGACGGGATGAAAGCTGACAATCAACAGTAACAAAGATTATAAGTGAGGCAAAAATATGGCATTGGCGGCCAGATGTCTGCGGGTGACAATGACCTGTCGGGGAATCGGGCAGCCGGACCAAGGTTTATGGACTCAGTCTTCTGCCTAATACGCCTTGGGAATTTTCCCAGTCTACGATTCATCGTGACCTTTTCGGCGGCGCGGCAGACCGCCGCGGGTATATTTCAATTTTTATCGGTTTTCGGCCCGGCATGCCACGCCGTTCGATTTGCGCGGTATCGGGCGGTGCGACGCCCGGAACCGCCGCCTGATGCGCGACAGCGGTGCGTCGGCGCTTTCTAGCCCCGGAGAGTCAGGATAGTGTGATCGCGGTCATCGGGGAGCGGTACGAACGTGGCATCTGGACGGGACGGCGGGGCGGGTTCGTATGTGGGAGTCTGGATCGTGGTGTGCGCGCTGGCGCTGGCGGGCTGCCAGTCCGGCTCCGCGCCCCAGGCAAGGAAGCAGCCGCTGCGCCAGCCGGACAGGGGCCTGGTCACCGCCACGCTGGCAAGTGCCGCGGAGCGATCCGGCGATCTGGTTTCGGCGCAGGGATACTACGGGCGGCTGATCGCCGACGGCCACGCAAGCGGACAGATCTACGAGCGACGCGGCGAGATATTGCTGACGCTGGGCGCCCCCCAGGAAGCCGCGGCGGTGTTCGCGTCGGCGCTCAAGGCGGGTTTCGACAGCCTGATCATCCGGCGGGGCTATGGCAGGGCGCTTGCGTGGCTGTCGCAGCCGGACGCGGCGCTGATCCAGTATGACGCCGCGCTGGCCAGGAGCCCGCTCGACGTCAGGACCATGAACGGGCGCGGCGTCGCTCTCGACATGCTGGGACGGCACGACGCCGCGCAGGCCCAGTACAAGCTTGCCACGAGCCAGGCGCCCAATGACCTGGCGGTGCAGAACAACCTGGCGATGTCGTATGCCCTGTCCGGCAAAGCGGCGGAAGCGGTCGCCATTCTCGAGCGCATCCAGGCGTCGGGCGCCTCGACCGTCCAGCACAGGCAGAACCTGGCGCTGCTTTACGGTCTGCTGGGGAAGACCGACAAGGCCCAGGCACTGGCCAGCCAGGATCTGTCGCCGGAGGACGCCGCCCGCAACATGGCGACCTATGCGACCATGCAGGTGCTTTACGACGCAAGCCAGCCGATGGCGGCCGGGGCAGCCCTGCCGGCTGCCGCCGCGCCACCCGCAGCCGCGCCGCCGC
>JALHLV010000029.1 GCA_022844405.1 Sphingomonadales bacterium | reverse complement strand
GCGGACGCGCCGGCAAGCGGCGGCGGCGTCCGGTCGAGGCGGCCGGCCTGGGCCGCGGTCTTGTCCAGCCAGCGCGTCATGGCGTCGCCGATATCGCGGTCGAGCGACCCCAGTCCCGCCAGCACCGTGTCGACGGCGCCGCGCAGGGCCTCGAGTTGGCGCTTCGCCGCATCGTCCAGGGTCGCGCGGCCCACCGGTTCCAGGTCGGCGACCAGGCCGCCGGCCGCGGCGGCGTCCGCGCCCACGTCCTCGCGCAGGTCGCGCAGGGTGCCCACGTCGGCATTGAACCGCGACAGGTCGGCCTGGGCCTTGCTCCAGTCGTCCGAGGACGTGCCCTTGCCGGCGGCGATGTCCGAGTCCAGCAGCCGCGACTGGCCGTCCAGATCCTGCTGCAGTTGGGAGAAGCGGTTGCGGTGCTGGTCGAGCCTGGCCCCCAGCCCGGCGACCATAGTCGCCGCCTTGGCCATCGCCGCCTGGGCCTGCGACGGCGTGGCGGGCGGCGCGGGCGGTGCCGGCGGCGCCAGGGTCGATGCCTGCTGGAAGCCGGGCTTCACCTCCGGCGGCACGTCGGCCAGATTGGGCCACGACCCGCCGCCTTCGCAGCCGGCGAGAACAAGGATGGCCAGAACCACCAGGCAGCGGCTCATCGGAACGGGCATGATACGGCTGGGAGAAAGTTCATGAACCCGGCGATCTTAGGCATTCGCTCCCACCCTCACAAGCGTTCCAGGCCGTTCCATCGCCCTGCCGCGGAATTCCTTTACCAGACGTCGGGCGCGCTGCCCTCGGTTCAAGGGCAATCGTCCCGCCGGCCCGCGTCGGCGCTTGCAATGCCCTGACGATTTGAGTAGGTTCCGCCGCCTGACGCAGGCGCCCGTAGCTCAGCTGGATAGAGCACCAGACTACGAATCTGGGGGTCGGGAGTTCGAATCTCTCCGGGCGCGCCAAATCTACGCCACAGCGCGAAGCGCACGCTTTCAATCGTCTTGTGAGCCGAACTTCGTTTCCATCCACGCTACGGCGAAATCGACAAACACGGGCGCTGCGAAGAGCTCTGCCGTGCAATATCCGACGGGACCGATGCGTGCCTTTCCAGCGGCGAGGAAATCCACCAGGATTTGGGGGAAGTATTCTCCCTCACCTGCGATGCCCTCGGTGTCGTCAAGAGATTCGATCCATTGCTCCCCGATGTCCGCTCGCACGTAGCGGATACGAACATGGCGCTTCTCCGGCACGTTTGCGATGTACTCAGCCCAATGAGTGAGCGTGACCGTGTCCAGGTCGGCACCCAAACGCAGCACCCAGCCCTCGAACGCGGCAAGCCGTGACATTACCGATCCAGGACCGTGATAGTGGTGAAGCGGTGTCGGTTCGAGCAAATCGACGCTCCGAGGACCAGCCGCGCCGAAGCGGCCGGCGGCATGATCGTTGACGCGCGTCCCTGCTCTCCGCCGGAAAACCTCCGCGAGCACACCCATGTCCTTCTCGGCTGGTGACGTCAGGGCGTCGAAGGGAACTTCGCCATCGGCGCCTAGCGCCATCAGCAGCGTCCCGTCCGGACCCAGGCTTTCGAACAGTGCATCGAGCAGTGTATCGGCGCCGCCCTCGATCGGTCCTACGCGACGCAGGCTGGCATGGACCATGAGGGGGGTGCGCCCGCCCACGCCCAGGTCGGCCAATTGATTGACTAGAGCTGCGCGGCTGAGCATGACATTGTCGCTATCGCTGAATCTCCTGCCGTTCCTTGCGCGCGCGGAGGCGAATGAGCAAGGTTCGGCCGCCTACCTACGAGACGATTGGTAGTCGATCGAAGTGACTCTGGCGAGCATCGGCTGCTCCCGGTGGCGTCCGCGGACCGAAGGACAGAATTTCATAGCACTCCAGCAGAAGCGTAGTTATCGGTTTCATCCACGCTGGCGGGCCAAACTCCGCCGAATCTACTATTTCGTGCACGCAGCCACGCCAGAACACAACGGTAGAAATTCGTTGTCGTAGGAAGGATGGTGGTCGGAGGCCCTCGGCGTTCGCATCAGTATATTGTTCTTCGGGGGACAATGAGTTGCCCGCAATCCAGCGCTTTCTAGTGCAGTCGCTCGTCCTATGTGCCAGGTGCGGTCGAGCGCGGCTGGAAAGGGTGGAAGGCGCCATGGCCATTTTAAGGGTTCCGGGCAGGGCTGCCATGGACGGCCACGCACCCAATTCCACACCCGCAGATACCCGATAGCCGTCCGCGAGTTCCGAATCCACGTGCTGGCGGCTGTAGAAACCAGGATGGATAATCGGGTCTAATTGGGTATCATTGGGTATGGAATCAGATATGAGGGCGCCCCGGGCATGAGGGAGCCCAAGTTCATACTCGGCCCCGACCTCGTGAAGCTCATCGCCGAAATCGATGAGTTCAAAGGGAGGTGGGAGGCCCTCAAGACCCTCTCGCCAGACCGCCTCAGCGCACTCCGCAAGGTGGCGACCATCGAGAGCGTCGGCTCTTCTACGCGCATCGAGGGCGCGAAGCTATCGGATGCCGAGGTCGAGGACCTGCTCTCGCGGGCGATCTCCATCAAGTCCTTCAAGACGCGCGATGAACAGGAAGTGGCCGGATACGCCGAGGCGATGGACCTCGTGCTCGAAGCCTACGTCGACATGCGTCTCACCGAGAACCATATCCGCCAACTACACCAGACCTTACTGCGTCACAGCGACAAGGATGCGCGCCATCGCGGCTCCTATAAGACGCTCTCCAACAATGTCGTGGCGTTCGATGCGGACGGGCGGGAGATCGGCGTCGTGTTCGAAACGACCTCGCCTTTCGACACATCGCGCGAGATGGAGGCGCTCGTCGCCTGGACGCGAAAAACGCTGGATGAGGAAGCACTACACCCTCTCCTCATCATCGCCGTCTTCATCGTGGCGTTTCTGGCGATCCATCCTTTTCAGGATGGAAACGGGCGGCTCTCGCGCGTGCTCACCACGCTCCTCTTGCTGCGAGCGGGCTACGCTTATGTGCCGTACGCCTCGCTGGAGCGCGTGATCGAGGAAAACAAAGATCTGTACTACAACGCGCTCCGGCGTACGCAGACGACCCTCAAGAGCGAAACACCGGATTGGCAGCCTTGGGTGGGCTTCTTCCTGCGTTCTCTCAAGAGGCAGAAGGATGACCTTGCGGCACGACTAGACCGTGAACGGATCGCTCAGGCCAGCGAGGCCGATTTGGCGGACCTATCGCTCGAGGTCCTCAAAGCGCTGCGGGCGAAAGAGCGCCTGACGATCTCGCAGCTTGCGTCGATCACCGGCGCAAATCGGAACACGCTAAAGGTGCGTCTGCGCGAACTGGTCGCAGACAGGCGTGTGCGGCAGCACGGCAAGGCGCGCGCCACATGGTATTCACTATGAGCGCCGAGCCTCGTCCGCGAATTGAATGGAAGCGTCAAGCCGAAGGAAGCGTTGGCTCCTGACGTTGCGGTCCCAACTACGACTTCGAACCGCTTTTGGCCGGGATCTTGTGGCGGTCTTCCGGCTCCCGTTGTGGCGGGGCAAGCATATCGAAGAGCCAGGCCAGGCCCGCATCCAGTGTCGCGACCTTGGGTGCTATGACGTTCAACCCGAAACGACCCAGCGAAAGTGGTGGCTCCCGGCCAATGACTCCGAAGCGGGCCGCATGCATTGCCACGAAGCGCCTGGGCAATGCCGCGACGAGGTCGGTCTCGGAGATCGCTGCGAGGGCGAACAAGAAATTCGGAACAGTAAGCACGGTTCGCCGCGAGCGGCCTTGTTCCGCGAGCATGCGATCGACAAAGCCATACGGATCGCCGGTCACGGAGACGACCAGATGCTGCATTTCGCAATATCGTTCGAGCGTCAGATCGTCCGCGAGAGGATGCCCGTCGCGCATGGCGACGACGAAGTCTTCTACATAGAGGCGTCGCTTGAAGAAGCGCGCGGGGATGTCGTCGGTAGGAACGATGGCGATGTCGATCGCACGTGCGTCGAGTTCGGCGAAGGTGGACTGCCAGGCACGCTCCGGCGATGTTTCCCCTTGCGTCGGCAGTAGTTGGCGCACGCTGATGTTGATGCCGGGCGCGGTCTGCTGCAGCGTGCCAAGCAGCGGCGGCACGCAGACCGTCGAAATGGCGTCGGGAGCCCCAATGGTGAGGCGGCGCGTGGACGTCATCGGATCGAAGGGCGCTGCGCTCGAGACGATGCTTTGCACCCGCGCCAGCGCGTCTGCGATGGGGGCCGCCAACTCCGTGGCTCGCGCCGTCGGCACGACCCCCCTTGGCGTTCTCAGGAACAGCGGATCGTTCAGCAGGCGGCGCAGCCGGCCCAGTCCGTGGCTTACAGCAGACGGTGTCAGGTTCAGCCGCTCCGCCGCCCTGCCGACGTGACGTTCCTCGATCACGGCCTCGAAGAGGACGAGCAGGTTGAGATCGGCGCGTAGGAGATCAGTTTTGTTCAGCATATCGTTGAAATCATATCACTGTATTCAGCAAGATGAAATTGCGATCTCTCGCTCGAACGAGGGGGTGTCTGGTTGCCTCGCCTTTCGATCATTGAGGACAGGAGATACGCATGCCAGCTTCCCTACATCCGATACCCGCGGCCGCTCATGACGGCCTGGCCGCCGAACTCATCCGGCTATCGCTCAACTCGAATGCCGCGCTCATGCGCGGAGATATCGACGCCTATCGGGCGTTGCTCGCCTATACGGGTGACTTTACGCTGATGTCCCCGTTCGGCGGCACCCCAACCCGCGGCTCGGACATGTCGACCGAACGCTGGGAGCGGATGGGCCGGTTCTTCAGAAACGGCACGTTCAAGCAGGAACTGGTCCAGGCCTACGCATCCGCCGACATGGTCGTGCTGGCACTCATCGAACGGTCCCATGTCGAGGTGGGAGGGCTGCCGGGCCAGGAGTGGGCGCTGCGCGTTACCCTGGTCTATCGGCGCGAAGGATCCGAGTGGCGGCTGGCGCACCGGCATGCCGACCCACTCGTCACGGACGTCAGTTGGACACAGGCCGCGTCCCTTGCGCGGGGAGAACGAAACCCATGAAGGATTTCGCCGAGAGCGCATTGCATGCACCGCCATCGAAACGGCGCCATCGCCGAAACGCCGGGCCCGCAGGCGCCTACTGCCGCGGATAGCGCTCGAACGCCGGCAACTCGTGCGCGTGCTCCATCCAGCGGATGCGGTCGGCGACCTGGATATGCGCCTGGGCCGGCACCGCGTCCGGGTCGTCATAGGTCGCGCTCTGGACGTCGATGATGCCGGGCAGGATCTCGGCATTGGTATAGAAGAGTCCGGTGCCGCAATCGGCGCAAAAATGCCGCCGTCCATTGGCCGAAGACTCGTAGATCTTCGGGCGGCCCTGCGTCACCGTCACCGCGGTGGCGGGATACATGGTCCAGCCGACCATGGGCGCGCCGGCGTGGCGCCGGCAGTCGCTGCAATGGCACAGCGAATGATTGAGCGGGTCGCCTTCCGCCTGATAGCGGATCGTTCCGCAATGGCAGCCGCCGGTGATGGGCATCGGTACTCTCCCGAAGCTTGATGGCACAGCCGGTTCAGGCACGTTTTCGCAACGGCCCGACCTCGTCGATATTCAAGGCACTCGCCAACAGTTGTTCTCAATGCCGCTGGGCAATCTGAATCAGATTACCACAAGTGTCGTCGAACACGGCGGTTGTTACTGGGCCCATGTTAGCCGGCGCCTGAGTAAAACGGACTCCCGCGGCGGAGAGCCGTGCGTGCTCAGCGTGCACGTCGTCTACCCCGAACGAGGTGTAAGGGATCCCATCCTGCTTGAGAGCTGCCTTGAAGGGCCGCGCTGCCGGGTGCACGTCGGGTTCCAGCAACAACTCAACACCCTCCGGATCACCGGGCGATGTAAGCGTTAGCCAGCGATGCTGACCCAGCGGAATGTCATGCTTCAGTTCGAAACGCAGTATGTCCCGGTAAAATGCCAACGCCCTCGCCTGATCGTCAACGAGCACGCTCGTCACTACGATTTTCATTGTTCGCTCCTCTTGTTGAATATCCTGCGATAGGCCCAAGCCAAAGTTGCCACATGCGCTCCAGCGGCTCCCGCACCAAGTAGTGGTGCTTCGACCGCCACTCCCATTCGCTGCGGACCAGGCCGGCTTTTTCCAGCAGAACCAGATGCTTAGAGAGAGCTTGGCGCGAGAGCGCAAGCCCGTGCCAGTAGATCATCCTCACATGGAGTTCAAAGAGCGTCTGCCCGCTCCGTTCGTCGAGTTCATCGATAAGGCGCCGACGGGTAGGATCGGCTAGTGCTTTGAAGATAGGGTCAAGGTCCACCGGTTCAGTTAGCACCGAGACGACGCATCATGCAACCTCAGAGTTGCATGAAATTCAGGGAATTTCGGCGGACATTGCGTTAACTAGATTCACGTCGCGCACATTAAATGCACTGTCGCCGAAATCCGTCACCATGTCACAGGACTCCAAGAAAATTCCCGGATCGAGGCGGCTTGCAATGCCGCCCATGGGGCGCGATATTGACGATATGAACATCTTCCGCGGCGTGCTGGTCCTGGTGATCGCGCTCGTTCTGCCGGTGGCGGCAACGGCATCCGTCGGCGCAATGACGCATTGCGAACGCCACGTGGGCGTCCCGGACGCTCCCGCGCCGGTATCGACAGCTTCCGAGTCTATGCATCACCACGGCATGCGGACCGGCGCCACGGTCGACCACCTGCACCAGCAGGCGGCCCAGCATCGCACGGACGCCGGATGTACCTGTGGCTGCGCCTGCGCCGGATCCTGTCACACGGCCTGCGCGGGCGGTCTGGTGATGGCGACGTTCGACGAAATCGGTGTGGACACCGGTGCGTCGGGCCTCGTGCCGGCGCATACGCCATCGTTCATCGCCGACGCAGCGGCCGCGCTCCCTCTTCGACCACCGAGGTTCTCGTAGTCGATCACAGAGGTTCCTGACAGGGCGCCGGGACCACGGTCAGTTGGCCGCGCGCGGCGCGGCGTCGCGAACCTCCTCAATCGTTCGACCATGGAGGATCCGCTTGGTTGCCAGGACGTTGTATCTGCTGTTGGCGGTGTCGGCCGGAGCGCTCGCTGTCTCCGGGTGCGCGGCGATTCCGGCCGATCGCGGGATGGCCGACGTCGCAAACGCGGTTGCCGCGCGCGGCGGCCCCATGATCCCCGCGCCATCGCCACCCGACCAGCCGGCCGTTCTGCCCGACCGGCCGCTTTCCGCGCAGGACGCCGTGCAGATCGCGCTGCTGCGGAACCCGCAACTGCGCAAGGCCTATGCCCAGCTCGGCCTGTCCGGGGCCGACGTCTACGAGGCGGGGCGCCTCGGCAATCCCACCTTTTCCCTGACCGTGCTGGATCCCAGCGCCATCGGCGCGGCGAACCAGGTGACGATGGGGCTCGTGCAGAACTTCACCAATCTGCTGATGCTGCCGATGCGCAGCCGCATCGCCGAGGGCGAATTCGAGCGCGCCAAGGCACTGGTCGGACACGACATCCTGCGCCTGACCGCGGAGGTTCAGAAGGCCTACTACACTCTGGTGAGCGCCCAGCAGGTCGCCGCCATGCGCGAGGTGGCGGCCAGGGCGGCCCGCGCCTCGGCCGACCTGGCCCAGCGGTTCCACGACGCCGGGAACATGCCGGCGCTGCAACTGCGCGCCGAACAGGCCGCGGCATCCGAGGCCGCGCTGCAGTTGCTTGATGCCCAGGCGCGGGTGGCGCGGGCGCGGAACGACCTGGGCACCCTACTCGGCGTGCGTGCCAATGGCGAAGCGTGGCGGGCACCGGCAGCGCTGGAACTGCCGCCCGACGGGGACATCGACGTCGGCGTGCTGCACGGCCTCGCCGATGCCTATCGTCTCGACCTGGCCGCCGCGCGCAAGGAGGTCGAGTTGCTTCGGTCGGGTGTGACGCTTACCAGGCGGTTCCGGTACGTCAGCGAGATCGAGGTCGGCGTCGAGCGCGAGCGCGACACCGACCGCACCAGGCTGACCGGCCCGACCGTTTCACTGGCCGTGCCGATCTTCAATCAGAACCAGGCCGGCGTGCTGCGCGCCACGTCCGAACTGGAGCGGGCGCAAGCCGAACTCGACGCCCTGGAAATCGCGGCGAGCCACGACGTTCAGCTTGCCCACCAACGCTTGCTCAACGCGCGGGCAAGGGTGGAGGAGTATCGGACCCGCCTGGTGCCGGCGCGCGAAGCGATCGTCGCCCGCATGCAGGAGCGGGTGAACTACATGCTCGACGGTGTCTTCGATCTGCTGCGGCTGAAGCAGGACGAATACACCGCCTATCAAGGCTATCTGGAAGCCGTGCGCGACTATTGGGTCGCCCGCACCGAGCTGAGCCGGCAGGTCGCGGCCGACCTGCCTCTTCCCCAAGGGTCTGGCGGCGAAACGGTCGAGCCCCCGGTGCCCGAAGTGCCCGGTCATGCCGGGCATGGGGCGATGCCAGCCATGGATACGCCAGACTCATCCCAGCCCGCGACCGATGCGCCGGACGGTGGCGGCGGGGACGGCTCCCCATCCGGCGCTCACCACCATCAACATTAGGAGATTACCATGAAGGCCTTTCTCACCCTGCTGTTCTCGGTTGCCGTCGCCGCGGCTGCGGCGCCGGCTCTGGCCGATGATCCGGGCAAGCATCCGGAAGGCGGCGCGACGGCGCACGAGTGTCCGGCGATGAAGACCATGGACATGAGCAAGATGGACATGAACGACCCGGCCATGAAGGCGATGCACGACAAGTGCATGAGCGGGATGCATGGCCAGGGCGACGCCGCGGGCCATGACCATTCCGGCGGCCACGAGGCCCATGGGAACGACACCGCGGCGCCCCGGCACGAACACCACAAGGACGGCCAGTAATGGTCACGCGGCGCAAGCTCCTCGCGGCGATTGGTATGGGGTCGGCCGCAGCCATGGCGACCGGCGGCCTGGCCAGGGGTGACGGAGCGCGCGCGGCCGAGACGATGGACCCCATGGCCGCCCATGGCGGCCATGGGGGACCTCGTCTCTCCGTGCCCGTACGCACCCTGAACGGCTGGACCCTGCCCCACCGCATGAACGGGGGCGTAAAGGAGTTCCACCTCGTGGCCGAGGAGGTCGACCACGAATTCGCTCCCGGTGTCAGGGCGAAGTGCTGGGGCTACAACGGCTCGACTCCAGGCCCGACCATCGAAGCGGTCGAAGGCGACCGCGTGCGCATCTACGTCACCAACCGGCTCGGTGAGCATACCTCCGTGCATTGGCACGGGCTCTACCTGCCCAGCGGCATGGACGGCGTCGGCGGGCTGTCGCAGCCCCATATCAAGCCGGGCGAAACCTATGCCTATGAGTTCACCCTCCGGCAGCATGGATCGCACATGTACCATCCGCATGCTGACGAGATGACCCAGATGGCGCTGGGCATGATGGGCCTCTTCATCATCTATCCGAAGGGCGGCGAGCCGGAGCGGATCGACCGCGACTATGCCTTCCTGCTGCACAACTGGGCGCTGCATCCCGGCACCTACCGGCCCGATCCCGCGGTCATGCAGGAATTCGACCTGTGGACCTTCAACAGCAAGACCTTCCCGGCCATCGATCCCATCGTCGCGCGCACCGGCGAGCGGGTGCGGATCAGGATCGGCAACCTCTCGATGTGGAACCATCCGATCCACCTGCACGGCGTGCAGTTCCGGGTGACCGGCGGCGACGGCGGACGCTGGCCGCGGTCGTCATGGCGCACCGAGGTGACCGAGATCATCGGTGTCGGCCAGATGCGCGACATCGAGTTCGACGCCATCCCGGGCGACTGGGCGCTGCACTGCCACATGTCGCACCACACCATGGGGCCGATGGGACACCAGCTTCCCAATCCCATCGGCGTGGATCAGTCCGGCGTCGAGAAGGATATCCGGTCGATCCTGCCGGGCTACATGGCCATGGGCAGGGACGGCATGGCCGAGCACGGCGAGCATGTCGCGATGGGCATGCTGAAGGGACCCGAGAACACGCCGCCGATGATGAGCGGCGAGGGTCCCTTCGGCCCGATCGAGATGGGCGGCATGTTCACCGTGGTCAAGGTGCGCGACGAC
The DNA here is from genome assembly GCA_022844405.1 of Sphingomonadales bacterium. Taxonomy (GTDB): domain Bacteria; phylum Pseudomonadota; class Alphaproteobacteria; order SMXS01; family SMXS01; genus RI-34. The sequence continues at coordinate 38,026 of JALHLV010000029.1, read as the reverse complement.
CTGGCTCCCGGCGACTACGGCGATCCGGGCTGGTACCGCCACCCGAAATCGGGCCTGGCGCGCCGGGTCAGCGACGACCCGAACTTCGGTTCGCCGGCACGCCGCGAGCCGCCGGCGGCCAAGGCGCCCGTCGATCATTCGGAGATGCCGAACATGCCCGGCGGACGCTGACGCCGCGCGTCACCTCCGAATCCGACCCTCAGGCAAGCACCTCAGCGTGAGAGGGAAACGGCTTCCATGAGTTCGTCGTTCTTCTGACGCCGCCCTTCCTCGTTTCCGTTCTCGATCGCGTGGGCCGAAGGCAACATGCCGGTGGAAGCGCCGGGCATCGGCACGGGCATGCCCAGGCCGCCGCGCCCGGCGAGATCAGTGTCCGCCGGCCGCGAACCGGTCCGTCGCCGCGATCACGGCCTCGTTCATGCCGGGGTCGCGGGCGTCGTGGCCGGCGCGGCCGACCACCACCAGATCGCTGCCCGGCCACGCGTCGGCGAGGCGGCGCGCGGTGATCAGCGGACCGGTCTGGTCCAGCAGGCCGTGGATCAGGATGCCGGGAACGCCCGCCAGCCGGCCTGCGTCCCGCAGCAACGCGCCGTCCTCCAGCCAGGCGGCATGGCGCCAGTAGTGCGTCACCAGCCGGGCGAAACCCAGGCGGAACGCCGGATCCTCGTAACGGGGATGGGGGTTGTGATCCGGGTGGACGGCGACGATCGCCGTCTCCCAGTCGCACCAGTGCCGCGCCGCCTTGTCGTGAACGGCCGGGTCGGGATGCATCAGCAGCCGGTGATAATCCTCGACCGGATTGCCGGTCCGGACGGCCTCGGGAATGCCCCCGTTGAAGCGCTCCCATGCCTCCGGAAAGAACGTGCCGACACCGCGCGTGATCCAGTCGATCTCGCGCGGTGTCGTGGTGGTCACGCTGCACAGGATCAGCCCCGTGACACGCGCCGGATAGGCCTGCGCATAGGCCAGCGCCAGCGTCGTGCCCCATGACGCGGCCCAGACCAGCCAGCGGTCGACACCCAGATGCCGGCGCAGCCGTTCCATGTCGGCCAACAGGTGCGCGGTGGTGTTGGACGACAGGTCCGCGCCCGGCGCGCTGGCATGGGGTGTGCTCCGGCCGCTGCCGCGCTGGTCGAACAGGATGATCCGCCATGCCGCGGGGTCGAACAGCCGGCGCATCCCGGGCGTACAGCCCGACCCGGGTCCGCCATGCAGCATCACCGCGGGCCTCCCCGCCGGATTGCCGCAGGTCTCCCAATAGACTAGATGCCCATCGCCCACGTCGAGCAGGCCGTTGTCGTAGGGGTCGGTCGCGGGATAGACGCCCTTCATGTCTTGCCCGCCGGCAGTGGCTTCTCGATCCGGGTGAAGTAGCCGGCCAGGTTCGAGATGCCGAATACGACAATGGACGCGATCACGAACGGGTTGAGCGTCGTGGCGGCCAGCGCCCAGCTCGCGATCGTGGCCAGCGTCAGGATCACCGGCGCCGCGGTGGTCAGGGCGTCGGCCGCGCTCTGGCCGCGCACAAAGTCGGCCGCCGCGAAACACCCGCAGCCAAGGATGATGAAGCTGCCCAGCGCCACCTGCGACAGGCTTGCCCAGTTGCCGGGATCGCCGTGGCGCAGCGCGTCCGCCAGCAGGCCGACGCCATTCAGCGCCAGCATGGAGAAGCTGACGCCGATGGGCTTGACCCGCGCCCATTTTCGCGGCCCGTCGGGCATCCTCTCCAGCACGCGCTGGGCCCTTGCGCGCAGGCGCAGGACGATCCGGGACAGCAGGCCCTTTTCCCCCGCGATGTGCCGGGCCTGGTCGTCGCCATAGGCGAGCAGGATGGTGTGGGCGAGGATGGTGAACAGCGCGCCGGCCAGCTTGGGCAGGCTCACCGCCTGCTCTGAATCGAACGCGAAGCCCACATAGCAAAGATCGCCGGCGATGTTGCACAGCGCCATCGTCGAGAACGGGTGGGTCCGCAGGTAGCGCAGCATCGCCATGGCGCGGCACTATAGCGGGCGCGTGGCCGGCGCCCTATGCCGATTCCGGTGTCGCGCGGCGCCGGCGCACAGCGGCACGCGAAAACGAAAAGGGCTCCCGGAAGGTCCGGAAGCCCTTTCCTGAACTCAAGAAGATGCCGTCCTTACGGAGTCGGCGCGCCTTCCTTGGTCTCGGCCGGAGCGGCCCCGTCAGCGGGGGGCGCCATGCCATCGGCCGGTGCTTCGGCCGGGGCTTCCATGGCCGGATCGGCCGGAGCGGCTTCCGGCGCCGGCTCAGCCGGTGCTTCTACCGCCGGCGCCTCAGCCGGGGCTTCTTCGGTCTTCTTTTCGCAAGCGGAAAGCGCCAGGCCCATTACGGCTACCGGCAGAACGATTTTCCACATCCCTTTCATTCGATTTTACTCCTCTTCCCAGAGACGGCTACAGGACGAGCAACTTTTGCACATCCAATGGAATCTTACAAACAACAAGTGCGCGTTTCCCCCCTCTATCGAATCATTTTGTTGTGCGTGGCAGGGCCAAAGCACCCAAAATCTATGATTCAAGGGCGCGCGTTCGCTGTGTCAGCTCCCTTAACGGGCGGGAGACTACCACAGTTCCGTCGCGCATGTAGCCCTCATGATTGGTTTCCACGCGGTTGAGATCATAAAGATAATTCACCATCAATCCGTAGGATTGCGCCCAGCCGTTGGCCGAGCGGTCGGCGGGCCAGTTGAGGCGTTCCAGCCGCGCGCCGTTGCGCAGGTGGAAGCGGGCGACCGGATCGATGGGCTGGTGCTGCCGGTTGCGCTGGGCGAAATACCAGCCGGCCATGCGATGGATGAAGTCTCGGGTTCCGGCGGTATCGGCCACGTCGGCCTGGGCCAGCGACTTCAGCGACTGGTAGCGCTGGGCGTCGCCCGGCTGGAAGATCACGTCTTCGTGATCGGCGGCGGCCCGGTCCAGCCAGCGGCGGAAGCCGGGCACCGGCGACAGGGTGGCGAACTGCTTCAGGCCGGGTAGGTCGCGGCCCAGCGCCTCGGCCGCCTTCTTGATCAGGTGCTCGCCGAAGCTGACGCCCTGCAGGCCCTTCTGGGTGTTGGAGATGGAATAGAAGATGGCGGTGTCGGCGGTCTTCGGCTCGCCGGTGGGCGCGTCGCGGTCGAGCAGCACCTGCACGTCGCCGGCCAGACCCTTGACCAGCGCCACCTCGACGAAGGCCAGCGGCTCGTCCGGCATGCGCGGATGGAACAGGGCAAAGCAGCGCCGGTCGGATTCCAGGCGGTTGCGCAGGTCGTCCCACGACTTGATCTCGTGCACCGCCTCATAGGCGATCAGCTTCTCGAGCAGCGCGGCGGGCGACTGCCAGGTGATCTGGCGCAGGTCGAGAAAGCCCAGGTCGAACCAGGATTCGAGCAGCTCGCGCAGGTCGTCGTCGAGGGCGGCGAGCTGGGGCGACATGTCGCGCACCGCCAGCAGGTCGGCGCGCAGGTCGACCAGGAACTTCACACCCTGGGGCAGCGCGTTGAACTGGCGCAGCAGCCGCAGGCGCGGCGGCGTCAGCGCCTCCTTCATGCGGCGCTCGGCTTTCACCCGCGCCTCGACCGTGGCGGCCTCGCGCCAGGCGTCGACGCCGGCGGTCAGCGCATCGGCGTCGGTGGCGAAGCGCTCGGCCAGCAGTGTCAGGAAGCGGCGGCGGCCGGTGTCGTCGAACGACAGGTAGAGCCGGCCCAGCCCGGCGGCGCGGGCGCGGGCGGCGAACTCGCCGCCGGGACCGGCGATGCAGTCGGCGATCTGGCGGCGCACCGCCTCCAGCTTGGCGGCCGGCAGGTCGGCGCCGATGTCGCCGCCGGCGGCGATGGCGACCGCGCCGTCGCGCACGTCTTTCCATGCGCGCCGCACCCGGTACAGCGTCCGGTTCAGGAATGTCTCCCGCGCCGGTGGCGGAAGCTTCAGGGGATCGCCGCTCATGACGGATTCCCTAGCATGGAAGCCGCCCGTCAACCACCGCGCCGTTGTGACGGTTGAATTGCGCTCAGCGCCCGAGCCACGCCAGGATCGCGGCACGATCTCCATCCAGGTCGGGCACCGGATCCCGCGTCGGCGGATCGGCGAAGGCCGACAGCTTGATCGGATTGCCGGCGATCTCCAGCGGTCCGGTGACCGGGTCGTCGACGGTCACCACCATGTTGCGGGCGCGCACATGCGGGTCGTCGAGCGCCTGCTGGACATTGTTGATCGGTCCGCACGGGACGCCCGCCTGCTCCAGCGCCACCATCCAGAACGCGACGGGCCGGTGGCGCAGGGTGAATTCCATCTCGTGCGCCAGCCGGTCCACATTGGTGGTGCGCGCGTCGTTGGTGGCGAAGTCGGGATCGGCCAGCAGGTCGGGCCGCCCGAGCACGACGCACAGCTTCTCGAACAGGCTGTTGTTGCCGGCGGCGATGACGATCCAGCCGTCCTGCGCCTGGTAGGCGGCGAACGGGGTGATCGACGGATGCCGCGCGCCCAGCGGGCCGGGCGCGACGCCGGTCGCCGCATAGCGGGCGATGGCGTTCTCCAGGATGGCGATCTGGCAGTCCAGCATGGCCACGTCGATCTTCATGCCCAGGCCGGTCGTGGCCCGGTGATAGAGCGCGGCGTTGATGCCGATGGTGGCGAACAGGCCGGCGGTGATGTCGCCCACCGAGCTGCCGACCCGGGTCGGCGGGCCGCCCGGATGGCCGGTGATGCTCATGATGCCGCCCATGCCCTGGACAACCATGTCGTAGGCGGGGCGCGACTTGTAGGGTCCGGTATGGCCGAAACCCGACGCGGCGGCGTAGATCAGTCGGGGAAAGCGCGCATGCATCGCCTCCCAGCCATAGCCCAGCTTCTCCATCACGCCGGGTCGGTAGTTCTCCACCAGGATGTCGGCGCGGGCCAGCAGGTCCTCGAAGATGGCCCGGTCGCCGTCGGCCTTGAGGTCGAGCGCGATGCTTTCCTTGCCGCGGTTGAGCGACATGAAATAGGCCGACTTGTCCTCGATGAACGGCCCGATGTGGCGGCTGTCGTCGCCGGTCACGGGCGTCTCCACCTTGATCACCCGCGCGCCCATGTCGGCCAGCACCATGGTGCAGTACGGCCCCGCCAGCACGCGCGTCAGGTCGACGACCAGGAGGCCGGAGAGCGGGCCGTCGACCATGGGGCTACTTGCCCTTGAACTGGGCCGGACGCTTCTCGAAGAACGCCTTCACGCCCTCGCCGAAATCCTCGGTGCGGCCCGCGATCTTCTGGCTGTTGCGTTCCAGGTCGAGCTGGTCGTCGTAGGTGTTGAGCGGGCTGTTCCAGTACAGCTTGCGGATCAGGCCCAGCGCCACGGTCGGGCCGTTGGCCAGCTCGGTGGCCAGCTTCCTCGCCTCGCCCATCAGCGCGTCATCCTCGTAGACCCGGTTGATCAGGCCCCATTCCAGCGCGGTCGGCGCCGGCAGCTTGTCGGCCATCAGCGACAGCTCCTTGGCGCGGGCCAGGCCGACGAGGCGCGGCAGCAGGTAGGTCGAGCCGCCATCCGGCACCAGGCCGATGCGGCGGAACGCCTGCAGGAAATAGCTGGATTTGGCGGCGAGGATCATGTCGCCCATCAGCGCGAAACTCATGCCGACGCCCGCGGCCACGCCGTTGACGGCGGTGATCATCGGGAAGGGCAGGTCGCGCAGGCGCTTCAGGATCGGATGATAGAAGCGCTCGAGCACGTCGCCCGCGTCGCTGTTCCTGGCGCCCGGCTCGCGCGAGATGCCGCCGCCCAGATTGGCGCCGGCGCAGAAGCCGCGGCCCTCTCCGGTGAGGATCAGGCAGCGCACGCCGCTGTCCCCGGCCTCAAGCGCGTCGAGCGCCGCCTGGATGTCTTCCAGCATGGGGACCGATACGGCGTTGAGCGCGGTCGGATCGTTGAGGGTGAGGACGGCGACCGAACCGTCGATATCCAGTTTGACCTTGCCGTTCTTCATGTGCTTTATCTCCCCGGGAACACTTACAGGCCGCGCCAACAAAGGGCATTTTCCCCGGCATCGCAAGGGAAATTCCGCCCGAAAGTCACGGCGGCTCGGCGCCACATCTCGCAACGGGGAAGCGTGCATGTCCAGCTACGAATTCATCAAGACCGAACGCGACGGCAACCTGTTCATCCTGACCATGAACCGGCCCGACGTGATGAACGCCTGTCACTCGCCCATGCATGAGGAGATGCAGGCGGCGTTCGACGCGTTCGCGGGCGACGACAGCCTGTGGGTGGCCATCGTCACCGGCGCCGGCGACCGGGCCTTCTCGGCCGGCAACGACCTGAAATACCAGGCAGCCGGCGGCAAGCGCTGGAAGGTCAAGACCGGCTTCGGCGGCATCACCTCGCGCTTCGACCTGTTCAAGCCGGTGATCGCGGCGGTGAACGGCGTCGCCATGGGTGGCGGCTTCGAGATCGCGCTGGCCTGCGACATCATCGTCGCCTCCGACAAGGCGGTGTTCGCGCTGCCGGAAGTCCGCGTCGGCCTGATGGCGGGCGCGGGCGGCGTCCACCGCCTGCCGCGCACCATGCCGCTGAAGCAGGCCATGGGCATGATGCTGACCGGCAAGCGCATGAGCGCCGAGGACGGCCTGCGCTTCGGCTTCGTCAACGAAGTGGTGCCACACGCCGACCTGATGACCGCCGCGCGCCGCTGGGCCGCCGAGATCCTGGAAGCCTCGCCCATCTCGGTGCGCGCCACCAAGGAAGCGGTCTACAAGGGCTTCGACGCCGCGACGCTGGAGCAAGCCATCGAGGAAGTCTATCCGATGACCCAGAAGATGCGCGACAGCGAGGACTTCATCGAAGGCCCGAAGGCCTTCTCGGAAAAGCGCAAGCCCAACTGGAAGGGCCGGTAAGGCTTTCGGTTACCTGATAGAAGGGGGCGCGGTCAGCGATGGCCGCGCCCTTTATTTCTATGCAAGCCTCCCCTTTATCCGTGTCCCTGAGCTTGTCGAAGGGCCTTGCTCCAGCGCTCGTGCAAGGCCCTTCGACAAGCTCGGGGACACGGTAAGGATTATTCCCGCATGACGAGTGCGGCGCGCGAGGCGGGTATCACCCGGCGCGTGCCCTAAAACCTCGGCGCGAGCGACAGGTAGATGGCGCCGAAGCCCATGATCGACAGCAGCAGGAAGGTGACCTGGGCACCGATCAGCCGCGGATAGGTCGCGCCGGGGTTGCTGCTGTAGCCCCACGTGTGGAGCAGGCGGGCGATCACCAGCGCGCCGCCCAGCACATGGACGATCGGGACGGGCGCGCCGCCGGCTTCGAGCAGGTACAGCAGGATCAGCGCCAGCGGCACGTTCTCGACGAAGTTGGCCTGCACCCGCATGGTGGTGTCGGGCTTCCAGTCCGGCAGCTTCTTGGCGTTGATGCGCGCCCACAGCACCTGGGTGGCGAGCGCCACGGCCAGCAGTCCCATGATGCCGGCGTAGAACAGCGTGATCGGTATGCCCGGCGTGTTCATCCTCGTGTTCCCCTCTTCCTGTCGCGTTCGGCCGCCCACACCCTGTAGTCGATGCGTGGCATGTCGAACGCGTCCCCCGTCCTGACGTACCAGCCACGGCCGTGCATGCGGCCGATCAGCTGCATGGCGGGCGCGTCCACATACATCTTCTCGCTGTCGATGAACCGGTCGTCGACATGCATGTAGACCACCTCGCCGATGACGACGCGGTTGCCGGTGCCCACTTCCATGGTCACCACGCGCTTGCACTCGAAGCTGACCGGCGATTCCTTGACATAGGGCGGCTTCACGATCGTGCTGGGCGCGGCGGTCAGGCCGCTTTGGGCCATCTCGTCCTCGTCGGTGGGGAAGTCCATGGCGCACAGGTTCATCTGCGGCGCGATGGTCTCGCTCACCAGGCTGACGACGAACTCGCCGCTGTCGCGGATGTTGTCGCCAGTATCCTTGCGCGGCGCGTAGTCGGTGACCTCGAGGCCCAGCACCACCAGCGGCGGTTCGGCGCTCACCGCGTTGAAGAAGCTGAACGGGGCGGTGTTGACGATGCCGTCGCGGCTGATGGTGGTCACCAGCGCGATGGGCCGCGGCACGATGGACGACACCATCAGCTTGTAGCGGTCCATGCGCTCCATGTTGCGGAAGTCGAAATCCATCGCCCTATCCGCGCCCGCCGACCAGGCTGATCAGCACCAGCACAAGGCCGCCGATCAGCAGGGTCAGGCCGATGTAGCAGTACTGGTCCAGCCAGAACAGGCCGAACCGCTCAGGCGTGCTCTTGGGCGCCGTCGGCTGCGGGCCGCGCCTCAACTGGCGCGGCAGCCCCTTGACGATGAAGATGCCGCCGCCCAGCCACATGCAGCCCAGGCCGATGATGATGCGCCAGGCGAACCAGTCGATGGTGTCCATGGGATCAGCCGAAGACGCGGTCGTAATGGTCGTTGGGCGTGCGCGCGCCGGTATTCAGGCCGCCGAGCATGCCGCTTGTCCAGTTGCCGGTGGACGGGATGTTGTGGTTCCAGTCCATGGTATAGAAGCGGCTCTTGATCTTCCATTCGCCGCCACGCTTCTCGAAGTGGTCCAGGTAGCGGCCGCCCACCAGCATGTCGGTCAGCACGCCCTGTTCGTTCTTCAGCAGGTGGTAGGCCAGGCAGTAGGTCTCGCCAGTCGCCTTGTCGCCGTCCAGCTTGATCCAGTGGTTGCCGATGGTGTGCAGCGTGCGCTCCATCTGGCTGATGCCCTTGACGCAGTTCTCGGCCCAGGTCATGGCGTCGATGTCCTGGTCGGAATAGTTGCAGGTGGCGTCGGGCCAGAACGCCGACTTCAGGATGGCGAGGTCGCAGCGGTCCACGCCGTGGCAGTAGCGTGACATGGTGGTGTAGATGTCGATGTGATCGAGCGCGCGTTGCGCGGCGTCTGACATGAAGCTCTCCCCTGGTCGTTCCGTTTGGTGCGCGGCGAAGCCTAGCGCGCCGCCGTGGACCGCGCAAAGGTAAAGAAAAAAGGGCGTTGCCCGCCCCGATTTGGCGTGGACCGCAGGGCGCCGTCCAAAAAAAACCGGCAGAAGATGCAAAAATATCACAGGGCCAATGTTTAAAAGCAGATTATAAGTTTATTGTTTTTCAATCCTGCACCCTGGTGTAAAAACCAGCAAGAACCAAGAACAAGCAACGCTACGGCGCGGAGTCCCAACGGGGCTCTCCGCTTTTTTTGAAACCGGGGGGAATGCCCATGAAATCCATGAAGTTAACGACGTCGCTGGCCGTGACGGCCGCGATTCTGAGCGCCGGCGCGGCCTATGCGCAGGATCCGCCGCCAGCGAATCAGCCCGGTGACCAGAGTCTGTTCTCGCAGAAGGGCGGGATCGAGACGGTCATCTCCTCGGCGCAGAAGAAAGAAGAGTCGGTGCAGGAAGTGCCGATTCCGGTGACCGCGTTCTCGAGCGTGGCGATCGAGCGCAAGTTCGCGGTCAACCTCGAGGACCTGAACAAGCTGGCGCCGTCGGTCCAGCTGCAGCATGTGGGCCTGTTCCACAACGCGTCGTCGTTCACCGTCCGCGGCATCGGCACGGCGGGCATCGAAAGCTTCGACGATCCGCACGTCGCCATCTTCATCGACGGCGTCTACCAGCCGCGCAACGCCTGGGCGGTGGCCAACCTGCTCGACGTCGAATCGGTCGAAATGCTGCGCGGCCCGCAGGGCACGATCTACGGCCGCAACGCCTATTCGGGCGCCATCACCCTGACCACCAAGAAGCCGGACGTCACCGAGTACAGCGGCAAGGCAAGCCTGCAATACGGCAACCCCGGCAAGCTGGTCGTCGGCCTGATCGGCAACATCCCGATCGTGCAGGACAAGTTCGCCATGCGCCTTGCCGGCCAGTTCTACAAGGACTCCGGTTTCTACAAGAACGACGGCTATGATCCCATCACCCAGACCGTCGACGAGGATCTGAAGGGCACCCGCATCCAGGGCAACAAGTACGTCTATTTCCGGCCGAGCTTCCGGCTCACGCCGAACGACGCCCTCGACATCACGCTGACCACCGAGTTCATCCGCCAACGCGGCGACGGCACCGTGTCGCTCGCCCCGGTCTATGACCCGCGCACGCCGTCCAACCCGCTGTGCGGCGGCCTCGGCACGCCGACCGCCTACAACTGCAACACCGACCTGATGCAGGTCTTTTACCCGGGCGCCCAGTTGAACTATTTCGGCGACGCTGGCCTGGGCATCGACAAGGACAAGAACAACGATCCGTTCGAGGTCGGCTATAACCTGCCCTACAACAGCTCGGACCTGAACAGCTACACCGCCACGCTGAACGCCGACTACACCACCGATTTCGGTACCTTCAGCCTGACCGGCAACTACCAGCACCAGCGCGACCTGATCAATACCGACACCGACGGCCTCAACGTCGACTTCTTCGCGTCGACCCGGTTCCAGACCTACGAGACCTACCAGTTCGAAGGTCATTTCGTGTCGGACTTCTCCGAAGTCGTCGACCTGATCGCCGGCGTGTTCTACCTCTATGACAGCTATCAGTTGGGCCAGGTTCTGTGGACGCCGGGCATCGGCCGGTTCACCCTGGACAACCCGCTGATGTCCTACTTCCAGAACGGCCAGGAGCGCAAAACCTGGGCGGCCTATGCCCAGGTCGAGGTGCACATCACCGACTGGGTCAGCGCCGTCGCCGGTGTCCGCTATTCGTGGGAGAAGAAGTACAACATCTTCTCGGCCCCGAATAACTCGGTCCGCAACCAGGGTCTCGACCCCAAATCCGACTTTTCGCGGTTCCCGATGAACAGCAGCGCCCCGGCCTGCTCGCCGATCGGCACCCTGGGCACAGCGGCCGCGCCCTGCTACGCCTTGTGGGAGAACCAGGAAGGCGACACCTGGGACAACTTCGCCCCGCGCGTCGGCCTGAACTTCAAGGTCAGCGACGACGTGCTGCTGTTCGCGTTCTGGCAGCGCGCCTACAAGTCCGGCGGCTTCGTCAACAACGCCTCGGCCTACACCACCTTCATCGGCTCGCCCTATGGCGAAGAGCTGATCGACAACTTCGAGGGCGGTTTCAAGACCGAGTGGTTCGACAGCCGGCTGCAGTTCAACGGCAACATCTACTATCAGAAGCTGAAGGGCCTGCAGCGCCAGGTCATCCGCCCGGCCAACAACCCGTCCGGCCAGGAGACCTTCATCTCCAACAACGCCGACGCCCGCGCCTACGGCGTCGAGCTTGAAGTGGTGCTGATTCCGGTCGACGGCCTGACCATCAACGCCAACATGGCCTACAACGACATCAAGTACACCAGCTACTGCGCCGACCTGGACGGCCCCGAGCCGTTCGCGACGCCGGCCAATGGTCGCGGGCTCTGCGGCCCGGGCGCCACCCAGTTGCCCAACGGCACCTGGATCGCGTTCACCGACTTCAGCGACCTGAAGTTGGGCTTCGCGCCCAAGCTGATCGCCAACCTGGGCTGGACCTACGACTTCCCGATCGGCGACATGGGCAACATCAGCATCGGCAACAGCTTCGGCTACACCTCCAAGATGGCGACGACGGGTGTGTTCCTGCCGCGGGGCGACCGGCGTTCCATGCTGCTGGTCGACGCCCAGATCAGCTGGGAGTCGCCGGATAGCAAGTACCGCGTCTCGCTGTGGGGCAAGAACCTGACCAACGAGATCGAGCGTCTCTCGGTCACCCCGGTGGCGTTCCTGTTCTCGTTCGAGCAGGGCACCACGCCGCGGACCTACGGCATTACCCTGACCGCCGACTTCTAAGGTCAAGGACCAGGGTTACCGGGCCGGCGTCAAGCCGGCCCGGTCACGGAAACGAGAGCGCCAGCGGCAACGCTGGCGCTCTTTTCATGTGCCTACCGCCACCACCGAACCAAGAAACGGTTCATCGCGGAATGGTGGGGGATCTGGAGGCCAGCGTAGTTGTTCATCAGCTTTCGTCGGGCAAAACATAACTTTCACCGTGTCCCTGAGCCTGTCGAAGGGCCTTGCACGAACGCGGATGCATGCCCTTCGAGGCTCAGGGACACGGCTATGGAGTGACCTGCATCAAACCTCAATTTCCCTCTATTCGGGGCGGACCAAAAAATACACCGGGCATATTAAAACAGTCATTGCTGTTTTTATTTGAAATTAAATCACGGTATGTGACTGTGGCGGACGTCAAACCATAAGGCGTCCGGTCACTCGGGTGTCCAGGCCGTCAGGAGAGGACACGGATTGAAGCTCAGGATGTCGTTGCGCATGTTGGCGCCTGCCGCGTGCCTGCCGTCCATCCGGGCGGCAGTGACGCACAGAAGCCACACAAAGAAACAAACTTCATCGACTGTTACGGACAGTGATGTTTTTATTTCTGGTTCGGTGGACGATATGACAGAGTTCCGGAGTACAGGTTCCGCGATCAACTAAGCCGCGCTTTCAGGGGAATGCGGCGGCATCCAGGGGAGGCCCAGAGATGAAATTGAATACCCTATCGTTGCGCGCGTCGTCACTGGCCGTGGCGGCCGCGATGCTGACCGCCGGCGCGGCCTACGCACAGGACCCGCCGGCCCAGCCGGCGCAAGACCAGGCAGGCAGCGGCAGCCTGTTTTCGCAGAAGGGCGGCATCGAGACGGTCATCTCCTCGGCGCAGAAGAAGGAAGAATCGGTGCAGGAAGTGCCGATTCCGGTGACGGCGTTCTCGAGCGTGGCGATCGAGCGCAAGTTCGCGGTCAACCTCGAGGACCTGAACAAGCTGGCGCCGTCGGTCCAGCTGCAGCATGTGGGCCTGTTCCACAACGCGTCGTCGTTCACCGTCCGCGGCATCGGCACGGCGGGCATCGAAAGCTTCGACGATCCGCACGTCGCCATCTTCATCGACGGCGTCTACCAGCCGCGCAACGCCTGGGCGGTGGCCAACCTGCTCGACGTCGAATCGGTCGAAATGCTGCGCGGCCCGCAGGGCACGATCTACGGCCGCAACGCCTATTCGGGCGCCATCACCCTGACCACCAAGAAGCCGGACGTCACCGAGTACAGCGGCAAGGCAAGCCTGCAATACGGCAACCCCGGCAAGCTGGTCGTCGGCCTGATCGGCAACATCCCGATCGTGCAGGACAAGTTCGCCATGCGCCTTGCCGGCCAGTTCTACAAGGACTCCGGTTTCTACAAGAACGACGGTTACGATCCCGTCACCCAGACCGTCGACGAGGATCTGAAGGGCACCCGCATCCAGGGCAACAAGTACGTCTATTTCCGTCCCAGCTTCCGGTTCACGCCGAACGACGCCCTCGACATTACGCTGACCACCGAGTTCATCCGCCAGCGCGGCGACGGCACCATATCGCTCGCCCCGGTCTATGACCCGCGCACGCCGTCCAACCCGCTGTGCGGCGGCGTCGGCACGCCGACCGCCTACAACTGCAACACCGACCTGATGGAGGTCTTTTACCCGGGCGCCCAGTTGAACTATTTCGGCGACGGTCCGGCTGGCATCGACCGTGACAAGACCGCTGATCCGCACGAGGTCGGCTACGGGCTGCCGTACAACAACAGCGACCTGAACAGCTACACCGCGACGCTGAACGCCGATTACACAACCGGCTTCGGCACGTTCAGCTTCACGGCCAACTACCAGCACCAGCGCGACCTGATCAACACCGACACCGACGGCCTCAACGTCGACTTCTTCTCGTCGACCCGGTTCCAGAGCTATGAGACCTATCAGTTCGAGGGCCACTTCGTGTCCGACTTCTCCGAGGTCGTCGACATGATCGCCGGCGTGTTCTACCTCTACGACAGCTACCATCTGGGTCAGATCCTGTGGACGCCGGGCATCGGCAAGTTCACCTACGACAACCCGCTGATGTCGTATTACCAGAACGGCCAGGAGCGCAAGACCTGGGCGGCCTACGCCCAGTTCGAGGTGCACATCACCGACTGGGTCAGCGTCGTCGCCGGCGTGCGCTATTCGTGGGAGAAGAAGTTCAACATCTTCGAGACCCCGAACAACAGCGTCCGCAACCAGGGCCTCGACCCGACCTCCGACTGGTCGCGGTTCCCGACCAATTCCAGCGCCCCGGACTGCGCGCCCATCGGCGTGCTCGGCACGGCGGCGGCCCCCTGCTTCGCGTTCTGGGAAAACCAGGAAGGCGACACCTGGGACAATTTCGCCCCGCGCGTCGGCCTGAACTTCAAGGTCAGTGACGACATCCTGCTGTTCGCGTTCTGGCAGCGCGCCTACAAGTCGGGCGGCTTCGTCAACAACGCGGCGGCCTACACCACCTTTGTCGGCTCGCCCTATGGCGAAGAGCTGATCGACAACTTCGAGGGCGGCTTCAAGACCGAGTGGTTCGACAGCCGGCTGCAGCTCAACGGCAACATCTACTACCAGAAGCTGAAGGGCTTGCAGCGCCAGGTCATCCGCCCGGCCAACAACCCGTCGGGCCAGGAGACCTTCATCTCCAACAACGCCGACGCCCGCGCCTACGGTGTCGAGCTGGAAGTGGTGGTGATCCCGACGGATGGCCTGACGATCAACGCCAACATGGCCTACAACAACATCAAGTACACCAGCTACTGCGCCGACCTGGACGGCCCCGAGCCGACTTCCAGCCCGGCTAATGGTCGCGCGCTCTGCGGTCCCGGCGCCAGCCAGCTGCCCAACGGCACCTGGATCACCTTCACCGACTTCAGCAATGTGAAGCTCGCGTTCGCGCCCGAGTTGATCGCCAATCTGGGCTGGACCTACGACTTCCCGATCGGCGACATGGGCAACATCAGCATCGGCAACAGCTTCGGCTACACCTCGAAGATGGTGACGACGGGCGTGCCGCTGCCGCGCGGCGACCGCCGTTCCATGCTGCTGGTCGACGCCCAGATCTCCTGGGAGTCGCCGGACAGCAAGTACCGCATCTCGCTGTGGGGCAAGAACATCACCAACGACAGGCAGCGCCTGTCGGTCACCCCGGTGGCGTTCCTGTTCTCGTTCGAGCAGTCGACCCGGCCGCGGACCTACGGCATCACGCTGTCCGCGGACTTCTGATCTCCAGGAGGGGGACGGCCGGCATCGCCGGCCACTCCTGATCCAGGGCGCCGGTGGCAACACCGGCGCCCTTTTTCTTCTCCGCTTGCGGTCGGCCACGCGCCCGTTATCCTCGACGGCGGGAAACGGGAGACGCCACATGACGGGATCGGACCCGCGCCTTGCCGCGCTCGCCGACAAGCAGGAAATCGCCGAAGTCCTCTACCGCTATGCGCGCGGCTGCGACCGGGCGGACGAGGCGGCGCTGCGCTCGTGCTTCCATCCGGAGTCGGCGCACAATCACGGCATGTTCGTCGGCAGGTCGTGGGATTTCGTCGGCCGGGCGATGGCGATCTGCCGGCCGCTGAAGGCCTGCAAGCACATGATCTCCAACGTGCTGGTGACGCTCGACGGCGACCGTGCGGTGTCCGAATGCCATTTCTGGGCCCATCACCGCCGGATCAACGAGCAGAGCGGCGCCGAGGAGGACTATTTCACCGGCGGCCGGTATCTCGACCGCCTCGAGCGGCGCGACGGCGAGTGGAAGATCATCGCCCGCACCGGCGTCAGCGATTTCGAACGGTTCGATCCGCCGTCCGACCGCAACATGTGGACGATGCCGGCCGAGAAGATCGGCGGCAAGCATCCGGACGATCCGGTCTACCGCCTCGAAGCGAGCATGGGAAAGGGCACCTGATGTCGCGCGACGACCAGATCCAGGCGCTGCTCGACAAGCAGGCGATCACCGACCTCAGCTACCGCTATTCCCGCGCCGCCGACCGGCTGGACCGCGAGCTGCTGGCGTCGGTCTACTGGCCCGACGGCACCGACGACCACGGCGCCTTCGTCGGCAGCGCGCCCGACTATGTGGACTGGGTGATCGGCCTGCTGTCCGGCTGGATCGCGGTGCATCACGACAACACCAACATCCTGATCGATATCGACGGCGACACCGCCTTCGGCGAGGTCCATTGGACCGGCTATTACACCTACGAGGTGAACGGCCAGCCGCACGACCAGCTCGCCGTCGGCCGCTATATCGACCGGTACGAGAGGCGGGGCGGCGAATGGCGCATCAAGCACCGCACCTGCCTCAGCGACTGGAGCCGGATCGAGCCCAGCGTCAACTGGCGCACCGACCCGGCGCGCAGCCGGCTCGCCGGCAAGCGCAAGCCCGACGACCTGCTCTACAGCGCCCGCCGTCTCGGCGCCGCCGACTAGATCTTCCATCCGAACCGAGGGACGACCGAATGACCATCCAGCACATGCTCCAGGCCGGCAGCGTGGCCAGCGTTTCCGATCCACATCTTCAGATGCTGCTCGACAAGCAGGCCTGCGCCGAGGTGATGATGACCTATTGCCGCGCCATCGATCACCGCGACGAGGAGCTGCTGCGCAGCGTGTTCCATCCCGGCTCGCAGCACCGGCACGGCTTCATCGGTCCGTCGTCCGATCCGGCGCGGCCGTCGAAGCCCGGACAGCCCGGCGACTTCGTCGCCTATGCGCTGGGCGTGCTGGCGACGCATTTCCGCACCCACCACCAGCTCGGCAACATCTTCATCGATGTCGAGCCCGGCGCCACGGCCGCCTACACGGAAGCCTACTTCACCGCGTACCACCGCATGCGGCCCAAGGGCGACCCGCAGGCCTCGGCCACCGCCCATGACACCGAAATGGATTACTGGGTTGGCGGCCGTTACATGGACCGGATGGAAAAACGCGACAACGTCTGGAAGATCACCTACCGCACCGGCATAACCGACTGGCAGCGCATCGAATCTCCGTCGTCGCAGGGCTACTACGGCATACCGCAGGAAATGCGCATGCAGCAGAACCGCGACGACTTCCTGTATCACCGCCGCGCGTTCTATGGGTGATCCGCAAAACCTCAGGCAGCCATTCATCGCTCGCCGAACCCGTACAAATTGATATAGTCCCTGCCGGAAGTGACAGGGGAGGCAGACGCCGTGGCTGAATCGCAAGGGGCGCCGGCGCAGGCCGCTTACCCGAAACCGCTACTGGCATGGGCGGTCGTCGGCGTGCTGATCATCGCCGCGCTGATCGCCTATATCGACCGCCAGGTGGTGGCCATCGTCGTCGACCAGATGAAGGCCGACCTGAACGTGGGCGATGCCCAGATCGCCTGGCTCTACGGCGTCTTCGCCGTCTTCTATGCCATCGCGGGACTTCCCATCGCCTGGATGTCGGACCGCAAGAGCCGCAAGCACATCATCGCCATCGGCATCTTCTTCTGGTCGCTGATGACCATGGCCTGCGGCCTGACCAAGAGCTTCTGGATCGTGTTTCTCGCCCGCATCGGCGTCGGCGTCGGCGAAGCGACGCTGACCCCGGCGACCAACTCGCTGATCGGCGACTATTTCCCTCGCGACAAGATTCCGCTGGCGCTCAGCGTGGTGCAGGCCGGCCCGATCATGGGCTCGGGTATCGCTTTCATCATCGGCGGCTACGTCTATGGCATGGTCGAGCAGGCCGATCCGTTGCATCTCCCGTTCTTCGGCGAGTTGGCGCCCTGGCAACAGACGTTCCTCTATGTCGGCGCGCCGGGTCTGTTGCTGGCGTTCCTGTTCCTGCTGATCCGCGAACCGGTACGCCGGACCGTCGCCCGCCCGGCCGACGCCGCGGCAGGTACCGGCGCCGACATCTCGATCATGAATTTCTACCGGCGAAACGCCAGGATGACGGTGTTCCATCATCTCGGTTTTCTGTGCTTCGGCCTGCTCGGCTACGCCTTCGTGTTCTGGACCGTTTCCTACTTCGTCCGCGTGCACGGGATGAACAATGCCGAGGCGTCGCAGATCTTCGGCTGGATATTCCTGGTGACGGGACCGCTGGGGCCGATCTTCGCTGCGCTTTACGCCGCGCATCTGACGCGGCGCGGCAGGAAGGACGCCAACATCCTGGCACCGCTGGTCGGTGGCCTGATCGGCGTCGCCTCGGTTCTCGCCATCCAGGTGATGCCCAATCCGGTTTGGGCGTTCGTCTTCTACGTGCCGGCGCTGATCTTCGTGAACTCTCCCTTCGCCATGGCCTATGCGTCGCTCACCTATGTCACGCCGCCGCCGTTGCGGGCGCGCGTGGCCGCCGTGTACATGTTCATGGTGTCGTTCGGCATGATGCTGGGGCCGCCGATCGCGGGAATGTTCAACGAGCACATCTTCCCCAGCGACCAGGGCGTGCGCTACTCGGTCATGTCGGTCACCGTGATCTTTGGCGCGCTCGGGTTCCTGTTCCTGACCCTGGCCCGCAAGCACTACATCCGCACGGCCCAGGACGCCGAGGAGTGGAGCGCCGAAGAGGACGCTCGCGACCGGGAGGACGCTAAGGGCCTCGCCTGAGCTTACCAATCGCGCCCGGCCGGCGCATACTCACCTGCTGCAACGGGAGGACGAAGATGCCGATGCGGCCACGCGACAACACCAAGGACCTCGACGACTACAGCCTGCTCGACCCGAAGGTGCATGCGTGCCCCTACGAGTTCTTCCAGCGGCTGCGCGGCGAGTGCCCGGTCTACCGCATGCCGGAGACCGGCACTTATCTGGTCACCCGTTATGACGACATCCGCGCCATCAAGAAGAACTACCAGGACTTTACCTCCAACATCACCCTGCAGGAGCGCGGCCGGCGCGATGTCCACAAGGAGCACGACCGCATCCTGCAGACCTATGGCTGGGACAACGTCCAGACCCTGCAGCGCACCGATCCGCCGGGCCACAGCCGCTGGCGCAACCTGATCGACCGCACCTTCACCGCCGGCCGGGTGCGCGAGATGACGCCCTATATCGACGCCATGGTGGCCGAGCTGATCGACAATTGGATCGACGACGGCGAATGCGAGTTCGTCACCCAGTTCGCCATCCCGCTGCCCTGCAAGGTGATCGCCGACCAGCTCGGCGTCGACCGCGACAATTTCTGGAAGCTGAAGGCGTGGTCCGACGCCATGCTCGAGCCCGGCAGCCCGACATGCCCGGACGAGCGCGTCGTCGAGTGCGCGCACCTGGTGGTCGAGTCCCAGCACTATTTCTACAAGGTGTTCGAGGACCGGCGCCGCGAGCCCAAGGGCGACATCATGTCGGCGCTGGTGCACACCGACATGGGCGGCGAGCCGCCGCTCACCATGCATGAGCTGCAAAATCTCATGAACCAGCTGCTGACCGGCGGCAACGAGACGACGACCAGCGCCATCTCCCACGCGCTTTGGAACCTGCTGAAGTTCCCGGAGCAGATGACGCGGCTGCGCGCCGACCGCTCGCTCTTGAAGAACTTCGTCGAGGAGACGCTGCGCTTCGAGACGCCGGTGCTGGGCCTGGCCCGCAAGACCACGCGCGACGTGGAGGTGTCCGGCACGACCATCCCAAAGGATTCGCTCGTGGTGCTGACCTACGCCGCCGCCAACCGGGACGAGGACAAGTTCGACGACGGCGAGACCTTCGACGTCACCCGCAAGAACGCCGGCGCCCAGATCGCCTTCGGCATGGGCGCGCATTTCTGCCCAGGCGCCATGCTGGCCCGGCAGGAAATCCTCAGCACCTTCGAGGCGCTGCTCGACCGGCTGGACGACATCGCCCTTGCCCGGCCGCTGCCCGAGGACACCCACCAGCGCAGCGTGTTCCTGCACCAGATGAAGGAACTGCCGATCCGCTTCAGAAAGCGGTAGGGCTTGCACGCCTTGGCAATTTGCCGTATATACTAGGGCAAGTTGCCAAAGGAGCATGACGATGCCCGAGACGCCGTATGGATTTTCCGAGGGGCCGGTCGCGAGACTGGACTTCATCGACCAGATTCGCACCGGGCTTTCGTTCGACGCCGTCGCCGCCGCCGCGCAGGCACTGGGCCTTACCGTCAACGATCTCGCCGCGTTCGGCGTGATTCCCCTGCGCACCCTGTCGCATAGCCGCCAGGGCGGACAGTTCAGCCCGGCGCAGTCCGACCGTGTCGCCCGTTTCTTTCGGGTCTGGCGGCGGACGCTCGATACTTTCGGCGGCGCCGACCAGGCGCGGCGCTGGCTGGAGCGGCCGACGCGGCCGCTGGGCGGGCAGGCACCCATGACGCTGCTTGATACCGAGGAAGGCGCCCGCTTCGTCGAGGACGTGCTCAGCCGCATCGATCACGGCCTCGCGGCCTGATGCCGCCAGCCACCGCGTGGCGGCTGACGCGCCTGCCATGGGCCGATCTGTCCGGCGAGGGCGCGCGGCGCCACGGCGGTCGCTGGAATTCCCCTAGCCGGCCCGTGGTCTATCTGTCCGAGGAGGCCGCGCTGCCGCTGCTCGAGGTGCTGGTTCACCTGGATCTGCCGCCTGACCTGCTGCCACCCGACTACGTTCTGATGCGCGTTGACCTGTCGCCGCTGGAGCGGGCCGCGCCCGGAGCCTGGGCCGAGAACGGCCCCGCCGAGTTGCTGGACGAGCGCGACAGCCGCGCCTGGGGCGACCGCTGGATCGCCGAGGCACGGACGCCGGTGCTGCGGGTGCCCTCGGTGCTGGTGGCCGAATCCGCCAACCTCGTCCTCAACGTGCGACATTCATTGGCGGCCGCGATCCCCGACCCCGGCCGGCGCGCCTTCGCCTTCGACCCGCGGCTGTTATGAAAGCGCGGGCTTGATGCGGTCATCCACGAATGTAAATATCCCTGTGACGCTTTCAGCGCATCAACGGGGACAGGTCATGAGCACGCTCGCCGAAAAGCCGGTCATGGGAACGGCGCTGCCGATCGAAGGGTTCAACCCGCTGGACCGCAAGGTGCAGGGCTGCCCCTATCCCTACTACCAGACCATGCGCGCCCAGTGCCCGGTCTATCCCAGCCCGCAGACCGGCATGTATTACGTCACCAAGTACGACGACATCCGCTTCATCAAGAAGCGGCCGGACCTGTTCACCTCGGACATGACGCACAGCTCGCGCGGCGGTCCGCGCGAAGCGCTCATCCGTCACGAGGACATCCTGCGCACCTATGGCTGGGCCCATGTGCAGGTACTGCAGCGGACCGATCCGCCCGCCCATAACCGCTGGCGGCAATATATCGACCGCACCTTCACGGCCAGCCGCGTCAACGAGATGAAGCCCTATGTGGACCAGATGGTCCACGAGCTGGTCGATGCCTTCGTCGATCAGGGCGAATGCGAGTTCGTCGGCGACTTCTGCGTGCCCCTTCCCTGCAAGGTCATCGCCGACCAGCTCGGCCTGCCCAACGACCAGTATCTGCGGCTGAAGTCCTGGTCCGACGCCATGCTGATGCCCGGCGGTCTGATGGCGACCGACGCCGAGATCGAGCGCTGCGCGTGGACCGAACTCGACGCCCAGCATTTCTTCTACAGGGTGTTCGAGGACCGGCGGAAGCAGCCGACCAACGACATCATGTCGGTGCTGGTCAACACCCGCTTCGAGGGCGAGGAGCCCATGTCGATGCACGAGCTGCAGAACATGATGCACCAGCTCATCACCGGCGGAAACGAGACCACCACCAGCGCGCTGGCGCATGGCCTTTGGAACCTGCTGAAGAATCCGTCCGAGATGGCCAAGCTGCGCGCCGACCGGTCGCTGATCAGGAACTTCGTCGAGGAAACGCTGCGCTACGAGACGCCGGTGCTCGGCCTGTTCCGCCAGGCGACGCAGGACGTGGAGCTGAGCGGCACCGTGATTCCGGCGGGCACCATCGTGTTCATGGCCTATGGTTCGGCGAACCGCGACGAGGAAAAGTTCGACGACGGCGAGAGCTTCGACGTCAGCCGCAAGAACGCCGGCGCCCAGATCGCCTTCGGCATGGGCACCCATTTCTGCCCGGGCGCCATGCTGGCGCGCCGCGAGATGGTCTCGGCGTTCGAAATCCTGCTCGACCGGGTCGACGACATCCAGCTCGCCCGCCCGCTCGACGAGTTCACTCACGAGCCGAGCATCTTCCTGCACCAGCTAAGGGAACTGCCGATCCGGTTCAGGAAGCGCTGATCAGCCCTTCGCCGCCCGCTTCGCCTTCTTGCGTTCCAGCAGCTGCTCGCGGGTCTGGCCGTAGAGCAGGTTCTTGGCTTCCTCGGAAATCTTGCCCGGCGTCGCGGCGATCTCGCGGCCCAGCGCATAGGCGCGCTTGACCGCCGGGCGCTCGCCCATGGCCTCGAACCAGCGCTTCAGGTGCGGCGTGTCGTTCAGGTCCTGGCCCTGCAGCTCGTGCAGCGTGATCCAGCCCCAGCACGCCATGTCGGCGATGGAGTATTCGTCGTTGGCGATCCAGTCGCGGTCCTCGAGCTGGTCGTCGAGCAGGCCCCACAGCCGCGCCACCTCGTTGGTGTAGCGGTTGATGGCGTAGGGCAGCTTCTCCGGCGCATAGGCGCGGAAGTGATTGGCCTGGCCGCCCATGGGACCCAGGCCGCCCATCTGCCACATCACCCACTCCATGACCTTGGCGCGCTTGAAGGGGTCGGTGGACAGGAACTGGCCGGTCTTCTCCGCCAGGTGAATCAGGATGGCGCCGGATTCGAAGATCGACAGCGGCGCGCCGTCCGGTCCCTTGACGTCGTGGTCGACGATGGCCGGCACCCGGTTGTTGGGGCTGACCTTCAGGAAGTCCGGCTCGAACTGCTGGCCGACCATGATGTTGACCGGGATGACATTGTAGGCCAAGCCGGTCTCCTCCAGGAAGATGCTGACCTTCCAGGTGTTCGGCGTCGGGAAATAGTAGAGGTCGATCATCGTCCGGTCCTCACGCGATCAGGATGTAATAGGCGGATGCCACCACCATGTAGCACAGCGCCAGCAGGGTCGCCTGGATGCCGACGATGCGCCCGAAGCTGGCCATCTCGTGTTTGCTGTAGCCCCAGGCATGCAGGTAGCGGGCGACGGTGAACAGGGCGCCGCCGAAATGCACCATCAGCGACGGCGCGCCCGACCATTCCAGCGCGATCAGCAGCGCCAGGCCCGTCGGCACATATTCCGTGTAGTTGGCGTGTACGCGGGCGATGCGGTCGGCGGTCTTGTCCTCGTTGCCGAAATTCTCGACGGTCGAGCGGACCCGGTGATGCAGCACGTTGTAGGTCAGGATCACCAGCAGCAGGCCCAGCGCCGCCGTGTAGTACAGCGTCACCGGCACCTGGGCGAGGCCGCGGCCGATCGGGATGCCGGGTCCCAGGACGATGGACACGACCACCAGGCCGATGCCCACGGCGAAACAGGCCCAGGCGCCCTTCATGAACCCACCGAAGATCGGGATCAGCGTCGGCGGCGGCTTGTGGGGCTGCGCCTCGGGATCCTTCAGATAAGGCAGGATGCGGCGATAGGCATAGGTCAGGCCGATCCCCACCATGATCAAGGCAAGACCGACAGCCGTGCCGAACACGCTCAGATTGACGCCGTGCATCTCCTCCCCCTGTGCCGTTTCCGCTCGCACTATAATGCATGGCGACATCCGCCTTACAATCGGCATCCGGCAGGTTTCTGCAGCCTTGCAGGCGAGGCGCGAGACGCACTAAGTTGCAGGCCACAAATCCGGCGGCGAACCCGACGCGTACAGCGCCTGTCCGATCCGAACCTCCAGGGGAGAGCCATGACCACAGCCCTCACATATCCGCCACGCACGCTCGGGCCGGAACAGGAGGCCATGCGGGCTGAAGTGCGCGCGTTCCTGCAGAAGGAATACGCCGCGGGCGGCTTCGGCCGCGGTCAGGAGGCCATGGCCCGCTACGACTTGGAATTCTCGCGCCGCTGGGGCCAGGCCGGTTTCATCGGCATCACCTGGCCCAAGCAGTATGGCGGCCGCGGACTGACCTTCCTCGACCGCTACGTGGTCACCGAGGAGGCGCTGGCCGCCGGCGCGCCCGTGGGCGCCCATTGGGTGGCCGACCGCCAGAGCGGTCCGCTGCTGCTGAAATACGGCACCGAGGAGCAGCGCCAGCGATTCCTGCCGAGGATTGTCGCCGGCGAGGCGTTCTTTTGCATCGGCATGTCCGAGCCGGACAGCGGCTCGGATCTGGCCTCGGTCCGCATGTCGGCGACGCGCACCGACGGCGGCTGGCTGCTGAACGGCACCAAGCTGTGGACCTCGCTCGCCCATATCTGCCACTACATGATCGCGCTGGTGCGCACCTCGCCCGTCAATCCGGACAACCGGCACGAGGGCATGAGCCAGATGATCGTCGACCTCAAGGCGCCCGGCGTCGAGGTCCGTCCGGTCTACAACCTGTCCGGCGAGCACCACTTCAACCAGGAAGTCTTTACCGACTATTTCGTCCCCGATGAGAACGTGGTCGGCGAGATCGGCGCCGGCTGGGAACAGGTGATGAGCGAGCTGGCCTATGAGCGCAGCGGCCCCGAGCGCATCCTGTCGACGTTCCAGACCCTGGTCGAGCTGGTCCGCCAGGTGGGCGACGACCCGTCCGAGGTCGAGGCGCGCGCCATCGGCCGGCTGACCGCGCACCTGATGACCCTGCGCGGCATGTCGGTATCGGTCGCCGGCATGCTGGCCGACGGCAAGATGCCGGTCACCGAGGCGGCGCTGGTCAAGGACGTTGGCACCAACTACTGCAAGGAGGTGCCCGAAGTGGCGCGGCTGATCTGTCCGCCCGAGGACGGCGCCGGCAGCAATTCCAGATACGAGAAGATGCTGAGGACGGCGACGCTGATCGCGCCGTCGCTCACCATCCAGGGCGGCACCCGCGAAATCCTGCGCGGCATGATCGCAAGGGGGCTCGGCCTACGATGAACGACATGCGCACGCTGATCCTCGACACCGCGGAACGCATCTTCCGCGACCTCTGCGACCAGGCTCTCGTCGACAAGGCCGAGAAGGGCGAATGGCCCGCTGGCCTGTGGCAGACGCTGGAAGACTCCGGCCTGACCCAGGCATCCGTTCCCGAGGAACGCGGCGGCGCGGGCGGCACCATCGGCGACGGCCTCTATTTCCTGAAGACGTCGGGCCGCTATGCGGCGCCGCTGCCGTTGGCCGAGACGCTGATCGCCGGCGTGCTGCTGGCCGAGGCGGGCGCCGACGTGCCGGCCGGTCCGCTCACCATCGCGCCGGTCCGCGCGGGCGAGGTCATCGAGTTCAGGGACGGCACGCTGTCGGGCACCGCCTCGCGGGTGCCGTTCGCGCACGCCGCCGCGGCCATCGTGGTGGCGACCTCCGCCGGGCTCGCGATCGTCGATCCCAAGGCGGTCAGGATCGAGCGGGACAAGAGCATGGCCGGCGAGCCGCGCGACACCGTGATCTTCGACGGGGCGTCCGCCACCATCGTCGGCAAGGTCCCGGCCGGCCGCGTCTGGCAGCTCGGCGCCCTGGTGCGCTCGGTGCAGATGGCGGGAGCCCTTGAGGGCATTCTCGCCATGTCGGTGCAGTATGTGCAGGACCGCAAGCAGTTCGGCCGGACCCTGTCCAAGTTCCAGGCCGTCCAGCAGTCGCTGGCGGCCATGGCCGGCCAGGTGGCGGCGGCGTCCTCGGCCGCCGACACGGCCATCGAGGCGACCGAAGCGGGCGACCCGGGCGTCTCCATCGCCGTCGCCAAGGCCCGCGTCGGCGAGGCGGCGGGCATCGCCGCCGAACTGGCCCACCAGGCCCACGGCGCCATCGGCTTCACCCATGAATACGCGCTGCACCAGTTCACCAGGCGGCTGTGGGCATGGCGCGACGAATTCGGCGGCGAGCCCTACTGGCAGGCCGAGATCGGCCGCCAGGTGGCCAAGGCCGGCGCCGACAATCTGTGGAAGTTCGCCTCGCGGACGTGACATTCTCCATCGCCGTCTTTGCGAGGAGCGAAGCGACGCGGCAATCCAGACGCCGGTGCCTCTACACCAACGCCTGGGTTGCTTCGCTGCGCTCGCAATGACGGCGAGGGTTGTTATTTCTCGCTAGCTTTATCGACTCTCCGATCCAGTTTGCTGGTGATCAGGAGGGTCGTGTCATTATGCGTCAGCTCAAATTATTTCGAATGGGTACTCATCAAGTCACCCGCATCCCGCGCGAATTCGAAATCGAGGGAGATACGGTTACGATACGGAAGCAGGGTAACCGCCTAATCCTCGAGCCTGTTAGGCCCAAGTCTCGGTCACTTCTGGAGTTTCTCGCGACTTTGGAGCCAATTGACGAAGAGTTCCCGGAAATCGACGATCCACCTCCGGAACCGGTCGACCTGTGACCCCTCAAAAAATCGGCCCGATGATTCCGAGCTGCGCGGCTTTCGCCACGGCCTGGGTTCGCGTCACCGCGTTCAGCTTTCCGGCGGCGTTCTCGATGTGGAAGCGGGCGGTCGAGGGCGAGAACGACAGGATCACCGCGATCTCCTGGTCGGTCTTGCCGCGCGCGGCCCAGGTCAGGCACTCGATCTCGCGGCTGGTCAGGTAGATGAACGCGGTTTCCGGGGCGCTGATGCCGCGCGCGGTGTCGGCGATTTGCATGAACTGCAAGGCGGCAAGCAGCAGCGCGCGACGGTGCTCGCGCCAGATCGGCTCGATGTCCAGCGCCGGATCGCGGTTCAGCCACGACACCGAACCGACCCGGCCGCGCGACAGATGCGTCGGCACGATGATGGCGCCGTGGATGCCTTGGCTCACCTGCCAGTCCAGCACCTTGCGCTGGATCGGCTCCAGCGCCTGCTCCTGCGGGAACGGATGGTTCGCCTGCCAGAAAAACGGCAGGTGCTGGAAGCGGCAGGCGTGCGTCGTCGGGCTGATCAGCGTGTAGTTCTGATCGACCCATTCGTCGATCGCCGCCTTGTTCCAGCCGAACAGCTCGGCGAGGCGGTTGCCGTCCTCGTCGGTCAGCGGCACGGTGGTCGAGATGTCGTCGAGGGCAGCAACCAGCGGAATGCCGATCAGTTCGCCGATGCGCCGCAGCAGGCCGACGCCCTCGGCGAGCCGGGTCGCGCGCTCCAGTGCGTCGAGGCATGCGGTGACGTCGTTCAGGCTCATCCTCGCGCGGCGCTCCCCACCTGTCGATTCCGAGAGGTAGACGTTACAGGCGCGTTCGCCCAAACTCCATGGCATCGGGAATACGGGGAAGCGTACCCACATGAACAAGCCAGAGCAGTTCAGCCTGCTGGACCCTGCCGTGCAGCAGTGCCCATTCGCCTATTACAAGGTGCTCCGCGAAGAGGCGCCGGTCTATCTGATGCCCGAGACCGGCATGTATATCGTCACGTCCTATGACCTGCTCCTGGAGGTGATGAAGAACAACAAGGTTTACTCGAACCTGGCGCCGTCCGGCCGCCGCGCCGGCCTCTATTGCGAGGAGGCCGAGCGGATCATCAACGAGAAGGGCTATGGCCGGTTCATGCCGACCATCGTCAACAACGACCAGCCCGGCCATACGGTCTATCGCGGTCTGGTCAACGACGCGTTCCGCGCCGGCCGCATCCGCCAGATGGAAGCCTACATCACCGAGGTGGTGGCCGGCCTGGTCGAGACGTTCGCCGGCAAGGGCGAGTGCGACGCTGTCGCCGACCTGGCCGTGCCGGTGCCCATGTACGTCATCGCCGACCAGCTCGGCGTGCCGCGCGAGGACTTCCAGAAGTTCAAGGAATGGTCCGACGCCTGGGTCATCGGCCTCGGCATGAAGGTCCCGGACGCGGTGCTGATCGATGCCGCCGAAAAGGTGGTCGAGATGCAGCACTACATGATCGCCCGCATGGCCGAGCGCCGGACCCTGCCCCGCGACGACATCATGAGCGACCTTGTACAGGCCACCTACGACGGCGAACGGCCCTTGACCGACAAGGAAGTACTGTCGATCGTCGAGCAGATCCTGGTGGCCGGCAACGAAACCACCACCAACGGTATCGCCAACGGCCTCCAGCGCCTGGCCGAGGATCAGGACCTGCAGGCGCGGCTGCGCGCCAGTCCCGAGCGGCTACCAAAGTTCGTCGAGGAAATCCTGCGCATCGAGTCGCCGGTTCAGGGCCTGTTCCGCTATGTCGCCGAGGACACGGAGCTCGGCGGCGTGCGCATCCCGAAGGGCGCGACGGTGATGATCCGCTATGCCGCCGGCAACCGGGACGAGGCCAAGTTCGACCGGCCCGAGGAGTTCGACCTGGACCGCAAGAACAACGGCGCCCACATCGCCTTCGGCTCGGGCATCCATCACTGTGTCGGCTCCCAGCTTGCCCGCGCCGAGATGCTGGTCAGCTTCCGCGCCGTTCTCGACCGCTTCAGCCATTTCGAGCTGGCCGTGCCGTCATCCGAAATCCACTACCACCCCAGCTTCGCGCTGCGGGGGCCGACGAAGCTGCCGCTTCGGCTGACGCCGAGGGCTGGCTGATACCGACGAATCCCTGTAGAAGATGCACCAGCGCATAAAATGCCCAGCCAGGAGACCATGACATGCTGACGCAAGAGCAGATCCGGGATATCCGCCAGCAGATCGACTTCGAGTTCAAGCGCAAGTCGCCGCCTGAGGGCTTCCCCAAGTTCCCCGACCTGCCCGCCGGCCGCTACAACGACGAAGAGTTCTTCGAGCTGGAGAACAAGCACTACTGGAGCAAGGTCTGGATGCTGGCCGGCACGCTCGACGAGATTCCCGAAGCGGGCAACTACATGTTGTGGGATATCGCGCGCCAGCCCATCGTCATCGTGCACGGCAAGGACGGCGTGGTCCGCTCGTTCTACAACACCTGCCGTCACCGCGGCGCGCCGGTCGTCACCGAAAAGTACGGCACCGCCGAGCACGGGCTGGTGTGCGGCTATCACGGCTGGACCTACAACCATCAGGGCGAGCTCGTCGGCATGCGCGACAGACGCGACTTCGTCGACTTCGACATGGAATGCCGCAGCCTCTATGCGGTGAAAACCGAGATGTTCGGCAAGCTGATCTTCGTCAACTTCGACGAGGATGCGCCGTCGCTGCGCGACTACATGGGTCCGATCTACGACGAGCTGCAGGAGTTCCAGTTCCAGAACCTGCGCCTGGTCGACCACTACATCTGGGACCTGCACTGCAACTGGAAGATCGCCATGGAAGCCAACATGGAGGTCTATCATGTGAAGTCGATCCACCCGCAGACGGTGGACCCGAGCCTGGACTACCGCGGCAACGTCAACACGCTCTATCCGCACGGCCATTCGCGCATGGTGGCGCCGAACCGGGTCGTGGGGCGCAAGTCGGGCTATGCCCAGGTGGGCCAGGGGCTGCCTGAGATCGACACGGTGGGCGAAATCGGCCGCACCTGCACCCAGTCCTACCACATCGAACCCAACTGGGTGTCGCCGCTGGGGCCGACCCTGTTTCCGGTGCTGCACTTCTGGCCGGTGAACATCCGCGAGACCAAATACGAGATCCGCTGGTTCGCCATGGATTGGGGCACCGGTCCGGTGCCGGAGATCTGGCGCAAGCAGATCGAGTACTTCAACGTGGTGATCACCGAGGACACCCAGTTCGGCGACGCGATCCAGAAGTCGGTGGACTCCTATGCCTTCAAGGGCGTGCCGCTGTGCTACCAGGAGGCGCGCATCTACCACATGCACCAGAACATCGACAAGACCATCGGCGCCAACATCGTCCCGGCGCACCTGCGCGCCGAGCCGGTGATCGGCGACGAATGGATCCACCCCAACGACACCAACGAACGGCTGCGCCAGCAGCAGTCAATGGCGGCGGAGTAGCAAGCCGGGTTATCGTCGGAGCGGGCGGTGGAGCCATCCGCCGCCTGCGTCGCATGTCCAACGGGGAGACGTACCGATGAGCCTGATCCGCTATCCCATCGAGCAATATGCCTATGTGGTCGACGACATCGAGGCGGCGTGCATGCGCTGGGTCGATCTGGTCGGCGCCGGGCCGTTCTTCCTGATGCCGCACCACAAGTCGCGCGACACCGTCTACCGCGGCAAGCCGTGCGACGTGGACGTGTCCTATGCGTTCGGCCAGGCCGGGCCGGCGCACGTCCAGCTCATCCAGGTGCATAACGACGAGCCGTCGTGCTACGGCGACATGTACCGGAAAGGCGAGCAGGGCTTCCATCACTTCGCGATCCTCGTTCCCGACATCGACGAGGAGAAGCAGCGCTTCGAAAAAGCCGGCTGCGAGACGGTGACCGAGCTGTTCTCGTCTGCCCGTGTCGCCTACATGGACGCCCGCCACCTGTTCGGCTGCTTCGTCGAGCTCTATCAGGACAACCCGCAGGTCCGCGCCTCGTTCAAGAACTGGCGGGATGTGCATGCGGCGTGGGACGGCAAGACCGACCCCATCCGCCTGGTGACCTGGACACCGTCGAAGGACTGACTCGCCCTTTTGCCGGTCGGCCTGATCCGGCAATATTGCGAACACATGCCAAACCAGAAGCGGGGTAAAGATGACTGAACCCAAGCGCGGGCCGCTGGACGGCGTCCGGGTGATCGATATGTCGACCGTGCTGCTCGGTCCCTATGCCGGCCAGATTCTCGGCGACCTGGGCGCCGACGTGATCCGGGTGGAATCGCCCAAGGCCGACATGACCCGATGGGCCGGGCCGTCCGCCCATCCGGGCTTCTCGCCCATCTTCATGAACTGCAACCGCAACAAGCGGTCGCTGTGCCTCGACCTGAAGAAGGACGGCGCCAGGGGGGCACTGGTCGAACTGATCCGCACCGCCGACGTGTTCCTGCACAACGTCCGGTTGGAGGCCATCGAGCGCCTCGGCCTGGGCTACGAGGCCGTGCGCGCCATCAAGCCGGACGTCGTCTATGTCCATTGCGTCGGCTTCGGCACCGAGGGCGCCTATGCGGGCCGGGCCGCCTATGACGACCTGGTGCAGGCGGCATCCAGCGCGGCCAGTCTCAACCGGATGGTCGATCCGGACGAGGAGCCGCGCTACATGGCGACGCTGGCCGCCGACAAGACCACCGGCCTGCACGCGGCCTACGCCACGCTGGCCGCGTTGTTCCACAGCCAGCGCACCGGCGAGGGCCAGTTCGTCGAGGTGCCCATGCTGGAAAGCTTCACCTCGTTCCTGATGATCGAGCACATGAACGGCCATACCTGGGAGCCGCCGCAAGGCGACTACGGCTATCACCGCATCATCAACATCAACCGCAAGCCGTACCGGACCAGGGACGGCTACATCTGCATCATGCCCTACTCCACCGAACAGTGGCGCCAGGCGCTGCGCCTCGGCGGCATCCCGATCGCCGACGACGATCCGCGCCTGCTGACCATGGGCGGCCTCGCCCGCCATTTCCGCGAGCTCTATGGTCTGCTGGTCGATGTCACGCCGACCCGGACCAGCGACGAATGGATGACGTTGCTGACCGAGCGGGACATCCCGGTGATGCGGGTGAACCGGGTCGAGGAGCTGAAGACCGAGGAGCATCTGTCCAGCGTCGGCTTCTTCGAGCAGCGCCGGCATCCCACCGAGGGCGTGTACCGCTCCATGCGCCAGCCGGTGAAGTTCGCCCAAACACCCGCCTCGATTCGGCGCGATCCGCCGGGCCTGGGCGAGCACAACAGGGAGGTGCTGCTGGAGGCGGGGTTGAGCGCCGAGGCGGTGACCGCGCTGGAGGCGTCAGGGGCGCTGCATAGCTTGATGCCGAAGGATTAGTTGGCGGGCTCGGTCGGGCCCCCTCTCCCCTCGTGGGAGAGGGTTGGGGTGAGGGGGTGTTTCAGCATCTCCAGCGTCCGCCGACCTGCCGCGGGCGACCCCTCACCCGGCCGCTTCGCGTCCACCCTCTCCCACAAGGGGAGAGGGGATCAGCTCGGCCTCGGTTTAGGCTTCACCCTTCCCAGACCACCCGGTTCTCGTCGACGAACATGGCGCGGGTCGCGGTCCGGTCGATGAAGTTCTCGACGGTGCGGTCGGCCGGCGCGCCGGCGTCGTGCTCCTGCGCGGCGCTGTCGGCCCACCACAGTTCCTCGACGCCGTCATAGAGCGGCTCGGCGCCCACATAGGCCTCGCCGATGACCGGCGACTTCACCCAGCGCTGCAGCTTGCCGCCGCCGCTGAACGCGGGCGCGTCGCGCGCCAGCCAGAATTCGAGAAATGCGGCGTGGCTTACCTTCGGGTTCCGCTTCAGGAAGAACAGCACCTTCACCGGCTTGGCGTCCCGGGCCAGCGTCGGTCCCTCGATCATCACCTTCTCGTGGACCAGCACGCCCTCCGAGCGGACGCGCATGAACGCCGGCTCGTCGATGAAGGCGCCGGTCATGTATTCCGGCATGGTCGTCAGGCGGCGCGCCGCCTCCAGCGAATCGAGCCACACCTCGGGACAGCCGTCCGACGGCGGCTGGAAACCCGGATAGGGCTTCGCGGCACGGTGATTCTGCACATAGCGCCGCATCACCGGCACCAGTTTCACCGCATGGTCGGCGTGCGGGCCGCGCCAGTGGGCGTGGAACTGTTCCTGGCTGATGTCGCCGCGTTTATGCAGCATGCCGAAGGTCTTGATCATCGTCGTCCCCTGCTTCGCCGCGTGATCCCGGCGGGTTTCGCCGAACTGTAACAGGCGACTCCCCGCGTGCAACGCGCTTTCGGCTTGGCATTCCGGTAACCTCCCGTCAAACTTGTTACCGGGGAGAAATATCGATGTCGAACACGGATGCCGCCGCGCCCGAGGGCCGGAAACTCAGCCGGAAGACCATCTTCTTCTACGGCCTCACCGATATGCCGGTGATGATGGCGCTCATCCCGCTGGCCGTGTTCCTGCCCAACTTCTACACCAGCGACCTGAAGCTCGACCTGGTGATGGTGGCCAACGTGCTGCTGATCACCCGGCTGCTCGATCTGCTGGTCGATCCGCTGATCGGCTGGCTGAGCGATCGGAGCCAGTCGCGCTGGGGACGCAGACGGCCTTGGATACTGGCGTCAGCGCCGATCCTCGCCATCTCGTTCTACATGCTGTTCCTGCCGCCGCCCGACGCGACCATCTGGTACCTGGCCGGCTGGATCATGCTGATGTGGATCGGCTGGTCCATGCTGCTGATCCCCTATTACGCATGGGCCGCCGAGCTGTCGCAGGACTTCCACGAACGGTCGGTCATCACCGGCTGGCGGTCCATGGCGGGCGTCATCGGCCAGTTTCTCGCGCAGGCGCTGCCGGTATTCGCGCTGCTCGTCTTCGGCTATGGCGGCACCGGTGAGGCCCTGAAGCTGGTCGGCATCATGGTGGTGGTGCTGATTCCGGTCTGCATCCTGCTGACGGTCACCCAGGTGCCCGAGAAGCAGAATTACGTCCGCTCGGTCATGCCGCTGCTCACGGGGGTGAAGCTGATGCTCGGCAACGGGCCGTTCCTGCGGCTGGCGCTGGCATTCCTTGTCGGCTTTACCGCGCTGTCGATCACCACCACGCTCTATCTGTTCTACGTCCGCCATGTGGTCGGCGAGCAGAAGATGGGCGTCTACATGTTGCTGGTGGTTTACATCTGCAACATGGCGGCGGTGCCGTTCTGGATCTGGCTGTCGCACCGCACCGGCAAGCACAAGGCCTGGATCTACAGCTTCGTGGTGATCAGTATCGCCAACCCGTTCTACATGCTGCTGGGGCCGGGCGATTTCTGGTGGATGCTGCCCATGACCATGGCCTCGGGCATCGCCGCCGGTGCCTTCATGTCGCTGCCCAATTCCATGAAGGCCGACGTCATCGACCTGGATTCACTGCGCAGCGGCGAGGACCGGGCGGCGCTGTATTTCTCGGTCTGGTCCGTCATCCAGAAGCTGGCGACCGCGGTCGCCGGATGGCTGGCGCTGAGAAGCCTGGCATGGTTCGACTTCGATCCGACGGTTCTGACCAACGGCCCGGATCAGATCCTGGGGCTGAAAATCATGTTCGCGCTGGTGCCGTCGCTGTTCTTCCTCGCCGCCGGCGTGATCGCCTGGCGCTACCCGATCACCGAGGCGGTTCATGCCGACATGCGCGCCCAGCTCGAGGCGCGCCGCAGGGGAGCCGCGCCGGCCCTGGCCGAGTAGCTCAGGGCACAATGCCTTCCATCGAGGTGACCGTGTTGTCGATGATCAGCTCGGCGCCGTTGGTGTACCGGCTTTCGTCGGACGCCAGGTACAGCACCATGTAGCCGATGTCGTCGGGCTGGCCCGGCGTCGTGCCGCGCACCGACGGCTTGTTGCGCGGATCGGCGGCGATGGCCTCGGCCACCTGCCTGCCGACCGCCTGGGTCATCGGCGTGACGATGCCGCCTGGATGAATGGAGTTGACCCGGATCTTGTCGCCGTTCTGGGCGCAGTGGACCGCCGCCGCCTTGCTCATCAGCCGGACCGCGCCCTTGGCCGCCGCATAGGCGAACACATAGGGCACGCCGACGATGCCGGCGATCGACGACATGTTGACGATCGAGCATGGCTCGCCGCTCTCGCGCATCAGCGGGATGGCGTGCTTCATGCCGTAGAACGTCGCATCGGTGCTGACCGCGTTGACCGCGCGCCACTGTTCCTCGGTGCAGGTTTCCACGGTTCCCGGGATGACGATGCCGGCGTTGTTCACCAGCACGTTCAGCTTGCCGTATCTGTCCTTCACATGGGCGAGGAAGGTGACCCAGTTGGCCTCCTTCGTGACGTCCAGATGATAGTATTCGGCGCCGATCTCGGCGGCCAGCGCCCGGCCCTTCTCGTCGGCGATGTCGGCGATGATCACCTTGCCGCCTTCGCGCGCCAGCAGCCGGCTGTCCGATTCGCCCAGCCCCATGGCGCCGCCGGTGACGACGCAGACCTTACCCTCGACCCGTCCTGCCATGTGTTCTCCTATTTTCCGGGGTGCCGCGGATCCCATAGCCGCGTTTCATACTCTGTCTCGTAAGCCTTGCCGCGCGGGTAGGAGATCAGCTCCATCTGGAAGTCCCACGGGGTGAGGAAATAGCACGACCGCGCGCCCGCCTCGGGGCCGCTGGCTATTTCGGGGCCGGGATCGCCGCCCTTCATCACCCGCACGCCGTGGGCCTTCAGGTGATCGACGGCGGCGTCGATGTCGTCGACGTAGATGGCGATGTGGTGGCCGCCCCAGTCGGTGTTCCGGGGCATCTGCCGCTTCTGATCGGGCGAGGCGTACTCGAACAGCTCGATGTTCAGGCCGGCGCCGCCGCACAGTTGCTGCACCCTCCTGATCTCGGCGTCCGGGTGCACGTTCAGCGTGCTTTCCATCCAGTCGCCCTTGTAGGGGCCGTGGCGGTAGAACGGCTCGAAGCCCATGACGTTGACGAAGAAGTCATAGGCCTGGTCGAAGTCCGGCACGGTAAGGCCGATATGCTCGACCCCGCGCAGTCCCGGCATTCCCTTGCGTTCGCTCATGGTCATCTCCCCGATGAGCCGCCATTCAAGCCCGGACGGGGCCGGTTTGGCAATGCGGAAGATATTCGGACGAGCTGATCTTTACCGCATCTACGCGCCCACCTGTGACTTCGCGAGCAACGCGAAGCGACCCAGCCGGGCCGTTGACAGCCATATGGCTGAGGGGCTGGTTGCCGCGCGTCGCGGTCTGTCTCCGCGGATGACGTGGCCGGCGACATTGGTGTCGACCAGATAGCCGCTTATTCTTTCCAGCCTCTGAACGGATCACGGTTGTGCGGCGGCTGGTCGCGATCTACCGGTCCCATGTAGTCGTCGGGCACGCCGCCCTTGTCGCAAAGCGCGAACAGGCCGTCCCATGAATCGGGCTTGCTGGAAAGGATCACATCGCCGGTTTTCGGATCACGGCGCACGAACACTTCATTTCCCTCGAAGCGGAATTCCTTCGGCAGCCTCACCGCCTGGCTACGGCTGGTGGTAAAGAGTTTGGCGGTTCGCCGTCCCATGACAGCCTCCTTCAGCGGATAGCTATCAATATAGCTGCGAGGTGGGTGCCGTGTCCTCTATCTGCTACCGGACCTCGGTCACCGCCTCATGGCCCAACTCGACCAGACGCAGCGTGCCGCTGTCGTTCTCCACGATCGTGATCGAGCAGTTGTCGGGCCGGAACGCCACCACCCGGTCGTCGCCCAGCAAATGGCCGGCGACGACGTTGATGGCGATGAAGTGCGAGGTGAACACCGTGTCCTCGCGCGCCTCGCGCACAGCGTCGATCACGCCCTGGCGCCAGGCCTTCAGGTCGTGCCCGCCGGCGTGCCGGGCGGCGGGGTCGCTCCAGCTGCCGGCCATCACCCCGGACAGCCATGCCTTGCGCGCCTCGAGATCCTCGCTGGGCGAGGGTATCTCGGAGATGCGCGGCTCTATGTGCGCGGCGCCCTTCCACTGGGCGGTGAACGGCCTCGCCGTCTCCTGCGTCCGCCGCATGGGACTGCTGATGATGGGCAGCGGACCCAGATGCTCCAGCCTGGCCGCGGCCTCGCTGGCCTGCTCCCAGCCCAGGTCGCTCAGGCCGGGGTCCATGTCCTGGTCCCAGCCGCCGGTGGCCTGGCCGTGACGGATCAGATAGAGGCGGATCGGCTTGCTCATGTCGGTTCCCCCAGGTTGAATCGGCGCGCCAAGTTGTATGGCGCGGCGGCGCACCCGTCCACCGTGTTGCGTCCGCTATCCGGTCACCCCATAATCGCCATCGCGGGTCCGAGGAGAACTTCATGACAAAGCTCGTGGCGGCAGGTCCCAACGCCGACCAGATCGAATTCTGGAACGGCGAGGGCGGCGAGAAATTCGTCCGCTACCAGAATGCGCTCGACCTCATGCTGAAGCCGTTCGGCGAGGAGGCCATGCGCCGTATCGGCGTCAAGGCCGGCGAGGCGGTGCTCGACATCGGCTGCGGCTGCGGCGATACGTCCATCGACCTGGCCATGGCGGTCGGCGTGACCGGCGAGGTCGTCGGCGTCGACATCTCCGAGCCCATGCTGGCGCGGGCCGAGTACATGGCGGCACAGACCGAGCTGACAAACGTGTTCTTCGAGCTCGCCGACGTGGAAGTCGGCCCGCTGCACAGCGACAGCTTCGACCTGGCGTTCTCGCGCTTCGGCGTCATGTTCTTCCGCAATCCGGTGACCGCCTTCGCCAACGTCCACGCGGCGCTGCGCAAGGGCGGCCGCATCGCCTTCGCCTGCTGGCAGGCGCTGCCGCGCAATCAGTGGGTCTCGATCCAGATGCAGGCGGTGCTGCCGCTGGTGCCACCGCCGCCGCCGATGGGTCCCGAGGACCCGGGTCCGTTCTCCTTCGCCGACGCGGACCGGGTGCGGCGCATCCTGGCCGAGGCCGGCTTCTCCGACATCGCCGTCGAGCCGTTCGACACCGAGGTGGCGCTGGGCGGTATGCTGGTACTCGACGATGCGGTGGATTTCAGCCTGCAGATCGGCCCGGCCACGTCACTGCTGAAGGACGCGCCCGACGAGGTTCGCGCCAAGGCCAGGGATGCGGTGCGCGAGGCGCTCGCGCGGCATCAGACCAAGCGCGGCGTCATGCTGGCGGCCGGCGCCTGGATCGTCACCGCGCGGAAAGACTAGGACCGTCGCTACTGGGGTTGCGGCGGCGTCGCGGATGGCGGCTTCGGCGTGGCGCCGGCGGGCGGCTCGATCACCGGTGGCGGATTCTCGGGCACGTCGAAGCCGGGGACCAGTTCGTGCAGGGTCGTCGGCGGGGTATCGCGCTGGCCCGAGAACCGGGTCGTGGTGCGCGGCGCCAGCGCGCGGACCGGCGCGGCGAAGGTCCAGCGGTCGATGGGCTTGCCGTCCTTGGCCATCATGTTGAAGGCGAGCGGCGGCACCAGTTGCTCGTGGTCGGCCGGGTTGACGATCAGGCCCTTGACCATCAGCCGCCTGATGCCGTCGATCTCCTCGATGGAGGATTCCACCTCCTCGAAGGTCAGCGTCAGCGGTTGTGGCGCCCTGGGAGCGGCCGGCGCGGCGGTGCCGGAGGCCGGCGCGGGCACGGCCGGCGCCGGGACGGGTGCCGATACCAGCTGGATGCCTGTCAGGTCCTGCACCTGCTGCCTGAAGACCACCAGCGCGGCCAGCGCCAGGATCACCAGCACGATTATGGCGAGGGCCCATCTGCGGCCCGAGCCGGAGGTTTCCTCGCCGGTCGAGGCCGAACGGTGGAACTGGGCGAAATTGTCCGGCGGCAGGTCGCGGGCCACCGCGGCGGCCTCGGCGGCGGCGACCCGCTCGGCGGTCTCGACCGGCGCTTCAGTGGCCGCGGTCACCGGCGGCACGAGCGGCGGTGCCGT
>JALHLV010000028.1 GCA_022844405.1 Sphingomonadales bacterium | reverse complement strand
TTCCAGAAGAGCGCGGGCTTTGTCCTCATCGACAGCTGGAATGAGGTGCAATCCTGCGCCGGTCGCAAACGCGTAATTTGCCGCGATGATTTCCGACAAGTCTTCGCCTTGCTCGCAAATCACCAAATGTCCGGATTCCGACTTCACTTCGAACTGGGGCGATACGGCATCCTCGAAGATTATGGAGGATCCGGCGCGAAGGGCGGTCAGGAGCCCGATGCCCAGCCGACCACTACCCCACCGCAGCGGTTCCTTCTTGATCGCCGCGCTACTGCGCATCTCCGCGATTTGCGCGTCGTCGTTGACGATGACAAACTTATAGTCCGGGTACTTTTGTTCAAATGCAGCGATGGACTCATCAGAAACACCAGCAAGTATAATTCCCTTGGCGCGGGCTCGCGCAGCCGCATTGTTGCGCCTCACGACTTCCGCCGACGCGTCAGGACGCGTAAGGCGCGGTCCATCGACGATGGGAAGGTAGTGGCCCGGGAGAGCGAGCGCGCAAGAAATCTGCGCCGCAAGCTTGGGCTGGTCGGAGACGACGAATATCGGGTGAAGCGATGGACATTTCATAGTGCCACCTGCGCGGAGAGGCGGTGCTTGATATCGCCGTCCGCCAAAACCTCGGCGAAAGGCATCCACGATGCTCGGGTACGTCGCTCGCACGCGACCAAAGCCAACATGGCAATGGGCTGACTTGTCATCTGTTCCCCCAACGGCCAGATACAAATCAAGCTACAGATAGCAAGACATTCGGTAAAGCTATCGCCCCGGGTTTCGTAGATCGCCCGTCGTCACCTCGACAGATCTGACCTCGAAGTTGGCGTTACTCTCCTGCCCACACCTGGTTCAGAACCTGAGCCGCGAGGGCTGCTTTGTCCTGCGGCAGAAACCGGCCGTAGTGATTGGCGACAGTCTCTGGCGTGTCCTGAATCGCGTAGCTTGCCTGCTCATACGAGCCCGTCCGCTTGAGGATATGCGTGGCGAGGACGTCGCGAAGATTATGCGGTCCGTGCGGCAGCAGGCCTTTGACGGCGCCGCGCCCGGTATACGGATTGTAGATCCCATACCGCTGGATGATCAGTCGCCAGGCCTCATAGAAGGTCGTCTGCTCGTAGGCGGCGTTCGTACTTGTCGCCTTCACGGTCTTGACGAAAAAGGTCCCCGGGTCCGCGGCACCGCGAAGAAGTCGGGCCCGATGACGATCGAGATAGCTGTCGATGAATTCATACAGGCGTGCGAGATCCGGCAGCACGATCCGAAACGGCTTCTGCGCGAAGTAGGACGACCGTGCATTCTTGAATGCCGTCGCCGGGATCAACACTTCCCATCCGCCATCGCGGTCATGCCACCTCAGTTCCCCACGTCGCTGGCTCTCCAGAACGCGCTCGGGTGTCGGCGGCGCACCTCTTCTCTGAAACAGCAACTGCCGCATGTTCTTCTGACGGACGCCGAGATGCAGCCCGATACGAAGCATCAGGAAGGCGCGCACGGCTTCGGCTGCGCACCGGGGATAGCGACGCGCATCCGGCATCCGTTTCAGGATTTCGTCCGTGATGGACCTGTATGCAGCCAGCGGGCTATCGGCCTCGAGGATTGGCAGGATTGGTTCGAATGGATCCCGGTGTATGCGCGCGACACGATCGATCTCCTTCGCCCTCGCCAGGCCATGAAGATACAACCGGTCGCAGACATCCCCCCAGTCTCCAACGGCCATGTCGATGTCGCGGCGGGTAATCAGACCCGGAACTTCCACAATACGCAGCCGATACTCTGGCGATTGGCGCAACCAGCCGACGTCCTTGCGTGTCAGCGCGATGGCAAGTCTCAGCATGTCGACTTCCCAGTTCGTATAGAAGCCACGTCGCTTCTCTCGCCATTGAAGGTACCAGTCCCACACCGCCGGGAAGACAAGCATGCCGAAGGTCAGACTTTCGCGCGGAACGCCCAATCCCCTGACGCGACTTTCCGGTAGCGCTGTCAGCGCGCCAAAAAGAAGACCCAGATGCTCGATCTTCTGGGATGCGGTCTCGGCACCCCACACGCCGCTTCGTTGGTAACCCGCTGCCGCAAGGGTCGCAGTCTTGAACCGCACAAGGGAACTCATCTCTTCCTGCAATGTACGGGGTGGCGCGAGCCCCCCCGAGCAGGTCGGGATCATGGACGCTGGCCTCGTCCATGCTGTTGACGTCATCCAGACTGAGAAACCGCAACGCATAGCGATCGCGTATGGCAAGCGCCTGATAGCGCCGATACTCGGTCGAACCGCTGATGATGACGCGCCGTACCCACTCGAGGATCTCGCTGCGCTCGGCAGGCGGTCGCCGGTCGAAGTCGTCTGGCAGATGCCAGATCAAGCGTCGTCGCTCGCTCGGCTTCACACCCGGAAGTGACAGGCATGTCGTCGCGCGAGATGGATGAGCCAGCTTGCGCCTGAAATAGCCGGCGGGAAGCCGATAGCGCGCCTCTATCCTTGCCAGGAGTTCGAAGCTTGCAGCGGAGCGCGGCTCCTTGCGCCCTTGGCGCCAGGAACGGATTGCCGTCCAGTCGAGGCTGTCTCCGGGAGCGACAATAGCATTGCGCAGCTGACGCGGGCCGTCCCGGTGTCTCCGCATGTGAAGGTCGAGCGCTTCGGAGAATGAAGGCACGTCCTCCCAGTCCGGGCTGTCTGGTTCAGGGAATTCAGTAATGTCGGGCCGTCGATGCGCTCGCCTTACCGATGCGGTCCCTACTGTTCGAACGCGCCCTGTCGACGCCTTTCTTGCGGTCTTCGCCACGCCAGCCTCCAGGGGTAGATGGAAGCGAGCGGAATGCACGCCAACCCAGTGCACGCTCTAGCCGCATCAGATCGCGCGACCCCTACCCCGCCGCAGACAATCGTTTGTGGATTGAGGGACTGACGAACTCTGGCATAGCGTTGCAATCGGACCGGCGCGCCAACCCTTGACGCAACGCCGTGTCGATCCTAGATGCGTCTTGCTTGGCTACGGCCCTGTGGTCCTTCGAGCGGACCTTAATCCCTCGCTTGGTGGCTGATCACAGCCCTTCCCCACAGTGAAGTGCGACGGACGCTATAGGTGCGTCCTGCGTCCTGTCGCCAAGCAAGAGGATAATTCGCATGACGCGAAAGCATAAAAAGTTCGGATCCATCAGCGAGATCAAAGACTACGCCTCCAGGTTTGGCATGAAGACCAGAGGCCAGTTCGCGCGTCTTGTCTGGTTGCTGACCAAGGATGCCGACCCTCACGATATTGCCGGCATCTGGAACGCCTACAATGCCGGCAAGAACTTCGAAGCGTCTCTCAGGCTTGCCAAAGCTGTGCTGCCCGACTGCACGTTCTC
Organism: Sphingomonadales bacterium; assembly: GCA_022844405.1. Taxonomy (GTDB): domain Bacteria; phylum Pseudomonadota; class Alphaproteobacteria; order SMXS01; family SMXS01; genus RI-34. The sequence continues at coordinate 45,020 of JALHLV010000028.1, read as the reverse complement.
TATCGTTGAAGGAGAGCAGCCCATGGCCTTTGGAGGCCGTATTCCTCGCAACCGTTGTGAAGTCCGCAACGCCGAAGGCAAGTTGGTGTGCCAAGCGACTGTTTGGGATGGACCAAACGAGCAAGCGGTCATTCACGCCATCGTCAACACCGTTTTCATGACTAACGCGGAGGCGAAGTTGTGGGAACCGGTCGAGGAAGATGAAGAGGATGAAGAGGCAGATGCGGTGATGGTCACCGAGATCTCGTTGGTTTCACCTCGCGAATGAGGGAACTGAGGGCGCTCACAGGTTGACTGTGAGCGCCCGCTAGCGGACGAGCTCTCGCCGCTTGGCTCAATGAGTCGAAGACGCCATCAGCTGGGATCGAACAATCGGCCCCTCGCCTACCGCAACTGATCTGAACCAGTTTGAGCGAACACTCGACCCCTGTCCCTTGGCAACCGAACGGGCTGGGTCAGAGCGTCGGTTTGCTCAAGCCGCAGCAGGAAGCTTGGCCGCGCCGGCGAAATGCTCCTGCCTCAGCGATCGTCACCCGAAGGGCGAAGACACGCGGCGCGGGCTTCGGGCGCCTGCGCCTAGAGCGCGGGCCGACAGGCGAGGCCCACTCTCCGGATTCCTGAAAAGCTTTCATAGACCTTAGGCGAGGTTCGAGCCGGACAGGTGGGATACTCGTCTGCCGCTTCGTCGGCTGCAGGAAGAAACCGGAAAAAGTCCTGCATCTATCATCTCTGTCGCGTCCGGTTGACACGGCTCGCCCAAAGCAAATGAGGCTTGCCTTCGCCTAGCGCATCCGACCGGAAGCATGGGCAAGCCTATGCATTGGTATGATGGCCTCTGAGTCCGCGCATCCCACCTCTCGGTAAGCGAGGACTGCCCTCGCCCATCTCTCGAGGCCGAAAGCAATTCCAATGAGACAGATCTTGATTGCAGGCCTCGCTGCTGCAGCGCTGATGATCTTACTTCCCGGCTACGCTCAGACCCTGTCGCATGCTGGCGATCCATCCGCAGGCGCGACCGTGTTCCGTAAGTGCATGGGCTGCCATCAGGTCGGGCCCGACGCCAAGGCGGGGGTGGGTCCGCATCTGAACGGCATCGTAGGCCGACCGGCAGCGTCGATCCCCGGCTACAGCTACTCCGCGACTTTGCGCAGCGCCGGCCTCGTCTGGAATGAGCCAACCTTGTCCGACTTCCTCCGGTCGCCGTCGAAACGCGTGCCGGGCACCTACATGACGTTCGCAGGCATAAGCGGCGATCAGGACATCGCTGACGTCATTGCCTATCTGAAGGCGAAGAGTTCCAAGCTGGATTAGGTTACCGCTCCCACTGGTCATGGGGTGAGCGCCGTCCCTACAATCGCCGCTGCGTTTTCTCAGCCGCCGCCCATCAGATCAATGACAGCATCGGCAAACGCGCGTGGCGCCTCCTGAGGCAGGTTATGGCCCGCGCCGGGGACGCGGCGGTGCTGTCGGGGACCGTGAAACCTCGCTCCAGTCGCCGACCCGTCGCTCGCCGGATAATTCCCGTCGGCCTCGCCGTCGAGCGTGATGGCGGGAGCAACAATTGGAGGTTGTCCGGCGAGCTTCCCCTCAATGCTTTCGTAGGCGGCGTATCCAGGCGCAAGGCCAAGGCGGTGGCGATAGGAGTGGATCACCACATCGACATAGTCCGGATTGTCGAACGCCCGCGCCGTCCGCTCGAATGTGTCCTCGCTAAAATGCCAGGCCGGCGAGTTGCGCTCCCAGATCACCCGCGCGATCGCGCGCCGATCGGCTTCCAGCCCTGCCCGGCCCCGCTCGGTCTGGAAATAGTACTGGTACCAGAGACCGGACTCGATCTTCGCCGGGATCGGCATGCCCGCGCGGGCGATGTCCTGAATCAGATAGCTGTTCACGCTGACCAGGCCGCTACACCGTTCCGGCCACAATGCGGCGGCGACGCAGGCTGCGCGACCGCCCCAATCGAAACCCGCGAGCACGGCCTTCTCGATGTTGAGTGCGTCCATCAACGCGTTCACATCCGCCCCGATCGCGCCCTGCTGGCCCGAACGCGGGGTGGCGTCGTCGAGAAATCGCGTCGTGCCGTGACCACGCAACCACGGCGTGACGACGCGGTAGCCTATCGCTACCAACATTGGTGACACTTCAGCAAAGCTGTGAATGTCATAGGGATAGCCATGAAGGAGCAGGACGACCTTACCGTCGCGCGGCCCCGCATCGTGATAGCCGACGTCGAGCACGCCAGCGGAAATCTGCTGCATTGGCTCCATGCTATCGTTGTCTCCGGTTCCCGAGAGCTGCGCCGCCTGAACGTCGGAGGGGTTGCCCAACGCGCCTGCGGTTGCCGCCAACGCGGCTACGCCAACGCCCCGCAGAAAGCTTCTTCGTTCAGGATGTGAGAGCGGCGGCATTTTCAGCCCCTTGTCGGCCGGCGCCCTCGACGTCCAGGCCTTCATCTCGCATGGCCGCTTGGACCGCAGGGCGTGTCTGCATACGCGTTCGCATCGCTTGCAGCGTCGGAGTAACCGGAACCTCGAACCTGGCCGCCCAGAGCAGGAGAACGAACAGGTAGAAGTCGGCGACGCTCGGCTCGTCGCCGAACAGGTAGGCGCCTTTGAACTCGTCCGAGATGAACTGGAACAGATCTTCGAGCGTCTCGCTGGCCCGCGCCTTCTCCTGAAAGCCGTGCGCGTGCCACATCGGCTTGAAGTTGCGATGCAGCTCGGTCGAAATGAAAGTCAGCGCCTCAAGAATACGCGTGCGACCCAGTTCGCCGGGTATCGAAAGATGCGGATAGCGCGACGCGAGGTAGTCGAGGATGGCAATGTTCTCGGTGATCATCTCGCCGCTGTCGAGGATCAGGGCCGGCACATACCCTTTCCTGGAGATGTCCGTGAAATCCCGGCCGGACGCCGTGAGCTTCGTCTTGAGATCGACGGCCTCGTACTCGAACGTGGCGCCGGCCTCCTTGAGCGCGATGTGATCGGCAAGGCTGCAAGCGAGTGGGCTGTAGTAGAGTTTCATCGGAAGTCTCCTGTGAGTGGACAAACGTCAGTGGGCAGCGCCGGCTGGCGCTGTGATTTTCAGGCGCCTGAACCAGCTGTCGAAGTCGGTGTGACCAAACCGGGGATTTCCTCCGGCCATGAGCGTTTCGTCGGTCAGCCTGGTGCCGAAATAGAGCGCATCGGGATCCGTGATCACCTGGCGCCTGTCGTTCATCGCCGACATGAAAATGCGTACGAGCTGATCGAGTTTGAAGGAATCCGGCCCCGCGATCTCGATCGTCCCGTCAACCTGACGGGCCATGGCAATGTCAGCCAGCGCTGAAGCGGCGTCTCCCGCAGCAATCGGATGGACACGGGCCGGAGCTATATGGACTTCATCCCCTGCGGTCCCTGCCCGGATGATGCGATCAAGGAATTCGAAGAACTGTGTCGCGCGAAGGATTGTGTATGGGAGCCCGCCTCCCTCAACGAGACGCTCCTGCGCCAGCTTTGCGCGGAAGTAGCCGTTGGCGCTGAGACGCTCGGCGCCAACGATGGACAAGACGATGTGGCGTCGCACGCCGGCGTTGGCGGCCGCCGACAGGATGTTTCGTGTGGAGGTCTCGAAGAACGGGATCGCAACGTCGCCTTCAAACGACGGGGAATTGACGACGTCGATCACGACATCCGCGCCTTTGACAGCGGCTGCCAGTCCTTCGGTAGTGAGGACATCAACGCCTGTCCTGCGCGAAGCGGCGACAATCTCATGTTCGCCAACCGATAGCCGCTCCACAACCCGCTTGCCGACCATGCCGGCGCCACCCAGAACAACGATCTTCATCTCAGGCTCTCCGCTGCTTGTGTGCGCGCGGCGCGACGGCCTCGGGTTGCAGGGTGTCGCGCAGCCAGTCCTCGAACCGCAGGGTTGCAATGAGCGCAGCCGGTCCTGGCTCGAGCGACTGATCGTCCAGCTCTGCGCCAAAGTAGAGGGCGTGCGGGTCGGAGATAATGCGGCGCGGATCCTCGTAGGCCGTCAGCACTTCCGTCGCGAGATAGTCGAAACGAAACCTTTCGGGCCCGGCCACTTCGATTGTTCGATTAAGGGGATCACCCGTGGCGGTGTCTGCGAGCGCCTGCGCCAGATCCTCAGCCGCGATCGGCCTAACCCAGGCCGGCGAAATGACAACGTCACTGCTCGTGCCTTCCTGCGCGACTGCGCTGATCACTTCGAAGAACGGCGTCGACCGCAGGATGGTATATGGAAGGGTCGAGGCCTTGATCAGATCTTCCTGGATTTTCTTCGCACGGAAATATGAGCTCGCCGTCATGCGGTCTGTGCCGACGACAGAGAGAGCGACGTGATGGCCGACACCAGCTGCCCTGCCCGCAGCGAGAAGATTGCGTCCGGAAGTCTCGAAGAACCGGAGGGGCGCGTCCCCTTCGAGGGACGGCGAGTTTGAGACATCCACGACGACATTCGCGCCGGTCAGCGCTGCCTCAAGACCCTCGCCCGTCACTGTGTTGACGCCGAAGGATGGCGAGGCTTCCAGAACGCGGAAATCATCCTGCCGCAGATTGTAGACCAGCTTCTCACCGATGCGACCACTGCCGCCGATCACCACGATCTTCATCTGCGTTGCCTCGATCAACGACCATCTCGGTCATACTGGACAAGTTATGCCGTCGATGGCGCGCGAGGGACTGGATGAAGGAAGAGGCCGACCTATCCAGCGGTATAGGTATTCGCCCAATCGCCCGAATTTTCTGAACCACCGGTGCGTGAACCATACCAAGGTATGTGACGACCCCGCCTTCCATCCCGTCGATCCCGTGTGCGCCTCTGGCATAGCGTCTCGTCATCGCTGATGCCGGTACGTGCCGGCCAAACAGTCGGGAGAAACGCATGACGCACACACTGAAGCCGCCAGGTCGCACGGCGATATTCGTCGCCGGCCCACGGATGGGGATGCTGAGAGACTCATTCCAGGACGACGCCCATGGCGTGGGCATCGTCCATGATCTCGGCAACCTCATTCAGGTCGCATACTCCGCGGTGAGCCTTATCCGGCGCAAGTCAGACATGGCGACGCCAGAAGAACTTGCCCCGCTTGTCGCCGGCGCAACAGCCGCGCTGGAACGTGCGGGGGCAATTGTGCGCCAGACGATAGAGTCTGCCCGTAGCGGCTCGCCGCTTCTGGAGCACGTGAACATGACCGCCTGTCTTGCAGAGGTCGGTAACCTCATCCTGCCCATGCTGAATTCCAATATACGGCTTCATATCCGGACCGACTCGGACGGGTTGGCTGTGACGGCGAACCGCCTTGAATTGCAGAATGCGATTCTCAACCTCGTGTTCAACGCGCGCGAGGCAATGCCGAGAGGTGGCATTGTCTCGATCTTCGCGGGCGAGACCTACGACCGATCATCTGGGTCGGACGTCGAAATCCGGGTGACTGACACCGGGGTGGGCATGTCGCCAGAGCTGATCGACCGTGTCTTCGATCCCTACTTTACCACAAAGGCCAATGGCGTCGGCGGCGTCGGGCTGCCAATGGTCAAGCGTTTTGCGGAGCAAGCCGGCGGAAGCCTGATGATCGCAAGCGCACCAGGCGCCGGGACGACAGTCACCATGCGACTCCCCGCTGCAACGGTGCTGTCAGCAGCGCTGTCTTCGGTCCTCAATCCGGAAGTCCGCGCGGGCGCCAGCGCCCCGTAAGCCACATCCGTCGGGTATCAAGGTTGGGCGTGCCGTGACGATGGGCGTGCGGCAGCACTGGCTGTGGTTTCCCGCAACTGAACCAGCTGCACTATGCTCATAACGCACCTGACCTGCCTCGCCATAGACGAAGCAGGTCAGAGCATCAGAGTAGACAGCTTATCGTTTGACCCAGGACTGCGGCTTTGCGGCTTCCTCGATCAGTGCGGCGACCTGGTCGGGATGCGACACCATCACCGCATGAGACGCTCCTTCGACAACAACCGTCTTCCGGGCGTTCGCACGTTCCGCCATGAACTTCAGGACCTCGGCGGGAATATTGCGATCGGCCGACCCGTAGATCATGTAGGTCGGCAAGGTTTTCCATGCCGGCGCGCCCGACGCCTCGCTCAGCGCAGCCTGGGTAACAGGCCTTTGGGTCGCCGCCATGAGCTGAGCCTGCTCCAGGGGTACATCAGCGGCAAACTGCGCGTGAAATTTGTCCGGTTGAATGAACAGATCCACATCGCCGTCGGAACTCTTCACCTGATAGAGCGCCGCACCAAGCGTGCTGCCCGGGAATTTCCCGGAAAGGCTGAGGCTCGATTCGCCGCGTTCCGGCGCGAAGCCTGCGACGTAAACCAGCGCCGTGACATTGGTGCTGCCGTTTGCAGCTTCCGTAATGACTGGCCCGCCGTATGAGTGACCCACGAGCACGACGGGACCAGACACGGACCGCACAACCAGCGAGATGGCGACTGCATCTCCGGCCAGGCTGCGAAGCGGATTGGCTGCGGCGATGACGTGGTAGCCGTCCTTGTTCAGCTTGCGAATGACGCCGTCCCAGCTTGAGGACTCGGCAAATGCCCCGTGGACAAGAACGATGGTAGGCTTTGGTTCGGGCGCCTTCGTTTGGGCGTCTGCGCCGCCTTGCAAGGCAAGCGCGGCAGCCACCGAAACTGCTGCAATAATCTTGGACATCTCTTCTCTCCATCACCGCCGAGCGCGGCCAATGCTGGGGAGATGGTTGGCTCCAATCCGGCTCGCTACTCTGCCAACGTATAGGTCGCCGCAGACACGGGATCGACGGCTAGTCCGCGCGGATCTGTTGCCTCAGCCAATCCGCGAACGTCGTCTGCGCAATGCGCGCGCCCGGCCCGGGCACAAGCGATTGATAGCCAAGCTCGGCGCCGAAGAAGGTTGCACTCACGTCTGAAATCACGGGGCGCGGATCTTCCCGTGCGCTCAACATCAGCCGCGCCAACTCGCTGAGGGGGATCTTCTCGGGGCCTGCCAGCTCGATCGTCGCGTTGAGCGCCGGCAACACGGCGAGTTGCGACAGGGCTTCGGCGACATCATCCGACGCGATCGGCTGCACCAGCGCTGGCGGCAGACGGACAGTGTCCAAGCCGGCGGTAGCATGCAGGACGCGATTGACGAGTTCGAAGAACTGCGTCGAGCGAACAATCGTGTGATGGACGGAGGCATTTCGGAAGATCGCCTCCTGCGCCGTCTTCGCCCAGAAGTAGTTGCTTTCCAGACGATCGACGCCGACGATCGAAAGACCTACATGGTGCTGAACGCCCGCGTGCAGTTCTGCGGCGGCCAGGTTCTTTGACGAGCGGTCGAAGAACCTCAAAGGGGCTTGCCCCTCGAGATCCGGCGTATCGGCGACATCGACAACAACCTCCGCCCCTACAAGCGCTTCGGCCAACCCCTTGCCGGTCTCCAGGTCAACGCCGGTGGAGCGCGAAACCACGACTACGTCATGAGATTGTTCTTGCAGCAGTCGCACGACGCGTTCGCCGATCAGACCTGTGCCGCCCGCGACGACGATGCGCATGCAAATCTCCTGTCGGCGGGCCCGCAATTGCAATCATCTGTCGTCGATGATTTGCAACTGCGGGGCGCCTTCAAACGCCGCTAGCTCAGCGACGCTTTCTCAAGGCCATACATAGCGTCGGCCGATCCCGGGATGGTTCTGAAGCCGACATTCAAGCGGTTCCAGGAGTTCATGACGACGACGAGGAATGACAGGTCCGAGATTTCTTTCTCGGAGAGCTGGGAGCGCACGCGATCATAGATGTCATCGGGCACGCCCTGCTCCGGCAACTTGGTCAGGATTTCGGTCCACGCCAGGGCGGCGCGCTCACGCGGTGCGAAGAGCGTCGAATCCCGCCAGGCCGCGAGATGGTAGAGCCGTAGCTCGCGCTCACCATGGATCTTGGCCTGCTTCACATGCATGTCGAGGCAGAAGGTGCAGCCGTTCATCTGCGAGGTGCGAATAGCGACGAGGTCGCGGATCGATTCCTCGATGGCGCTGTTCCGGATCGCGCCGAGCACGAGAACGAATTTGCTCAGGAGCTCGGGCGATTGCTCGGCGTAGTTGGCGCGGTTCACGGCCGATGGTGGCGCCTTGTTGGTGGTGTTCATCAGTTTGTGTCCTTCAGATGATTTATTCGATGTCGGTTGCGAGTGTTGTCTCGTTCGTGTCCACAACGAACACGGCCAGCAAGCGGGCGCGCTCTGTACTGCTTGCGTTGGCGCTGAGGCTGTGCCGATCGCCCGGAAACTCCGAGAAGCTTTCGCCGGCGCGATAGACCGTCACCGGCCCGTCGTTGACCTGGCTCCGTACCGCACCTTCTAGAACCGTCGCGTAGATAAATGCGGACCGGGGATGTGTGTGCCCGGGAGACGTCGTTCCAGGCGCGTACTCAACCAGAACGCCGCGCAGGCTTTTCCCCGGTACGTTGGGTAGTATTTGGTCGTAGACCAACGTCACTTTTGCCCTCTCTTTGGAAGGCACCCCGGCGGTCGTCGTGCAAGCGCCTGTCGTTGCAAGCGCCGCCGCGAGAATGAGTTTGGCAAACATGCAGAATTCTCCTGCAATCGGATGGGATGAGCTTGGCCTAAGACCTGATGAAAGCGAGCAGATCCGCGTTGATGCGATCCGCATGTGTGGTGCACATGCCGTGCGGCAGGCCGGGATAGACCTTGAGCGTTCCATGCTTCACAAGCTTTGCCGAGAGCAGCGCGGAGCGGGCGATCGGCACTATCTGATCGTCGTCCCCATGCAGGACCAATGTTGGCGCATCGATCCGCTTGAGGTCTTCGGTGAAGTCCGTCTCGGAGAATGCCTTTACGCATTCATATTGAGCGTTAGCGGCGCCCATCATGGCCTGACGCCACCAGTTGAGGCGCACCTGTTCGTTCACAGTGACCCCCGGACGATTGTAGCCATAGAACGCCACGATGAAGTCCCAGTAGAAAGCAGATCGATTGGCAGCCAGACCCGCTCTGATGCCGTCAAGTACATCGATAGGGATGCCATCCGGGTTTGTTGCCGTTTTGGCCATGACTGGCGGCACCGCCCCAATAAGAACGAGTTTTGCGGTGCGCGCCTTGCCGTGCTGCGCCACATAGCGTGCCGCTTCGCCGCCGCCTGTGGAGTGACCGATGTGAATGGCGCCCTTGAGATCGAGAGCCGAAACGACGGCGGCGACATCGGCCGCGTAGATATCCATGTCGTGGCCAGTCGAGGTCTGACTGGACCGTCCGTGCCCGCGCCTGTCATGCGCGATCACCCGATAGCCCTTCCCCAGGAAAAAGAGCATCTGCGTGTCCCAGTCGTCTCCGGTTAGCGGCCAGCCATGATGGAAAACGATGGGTTGCGCGTCCCTCGGGCCCCAGTCCTTGTAAAAGATCTGCGTGCCGTCCTGGGTGGTGATCGAGCTCATGGCGCTGTTTCCTTGGGTTGGGTCTGGGATCTGGGGGGCGGCGCTGCGCAGGTCCTCTTGAGTGGACGCCCACAACGCAGCCACTGCGGTAAGAGCGACGCCGCCGACGAGAATGCCGCGGCGCGTGGTTTCTGAGACCTGGAACGGGGCGGTCATGGCGCGGACGCCTGCCCAAGCCAGTCCTCGAAGCGGGTGGCGCCGAGCACGGCGTTGGCGCCCGGCGTAAGCGACGCGTCAGTCAGCTCGGCGCCGAAATAGCGCGCGTGGGGGTCTGCTGTGACAACCCGCCTATCCTTGGCCGCCGCCAGCCGTCTGCGCGCAAATTCGTCCAACGCGCCGACCTCGGGTCCGGCCACCTCCACGACAGCATTGCGGGCCGGCTCCATCGCAAGTTCTGCGAGGACGCGCGCGGCATCACTGGCTGCGATCGGCTGGATCATGGCCGGTGAGACTCGGATCTCCTGCCCTGCTGCTCCTGCCTGCGCGATGGATGTGAGGAACTCGAAGAACTGGGTCGAATGAAGGATTGTGTACGGGACGCCCGACGCGCTGATCAGGGCCTCCTGCGCCAGTTTCGCGCGCATGTAGCCGCTTTCCCGCAGTCGCTCGGCGCCTACAACCGAGAGTGCGAGGTGGTGTTTCACCCCTGCCGCCTTCTCCGCCGCCATGAGGTTACGGCCGGCCGTCTGGAAGAAGTCCATCACCGCCTGGTCTTCAAAGACGGGAGCGTTGGCGACGTCGACAACGACCTGGGCGCCTGAAAGCGCGTCAACGAGCCCTTCGCCTGTGATGGTGTTGACGCCGCTTGCCGGAGAGGCCGCAACGACGTCGTGGCCTTTCTCGCGAAGATGCGCGACGACCTTTGAGCCGATCAGTCCGCTGCCGCCTATAACCACCATCTTCATGTCCATCTCCTCGCTGATGCAAAGGAGAATGGGTCTTGCGTGGAGGCGATCCTATTGGGCGGAGGTATTCGTCATCCTATTCCAAAGTGCAGTACAGAAGCGCTCAGTCCACTAGGTTGCGGGCGGTTGACGCACATGAGCAGGCAGTGCTTCCCAACCGCGAATGAGTTCCCCGACGGACAACGCCTCCATCTTCCGCATGACGTTGCCGCGGTGAAGTTTCACCGTGACCTCGCTGATGCCCAGGTCGAACGCGATCTGCTTGTTGAGTCGACCGAGCGCAACTTCGCGAAGGACCTGACGTTCTCGGGGAGTGAGCCTCTCCAGGCGTTCCATATTTCGGTTCATCAGAGCGTTCTCAGCTCTTTGCACGATATCCCGCTCGATGCCCGCGAGCACCGCGTCCAGCAGGGTCTGGTCACGGACCGGCTTGGTGAGAAAGTCGACGGCTCCCGCCTTCATTGCCTGCACGGTCATCGGGATGTCACCATGGCCGGTAAGAAAGACGATCGGCTTTGGATTGCCGCTGCTCACAAGGTGATGTTGCAGATCCAACCCACTTGTTCCTGGCATCCGCACATCGAGGACAAGACATCCGGGCCGCATAAGGACTCCGGAATCAAGCAAGTCTCTCGTTGATGGGAAGTGAGCAGCCTCCAATCCAGCAGACTGCATAAGCTCATGGAGCGCCTCGCGCACAGCCGGGTCGTCATCGACAATCGAAACGACCGGCCGTTCGGCCTTATCACGCATGTTTGGCGCAGGCTTAGGGACTGCTGACGATAGCACCGGCTGGCCGCTCATTTCGTTCGTCCTCCCTTTGCATCGCGCAACGCCTTGTCGACGGCGGCCAGCAACGCCCGGCCGTCGAAAGGCTTGCTGAAAAATCCAATGTCGCCTTGGCCGGCCAGCCGTCTGCCGCTCGTCAAATCGTGCCGACCGGAAATCATGAAGACCGGCAGTGCGGGCCGCTCTTCCCTAACACGCTCGCGCAGTTCGAAGCCGTCCATACCCGGCATGCCGACGTCCGTGATGAGACAATCAATAATGGTCACGTCGCTCTCCAGAAGCGACGCTCCCGACGAGTAGGTCTGCACGTCGTAACCACCGGACTGGAACAGATTTTCGAGCGACTCGAGAACGCGCGGATCGTCATCTACCACGGCGATAACGGCTCGTACGTGATCGGTCATGCACCACCTGGGCGGCGGGAGTGCGTTACCGGAATCTGAAGCCTCTCTGCGACCCGGACGAGGTCGGCGAGAGACACGACGCCCATCTTCTGCATTACATTGCGGCGATGAATCTGGAGCGTCACCTCGCTGATGCCAAGCTCGGCAGCGGCCTGCTTGTTCAAAAGCCCGCTCACGACCAAAGGCAGGACGTCTCGCTCCCGCGGCGTCAGATCAAGATAGCGTTCCTTCAACGCTGCGAGGTCGGCCCGTTCCGCGCGCGCCTGCGTATCTTTCGCAACGGCGGAATGGACGGCGCCCATCAGGTCCTTGTCACTGAAAGGCTTGGTAAGAAAATCGACTGCGCCGTGCTTGATCGCACGGACCGACGACGGGATGTCGCCATGCCCTGTGATGAAGACGACAGGCGGATGATCGCCATTGGAGATCTGCTTCTGAAAATCCAGGCCATTGATGTCCGGGAGCTCAACGTCGAGGATCAGGCACGCGGGGAGATCAGGCTTATCCGCGGCCACGTACGCGCCCGCAGACCCAAAAGCGCTTGCTCGCGCTCCATGGGAGGCCAGGAGTTCGATCAAGGCCTCGCGGACTCGCTCGTCATCATCGACGATGTACACAATGTAGTCAGTCGCCTTCATTCCGGGTCCTTCGCTTTGACCGGCAAGGTGAAGACGAAGGTCGAACCTTTCTCGTCGTTGTTCTCTGCCCACAGCCGACCACCGTGCGACTCGACGATTGATCGGCTGACGGCGAGACCCATACCCATCCCGTTCTCCTTCGTTGTGAAGAAGGGCTCAAAGATCTTGTCCGGCATGGGAATGCCAACGCCGCTGTCGCTGACCCTCACCTCGATCGCCTCCCCGCTTGTTTGCGCGCGAACGATCATCGTGCGCGCCCCCCTGACCGACGACATTGCCTCCACCGCGTTGCGCATGAGATTGACCAGAACTTGCTGCAACTGGACGCGATCGAACGCGACTGGCGGCATTTCAGCATCAAGCTCAACCACAACGGTTACGCCGTTCTTCCGAAGCTCGTCGGCCATCAGACCTCGTACCTCTGCGATCAGTTCGCCCAGGGACGATGCTGTTCGCGGGTAAAGCGTCTGTTTGAACAGGGCTCTTATGTGACTGACCACATCCGCCGCCGAATTCGCGTCGCGGATAATTCGCTCGACCGTGATCCTGGCACGGTCAAGGTTGGGGGGCTCGGCTGTCAGCCATCGCTGGCAGGCGTGCGAGTTGGCCACAACTGCTGCCAGCGGCTGGTTTACCTCGTGCGCAATGGACGCCGAAAGCTCAGCGAGGCTGGCCGCCTGCCCCGCGCGCGCCAGTTTTTCCTGCGAAAGGCGGAGCTCCTCCTGGGTTCGCACCTCTCCGTCGATATCGAGACAGACGACATTCCATTGAACAATAACACCCTCGACGTTGCGCATGGGCGCCGCGCGCGTTTCAACCCACCGGTACTCGCCGTCGAACCGGCGGAGGCGATGGCGCCGGGCGTAAGGCTGTCCGGTCGAGAGCGAATGGGCATACGCCTTCTTTACTCCCGCAAGGTCATCGGGATGAACGCCCGCATCGAGCGTGGAAGCTAGGCGGGATTCGGCGTCATCCAGGTCTTCGAGATTGTAGCCTAGGAATTCGCGGAGACCCCGGCTTCTGAAAACCGGCTCGCCATCTGGCGTTGCACAATCGATCATGGCCGGCAGCGTCTCGACGAGCTCCCGCAAGGACCGCTCGCTCTCGCGCAACGCTTCCTCGGCTCGTTTGCGCTCGGTCAGATCCAGAATATAGGCGACGCCTTGCTGAGACTGGCCATCGAAGCATGCCGCACCGATCAGAATCGGAACTCGGCTTCCGTCCTTCCTGAAGTATTCCTTCTCACGAGGCTGCATTTTCCCCGTCGCCGCGAGCTCTTCGGCCTCCTCGCGAGCGTGGACTTCCTGCCACTCCGGAGGCGTCATGTCCAACCAGCGAATTCCAGCCTTCACATCCTCCCGGTCGTACTGGACCATGCGCAGAAAAGCGTCGTTGGCATCAATGAGTGTGCCGTCCAGGTCCCAGATGACGATGCCGATGATGTCTGAATCGACCAGTCGCCGGATCCTGGCTTCTCGTTCAGCGATGTCGCTGTAGAGCCGCATCTGATCGTCTATGTCGTGGCAGAGGCCAAACCATTGCACGATGCGTTCGCTGTCATCCCGCATGGGTTCGGCTCGGCCTGACATCCAGCGGTAAACGCCATCAGAGCGACGCAGTCGATACTGCATGGCGAAGCTTTCACCGGTGGCGAGACTGCGACGTAGCGCTTTCTCGAAGCCCGAGGCGTCTTCGGGATGAACAGCGCTCACAAGAGCTTGCAAGCGGCTCCTGCCCGGCGTCGCAATGTCAGCCACGTCCATCCTGAGGTAGTCGACCATCCGCTTGTTGAAGAAGATCGGCTCTCCGTCCGGGCTCAGGCGCCAGATATGGCTTGGGACCATATCAATGAGCTGGGAGAGTTCCCGCTCACGCGCGCGAAGGGTTTCCTGCGAGCGCACTTCATCGTCGATATCGAGACACACACCATACCATTGCAGGATCCGGCCATCCGTATCCCGCAGCGGCTCCGCTTGCCCATCAACCCAGCGATACGAGCCGTCGGCGCGCCGATGACGGTACTTCAGGGCGAAGCGCTCGCCCGAGGTGAACGAGTGACGTAAAGCCTCGCGTACGACATCGGCATCATCGGGATGGACCGCGCCGCCGATGGCCGACGCCAACCTGGTCCTGTCCGGAACATTAAGCGCATCGAGCGAAATGCCGGAGTATTCTTGCAGCGGCTTGTTTATATACGATGGCTCGCCTTCCGCGTTCGTTCCCCATATCGGAGCAGGCACAGTATCGATCAGCTGTTGAAGTCGAAGTTCGCCGGCGCGCAATGACTCTTGCGCACTCACCAGGTCGTCGATGTCGTAGTTGACACCGTTCCAGCGCTCGATCTGGCCGTTGACGTCGCGCATGGCAGTCGCGTGGGTTTGAACCCAGCGATACACTCCGTCATGACGCCGCTGACGGTGGCGAACCGCGTAAGGTTCTCCCGTCGCCAGGCTTTGCGCAAAGAGCTTTCCCACTTTTTCCAGATCGTCCGGATGGATCGTCGCGCTCAGGATAGCGCCCAGCCGCGAAATGTCCGCGTCGTCCTTCGCGTCCATGTTGAAGCCGTAATACTCGCGTAGTTGTCGACTGAAATAGAAAGGCTCGCCGCCCGGCGTCGTGCACCAGATTCGTGCGGGTAGAGTTTCGACGAGTTCGCGCAAAGCACGCTCGGACTCACGCAGCGTCTCCTCGGTTTTCCTTTGAACGTCGGACGCGGTCACCTCGTCATGGGGCAGCCTCTCGTGTTCTGCGCCCGCCTCACCTCGATCAGACCATGCTGACGGGCCCTCACCATCGATGAATGCGCCATACCACCCGAAGATGCGGCCATCGTTGTCTCGCAACGGCTGGCCTGAGCATCGAGCTCGCACACAAGTATTGGCTGCACCGATCATGCGACATGCGACATTGAAACGGTCGCCTGTCCGCACGCTGTGACGCCATGCGGCGACCACCGCCTGACAATCATCTGGATGGATCATGCGTCTCCAGCCAAGGCCGTCATCTTCTGGGGAGGAGTTGAGATCCCGCAGCGTTGCTCCGAGGAGCGCGAGCATGGCGTGGCTGACGTAAGTGAATTTTCCCGAAGCGTCAGTTGCCCATGCATTCCCAACGACGCCTTCAATGAGCTGCGCAGCTCGCACGTCCGCAGCGTCCTGGTCGCCATGCGAGTTCATCGTCATGGTCATTGGCCTCTCCGCGTTGGTCAGCATGCTGCTAAGTATATCCAACGATATCAGCGCTCCGGCTCGAGTCTAATGCCAGTTTGGCTCCGCACCGTATCAGAGCAGCGGCAGCGAGCTTCTAATGGAATTCCATGACCTCTTCCGGCGGCATGCGAGCAGGCCAACTAATGGAAGTCTGTGATGGCGGCCTGCCGGTCAGCCTCCCAAGTCACGTGCGTAGCTGAGCACATATTCGGACCGGAATTTCTCGATGTCGGATCTGGACGGAAAAATCGCGCTTGTGACCGGCGCCAGCGGCGGTATCGGCCTCTCGATTGCCACGCTCCTCCACAGCGCAGGCGCCAAGGTCGTCATCACCGGCCGCAGGGAAAGTGAAATCCGATCGGCCGCTGAAACGCTGGGAGATGGCGCACTCGGGATAGCGGGTGACGTCGCCGACGTCTCCCATCACGAGACCTTGGCGCGTGAGATGCAGTCGCGCTTTGGCGGCCTGGATATCTATGTCGCCAATGCCGGCATAAACAGCATCGCTCAATCGCGAGAGGTCGCGCCCGAGACGTACGACGCCCTCTTCAACACTAATGCGCGAGGTGTCTTTTTCGGTGTTCAGAAGCTCGGCCCCGTCATCCGCAATGGCGGTGCTATCGTCATCGTTGGCTCGATCGCGGGCAGCAAGCCCCTCGACGGGCATGCCGTCTACGCTGGCACGAAGGCAGCCGTAGGCGCATTTGTTCGCAACTGGGCGCTGGAGTTCAAGGCTCGCGGGATTCGCGTGAATGTGCTGAGCCCGGGACCGACAGAGACTGCGATCATTCACAATCAGGGCGTGCCACCCGAGCGCATGGATGAGTTCAAATCTGCCGTCGCCGCAGCCATCCCATTGGGAAGAATGGCGCAACCCGAAGAAATTGCACGCGCGGCGCTGTTTCTCGCGTCTGATGCCAGCAGCTTTGTCACCGGCGTGAACCTGATGGTTGATGGCGGGATGGCGCTGCTATGACCCGGTCCTTGCGCTCGGATGGAGCGCCTGTGCGCTCAGCGAGCGGTCACCCCCCGGAGAAAAAGCTCCACGACGGATTCAACCATTTCGGCCACTTCCTTGGCGCGCGGAGGCGAGCGCAAGCCTACCAACACCTGAAGATGCAAATTGCCGCGGATCATGGAGACAAAGTGATCCGCGGCCTTGACGCAATCAGCTGTCTCGATGTCACCGCGCGCGCGCGCCTGCTCAAGCACCTCGGCAAGTCGCGCGCTCGCGCGGCCCGGCCCCTGATTGTAGAATTTCTTCACAAGCGCCGGAAAGCGCTGACTCTCCGATATGATCACGCGATAGACGCCCAGCAGGGATGGCGACATGTAGATGTCCATCAGGCGATGCCCGAAGACGGTGAGTGTGCTGCGAAGATCGCGCGCATCAATTTCCTCGATCGCCAACGCCGCGACAGCCTTCGCGGCGTTCGCGGCGACGATCGCCGTGAACAGATTCTCCTTGTTGCCGAACTCGCTGTAGATATTGCGCTTCGAGCCGCCTGCCCGCTCGATGATCGCATCTATGCTGGTGGCGGCGTAGCCCTGCTCCAGGAACACATCTGTCGCGGCCTGCAGAAGCGCCTCGCGCCGTTGGACTCCCCGTGACGGTTTCGCATCCACCATGTCGCAATCTCGAAAATCCACTCGGCACCTTGACTGGTAACGCCTATTACCATATCTGTCCAGTGGTAACGACCATTACCGGGTGACGACAATGGCAAGCATCGGCAGGAAGAGGATTGTCGGAATCGCGCTTTTGGTGGCTGCCGTAACAGTCGCCGGCGGCGCGTGGATCGGGATCTGGAGGGGCGGTCCTTCCACGGATAACGCCTATGTGCGTGGCGACATAACCTCATTGGCGCCGAAGGTCGCTGGCTACGTCATCGCGGTCGAAGTTGCGGATAATCAGGCTGTGCAGGCTGGCGATGTGTTGTTCCGCATCGATGACCGCGACTACCGCGCGAAGCTGGCCCAGGCCGAAGCAAACGTCGCGGCGGCTCGGGCTCGTCTATCCAGTGCAGGCGAGGAAATCCTGCTTCAGCATAGCCTCGTGCGCCAGGCTGGCGCTCAACGCGAGGCGTCGTTGGCTGACCTCGACCTTGCCAAGAAGGCAAGCGACCGACGTCAGAAGCTCATTCAGGCGAACGCTGTAAGCCAATCTCAGGTTGAAGAGAGCGACGCCGCGAGAAGCCGAGCGGACGCAGGCGCAAGCGCCGCCTCCGCGACCCTTGATGCACAGCGGCAGCGGGTCGATGTGCTGATTTCGCAGCGCGAGGCCGCGATAGCGGCGATTGCGCAGGCCGAGGCAGCCAGAGATCTTGCGAAGATCGACCTCGAAAACACGGTCGTTCATGCGCCGATCGCCGGCGTCGTGGGCAATCGTCAGGTGCGTATCGGTAGGCTTGTGGCGCCCGGCTCGTCCTTGCTCGATATAGTGCCGGTGACCGATCTCTGGATCGTTGCGAACTTCAAGGAGACCGAGCTGGAGAGCATTCGGATCGGGCAACGGGCAAGCATTATAGTCGACGGCTACCCTAGCGCGGCGTTTGAAGGTGTCGTGGACAGTTTCGCGCCCGGAAGCGGATCATCCTTCAGCCTGCTGCCCGCTGATAACGCTACAGGCAATTTCGTGCGGGTCGTGCAGCGCGTGCCGGTGAAGATCCGCCTCAAAAGCCACCCGGACCTTGATCGGCTGCTCCCAGGTCTGTCGGCCCGCGTCACGATCGAGCCCGGTAGCGGGTCATGACTGGCGCTGCCTGTCCGTCGACCACCAACCAGAGCATTGGCGGCGCGCAAGCGTCCTTCGGCTGGGTAGCGGTCGCGGGCATCACTCTCGCGGCCGTGACTGAAGCGATCGCAAGCACCGCGCTTTCGCTCGGGCGAAGCGATATCATCGGCGATACGCATGCAACGCCTGACGAATTCGCATGGCTGGATGTCGGTTACACCGCGCTGAAGCTCATCGGATTCGCTTTATCTCCGTGGATGCTGAGCCGCGCGCCGCCACGCGCGTGTCTGCTCGTCGCCACGCTCGTGATGGGCGCCGCGTGCGGCGCGGCTGCGTTCTCAACCCGTCTTGATGTTCTGATTGTCTTGCGCGCAATTCAGGGCGTCGCTGGCGCCGTTTTGCTCGTCAGTGGGCAGACCATCCTCTTCCGGGACTATCCGAAATCCGGCCAGCCCACCCTACAAGCTGTCTTCGCTCTTGGATCGGTGGTTGCGCCCGCCACGCTTGCGCCACCGTTAGAAGGCTGGATGCTGGATGCGGGTTCCTGGACCTGGATTTTCTTCGGCGTCCTCCCCCTCGCACTCGTCGCGGCGGGTCTGATGATTTTGGGGGAGAAGACGTCCGCGCCGGTGGCAGCACGAGAGAGTGCGGGTGCGGGCCGCTCGTTTGACGGGATAAGCCTCGCTCTGCTGTCGGTCGCGCTACTCGCGGCCACCTTCGTGCTTAGCCAGGGCAGTCGGTGGGACTGGCTCGCTGCCGGTCAGATTGTTTGGCCGGGGCTGCTTGCCGGTGCGGCTTTCGGACTCTTCGTCCTGTATCAGCGAACTGCCGGCCCGAACGGTCTGTTGGATCTGACTGTGTTCAGGGTCGACAACTTCACCTTTGCCTTTGCCGTCAGCTTCGTAGCCGGCGCCGCCCTGTCTGGCAGCGCCTTTCTGATTCCCGCCTTCGCTGTGTCGGTCCTCGCTTTTACGCCGACGGATGCCGGCCTTTTGCTGCTGCCCAGTGGCGCCGTGTTTGCGAGTGCACTCCTGCTCGCTGCTTTCCTGATTCAGAAGCAGCGTGTGCCGCCATTCGCAACCATTCCGGTTGGCATTCTCACGATCATGGCGGCGATGTGGATGCTGTCCAACTCGTCCGCCGAAAGTGGCGCACCAGACATGATGCCGGCGATCCTTCTGCGTGGTCTCGGCCTGGGCTTTCTCTTCCTTTCGATCACCCTGGTCGCATTCAGCCAGCTGCCTCCTGCGAGCCTAGCGGCTGGAATCGCCCTCTTCGGTATTGGCAGGCAGGTGGGCGGCCTCATGGGAGTGGCAGGCCTTCAGACGCTTGTCGATCACCAGGTCGCGGGCAACCTTGCGGTGATCGGCGGGGGCATAACGTCAGGAAACCCCGCCTTGGCCGAAAGGCTTTCGTCCATGACAGCCTTGCTCGTCGACCGCGGGATGGATACCGGCGCCGCGACGAAAGCTGCAACGGGCTTGCTCAACCGTGCGGTCGCCGGACAGGCCTCAGCGATTGCGTTCAATTCCGCATTCATCGCGATCGCGCTTCTGTTTGTCGTCGCTGTTCCGCTTGCGGTCGTCTTCCGAGTTGGCCTTGCTCGGAGAACAAAAGCACGGTCACGTTTGCCCTCCGGCTCTCACAGCCTCATTGATCGCAGCCGATAGGATTGGACCCCTCTGCGTTGGGTTATTTGAGCGGATTCGAACTGCTGAACCCTACCCGACGAAGATTGAACGCGTTGGTCGCAATCGAACTCTTGGCCTCTACAACCGGACGGATACGCCTGAACCATTCAAAGCTGACGTTCGACCTTTGCTCTCACCGATATCAATATGGGCACGCCAAAGGGCCCTGCATCGCCGGCCCAGAAACACCTTCTGAATATCCAGCGCTGCGCTCAACGCGCACAGTATTGTCTTCAGAGAGACTGAAGCTGCTTCTCCACCCACTGAACGATTGATCCTGTCGGCATGGCGCCGGAGATGCGCCCCACTTCGCGTCCTCGCAGGATCATGATCATGGTCGGTATGCCCTGCACGCCGTAGCGGTTCGCGATGGCCGGCTCGTGCTCCGTATTGAGTTTTGCCATGCGGACGCGAGGTTCAAGGATCGCAGCAGCAGCTTCAAAGTTCGGCGACATCATCCGGCACGGGCCGCACCATTCGGCCCACAAGTCGATGACAAGCGGCAGGTCGCTCTTGAGTGCATGTTTGTCGAAATTCTCTCGCGTCAGATCGACGGCCGTCGCCTGAAAAAGCAGGGAATGGCAGCGCCCGCATTTCGGACCATCGCCGAGCCGGCTGAGTGGGACGCGGTTCAGGGAGGCATCGGTCGGGCAGCAGATTGTGAGAGCACTGCTGTCTGACTGGCTGGGTGCGCCGGTGGACATGTCAGCCATTGTGTCGGCTCCCTCAAACTCAAAAACCGCCTGCAAAGCATCAAACGCTTCCAGACGCGCAAAAGGTCCAGAACTGGCGTCCTGGAGTCCGAAAGGAACCTAGAACGCTTTCCGTCACGAGCGCGACCGGAACAGGTGAAGCAGCACGTGACGGCGCGCAACGTCCGCCTCGAAGGCTCCCTCTCGAACAAGCACGGGATAAGCAGGCCATGGACACTCGACCCTCGGAATTCAATCGTGACGACCTGCTGGCATGTGGTCATGGCAAGATGTTCGGTCCCGGTAATGCCCGGCTGCCGCTACCGCCTATGCTGATGATGGACCGCATCGTGTCGATCACCGCGGATGGCGGCAAGTATGGCGCTGGGTTCATTCACGCTGAGCTCGATATCTCTCCAGACCTCTGGTTCTTCGCGTCCCATTTCGAGGGTGATCCGGTCATGCCCGGCAGTCTTGGGCTCGACGCCATGTGGCAGCTCGTGGGTTTCTTCCTGGGCTGGATGGGAAAAGCCGGTCGCGGCCGCGCTCTTCAGGCGGGGCTTGTGAAGTTCGACGGACAGGTCCGTCCGACCACCCGCAAGGTCACCTACCTGATCGACATCCGAAAGGTCATCGCCCGCAAACTGATCCTGGGGATCGGCGATGGCGTAATGCTGGCTGACGGCAAACAGATCTATCAAGCCGAAGGTCTGAGGGTTGGTCTGTTTTCTGCCGAGAGCCTGGCATGATGAAAGAATCGAAAGATCTCTTCGACGCGATCCTTGTCGGTGTCGGCCAGGCCGTCCCTGCCCTCGCGAACCGTCTCACCCGCGAAGGATGGAAGATCGCGGTGATCGAGCGCCACCTTGTTGGCGGGACGTGCGTCAACTTTGGCTGCACGCCGACGAAGGCCATGATTGCCTGCGCACATACCGCACGGCTCGCGAGCCGTGCGGCCGAGTTCGGGGTAATCGTTCCAGGTCAGCCCTCCGTCGACCTGTTCCGTGTGAGAGAGCGCACGCAAGCCCTGGTCAGGAAGGATCGCGAAGGTCTTGAGACATGGATCGAAGCCATGCCGGGCTGCGAGTTGATCAGAGGACACGCGCGCTTCGAAGCGCCGCATCGCCTGCGCGTCGGCGACCGCGTGCTTGAGTCAGCGAAGATCTTCCTCGATGTCGGCGCCCGCGCGGCGATTCCGGATATTCCGGGCCTCAAAGAGGCCGACTTTCTGACCAGTACAAACATGCTCGATTTGACTGTCACGCCACGGCATCTGCTCATTCTTGGCGGCGGGCCGATTGCGGTCGAGTTCGCGCAGATGTTTCGCCGCTTCGGGTCCGACGTCACGATCATCGATCGCAGTCTCCGCCTGCTACGGCAGGAAGACGAGGATATCTCCAACGCCATCGGCGACATCCTTAAGCACGAAGGGATCAATCTGTACCTGGCGGCCACGCCCGTGGCGATCCAGCAAACGCCGGAAGGCCCAAGCGTGAGCGTGCAGCGCGGTGCCGATGTTTCAGAGATTGCGGGCAGTCACCTGCTTGTCGCCACGGGTCGGTCTCCCAATACCGACGATCTCGGCCTTGCCGCTGCCGGTATCGAGGTCGATGCTAAAGGGTACATCGTCGTCGACGACCATCTCCGAACGACTGTCGAAGGCATCTGGGCGTTGGGCGATTGCAACGGTCGTGGCGCCTTCACGCATACCGCCTACAATGATTTCGAGATTGTCGCGGCAAACCTTCTGGACAGTGAGCCGCGTTCCGTCTCCGATCGCATTCGAGCGTACGCACTCTACATCGACCCGCCACTCGGGCGCGTTGGAATGACCCTGGCTGAGGCTCGCCAAACCGGACAGCGGATCAGGATCGCAGAGAGGCCCATGACGCGGATCGCGCGCGCAAAAGCGAAAGGCGAAACACAAGGGTTGATGCGGATCGTTGTCGACGCAGACACCGATGGCATCCTCGGCGCGTCCATTCTTGGACCCGGCGCCGACGAAGCGATCCACGCAGTGCTCTCGATGATGTCGGCAGGCGCGTCAGCGACCCGCCTCGCTCACACAGTCAACATTCACCCGACCGTTTCGGAATTTCTACCCACCCTCATCGGGGAGTTGTCTGCACCTTCCAGACAATCCGACGCTTGAAACCAACACCACGTTCACAGGCTCATCACGCGAAGAGCCCGTGAACGCGGCGCGGCGCCTGGGACGCTACTTCGTGCTCAGAATCTGACCACGGATCTCGCCGCCTGGGTTCGCGGCGGTATGGATGTTGACGTAGTCGTGGCCCAGAACCAGATCGTCGGCCTGGACGTCGGTCAGAACGGCCGTCCCGGTGATTGGGCTCGCCGCGCTGGCAAACGGAATCACGACGCCTGCATCCTCGCCAGGCGCGGCAGGTCCATGAATGTGGGCTGCGGTCGCGGGCCCGGTGAGATCCTTGTACGTGACAGTGTAGGTCAGGATGTTTGTATTGGGATCGTACATCAGCTCCGCCGACCCGGACCCGGAGGACGTAATGCCTTTGCCAGGCGCAAGGATCGCCGTGTAGCTGACAGTCGTCGACGCCTTGGCTTCTGGCACGGCCGGCGTCTGCGTATCGGTCACCTGCACGTCCGGCGTCTGCACTTCGGGCGCCTTCGTGCACCCAACCATGGCGACGGCCGCGGCGACTGCGGAAATCATTACAAGCGTTTTCATCTCAGGCTTTCCTCTTTCCAATATGAATTCAAACGGTACCGCAGCCACACTGAAACCTGCGGACGGTCTCGAAATCGCGAGGCGCGAGACAGCGCAGAACGAGCCACGAGACCTGCCCTGAAGAATGCCGCGTACGAACGCCAGCAAACGGGAGACTCAGTCCGCTCGCACCTGCTTTTCTAGACGTTGCTTCGGAGCGTCGATGCCGGACCGTGTGTCCCAAAGTCCCGGATTGGGAGACGGCCGCGAGCCGACTGGCTGACCGTTTGGACTGTGGGGGTCCTTTATCGGTCACTTGCTCCTACGTCGGAGGCGGCTTGATGTGTTCGAACAGCCAGGCGCCTGCTTCGGCAACCGGCCGACGCTCCAGATCGACCATCGCGTTGGCGTGCCGCATCGTGGCGTTGTCGATGCCTGAGGCGAGGTCTCGGATAATCGCGATCAACACGGCGTCCTTGCTGGCCTTCGGAGAGGCAAGGACAAACGCGTCATAAGGCGGCAGCGCTGATTTCTCGTCGGTGAGAAGGATGAGATCGAACGCATCGATACGGCCGTCCGTCGTATACGCCGTGATCACGTCAACGCTGCCGGTTGCGACGGCGTCATACATGAACGTCGAATCCATCTGCCGTGTCTGCAGGGATCCGAGGCCGTAAGCGTCCCGTGTCCGGACCCAGTCGGGACGCCCGAGGAATTCCGGGTCGCTGGCGAGCGTCGCTGACTTGCCGGCAAGATCGGCGATCGAGCGCAGGCCGAGTCGAGATGCAGTCGCGCGAGATGTCGCAAATGCATATGCGTTTTCAAATCCGAGCGCCGCCACCTCGGTCGCGCCGCCGTTCGCAGCTAACCACGTACCGATCTCGCCAAGCATGCGGTCTCGCGGCACGACGTCGTCGCGGTGCATGATCGTCGTCCAGACCGTGCCGGTGTAGTCGACATAGAGATCGACATCGTTGTGAAGGAGCGCATCGAAAGCGACGTTCGACCCGAGATCCTGCTTGATTTCGACCCGCGCGCCTGCTCGTTCGAGCACGCGGCGCATCGCATCTGCCAGGACATATTGCTCGGTAAAGGTCTTGGCTCCAAGCACGACCGTCCGCCCAGCCAGCGGCAATCCAGCTGTTCCAGCGGCGGCGGCGCTGGTCGGCGTACCCTGAAAAAGACCCGCAACCGGAAGGCAAAGCACGGCAAGCCCCAGCAGACCGGCTAGGACATATCTGCGGGCCTGCCGCTGATACCCGATCTCGAAGAGCGCGATCAGCTGATCGAGCCCCAGAGCCAGCACGGCCGATCCCAAACAGCCAGCGATGACCGATGCCCAGTTGCGCGTCTGCAGGCCCTGGAAAATAAGACCGCCAAGGCTCTCGGCGCCGACGGGCGTCGCGAGCGTGGCCGCGCCGACCGTCCATACGGCTGCCGTGCGCAGTCCCGCAATAATGACCGGCGCAGCGAGCGGTAGATCGACCTGAAAGAGGCGCTGGCGTTCGGTCATACCCACGGCGAGTGCCGCCTCTCGGACATCGGGGTCGACCCCGCGCAGTCCGACGATCGTGTTGCGAAGAAGCGGCAGCACCGAATAGAGCGTAAGGGCCACAAAAGCGGGCCAGAAGCCGATGCGGCCGCCCAGCAGCGGCACCATCAGCGCGAGCAATGCAAGGCCGGGAATCGTCTGGACAATACTTGCACTTCCCAGTGCAAACCGGGCCAGCGCCGCTGAGCGCGCTGCAAGCACGCCGAGAGGTAGAGAAATCAACAACCCAACAACGATGGCGGAAAGCGATAGCCCCAAATGACCTGCGTACAGCCTGGGAAACGACGACCAATCATGACCAAAAAGATCACCCATGCGTCGCCCCCTTGAACAACGCGCTGATAAGTTCTGCGGAGCGTCGTGGCGCAGCCAGCAGTGCGGCGACCTCCGGGGTCGCGGGGGCGGCAATCAGCTTCTCGGGTGTATCCATCTGGATGATGCGGCCGGCATCCAGGATGGCGATCCTGTCTGCAAGCCTGACGGCTTCAGCGAAATCATGAGTAACCAAGACAATCGCAAAACCGAGGCGGCTTCGCAGTTCGCGAATATCCTCGATAAGAACATCCTTTGTGACTGGGTCGAGAGCGGCAAATGGTTCGTCCATCAGGACGAGGCGCGGTTCACCCACTAGCGCGCGGGCCAGACCAACGCGTTGCTTCTGCCCGCCGGACAGTTGCCTCGGCATGCGCTCTGCGAATTGGGCAGGCTGCAGACCAACCATGTCGAGGAGATCTGCGACGGAGACGCTGATCCTTGTGGCGTCCCATCCAAGAAGGCGCGGCGTGATGGCGACGTTGTCGAAAACGCTACGGTGCGGAAACAGCCCAGCCGACTGGATCACGTATCCAATGTGTCGTCGCCACTGCGCCGCCGGAACCTCGTTAGCGCCCTGACCGCCAAGACGAATACTTCCGGCGTCGGGCTCTATCAGACGGTTCACCATTTTGAGCGTGGTGGTCTTCCCGCAGCCAGACGGTCCGATCAATGCCAGAGTCTCGCCCGCCTGAAGCGCAAAGCTGACATCTTGCACAACGGGCGTGTCGCCAAATCGCTTGGCAAGACCAGAGACCTCAAGAAGCATGGACTCTCCCCTCACTGCGCCAGCGCAGACACAGCATTGGCGAGCTGGATCACGTCGTCCTCCGAGGTGAATAATGCCGGGGTCACGCGAACGCACGCCCCTCCAACAAGTCCGGTCCGAGGGACGGTGAACAGGCCATACTCATTCAGCAGGCGCTCCGCGAGCGCAAGATTGTTCGCGGAGGTGGTACGGCCCTTGATCCTAAAACTCGTCATGCCGGCGTACATTGATCGGTCTGAAGGCGTCAGGATTTCGATACCTGGATTTGATCCAACCTCTCCGACCCAGAGATCGCGGAGGTATTGCAGGCGAGCGGCCTTGTTGGCAACGCCGATCTCCGTGTGAAAACTGATTGCCGTCGGGACGGTCATCTGGGCCGCCCAATCGATGGCGCCTGAATAACTGCGCGCTGCAATTCCCGAGACGTCAGCCCCCGTTGCGCCGATGGCTGGCTCGATGTCTTCGATGCGGTCGCGCCTGATATACGCGACCCCCACGCCAAGGGGTGCTCCGACCCATTTGTGCAGGTTCAGCCCGACAAAGTCCGCCTTCAGATCCGGCAGCGTGAAGTCGATCTGGCCGAACGATTGGGCGGCGTCGACAATCACGTCGACGCCTTTCGCTCGTGCAAGCTGCGCTATTTCAGAGACCGGTATGACGAGACCGCTGCGGTGGCCGAGATGCGTGAGCAGTATCAGGCGGATCCGGGGATACTGCTCCAGAACCTTTGCATAGGCGTCGATGATTGCGCTGCGGCTGGCGGGTTCGGGAAGGTGGATGCAAACGGGTTCGACGCCACGGCGATGCCGCAACCATTTCATCGCAGCTATGGCGCTGTCGTAGTCATGGTCGGCGTACACGACTTGGTCTCCAGGGCGCAGCCGGCCGTATCCGCCAATCAGGGCATGAAGCGCTTCCGTCGCGTTGCGTGTGAAGACGATCTCGTCCGGTGACACGCCAAGGAGATCGGCCGTCTTGCCAAGGACCAGCTGAAGGTCGTCGCGAAAAAACCTGCGCTGCCAGTACGAGTTCTGCTTGCTCACGAAGTCGAGCTTTTTGTGATAGGCCCGCATCACGGGACGCAAAGGGACTCCCCAGTTTCCGTTGTCGAGCGGGATTACGTCCCGGTCGACAGCGTATGCGGCTGCGACGCGGGTCCAGTAGGCGCTGTTGCCCGCCAGGTCTTCCGGCTTGAGGCCAGCAGGAGCCGGAGGCGGACCTTCGCCCAGCATACGCTCCGGATTTCCCGCGGCAGAGCTCGCACGCCCGGCCAGAGTCTCGCGTGCAGAGCCATGCATGGCAGAACGCCTCCCGGGGTCGGCCGTCGATCTGCGCCGCCTTTTTTTGTCGGCGCGGGGATTCCGCGATCAACGCCGGCTGCTACACCGAATACTCAGGAGATGGCATCCACGCGTTCGGGGTAGAAGGACACGTAGTCCTTGATTTCAGCGACCGCCTCGTGCGGCGTTTCGTAGGACCAGACGGCGTTGGCTCCTCGGGCTCCGGACGGAATGCTGTAGTAGGACGCTTCGCCCTTGTAGGGACAGTATGTCTTGAGGTTGGACCGCTCGAGCAGGGACATGTTGACGTCTTCCCGCGGGATGTAGATCGCCGGTTGGTGGGATGCTTCCTTGAGCGATAGCGCCTGCGTCGTGTCGGCGATGGTGTTGCCTCCAACGGAGACAGTAATCCGGCGATCGATCTTTTCGATGGTGATCGGGTGGGTCGAACTGGGTTTGAGGACGAGCTTGTTACTCATGGCGGTCTTCCTTGAGTGGCGCGGGCGTATCGCTGGCAGCGACCGTCTCAGGACAACCTGTCCGCCAGCTGGTTTCCAAGACTATCCCTGCTCTATGGCGGACGGCTCTGACTTGTGTGTCCTGGAATCCAGAAGTTGGAGGCGGTCGGACAACGGATGGGCTTCGTGCCGAACGTCAGCCGAAAGCAGGAAGACGCCAAACAGGTTGTGCTCGTCGGTCAGGAACTTCTCGACCACCCATCCCGATTCAGTGGCTACGGCGCTAAAGCGTCCCAAGGAGTATTTGCGCGAGCTTTCGGTGTGAATGCTTTCACCTTTGCGGAAGGTATATTTTTTGCCCGCGATCCTGACGAGCTGATCCACAAGGCTCACCAATCGCATTTCAATGGCCGCCTCTTCAGCATTCCACACAGCCTGATGCTTGAACTTCGAGAGATCGAAGTCGCCGCCAAGCTCCCGGTTGATCCGACGCAGGAGATTGAGATTGAACTCTGCGGTCACCCCTGCTGCATCGTCGTAGGCAGGCACAAGAATGGACGGGTTCTTGATGAGATCGACGCCGATGATGGCCTTTGCGCCGGGCCCGAGCTGACGGCGCATCCGCCAGAGAAAGGCCTCTGCCGTTTTCGGTTCCAGATTGCCAATGGTCGAACCTGGGAAGAAGCCCACGCGCGTGCCCAGGTGAGTTCTCGGTGGGAGTTCGAATTCCGACGTGAAGTCGGCAATCACCGGCAGGATCTTGAGATAGGGATATTTGGCGCTCAGCCGATCTGTGGTCGCGGCGAGAAAGTCTCCGGCCACGTCCACAGGTACGTACTCGGCGGGACGCAGAGCATCCAGGAGGATTTCGGTCTTGATGCCTGCCCCGGCGCCATACTCCACCAACGTATGGCTGGCGCCGGCAAAGTCGCGAAGATCGCCTTCCCCCGCGCGCAGGATCGCCGTTTCGGTGCGCGTCGGATAGTATTCAGGCAGATCGGTAATGAGTTCGAAGAGCTCCGAACCCCGGGCGTCATATAACCAACGGCAGGACAGCCATTTGGCCGGCGCCGATAGACCTGCGTCGACGTCGATTTCGAACGCGCACGGCGCGTCGGCCATCGCGTTTTCCGCCAGCGGCATGCGAACGTCCTCTTTCTCTTCGCCACAGTGAATTTCGGCGAACATGGCAAGCGCGTCTCGTTACGCGCCCTTCAAGGGGTGGGCGATGTCTGGTCGTCCCACCAAAACGAGGAACCGCCATAACCAACACCTACGCGCGCGAGCGGCACCAGAAGTCCTGAAAACGTTGCAAGGCGTCCTGAAGGACGCCAACGTTCGAGGTCTCACCGAGCGTGGTATGCCCTCGCCCGCCGGCTTGCTGCAGCGCTAGAGGAAGTCTTGAACGTGTCGGTTGCGCCCGATCAGCTGGTAACGTTCAACGCCGGTTTCTGAAACAAACCCCGTTCCATGCGCGTTGGCGCCTTCATCTCGGACGTAGCTCGTTTTCGCGCGCTTGCGTCTGAAGTCAGCACTCGATCGGACGTAGCGCGCAGGTTCGATGCGCATGGACGAAGTCGAGAGGTGGAGCGACCCGAACAGGACGGCAGGTTTGGCTCCAGTTTCCGCATCCGATGCTGAAAGCAGTCTGGTCATGTCAGGCGTCAGCACTCTCGGTGTCTTGCGTCTGGCTAGATGCGCGATACTCGGTCGGATCTTGTCCAAACGCCGCCTTGAACGCACGGACGAAACTTGAGCGGCTTTCGTAGCCGGCATTGTGCGCCACGATTTCCACGGCTGTAGATGTTGTGCGAAGATCGAGCGCGGCCTGCCTCATACGCAGGTCACGCAAGACCGCCATGGGCGACCGGCCAAGCACAGACACGAAGCGAGCCATGAAGGCGGATCGGCTCATTCCCGCGCTGTAGGCCAGGCTCGCAACGGTGTGCGGAGCACCTGGCCGCGCGACCATATCGGCAAAGGCGCGGGTGATCTGCCGATCGCTGAGGATCGAGAAACGCTCAGTCCAGTTCTGCGATGAATTCATTGATCGACGGACCAGGCTTATGATCACCTGCTTGAGCAAGGACGCAGTCATGGCGCCCATACCCACTTCCTGCTTCAGGATCTCGGCCATCGCTTGCTGGAGCTTCTCGTCAATCCGGTCGACAGGATCAAACTGTTCGACGACTGGCGTGGTCAGCTCGCGAAACAATCCGATCGACGGCCCGAACGATGCGTTGAAAAATCCGCATATCTGCACGACTTCCGGCTGCACATCTGGCGGCGACACGCGGAGAATGCCTTGGGGATCAGGTTTCCAGCATTGCCGGTCGATCGGCTTGTGCCCGGGACCGTCGCCGTCGACTTCGATCACAAACGGGGTGTTCGGCGGCACGATGAAGAGAAGATGCGGCGCAAGCGGCCGGGTTGGGCCGCCATTTATGGACACGCGGCCCTGCCCCGACAGATTGTAGTGAATGCCAGGCGCGTCGATGCGACCCATCTCCGCGCGATACCCTCGAGGCACGAGGATCTCGGTCATCGCGATGACGTCGATGTCCAGCGCACGGATCAGGTTGTTGAGATCAGTTGGAGCGATGCGAGGAGATTGGGCTGTCGACAAACCGGCGATCGTTTCCGTTCGAGAATAGGGAAGTTTACCTGCTGGTGATTGCCGTTCGAGGCGACCAGTACGCTCATTCTTGGACTTCCTGCGCAAGCAAGAATCCCTATCGAATTGAACTGAATCCCGAGGTGAAGAGCGTGGGCGCTATGGAAACTATACGCCCAGCGTATTGGTCCACCGCCAAGGAAGATTCACTGTCGTGCGCGGGCGCGGGTGTGCACCAAATCTTGCTGGTGTTCCCGCTCGTCCAGCCTTTCGAAAGCGCTATGGCGTCCCCAACCAACATCGCGTTCTCATTCTAGAATCCGCGAGTTGACGCCGTGATGGAGGGCGGATGAATACGTCTCCCCTCGAAAGGGTCAGTCTCGCAGACTCGGCCAGATGGACCGCTGTCGACGGACTTCGCATACGTTATGTCGAAGATGACAAACGTAGCGGGCCCGACATTCTGTTGTTAGCGCCCTGGCCTGAAACGCTGTCAGCTTACGATCAGACGTGGCAAGCGTTCTCCATGGCGGGGCGCGCGATCGCGGTCGACCTTCCCGGTATCGGACTCTCTGAACACAGGGCCGATCTTCTGACGCCGAAAGCGATGGCCGGGTTCCTCGCAAAAGTTATCGAACGTTTCAGGCTGAGTCATCCGCATCTGGTGGCTCCCGGCCTATGGTGGACCTGCGCGATTGAACTAGCGCTCAGGGAACGAGGCGCACTTGAAAGTCTGATTGTCGGACAGGATGCGTTTGGCGAAGCGATGCGGATGCAAGCCGGTCCCTCTCTGCGAACACGTGAGCAACTGACTGCCGAAGTGCGAGCAGCGCTTGAGAAATCAACGGTTCCCGGGGCAGAGCGCGCCGATGTCATGCGTGAGATGTCAATCGCGCGGGCAAGACCGCTCGCGGCGTATCTCAAAGCACACCAGGCGTCCTGTGCGCGTCTCGCCAACGACGCTCCGCCGCTATCGATTCCAATTCTTGCGCTTGAGGGGCCAAGCCTGGAACTCGCCGGCGCGAACGCGGCTGGCTGGCTGGAGCGGATTGCTCCGCAAAGCAGATTCGAGGCCGTGGGCTCTGGCGCTTTCGCCTGGTTGGAGGAGCCCGAAGCGTTCGGTCAACTCGCCATGGACTGGATCGCCGGCGACTACCGCTCGCAGGGCGGAGCGTCTGTTCAAGACAAAAGCCCTTCAGACACCTGACAGCCTTGGCGCCCTCCCCTCCGCGAAGCGGCTGACCAGAATGCTCCGAGACTCCGCCAGGGCTCACTCGACGTCAGCGCGCGTGGATACCCTGACCGGTTTCATCTGGCGAGCCGCAAGCCCGAGAACGCCCACCGGCTCGCCGGCGGAAAGAAATTGCGATAGGTCGCCCGCGCATGACCTTCAGGCGTGACGCAGGCGGATCCTCGCAAGACCATCTGGTTCGACATGAATTTGCCGTTGTATTCCCCGACTGCGCCGCTCGCGGCGGCGAAGCCCGGATACGCGAGATAGGCGCTCGCAGTCCAAGCCCAGACTTCTCCGGTCATCTGCCGCAGCCCAGCCTCGTTACTGGCAGGTCGTGGATGAAGTCGAAGCCCACTGCTCGATACCGCTAGAGCCTCCGCGGCGGTCTCCCATTCGGCTTCGGTCGGAAGCCTCGCGTTTGCCCATCGCGCAAACGCATCTGCCTCGTAAAATGATACGTGGACAACTGGCTCCTCCCGATCGACCAATCGACGTCCGCACAGTGTGAAGGTCGTCCAACCCGACGTCTCTTCTCGCCAGTAAAGCGGGGCGCGCCATTGGGACGCTTGAACCGTCGCCCAACCTTCAGACAGCCAGAGATCAGGTCGCTGATAAGCTCCGTCGGCCATGAACTCCAGATACTCGCCGCACGTCACGAGCCTGTCGGCTAGCTGGAAAGGTTCGAGCCAGACTTTGTGGCGTGGACCTTCGTTGTCAAAGGCGAAGGCGGAGCCTGCATGGCCAATCTGCTTCAGCCCTCCAGCAAACGAAACCCATTCCACCGCGCGACCTTGCTTCCTGGGCGACGCTCCGTTGTCCGCGATGGGAGGCGCATAGGACGGCTCGATGGGGTTGCCGGCGAAGGCATGCTTGATGTCCATCAGGATCAGTTCCTGATGTTGTTGCTCATGGTGCAGGCCAAGTTCGATAAGGCGCGCCATCTCGTCCGCATGGGCCCCGCCCTGCTCAAGAAGCGCCATCATCGCCGTATCGACGTGGGCCCTATAGGCAAATATCTCATCGAGACCTGGACGCGTGACGAGGCCTCTGGCCTTACGGTCGTGACGTGGACCGGCAGCCTCGTAATACGAGTTGAACAAGTAAGCGAAGCGATCGTCGAAGCGGTTGTAGCCGGGCGCGCTGGGCACGAGAACAAACGTCTCGAAGAACCAGGTCGTATGAGCCAGATGCCATTTCGTCGGGCTCGCGTCAGGCATGGACTGGACCTGCGCGTCCTCAGGCGTCAGGGGCGCAACAAGGTCTGCAGTCGTGCTTCTGACTCTGCGATAGGCGTCGCGCAGACCTGCCCAGTCCAGATGCACGGGCGTCAGACATAGGCGATCTTGAGGGTAGGACATCGTCTTGTTCCTCGGGGCGTCGCACTCGATTTTCCGTCGAGCGAAGCTCCGACGTTTGCGCGTCTAACCTTCGCTTGGACTTCACAAGCACCGCCTTGTTCGACTGATGATCTACTTGAGCAGGGTCGAACTGCCGACCCCTACCTCCAGCTGTGATTGAAGCGACCGTGAGGATCCCAATTGCGGCGCCCGCCAAGCGCTCTTGAGGCCATAGCCGCCAGACATCGATCTCTTCAGCGACCGTCATGAGTTCTGCCCGAATTTCTCACCTACTTCGTCCAACAGGAGTCGAATAATCTCTTTCAATACAGACCTTTACTCATCTAGCCCCCAGTTAAAGCGTTGTATGTCATGACTTGCTGTCTATGCGCCGCGCACATATAGCCTTGGCGATGGATGAACCTCGAATTCGAAATATCTTCGGGGCGTTCGCGCTGATGATTAGCGACGATATCGTTCGCGCCACTTCATCGCGGGCGCCGGAAGCTGGACCCGCGGCCTCAGCGCTGGCGTTGCTCGCGCACAAACCCGGGCTCTCGATCGCCATGCTTGCGGTAGGGGTGGGCCTTTCACATGCAGGGACCGTTCGCCTGGTGGATCGCTTGGCGACCGAGGGATTGATCGAGCGCAGGGAGCATTCGACAGACGGGCGTACGCGGTCTCTCTATCTTACTGCGGCGGGGAAGATCTCAAGCGACGAGGTCCTGGCCTCGCGCGATCAGGTGATTGCCGAAGGGCTGTCGATCCTCAGTTCAGACGAACTGAAAATCTTGTGCGACATTGCCGAGAGGGTTCTACGCAATCGCCTTGAAGACCTCGAGCATTCATACCGCATCTGCCGCCTGTGCTGTTACGAGGGCTGCACGAACTGTCCCATCGATGACGAACTGCTCAAGCAAGGCGTCGACCGCGAGAACACAGACGTTGGGTAAGGGGGCCGGCATTCGCGGCTGCTCGATGCTGAGCGATGAGACAAGCCGCCAAGAATCCCCTCGTGCTCACGCCGAAGACCGTCAGGATCGCGCGGCGCGACACAAGCATGCCTTCCGATAGACCTCCCCACCCAAGAATGCACCGGCCACCTCGGACCACGAACACGACAAGCGCCTGGACGGCTACTTAGGGCAGCGTAACAACTACCTTCGCCGCGGATACTCCGTCCTTCAGGGCTTCCAGGGCAGCTTGGAGCATTTCAAGACCTTGGCCCACGACCCTAGCCGGAGGGGCGGGGACGAAAGTGCGCGCAGCAAGAGCCCGCGGGAGGAAGTTGCGGTAGATCATCGGCCCGACCTCATCATCCTTAAGGCTCGTTCCGAAGATGTGCGTGGCCTCGACACCCGCCGGCCGTTCCGCGGGCGAGGCCAGCGTGGCTGCCACCCGGCGCGAACCCTCGCATCGCGCAACGACGGCGAAGCATTCGTCCATCCCGCCGGTGGCGTGCAGCGTGCCGGCGAGGCGGCGTCCGCGCATCGCCTCGACGACGTCTTGCACAATGGTTGGGCTCGCGTGATCGAGGACCTCACTGGCGCCTAGTTCCTTCAAAAGGACGGCGTTGCGCGCCGAAGCGATGGCGACACATCTGTAGCCCGACGCCGTCGCGAGTTGGATGGCGTTGCAGCCAACGCTCGACGATCCGCCCCATACCAGAACAACTTCCGAACGCGCGCTCGGTGAGTGCGACGGTGGCGTTAGAGCCAACTGGGTCCGTCCATATAGGCCGCTGGCCGCGGTGCCGAGTCCCAACGGGAGGACCACTGCATCAGCGAACGCCATATCTTCGGGAATGGGCGCCGCCATGTGGTCAAGCACGATGGTGTGCTGCTGGAAGGCGCCCTGCGCAGGTTCATTGACGGTTGTCCCAACCGCCTGCCCGACGACACGATCACCGACCTTGAATCGCTCGACCCCGCTGCCGACCGCCGTCACCTCGCCGGCGACATCACTGCCGAGGATCGCCGGATATTCGAGCCAGGGCAGCAGAGCGATTTCCTGCAAGATCCAGTCGATAGGGTTGATCGCGATGGCCGCGTTGCGGATACGAATTTCGTTCGTCGCTAGTTGGGGCAGATCGGCGACACCGGTCCGCAGCGGGTGTCCCGGCGCGTGCTGCCAGGCGGCCTGATTGATCATGGCTTCGCTCATCACCCACTCCGTAGATCACACATAGCTAGGCGCTCGTTTCTGTTCGGGTGGGGTGACCGGGGCAGGCGTTCTCACAAGGGATCGAGTTTCGAGAAAAGCAGAGCCGGCCGTCCTACCTCAGCGGGAGCCGTCTCGCCTTGGCAAGGTTCACGATCAACTCGGGGAGCGTCTGATGTTCGTGCGCGTGCCATGCGGGCTGACCCGGACCGCTACGCCAGGACTCGCTAAGCGGGCTGTTGTCCGCCGTGTCGAAGCCGAACTGGTCGTACAGTCGCGTGACCAGCGCCACCGCTTCGGGATAGTCGCTAGACACCGACAGCGCGTGCCGCCCCGGCGTGCCAGCGTGCCGCGCCGACAGCAACAGGCGCGGCGCCTGGATATGCGTGAACGCCTTCGCGACCTTGGACGTTGGCAACTGGTCCTGCCGCAGTTCGTGCTCGGTCTTCGCGCCGGTATCGACGAGGGCATAGCGCCCGTCGCGCCACGGCATATAGTTGTTGGTGTCGAGCACGATCTTGTCGGCCAGTTGCGCCACCGGCATGTCGTTGGCCAGCTTGAGCGGGACCGCGATCACGACGAATTCTCCCGCCTCCGCCGCACCGGCAGCGGTCGCGGCGCGGGCAGACGGCCCGAGCTCCGCGACCAGCCTGGCCAGAGTTTCGGGCCCGCGCGAGTTGGCGATGACCACCCGATAGCCGTTGGCGATGGCGGCGCGGGCAATCTGGCTGCCAACCTCGCCCGCGCCGATGATGCCGATGGTGGTCATCGGCGTTCGCGCCGCCGGATCAGGCACCGAACCCGCCGTCGATGGTGTGCATGGCGCCCGTAACGAACCCCGCCTCCGGGCCGGCGAGCCACGCCACCATGCCCGCGACTTCCTCGGGCCGGCCGTGGCGCTTGATCGCCATGAAGCCGTGCAGCAGATCCTTCATCGGTCCGTCCGCCGGATTGGCGTCGGTGTCGATCGGGCCGGGCTGGACCACGTTAATCGTGATCCCGCGGGACCCGAAGTCGCGTGCCAGTCCGCGCGCCATCCCTTGCAGCGCAGACTTGCTGAGCGCGTAGGAGGACATGCCGGGAACGGGCATCCGGTCGCCGTTCACCGATCCGATGACGATGATCCGGCCGCCATGGGGCATCTGGCGCGCGGCCTCGACGGAGGCATGATAGGGCGCGTGGATATTGATCCGGAACAGCCGGTCGATTGCGTCCGAATCCTGCGCCAGCGCATCGCCGAAAATACCGATTCCGGCATTGACGACAAGCACGTCGAGCGCGCCACTGTCCTTCACGCGCGCGATCACCGCGTCGCGATCCGCGCTGTCCGTCTCGACAGCGGTGCTGCCCGTTTCGGCCGCCAGCGCATGGGCCGCGTCCCGCGAACCGGAATAGGTAAAGGTCACGATCGCGCCATCGGCCACAAAGCGCCGAACGATCGCCGCGCCGATCCCCCGACTGCCACCCAGCACGAGAACGGATTTCCCCGCAAACGCACCCATCGGACTCTCCTTGATGAATAACTTACGACTCGCTACATAATCCCTTCGAAACATCCGTCAAGGTATTTGTAGTGGCTCAGACAAAAATACGCCGTGCACGAGGCAGACCGCGCTTGTTCGACCCGGACGAAGCGGTCGCGACCGCCCAGCGGCTGTTCCATTCGCGTGGCTATGATGCCGTCAGCATCGCGCACCTGACTCAGGCGATCGGGATAAACCCGCCCAGCTTCTATGTCGCCTTCGGCAGCAAGGCCGAGCTCTACAGCCGCATTCTCGATCGCTATGCCGGCACCGGCGCGATCCCGCTGTTGGATCTGCTGAACGCCGATCGCCCGGTCGCGGAATGCCTCGTCGCGGTGCTGGAAGTGGCGGCGCAGTACTATGCCGCCGATCCGGACGCGGCGGGATGCCTCGTTTTCGAGGGGGTGCGCTGCACCGACCCCGAGGCACGCGAGGCAGCCGGAACGTTCCTTGCGGCGGCGGAGCGGGCGATCCATCGCTTCGTCGCCGCGCGCCATCCCGATCAGGCCGAGCGCGTGACTGACTATATGAACACCGTAATGGCCGGCCTGTCCGCCAGCGCCCGTAACGGGCACAATTTTGATCGCCTGCTCGCAACCGCCCGTCTCGCGGGAGTCGGTCTTGAACAGACGTTCGCGCTAAATAGGCAAGGTCGGAAAAAGTGAACGCGACGTTCCCGTGAAGGAACGTCTCGCAGGAGTGACCGCCTTCATCATGGCAGTCGTGAGGTCGGTCGCGACGCGTCGGGCTTGCGCCCCTCTTGCTCACGATGAGGCGGCGCGTCTTCGACTTGTTCATCGACCTGAACCATCCAAGCGCCAAGTTGGGCGCGCGAAGTGGCAGCTATAGCCCCCCGGGTGGCGCACCAGGTATTTTTGGTGCTCTGGCTCCGCCTCCCAAAAGCGTTCCTCCGGATTGATTTCCGACAAAACCGGGCCAGGCCAGCGACCTGATGCTTCGATCTCGGCGATGGTTGCCAGGGCGACATTCATCTGTAGCTCGGTCGTATAGAAAATTGCCGATCGATAGCTCGGACCTACATCGCTGCCCTGTTGCTCGTAGGTCGTGGGGTCGTGGATCTGGAAAAAGAGCTCCACTAGAGAGCGAAAGCTGAGAACGGAAGGGTCGAAGGTCACTTCGACCGCCTCCGCATGGCCGTAGTGGTTCGCATAGGTCGGATCAGTCATTTCACCGCCGATGTAACCGACCCGCGTCGATACGACTCCCCTGGCTCGGCGCAGCAAATCCTCCGCGCCCCAGAAACAACCGCCCGCGAGAATGGCTCGCTCCGTGGCGGGCGCCTCGCCACTGGTCGCTGATTGCATCAAGGCGCTATCGCCAAGCGCCAAGCTCACGCCAGCCCCGTGGGATCCACGGCCTGAGGGCTGCTTAAGAGTTCGGTCTGCACGTCTGAACCCCGGACCAGCGTCAGATCAACGGGACACCGGTCCGCGATCGCGACGATCTGCGAACGCTGATCATCACTCAGCGGGCCATCAAGGACGATGGTGCGGGTGAATCGGTCGGTCGGCATCATGTCCCGCACCTTCTCGTGCAGCACGGTCGTGCTCGCCCGTTCGAGTGGAAAGCCCTTGCGGTTTGCATAGAGACGCATCGTCATCACCGTGCAGGCTGCGAGGCCGGCCGATACCAGTTCGTAGGGAGACAGTCCGGATCCGAGACCGCCGACCGATGCTGGCTCGTCGGCGAACAAGGTGTGCTCGCCGCTTTGGACTTTGAGCTGGAACTTACCGCCAAGAGTCTCGGTTGCGACAACGCCCTTGGCGACCTCGACCTGCGGAAGATCCGCCGTGCGCGTCGGAAGATAGCCACTTGCCCACGCAGCCACCATGGCTCCCACGTAATTCGCGTCTGCAGCGGCAGTAAGAAGATGATCCGCCGTGTCGAGCGAGATGAAACTTTTTGGATGCCTGGACGCGAGGAAGATGCGCGATGCGTGGTCGATGCCGACCACCTGATCCAACGGAGAATGCATGACCAGCACCGGACGTCGCAGAGAGGCAATGGACTTCTCGATGTCGATCCCCTCAACCGCCTCCAGGAAGCTTCGGCGAATGAGAAAGGGTCTGCCGGCGATCTCCACAGAGGCCTCGCCCTGGCTTTTGAGGGTGTCGAGATCCTCCGGTCGGAAGACGCTCAGGATATGCTGCAGGTCGGCCGGCGCACCGATCGTCGCCACCGCCGCAATGTCTGGCAGCTCGGCCGCGGCCATGAGCGCAGCGGCGCCACCGAGGCTGTGCCCGATAAGGAGGGAGGGTGACATACCCGCCGCCGCCATCGCCTCTGCGGCTGCACGAATGTCGTCGACATCCGACGCGAAGCTCAATGCTTCCCCTTCACTCCCGCCGATTCCGCTACCGGCGAAATCGAACCTCAGGACCCCGATGCCCGCGCGTGCCAGCGAACGCGAGATGTGAACGGCGGCACGACTGTCTTTGCCGCAAGTGAAGCAGTGGGCGAAGATCGCCCATCCCCGCGGCGTTGCCTCTGGCCGTTCGAGGCGCCCTGAAAGCTGTGCGCCAACCCCACTGACAAACGTGAATGTCGTCCCTGCCATGTCCAGAACCTCCCGAACGCGGTCGGGCGGTTGCGCTCCCAAAGCCCTGGAACTGTCGAGCGGAGCGCACTGCCAACCAAAGCGTCAGGCTATCGTTTATATGCGTGGCGCATATAGACAAGCCCTCGTCGCCTAACTATATGCGTGACGCATACTTCTCCGTTCAGTAACCCGAGGCGTTCGCGGAAGAGGTGTCTGTCAGGCGAATGGTCCAGAAATCTTATGGAACTCAACCAGGTAAGCTACTTCATAAACCTCGCCGAGACGCTGAACTTCACCGCGGCTGCTCGCCTGAGCGGCGTATCTCAGCCGAGTCTCACCCGCGCTATTCGCCGCCTGGAGGAGGAGCTCGGCGGACCACTTATCCATCGCGATGGAAAGAACAGCCGCCTTACGGGCCTGGGCCAGGACGTGGAGGCGGAGTTTCGGCGCATGGCGGCCGCTATGAAGAGCGTCCGCGATCACTCCGAGACCTGGGCGATGGGGGGGCACCGCGTGCTGGATATCGCCGTCGGGCCTACCATCGGATCGAAAAAATTCACGGCGTTTTTTGAGACTGCGCTGAAGGAGGCGCCGTCTATCGAAATCAAGCTGCACTCGCTTCAGTCCAGCGAAGACACATCGGAGATCCTTTCGGGAAAATACCACGCGTGCATTCTGCCGGGCGAACCTAGACCGGACCGCAAGCTGGATGTGCTTCCTCTGTTTCGGGAACGCTTCGTCCTAGGCTGTTCCGCGAATCATCCTCTGGCGGCCCGTGAGACCGTGCGCAGCGAAGACCTGCTCGCGTTTCCCTTCGTCGATCGGCTGAACTGCGAGTTTCGTGACCAGATACTCGATCACTTCGCGCACGCGGACATGCTCATGCGACCGCGCTTTCGTTCTGATCGCGAGGACTGGGTGCAGCGGGTCGTCGCCGACGGCCAAGCCGTATGCATTCTTCCAGAACGATCAGCCACGGCGCATGGCCTCGTCACCCGGCCGATCGAGGGATTTGATCTCGAGCGCGAAGTCGTCATCGCCACGGTGTCCGGCTCCACGGCCCCGGTCGAGATACGAGAGATCGCGCAACTGGCGGCCCAATACGAGTGGACCTGAACCCCGACGTGAAGATCGTCTGCGCTATGGAAACTATACGTCCAGCGCATTGGATAAATACAGGGCGCACTGCGATAGTCGACGCAATGACTGACAAGCGCAGCGTGCCCTGCCCTCCAGACAAGTATTGGAGACCATCATGAAGTTTGAAAAATCACAGAAAGCAATCGATCGCCTGACACGAGAGCAACGCCGGATTACCCAGGAGTCGGGCACCGAAAGGGCCTTCACCGGCGAGTATAACGACAACAAGGCGCCTGGCATCTACGTCGACATCGTGTCGGGGGAGCCGCTGTTCGCATCGACGGACAAATTCGATTCACGTACCGGCTGGCCCAGCTTCACCAAGCCGATCGTTCCGGCAAACGTGAACGAGGTGCGGGACACCGCGCACGGCATGGTCCGGACGGAGGTGAGGTCGGTACACGCAGACAGTCATCTCGGCCATGTGTTCCCGGATGGTCCCTCCGACCGGGGCGGTCTGCGCTACTGCATAAATTCGGCGTCCCTTCGTTTCGTCCCGCGCGACCAGATGGAGGCCGAGGGATACGGCGAATATCTCGATCAGATAGAGGAGGCTTGATATGCACCAGCGCGCTGTTCTCGCGGGTGGATGTTTCTGGGGCATGCAGGATCTGATCCGCAAGCGGCCCGGCATCGTCTCGACCCGTGTGGGTTACACGGGCGGCGATGTTCCGAACGCCACCTATCGCAACCACGGAACGCATGCCGAAGGGATCGAGATCGTGTTCGACCCGGCAGTGACCAGCTACCGTGACATTCTGGAATTCTTCTTCCAGATCCATGATCCGACGACGCTGAATCGCCAGGGCAATGATCGGGGTCTCTCTTACCGGTCGGGCATCTGGTACATCAATGGGGAGCAGAAACGCATCGCCGAGGACACGATCGCCGATGTGGATGCCTCCGGGCTATGGGGTGGCAAAGTGGTCACCGAGGTCGAGCCGCTGGGCGATTTCTGGGAAGCCGAGCCGGACCACCAGGATTATCTGCAGAAGCGGCCGGGCGGCTATACTTGTCACTTCGCCCGTGCCGGCTGGGTGCTTCCGAAACGCCAGACCGCAGGCGGCGAGCAGACCGCAGTCGGGTCTGCAGCGGACTAGACACGGCGGCCGTTGCTGCGGCGCCGGACTGGTTCGCAATCTTCATGGCCGCGTCGTCCAGCGACGCGGTCATCGAACCCGGCCCTTGCCAGCTAGGTCATTCCAGCCAGCCGCCGTCGCATCATTAGAATCGCAGAACAATGCCCGATCTCTCGTCCTTCCCGATCACGCAGCGCTGGCCAGCCTCTCATCCCGATCGCTTGCAACTGTACGCTGCTCCCACGCCCAACGGCGTCAAGATCTCCATCATGCTGGAGGAGATCGGCCTCGCTTATGAGCCCCACCTGATCGACATCTGGAAGAACGAGTCGAAGGACCCGGCGTTTGTGTCGTTGAACCCCAACGGCCGCATACCGGCGATCATCGATCCGAACGGTCCTGACGGCGGCCCCATTGCTGTGTGGGAATCCGGCGCGATCCTGCTCTACCTGGCCGAGAAGACGGGCAGGCTCATTCCGAGTGCGTCGACGCCGCGTTACGAAACCCTGGCTTGGGCGTTCTTCCAGATGTCGGGCATCGGTCCGATCTTCGGTCAGCTGGGCGTCTTCCTGCGAGGCGCCGGCAAGGACTTTGAGGACAAGCGGCCTCTGCAGCGCTTCGCCGACGAAGCCAGGCGTCTGCTGGGCGTGCTGGATCGTCGGTTGGAAGGCCGCGACTGGATCGTCGACGAGTATTCCATCGCGGACATTGCGACGCTCGGCTGGGTGAATGCTCTGGTTGCGTCGTACGATGCTGGCGACATCGTTGGCCTCAGCACCTTCTCGAATATTCAAGCATGGCTCGAACGTGGCCTCGCTCGACCCGCAGTGCAGCGCGGCCTGCAGATCCCCGCGAGGCTGGCATGAGCGTCCTCGCCTCCTACTATTACTATGAGGGCAAGAGGGTCCGGGAAGTGGCGATCGACGAGCACGTCGAGCTGGACAAGGAAGGTTTGGGCTTCTGCTGGATCGCGCTTCATGATCCCCATGCCGACGAACTTCGGGCGCTTCAGGCGGCCTACAATCTCCATCCGCTGGCGATCGACAACGCGATGCATCCGCTGTGCCCGCCCCGGCTCGAAGTCTACAACGGTGAGCTCTACATCGTCGCACAAACGGCCGAGCTGGTCGGCGACAAGATCCTCTATGGCAAGACCGCGATCTTCACCGGGCACAACCATCTGATCAGCGTACGGCATGGCAACGCTGGAGCGCTCGGCAAACTTCGAGAACAGCTCGAGGCTTCGCCAACCCTCTTCCGTAAGGGTGTCGGCTATGTGCTGCACGCCATCCTGCATCGGATCGTCGACCAGTATCTGCCCATCTTTGAGATGATCGAGGACGACGTCCTGGCGATGGAGAAGCGGTCGCTCGGCGACTTTCTTGGAAAGGAAGAAGTCGCCCGCATCTTCGCACTCCGGGGCGAACTCACGCGTTTCCAGCGCACGCTCGGCGCCATGGGTGAACTGGTCAGAAAACTTGTTCGTGGGCATTTCCCCTGCATCAGCGCCGATGTGAGGCCTTACTTCAACGATGTCGCAGACCACGTCGACCGCGTACAATCGATGGTGAACGGCCTGCTTCACAACCTGTCGTCGGTCTTCGAGTTCAGCAGCCTGCTTGAAGCGCAGAGGACGGGCATGATCACCCGCCGGCTCGCAGCCTGGGCGGCGATCCTGGCAGTCCCGTCGGCAATCGCGACCATCTACGGCATGAACTTCAAGAATCTGCCGGGAGTGGACACGGCTTATGGATACCTCGTCGTGTTCGGGGTGATCATGGTGACCTGCCTGTTCCTGTTCGTGCGCTTCAGGAAGGCCAAGTGGCTATGAGCGCCGCATCCCGGATTTTTCGCCGTCATCCGACGGTCTACAGCACGCCTGTTGCCGAAGCGGGCTCAGTCCAACGCCATGCAGAGGTGCAGCCATGACATCCCAATTGACCGACGTCGTAGAAGCGGTGAAGTCGTTCGTCGCTAAGGGCTATGACCGCGAATACCGCGTCAAGGACGGCCAACTCGTAGATCTGGAACTCGGGTCGACGCTCGATGCGTGCAGCCTGAGTGTCGATGCGGCCTTGCGCCTTGAGAGCGGGGATGACGCCGAAGACGCCTCCAACGTCTATGCGATCACGGATCCGGCGACCGGGAACAAGGGTCTGCTGATCGACGCCTTCGACGTGTTCGACGAGCTCTGCCACGTCGACCTTTCCGAGCAGCTCGTGACGCATCGGGAAACGACGCCGGTTGGTGACCAGGACGTGCCGATGAAGTACGGACTTCGCAAGATCTACAAGGCCGAGTTCGAGCAGGATCCCGCGCGTTACGTGCTGCGAGAGGGCTTTCCGGACGTGCCGCCCTGCCCCTTCGGCGAACACTTCACCATGCTTGGCTTCGATACCGTCGATCAATCCTATGTCTGGCTCGTCACAAGCATCATCCGCGATTCCCGGCTGATCAGG
Source organism: Sphingomonadales bacterium (assembly GCA_022844405.1). Taxonomy (GTDB): domain Bacteria; phylum Pseudomonadota; class Alphaproteobacteria; order SMXS01; family SMXS01; genus RI-34. Next base: position 1,382 of record JALHLV010000028.1, on the reverse strand, counting down.
ATCCAATACCAGGGAGAAGACTTCGCTAGCGATGAATAGCGGCGAGCCCTCGGCCTCATCGCGAGGCCGTCACGGACCAGCCTTGCGGACATTCTGAACATCGAGCCACAACGAGGAAATGATGGACTGGAACAAAGACCACGTGCGGGAAACCATGCTTTCGCTGGAGACCGCAGCCTTTCAGAGCGCTCGCGACGTTTATCTGGATTACGTTTCCACCGCCCGGCTTGACCGGTCCGAGCCGATCGAAAACGACGAGCATGCTCAGGCCGAAATCGCCAGCGACCTCGCTGAAGCGCTCGATGACACGCTCCATGATTACACCGATAAACTTGCAAAGCTCAGGACGATCGATTTTGGCCCCAAGTCGGAAGTCAGCGAAGGCGCGTTGGTCAAGCTGTCCGGGCGCTACTTTGTGATCGCAGTCTCAACGAGCAAGTTCACCTGTCAGGGACGTGAGCTCATGGGCATCTCCACGATGGCGCCGATCTTCGAAGCGATTGAAGGTGCGACCGTGGGGGAGACCGTGGAGTTCAACGGCCGGCGCATCGTTGTAGAAGAGGTTGCATAGGGCGCGTCCCCCTCAGCAGCCGCTTGAGTTCCGAGCGCTCTGCTACTTCTTCTCCTCCACGCGCATCGTCATACCCGGTGATCGCGCGCCCTGGGTGGCTGATCCATCCAAACCAACAACGAGGTATTCCATGCCTGAACGTGATGTTGTCTTTCCCGCCGGGCGCCAGGCCCTGTACGAGAAGAACCGCTACTCGCCAGCGATCCGGTCAAACGGTTTCCTATTCGTCTCGGGGCAAGTGGGCAGCCGCCCTGATGGCTCTCCGGAGCCCGAGCTGCAAGCCCAGGTCCGGCTCGCGTTTGACAACCTGAACGCCATCCTCTCGGCCGCCAGCTGCACGTTCAGGGACGTGGTCGATGTGACCGTTTTCATCGTCGATCCCCAGTCGAAGTTCGAAGCCATCTGGGAGGTGGTGGGGGAATACTGGGGCGATGCTCCGCACCCCACGCTAACAGCCATTGGCGTGACCTGGCTGTATGGGTTCCAGTTCGAGATCAAGGTGATTGCCAAGCTGCCCGAGACCAGTGCTGCCGTGTAACCTGCCCTGGCGCGGTGCAGGCTACGCTGACGCCAGTCCCTTCACGATCTGGTCTGCATCGAGATGGAAGTCCGCGAAAATGATGCGGCCGCTAGCGTCGATAACCGTGAACCAGGGCGTTCCGCCTGTGCGGTAGTCTTCCATGAAGGTGGGGAGCTCCGCGCCGGCCGGTGGCTCATCATGACCGAAAGCGACTGGAAGGTCATACCTGAGCTGGTTTACTCGCAACGTCTCGAAGGTGTTCTCATGCGCGCCTTCGAAGACGGTCTGGAT
>JALHLV010000027.1 GCA_022844405.1 Sphingomonadales bacterium | reverse complement strand
TTCGCCGCGATGCCCGCGAGGCTGGCCGGCTTCGGCGCGGCGGCGCTCGCCGCCGGCACCGTCGCCGCCGCCGCCGTCGCCGCCCTTGCCCTTTTCCAGCGCGGCGACCGGGACGATCAGCGCGCCCTTCGCCTCGCCGAGAACGAAGAACACCTGGGCGGTCATGTTGGTCATCAGCGCGCCGTCGGTGTTGTCGACGTCGAGCAGCACCTTGTAGAGCACCACCTCGTTGGTCACCTCGGGCGTCGGCATGATCTGGCGCACGGTCGCCCTCCAGCGCCGGTTGGGATCGCCCAGCGTGGTGAAATAGGCCTGCATGCCGGGCGTGAGCTTGACCACGTCGGCCTCGGACACCTCGGCCTCGACCGTCATCTGGGTCAGGTCGGCGACGCGGAGCACGATGGGCGCGGTCTGGTTGGCGTTGAGGGTCTGGCCCAGATAGGCGGTCTGCGACACCACCGCGCCGTCGATCGGCGCATAGATCTGGGTGTAGCCGAGCTGCGCCATGTCGCCGTCGAGCGTCGCCTGGGCCGACGCCATCTGCGCCGTCGTCGCCGCCACCCGTGCCTTGGCCACGTCGGCCGCCGTGTCGGTGGTCTGCAGCGCGTCCTGGCTGACCGCGTTGCCCTCGAAGAGCCGCCGGTTGCGCGCCGCCTGCTGCTGCGCCAGCGCCGCCTCGGCGCGCTGCAGCGCGAGCTGGGACTGGAAGTTCTGGATGTTGGCCTTGCCGGTGCGCACTCTCGATTCGAGCACCCGCGCGTCGATCTCGGCAAGCAGCTCGCCCTTCTCGACCTTGTCGCCGACGGTGAAGTGGACTTTCACGAGCTGGCCCGAGACCTGCGCGCCTACGTCGACGTAGTTCTTGGGTTGCAGCGAGCCCAGCGAGTTGACCGTCTTCTCGATGTCGCCGCGTGTGACCTCGGCGGTCTCCGGCTCGGGCTCACGCTCGCCGAACAGCCCCGACAGCAGCAGCACGAGCAGGATCAGCACGGCGGCAGCAGCCAGTCCGATCCAAAGCCACCGGCGCGGTCCCGGCACCGGCCTGCCCGCGCCGGGGCGCGCCGTCGATTGCTCTGCCTGCATTGCCTTCGAGACCCTTCCGTGAACCGTCCGCATTCTACGGCGGCCATGTCTTTAACGCATGACAGTTGGAAATCCTTCGCGCGGCCGGGTCAACCGCCGTTTTCCGACTATCGAATTTGATAGTTGCTAATCACTCGCACTTACATAATAAGCTGGGAGCCGGATCAACAACTCGAAATCGCCGTCCCATGCCCGTGCATCCTGACCTGTCGCTGTGGGCCCTGTTCTGGGACGCCAGCCCCGTCGTCAAGGGGGTTATCGCCCTGCTCATCCTGCTGTCGGTGATGTGCTGGTCGATCATCATCGAGAAGGCCATTCGGCTGGCAGGTTTACGCAAGCAGATCAAGCAGTTGCAGCAAGCCGCCGCGACCGGCGCCGGCGTCGGCGCGACCGGCATCGCCAAGGCCATCCTGGAAGCGGCGCATGCCGAGGCCGCCGACCGGCTGGGCGACGAAACCCGCACCGAACTGCGCGACCGTATCGAGCGCGCCATGCGAATCGCCATGGTGAGCGAGCTGCGCCAGATCGAACCCGGCCTGCCGTTCCTTGCGACCGTCGGGTCCGCCGCGCCGTTCATCGGCTTGTTCGGCACGGTCTGGGGCATCATGCACAGCTTCGCCAGCATCGCGAGCGCCCAGAACGTCAGCCTGGCCGTTGTCGCCCCCGGCATCGCCGAGGCGCTGTTCGCTACCGCCATCGGCCTGGCCGCCGCCATCCCCGCGGTGATCGCCTACAACAAGCTGGCCATCGACCTGGGCCGCCTGGGCCAGGAGATCAACACCCTGATCGTCGCCATCGCCAAGGGCCTGCTCCGCACCGAGGCGCATCCCGCACTGCGCCGGACCGCCTGACATGGCCGGCGGCCTGCTCGATCCCCCGAGCTTCGACGACGGCGGCGGCTACAAGCCACTGGCGGAGATCAACGTCACGCCGCTGGTCGATGTCATGCTGGTGCTGCTGATCATCTTCATGATCACCGCGCCGCTGATGCTGTCGAACGTGCCGCTGGAGCTGCCCAAGCTGACGGCCGGGAACGTGAACCGTCCCGAGGACCCTCTCGTGGTCAGCCTGAACAGGGACGGCGACATCTTCCTGAAGGACGAGAAGCTGACCGCCGACGAGCTGGCGACGCGCCTCCAGGCGCTGGCGGCCGAACGGGGCAGCGACGTGATCTTCGTGCGCGGCGACAAGGGCGTGGACTATGGCTCGGTGATGGAGCTGCTGGGCACGGTTGGCGAGGCAGGCTTCGCCAAGATCTCGCTGATCGCCGAGCGCCCGGGCGGGAAGTAGCGCCATGACGACGGTGCGGCACCTGTCGACGCTGGCCGCGCTGGCGCTCCACGCCGCCGGGATCGGCATCGCCATGAGCATGCCGCCCGGCGCACCGCCGGCCGAGCCCAGGGAAATCCCCATCACCCTGACCATGATGACGCCGCCCGAGCCGCCGGCGCCGAAGGTCGAAGAGTCCAGGCCCGAGCCAAAGCCTGAGCCCGTCGTCCGTGAAACGCCGCCGCCCGTGCCACAGCCTGTGATCGAGCCACCCCCCGAGGTGATCGCCAGCGCCGCGACGTCGGTGGCTGAAACGGTGGCGCCCGTGATGCCGCCGCCTCCCCCTCCTCCTCCGCCGCCCAATCCCGGCGCCGTCAAGGCTCAGGAAGACTATAACAGCCGCATCCTGGCCTGGTTGGAGCGTCACAAACGGACACCGCGAACCACCCGTGGCCAGGCCACCGCCTGGGTGGAATTCGTGTTCGACCGCAGCGGCCGTCTGATGGACTACAAGCTACTCAAGAGCTCCGGTTCGCCGGTACTCGACGAGGCCGCGCTCAAGATGGTCCAGCGATCCTCGCCATTTCCCCCCGTTCCCAAGGAAATCCCAGGCGAAAAGATGAGCGTGCAGGTTCCGGTGGAGTTCACCATCCGTTGAGGCGCTACTGGCCGGGCCGCCGCAGCCGCTTGTACATCAGCGTCAGCAGTTCCGACATCTCGCCCATCACCCGCGACATCCGCGCCTGATCACGGCGGAGCTGATCCAGCTCCTGCGGCGGCGGCGCCTTCGGGCCGGGCAGGCCCAGCTTGACCACGTCCTGCAGGGTCTTGTGCGCCTGCTGCAGCAGGATGTCCTTGCGGCGCATTTCCTCGGCATGCTGCTGGCGCGTGGCGACCAGTTCGGAGCGCAGGAACTCGATCTCGGCATTCATGCTGCGGTGGTGGCGCTCGATGCCCTCGAGCAGCGGCGCGAGCTGGCGGCCCATGCCCTCGGATGGCGCGGCTGGCGCCGGAGCGGCCGCGCGGGCACTGGCGACGTCGGCGCGCAGCTGCTCGTTCTCCCGCCGCAGGCGCTCCAGCGCCTTCTTGCGCACGGCCTGCTTTTCCACGGCCGCGCGCAACCGGTCGGCCGCCGCTTGCTGCACCGCGGAATCCAGGTAGACGAACCAGTTGTTGCCGATCTTGGTGGCCCGCTGCTTGCCCTTTTTGACCTGCCTGAGCAGGTCCACCGGCTGCGTTTCCAGCACGCTAGCAGCGTCCCTGAGCGTGGCCCAGCGGCCCAGAGCGGGGTCGGTGCCGAAGTCTGCCAAGCAAAACTCGCACTTGAGTGACGGTGCCGGCATACTCGCACAACTCCTGGGAGGGAACCAGCCATGTCGAGCACCGCACGCACCGAACGCACCGCCACCTACCGGTCCGCCGACGGCCTGGAGCTGTTCTACCGCGATTTCGGCGACCCCGACTCGAAAGCTGTTCCAGTGGTCTGCCTGCCCGGCCTGACCCGCAATTCCCGCGATTTCGTCACGCTGGCGCGGCGGCTTTCGGCCCAGCGCCGGGTGATCTGCCCCGACCTGCGCGGCCGCGGGTTCTCCGCCTATGACCCGACCTGGGCCAACTACGTGCCGGGCACCTATGTGAAGGACACGCTGACCCTGCTGGGCGAACTGGGCATCAGCCGCTTCGTGTCGATCGGCACCTCGCTGGGCGGCCTGATGACCATGGTGCTGGCCGGCATCAAGTCGGTCACCCTGGCCGGTGCGGTGCTGAACGACGTGGGTCCGGTCCTCGGCCCGGGCATCGCCCGGATCGCGGGCTACACTGGCAAGGCCGCGCCGGTGAAGAACTGGGACCAAGCCGTGGAACAGGCGAAATTCGTCTACGGTCCCGCGCTGCCCGGCCTGTCCGACGCGGAATGGCAGGCATTCGCGCGGCGCGGCTACCGCGAGGACGGCGGCGTCATCCGCCTCGACTACGACCCGAGGATCGGCGACGCCATTCGCGAGCTGCCGCCGCCCGCGCCGGACGCCGATCCGTGGCCGCTGTTCGAGCGCCTGAAAGACGTGCCGACCGTGGTGCTGCGCGGTGCGCTCTCGGACATCCTTGAGCAGGACGTGTTCGAGGAAATGGGCCGCCGCATCCCCGACGCACGGCTGGTGCTGGTGCCGGGCCGCGGCCACGTCCCGCTGCTCGACGAGCCGGAGGTAACCCCGGCCATCGATGCACTTCTGCGGGATGCCGACACCAGGAACCAACCCACCGTGACTTCGCGAGCGTAGCGAAGCGATCCAGCCAAGCCGTTGAAGGCCGTGTGGCCGAAGGGCTGGGTTGCGTCGCTGCGCTCGCAAAATCACAGAGATTTGGTGGTTACCTGTAAGGCCGCTGATCGCCCAGACGCGCGTCGCGGGCCGCGGGGCTTTCCATCTGGATGATGTCGACCTCGCGTGCGTGCAGGTGCGCGCCGATATATTGCTGGAAGGTGAGCGGCACCGGCTGGCGGCCACCGAGCTGGGCATAGACCTCGTCGCACATGGTCTGCACCGGGCGGCCGTTCTCGTCGATGGTGCAGGGAAAGTTCATCTGCGGTTCGCGGGCGGTAATGGTCTGGCAGCGCTGGATCTGGGTCGAGAACCTGGGATCGTAGGGCGTCAGCTTCTGCTTGATCACCGTCGCGAAGGTCATCTGGCTCATGGCCAGCGCCTGGTCCATGCACATTTTCATCTTGGGCGGCAGCATCACCCAGGCTTCCTGGGCGGCACGTTCCTTCTTGCCCTTAGCCTCGACCATGGACGGATCGTTGATGTACTGCGCCATGGCGCTCGATGCGGCAAGCGCCAGCACGATGCCGGTCATGAATGCGATGCTGCGACTGCGGACGTTGCTCATGCTTCTACCCCCTCGATCGTCGTTACGCCCCCACGATAGCAGATGCGCGGCTTCAATCCATCCGCAGGCCGCCGTCGACGTTCAGCGTCTGGCCGGTGACGTAGGACGCATCCGGGCTGCACAGGAACGCCACCGCCGACGCCTGTTCGGACGGCTGGCCCTGGCGGCCCATGGGGATGGCGGCGCGGACGCCCTTCTTCACGTCCATGAACTCGCGCTGGTAGAGCTCGGCCGAGCGCTTGAAGGTGCTGTCCATCATGTCGGTGTCGGTGGAGCCGGGGCAGACGCAGTTGACGCGGATACCCTGCTTGGCCAGCTCGAGCGCCATCTGCTGGGTCAGGCCGATCACCGCGAACTTCGACGCGCAATAGGCGCCGTAGAGCGGCAGGCCGACCCGGCCGGCCATGGAGGAGATGTTGACGATGGCGCCGCCACTGCCGGACTTCAGCATGGCTTTCGCGGCCAGCTTCGACACCAGGTAAACGCCGTTCAAATTGACGTCGACGGTCGAGTACCAGAGCTCATCCGACATCTCGATGATCGGCGCCGCGCCCGCGTCGCTGGGCACGCCGGCGTTGTTCACCACCGCATAGACCGGACCGAGCTGCCTCTCGGTCTCGGCGATCAGGGTCTCGACCTGGTCGCGCATGGTGACGTCGCATAGGATCGCGGCGGCCTTGCGGCCCATGGCGCGGATTTCCCCGGCGACGCTCTCGGCGCCCTTCCAGCCTTCCGCCTTCTCGTGCTCCGGGTAGGTCGACGGGTCGCGCGGGAACGCCGACACCGCCACGTCGAAGCCGTCCCTGGCGAGACGCAGGGCGATGGCGCGCCCGAGGCCGCGCTTGCGGCCCGCGCCGGTGACGATGGCAACCTTGCCGTTGGATTCGCTCATGTTCGTGCTCCTATGCGCGCGAGGCCAGCAGGGCCTTGAAGGTGGTGTCCATGTCGTCGAGGATCGGGCCGCAGATCTGATGCTTGCTCATGTTCCACCAGTAGGCGTCGAGCCTGGGATAGTTGGTCAGCGGCTCGCTGTCGCCGAAATGCGACAGGATATAGTGGACGAAGAACAGGATCGGCGGCACCGCGCAATCGGCCAGGGTCAGCGCGCCGCCGACGGCGTATTCATCGCCTTCCATGAAGCCTTCGAGAATGGAGAGGCCGGTTCGCGTGCCCGCAAGCCCCGTATCCGCCAGCGCCTGGTCGCGGGTCGCCGGATTGAGTTGCGCGAACAGGGTGAACAGGGGCACGACGATGTAGATGTCGCCGACCCGGTTGATCAGCCGCACCTTGCCGCGCGCCGCCAGATCGGCGGGCATCAGCGGCTTTTGCGGATACTTCTCCTCGAGATATTCGCAGATCACCTCGGATTCGGGCAGGGTGACGCCGCCATCGACCATGGTCGGCACCTTGCCGATGGGATTGATCCGCAGATACTCCTCGGACCGGGCCGAACCGCCGGGCGGCAACTCCTGCTCGTAGGCGATCCCCTTGTGATGCAGCGCCGTGCGCACGCGCGACACGAAGGGCGAAAAAGACGGCCCGTAGATCTTCATGAAGTCCCCCGTTCGAAGTCTCGGACATAGTTCTAAAGGGGTTTGCGGCGGTCGGAAAGGGCTGTGCCGCTTCGCGGCCACCCTCACCCTAACCCTCTCCCCCGCGGGGCGAGGGGACGCCGGCATCGATGGCCAATCCCTTCTCCCCGCCGGGGAGAAGGTGGCCGCGCAGCGGCCGGATGAGGGGGCGCCGCGCAGCGGCCTGCTTCCCAACGCCGCAGAACCCCAACCCGACGCGCTCAGCGCGTCAGGCGGCGGCCTCCAAAGGGGCGAGGTTCTCCACGAACTGCCTGGTGCATGCCTCCCAGCTGAAGGTCTCGGCGAAGGCGAGGCAGGCCTTCGGGTCGAGCCTGAGCGCGCCGGCGATGGCCGTGCCCAGATCGTCCGACAGACAACCGACCGCGCCGCGCGCCGTGTGATCGTCGCGGCAGGCGTGCTCGCCCAGCACGTCGAGCGGGCCGGACACCGGATAGGCGGCCACCGGCACGCCGCAGGCCAATGCCTCCAGGATGACGAGGCCGAAGGTGTCGGTCCGGCTCGGGAACACGAACACGTCGCTCTGGGCGTAGTACTCCGCCAGCTCGGCGCCCTGCTTGACGCCGGTGAACACCACGTCCGGATAGGCGGCGCGCAGCTCGTCGAGCTGCGGCCCGTCGCCGACGACGACCTTGGTGCCCGGCAGATCCAGGCTGACGAACGCCTCCAGGTTCTTCTCGACCGCGACCCGCCCCACATAGGTGTAGACCGGCCGCAGCATGTCCAGGTTGGTCTTCTCGCGCGGGTGAAACACGGTCATGTCGACGCCGCGCGAGAACAGCGCCGTGCGGCCGAAGCCCCGCTGCTCCAGCTCCTTGCGCAGGGATTCGGTGGCCGCCATCACCCGGTCGGACGGCTTGTGGAACCGGCGCAGCATGGCGTAGCCCCACGACAGCGGAATATGAAACCGCGCCGCGATGTACTCGGCGAACCTTGTGTGGAACGCCGTGGTGAAGGACAGGTCGGCCTTCAGGCAAATGCGCCGCGCCGCCCAGCCCAGTGGACCTTCGGTGGCGATGTGGATGGCATCGGGCTGGAACGCGGCGATCATGGCGCGGAGCCGCCGGCGCGGCAGCACCGCCAGCCTGATTTCCGGGTAGGTCGGCATCGGCATGGTGCGGAACAGCTCCGGGGTGATCATCAACACCTCGTGGCCCAGCTTCAGCAGCTCGGTCCGGGTGGTGTCCAGCGTGCGCACGACGCCGTTGACCTGGGGGAACCAGGCATCGCTGACGATGGCGATTTTCATGAACCGTCCTCGTGTGGAGCGTATCGGGGAAAGGGAGCTCGCGGCATCAGGCTGTGACGGGCTCGACTGTCGCCGGCACGGTCTTGCCGACCAGCTCGTAGCGCTCGGTCAGGTCCTGCCAGCGGATGATCTCCAGCCGGCCGTCGGCGTGCTCGGCCAGCGCCGTGCAGCTTTCCACCCAGTCGCCGTCGTTGCAGTAGAGGATGCCGTTGATGCGGCGCATCTCGGCGTGGTGGATGTGGCCGCAAATGACGCCGTCGAGGCCGCGCTCGGCGCATTCGTGGGCCACCGCGTCCTCGAACCGGCTGATGAACTCGACCGCGTTCTTGACCTTGTGCTTCAGATACGCCGACAGCGACCAGTAGGAATAGCCCAGGCGGCGGCGGGCGGCATTGACCAGCCGGTTCACCGTCAGCGCGGCGGTGTACGCATGGTCGCCCAGGAAGGCGAGCCAGCGGGCATGCTTGACCACCGCGTCGAACGCATCGCCGTGCAGCACTAGGAACCGGCGGCCGTCGGCCATCTGATGGACCGTCTCGTTGGTGACCAGCACGCCGCCGAAGAAATGGCCGGCGAAGTCGCGCAGCCCCTCGTCGTGGTTGCCGGTGATGTAAATCACCTCGGTGCCCTTGCGCGCCTTGCGCAGCACCTTCTGGACCACGTCGTTGTGCGCCTGCGGCCAGTACCAGCTTTTCTTCAGCCGCCAGCCGTCGACGATGTCGCCGACCAGGTACAGCGTGTCGCATTCGGTATATTTCAGGAAATCGAGCAGCGCCTCGGCCTGCGAGCCCTTGGTGCCGAGATGTATGTCGGAGATCCAGATACTGCGGTAGCGGAGATCGCCCTCCTCCAGCGGCGGCTTGGGCAGCGCCGCGACGGTGCCGCGCGCCTTGCCTCGGAACGAACCCGCGGGCGCGCGGGCGTCCCAGCCTTCGGACGAGATGTCGCGCCTCGATGTTTCTGCCTGGCGGATCATAAAACCGTAATCTTTCTTGCTATGATCCCGATGGTCGCTTAATTCAGCGTCTTCACAGTACCTCCTGCCAGTTACAATTTTATGTCGAACGCAGAACAAACCGGTCGGCGGCGCCGATTTCTTGTGATTCTAAACCCGATCGCCGGGCGGCGTCGGCAGGTATTCTTGCGCAAGACCATCGAGACTTTGGAGCGCGCCGGATTCATCGTGACCTTCGCGGCGACGGCGCGGCGCGGCGATGCGGAAGCCATCGCCCGGAGCGCGGCGACGAGCGACGACCGGCCCGACGCCGTCGTCGCGGCGGGTGGCGACGGCACCATCAACGAGGTGGCGAACGGCCTCGTCGGCACCGGCATGGCCATGGGCATCATTCCGATGGGCACGGCCAACGTGCTGGCCAGCGAGCTGGGCATCGGCGCCTGGTCCGGCCCGGTGTCGCGGACGCTGATCGCGGGCGTTGCAAAGCCGATCCACATGGGCGACATCGACGGCCGCCGCTTCGTGATGATGGCGGGCGTCGGCTATGACGCGCGGGTGACGGCGCGGATCGACCCGGCCACCAAGTATCGCTGGGGCAAGGCCGCCTATGGTATCGCCGGCCTGATGGAGTGGCTGGAACCGCCGGCGGCGCCGTTCGAGGTGATCGTCGATGGCCGGTCCTACGAGACAGCCTGGATGATCGCCGCCAACGGCCGGCGCTACGCGGGCCGCTACATCGTCGCGCCCATGGCCCGGCTCGACGCGCCGTCGCTGACCGTGTGCCTGATGCCCGGCGCGGGCCGCGGCGACATGTTCCGTTACCTGGCCGCCATCGGCCGCGACCGGCTGGACCGGGAGAAGGACGTGCGGTTCATCGAGGCACGCGAGGTGCTGGTGCCGGCGGCCCCGCAGGCGCAGATCGAGATCGACGGCGACTTCCACGGTCCGGGTCCAGCGCGGATTTCGCTCGCGCCGGAGACACTGAACCTGATCCAGCCGGCCAGCGCGCGATAAGCCGATAGAGAACCGCTTCGCGGTCCCCCTCACCTGACCGCTGCGCGGCCATCCTTTCCCCGTTGGGGCGAGGGGATTTGGCCGGAGCGGCTGCCAGGAAAAGCCCTTCTCCCCGCCGGGGAGAAGGTGCCGCGAAGCGGCGGATGAGGGTCAGCCTTCCGGCGTGGTCAGCGGGACGCCGAGCAGGGCGCGGCGCTTCAGCCAGGCGCTGGCGCGGTAGCGCGGGTCGCCGTAGAACGCGTACATGGCGTCGAGGATTCCCAGCACGGTGCTGGCGCCCAGCGCGTCGCCAAACTCCAGCGGGCCTTTCGGATAGCCCAGGCCCAGGCGCACGGCGGCGTTGATGTCGTCGGGCGTGGCGATACGCTGCTGGGCGATCTCGCAGCCCACATTGACGATGCAGGCGATGACCCGCTGGGCGATGAAACCGGGGCTGTCGTGGATCACCGTCACCGCCTCGGCGGCTTTCGCCAGCAGCGCATGGGCGCCGTCGCGGATTTCCGGCCTGGTCACCGGCGTGGTCATCAGCGTGCGGTGGGTGGCGAGGCCGAACAGCGGGTCGATGGCGACGGTGTTCGCCGGGTCGATGCCCAGCTCCAGCGCCGTGGTGGTCGCATCCTTGCCGATCGGCGAAATGATATTCACAACGCCGTCACCCGGCTCGGACGCGACCGCGACCCCGTTGGCCTTGGCCAGCGCAGTGACGATGTCCTGCACCTCGGAGGTGGCGTTGGCGACCCAGACCGCCTTGGGCAGCGCGGTCGGCACGGGATCGCGCGGGAAGGTGCTGCGCTTGCCGTCGGCATATTCATAGAAGCCGCGGCCGGTCTTGCGGCCATAGAGGCCGGCGGCGACGCGCTGCGGCGCCAGCGGGTTCGGCACGTAGCGCGGCTCGTTGAAGAACTGCTGCCAGATGCTGACCATCACCGGGAACGACACGTCGAGGCCGGTCAGGTCGAGGAGTTCGAAGCAGCCCATGCGGAAACCGCAGGCGTCGCGCAGCACGTCGTCAATCACCGGATATTCGGCGATGCCCTCGGAGAGAATGCGGAAGCCTTCGGTGTAGTAGGCGCGGCCGGCGTGGTTCACCAGGAAGCCGGGCGTGTCCTTGGCGCCGACCGGGCGGTGGCCCATGGCGTCGGACAGCGCGTTGAGGCGGTCGACGACCCAGTCCTCGGTCATCAGCGCCTTCACCACCTCGACCACCTTCATCAGCGGCACGGGATTGAAGAAGTGGAAGCCGGCGACGCGGCCCGGCTTCTTGCAGGCGGCGGCGATGGCGGTGACGCTGAGCGAGGAGGTGTTGGTGGTCAGGATACAGTCGTTCGAAACGATGGCTTCGAGGTCGGAGAACACCTGCTTCTTCACGTCGAGATTTTCCAGGATCGCCTCGACCACCACGGTGCAGTCGGCGAAGCCGTCGAGGCTGTCGGCCAGTTTCAGGTTGGCCTTGGCGGCGGCAGCGGCGGCCTGGTCCAGCTGGCCCTTCTCGGCGGCGCGGTCCAGCATCTTGCAGATGAAGCCGGCGGCCTCTTCCATGGCGGCGCGGTTCATATCGAACAGGCGCACCGGACAGCCGGCCTGCAGAGCGATCTGGACGATGCCGCGGCCCATGGCGCCGGCGCCGAGGACGCCGACGATTTCGTTGTGCTTGCTCACGAGTTCCCCCGTTCCTTACTGCTCGCCAAGGTCGCGCGGTTCATAGCACAGGCCGTTCGGCGGCACCAAGCGCCGAGGCTGGGCTTCCGGCCCGGATGTCCGTTATGCTGGGAACGGGAAACGGGAGAACGACCATGACATTCGCCGCTGGCGGCCTGGTGGAAGCCGATTGGCTCGCCGCCCATCTCGACGATCCGGACCTTCGCATCTACGACTGCACCGTGTTCCTGACGCCCAATGGCGACGGCACGGTGAAGATCGAGAGCGGCCGGGCGCACTGGGAGGGCGGCCACATTCCGGGCGCCGGCTTCCTCGACCTGATCTCGGACCTGTCCGACACCGGGCAGAAGTTGCGCTTCATGATGCCCTCGGCCGAAAAATTCGCGGCGTCTGTCGGCAAGGCCGGGCTGGGCGACGGCAGCCGCGTTGTGCTCTATTGCGCCGGGCCGCCCATGTGGGCGACGCGGGTCTGGTGGATGCTGCGCGCCTTCGGCTTCGACGATGCCGCGGTGCTGAACGGCGGCTGGAGCACGTGGAAGCGCGACGGGCGCGAGATCTCGGTCGAGCCGCCGCGCTATCCGCCCGCGACGTTCACCGCGAAGCCGCGACCCGGCCTGTTCGTCGGCAAGGACGACGTGGCCGCCGCCATCGCCGACGGCCAGACCTGCGTGCTGAACAGCCTGTCGCGCGAGATGCATGCCGGCAAGGTGGCGACCGGGCCGCGACCGGGCCGCATCACCGGCAGCGTCAACCTGCCGGCCATGGAGCTGCTGGGCGAGGATCTGCGCCTGCTCGATGACGCCGTGCTGCGCGAACGGCTGGGCGGTGTGGGTGCCGACAGGGACCACAGGATCATCACCTATTGCGGCGGCGGCATCGCCGCCACGCTGACCGCATTCGCGCTGGCCCGTCTGGGCCACCGCGACGTGGCGGTCTATGACGGCTCCATGTCCGAATGGGCCGCCGATCCGAGCGCGCCGATGGAGGTGGGTTAGGATTGCCGTCGCACCACTACCTCTACCGTCATCCCGGCGCATGCCGGGACCCAGTTGGGGCCTTCACGTGGCCTCTCAACCACTCAGTCACGAAGAAACCATTTTTTGTGGTACGAGGCCCGGCCGCAGTCAGCAAGCCCTACGATCGTCTGGGTCCCGGCATGCGCCGGGATGACGGCTGAAGAGGTTGCAAAAAGCGGCGCACAAACCCAACAACATTATTCCCCTTCACCGTAACGCGCTTTGTCCTTGTTCCGTAATAATTTCGCCCAGCCCTTTCCCACGATGTTACCATTCCCGGTAAGCTGAGGACCGCCGACCGATGGAGTGGATCGACCACGTCATACTGCTCTCCTCCGGCCTGATCGTGCTGAGCATCCTGGTCGGGCTCGTCTCGACGCGCTTCGGCGCTCCGCTGCTGCTTGTCTTCCTGATCCTCGGCATGCTGGCGGGCGAGGACGGCCCGGGCGGCATCCAGTTCGACAACTTCCACATGGCCTACACGGTCGGCAGCATCGCGCTCGCCATCATCCTGTTCGACGGCGGCCTGCGCACCGAGCGCAGGGACTTCCGTGAGGTGCTGGGACCCGCCGCCGCCCTGTCCACCGTCGGCGTTGTGCTCACCGCCGCCATCACCGGGCTGGCGGCCAAGTGGTTCATGGGCATCGGCTGGATCGAGGGCCTGCTGGTCGGCGCCATCGTCGCCTCGACCGACGCCGCGGCGGTGTTCTTCCTGCTCAGCGTCCGCGGCGTGCGGCTCAAGGGCAGGCTGCGATCGACGCTGGAAGTCGAGGCCGGCCTCAACGACCCCATGGCCGTGTTCCTCACCATCACCTTCATGACCATCCTGCAGGCCGGCGCCGCGAGCCCGCTAGCGACGGCACAGACGCTGATGACCCATGCCATCGTCCAGTTGCTGGGCGGCGTCGTGTTCGGCGTGCTGGGCGGCAGCCTGCTGCTCGCCGTCGTCAACCGGGTGACGCTGTCGGCGGGCCTCTATCCGGTGCTGGCGGTGGCGGGCGGGCTGTTCGTATTCGCCGCCGCGCACACGGTCGGAGCCAGCGGCTTCCTCGCGGTCTACCTGGCCGGCTACGTGTTCGGCCGGCGGCGTCACAAGGCGACGCAGATCATCGAACGCTTCACCGACGGCATGGCGTGGCTGGCGCAGATCGCCATGTTCCTGATCCTGGGCCTGCTAATCACGCCGTCGGAGCTGCTGCCCATGCTGGCGGCGTCCATCGGCATCGCCGCCGTGCTGATCTTCGTCGCCCGCCCGGTCGCGGCCTTCCTCTGCCTGTGGCCCTTCAAGTACAGCCCGCGCGAGATCGCGTTCGTATCGTGGGTTGGCCTGCGCGGCGCGGTGCCGATCTATCTCGGCACCATTCCGATCCTGGCCGGCATCCCCGGCTCGCAGGAGTGGTTCAGCGTGGTCTACATGGTGGTGATCACCTCGCTGGTGGTGCAGGGCTGGACCATCGGTCTGTCCGGCCGCTGGCTGAACGTGGTGCTGCCGCCGCGGCCGGCCGCGCCGATCAGGGTCGACATCGACCTGCCGCACGACATCGGCAAGGGCATGCTGGCCTATACCGTGCAGCCGGGCAGCCTGGCGATGCGGCGCTCGATGGCGCGCCTGCCGTTGCCCGACGAGGTGACGCTGGTCTCGATCATCCGCGACGGCAGGATCAGGAGCGCCGGCGAACTGGAGCACCTGGCGCCGGGCGACGACGTGCTGCTGCTTACCCCGCCCGAGCATGTGGCGCTGCTCGACCGCGTGTTCGGCACCAAGGACGGCGCCCGCGACACGGCTGTGGAGCTGCTGGGCGAGTTCACCTTCGCCGCCGACACGCCGGTGGGCGCGGTGACCGAGCTTTATGCCGCCAGCGTGCCCGCCAACCAGCGCGACCTGCCGCTGGGCCAGTTCATGGAAACCCACCTGCTGACGCGCCCCAGCGCCGGCAAGCGGCTGCGCCTGGGGGCCATTGAACTGATCGTCGCCGAAACCCGCAAGGGCCGCATCACCCGCGTCGCCATCGAGCTGGAGCCCATGGAAGTGTCGATCCGCCGGTTGGACCCGTGGCTGATCTGGATGCGCTCGGTGCTGTGGCTGCCGCTGGAGAAACGGCTCGGCCGCCTGCTGCCGAAGGTGCCCAAGCCGGCCTGGTGGCGGCGGTAACGACCTCAGTTGCGCCGAGGCACCTTGCAGGACAGGTCGCCTTCTTCGCAGTCCGACAGCGCCTCCAGTTGTTTGATCCGCCGGTGGGTGAGCTCAGCGAGGCATCCAGACACCATCATCGGATGGACGGAGCCGCCAACACTATCGGCGCTGCGAAAACGGCACTCATCGTCGCGGAACTTGATCCACGACCGCTGGGCCTGCCGCAGCAGGTCCTGATTCTCGGGATCAAGATTCTTGAGGAGGCTTCCATAGGTTTCGTTCAATTTCTTGTCCTCGTCCGCGTAGGACCTGGATGCTTCCTCATTCATATCGGCTTGGGTTTGTGCCACGAGCGGAGACGAGCCGAAAAGGAGCGTCAGTGCTGCAAGGCTCGCTGCGCACCATCGACGGATCGCCATCAAAGCTTCGCGACCCCGTCGATCTCGACCATCAGGTCGCGATTGGCGAGTTCGCGCACCCCGATGGCGGTCCAGGTGGGATAGGGATCCCTGATATAGCGGTCCTTCACTTCGGCAAAGATGGCGATGCTGTGCTGCAATTCGATATGGTAGGTCTTCAGGTCGACGAGGTTGTCGAACGTGGCGCCGACTTCCTCGAGCACCGCCTGCATGTTCTCGAAGCACAGTTCATACTGCGCCTCCGCGCTGCGCGGGATCACGCCGTCCGCCCTGATGCCGATGGCGCCGGAAATGTAGAGCGTGTCGCCGACCAGTACACCGGGCGAGTAATGCCAGTTGTCGTGCAGACTCTTCAGCCTGTCGGGGACGATCATCCGCTTCTGCATCGCTCGCTCCTGCTGTTAGAGACCTCCGGTGACCGGCCAGATCTGGCCGGTGATCCATGCCGACGCGGGCGCGCTGAGGTAGACGACCGCCGCGCCGATATCCATGGGCGTGCCGAACCGGCCCGCCGGAATCTTCGCCTTCTCCAGCAGGTCCGGCAGGCCGGACTCGTCGATGCCCAGCGCGTTCATCACCACCTCGGTCGGAATCCACGCCGGCTCGATGGCGTTGACGCGGATGCGCGGCGCCAGCTCGCGGGCGAAGGTCTCGGTCAGGCTGTTCACGGCGGCCTTGGCCGCGCCGTAATGGCCGCTCCCCGGCACCGGCCCGCGCGCCGCGCGCGACGAGATGTTGATGACCGCGCCGCCGTCGGCCATGCGCTTGACCGCCGCGACCGTACCCGCCCAGACGGCGGTAAGATTGGTGTCCATGCAGTGCTGCCAGGCGCCGGGCGACGCGCCGGTCAGCGGGCCCATATAGGTCGAGCCGCCGGCGTTGTTGACCCAGATGCTGAGCTTGCCGAACGTATCGACGGCGGCCTGGGCCAGCGCGTCCAGCGCCTGGGAATTGGTGACGTCGGTGGGCATGGCCAGCGCCTTGCCGCCCTTGGCGACGATGTCGGCGGCGACCTTGTCCACGTCGTCCTTGCGCCGGGCCGCGAGCACCACCGAAGCCCCTGCTTCCGACAACGCATGGGCGATGCCTTCGCCGATGCCGCGACCGCCACCGGTGACCACCGCCACCTGCCCGTCGAGCCGGTACTGGTCGAGGATGCCCATCAGTGCCCTCCGGTGACCGGAAGCATCTGGCCGGTCACCCAGCCGGACGCGGGGGAGCACAGATAGACCACCGCGGCGCCAATATCCTGCGGCTTGCCAAAGGTGCCCATGGGAATGGCGAGCTGCCTGGCCAGCGCCGGCAGGCCGCTTTCGTCGGTGACGCCCAGCGCGGCCATCATCACCTCGGTCGGGATGTAGCCGGGCATGATGGCGTTGACCCGGATGCTGGGCGCCAGTTCGCGGGCGAAAGTCTCGGTCAGGCTGTTCACGGCGGCCTTGGCCGCGCCGTAGTGGCCGCTGCCGGGGATGGGGCCGCGCGCCACCAGCGACGAGATATTGACGATCGAGCCGCCCCCGGTCATCCGCTTCACCGCCGCGACCGTCGCGGCCCAGACGGCGGTGATGTTGAGATCGAGGCAGTCCTGCCAGTCTTTCGGCGACAGCTCGGTCAGCGGTCCCATGGCGCGCGAGCCGCCGGCGTTGTTCACCAGGATGGTCAGCGTGCCGAAAGTGTCGACGGCGGCCTGCGCCAGCGCCTCGAGCGCCTGGGAGTTGGTGACGTCGGTCGGCACCGCCAACGCCCGGCCGCCCTTGGCGACGATGTCGGCCGCCACCTTCTCGACTTCCGCGCCGCGACGCGCGGCCACGACAACCGCCGCGCCGGCGTCCGACAGCGCGTGGGCGATGCCCTCGCCCAAGCCGCGCCCGCCACCGGTGACGACCGCAACCTGGCCGTCCAGCCGATACTGGTCCAGAATTCCCATGCAACTCTCCCTGTGTTTTCCCGTTCAGAGATTAGCACAACCCGCCCCGTGCACAGCCGGAAACGCGGCCCGATTGGGAAACCGGCGGTGCACATCACATATCCTGTTGCTGGGGAAATGAACCGGAGGAACAAATGGCAACGCTATCGATCCTGCTGCTGCCCGCCGCCCTGACCTTGGGCCTGTCCCTGTCCGCCGCCGCCGCAGCCGCCGAACCGGAGGGCGATCCGTCGCAACGCGCGCCCGTGGCCGAGGCCAGAACGGTCCCGGCCACCGCCACGATCGGCTTCACCCCGTCGATGAGGGACACGATTCGCGCCTACTACAAGGGCAAGGGTTGCGCCCGCGACATGGACGAGCCGGTCGCCGGCTGCATCCCTCGCCGCGACCCGGCGACGGCGCCGCGCTACCGCGTCGGCAAGCCGCTGCCCGCGGGCATCGAGGCCGCGCCGCTGCCCAAGGCGCTGGCGGACGCCATGATGGCGCCGGAGGGTTACGGTTTCGGGCTGGTGGACGGCGACGTGCTGCTGCTCGACAAGGACAACAAGCGGGTGGCCGACACCTTTGCCGCCATCGATCCCGCCGCGCCCTGACGCTGTCCGGCCAGGCTACCTGCCCGGGGCGGCCCTGGGCCTGCGCGCCGCATCGTCGCCGCTTCCCGCGGCGGGCGGCGCCGCCTTCTTCAGGTGCCTGTCGAAGGTCGCCTTGAGCGTGCCCTCGGCCTCGGCCTTGTCGAGCCAGGCGTCCACCGCCTTCAGCAGCGCGTCGTCCTGCGGCATGACATAGGCCTTCTCCGTCAGGTTGAACGCGCCGTTCATGGCGGCGCAGAGCTTGGGGTTGCGCGCCGCCTGCCACTGCACCTCGATCTTGTCGGTGACCATGACGTCGGCGCGGCCGGCGGCGATCTCGTCGAAGATTTTCGTGTTGTCGGGGAACACCGTCACGTCGGCATTGGGCAGCCTGGCCTGGGCGAAGCGCTCGTTGGTGCCACCCGGATTGACGATGGCCTTCACGCCCTTGCGGTTGATCTCATCCAGGGTGTCGTATTTCTGCTCGTCGCCGCAGCGAACGATGGGCGCCTTGCCGTCATTGAGGTAGCTGCGGGTCTGGAACGCTTCGCGCTGGCGCTCCTGGGTCTTGCTGATGCCGCCCATGCCGATGTCGAACTTGCTGGACTTGAGATCCTGCATCAGGGTCGGCCAGGTCGTCGGCACGAACACCAGCTCGACGCCCAGGCTGTCGGCGAGGTCGCGCGCCAGATCGACATCGATGCCCGACCACACCTCGCCGGTCCTGACGGTAAAGGGCGCGTAGTCGCCGGTGGTGCCGACGCGGAGCTGCTTGCGCGCGATGATCCGGTCGAGCAGCGAGCCCTGCGCGGCGTAGGCCACCTTGCCCGCCGACCGGGCAATCTCGGACAGCGCCTCGGGCGCCAGGCCGCGCTGCCGGGCGGCGGTACCCAGGATCGACAGCAGGTGGTCGCGCTGGTCCGGCACGTCGAGCAGCGGGCGCACCAGCACGAGCTGTGACAGGATCGCGTCGCCGGCCCGGGCGATCGACGGGCGCAGCACGTTGTTCAGGTCCAGGTCGGGCTGGGTGGCGGGCAGGCCTTTGGCCTTCCAGGCCGCGAACCAACTGCGCTGGACCGCCTTGGAGGCTTCCATCTGGGCGGCGAGGAACGGCCGGGCCGACGGGAAATCCAGGCCCGAGGCCTCGGCCTGGGCGGCCGCGGCGTCGAGCACGCGCGCCTCCTGCTCCAGGTCCTCGATGGGCCGGTTGTGGCGCCATTTCCAGGCGGCGACGTGCTCGCCCAGGTCGAGCCGGTAGAGGATCAGTTCGGCGAAGCGCTCGATCTCCGGCGCCGGCGGCTGGTCGGCCACGGCAGCGCGCGTCCCCGTCACCAGGGTCAGCACGATCAGGACGATGCCGAACATCGGCCGCATGAGTTCTCCCAAGGTGTGCCACGGGACGCGCACAATCATATATGGGATCGCCACGGGAGCGCCACAATGTCCCACGTCGCGGTCACGATCCAGGGAGGTACGCTCCCAGCGCGGCGCGGAACGGTCCGGACAGCCGCTCGCCCTTGCGGCTTTCGCGGCCGATATGGACCATGGTCAGCAGCGCCGACGCCATGCAAGCGTCGCCGAGGAAGATGCCCTGGCCCATGGCGAACGAGCTGTTGCCGATGCGCTCGACCCGCGTGCCGACGGTGAGCTCGCCGGTCTCGCGGATTTCCCTCAGGTAGCGGATGGTCTGTTCGGCGACGACGAAGCCGCCGACCGCGTCGGGGGGAAGCTGCCGCCGGACGGTGAAGTTCAGCAGCCGGTAGCGGCCTTCCTCCAGATAGGCGGCGACGACGCTGTTGTTGACGTGCGCCTGCTGGTCCAGGTCGCGGATGCGCACCCGGATCGGGGTGAACACGGTGTAGCTGTCCCGGCGGGCCAGCGCGTCCCAGTCGGTGCTGCTCATCGCCCTCTCAATAGATCGTGTAGCCGCCGTCGATCACCAGCGTGTCGCCGGTGTGGAAGCGCGACGCCGGGCTGGCCAGGTAGACGGCGATGGCCGAGAAATCCTCGCCGTCGGCCCAGCCGCCCATGGGCACGCGGCTGATGACCTTCTCGTTGAACTTGTCCCACGCCTGGGAGCCGGCGGTCATCTCCGAGCGTACCCAGCCGGGGCAGATGCTGTTGACGGTGATCTTGTGCCGCGCCAGCTCGACCGCCATGGCGCGGCACATGGTGACGACCGCGCCCTTGGTCGCCGCGTAGTGCTCGTTGCGCGCCGCGCCGTGGACCGCGGCGGTCGAGGCGATGCCCACCAGCGAGCCGCCGCCGTCACCGCTCCCGGCGCGCTCGATCATATGGCGGGCCGCCTCGCGCAGGGTGAACAGCACGCCGTGCAGGTTGACGCCTTCCATCTTCCTGAAGTCCTCGATGGAGATGTCGAACAGGTCCTTGCGGCGGATCGAGATGCCGGCGTTGGCGATAGCCTGGTCCAGCCTGCCGAACTCCTCGAGGATGGCGCCGACACCCGCCTTCACCGCGTCCTCGTCGGACACGTCGACTTTCGCCGCGCGCACTTGGCCACCGTGCTGCTTCAGGCGCTCGACCGCCCTGGCGTTCTTGTCCTCGTTGGTGCCCCAGATCACCACCGATGCGCCGTGCATGGCGAGGCCCTCGGCCATGCCGATGCCGATGCCGCCATTGCCGCCGGTGACCAGCGCCACCTTCCCGGTCAGATCGAACAGATTTTTCAACGGTGCCTCCCGCACTGAGCTTCGGGCGCGACGCTAGACCGGATCGACGGCGCGGAAAAGCCCGGATGGCCGGCGCTCAGGAATGAATGGCGGGCGGCGCGGCCTTCAGGTCCAGCCGGAAGGTCAGGAACTCGCCGGGCCGGATCAGCGCGAAGCCGACCACCATGTTGATCTGGCCCTGCCTGATGTCGGCGTCGGTCGTCGTCTGGCGACCGCACTGGACGAACCAGGCGTCGCGCGGCGCGGCGCCCATCAACGCGCCGGCGCGCCACAGCTCCTCGAGGAAACCGTCGGCGCTGGCGCGCATGCCATCCCACAGCGGCTCGTCATTGGGCTCGCGCATCGTCCAGTCGAGGCCCCGGCGCAGCGAGCGTTCGAGGAACAGCACTGTGCGGCGCACCGCCAGATGGCGCCATTCGGGCTCGATGGAAAGGGTGCGCGAGCCCCACACCAGCGGCCCGGCCGAGCCCATGGCGCGGATCACGTTGATGCCCTGCGGGTTGAGCACCTCCTGCCGCTGAGCGGTGACGGTCCTGTCGAGCCCGGCGCCCGAGATGGTGGCGCCCGGCCCGGCCGGCGCCTTCCACACGCCCCGCTCGCGGCCGAAGCGCGCGATGATGCCCGCGACACTGCCGCTGGGGCCGGCCTCGGCGCCGTTGTCGAGCCTGAGCCGCGGATAGTAGAGCGCCGCGTCCGGCGACCGCAGCGGCACCGCCTGCCGCAGCCACGCCGCCATGTCCGCGTCACCCGCCAGGCCGGGCGGCGGATCCACTAGCAGCGTAGCCCGGTGCAGCGTGCAGACGGCGAGCGCCTTCTCGTAAAGGGCGACGGCACGGTCCGCCACATGCACGGCGTCGGGCAGGCACAACAGGTCGAACCCGTCGGCGCGGGAAGCGGCCAGCACGTTGAGGCCTTCCTCCAGCGACGCCTGGGAATTGCTCGGGGTACGCACCAGCAGCGCCTCGCCGCCGCCATTGAGGAAAAACTGGGTAACGGCTCGAGGCGCTTCGCCCAATCCTTGCGCGCCGCCGAAATCGCGCTCGAACTCGAACAGGCTGGAAACCGCGGCGGCCTTGCCGGACGGACCATGCGAGAACGCGCCGACGACGGCGCACACGCCGGTCGCCGCGCCCGCGATGGGCCGGGGAGGAACCGTAGCGAGCGCGTCCACGTCGATGCCGGCCGCACCGGGCAGGGGCCGGGTCATGGAGCGCATCCAGCGGACGACCTGCTTCAGAGCCATGCGCGACAGTCGCGCGGCAACATGGCGAATTTATGAGTCGTTTGCCCGCAAAACGCCTCATGTCGGCGAGCCACGCCACGTCTCAGGACATGACCTAAGGTCGACCGCTAGATCACGAATTTTTTCAATGAGTTGACATTTTAATTGACAGCCTAACTGTCATTCGTCTATATTGACAGGATAACTGTCATGGTGGAAACCTTGCCTTTCGACAATGTCGCCTTGGAACTCTGGGCGCGCGCCAATGCCGAGGCGCTCACCTATGCCGTTTTCCTCGGGCTGTTCGCGCTCATGGGCTTCGCTGAACTGGTCCTAGCCCGATCGCGCGCGCCGGCGCACAGGCCGCGCCGTTGGAGCACGAACGCGCTTCTCACCGTACTCTGGGTGTTCACCGCCCCGATCTTTCCTCTGTCCCTGCTCGGCGCTTCAGAGATCGCCCAAGCGCGCGGTTGGGGGATGATGAATTGGTTCAGGCTAGACCCGCTCCCTGCTTTCGCGCTCGGAATTCTCGCGCGCAGCCTCATTTCCTATGGAATCCACGTGGCGATGCACAAGGTGCCGTTGCTATGGCGCATACACCGCGTGCATCACCTTGATCCTCATCTAGACGTTAGTACGACGACGCGCTTCCATCCGTTCGAAGCTTTGGCGTCTGCGCCACTCGTCATTGCTGGAATCATGATTTTGGGTGTTTCGCCTTTGGCGGTGCTGCTCTACGAGGTGTTCGACGCGGCCATGGTGGTCATGGCTCACGCCAATATGCGCCTGCCGCGCTGGCTCGACCGAGGACTGAGCCTCGTGTTTGTAACGCCAGACATGCACCGCGTTCACCACAGCGCCGATCAGCCCGAAACCGACAGCAATTATGGCGCAACACTATCGATTTGGGACCGCCTGTTTGGAACCTATCGGCGCAAGAGCCAGGTGGAATTGGCTGAACTGAGATTGGGCCTTGAAGAGGTGCGCGACGAGCGCGTGCAGCGCACCCTATGGCTGCTGGCTTCGCCGTTCCTATCGCTTCGCCGCTCGATGCAACGTCAGGGCGCCCATGCCGGATAAGGCGAAAGACCTCGCGCGCGTCATCGCTGGCGTCCGCCGCTGCTTTTGGCTCCTAGGCGTAGTCAGCGACGAGATGATCGCCGACCTCGGACTTACCGCCTCACTGCGCGCCGTGCTTGAGCATCTCAGCGAATTCGGCCCACAGACGGTGCCACAGATTGCCCGCGAAAAGGCCGTCCGGCGTCAGTCTATCCAGGCGTTGGTTAATCGGTTGTACGAACTAGGCTTCGTGTCCGTGCGCGACAACCCCATCCACCATCGCTCGGTGCTTGTTGCAATGACGCCCGAAGGCAAGGCGGTATTTCGCAAGATTCAGGCGCGTGAAAATCCCCTGCTCGCCGAGCTGGCCGAGGCGCTCGACGCGAGAGACGTCAAGACGACGGCCGAGACCCTGGCTTCCCTGCGCACCACGCTTCAATCACGCATCCACGGAGGCGAACATGACGACGACTGACCGGCACCAGATTGGACCTCATGAACGCGGGCGCTGGCGCGCCGGTTTTCACCGCGCCGGCGTGATCACGCTGGCGACACTCGGCGCGTCTGTTGCGCTGCATTGGACATGGACCAAGGTCCAGGTGCAAATGCCTGGATTGCCGGACCTGCGCTTTGTTGACGCTGTGGCCGCGCTGCTCGCGCTGACGCTTATCGTCGTCATGCTTGGCCTTGCCTGGCGCGCTGGCGCCGGACCGCGAGATCGCACATGAGTATTCGCACGGGTCTCGTGGCGCAATTCCGCAAGCCGCACGGTGTTGTTGGTGCTCTCGCCGGCTGGGTGATGGCGAACCGTCCCTCCAATGTCGAGCGCAATCGATGGACCGTCGGCTTGCTGGATGTACAGCCCGACGATCATGTGCTCGAAATCGGCTGCGGACCTGGGCTGTCCTTGGCCGCGTGCGTCGCCAAGCTTGGTGGCGGGCGCGTGGTCGGAATCGATCATTCCGAGCTGATGATCGTGCAGGCCGCGAAGCGCAATGCGACCGCGCTCAACGAAGGAACGCTTGCGCTCCACACTGGCGGGCTCGACATCCTGCCGAAGCTGAGTCTCGAATTCACAAAGGCGTTCAGCGTGAACGTGGCGCAGTTTTTCCCGGACAAGGTGGCGGCGTTTCGGGCCATGGCCGAGGCAATAGCGCCGGGCGGGCTGATGGCAACGACCTACCAACCGCGCACGCCCAAGCCGACCAAGGCTGACGCGCTCGACATGGCGCAGACCTTCACCGCAGCCCTTGAAGCCGCCGGGTTTATCGAGCTGCGCACCGAATATTTGGCCATGCGTCCGGCGCCGGTCGTGTGCGTGTTGGCGCGCAAAGCGCAAGCGACCGTGCCACTCCAGGGCCAGACCCATTAAACGACACCAGGGCTGACCGCGCTGATCGCGAATGGTGCGGCGATGCGCGAATCGGCTCAAGAGGAGGCGGATCACGGCGCCCAATTCGTCATGATGAATGCCACCAATACGCCTATCCTTCCGGCGGGCCGCCCTGATGCGGCGTGCCGACGCCCGTCTCGCACAGTTGCTTGATGCTTCGAAGGAAGTGCGCCCACGGATCGTTTGGCTCGATGTAGTGCGAGAGCGATTCCTCCAGTCCGAAGTGGTGAAACCGCACCTTCGTCCTCGTGGTCCCAATGGAATCGAACTCGAATCGAATGCGCGTGCCTACCCACTCGCGCCTGTCGCGGTAACCCTTGTCTGAAGGGTGAGAAGCGTCCGTGCAAACCCACTCCACCGCTTGATCATCGTTTTCTGTAACCCTCACGTCTGCGTGAAAACCCGCCGAGGGAAACCGAAACCGGCAAACTCCGCCTACCCCTGAATCGATGAACGCGTTGGTCGTCCACCACTCATCGCCGCGCTCGGCGATCGCCGCACGCACCGCACCCACTGGCGCGTCTATGTCGATCGCGTTCTCGTACACACCCATCGCCGACCTCCAATCTGGCTCCATGTGAGCGGGCGGGCTGCCGTCCCCGGCACTAGCTGTCGTTGCTAAGAAGGCGTGGTGCTTACGCCGACGCAAGAGGAACCTTTAAAAAAGTGCGCACGTTGTCGGGCTCTGACATCCGTCCGGCCTTGAGTGCGGCTGTACAGACAGGTACACCGCGAGGTTTGCCGGGCCTAGCGCGGCGGATCGGCCGCGTCGGGCACGAAATCGTCAGAAATACTGACAGTGGTCCGCCTTGACGGCCTTCTCGGTCAGGAACCATCCCGGATCGACGATGCCCTCCGCTTCGGCAATGAGACCCGCGGGTTCGACCTCGAAGGTTTCGGCCGCATATCGGCAGCCATAGAGGGTAACGTTCCCGGTTCCGACGAGTAGCTTCAGGAAGTCCTCGATCTCGGTCGGCTCGCCGGCCGCAGCCATCCGGGCGCGCAACCAGTCCGCGTCATCCTTGTGCCGACCGTCCATCGATAGCGAGGCGGCGCCCTTGCTGGTCAGCGCCCGCACGGCCCAGAGCAGAAAGAGCATGTCGACCTTCACGCCCTTTTGGGCCTGCGTGTATGCGAATGTCAGCGGCGTGAGGATCTTGTCGTAGGCGTCGTCGCGCACGACGATTGCAAGATGCTTCATGGTGAAATCTCCAATGGTTGCGAGCGTTCGTCCCGCCCGGGATCGCGTCCCGCCGCCGAATGCAGGAGAGCGGCGGGACGCATGGCAAAATCAAACCTGCTGCTGGCCCAGCGATGCGCCTGCTCCTGCTCGCGTCAGGAACGCCCGGTTCACGAGACTGTGGGGCTTGAGCGCCAGACGTTCATTGGCGAGAGCCTCGGCGAGACGGGTCAGGCCGCCGCGCACAGCCGCCTCACAGAGCGTCCAGTCGATAATGTCGCGCTGCGCGTGGCTGCCGCCGAAGCTGTTGGCGATGAAGCGCGCGCCGTGCAGGCGGTCGGCGGCGGTCTGGTAGTCCCCGCGCCAGAATGCGGCGAACCCTTCAACCAGAGGCACGGCGGTCCGCTTCCCCCAATCGGCAACTTCGGAAATATCCGCGCTCTCGCGGTAAGCGCCGATAATCCGGTCGACGTCGCCGTCCCGGCCCGCGCCGAGATAGGCCATCACCGCATGCCAGTCATTGAACGGATAGAGGCGGCCGTCGGCATGGCTGTCCCAGGTCGCCGCCAGCTCGTTCCAGCGGTCACCGGCATCATGGCCGGAGAGATGCAGCCGCCAGAGGAGCGCCGAGGCGTCGATCATATCGACAGCAACCGTGCTGCGGTCCTGCCGGATCGGCCCGTCATAGAGCGCGAAAACCTCGTCGACCTGGCCGAGGTCGAGATGATAGAGCGCACGATGCCACCAGTTGTGGACCTTGAAGAAATTGTCGTCGCCGGACCAATGCGGCTCGCGGGCGATCATCCAGCCAATGCCGTCCTCGGCGCGGCCCTGCATTTCCATGACATGGGCGACGGCATGGTGCGCCCAGCAATCCAGCGGCTGCAGGTCGAGCGCGCGCCGGCCGGCGTCTTCGGCCTGCGCATAGTCGCCGTTTTCCTCGAGGCCGAACGCGCGCATTCCGAGCAGGATCGAACAGCCCGGTATGTCTGCCGACCATTTCGGCAGGACCCGCGCGATGCGGTCGCGCAGGCTCCGCGCATTGCCGCGGAAGAAATCCGTCAGGTGGCCCGACTGAAGCGCGACGATGTCATGCGGATAATCCGCATTGTGGCGATCGAGAGCCTCGGCGGCGGCGGTCCATTGTCTGGCAAGAAGCAGATCGAGCGCGGCGACATGCGAGGCCTCGCGTTCCGAGAGCCGCAGCATCCTCACTTTGCCGAGGATCGCTTTTGCCTCCCTGGCCGCTTCCGGCTCGGTCGCCACGCCAAGCAGATGTGCCTTCAGGATGTGCGCCATGGCGAATTCGGGCGCGGCCTCGACGGCCTGGTCGAGCAGGCCGACCGGGTCGCCGCGATAGATGTTGAAGGCCTCGACGGCCTGGTCGAACAGCTCTGTTGCCTCGACCGTCGCGCCCGAAAGCGCATTGCCCTGTGCATCGCTCGTCATGATCGGTTTCTCCTGTTGAGCAACGATACTGTCATCGCGTCGATCGCCAGCCCATGAAGCGTGACCATCAACTGCCGGTTCTGTAATCTCGATGCCAAGATAAACCGGCGCCGCGAAACTGATAATGAGCGACACGCCGGAACTCTTGACCGATCCGCCGAATTTGGGGTGTTGCCTGGTGGATGTCGTACTGGACATGATGCGGGCGATGCGCCTCACGGGCGGCATCTTTCTCGACGCCGAATTCACGGCGCCCTGGTGTGTTGCTGCCAAGGTGGGGCCGGAAGATTGCATCCCGTTCACGCCCGAGCCGCGCCACATCATCGCCTATCACTACGTCACCGCCGGCCGCTGCCTCGTGAAAGTGGGCAAGCAGCCCCCGGTGTCCGTCGAACGCGGCGAACTCGTCGTTCTGCCGCGCAATGACGATCACGTCATCGGCAGCGCGATGAACCTGCGGGCGGTCGGTGCCGAACATCTCATTCAGCCGGCGACCGGCGGCGGGCTGGCCAAGATCGTTTACGGCGGCGGCGGAGAGCAGACAAGGATCCTTTGCGGGTTTCTCAGCAACGATCTCCCCTACAACGCCTTCGTAGCGTTGCTGCCGAGCGTCCTGAAGCTCGACGTGACCGATGGGGCGTCGGGGAAGTGGATAGAGAGCACTTTCCGCTTTGCCGGGATGGAGCTGGCCGAGGGACATGCCAACTCGTCGACAATTCTTGCCAAGCTCGCGGAACTCCTGTTCATGGAGGCGGTCCGCCGCTACTTCGTGTCCCAGCCGCCGGCCGCGAACGCCTGGGCGGCGGGAATGCGCGATCCGGTGGTTGGCCGCGCACTCGCGCTCCTCCACGGCGAGATCGCACGGCGCTGGACGACCGAGGATCTGGCGCGAGAGTTGGCGCTGTCCCGCTCGGCCTTCGCCGAACGCTTCACGCGCGTCATCGGCGAACCTCCGATGCGCTACCTCGCGCGGCAGCGATTGCAGCAGGCTTTGGTGCAATTGCGGGATTCCACCGATCCGATCGCCCGGATCGCCTATGATGTGGGCTACGAATCCGAGGCGGCTTTCAACCGGGCATTCCGGCGCGAGCATGACGTTCCGCCAGCAAGCTGGCGCCGCGATCAGACGGCTCGCAGATCTGGATCCTGACCCATCGCTCTGGGCTGGTACAGCGCGACGGTACGCCGCTACCGCAGCCTTTCCGCCGCCGTGCGCAGCCAGAGCTTCAACGGCCGAGGGACATGCGACCGCAGCCGCGGCGCGAAGCCTGGCGCCATGGTCCACCGGGCCATGTCCTCGGCCGGCGCGACCGGCGGACGCGCGCCGTCGAGCCGGCGGATCAGATCGGCATAGGTGGCCATCTGGCGCTCGTGGGTGAACCGCGTCGTGGCCGTCTCCACGCCGGCCGCCGACAGGCGCCGCAGCAGCGCGCGGTCACCGGCCAGGCGGCGCAGGGCCGAGGTCGCCGCCGCCTTGTGTCCGATCGGAAACAGCAGGCCGTCCCTGCCGTCGGTGACGGACGTGTCGGTGACGCCCTTGATCAGCGATGCGACCGGCACGCAGCCGCTCGCCATGGCTTCCAGCAACACCAGCGCGAATCCCTCGGTGCGGCTGGGGAGCAGCAGCACGTCGCTGCCACGGTAGAGCTCGGCGAGCACCGGCGGGGCGACGGCGCCGGTGAACGTCACCTTGAACGGCGCCGAGGCGAGCCGCCGCTCCAGTGCCGCGCGGTCGCCGCCGTCGCCGGCCACGGTCAGCTCGATCGGCACGCCGGCCAGCGGCGCCAGGATGTCCGGAATCCACAGAGAGCCCTTGTCGGCGTCCGATACCCGGCCGGCGAACAGGATGCGCAGCGGTCCGCCGTCGGGATCTACCCGGCCCGCCGCGTCAAACGGCGCGCCGACGCCGTGCGGAATGAACGTCATGCGCGCGGTGTCGAAGCCCCAGTGCGCGGCAAGGTCGGACGCGATGCGCGGCGCGATGGCGACCGTATGGTGCAGCCAGTCGCGGATCGACCGCGCCCAGGTGTAGGTGCCGCTGGTGATGCCATGCAGGACCAGTATCTTGGTCATGCTGTCGGGCAGGTAGCGCGCCAGGTTGGCGGTGTACGGGTCGACGAAGATGTTGAAGAACACGCCGTCATAGCCGCCGTCCATGGTTGCCCGGTACAGCGCTTCGGAGAGCTGTCTGTCGGTCAGGCCGGCGCGGCTGATCAGGGTTCCTTCGGCACCGACATCGACCGGCTTGTGGTCATGGACACCGATGCGATGCAGCTCGATGCCGTGAGGGGCGAGGCCGCGGGCGAGCGTGGCGTAGAACGTGGTGATGCCGCTGAGAAAGGTCGGCCCAAAGAAGACGAATTTCCTGTTCAAGCGCCGCGCACCGGATGTATCGGATGGGCAACAATGACCGGTCGTGCCGCGACGGTCACCAACTATCCGGCAAAATGCGGGAAATCAGGGTTTGATGGCGGCCGCCCTCCATCCGTGCTCATGAACGCGGCGAGGGACCCAGCCGATCAGACGCTCCGCCGTTCCTGGAGAACCCAAAAAAAGCGCTTCAGCGGCACTTGATGTCGCCCCGGTCGATCTCGCGGCCCGATTCCCCGCTTGACCGGCGCCGGCGTGCCTGAACTACTGGATGGACCATCAGTCCAGCGGCTGGCAGGGACTCCGCGCCTCGCGTCCGCCCGCGGATTCTCCAGACCGGCCAACGGCATGATACCCCGGATCGACATCGAGATGAGCGACGCTGTCCGCGGCGCGCTCGACGACATCGGCAGGACCGAGGACGTCCGCTTTTCCCCGGACAACCGGCTGTTGGCCATCGCCGGCTTTCACAGCCGCCGTTGCCTGATCCTGGAGATCGAGGTCGAACCGGATGCCGAGGCGCCGCGTGTCCGCGTCGGCGATTTCATGACCCTTTCTTCGGCCGGGATGAGAGGCGTTCACGGCATCGACTTCATCGACGACCGGACCATCGCCGTGGCCAACCGCATGGGGCCGGTGTCGATCCTCGAGCTTCCCGCGGGAGACCCGGCGGGCCGGCACGTCCACCTCGAACCGGTCGCCGAGGTGACGCGCCGCGGTCGGTTCCGCCGGTTGCAGGCGCCGGGCTCGGTGGCCGTCAGGCACGAGCCGGACGGCACCGCCAGCCTGCTGGTGTGCAACAACTATCAGGACCGCGTCACCCGGCATGTGCTCGACCCGCGCCGCGGCCACCGCGTGGAGCGCAACGGCGTCATGCTGGCGCGCGGGCTGCACGTACCGGACGGCATCGCGATCAGCGCTGATCATGACTGGATCGCGGTCAGCAACCACGCGACCCACGACGTCGCCCTTTATTCGACAACCCGGCCGCTCGACCACAGGACGCCGCCGGCCTGCCTGCTGCGCGGCCTCGACCATCCGCACGGCCTGCGCTTCACCGCCGATGGAAGGCACCTGCTGGTCGCCAGCGCGGGCGCGCCGCTGGTCCACGTTTTCGAACGCGGCGACGGCTGGGTCGGGCAACGGGACGCCGTGCGCGACATGGTGGTCGTCGACGACGAGACGTTCCGGCGCGGCCGCCACAACCCGGAGGAAGGCGGGCCGAAAGGCCTCGACATCGACCGCACCGACAAGGTGGTGGCCCTGACCTGCGACGAGATGCCGCTGGCGTTCTTCAGGCTGGATGCGTTCGTGGGGTGACCTGGCTTTACCAGATGTCGTGATCGCCCACCCAGCCGTTCAGCCCTTGGACCTGGCTCTCGGCTTCGCGGGCCGGCCCTCGGCACCTAAAGGCACCATCGTGGCGCGGACCCGGTCCAGTTCGACGGCGCTCAGATTGGCGAACAAGCCGACCTTTGGCTTCGTGACCTCGGCCGTCACATGCGGCCTGGCATCCCGAACCACCGTTGTGTGTTCGTCTTCCGGCGCGGACGTGTAACCTCCGGCGCGCGCAAGACGCCGCGTGCCCAGACCAACGGTCGCCACGTATCCAGATCGGCTGGTTTTGCTTTTGGGGGCCATGCTCACACCTTCCTCTCACAGTATATCGAGCCATTCCTCGGAGTGACAACCGTGAACCGCATCGCCTGGTAATGCGGTAGCAGGGCAGGCTCCGGGTCGATCAGCCGGAGCAGCGCGGCGCCGGCTGCTTCCGCGAAGGCCTGGGCTGCCTCCATGATGCAGAAGCGCACGGCAGCCTTGAGCGGGTGCGCTGGGTCCGGGCAACCCTCCATCTCTTCCAGGTCGACATGATTGCCGCGCATCCGGCCCAGCCCCAAGCCACAGAGCGTGCCGCCATACCAGACAGCGACATGGAAAGGCGCCGAGTCGTGCTGCCTGATGCCGAGATCGCGGCGCCAGTCGAAGCCGCCGCGCGCAAAGGTCGGTATCCGGTTCCACTCCTGGTCCCAGGCATCCAGCGCCGTGCCATCGATCACAGAGAGCCTAATCGGCCTGGGGTTGATGGCGATGCCGAGCAGGGCGAGCGTGTCCGGAACGCGCGCCTCGGCCGCCCGCAGCGATTGCGAGAGGATGGCGTCGAAGCGGGCTCTCTTCTTCCGGTCGAAGCTCATCGAGGGGCTGGTGGAGTGACCTAGCCGGCGCGAACCGACGGGGCTGTGCTGGAAATGGCAGTCGAACGATTTAGGCGAAGCGGATATGTGCCTCTACTGAACAGCAGGGATCAGGATAACACGCTGAATAGCTCAACTCATTGAAAATCAATGCT
Organism: Sphingomonadales bacterium; assembly: GCA_022844405.1. GTDB lineage: Bacteria > Pseudomonadota > Alphaproteobacteria > SMXS01 > SMXS01 > RI-34. The sequence goes on along the minus strand of JALHLV010000027.1, from coordinate 17,110 downwards.
ATTCCCGACAGCCGACCGCTGCTCTCTGGCGGCCAAGAACGGCGAATGGTGGTCTAAGCTATTGAAAAGATTGGCGCTCCCTAGGGGACTCGAACCCCTGTTTTCGCCGTGAGAGGGCGACGTCCTGGGCCACTAGACGAAGGGAGCTTGGCCGCGAACAGGCGCACTAGATAGGCGGGATGGCCTATGGCGATCAAGGGAAAAGTTGGGATCACCTCGCAATAGCGGCGCGTCCGACAGGCCTGGTCGCTATCCGGCTTTCCATGGGCAGGACATAACTTTCACCGTGTCCCTGAGCCCGTCGAAGGGCCTTGCGCGAATGCCGATGCAAGGCCCTTCGACGGGCTCAGGGACACGGATACGGGAGCGAACTGCATCAAACCCGGATTTCCCGCTATGCCGCGATGAACCAAAGGCCGGGGCTTAGGCCAGCATGGCGATGGTCACCGGGATGAACCGGCCGGCGGCCTCGTCGAGGCGGAAGGCATTGAGCTCGCCGACCGCGCCGTCCGTCACGCCAGCGATCAGCCAGATCATCTCAGGCTCCCAGGCCTGGGCGCGGTCGCGCTGCGACGGCGCGGCGGGCGCGTCCGGGTGGGAATGGTAGTGGCCGACGATGTCGCGGCCGGTGCCGCGCAGTTCCTTCTGCAGCCGCAGGCGCAGGCGCAGGTCGATCTCGAAGCTGTCGCGGGGGCTGGCCGACAGGTTGGCGCTTTCGGCGATGCCGTCGATCACCAGCATGTCGCCTTCCTGGCGGCCGATCAGCAGGCCGCAGCATTCGTCGGGATAGGCGGAGAAAGCCGCCTCGCGGATGCGCGCTGCCAGCTCGGGCGGCAGCCGGATCACGGCGCGGGCACGCCCGGCACGAAATGCAGGGTGCCGAGTACCGCACCGGTCTTGCGGTCGACCAGCATCAGCGCCCGTCCCTCGGGCAGGTCGAGCAGCACGCGCAGTTCCCTGGAATCACCGGTGACCTCGACAACCTGGGCGCCCGGCGGGATCGGCACGGTCACGTCGCCCGCCACCCGAGCGGCGCCGGGCGGCGGGGCCGCGGAGTCCAGCGGCTTGGGCTTGCCCAGCTTGGCGGCCTGCATGGCCATGCCGGCGACGATCACGCCCAGGCAGATCACGATCAGGATGCCCAGCGCGATCACGATGATCTTGAGCACGCGCTGCTTTTGGTCCACTTGTTCGCTCATGTCCCAGCTTTCCGATCAGACGGTCGAGGCGATCATCGACGACGGCGCCGCCGGCGACCGGCTCGACAAAGCGCTCGCCGCCGCCCTGCCCGGCATGTCCCGCGCCCGCATCCAGCAATTGCTGGCGGCGGGCCACGTCGCGCGCATGGACGGCCCGGTGGCGCGGACCATAGACAACGCCTCCGCCAAGGTCAAACCGGGGGAGCGCTACGTGCTCACCGTCCCGCCCGCCGTCGAGGCCGCGCCGCGCGGCGAGGACATCCCGCTGACGGTGGTGTTCGAGGACAACCATCTGATCGTCATCGACAAGCCGGCCGGTCTGGTGGTGCATCCCGCCGCCGGGCACGCGGGCGGCACGCTGGTCAACGCGCTGATCGCCCATTGCGGCGCCAGCCTGTCGGGCATCGGCGGTGTGAAGCGCCCGGGCATCGTCCACCGGCTCGACAAGGACACCTCGGGCCTGATGGTGGCGGCCAAGACCGACGCGGCCCACAACGGCCTGGCCGCGCAGTTCCACGAACACAGCATCGAGCGCGCCTACAAGGCGGTGTGCTGGGGCGCGCCCCGGCCGCGCGAGGGCACCGTCGACACCCGGATCGGCCGCAGCACCAGCAACCGGCAGAAACGCGCCGTGCTGAAGTCCGGCGGCAAGCACGCGGTGACCCACTACGCGGTGGAGGCGGTCTATGGCGACAGGCTGGCGCCGGTCGCCAGCATGATCGAATGCCGGCTGGAGACCGGCCGCACGCACCAGATCAGGGTGCATATGGCGCATATCGGCCATACGGTGATCGGCGACCCCATGTATGGCGCCGGGCGCCGGGCGAAGGGCCTGACGCCGGCGGCGCAGGAGTTCCTCAAGAGCTTCAGCCGACAGGCGCTGCACGCCGGCGTGCTCGGCTTCGAACACCCGGTTACCGGCAAGGTCTTGAACTTCCAAAGCGAACTCCCAAGTGACATGGATGCGCTGGCGCGGGTGCTGTCCGCCTGACGCCGGCGCGTGCGATGGATCGTTCGGTTCGTCGGGGGTTTAGGGGTGGTGTTGGCGTTTCCGGCGCTATCCCCTAGAATGACGAAATGAACGAGAGATCCGAGATGTCGACCACGCAGCTCCCGGCCCTGCTGAGCCCGGATGGAAGCCTTTCGCGCTACCTGCAGGAAATCCGCAAGTTCCCCATGCTGGCGCAGGAGGAGGAGTACATGCTCGCCCGCGCCTGGAAGGAGCATGGCGACACCGAGGCCGCCCACAAGCTGGTGACCAGCCATCTGCGCCTGGTGGCCAAGATCGCCATGGGCTACCGGGGCTACGGCCTGCCGCTGGGCGAGCTGATCTCGGAAGGCAATGTGGGCATGATGCAGGCGGTGAAGCGCTTCGATCCGGAAAAAGGCTTCCGCCTCGCGACCTATGCCATGTGGTGGATCCGCGCCTCGATCCAGGAATACGTGCTGCGCTCGTGGTCGCTGGTGAAGATGGGCACCACGGCGGCGCAGAAGAAGCTGTTCTTCAACCTGCGGCGCATCAAGGGCCAGATCGAGGCCATCGAGGAAGGCGACCTGAAGCCCGAGAACGTGGCCGAGATCGCCCGCCGCCTGGGCGTGACCGAGGACGAGGTCGTCTCCATGAACCGGCGCCTGACCGCGCCGGACAGCTCGCTCAACGCGCCGCTGCGCGACGAATCCGACAGCGAATGGCAGGACATGCTGGTCGACGAGGGCATGGACCAGGAGGAGCGCCTCGTGGAGCGAAGCGAGCTGTCGCTGCGCCAGCAGCTTCTCGGTGACGCCATGTCGGTGCTGAACGACCGCGAGAAGCACATCCTGACCGAGCGCCGGCTGAAGGACGAGCCGGCGACGCTGGAGGACCTGAGCCAGGAATACAAGATTTCCCGCGAGCGGGTCCGCCAGATCGAGGTCCGCGCCTTCGAGAAGCTGCAAAAGGCCATGAAGAACGCCATGAAGGACCGCCAGATCGCCGCCGGCGAGCAGCGGTCGCTGGGCGCCTAGCCTATGTCGGCCGCGCGAGGCTGCGCCGCTCGGCGCCCTTGACGCCGCGACTGCGCAGCTCGGCGAGGAGCTGCTGGAACCCGGTGCGGTATTTCGACAGATAGAGCCGGCCCGCGGCGGTGCGCAGATAGGTGCCGAGGACCGGGTGATCCACCACCTGCTCGACCTCGTTCCACGGCACCAGATGCTTGCCGAAGAGGCGGCGGTAGAGGATTCCATCGGGTCCGAACCGTACGCCGATGCAGAACATGCCGTAGACGGCGCATCCGGTAATGATGAACACCAGCGATCCGAGCACCGGCACCATGGCGGTGCCGATGTCCCAGGGATCGGGATCGAGCGCCAGCAGCACCATCAGCCAGAGCAGCGACAGGCAGAACGCGGCGCTGCAGATGCCCAGCACCACCAGCCCCATGGTCAGCCCCAGGACGGTCCTGCCGTCGCCATCGATGCGCGGCGGCCGGCGGCTCGCGCGCTTCAGCATCACCAGGAAGAAGGGCGACAGGATCGCCGTCAACACGATGGTCCCGAGCAGAATGAACAAACTCATGTGTCTACCGTTGGCTCGGCGTGAACTCGATGTGGAGTTCCTTCAAAATCCGCAGGTGATAGTTCGGCAGGTGGCGCAAATCGTTCTTGCCCGGCGCCAGCCAGACCTCGTCGATGCGGTCGACGAACGCCTTGAAGCCCCAGTAAAGCTCCCGCCGGGCGAGCGGCGCGCCCAGGCAGTGATGCGTGCCGGAGCTGAAGCCCAAATGCGAGCCGGCGTTCTTGCGCTCCAGGTCGATGTCGTGCGGGCATTCGAAGTGCCGCGGGTCCCGGTTGGCGGCGGCGAAGCGAACCTGGACGATGGACCCTTTGGGAATCGCGACGCCCTGGATTTCCGTGTCCCTGGTCGCCATGCGGGTCAGGCCCTGCACCGGGCCTTCGAGGCGGACGACTTCCTCGCAAAAGGTTTTCAGATATTTCTCGGGGTCGGACTTCAGCTTGCGCCAGACGTCCGGGTTGCGCGCCAGCATCATGATGCCGGCCGACAGCGCGTTGGTGGTGGTTTCCGAGCCGCCCACGAAGGTGTCCTGCATCATGTGGGCGTGCAGCTCGTTATCGTTGAGCGGCCGGCCCCATTCCGGGATGACGTTGTTGACCAGGTCGGACAGCAGGGTTTCGTTCGGCTCGCGGCGCAGCCGCTCGAACAGGGGCTGGAAATAATGCTGGGCCTCGATCTCCATGTCGGTCGCCCACAGCACCTCTTCTTCCGACAGGCCGATGCCCCTGCCCCTGATCCAGGCGTCGGTCCAGCGCTTGATCGTCCAGACGTCCTCGTCGGGCGCGCCCATCTGGCGGCAGATGACGATCAGCGGCAGCGGAATGGCGAACTGTTTCACATATTCGCAATGGCCGTCGCCGACGAAGCCGTCCATCAGCTCGCAGGCGAGGCCCGACACCAGCGGCTCCAGATCCTTGATCCGGCCGGCCCTGAAAGCCTTGTCGAAGGTGGCGCGCATTTCGGCATGATTGGGATCGTCGCGGGCGGCGAGCGACGGCGCCGGCACCCAGCCCTTTTCCAGGAACCGCTCATAGGCCTTGCGGGCCGGGCCGGTCAGCGCATCATGGTCGTGTTCGGTGCGCCAGTTGCTAAACGTGTCGGTGTCCTTGAGCACCGCGCGCAGATCGTCGTAGCGGCTGACCATGTACATGCCGGTCGCCGGATCGCGCCACACCGGCGCCTGCTCCAGCAGCAGCTCGTAGGTGGGATAGGGGCATTCGAGCACCTCGGCGTCGGCCAGCGCGGCGTCGGCCACGGTCGCGGGCCTGACCGGGTTGTCCATGCGGTTGATCGGCTTCATCGGTTCCTCCCATGTGGCGCAGCATAGCCGGAGGAACGGTTTGCCGTCACCTCTCGTGCGTAAGTCGACGAGCCTTGACCAACTTGACCAAACCGTTCCGCGAGCCCATATTCCCATTATCGGAAAGGGACCGTGATGACGATCCAGTACAATCTCTATGAGGCTAAGACGAAGCTGTCGGAACTGGTCGACAAGGCCGCCGATGGTGAGGAGATCATCATCTGCAAGGCCGGCAAGCCGCTCGCCCGCCTGATGCCACTTCCCGAAAAACGCAGGGAGCCGCGCAAAGGCGGCTTCTGGAAGGGCAAGGTCTGGCTGTCGGACGATTTCTACGACCCGTTGCCGCAGGAAATCCTGGACGCCTTTGAAAGCAGCCCGACCGATTACCTATTCGATATCGGCAATAAAAAGCCTTGAGCAGGCTGCTCCTCGATTCCCATGTATTCCTGTGGTGGGCGCAACAGCCTGAAGAGCTGACTCCTGCGCTACGGTCGATGCTGGCGGCTCCGGAGAACGAGATTTTCCTGAGCATTGCCGCCGCCTGGGAGCTTGCCATCAAAGAAAACCTTGGCAAGCTCACGACGCCGCGTGACTTGGCCGAAATGCTCGACATGCACGATATACGCCTTCTGCAGATCGATTTGCCGCATATCGAGATCATCAGGTCGTTGCCACGGCACCATGGAGATCCGTTCGACCGCATCATGATCGCGCAGGCCCAGGTGGAACGCTTGACGCTCCTCAGCCGAGACCGTTACTTCGCGGCCTACGGGATCGACCTGATCAGGGCCTGATCCCTAATCCACGAACGGGTCGTGGACCAGGATGGTGTCCTCGCGCTCGGGGCTGGTCGAGAGCATGGCGACGGGGGCTTCGATCAGCTCCTCGATGCGGCGGATGTACTTGATCGCCGTGGCCGGGAGCTGCGCCCAGGAGCGCGCGCCCTGGGTGCTGTCCTTCCAGCCGTCCATCGTCTCGTAGACCGGCGTGACGCGGGCCTGCTTGTGGGCGCTCGACGGCAGATAGTCGATCCGCGCGCCGTCGAGCCTGTAGCCGACGCACACTTTCAGCTCGTCGAAGCCGTCGAGCACGTCGAGCTTGGTGAGCGCGATGCCCTGGATGCCGCCGACCTTCACTGCCTGGCGCACCATCACCGCGTCGAACCAGCCGCAGCGGCGCTTGCGGCCGGTGACGGTGCCGAACTCGTGGCCGCGCTCGCCGAGGCGCTGGCCGATCTCGCAGGTCAGCTCGGTAGGGAACGGGCCGCTGCCGACGCGGGTAGTGTAGGCCTTGGTGATGCCCAGCACGTAGTCGAGCGCGCCGGGGCCGATGCCGGCGCCGCCCGCCGCCTGGCCGGCGACGGTGTTGGACGAGGTGACGAACGGATAGGTGCCGTGATCGACGTCGAGCATGGTGCCCTGGGCGCCCTCGAACAGGATGCGCTGGCCGGCGCGGCGTTTTTCCGACAAGAACCGCCAGGTGGGCGCGGCGTAGGGCAGTATCTTGGGCGCGATCTCCTTGATCTCGCGGAACAGTTGGTCGCGGTCGACCTCGGGCTGGCCCAGGCCGCGGCGCAGCGGGTTGTGGTGCGCCAGCAGGGCGTCGAGCCGGGTGTTGATGGCCTCGTCGTCCTCCAGGTCGCAGACCCGCAGGGCGCGGCGGCCCACCTTGTCCTCATAGGCCGGGCCGATGCCGCGGCGGGTGGTGCCGATCCTGGCGCGCTCGCTCGACGCATCCTCGCGCATGCCGTCGAGCTCGCGGTGCAGCGGCAGGATCAGCGAGGCGTTCTCGGCCAGATGCAGCGTCGCGGGCGTGATATCGATGCCCTGGCCGCGGATCTTCTCGATCTCGGCGACCAGCGCCCACGGGTCGACGACGACGCCGTTGCCGATCACCGACGGACGGCCGCGCACCACGCCTGACGGCAGCAGGCTCAGCTTGTAGGTCTGGTTGCCGACGACCAGCGTGTGGCCGGCGTTGTGGCCGCCCTGGAAGCGCACCACCACGTCGGCGCGCTCCGACAGCCAGTCGACGATCTTGCCCTTGCCCTCGTCGCCCCACTGGGAGCCGATGACCACCACATTCGCCACGATCAGACTCCTTCCACACCGCCGTTGCGGTAGACATGGCTGCATCCCATGCGCCGCGCCTCGGCGGCCGCGTCGCCCACCGGATCGAGGCCGGCAAGTGTGCGCCATCCGCTCGCGCGGAGCTTCTGGGCGTCTTTCAAAGGAGTGCTCGCGGGCACGTAAACCGTGTTCGCCCGGCGCGGGGCGGGCAGCGCCCGGAGCAGCGAATCCACATAGACCGTGAAGCCCACCGCCGGCTCGACGCCCTTGGCGCCCTGCACCTGGTAGCGCCCGCCGCGGCCCAGCTCGCGGCTGGTGGCGCGGTCGAAGACGGTGAAGCAGATACCCGTGTGGTACTCGAAATTGCGGTACTCGCCCGGATCGACGGTGAGGGTCAACTCGGGCGCCGCCCCGCGCAGGGTGCCGACCATGGCGCGCAGTTCCTCGACCAGCGCCGAGGCTTCCCCCGGCAGGTCGAGCCGGACCAGCGCGTCGAGCGCCTTGTCGGCCTCGCCGCCGGCGACCAGCAGGGCCTCCAGCACCTCGCGGGCGCGGCCGGTGAACGGCGCGAGCCCGGCCATGTCCTTCTCGTCGAGTGCCTCGCGGGCGATCGACGCGGCGGCAGGATCGAGGCCCAGGGCCGACGCGACCACGGGCACCAGCGTGGGCACGGTCAGGTCGACGGTGAAGTCGGCGGCGCCGACGGCGTGCAGCGCCTCGGCGGCCAGCAGCAGCACCTCGGCCTCGGCGCCGGTCGAGGCGGTGCCGATCAGCTCGATGCCGGCCTGGCCGAATTCGCGCTCCGAGCGCAGCTTGCCGCTTTCGACGCGCAGCACCTGGCCAGCGTAGCACAGCCTGAGCGGGCGCGGCGCGGCGGCAAGACGGGTGGTGGCGACGCGGGCGACCTGGGTGGTCATGTCGGTGCGCACGCCCATCATCCGGTGCGACGCCGGGTCCATCAGCCGGAACATGCGGCGGCCTTCGGCGGAGCCGACGCCGGCCAGCAGACTGTCCTCGAATTCGACCAGCGGCGGGGCGACCTGCTCGTAGCCCTGCGACGCAAAGCATGCCAGCAGGCCCGCGACGGTGCGGCTTTCCAGCTCGGCGCGGGGCGCCAAGGTGTCGTGCAGGCCCTCCGGCAGGAGGGCGCGTGTCGCGGCGTCGTTCATGGTTCCGAACCTAGCCCAAAGGCAGGGCCGTGGTGAGTGCTAAAAGGACAGGGACTTGGCCTGCCGCATATGCGGCAGCGCGCAGATCTTCTTCAGCAGGTCGTCGCCGATGGGCTGGTCCACGTCGATCAGCGCGATCGCGCCCTGGCCCGGACCGACACGCCCCAGGTTGAAGTTGGCGATGTTGACGCCGGCGTCGCCCAGGATGGTGCCCAGCGCGCCGATGAAGCCCGGCTTGTCGTCGTTGCGCACGAACAGCAGGTGCCTGCCGAGCTGGGCGTCGATGTCGATGCCCTGGATGTCGACGATGCGCGGCTGCCGGTCGGCGAACAGGGTGCCGGCGATGGTATAGGTCTTGTTGTCCTGGGTGTTCACCGACAGCCGGACCAGCGTCTGGTAGTCGGCCTCCTTGCTCAGCTTCTTCTCGGTGACCTCGATGCCCTTTTCCTTGGCGATCACCGGCGCGTTCACCATGTTGACCGCCAGGTCGAGGATCGGCGCCAGCAGGCTCTGCAGCACGATGGCGTTGAGCGGCCGGGTGTTGAGCTGGGTCGCGGCGCCCTGGTACTCGACCTCGACGCAGGCGATGTTGCCCTCGACGATCTGGCCCATGAAGCTGCCGAGCTGCTCGACCAGCTTCATGTAGGGGCGCAGGCGCGGCGCTTCCTCGGCGCTGACCGACGGCATGTTGAGCGCGTTGGTCACGGCGCCATCGACCAGATAGTCGGCGATCTGCTCGGCCACCTGCAGCGCCACGTTCTCCTGGGCTTCCTCGGTCGAGGCGCCCAGATGCGGCGTGGCGATCAAATTGTCGCGGCCGAACAGCACGTTCTCCTTCGCCGGCTCGACCTCGAACACGTCGAAGGCGGCGCCCGCCACCTTGCCGCTGTCGAGCGCGTCGCGCAGGTCCGCCTCGATGACCAGGCCGCCGCGGGCGCAGTTGATGATGCGCACACCGTCCTTCATCTTGCCGATGGCCCTGGCGTTGATGATGCCGCGTGTGCCGTCGGTCAGCGGGGTGTGCAGGGTGATGAAGTCGGCGCGGGCGAACAGCTCGTCCAGCTCGACCTTCTCCACGCCCAGGTCCACGGCGCGCTCGGCCGACAGATAGGGATCGAAGGCGACGACCTTCATCTTCAGGCCGATGGCGCGGTCGGCGACGATGGAGCCGATGTTGCCGCAGCCGATCAGGCCCAGCGTCTTGCCGGTGACCTCGACGCCCATGAAGCGGGACTTCTCCCACTTGCCAGCCTGGGTCGACTTGTCGGCGGCCGGGATGTCGCGGGCCAGCGCGAACATCATGGCGATGGCGTGCTCGGCGGTGGTGATCGAGTTGCCGAACGGCGTGTTCATCACGATCACGCCGCGGGCGGTGGCGGCCGGGATGTCGACATTGTCGACGCCGATGCCGGCGCGGCCGATCACCTTCAGATTGGTGGCGGCTTCCAGCACCTTGGCGGTGACCTTGGTGTTGGAGCGGATGGCAAGGCCGTCGAACTCGCCGATGATGGCGATCAGCTCCTCGGGCTTCAGGCCGACCTTCTCGACCACCTCGACGCCGCGCGCGCGGAAGATTTCAGCCGCCCGCGGGCTCAAGCTGTCGGAAATCAGGACCTTGCTCATCAGCCTTTTACCTCGTTGAACGCCCAGTCCAGCCACGGCGTCAGCGCCTTCAGGTCGCTGCTTTCCACCGTGGCGCCGGCCCAGATGCGCAGGCCGGCCGGCGCGTCCCGGTAGCCGTTGATGTCGTAGGCGACGCCTTCCTTCTCGAGCATGGCGGCGATCTTCTTCGGCACGTCCGCCTTGGCGTCGTCGCCGCCCAGGCCTTCGAACCACGGGTCGACGATCTTGAAGCATACCGAGGTGTTGGAGCGGACCTTCTTGTCCCCGGCGAGGAAGCTCACCCAGTTCCGCGATGCGACCCATTCCTCGAGCACGCCCAGATTGGCACTCGAGCGCCCGATCAGCGCCGGCAGGCCGCCGATGCCCTCGGCCCAGACCAGCGCGTCGATGTAGTCCTCGACGCAGATCATGGACGGGGTGTTGATGGTCTCCCCCTGGAAGAGGCCCTCGATCAGCTTGCCGCCCGAGGTCATGCGGAAGATCTTGGGCAGCGGCCAGGCCGGCTTGTAGGTCAGCAGCCGCTCGACGGCGCGCGGGCTGAGGATCAGCATGCCGTGGCCGCCCTCGCCGCCCATCACCTTCTGCCAGGAGAAGGTGACCACGTCGAGCTTGTCCCACGGCATCTCCATGGCGAACACGGCCGAGGTGGCGTCGCAGATGGTCAGGCCCTGGCGGTTGGATTTGATCCAGTCGCCGTTGGGCACCTTCACGCCCGAGGTGGTGCCGTTCCAGGTGAAGACCACGTCACGGTCGGTGTCGACCTTGGCAAGGTCGACGATCTCGCCGTAGCCGGCTTCCATGGTGCGCACGTCCGGCAGCTTGAGCTGCTTGACCACGTCGGTCACCCAGCCGGCGCCGAAGCTTTCCCAGGCCAGCATGTCGACGCCGCGCGCGCCCAGCATGGACCAAAGCGCCATCTCGACGGCGCCGGTGTCCGATGCCGGCACGATGCCGATGCGGTAGTCGGCCGGCACGCCGAGCACGGCGCGGGTCCGGTCGATGGCTTCGGCGAGCTTGGCCTTGCCCGGCTTGGACCGGTGCGACCGGCCGATGCAGGCATCCTTCAGCGCATCGACCGACCAGCCCGGACGCTTCGCGCAGGGGCCGGACGAGAAGAAGGGCGAACGGGGCCGTTCGGTCGGTTTCATGATGATTTTCCGGTGAGGTTCAGGCTGTCTGGTTAGCGCACTTTTTGAGCGATCATCGGTTCGCGGCGGATAATAGGGAGAGGCCCTATCATGTCAACGTTGCAGTTCCGCGCGCGAGGGGTGCGCAAGGCGCATCAAACGGGTGGAAACCTTTCCGGGTTCAGCGGTCGAGTGGATGACCATGGTTCAACGGGCCATGCCCGTTGCCGAGGCCCGGCGCGGTCTCGATCGCGTGGCGGACATAGTCCCGGGCACGGGCCACCGCATCCACGATGGACATGCCCTGTGCGAGGCCGGTGGCGATGGCGCTGGCGAGGGTGCAGCCGGTGCCATGGGTCTGGCTGGTGTCGATGCGGCGGGATTCGAACACCGTCTCGCCGTCGGCCGTCAGCAGCAGGTCGTGCAGCACCGGCCCTTCCAGGTGTCCACCCTTCACCAGCACGGCTTTCGGCCCGAGCTTCAGCAGGGCGGCCCCGGCGCGGCGCATGCCGTCGAGATCGGCGACCTTCAGGCCGGTCAGCGCCTCGGCCTCGGGCAGGTTGGGCGTCAGCACGGTGGCCCGGGGTACCATGAGGGTGATCAGCGCATGGGCGGCGCTGTCCTGCAGGAGCGCCGCGCCACCCTTGGCCACCATCACCGGATCGACCACGACGGGCACGCCGGCGGCGTCTTCGTCGATGGTGGCGGCGACCGTCTCGATCACCTCGGCGCTGTGCAGCATGCCGGTCTTCAGGCAGTCGGCGCCGATGTCGCGCAGCACCACCTGCATCTGCTGGCGGATGAACGCGGGATCGACGCCGAGGATGCCGTGGACGCCCAGCGTGTTCTGGGCGGTGAGCGCGGTGATCGCCGTCGCCGCGAAGCCGCCGAGCATGGTGACGGTCTTGATGTCGGCCTGGATGCCAGCGCCGCCGCCGGAATCCGAGCCGGCGATGATCAGCACGCGGCCTTTCATTAGCCCGCCGCGCGCGAGATGGCGCCGGCGATGTCGTCGACCACCGCGTTGACCAGCGCCTGGTCCTCGCCTTCGGCCATCACCCGTATCTTGGGTTCGGTCCCGGACGGGCGGATCAGCACCCTGCCAGTGCCTTTGAGCCGGGCCTCGCCGTCGGCGATGGCGGCCTTGACCAGAGCATCCTCCAGCGGCGCGCCACCGTTGACCTTCACGTTCTTCAGCACCTGCGGCAGCGGCGTGAACACCCGGCAGGTCTCGCTGGCGGGCCTGCCGGAGTCCAGGATCACCGCCATCACCTGCAGCGCCGCGATCAGGCCGTCGCCGGTGGTGGTGTAGTCGGTCATGACGATGTGGCCCGACTGCTCGCCGCCCAGGTTGCAGCCGTGCCGGCGCATGTGCTCGACGACGTAGCGGTCGCCCACGGCGGTGCGCGCCAGGCCGATACCCTGGCCGTGCAGGTAGTTCTCCAGCCCCAGGTTCGACATCACCGTGCTGACCAGGCAGCCGCCGCGCAGCCTGCCGGTGCGATGCCAGTAGGCGGCGATCAGGCCCATGAGCTGGTCGCCGTCGAGCAGGTCGCCGTTCTCGTCGGCCATCAGCACCCGGTCGGCGTCGCCGTCGAGGGCGATGCCCAGATGGGCGCCGGACTCGCGCACGGTCCGCTGCATCAGCGCCGTGTCGGTGGAGCCGCAGCCCTTGTTGATGTTGACGCCGTCCGGGCTGACGCCGATGGGCACGATCTCGGCGCCCAGCTCGGTCAGCACCGTGGGCGCCACCTTGTAGGCGGCGCCGTTGGCGCAATCGATCACCACCTTCAGGCCATCCAGCGCCCGGCCGGCCGGGAAGGTGCTCTTGACCACCTCGATGTAGCGGCCATGGCCGTTGTCGTCGAGCCGGCGGGCGCGGCCGATGTCGCGCGAGGCGGCGACGTCGAGTCCCTTGCGACTTTCCAGCCGCGCCTCGATCTCGGCCTCGATGGCATCGGACAGCTTGAAGCCGTCGGGTCCGAACAGCTTGATGCCGTTGTCCTCGAACGGATTGTGCGACGCCGAGATCATCACCCCCAGATCGGCGCGCATGGACCGGGTCAGCATGGCGGTCGCCGGCGTCGGCATGGGGCCGACCAGCACCACGTCCATGCCCACCGAGGTAAATCCCGCGGTCATGGCCGCTTCCAGCATGTAGCCGGACAGCCGCGTGTCCTTGGCGATGACCACCCGGTGGCGATGGTCGCCGCGGCGGAACTGGGCGCCCGCGGCCATGCCGACGCGCAGCGCCACCTCCGCCGTCATCGGCGGCGTATTGGCGGTGCCGCGGATGCCGTCGGTCCCGAAATAGTGTCGCTTGTTCATGAACTCTCTGTCGTGGGTTGCTCGAGGACGGCCCCGTCACGGACCCGCAGAATATGCACGCCGTCCGGAATCGCCGCAAGCGCAGCGGCTAGCAGACTGACCACCCGTTACGCGCGTGCTTGACGGTTCGGCCATTGAGCTTCTATCCATCGTCATTCCCGCGTGCGCGGGAATGACGACTAAATAGGTAGTCGCAATGCTCCGCCCACGGATTGTTGGTATTGTCAACATCACGGAGGATTCGTTCTCCGACGGCGGCCGATTTCTCGCGGCCGCCGACGCTATCCAACACGCGGACGACCTTCTGGCGGGCGGCGCCGACATTATCGAACTAGGTCCCGCGTCGAGCGCTCCCAATGCGGTCCTGGTCCCGCCAACCGAGCAGATCAGGCGGCTGGCACCCGTGCTCGAGAGCATGATTTCAAAAGGCGCCGCCGTCGCGGTCGATGCGACTGATACGTCGGTGCAGCGGTTTGCGTTGTCCGCCGGCGCGGCCTACCTCAATGACATCCGCGGCTTCGCGGACCCGGCGATGTATGACGGCCTTGCCCGCTCATCATGCCGGTTGATCGCCATGCATTCGGTTTCCACCGGCCAAACCGCTTCGATGGTCGACATGGAACCCGACAAGATTTTCCACAGGATCATCGAATTCTTCGAACGATTGCTCGCGAGGGCGGGGAAAAATGGCATCGCGCGCGAGCGATTCATCCTTGATCCGGGCATGGGATTCTTCCTCGGCACCAATCCGGAGGTGTCGCTGACAGTCCTCCGAAAGATTCCCGATCTGCGGCGCCGCTTTGGGTTACCGGTGATGATTTCCGTGTCGCGGAAGTCATTCCTCCGGAACATCGTGGGGCGGTCAGCCGAACAGGCGGGCGCGGCGACAATTGCTGCGGAGCTATTCGCCTGGGAACAGGGTGCGGACTACATCCGGACGCACGATCCCGGCGCGCTACGAGATGCCATTACTGTGCTGGAACGCCTGCGCTCCTGACCCTCAAGTGCCGGGCTGGGGTTCCGGCGACGCGCCACGGGGGCCGCGGCCGGCGCTGGGCACGGTGCGCGGCTTGCTCGGCGGGGCGCTGGGTTCCGGGGTGTCGTCGGGGCGGTCGATTTCCTCGCCGCGCAGCAGGGCGCGGATTTCCTCGCCGGTCAGGGTCTCGTACTCCAGCAGCGCCTGGGCGATGCGGTGCAGGTCGGCGTTGTGGTCGGTGAGGATCTGCCGCGCTTGGGCGTAGGCGTCCTCGACGAACTTGCGCACCTCGGAGTCGACCAGCTTGGAGGTTTCCTCGGACATGTTCTGGGTGCGCGTCACCGAATGGCCGAGGAACACCTCTTCCTCGTTGTCGCCATAGGCGAGCGGGCCGAGCTTGTCGCTCATGCCCCAGCGGGTGACCATGGCCTTGGCCAGCCGCGTCGCGCCGGAAATGTCCGACGACGCGCCCGAGGTCACCTTGTCGTAGCCGAAGATCAGCTCCTCGGCGATGCGGCCGCCCATCATCACGGCGAGGCGGCAATGCATCTGCTCGCGAGTCTGCGACAGCTTGTCCTTTTCCGGCAGGTACATGACCATGCCCAGCGCACGGCCGCGCGGGATGATGGTCGCCTTGTGGATCGGGTCGGTGTCGGACACCTTCAGGCCGACCAGGGCATGACCCGCCTCGTGATAGGCGGTCAGCCGCTTCTCGTCCTCGTCCATGACCATGGAGCGGCGCTCGGGACCCATCATGACCTTGTCCTTGGCGTCCTCGAACTCGGCCATGGACACGACCTTCTTGTTCTTGCGCGCGGCCAGCAGCGCCGCCTCGTTCACCAGATTGGCGAGGTCGGCGCCCGAGAAGCCGGGCGTGCCGCGGGCGATCACCTTGGCCTCGACGTCGGGCGCCAGCGGCACCCGGCGCATATGCACCTTCAGGATGCGCTCGCGGCCCAGCACGTCCGGGTTCGGCACCACCACCTGACGGTCGAAACGGCCCGGGCGCAGCAGCGCCGGGTCGAGCACGTCGGGACGGTTGGTGGCGGCGATGATGATGACGCCCTCGTTCTCCTCGAAGCCGTCCATCTCGACCAGCAGCTGGTTGAGGGTCTGCTCGCGCTCGTCGTTGCCGCCGCCCAGGCCGGCGCCGCGATGGCGGCCGACGGCGTCGATCTCGTCGATGAACACGATGCAGGGCGCGTTCTTCTTGGCCTGCTCGAACATGTCGCGCACGCGGCTGGCGCCGACGCCGACGAACATCTCGACGAAGTCGGAGCCCGAAATGCTGAAGAACGGCACGTTCGCCTCGCCGGCGATGGCGCGGGCGAGCAGCGTTTTGCCGGTGCCGGGCGGGCCGACGAGCAATGCGCCGCGCGGAATCTTGCCGCCGAGGCGCTGGAATTTCTGCGGGTCGCGCAGGAATTCGACGATTTCCTGCACCTCCTCCTTGGCCTCTTCCACGCCGGCCACGTCGTCGAATGTCACCCGGTCGGTGCGCTCGTTGAGCAGCTTGGCCTTGGACTTGCCGAAGCCCATGGCGCGGCCGGAGCCGGCCTGCATCTGCCGCATGATGAATATCCAGACGGCGACAAGCAGCAGCATGGGCGCGACATTGATCACGATCGCCCAGAAATTGCTGGTCTCGGGCTGCTCGAAGCGCACGTCGACCTTCTTCTCGCGCAACACGGTGACCAGTTCCGGATAGGCGCCCTTCTGGTACTCGGTGGAGAACCGCGCCTTGCCGTCGCGGTACTGGCCGACGATCTCGTCACCCTGGATGGTCACCTTGTCGACATTGCCGGCATTGACGTTGTCGAGGAACTGGGAGAAGCCGATCTTGTCCGTCGGCGTGTTGGTGCCGGACTGCTGGAACTGGCTGAACAGCACGATGACGATCAACGCCACCAGCGCCCAGATGAAGAGATTGCGACCGAGATTGTTCAAGGGAGTTCCCGTTTTTCGACATGGTGAGCCCGCCTTCCGGGCCGTCCGTCAAAGATAGGGTGTTTGCCGGGACAGACAAGCACTCCGAGCGGCGGCGCCGGTCAACCGGAAAACGCAGCCGCCGGCAGGTGGTGACGGGGCAGGAAATCGAGCGTTACATCAGGCGCCTGGACGCCGTCGCGGCGAAATCCGAATGCCGGCACGGCGAGCAGGCCGTCCCGGTCGTAGACCGCGGGAAGCGCCGGGCGCGCGGCGGCCGGCACGCGCCTGAGCGCCGAATCGGGCAACGCCGTCCGCAGCGCCGCCATGGCGCCGGGGCGCAGCCGGTCGACGGTCACGCCTTCCCCGGCGGCGATGAAGCGGCCGTCCCAGATCTGCGGCCGGCCGGCGAGCGCCAGCGGTCCCTGCACGCCGCGGGTCTCGCGCACGATCAGCAGGATGCCGTCCGCCGGAATGATCCGGCAGCCCGCCAGCGTCATGGCCTCAAGCGGGCCGGCGCGCAGATGCGCCCACAGCCGCTCCAGCCGGTCGAGGCGCGGGGTATAGTCGCCGCCGCCGACCGCCATCAGCACCAGCGCCAGCGCCCGCAGGCCCACTTCCTCGTGGGCCGCGCGCAGGGCGTCGGGCCGCAGCGTGCACCAGCCGCCGTCGCCGAACCTGGCTGCGGCGGCGATCAGCGCGTGCGCCTCGGCATCGAGGGCGGCGCGGGCGCGGGCCATCTGGCGGGCGGTGTGCGTCAGCCGTTGCGGGGTGATGCCGAGCGGCGCCAGCGCCGACCAGACCGACCGGGCGCGGACGCGGGCGAACGCCGGGTTGCGGTT
>JALHLV010000026.1 GCA_022844405.1 Sphingomonadales bacterium | reverse complement strand
ATCCGGCACGCCCTTTCGGACAGCAGGGCGACAGCCCGGGCAGATCGAAGGCACTGGGACCCGATTCACCCCCACCGGCCTTCAGGCGCCACGCGCGCCCCTGCCCGGGTTGCTTGTCGGCGTGGCCATTCTGAAAGAGTCGTGATGGTTCGATGCGCCTTCGTCAGACGCGGGCGCGAATTTGACCCTGCGCTGGAGTCAACTTTTGGCAGCGGCGAGACTCGTTGTCGCCACATCCGCATTGGAGACAGTATGGCAGCCAAAACATCTTGACAGGCACCCCCGTCAGAGCGTTCGAGTAAGCGACGAAGGATCTGGAGGATTTCGATGCGTATACTCGTAAGTGCCGCCGCGTTCGGACTTGCCGTGATGCTGGCGGGTCCGGTAGCCGCGCAGACGATTCCCCTCGCGATCAAGGGCGCCGGCGGCGCCGCGGTATCTGGCGACACGGCGCGCGGGCAAACCGTGTTCAAGAAGTGCGTGCAGTGTCACTCGCCGGTCAAAGGCAAGAACGGCACGGGACCGTCGCTGCACGGCATCGTTGGCCGTCCGGCCGGCTCGGTCGCGAACTTCCGTTATTCGGAAGCCAACAAGAAATCGGGCATCACGTGGACCGAGCAGGAGCTGTTCGTTTATCTTGAGAACCCCAAGAAGCGCATCCCGAAAACGATCATGGCCTTCGCCGGCCTGCCCAAGGCGCAAGACCGCGCTGACCTGATCGCCTTCCTGAAAGTGAACGGGCAGAAGTAGACGACTTCACCTGCAAGCCAATCAGGCCCGCCGGAGCATTCCGGCGGGCCTTTTCAGTTCTGGTGGCGAATATCTGCGGTTGCAGGGCAGGTGCCGGTTTGGTCACGCACTGCGGCGTCTGACGAGGTCAGTGATGTGGAATGGGAATGAGGCCGCCACTGCAAGGGCAATCCAGTGCCACTCCGCGCCGGTAAGTGCGAGCCTCAGTGCGACGAGCAGGAACACGCCGGGCATCAGCGCGAAGAAGAGGTCCGGCAAAGCGCGTCGCCAGATTTTTCGCCGCAAGGCCAGAAGAGCTATGAACTCGGCAGCGATGACGAGCAGAACCAGATCGACCGCCCGACCACTCAGCAGGAATTCCTGCATCAGACCACCCTTCCTTGCTCAGCCGAAAGGCGCGTTTAGTCGGACAACATCAAAGTTCAACACCGACGCCAGGGACACCCAGACGAGGTAGGGCGTGAGCAGCACGCCAGCGAGGCGCGAGTGGCGGGCGGTGAAGATGATCAACGACACGATCGACAGCCAGAGAAAACAGACCTCGATCAGCGACCAATCGGGGCGGTGGAGCCGGAAGAACAGCAGGCTCCAGAGGATGTTGAGGAAACCGTTCAGTGAGAAAAGGCCGACAAGCCACTCCCGCTCGGGCCCCTTTGGCGCGCGACGCCATGTGATGACCGCCGCAACTAAGGTGAGTGTATAGATGGTGGTCCAGATGATGCCGAAGGCCGGCCCGGGCGGTTGCCAGTCAGGCTTCTTGAGGGCCTCGTACCAGGGGCCGAGATCCGTGATGGTGCCGCCAAGAACGGCGACAAGTATCGCCGCCGCTGCAGCGACGACAACCGGTCGTCGGGTGCCCGTGCTCAAGGGGCACGGGGCGAGGACGACAGGCCAAGTAGATGGCCCATGTCCTTGACGAAGATACGCATGTGCGCCGCCGGATCCGCTTTCACGAGTTCCTTGTTCATGTAGGCCTGCCAGGTAAGGCGCTGCACGTCTGGATCGTTGCACATATTCACAAAACCCTCGCGGCGTTTGTCGCTACGATACCAGAAGTGCTGCATGATGCCGAGAATCCAGAAGACCTTGCCGTGGTCTTTCATGAATGCCTTGCGCGCTCCGGCGAGGGCTTTCGCCTTGCCCGTCACAAGCATTTCGACGACGGCCTCAGCGGCGAGGCGACCGCCGACCATCGCGTAGTAAATCCCCTCCCCTGACGCCGGCGCGACGACGCCGGATGCGTCTCCTGCAAGGACGACATCACGGCCATTGTCCCAGCGCCGCAGAGGTTTCAGCGGGATCGGCGCACCTTCAGTGCGAATAGTCTCACAGTCTGCGAGGCCCGACACTTGTCGCAGATCGCTGACGGCGCCGCGCAACGAGAATCCCTTGCGGGCGGATCCGACGCCAACGCTGGCCGTGTCGCCATGTGGAAAGATCCACGCGTAGAAATCCGGCGAGAGTTTGCCCTGATAGTAGATGTCGCAACGGCTTTCCTCGAAGCCGCCTGCGCCGTGCGCCGGGGCGCGGATGATTTCGTGATAGGCGAAGACGCAGGGCATGCGGTCTGCGTCCTTGATCGTCTGCTTCGCGACTTGCGAGCGGGCGCCGTCGGCGCCGACGACTGCGCGGGCGCGGACGCGCTGGACGTTTTCCTTGCCGTCGCCCTTGTCGTGAAAGCAGACGACGGCCGTGCCGTCTTCGTCGCGTTCGATGCGGAGGAATGATCCGGAGCGGCGTTCAGCGCCCCCCGCAACGGCGCGTTCGCGTAGCCATTCGTCGAACGCGTCGCGATCAACCATGCCGACAAAGCCCCCCTCGACCGGCATGTTCACGATGCGATTGGTGGGTGAGACCATGCGGGCGGCTGTGGCGCGGGCAACGAGGAGATGGTCGGGGATTCCGAAGTCGCGAATCAGGCGCGGGGGAATGGCACCACCGCAAGGCTTGATGCGACCGGCGCGGTCCAGCAGGAGGACCTTTCGTCCGGCGCGGGCCAGATCGCCTGCGGCTATTGCTCCGGCTGGGCCGCCGCCGACGACGACTGCGTCGTAGGTCTCCATGGTCATGTTCGGGCCCCCTCAGGGATGAAGCGTTCGCCGGTCAGGTCCAGGCGGGCTGCGAGAAACGCCGCGAAGGTGAAGAGCGCGGCTTCCATCGAGAAGACGATCAGGAAGGCGCTGGAGTCCTGAGGCAGGAGTGCGCGAAGAATGTCGATGCCGGCAGCGCCGGCGAAGCCACCGCATGCGAAGGCGCAGGCCTGGGCTGCGCCCCAGACCCCCATGCGGACGCCTTCGCGCGACGCCTGCCCTGCTCCGGCGAGGCCCATCATGGAGCCGATTGCGGAGACAGCGAACACGCCGTTTGCGAAGCCGAGGGCGAATACGGTTGGTTGCAGCGGCCATGCAGGGCCTACAGCGCTTGCGCACGCAAGCGCGACGAGCGCTGCCGCCGAACCGATGCATCCCGCGACGGTCCATTGCCGCATCCATGCGCGCTTCTTGTCGCCAAAGCGTGCGCCGCAGACGCCCACGAGGATCATGCCGAGCAGCACACCGCCGTTCTGGACGCCGGCGAGTTGCGTAGACTGGCCGGGCGTCATGTCGAAGACCAGGCCGGCGAAGGGTTCGAGGATCAGATCCTGCGCGCTGTAGGCGAGCATCGAGACGAAGACGAACACGGTGAAGCGACGGGCGAGCGGATCGGCCCATGTCTCGCGCAGCACCTGCGCGAAGGGCGGCTTGGCCAGTTCGGACGCGGTTATCTTTTCTGGCTCGCCTTCGATGCCCCAGACGGCGAAGAGCGTGAGCAGCAATGCGATTCCGGCGATGCCAGAGGCGACGAGCGCGAGGCGCTGGGGCGAGAATGGATCGAGGAGCGCACCGGAGACACCCGCCGTGATGACGATACCGACGATCATCATGATCCATGTCGTGGCGGCGGCGGCGGGACGCCGCTGCGGCGCAGTGCGCGAGGCCAGAAGCGCCAGCAGCGATGTGCCAGACGCACCAACGCCTGCACCGATCATGGTGAATGCGAGAAGGCCGAGAAGGATTCCGATCAGGGGCGATGATTCCATCATCACCGTGGCGTTGGTGGCGATAAGTCCGCCAAGCGCCAGCACGCCCATGCCGCCGACGATCCACGGCGTGCGACGATGGCCCATGTCGGAGCCGTAGCCCCAGCGCGGACGCGACAGCTGGATCGCATAGTGCCAGGCGACGAGCGCGGCCGGCAGCATGGCTGGCAATGCGAACTCGACGACCATGACGCGGTTGAGCGTCGACGTGGTCAGGGCGACGACGCCCCCGAGTGCGCTCTGCACGAGGCCGACGCGGATGATGCTGAGCCAGCTGAGCGGTGCGTGTGTCATGGTTGCATTCCAGCGAGGCTGCCGAGAGCGAATGCGCTGACCAGCATGCCGAGAACATAAAGAAGCACGCCCGTCCCGTTGTACCACGGGGCGAGCTTGCGCGGATCGGTGACAAGGCGGGACATCATGTAGAGCTGAAGGGCCAGAGACACTGAAACGGCGGCGGCGTGGAAAGGCGCGCCCCAGGCGGTCAGAAGCGCGACAACGACGACCTGCGGCGCGGCCATCACGATGCAGGCCACGCGCGCCGCCTGGTCGACGCCGAGCTGCACCGGGAGCGAACGAACGCCCGTCTGTCGATCGCCCTCAATCGCCTTGAAGTCGTTGAGCGTCATGATCCCGTGGGCGCCGAAGCTGTAGAGCGCCGCGATAAGGAGGACCTCGGCGTTGGGTACAGTCGCCAGCATGACGGCGGCGCCGGTAAACCAGGTGATGCCTTCATAAGAGAGCGCGCAGGCGGCTGGTCCCCACCAGCCACTTTGCTTCAGGCGTAGCGGCGGCGCGCTGTACACCCAAGCGAGGATCATGCCGACGACCGCGGCGCCGAAGACCCATGGGCCCAGGGCGAGCGCCCAGAGCATCGACACGACAGTCCACGCCATCGCGATCCAGAGGCCCCAGCGGCCAGGAATGCGGCCGGACGGGATCGGCCGGTTCGGTTCGTTGATGGCGTCGACGTCGCGGTCGTACCAGTCATTGACGGCCTGACTGGTGGCGCAGATCAGCGGTCCGGCCAGGACGATGCCGGCTAGCGCCATCGGCCAGCGTTCAGCGAGGTTCGCGCCAGACGAAACAACACCACAGCCGAACGCCCACATGGGCGGAAACCAGGTGATCGGTTTGAAAAGTTCGAGGACGGCGCCCGGCGTCGGCAGTGTTCTCGCTATTGTTTCGACATGCGTGGACGCCATGCCAAACGCTACAAATCGCGACGGCGAGTGTCAATTCATCTGGACGCTTTATGTGTCTCGCCGGCTGGACTTACTCGCCCGCTGCCAGATCACCCAAGCCATAGCGGTGAAGTTTCGAGTAAAGGCTTTGGCGGCTCACGCCCAGAACCTCGGCCGCGGACGCGCGATTGTTGCCTGTCAGCTCAAGAGCAGCCTCGATGCACAAACGCTCCACAAGTTCGGTGGTCTCCCGTACGAGTTCCTTGAGCGAGACGCGGCCAACCAGTTGCGAAAGCTGCTCAACCGAGCGCGGCAGCTCGCCCGCGATGCGCGGCCTGGCGACGGCACCGCGGGCGGCAGCGCGAATCGAGAACCCGAAACAGGGCTGTTCGCCTGTGGCGACATGCACGGCCGAAACCTCGACATCTTCCTGCTCGCCCAGACGCGTGCGCAAGACAGTCGCGAAGTTCTTCAGCGATCCGTGCTGGCGCAAGCTTGAGAGCAGAACGTTGCGGTCGATCTCCGGCCGGCCAAGAATTGTGTCGAGCGACATGCCTCTTGCCTGCTCGTTGCTGGCGATGCGTGACAGGTCAAGGAAGGCGGCGTTCTGGGCAAGGATACGGAGATTTTCGTCGGTGACGACGAATGCGTCAGGAATGCGCTCCAGCACGGAAAGAAGATGCTGGGTTGATTCCGGGGTGCGTATGACACCCAATTCGGGCGAAGACAGACGGACGAGGAAAAGAGACGCACGGTCCTGCCGGAAGAGCGATGCAGCGACCTCAAATGCGCGGCCGCCCTGGCGCAGGGTGGACTGCGCTGTGAGGTTCGGGCCGCCCTGCGCGACCGCCAGAAGCGAAATGGCGGCGTCGCGCGATTGTTCTTCGAAGGTAGACGAAAACTCGCGGCCGACCAGCGAGGATTCTGCGCTGCCGACAAGCCGATCGGCGGCTGGGTTGGCTTCGACAATCCTTCGTGTTGTCGCATCAACCACGATGACGGCTTCCGACGCGAGTTGAAAGAGGAGGCGGTAGCGTGACTCGGCTTCGCGAAGCTTTCGGTAGTCCTGCTCCATCGCCTGCTGCGCCTGGATGAGACGCTGCTCAAGCTGGCTGATGGCGCGATGGTCGCGGCCGATCGCGATGATGCGGCCGTCTTCGCCGGCATTCATTGCGATGTAGCGAACAGCGACGGCCGCACCGTCGTCCGTGCGATGATTGATCTCGCGCCAGCGGGGGCCAGCGTCGTTGGCCGCGTCGCGAAGCAGCTCTTCGATCTTGGGGCGACTGTCGGCCATGACCGTGTCGGCCCAGCGGCGATCCAGCCAGGATTCAAAACCGTCCTGCACCATGTCGCTGTTATTGAGCGCCATGTCCCGGATGAAGCCGCTGCGATCGATGATCATCGCGACGTCACCGCCAGCTGCGGCCACCTTTGCGGCGATCCGGGCGTCCAGCGCCCCCAAAGTGTCGCGTGCGAACCTTGGTTCGACACGACCCTGGGTAGATGAATAGATCGCCATCGAACCCGCACTGCCCTTTCTTGGGAGGCCGCAAAGCTAGCGAGATGCGAGTTGCCTCACCGCGCCTTCCGCCCCCAGCACGGCCTGCCTCGCGTCGGTGGCCATAGTATCCGCACCGACCTTAGCAACTAGTTCCGGCCGTTCAACAAAGAGTCGTCCACCCACCATGACAGTGATGTCTCGATTCCTTGACGCCTTGCGAACCGACATAATCATTGGTGCGATTTGATCAAGCCGTTCGTCTGAGCTTGCTGACATTCCGAACAAATCGAACTCATGCGCTTGCACCGCAGCCACAACCTCGGCAACGGAGCCAGACAGCTCGGCCCATGTGCGCCAGCCAGCCCGGCGAAAGAATTCCTCAATAATAACAAGGCCAAATGTGTGTTGCTCGCCGGGGGCGGCCGCAAAAAGCGCCGACCTGCCGACTGATGACGGCAACTCGTTCTGCCCATGAAGACTAAGTTCCCTTACGACATGCTGCAAGCGACCCAAGGCGATCGTTACGTCGGCAAAGGAAACCCTGTCATCTTCCCAGAACTCGCCGAGCCGGCGCGCTGCGGGCCCGAGGAGATCAACGTAAATCGAATCCAGGGCGACACCCTGCTGCAGCAGTGTGCCAACGATCGCCATCAGGGAGTCGTGCCCTGAAGACAGAGAATACAGGGCAAATCGCTCGATCGTGTCGGGCGATAGCGGTATGGATTCCCGACCATCCTGACGCTCGAGGCGATGCACAAGCATCAGCCGCGGAATGATTTCGCCCTCGACGATGCGCGCGAGCTGTTCGCCGAGCTGCGGTCGTGGGGCTTCTTCCACAACTGAAAGCGACGATGCGCGCTTCCCGATGGGTGCGATCCGCATCGGCTCTTCGCCACAAAGATCAAATACTGAAGTCCCAGGAAGGCTGGCCATTTGGCCCCCATCTCCCGCGGATCTGCACTTTGGCAGCTTCCGCTTCTGCGCCTGCCAACCGAGCCAGGACATACCGGCTCTATGCAGGTCTTTCCTCCCAGGATTGCGCCCGCTGTCGAGGGTCTCTGCTCCCGGCACGACACGGTAGACAGAAGTTATGCCGCTAGGCGAGTCCAATTTTGACAGTTTGACGCATGTGTCCAACATTTTGGACGTCCGCTTTCCTTGACAATCGGAAAGACGTCGACCTACCTTTCCATCGTGCTTTCATCCAACGCGCCCAGCGCGGGAGGTCAGAAATGCAAGCGAAGCGGGCTCATTACGGCGAAGACAGAAGAGCCGAGCCTCAGCGCTCAGGCGGCCATCCAGGGCTGTTTTCCAGGAAGTTTGACGGTTGGCTCGATTCGCTCGCGCCCTGCCCATGGCCCGCTCATGTCGGTTCGCACCTGGCCAACAAGAATGGCGCGGAGTCACGCAAGCAGGCCCTCTATACGCGGGAAGAGCGCATCCGCCGGGACACCTCGCCCTGGACGATGGTGCAGGCGATTCTGGCGCCGCTGCAGTTCGTGGTGTTTGCGATCAGCCTTGTCCTGGTCGTCCGTTACCTGATGACCGGCGAAGGCTACGATATCGCGACGGCCTCGATCCTGGCCAAGACCTTTCTTCTTTACCTGATCATGGTGACCGGCTCGATCTGGGAGAAGGAAGTATTCGGCAAATGGCTGTTTGCCCGCGCTTTCTTCTGGGAAGACGTGTTCAGCATGCTCGTTCTCGGGCTGCAGACCGCATACCTGCTTGCGCTTCTCAACGGCTGGGGGTCGCCCTCAGACCAGATGATGATCGCGGTCGCGGCTTATGCGGCTTATGTGATCAATGCCGCACAGTTTCTGCTGAAGCTGCGTGAGGCGCGCCTGCAGGCGCCGCGATCCGCGCCGGCCACGATGGACCTGCGCGGTCACTCCACATGAATCCAGCTGCTCCCAGTGCCGGGTGTGACGTGGACGTTGTTCCGGTGCTACGCGAGCGTGGGCAGCGGGAAGTGTTCTGCGGGCTGACGGGAATCGTCTGGCTGCATCGCAAGATCCAGGACGCATTCTTCCTCGTGGTTGGTTCGCGCACCTGCGCTCACCTGATACAGTCGGCCGCGGGCGTCATGGTTTTCGCAGAGCCGCGATTTGCTACGGCGATCATGGAAGAAAAGGATCTTGCAGGCCTCGCCGACGCGAATGAAGAACTGGACCGCGTTGTCGATCGCCTGCTGGAGCGCCGGCCGGACATCAAGCTGCTGTTTCTTGTCGGCTCCTGCCCTTCCGAAGTGATCAAGCTCGACCTGTCGCGCGCAGCGCAGCGGCTTTCGGCGAAGCACCAGCCGGGCGTGCGCGTGCTGAACTATTCCGGGAGCGGAATCGAGACGACCTTCACGCAGGGCGAAGACGCATGCCTTGCTGCATTGGTTCCGGAAGCGCCGAAGGCTGATTCGAACACTGCGCCGTCGCTGCTGGTTGTCGGCGCGTTGCCCGACATCGTGGAAGACCAGTTCCGCAGGCTGTTCACCGAGCTTGGGATTCCACGCGTGGATTTCTTCCCGCCGCGCAAGTCCGGCGAGATCGCTGCGGTCGGGCCGAACACGCGGATGCTGATTGCGCAGCCTTTCCTTGGCGATACAGCGCGTGCCCTGGCAGCGCGTGGGGCCAACCGGCTTCCTGCGCTGTTTCCGTTCGGCGCCGAGGGCACGACTCACTGGCTCAAGGCGGCGGCTGATGCGTGGTCGATCCCCGAGATGGATTTCCGTCGCATCGTCGCCCCGCATCGCGAGCGCGCGAAGCGGGCGCTGGCGCGGTCGCGCGAGACCCTCGAGGGCTTGAGCGTTTTCTTCTTCCCCGACTCACAGCTCGAGCCGCCGCTGGCGCGCTTCCTGGCGGAAGAACTGGGCATGCGACCGGTCGAGATCGGCACGCCCTACCTCAATCGCGACCTGCTGTCGGAAGAACTCAAGCGGCTTCCCGCGCAGGCGAGGCTCAGCGAAGGACAGGATGTCGACAAACAGCTCGACCGTTGCCGCGCTGACAAACCAGATCTCGTCGTGTGCGGCCTTGGCCTCGCCAATCCGCTGGAGGCAGCGGGCATGACCACGAAATGGTCGATCGAACTCGTTTTCTCGCCTGTCCATGGTTTCGACCAGGCAGGCGATCTTGCCGCCCTGTTTGCACGTCCGTTCGCGCGTCGCGCGCTCCTCAAGGTCTGAAATCTTGCAGCTGACTGTCTGGACATATGAAGGACCACCCCATGTCGGCGCGATGCGGATCGCGACGGCCATGAAGGGCCTGCACTATGTGCTGCATGCGCCACAGGGCGACACCTATGCGGACCTGCTGTTCACGATGATCGAACGCCGCGATGCGCGACCGCCTGTAACGTACACGACGTTCCAGGCGCGCGATCTGGGCGGCGATACGGCGGAGTTGTTCAAGACGTCGGCGCGGGAGGCTTATGAGCGCTTCCAACCGGAGGCGATGATCGTCGGCGCATCCTGCACCGCGGAGCTGATCCAGGATGACCCGGCCGGGCTCGCGCGCGCGCTGAAGCTGCCGATCCCGGTGATCGCGCTGGACCTGCCGTCCTACCAGAAAAAGGAAAACTGGGGGGCGGCGGAGACGTTCTACCAGCTGGTCCGCACGTTTGCGGCGAAGGTCGATGGCGCTCCTGCCCGCACGCCGGGGCCGCGGCCACGCTGCAATATTCTCGGGCCGACGGCGCTGGGCTTCCGCCATCGCGATGACGTGGTCGAGGTGACGCGCCTGCTGGGACAACTCGGCGTCGATGTGAATGTGGTGGCCCCGCTGAATGCGCGGCCGTCCGATCTCTCGCGGCTGCCGGACGCAGACTTCAACGTGGTGCTCTACGCCGAGATCGCCGACGTCGCGGCGCGCTGGCTGGAAAAGAACCACGGGCAGAAGATCATCCGCACCGTGCCGATCGGGCACAATGCGACGAAGGATTTCATCGCTGAGATCGCGGCGATCACGGGCGTTGATCCGGCGCATGTGCTGGCTGACGCGAATGCGCGGATGCCGTGGTGGTCGCGGTCGGTGGACTCCAACTACCTGACCGGCAAGCGCGTGTTCATCTTCGGCGACGCGACTCATGCAGTTGCCGCGGCGCGTGTCGCTTCGGAAGAGCTGGGGTTCGAGGTTGTCGGACTTGGAACGTACTCGCGTGAGTTTGCCCGCGATGTGCGCGCGGCCGCCGAGAAGCTGGGGCTGACAGCGCTGGTCACGGACGACTATCTCGAAGTCGAGAAGGCGATTGCCGAATTGCAGCCGGAACTCGTGCTCGGCACGCAGATGGAGCGCCATATCGCCAAGCGGCTTGGCGTCGGCTGCGCGGTGATCTCCGCGCCGGCGCATGTGCAGGATTATCCGGCGCGCTTCTCGCCGCAGATGGGTTTCGAAGGCGCGAATGTGCTGTTCGACACCTGGGTGCATCCGCTGGTCATGGGGCTCGAGGAGCACCTGCTGGCGATGTTCCGCGAGGATTTCGAGTTCAACGACGGCGCAGGCGCTTCACACCTTGCAGCGCACCAGCCCGCACCCTCCCCCGCCCCGGCGCCGATATCTGCGCCGATTGCCAGCGAACTGATCTGGTCGCGGGAAGCCGAAGCCGAACTTACCAAGATCCCGTTTTTCGTGCGCGGGAAAGCACGGCGTAACACTGAGCGTTTTGCGACCGAACAAGGCCTGGCCGTCATCAAGATCGAAACCCTGTATGATGCAAAAAGCCACTATGCACGCTGACGCGCCCTCCGTGCGCGTTGTGATTGTCACGCTCGACAATCACCTCGCCGGACTGGTGCGCCATGCGGAAGCGTCGCTCAAGCCGGAGATTCCCGGCCTGTCGATCTCGCTGCATGCGGCGACCGACTGGGGCGATAACACAGCAGCGCGCGAGGCGTGCATCGCCGACATCGGATCTGCGGATATCATCATTGCGACGATGCTGTTCATGGAAGACCACATCCAGGCAGTTCTTCCTGCGCTGGAGGCGCGGCGCGAGTCGTGCGATGCGATCATCGGCGCGATGTCGTCCGGGGAAATCATCCGCCTCACCAAGCTTGGCCCGTTCCGCATGGACGGCTCGCAGAAGGGTCCGCTTGCCTGGCTGAAGAAGCTGCGCGGATCGAAGACGAGCAGCTCGGGTTCGGGCCAGATGGCGATGCTGCGCCGCCTGCCGAAGATCCTCAAATACATCCCGGGCAAGGCGCAGGACCTGCGTTCCTACTTCCTGACGATGCAGTACTGGCTCTCCGGTTCGCCGGAGAATGTGGCCGACATGGTGCGTTTCCTCGTCGGCCGGTATGCCGAGGGCGAGCGCCGCGTGCTGCGCGACAAGGTCGAAGCTGTCGGGCCCCGCGATTATCCCGAGATCGGGCTCTACCATCCCCGCGCCGTGGGCAAGATCGTGGAGCAGGTGGACAGCCTGCCCGCACTGCAGGTGAAGCAGACCGGCGTGGTCGGCGTACTCGTGCTGCGTTCCTATGTGCTGGCGGGTGATGCCGGCCATTATGACGGCGTGATCGATGCGCTGGAAGCGCGTGGCCTGAAGGTGCTTCCGGCTTTCGCGACCGGTCTCGATGCGCGGCCGGCGATCGAGAAGTTCTTTATCGTTGACGGCGTGCCTGTTGTAGACGCGGTGATCTCGCTGACCGGGTTCTCGCTGGTGGGCGGCCCGGCTTACAACGACGCTGTGGCGGCCGAAGACATTCTCTCGCGCCTCGATGTTCCCTACATCTCGGCGCAGCCGCTGGAGTTCCAGAGCCTGGAGCGCTGGGGCGCCTCGCGCACGGGGCTGATGCCGGTCGAGTCGACCATCATGGTGGCGATTCCTGAACTGGACGGCGCGACGGGGCCGATCGTGTTTGGCGGTCGTTCGGATGGTGCGGGCGAGGCATGCACGGGATGCCACAAGGCCTGCCGCTTCCCGGCCCAGACCGTGGCCTCCAGGATGTGCGCCTGCCCCGAACGGGCCGAAATGCTGGCGGCGCGTGTCGGCAGGCTCGTGGCGCTGCGCCAGACACGACGGCAGGATCGCAAGATCGCCATCGTGCTGTTCAACTTCCCGCCGAATTCCGGCGCGGTCGGGTCTGCGGCCTACCTGTCGGTGTTCGCATCCCTCCACAACACGCTGAAGGCAATGAAGGCCGGCGGGTATTCTGTGGAGGTTCCGCGCTCGGTTGAAGAGCTGCGTCTCAAGCTGCTGGAAGGCAACTCGAAGCGCTTCGGGACGGATGCGAACGTCCATACGCGGATTCCTGCGGACGATCATGTCCGGCGCGAGCGCCACCTTTCGCAGATCGAGGGTCAGTGGGGACCGGCGCCGGGACGCCAGCTCACGGACGGACGCTCGATCTTCGTTCTGGGCGTCGAATTCGGAAACGTGTTCGTCGGGCTGCAGCCGGGCTTCGGATACGAGGGCGACCCGATGCGCCTGATGTTCGAGGGCGGATTCGCGCCCACGCATGCGTTCTCCGCCTTCTATCGCTGGCTGCGTGAGGATTTCGCAGCGAACGCAGTGCTGCATTTTGGAACGCATGGCGCGCTTGAATTCATGCCGGGCAAGCAGGTGGGACTCACCGGCGCGGACTGGCCGGATCGGCTGATCGGTGATCTTCCGAACTTCTATCTCTATGCGGGCAACAACCCGACCGAGGGCATGATTGCGAAGCGGCGGTCGTCTGCGACGCTGATCACGCACCTGACGCCGCCGATCTCGAAGGCTGGCTTGTACCAGGGACTGCAGGATCTAAAGGCGCTGGTCGGGCGGTGGGACAAAGCGGACCGTGACGAGCGCGCGGTTCTTGCGGCGAGCATTCAGGAAGCGGCGGTCGGGATCGATATCGCCGAGGCGGCCCCAGCCTGGTCCGTTACAAGCAGTTCGGAGATCGCGCAGCTTTCCGAGCGGATCGCCGAAATCGAAGGCGCGCTGATCCCGGCCGGGCTGCATACCGTGGGCGTAGCGCCGGATGCCGCCGAACGCACAGACCTCCTGCTCGCGATAGCCGAGGGCCGCGGCGAGACGCCGCCACGTGCGGCCGTTGAAGCGATGGTTGCGGGCGTTACGCCTGAAGTGGCGTTGGGCCGGGCTGGCAAGAAGTCGCGGACGCTGCTTGCCACGATGAACGAACTGAAGGTGATCGACGCGTCGCTGGCGCGCGATCATGAAGTCGACGCCATCCTGAGCGCGCTGGACGCACGGTACATTCGTCCGGCTGCAGGCGGGGACATTGTCCGCAATCCGTCCGTGCTGCCCACCGGGCGCAACATGCATGGCTTCGATCCGTTCCGTATCCCGAGCGCCCTGGCGACACATGATGGCGCGATGCAGGCGAACCGGCTACTGGCGCAGCACGCCAAGCGCAGCGGCGGCGTCCTGCCGGAATCGATTGCCATGGTTCTGTGGGGATCGGACAACCTGAAGAGCGAGGGCGGGCCGATTGCGCAGGCTCTGGCGCTGATTGGCGCAAAGCCCCGGTTCGACTCCTATGGGCGGCTTTGCGGAGCGGCGCTGATCCCGCTGGCCGAACTCAAGCGTCCGCGGATTGACGTGGTGATGACGCTGTCAGGCATCTTCCGTGACCTGCTGGCGCTTCAGGTGAGGATGCTGGCGGAGGCCGCTTATCTTGCGGCGGCGGCTGACGAGCCGCTCGAACAGAACCATGTGCGCAGACACGCGCTCGCGCTGCAGGCAACGCATGGGTGTGATCTGGAAACGGCGGCGCTGCGTGTGTTCTCGAACGCTGATGGCGCTTACGGCGCCAACGTCAACCAGCTGATCGACTCCAGCGCGTGGAACGAGGAAGAGGAACTCGCCGACGCATTCGAGAGCCGGAAGTGTTTCGCTTATGGACGTAAGGGTGGCGCAGTGCGCCAGTCGAAGATGCTGCAGAGCATCCTCAAGAGCGTGGACTTCACTTATCAGAATCTCGAGTCGGTGGAACTCGGCGTCACCTCGATCGACCACTATGTCGATGCGCTGGGTGGCATGAGCCGAGCGATCCAGCGGGCCCGTGGGTCGGCGACACCGGTTTATATCGGCGACCAGACGCAGGGCGAAGGCAAGGTTCGTACGCTGGCGGAGCAGGTGTCTCTCGAGACGCATACACGGACGCTCAATCCGAAATGGTATGAGGGCTTGCTGAAGCACGGCTATGAAGGCGTGCGCCAGATCGAGGCGCAGGTGACCAACACGATGGGCTGGTCGGCGACGACCGGCCAGGTCGAGCCCTGGATCTACCAGCGCATCAGCGAGACCTATGTGCTCGACGACGAAATGCGCAAGCGGCTGACCAAGCTCAATCCCAAGGCTTCTGCCCGAATGGCAAATCGTCTGCTGGAGGCGCACGAGCGCAAATACTGGCGGCCGGACGCATCGACACTGAATGCGCTTCGCAATGCCAGCGACGAACTCGAAGACCAACTGGAAGGCATCTCCGCACCCGCGGCGTGAAGGATACGTATGACAACGCTCACCATGCCAAGAACACTTCCGCGCCGCCCCGATGGGGAGGGAAGCGTGCAGGTTCATCTTGACCCGTCGATGAAGATCGACCGGGCGAAGGTTTTCGCGATCTATGGCAAGGGCGGGATCGGCAAGAGCACGACGTCGTCAAACCTGTCGGCGGCGTTCTCGCACCTCGGCAAGCGCGTGCTGCAGATTGGCTGCGATCCCAAGCACGACTCGACGTTCACGCTGACGAAGCGCCTCGCGCCGACCGTGATCGACATGCTGGAGAGCGTGGAGTTCCACAGCGAAGAGCTGAAGCCTGAGGACTATGTGTTCGAAGGTTATAATGGCGTGATGTGCGTCGAGGCCGGCGGGCCGCCAGCGGGCACCGGTTGCGGCGGCTATGTTGTCGGGCAGACGGTGAAGCTGCTGAAGGAGCATCACCTGCTGGAGGACACGGACATCGTGATCTTCGACGTGCTGGGCGATGTGGTCTGCGGCGGGTTCGCCGCGCCGCTGCAGCATGCCGAACGGGCGCTGATCGTCACGGCCAACGATTTTGACTCGATCTTCGCGATGAACCGCATCGTGGCGGCTATCCGCGCGAAGTCGAAGAACTACGAAGTGCGGCTTGGCGGCGTGATCGTGAACCGCAGCGAAGGCACGGACGAAGTCGACCGCTACAACGCCGCCATCGGGCTGGAGCGCGTGGCGCACTTCCCCATCCTCGACGAGATCCGCAGGAGCCGGCTGAAGAAGTCGGTGCTGTTCGAGATGGAGTCGACGCCGGCCCTGGAGGCGGTGAAACTCGAGTACATGCGGCTCGCGGCCAACCTGCTCGTCGGCGACAAGCACTATGACGTCATGCCGATGAAGGACCGCGATATCTTCGACTTCCTGGGTTTTGAATGAACATGACAGCGTCGATGGACATGACCATGACCCCCAATGCGTACGACGAGCGTCGCGGCAAGCTGGAGACCTACTTCGATCGCACCGCACTGGATGCATGGGCGCAGCTGACGTCGGATGCGCCGGTCAGCAAGATCCGTGCGACGGTTCGGGCCGGCCGGGACAGCATGCGTGAAACGCTGCTGTCGTGGATGCCTGAGGATCTCACGGGCGCTTCGCTGTTTGATGCAGGATGCGGAACGGGTGCGCTGTCGGTCGCAGCGGCGCGTCGCGGCGCACGGGTTGTTGGCGTTGATGTGTCGGCCAGCCTTGTGAAGCTTGCAGACGAGCGGACGCCGAAGGATTTCACGGCAGGCAGCGTCGACTTCCGTGTGGGCGACATGCTGGACGCGCGTTTCGGCCAGTTCAGCCACGTCGTGGCGATGGACTCGCTCATTCATTACCCGTCGGAAGAGATCCTGCGCGTGCTGGGCGCGTTTGCGGCGCGGACGACGGCGGCAATCCTGTTCACCTTTGCACCGAAGACGCCGGCGCTGACCATGATGCATGCGGCCGGGAAGCTGTTCCCGCGCGCTGACCGTGCGCCTGCAATCGAGCCAGTGAGCGAAGCCGTGATCCGCCGCGGGGTCGAGACGGGCGCGGCATTCGAAGGCTGGGCGATCGGACGGACGCAACGGATTTCGAGCGGCTTCTACAAGTCGCAGGCGATGGAGCTGGTGCGCGTATGAAGACGGGTGAGCGCCCCCAGAGAATGACGTGGAACCAGCTCGCGGCGCGGATGCTGCCGTTCGCGGATTCAGCGACGGCGGAGCTACCTCTCAATCGCTTGCTGCGTCTGGCGTCATTCCAGGTGTCGGTGGGCATGGCGGCCGTGTTGCTGACCGGGACCCTGAACCGCGTGATGATCGTCGAGCTTGGCATCTCGGGTTGGATCGTGGCCTTGATGGTGTCTCTGCCGCTAGTGTTCGCGCCGCTCCGCGCACTGATCGGGTTCAAGTCGGACACGCACAAGTCGGTGCTCGGCTGGCGGCGGACTCCTTATATCTGGTTTGGGTCAATGCTGCAGTTCGGCGGCTTTGCGATCATGCCGTTTGCGCTGCTGATCCTGTCCGGTGACACGCACGGGCCGATCATGGTCGGGCAAGTGGCGGCGGTGATCGCCTTCCTGCTGGTTGGCGTGGGGATGCACACGACGCAGACGGCAGGCCTTGCACTGGCCACTGACCTCGCGCCGCCGGAGGCGCGGCCGCGCGTGGTGGCTCTGCTCTATATAATGCTGCTCGCCGGAATGCTGGTGAGCTCACTCCTGCTTGGCTACCTGCTGTCGGACTTCAGCGCCTTTCGCTTGATCCAGGTGATCCAGGGCTGTGCAGTCGTGACGATGGTGCTGAATGTCGTGGCACTGTGGCGGCAGGAGGTTCGTAACCCCACCCTCACCTCCCCGGATCGCGAGCGCGAGCCCTTTTCTGCGGCGTGGCGCTCGCTGATGGCGGCTGGCCGTACGCGCCGCCTGTTGCTCGCTGTCGCCTTTGGCGCCGCCGCATTCAGCATGCAGGATGTGCTGCTTGAGCCATACGGCGCGCAGGTTCTCGGGCTTTCGGTTGGCGCGACAACGTCGCTGACGGCGCTCTGGGCATGGGGATCGCTGGCAGGCTTCGCGTTGGCCGCCTATCGCCTTGGGGCAGGCGACGAGTGCCACCGGCTGGCCGGCTTTGGCGCCTTGATCGGCGTGACCGCCTTCACCCTCGTTATTCTCTCCGCCCCGTTCAACTCAACGCCGGTCTTCTGCATCGGCGTTGCCGGCATCGGATTTGGCGGGGGCCTGTTCGCCGTCGGCACGCTGACGGCCTCGATGGCGCTGACGCGCGAAGGTCATTCGGGTCTTGCGCTGGGCGCCTGGGGCGCGGTGCAGGCAACAGCGGCTGGCGTAGGCGTCGCAATCGGCGGCGTGCTGCGCGACGTCATCGGCGCCCTAGCAGAAAGCGGTTCGCTTGGCCCAGCGCTGACCGGACCCGCTGTCGGCTATGGCTTCGTCTACCACCTCGAGATCGGGCTGCTCTTCGCGGCGCTGATCGCAATCGGGCCGCTGGCGCGGCACGCATCCAACCAACCGCATTCAATACCGACGAAATTCGGCATTGCCGAATTCCCCACCTGAACCACGATCGGAGTTCACGCATGCCAGAACAAGTCTTCAACGGCGGCCTCGATGTCACGGAATGGGTCCTTTACGGGTTCTTCCTGTTCTTCGCTGGCCTGATCATCTATCTGCGCCGCGAGGATCGGCGCGAAGGCTACCCGCTGGAGGATGACGTCACCGGACGCCGGGAGTCGGAAGGCGGCCTCCTCTTCACCGCCCAGCCGAAAGTCTTCCGCCTGCCTCACAATGCTGGAACGGTGTCCAAGCCGGATGGAAGCCGCGACTCGGACGATTTCAAGGCGCGCCGCACGGCCGCGTGGACAGGCTCGCCGCTCGAGCCGGTAGGAGATCCACTCTCGGCTGGCGTTGGACCTGGCGCCTACGCCAACCGCGCCAGGACGCCGGACCTCACGCTGCATGGCGCACCACGCATCGTGCCGCTGCGTATCGCCACGGACTTCTATCTCGCCAAGCGCGACGCAGATCCGCGCGGCATGAATGTTGTCGCAGCCGATAATGTGGTCGCCGGTACGATCAGCGACGTCTGGGTCGACCGGTCGGAATACATGATCCGCTATCTCGAGGTGCAGGTCGCCAACTCACCCAAGCGCGTGCTGGTGCCTATGCCGATGGTGGTCATTCAGGGCGGCCGCAAGCGCGTCAAGGTCAACGCCTTGCTGGCTTCGCAGTTCGAGAACATTCCGCAGCTTGCGAGCCCCGACCAGATCACCCGCGATGAAGAGGAGCGTGTCAGCGCCTATGTCGGCGCGGGCACACTGTACGCAACACCCGCGCGCTCGGAGGCCTTGCTGTGACCGAACATGAATTCGAACCCGTTCGCGGCCTGCCCGGCGAACTTCCCAAGGGCGAGACCATGCTCTGGCAGGGCGCGCCGGACTGGTGGGCGCTGGCGCAGCGCGCATTCCACATGCGCACGGTGGCAGTGTATTTTGGCCTGCTGATGGCCTGGCGTGGCGGCGCTGCGGCGATCGACGGGGCTGACACGGTTGGCGCGCTGCAGTCGGCGCTTGGCTTGCTCCCCGTTGCCGTTGTGTCGCTCGGCCTGCTCGCCGGCCTCGCCTGGCTGACAGCGCGGACGACTGTCTACACGATCACCACGAAGCGCATCGTGCTGCGGTTCGGCTTTGCGTTGCCGAAGGCGATCAACATCCCCTTCACCATCGTCGAGACTGCGACGCTGAAGACCAACAGCGACGGCAGTGGCGATCTGGGTCTAACGCTGACCAGTCCGAACAAGGTGGCGTACCTGCTGATCTGGCCGCATGCGCGGCCGTGGAAAGTGACGCGCCCGCAACCGAGCCTGCGCGCGATCCCGAACGCATCCGCAGTGGCCGTGCAGCTGATGCACGCCCTGAAGGCAGCGCATGGTGATCGTGGAATTGTGCACGCACCCGTTATCCTGGTCCAGGAAACAACGCCGCAAGGCGCCCTGAGCCCCGCCTGAGGATCGCACCATGAGCGAGATCGACACGAAGCCCTTCCCACGCCTCGCCCTGATCGCTGCGGGCGTGCTGGTTGCCGGATCGATCGCGGCCGCGGCGGCCGGTCGCTTTGCCCAGACCAGCAGTGCGGAGATCGATGCGACGCAGAGCATGAAGCCGCTCGCAGCGCGGGACCTCACCTTCTTCGACATGGAGAATGGCGCGGTCGAGGTGCGCGATACGGCTGGCGAGAAGGTGCTGTATGTGGTGGCGCCCGGCACAAACGGCTTCATCCGTGGCGTGATGCGTGGCATGGCGCGCAGTCGTCGCGCCCATGATCTTGGCCAGGAAGAAGCGTTCCGGCTGGCGGAATGGCCGAACGGACGGCTGACGCTTGAGGATCTCGCGACCGGAAAGCGCATCGAGCTTGGCGCCTTCGGCGCCGAGAACCGGGTTGCGTTTGCGCAACTTCTCTTCGCAACAGCTGGGAGCACCACCTGATGGCCGGATTTGCCCGCCGCTCACGCGATACTCACTGCACGATAGAGATCGAGCACAGCGAGGAGAGCCTCCACGCGCATGTCGAACTTGACGACGAATCCGACCTGCGTCCGGGAGATCGGGTTCGCGTGCATGGGGCGCCGATCCGCGTAACATTTGGTCAGCGTTTGACACTGCGCAGACCAGCGACGGTGGAGCGCGCGTACTGGTTGGAACGTCAGTGGACGCGCCTGACGGCGCGGTTTGAACTGAGCGAATTGTACGAGATCAGCTTTTCTTCAAGGAGACGCCTGTGAACACTGCTGTCCTGGAAGCACCGCGCGCTATCAACGAGACCACGCGGATCGCGCGCGAAGACACCATGCTCAGCCCGCGGTTCTACACCACGGACTTCGACGCGCTGGACAAGATTGATGTCACGCCAGTGCGCCGCGAATGGGACGCGCTGATCGCCGAACTGGCAGCCGATCCGAACAAGAACCACTTCAAGCGCGTCGAGGCGTTCACGAACACGCTGGACCAGCTCGAGCCCGAGCTGCGCAAGGAATGGGTCGACTTCCTGGTGAGCTCGATCACCGCCGAGTTTTCGGGCTGCGTGCTGTACGCCGAGATCGCCAAGCGCTCGAAGAACCCCGACATCAAGGCGCTGTTCAAGTACATGAGCCGCGACGAGTCGCGGCATGCGGGCTTCATCAATGAGGCGCTGAAGGACTACGGCATCGGCGTCGATCTTGGCTTCCTGACCAAGACGAAGAAGTACACCTTCTTCAAGCCGAAGTTCATTTTCTACGCGACGTACCTGTCCGAGAAGATAGGGTACGCACGCTACATCACGATCTTCCGAGAGTTTGAGCGGCACCCCGAACGCAAGTTTCATCCGATCTTCAACTGGTTCCGGGAGTGGTGCAATGACGAGTTCCGCCACGGCGAGGCCTTCGCCGTGCTGATGCGGAATGATCCGAAACTGCTCAAGGGCGGCAACCGGTTCTGGATCCGCTTCTTCCTGACGGCGGTCTACACGACCATGTTCATTCGCGATCACAACCGGCCCGCCTTCCACCGCGCGCTCGGCCTCGATCCGACCGAGTACGACTATCGCGTCTTCCGCATCTGCTCCGACATCACCAAGCAGGTGTTCCCCTTCACGCTCGACACGGATGATCCGCGCTTCCGGGCCAAGATGGGACGCGTGAAGGCGATCGCCGACGCGCTCAGCGACAATGCGGAACGTGGGGGCATGCTTGCCGGCGTGCGCAAGCTGGGACTCATCGCGCAATTTGGTTTCGCCGCGCTGAGACTGTTCACGCATCCGGTAGTCGAGCACGAAGTGCCGCGCGCCGTGCGCATGGCGCCGGCCTGGTAGGGGGACAAATCTGGTCGTGACGTTCGCCGAAGTCGCCCCGCCCATGCTGTTCGCAGCTTTCGTCTGGTGGTTCTCCACCGGTGCGATCCTGTGGCTGAACCGGCTGCCGCGCTCGACGTTCAGGTGGTCCTTCGGCGTGGCGTCTGTGGTCACTCTGGCGGCGATTATCGGCCTCGTGGCCAGCGCTGGCGATACAAGCACATATGGTGCCTACATGGCTTTCGCTTGCGCGATCGCCCTATGGGGGTGGCATGAGATGAGCTTCCTGATGGGGTTCATTCTAGGGCCACGGCGCGATGCCTGCCCGGCGGACGCAGGCGGCTGGCGCAGGTTCCGGCTGGCCGCGGCGACAGTGATGCATCACGAGGTCGCGCTGG
Source organism: Sphingomonadales bacterium (assembly GCA_022844405.1). GTDB lineage: Bacteria > Pseudomonadota > Alphaproteobacteria > SMXS01 > SMXS01 > RI-34. Next base: position 27,764 of record JALHLV010000026.1, on the reverse strand, counting down.
CGCTGACCCTGGCCGCGCTCGTGGCTCTGACATGGACCCAGCCGAACCAGATGGGCACCCTGACTTTCCTGGTGCTCTGGGTCATGCGGCTGAGCGCAAAGTTCAATCTGTTCCTTGGCGCGCCTCATCGTGGCGAGGAATTGCTCCCGCCACATCTGCAGCACCTGAAGAGCTATTTCAGGCACCGTCGGATGAATGCGCTGATCCCGCTCTCCATCGTCGGCGGGATTGCGATGGCGTGGGCGCTGGCGGGCCTCGCGCATGCGCCCTCCGCTGCGCCGCTGGAGCAGGTTGGCTACTCGCTGCTGCTTACCATGACGTTGCTGGCCGTACTTGAGCACATCTTCATGTTCGTGCCGCCGCCCAATGCCTTGCTGTGGGGATGGGCCGCGCCGGACACAACACACCGCGCTGTCGCTTTGACCCCTCCAGCCCGCGCAACACACCTTTCCGCCTCCAGACCCATCGAGTAACGAGACTGCTCATGATGTACGAAAGCTTCTTCCAGGACCAACTCGCGGTGCTCCGGCAGGAAGGGCGCTATCGCGTCTTCGCCGATCTTGAGCGCAAGGCGGGGCAGTTCCCCCAGGCGATGCGTCACAAGGATGGGGCTGAGTCCGAGGTGACGGTCTGGTGTTCGAACGACTATCTCGGCATGGGACAGAACCCCAAGGTCGCGCAGGCGATGAACGAGGCGATTGCGCGGTGCGGCGCTGGTGCGGGAGGCACACGGAACATCTCGGGCACGAATCACTACCATGTTCTCCTTGAACAGGAGCTGGCCGATCTTCACGGCAAGGAAGCGGCGCTGTTGTTCACGTCGGGCTACGTGTCCAACTGGGCGGCGCTTGGCACGCTGGCTGGAAAGCTGCCGAACTGTGCAGTGCTGTCGGATGCCGGCAACCACGCGTCGATGATCGAGGGCATTCGCCACAGCGGCGCGGAGCGGATCATCTTCAGGCATAACGATCCGGCCGACCTGGATCGCAAACTGGCGCTGCTTGATCCGGCGCGGCCGAAGCTGGTTGCATTCGAGTCGGTGTATTCGATGGACGGCGATATCGCGCCGATCGCTGAGCTCTGCGATGTCGCCGAGAAACACAATGCGATGACCTATCTGGACGAAGTTCATGGCGTGGGGCTGTACGGGCCGCGCGGCGGCGGCATCGCCGAACGTGAAGGGCTCATGGACCGGCTCACCGTCATCGAGGGCACGCTGGGCAAGGCGTTCGGCGTGTTCGGGGGGTACATCGCCGGGTCCGCAGCAATGTGTGATTTCGTGCGCAGCTTTGCTTCGGGCTTCATCTTCACGACGGCCCTGCCCCCAGCCGTGGCGGCAGGCGCGCTTGCGAGCATCCAGCATCTGAAGGAAAGCCAGATCGAGCGGATGCGTCACCAGGAGCGTGTCGCCAGGGTTCGGCACAGGCTTGAAGCGTGCGGCATTCCATGTCTCGAAAATCCGAGCCACATCATCCCGGTCATGGTGAAGGATGCGGTGAAGTGCAAGCAGATCAGCGACTGGCTGCTCGACCGGTACGGCATCTATATCCAGCCGATCAACTACCCGACCGTGCCGCGCGGCACCGAGCGGTTGCGGATCACACCCTCGCCGCTTCACACGGACCAGGACATCGACCGGCTTGTTGCGGCTCTGTCGGAGCTGTGGTCGCAGTGCGCGCTCAGCCGTTCCGCAGTTGCGGCGTGAGCAGCGCCGCACGCATGACGATGGCGCCGGCTGAAGGCGTGACCAAGGCTGGCGTGATTCCGGGTATCGCCGCGGATGGCGCACTTTATCCGATCGACAAGATGGACGCGCATCGTCACGCCGCGCTGCACCTTGCGGTGTCGGTGTTTGTGATGTCGGGCGAGAAGCTGCTCCTGCAGCGACGCGCGCTTGCGAAGTATCACTGCGGCGGGATGTGGGCCAACACCTGCTGCTCGCATCCGCATTGGGGCGAGGCGCCGGCGGACAGCGCGGTGCGACGGCTGCGGGAAGAACTCGGCGTTGTCTTGCCGCTCGAGGCCTGCAACATTGTCGAGTACAAGGCGCGCGTGACTGATGGCCTGTGGGAGCATGAGCGAGTGCACATCTTCCGCGGCGAAGCTGCACCGACGATCGAGATCCGGCCGGATGCTTCCGAGGTTCTGGAGACGCGATGGGCCAGCGTTGAAGAGCTGAGCCGGGACGTGCGGATCAATGCGGAGACGTATGCGCCCTGGTTCCGGATTTATCTGGAGCGATGGAGCGAGCTTGGCCTCTAGCAAGCCGGGCTTCCAGAAGCTCGCGGCGCGTCCAACCTGCTGATCGCGTACGCGAGGTAGCGCCGCGAACCAGGGCCGGGCCGTTCAGACCTGCAACACGTTGACTTCGGATAGCGCCCCGGGATCGTTCCGGGCAAGACCAGCGCTACCGGTGAACCATCATGAGACGGCGAGAGCGGAAGAATGTTCCCGGCCTTGCGCGTTGCGCGCTTCGACCGGAATGACAAGCCGGGCCGCACTTGCAGAAACATGACCCTGCCCAAGGCTACTGCCGGATCGGCCCGCCCGGGGCCCTGGATACAACCAGACGTCCCCGCCCCGGCCAACGCCCCGAGCGCTTTCTGCGCACCATGGAAAAGCGGCCGGAAGTTTCCTTCCGGCCGCATTCCACATTCAGTCCGACCTTGTACCCAACTTCAATCAGTTGGGGTCAGACGGCGCTGGCCCGTTTTCCGGCGGCACTGAAGGCGCTGTGCCCTCGATAGGCGTGTCCGTAACGGTCGAATCCGGAGCGGGAATGACCGCTCCATCCGGTTGCGTCGGCTCCAAGGCGCCAGCGCCCGGCAGGTCCGGCGCGATCGGCAGCGCGTCCGGGATCGGCAGAGGCGTGCCGACATAAGTCGAGCTCGTCTCGTAGCCTGGCGCAAAGTTGTGCTCGACAGCCCAGTCGTACCAGTTGGGGACTGCCGTCCCTGTCAGCAGGATGCCGATGCCGCCCGTGAGCGTCGTGAGCACCGCGAACCACCACGCCCAGCGGTGGATCGATTCCGCCGTCGCGTTGAAGCCCATGGTCCAGCGCCAGAAGAGAGCGCCACGCTCGAACGCCGTGCCGCGATCAGTGATCTGTTCGATCTCGCGCTCGCCGCCGTAACGGCTGATGGCGAGAACGGTCGCGCCGTGCATCGCGAACAGGAGCGCCGATCCATAGAGGAAGGCGATCGAGAGCGCGTGGAACGGGTTGTAGAAGAGGTTGCCATAGGTGATCGAGAACGAGCCGGTCCAGTCAAGGTGCGGGAAGATGCCGAATGGCACCGCCTCGCTCCAGCTGCCCATCAGGATCGGGCGGATGAAGCCCAGCACCAGGTAGAGCCAGATAGCGGAAGCAAAGGCCCATGCCACGTGCGTGCCGAGGCCGAGGGCCTTTGCGCGATTGTAGGTGCGGACCCACCACAGGATGAGCGACATCGTCAGGAAGAAGCCGGCCATCAGCCACCACCCGCCTTCGGCGAGCGGAGGCATGATGTTCAGTCCCTGCTCCGGCGGCGGGGGCTCGAGCGCCAGCCAGGGCAGCTGGCGGACGAATTCGATCGGATCCCATCCGACCGAGGCCCACATGTTGAGACCGATGATCTCGATCGCGATGAAGCCGCAGAAGAGGGCTGCGACACCGGTGAAACCGAGGTGCAGGGGCCCGACCTGAGCATTTCCGATCTTGCCCAGCAGCCACGAGAAGAAGGCGCCGCTTGGAGGCGACTTGTAGTCCCGCGGCAGCGGCGTCCCTTCCTCGAACGGCCCTCGGACCTGAACCTGTGTAAAGATGTTCTGGTAGTTGCTCATGTCGCGGCTCCAGATGAAGCGGCCCAGATCGGGAGGTCGAGCCACCAGTCCCACCATTCCGGCCATCCAAGCGTCCACATCGGACCGCTGATGATCATGCAGACCGCGCTGAAGAAGACGGCGGCCAGGGCAAGAAACAGACCCAGTCGGTGGATGCCGAGCGTACCGATCGAATAGGCCATCACCTCACGGAAGAACTGGTCTTCATGCTCTGGCTGTTTCACGACCTCACCCTTTCCAGGATTGGTCGCCGAAAGGATCAGCGAGCCGTGGAGCGAGAGCGCAAAGCACGTCGTGAAGAAGAACGTGATGGCGATCATGTGCGCGGGATTGTAGTGGAAGTTCAGGTACTGATACCCGGTGTTCGACACCCAATCGAGGTGGCTGAAAATGCCATACGGGAAGCCGTTGGCCCATGATCCGAGAAGGACGGGGCGAATGACGACCAGCGTGATGTAAGCACCGATGGCGAAAGAGAAGGCGAACGGCACGTGAAGGCCGATGCCGAGCTTGCGCGAGATTTCCACCTGTCGAAGCGCCCAGGATACAAAAGCGCCGATCGCGCAGATTGTGACAACCTGCCAGATACCTCCCTCCTTCAGAGGCGCGAGCCCAAGGCCGTAACTGGCGTCAGGAGGGTTGATACTGATGAGCCAGACATTCCATGTCGGGCCGATCGCTGCTCCGTACACGATCATTGCGGTGCCCAGCGTCGCGAAGAAGATGGTCGTGACGCCGAAGAAGCCCACATAAAAGGGACCGACCCAGAAATCGAACAGATCTCCGCCGATCAACGTCCCACCGCGCACGCGATATTTTCGTTCAAAACTGAGTAGGGCCACCGCTAAGTGCTCCGGTCTGTCCGCAAGGGATGCCTTGCGGCCGATTGTGATGGGCGCAACAAGCGCAACCGGTGTTCACCGATCGCGCCCGCTGGCCTTGCATGCCCGTTCGGGCTGCCGAAGCGCGTCCTTAGACGGGCGCGTCCGGCGACCCAACCGTTTGCTCGATTGAAGCCACCGGCGCAGCGCCGGGTCCTTCGATCCAGTTGAAGCGGTCAGTGCTGAGCATGATGAAGTGCAGAATGATCGCGAGTGTGAACAGGAAAATAGCATTCCCGATCAACACGCGCCGCGGATCAAAAAGTAGCCAAATGCGCCACATGTATTCGTCTCCCTTATGCGAGATAGGCCAAAGCCATCTGGCGGGCCATTTCGATTCCGTCACTCACTTCGCTGTAACCGCCTACGGCCGGAAACCACGGCCGCCACATCCAGACGAGAATGTGAGCGCCGACGGCGACGAGAACGAAGAGAAGGAAGCTCCCCATATATGCATTGTGGAACTCCTTCGCCTCAGCCCCTGTCAGGCCGGATAGTGTCCCTGTTCGGGCGTCTTTTTCTGACATAAAGTCCTCCGGTTCTTAGTTTGCCGAAAAGCCAGAACCACCGAAGTGGCGCTGGGTCTGCCGTACTGTTGCCAGCACGACGAGTTACCTGGCACGGCAAGGCCAGATCCAATCTGATGACCAGAGGCGCCAGGCGCCCAGGCTGTGCTCGTCTGAAGGTGCAAGCGCCTCATGCGGGCGCCCCTTCGAATATCGTCGCGCCCGCCCGCGCGAGGCGCGCAGACGTCACACGGTCTGCGCCATCCGCACGTGCGATGCGTTCGGCCGCATCGCGCAGTCGCTTGGCCGCGGAAATGCGGACCAGAACCGGTTGCGCGTCGATGATCTTGTCGAACGCCGCCTTGGCATCGTTGTCCCACGCGACTTCTACGTGCGAGCGCGCCGGCGTCGCCTCGATCTTGTCCATCTGACCGGCGAGTGGAAGGATATGGAAGAGCGCATCGAACAGCGCATTGCAGACTTCCTGCACCAGGTAGGTCGCGCCAGCATAGCCCATGAACGGCGTGCCGGTGTGGCGGCGGATGACGGCGCCGGGGAAGGACGCCGGGATGTAGCAAGCGCGCGAGCCGAGCTCGGCCATGTACATCCGCTCATTGACGCTGCCGAACATTACGAGGGGCGGCGTCGTGCGTATGGCCTCGCGCACCGCGACGTTGTCGGGCTTGATCCCGGCGGTGCGCGAGAAGGAGAAGGTGCACGGCAGGCCGAGGTCGTTCTCTAGGAAATTGCGCACGCCGCGGGCGTAGGTTTCGTTCGCGACAATGGCGAAGCTGGCTGTGCCGAAGAAGTCCTGCGTTACGGAGCGCCAGAGATCCCAGACCGGCTTGATCGTCGTGTGTTTCTCGCGGGTGATGAAGGGCTCAGGGTCAAGGCCGGTGAGTTCACCGAGCTTGCGGAGGAAGAGTGTTGTCGATTCCAGCCCGATTGGCGCTTGGAGATAGGGCCGCTCCAGCGTCTCGCATAGCTGCCGGCCGAACTCGCGGTACATGCACACATTCACTTCGGCGAGGGGCAGCTGCTTGACGTCGGCCAGGTGGCTGCCGAGCGGAAAGACCATGTTCACTTGCGCGCCAATGCCTTCGATCAGGCGGCGGATTTCGGCGAGGTCGGACGGCAGGTTGAACATGCCATACATCGGGCCGATGATGTTGACCTTGGGCTTCTCGCCCTCCTTGCGCGGCTTCAGCTTGGGCACCTTCTTCGTCCCGAACTGCGTCCACAGCCAGGTGAGCGCGCGGTTCGCGCTCTGCCATTGATCCTCGTCGATCGTGCGCGGCAGGAAGCGCTGGATGTTGGTGCCCTCAGGCGTCACGCCCCCACCGATCATCTCTGAGATCGATCCGGTCACGACGACTGCAGGCAGATCGCGATCCAGCGTTTTCCAGGCGCGCTTCATTGCGCCTTCGGTGCCGGTCTTCCCTAGTTCTTCCTCGCCCAGACCCGTCACGACGATCGGAAGCTCGTGTGGCGGCAAGCCGTCCGTGTAGTGGAGCACCGACGTGACTGGCAGGTTCTCGCAACCCACCGGTCCATCGATGATGACCTGCAACCCCTTCACCGCGGTGAAGGCGTAGACGGCGCCCCAGTAGCCACCGGCGCGATCATGATCGAAGATGAGCGTCATGTGCCCACCGCCTCCTCAGCCGCACGCGAGGCAGCCATCGTCTTGGCGTAGCGCGCCTTGAACTCGGGGCGATCCTGCGGGGTGTCTTCCCAGACGCCAGCGGTGTGACCGGTTCCGACGCCCTCGAAAAACTCCGTCATGCGGTCGAAGCGCCCCTTGTTTGCGAGCGCTGCGTTCACGACGGTCGCCAGGGAGCCCGCGCCGGCGGGGCCCATGAGGGGACGGGCGGATATGAGGTTGGTGAAGTAGAGAGACGGGATCGACCGCTCCTTGGCATGCTGGACCACCGGCGTCGTGCCGATCGCGAGATCGGGTCCGAACTCGTGGATCGCCGCAATGTCCTGTTCCAGCGAGGCGCGGTACTGGATGCGGACGCCTTTGGACTCTAGCCACTCGCGATCTGGCTCGGACCATGGCGTGCGGGGGCAAGCCGTGCCGACATAGGGCACGTCCGCGCCGCTGTCGATCAGCAGGCGCGCGACGAGAAGCTCGGACCCTTCATAGCCGGAGACCGTCACCCGGCCTTTGATCGGCGACCCGGCGAGCGCGCCCGTGATGGCGGGCAGGATCTTGTTCTTGGCGGTGTCGATCTTGTCCTGTGCCACGCCGCAGGCCGCGCCGATGGCGTCGAGCCAGGCGGCCGTGCCATCACGCCCGACAGGCGCGGAGCCAATGACCTTGCGGCCCGCTGCTTCGAACTCGCGGACAGAGGCGGTGTAGAAGGGATGGATGGCGGCGACGACGGCGCAATCGAGGGCGCTGTAAAGCTCGCGCCATTCGCGTGTCGGGACCACGGGACCGGCGGCGAGACCCATGGGGGCCAGAATCATGCCGATGCCCACGGGATCGGCCGGGAACATTTCGCCGAGCAGCGTGACAGCTGGCATTGAGGCGCGTTCGCGCGGCGCGGCGACCGGGCCCTGCTCTGCTTCGTTGCGGGCGTATTTCAGCATGGCGCCGGCGAGGACGTCTTTCGCCTCGGCATGCGTCGGCACGCCGAAGCCCGGGACGTCGATACCGATGATGCGGACGCCGTTGATCTCCTTGGGGAGCAACTGAAGCGGAACGCCTGAGGCGGTCGGCACGCAGAGATTGGTGATGATGATGGTGTCGTAGAGTTCCGGGTCAGCCAGCTTGAATACCGCTTCGCGGATGTCCTCGAAGAGCTTTCCGGTCACCAGCGTTTCGGAGTTGAAGGGCACGTAGCCGACCGAGCGCCGCGCACCATAGAAATGCGACGTGAAGGTCAGGCCATAGACGCAGCAGGCCGAGCCCGACAGGATTGTCGCCGTGCGCCGCATGCGCAGGCCCACGCGCAGGCTTCCGAAGGCAGGACACATGCTCTGCGGCTGGTCGTGCGGGCCTTTCGGATAGTCCTTCGCGTAACGCTGCAGCACTTCGGACTTGCCGGCGCTGGCGGCGGCCTTGTGAAGTTCTTCGGCGCCTGCGTGACAGCCGGAGCCCTCAGCAGGAACGCTGGCGCTGGCGACGTCGGTGGCCTCGTAGCCGGGGGCGTCGTGTGGCGCTTCTGAGGGATCGCGGTCAATCATGCATCATACCGCGTCATAGATGACTTCGAGGGTGGGCTTCTCGACGTAGGTCGCGCCGCGCATGTCGGCCTGGGTGGCCGGCTTGAGGACAACGCCGCCACCGACCTGGTCGGACTTGAAGAGACCGAGCAGCTGGTCCTGCGTCAGCGGCGCCGGGCGCACCGGTGGCGCGGTCGCGACGTTAGCGGCGAGGCCCTCGAACATCGGGCCCCAGCGATCGCCGGGCGTGCCGATGATCTGATAGTTTGCAGACTTGCGGCGGATGTCCTCGTCAGCCGGAATGGCGCACAGGACGGGGATGCCGACAGACGCGGCGAAGGCAGCCGCCTCGCCCGTGCCGTCATCCTTGTTGATGAGCATGCCGGCGACGCCGACATTGCCGCCCAGCTTGCGGAAGTATTCCACCGCCGAGCAGACATTGTTGGCGACGTAGAGCGATTGCAGGTCGTTCGAGCCAACGACGATGACCTTCTGGCACATGTCGCGCGCAATCGGCAGGCCGAAGCCGCCGCAGACCACATCCCCCAGGAAGTCGAGCAGGACGTAGTCGAAGCCCCAGTCGTGGAAGCCGAGTTTCTCGAGCAGTTCGAAACCGTGAATGATGCCGCGTCCGCCGCAGCCCCGGCCAACTTCAGGCCCGCCCAGCTCCATCGCGAAGACGCCGTCACGCTGGAAGCACACGTCCTCGATGCGCACTTCGTCACCGGCCGCTTTTTTGCGCGACGATGTTTCGATGATGGTTGGGCAGGCCTTGCCGCCGAACAGCAGAGAGGTGGTGTCCGACTTGGGATCGCAACCGATCAGCAGGACGCGCTTGCCCTGCTGGGCCATCATGTAGCTGAGGTTGGCGAGCGCGAAGCTCTTGCCGCTGCCGCCCTTGCCGTAGATGGCGATGATCTGCGTTTCCTTCGTGACTTCGCCGGTTGGCACGGGATCCGGCTCGATGGCCGCTTCCCTGCGCAGAGCCCGATTGTCCAGCAGCGTCACGCTCATGCGCAGTGTCTCCAATCGAGGACCATTTTGAGGCACGCGCTGTCCGTGAACGCGGTGGCGTAGGCGTCGTCGGCTTTTTCGGGCGTCTGTTCGTGCGTGACGAGATCGTCCAGCGACAGGCTGCCGAGCCGCAGCATGGCGCTGATCGCCCGCAGGTCTTCCGGCTTCCACTCGGCGGCGACGCGGAAGCGCGCCTCGCGCAGGAAGGTGGGGACGAACGAGAATGACAAGCGGTCTTCATAGAAGCCGGCGAGCACGATCTCGCCGCGTTTCGCCAGCCGCTTCACGAAGGAATCCAGCTGTGAGCCCGCGCCACTGGCGTCGTAGATCGTCGCGTAGTCGGTGCGCGGGTCTTCATCAGGGTGCAGGACTTCGTAGCCAACGCCGCCCGAACGCCGCTGGGCATTTGTTTCCCACACGGTCGGCGCTGGCGCTCCGATCGCGACCGTGATGCGTGCGAGCAGGCGGCCGAGTACGCCATGACCCACAATCAGATCAGGCGGAGCGCCGCCATCGAGGGCGTGATAAGCGGTTGCCGCCAGCGCAATCAGGACGGCTTGCGAGCCGAGATTTTCGGGGACCGCGGTCGCCCGTGAGCCTGGCGCGATCAGCGTCCGCGCTGCGCCGCCGAAGAGGCCGCGTGCATCCTTGTAGCATGTGGCCCCGGGTATGAAGACGTTCTCGCCGATGCGATGGGTCGCCTTGGCGCCGGCATCGACCACGCGGCCGACTGACTCATAGCCAGGCACGAGCGGGTAACCCATGCCCGGAAATGGCGGCATCCGACCGGTCCAGAGCAACCGCTCGGTTCCGGTGCTGATCCCGCTCCACGAGACATCGATCACGACGTCGTCGTCTCGCACAGCGTTGAGCGCAAGGCTGCGCACAGCGATCTGTTGAGGACCATCCAGGACGACAGCGACAGTCTGCATTGGGTCTCCCACTTCCACCCGCGCCACGCGCAACTTCATCGCGCTGGCACAGTGTAAGCTTACGTGGACGCCTTAGGGTGTCAATTGTGCCTGACGCATTTGGGGATGCGTAACCGGTCGTGTTTGCTGGGTTTGTCGACTAAAGTTTGCCGGTGGGATGGACGACGTTAGGTAACGCCGACCAACCCGGGGCTGGAAATGGGACCGGCCGCCGGAATCACCCGGAGGCCGCTAACGCCGCTACTTCGGAGGCCTGCAGATCATGGCTCGGCGATCATCACGCGAAGCAGCCCGGGCGTTCGCACGCGCAGCATTCGCGAGCGGCTAAAGCCACTCTGCGCCACGAAGCCGGCGACCTGCGATGGCGTTCTGGCCTGTCCGCGCCCCATGGCCAGAAGGTACAGGCCGAAATAGGTGTCGCCGACGCGGTCCGTGCCCCGCGCGTCTGACATCGGCTCTGCGATCAACAGCCGGCCGCCAGGAGCGAGGGCTGCGCGTGCGGACAACAGTATCTTCCTCAGGCCGTCGTCGTCATGATCGTGAAGGATCCGGACGAGCGTGATCAGGTCTGCACCGGGCGGAAGGGAATCCGACAGGAAGCTGCCGCCGCTGAACGTCGTGCGTGAAGCAAGCGGCGCGAGAACCTTCCGGGCGCGCTCCACAACAGCGGGCAGATCGAAAAGGTGGAGGTTCAGATGCGACCAACGCGAGGCAACGGCCGACAGGAAGGCACCCTGCCCGCCGCCGACGTCCATGATCGTCCGGTGGCCACGCATCGGATAGGCGGCGAGGATGTCGGCCGCGACTGCGGGCTGCGTCGCCGCCATCAGGGCTGAGTACGCAGAAACTTCCAATTCTCCTGTATTTTCCGGGTCTTGAGCGGTTGCGTACGGCCAGTAGCCCGCGAGGTGCTCGCCCCTGCCACGCCTGAGGAGCGCCACTGGATCCTGGAGGTCAGCATACAGCCTGTCGTGATGCCGGATCATCTCGGCCAGGCCCGAATTGCCAAGGAGCGCCGCGCCTTGAGCGCCGAGGGCGTACTGCTCTCCGATCGGCTCAACGAGATCGAGTGCCGATGCCGCGCGGAGCAGGCGCGCCATCTCGCTTGGCGGGACGTTCAGCGCGGTCGCCAGATCGGCAACCTCACGCGGCCCGGCCTTGAGCGCGTTGAGCAAGTCGAGTTCGATGCAGGCGGTCAGGACCTGCGAATAAACGAAGCCTGCGACCACGTCGAACAGGCCTCGCGCGCGGCTGTGGGCGACAGCCCGGGTGAGCGGGAAATCTGCGGCAAATCTCTGAAATCGCGGATCCGAGATGCGTGCATTGCGCCACGCGATCCACCGCGCGCGCCAGTTACTCACAGGCGCCTACGCGGCACTGCGTGACAGCTGTTTGGGGGCAAGGCGCATCGCGGTCATCCTAACCAGATCACGCATTTCCTGAGCACCCTCGCAGTCGGGGACCGAGGCTACGGCCTGCTCCACCAGATCGTCCAGTTTTGCAAGCGCGCCCTGGACACCGCGCTCGGCGACCACATTTGGACGCTGCAAAAGGGCGTCCTGGCCCACCGGCTTGTCGCAGAGCCCAGACTGGACCGCATCCATCAGGTCGTCAGCGACCTGATAGGCGGCGCCGAGAGTTTCCCCGAGGAACCGCCACGGCGTTCCGTCCGACCCCGCAGCAATCGCCCCGGACGTCGTCGCCGCCACAAACAGTGCGCCTGTCTTTGCTTGGTGATAGATTTCGAGCGGAGCGACGGACTCGCTTTCCCATGCCTGACCTGCGGTAATCCCAGCGGGGGCGCCAACGCCCCGGGCGATTGCCTCGATCAATGGCGCGATCCGACCAGGTTCAGCTGCCCCAACGACGGCCAGACGCTCAAAGGCCATCACGATCAACGCGTCGCCTGCAAGCAAGGCAAGTGGTTCGCCATGCGCCGCGTGGACCGATACCTTACCGCGACGGAAGCCGGCATTGTCAAAACATGGAAGATCGTCGTGAACCAGGGACGCGCAGTGAAGGAGCTCGACGGCGGCTGCCGTTGCGTCCGATATCTCGGGACGGTCGTCGCCGCAGGCGCGCGCGACAGCCAGGCACAACATCGGGCGCACGCGAGCTCCGCCCGGGAAAACCGCGTAGCGAAGCGCCTTGATCAATCCGGGAGGTGCGCTGGGCGTGTCTGCCCTGTCGATTGCGGCCTTTAGCGCTGCTTCGACACGCGCAGGTAGCGTCATGACGGTCTCCCGGACTTGTCGATCGGGCAGACCCCGACCTATGTCCGACAGATTGGACACATGCTAGCGTCCAGTCAATCGACCTTGAGGAATCCATGATCAACGACAGCGCCACCCTTCAGGGTGGCGGACTTCAGGAACTGGCGACCGCTAATGCACCGGGCTGTCACGTCCGTGCGATCAAAGTGGAGAGGCGCGGGATGCCTCCGGCGGGCGCGTACAGCACAGCCGGGATGGGGGCTCTCAGCGCCCGCCGGCGCCTGAGCCATTCACCGGGTCAACGCGGCTTCGTCAAATCCGCCCTCGCGAGCGAGCATACTCACGACCTCGCAAATGCTGATCCCGCTCCACGCGGGATGACGATGTTCAGCCACCTGCGCGAGTGTGAACTGGACATGGCGCAGGCGGGAAGAAGACGCCCAGCGCTCACGCGAACGGACGCGCAGCTTCCCGTGTCGAAGGCGAGGCGTTGGGCATGAACGACCAACCAACCGCCCGCGCGGTTAAGTCGACGGAGTTCCTGAACGAAACCGGCGGGGCGGGATCTCACTGGCGTGCGCCTGCTCCTGGCAACAGACTTCCTGCACCGCGCTTCGACATTCCAGTCGGATCAGGCGGCTATGCCTGGTGGTACATCGACGCGCTCAGCGAAGACAAACAGCATGGTCTCACAATCATCGCCTTCATCGGCAGTGTTTTCTCGCCCTACTACGCATGGTCGGGGTGGCGGCATCCCGAAAACCATTGCGCCATGAATGTCGCACTCTATTCGGTCAGGGGAAATCGTTGGGCGATGACCGAACGCGGTCACAGGAGCCTCGATCGCGACTCGGACAGGATCGCGATCAGCCGCAGCAGCATGAGCTGGGAGAGCGAAACACTTCGCATCAACGTCGACGAGTGGACAGCCCCCCTACCCTCCCGACTCCGCGGGACAGTGACGCTGCATCCCTACTATCTCGCGGGCCAGACGTTCGCGCTGGACGCAGAAGCCCGCCATGTATGGCGACCAATCGCTCCACGTGGACGCGTCGCAGTGAAGTTCGAAGACGGTACATCGTGGAATGGAGAGGGCTATTTCGACAGCAACTGCGGCGACGAACCACTCGAACGCAGGTTCCGTTCCTGGGACTGGTCGCGTTCCCACGTCGCCGACGATGCGACAATCGTCTACTATGACGTCACGCTCCGGAATGGCGAACAACGATCCCTTGCGCTGAAATTCGATTCAACCGGCGAAGATATCGCCATCCACGCCCCGCCGCTGACCAGGATGCCGAAAACCTTCTGGGGGATGCAGCCCACGGCTCGCGGCGATCGCGGAACGGGGCCAAGGCTTGTGCGCGTGCTCGAGGATGCCCCGTTCTACGCCCGATCGCATCTTGCAGGACAAGTCGACGGCGCGCCGGCAGACATCATGCACGAGACACTGTCACTGGATCGGATCAGCAATCCCGTCGTGCGCGCGATGCTTCCCTTTCGCATGCCGCGCCTCGCCGGCCGACCTTGACCGCCACTCGACAGCCCCCGACGAAATACGCAGTCGCAACAGATTGCACTCTAGGTCAACCGTCGGGGCCGCTCGTCGAGCGCTGCAAACAACTCGATCACCCACCTGATATCGTGCTGCAGGCCCCGCGCTGAATCCTGCTCATCGTGTGTGCCACTTCCAGCGACAACGGCATCAACAAGAAACTGGTTCTGCGACAGCGCAGGCGCTGCCAGCTCCGCGCTTGGCGGCGCCCGCCACGAGCGTGTCAGCGCCTTCATCAGGAGCTGCAGCTTGCGAGACGTCGGCACGATCGCTCTGCTGGACACCGAGTCATGACCGCGCATTGCGACGCGGGCTCCGATATCGGCGTAGAGAAGCCGCGCTGCATGGATCGCTGGGCGATAGGCGCGGGATAACCCGGCGATACCAAGATCGGCACGCTGGTAAAGCTGAAGGGCGCGCTCAAGTACGCGCTCCACGACCCCCGCTATCTCGCGATTGAACTCTGGACGCGCCATCCACGAAACAGGGTCAAGGCCAGCCTCGCGCATCCAGGCGCGAGGGAGATATAGACGGCCATTGCGCGCATCCTCACCAACGTCCCGCGCAATGTTCGTCAGCTGCATGGCCACGCCCAGATCGCACGCCCGCGCAACCATCTCCGGCGAACGCGTCCGCATCAGCGCCGCCATCATCGCACCGACCGCGCCTGCGACACGCGCCGCATAGTCATATACGTCCTCGATCGTTTCATATTCCCGCCCGGAGGCATCCCACGCCATGCCCTCCAGAAGTGCGTCGAACGGCGCACGCGGCAGCGCATACTGATCGACAGCGTCGAACAGCGCCCTGTCGACTGCGGCGTTGGCTGGCTCACCAGCGTAAATTGCATCGAGGCGAGAGGCGAGCCGCGCGATTCCCGCTTCGCCGCCATGGTCCACGTCGATGGTGTCATCCGACAGACGGCAGAAGGCATAAAGGGCGTAGGCCCCTCCACGTACAGCATCGGGCAGGAGCAGCGACGCGGCAAAGAATGAGCGAGAACCAGTGCGGATCATCTGCCGGCAAGTCGCCAGGTCAGCAGGCGTCGCACGTTCGGGTTTGCGCACGTTGGGACGCATGGAGCAGCTCCGGCTCAACAGGAAGGGCGCAGGACAGCGCGCTCGACAGAGCCGCGCAGGTGGTAACGAGGGCGTCGAGACGATAGCCGGCCAGCATCATCACGCCGGCCAGTTGGCCCCCGCTGCAGAGAGAAACCCCAGTCCGCAACGGCCAGCGCGCACAGGGACATGCCTGGATCGAAATTCGCGAGGGCCTCAACAGGCTCAGCATCCAACATTTCTGGAGACTAATTGCCTGTCTCTTCTCCGCGCAAGCGCTATGTCAGCAAGCGCCCTGGGCGCGCATGCAGAGAACCCTGTCTACAACCAAGGAGCGAGCGATACGGCGCAATCCATGCACCATACAGGGCGATCCATGACCTTTCCGTGCGGGCCTCGAAATTGCGACACCCTGACGGGCATCGACGATCGCACCGCGCATGTCGCCACCGCTGTCGCGATCACGACGGCTGAGCATCGGGCGCGTTGGCGGCCTGTTCGTACCAGCCAACGTCATGCGTTGCCGCCTCCCCGAAGCTGACGCCCTGAGAAACTGCCATGCGGATGATCGGCCAGGACGTCAGGGTCATGCTGAGGAATGGCCAGGGGTCGCGCCAGTCCCATGTGACATCCCGCGTGCCAACGAGCCGACCCAACCGGTGAAGAAAGCCTCGGCCGCGAAACATCGCCATCTGTGTTTCAGTAAGGCAGGAGTAGAATTGCTGCAGGTTGCTGTGCCGACGCACTCCGACTGGCGGGCTCGTCTGGGGACTGAGAACGGCGCGAGCGACGTCCTCGGAACGCCAGAAGTGAAGTCCGCTCGTTGTTCGTGGGTTGCATTCGATACCAAACACGCAGTCATCGGCGTCGACAATGAAATCGAAGGAGATAAATCCTGTCCAGCCCGATGCACGGACAAAACTTTCGATCCAGCGCTCAATCGCCGGCGCCTCGACCCGTTCGAACGCGATCGCGACAGATCCTGACATGACAGTGCCACGATAGATCATCGTGGAGACGACCCGGCCTTCATGCGCGATTGTACAGCTGCTGTGCTCGCGGCCCGCGATGAACCGCTGCACAATGGCCGGCTTCGATGGATCAGCATCCGGCAGGGCAGCGCCTTGACCCAGGATGCGCACACCACGTCCCGAGCATGAAAAGACCGGTTTCACGACCACAGCGTGGGCCGATGCCAGCGCCTTCGCCTCCGGCGCGCCGAGTAGGCAGGTTTCGGGTACGGGAAGGCCCATCGCAGTCGCCGCGCGGACAAATCCCGCCTTGTTGTGAAGGGAAAGCACGCGATCGGGCGGCATGGTAAAGACACGGGCGCGCCCGCCGAGCAAGTCAGGCAGGAAGGCAACATGCATCGTCTCCTCGGAGACAGGCACAACGATGTCGACGTGTTCGCGTGCGACGATCTCCGCGAGGGCGGCGAGATATTCAGCAGACCCCTTGCTCGGCGGGGGCACGGCGAACTCGCGGGCGACGTGGCGCGATGCGCCCGTCAGCGTCCAGCCAAAGGGATCGGCCACGATTACGCGAGATCCTGCGCGACTGAAACCGCGCGCCAGGTCAAGCGCCTTGGGAAGGCGGCCGAGCGTGAGCAGCACTGTGGTCATGCGTCTGCGCGAGTCACGCGCATCATGATCTGTTCGGTTGGACGGGTGGTCAGGCGCGCCGCTGGACGCACGCGCGCTGGATCGACAACATGGAAATCAAAGCGGCGAAACATTTCAGCAATCAACAGCACCGCCTCGGTCTGAGCAAAGGCTGCGCCCGCGCAGACGCGGGGACCAAGGCCAAACGGAATATAGGCGCCTGAGGTCAGCTCGGCCTCGCGCTCCGGCAGGAAGCGATCCGGATCAAAGACATGCGGGTTGCGCCAGTAGCTTGCGTGGCGGTGCAATACCCAGGGCGCAACCATGACGAGCGCACCGCGACGGACCTGATGTCGCCCGATGGTTGTGGGAGCGGTCGCAACCCGCGGGAGGAAGGTGATCGGGGGATAGAGTCTTAGCGTTTCACGAAAGACATTGCGGGTCAGGGGCAGATGCCTGGTGGCCTCTATGGTGAGCGGCTCGCCATCACCCACCACCTTGCGGATCTCAGCTCGCACGCGCGCGACGAGGTCGGGTTGCTCAGCCAGCAGGAAGAAAGCCCAGGTGAGCGCGCTCGCGCTCGTCTCATGGCCCGCAAGGAAGAGCACGCCCAGCTGATCGATGAGCTCCTCGCGATTGAAGGCCGTGCGGGTGAAGTCGTCGCGCGCGGTGATCACCGAGGAGGCAATGTCATCAAACCGCGCGCCGTCTGGACCAAGATGTGTGTCCAGCAGATCGCCGAGGTGCCGCCGAATTGTATTGCAGGCCAGGAGGACATCATCGCGCTGCGGGACACTCGTCCAGGCCCGGTCCATTATCAGGCGACGTATCTCCACCTGAGCGACGCTGCGTTCGAACGTCGTGAAGGCTGCGAAGACCTCATGGGCCGCCCTCGTTTCAAGGCTGGCGCTGAAAACGGTGCGGCAAATGATATCGGCCGTGAGATGGCTCATCGCGAGATCAAGCGAGAAAGCAACGCCATCTCTTGCATGGGCATCGAAGCTTTGCTGACAGGCTTGAGCGCCCTCAAGCATCGAAGGGAAGGCGCGGTTGACCCGCATCATCGTGAATGCAGGATCGATCATCCGTCGCTGGCGGCACCAGGTGTCGCCTGAGGACACAAAGAGCGAATCGCCGATCAGCGGCGCCAGAGCTGCGACCATGAGATCGCTCTTGGGAAAGATGCCTTCGGGATCAGACAGGACACGGCGCACCTGATCGGGGCGATTGACGATCAGGATGGAGCGGCGCGAGTAACCGAGGGGCCCTATCTCCATCCGATAGGCGTTGGCTGGGAGCAGGCTGAGAAGATCGCCATCGCCGCGCAGCGCAGCATGCAGCAGCGCCAGCAATGCAGGTCGCGCCACCGGCCTAGGCGGCGCATAGAGCCCTCGCCCTGCGTCAGGAATTCCAGCCACAGCCTGCATCGTTTGACGCGCACCTCTGACCCCGAAGGTGTACACATAACTTTACAGAGAGATAGTCCAATGCGATAGTCACAACGATTGCTGGACGGAGAAGCATGGGATGGAGCTGGCAATATTCCACGGGCTCATCTTCGTGCATGTAATTACAGGATCTGCTGCGGCCCTGGCGTTCTGGGTGCCTGTCCTGGGGCGAAAAGGCGGCATCAATCATCGCAGGTGGGGCCGCATCTTCACATGGTGCGTTTTGCTTACGGGCTCCTTCGCGATCGCGATGAGCCTGCTGACACTCTATGATCCAATGGGCGTGCACCCTCTTCTCGTGGGCAGGTTCGACGAGCCGTTTGTCCGCGGGATCTTCGGCTGGCTGATGCTTCACAATGGCATTCTTACGGTCAACCTTGGCTGGTACGGATGGCTGTGCGTAACGAACCGGCGCGACCTCGCCGCCAACCGGACTGCTCTCAATATTGGACTGCAGTACCTCGTCCTCCTGGCTGCTGCGGTCTGCGCATGGGAGGGCGTGCTGATCGGTCAGCCATTGATGATCGGCCTTTCGATCGTCGGCCTGGCGACGGGCGTCACCAACCTCCGCTTCATCTATGCACGCAACCCGAGCCCGGTGCAGTGGATGAAGGAGCATCTGAAGGCGCTGGTGGGCGCTGGGATCTCCGTCTACACTGCGTTCCTTGCGTTTGGCTCGATACGCCTCGCCCCATCGCTGGCGCTGCATCCGGTCCTGTGGTCCATACCACTCTGCGTCGGGCTGTCGCTCATCATCTATCACCGCATCCGGATCGATCTGAAGGCGGGGCTGAGCATCTGGCCCCAGCTGGGGCGGCGCACAGCGCGGGCATCCGACCCTCCCTCGCGGTGAGCCTCGGTCGTCGCGTCATTGTCGTCGGCGCTGGCATGGGTGGCCTGGCGGCGGCCGCCGATCTGGCGCGAGCCGGAATGGAGGTCATCGTCTGCGAACGTGCTGCCGCGCCTGGCGGGAAGATGCGGCAGGTCGCTGTTGGAGGCGCTGCAATCGATGCAGGCCCGACCGTCTTCACGATGCGATGGATCTTCGAGGGGTTGTTCAACGACGCGGGCGAGCAGCTGGATGATCGCCTCGGCTTGATGCCCGCCGAGACACTCGCGCGACACGCATGGCGCGAAGGCGGCAGACTAGACCTGTTCGCGGACATCACGCGGTCAGCTGACGCGATCGGGGCCTTTTCGGGACCAGCGGCGGCCAGCGCCTATCTGGCGTTCTGCAAGCAGAGTCGAGCAATCTATCGCACGCTTGCTGGACCCTTCATCGCCTCCGAGCGGCCCTCCCCGGCAAGCCTCGTGGCAAGCCTCGGTGTTGGGGGCTTGCCGGACCTGTGGCGAACGATGCCGATGCGAACCCTATGGAGCGCACTTGGCGATCATTTCCAGGACCCCCGCTTGCGCCAGCTCTTTGGCCGCTATGCGACGTATGTCGGCGCCTCCCCCTGGGCTGCCCCGGCGACGCTGATGCTGATTGCCCATGTCGAGCAAGACGGGGTGTGGCTGGTCAAGGGTGGCATTCATCAGGTCGCGCGCGCGGTTCAGAGCCTGGCGGAGCGCCATGGCGCGCAATTCCGGTTCGGGGCCGAGATGCGGCACATGGTTGTCGAACACGGGCGCGTTGTCGGGATCCAGCTGACGAATGGCGAGCGCCTGAACGCAGATGCGGTGGTCTTCAATGGCGACATCTCCGCTCTGACAGCCAGGGAGCGCCCTGCACCGGCGACGGCCCCGCGCGATCGCTCGCTGTCGGCAGTTACCTGGTGCCTGTCAGCGCGAACCGAGGGCTTTGAGCTTGCGCATCACAATGTGTTCTTTGCAGAGGACTACGCTCGCGAGTTTGATTCCGTGTTTCGGCGTCGCGAGATCACAGCTGCACCAACTGTCTATATCTGCGCGCAGGACCGGGGCGAGGCTGGCGCGTTTGTTCCCGGCACGCCGGAACGCCTTCTCGCCCTGATCAACGCACCCGCCGAAGGTGACCGCGCGCCGCTCGATGAGGCAGCGATTGCTGATCTTTCCGAGCGTGCGTTTGGCCTGGTTCGCGCCTGTGGCCTCAACGTGAGAGCGGCCTCTGACCCAGTGGTTACGACACCGAGTGGCTTCAATGCGCTTTTTCCGGCCACGGGCGGCGCCCTTTATGGCCGCGCCAACCACGGCATGATGGGCAGTTTCGCCCGCGCGGGTTCGCGCGGCAGGTTGCCGGGCCTCTACCTGGCTGGCGGCAGCGTACATCCGGGCCCAGGCGTTCCGATGGCGACGATGTCGGGGCGCCTCGCTGCGGCCCGCTTATTGGCCGATTTCGGCGCCGCCCGACATCGGAATCGGCCGATACGGCTTCCGGTCGGCAGCTCCTGAAGATGCCAGCGCCGCCAGCTTGTCTCAGCCAGCCACAACCCGACCGGCGTGAGGCACGACCTTGTCGAGAATACGCGCCGATGAGATGACCCCCGGGACGCCGGCACCGGGATGGGTACCGGCGCCCACCATGTAGAGGCCGGCTATCTCTTCGCTGACATTGTGTGGCCTGAACCAGGCGCTCTGGAAAAGGCGTGGCTCCAGCGAGAAGGCGCTGCCATTGAGCGATAGCAGACGATCGCGAAAGTCCTGAGGCGTGAGCATGCGGGAGGTAACGATGCTTTCGCCGAGTCCGGGTAGAAGCGTCTCCTCGAGGCGCGCCTGAATCATCGCGCGACACCGTTCCCCCTCCTCGCCCCAATCGGTACCACTGCCCAGGTGAGGTACAGGCGCAAGGACATAGAAGGCGTCGCAACCAGCCGGGGCTAGCGACGGATCGTTTGCGGTTGGCCTATGCAGATAGAGACTGAGGTCTCTCGCCAGGATCTTGCGATAGAAGATGTCTCGCAGAAGCCCTTCATAGCGGGGACCGAGCACCATCGTGTGGTGATAGACATCATCGAACCTGCGGTTGGTGCCGAAGTACCAGACCAGAAGACTCATCGAGAAGCGCTTGCCGGCAAACTTCCGGTCAGTCCAGCGGCGCCGCTTGTGCTCGGAAAGCAGCTGGGTGTAGGTCCAGCCAACATCGGCGTTCGAAACCACGACATCACCGGCGACGTGCTCCCCTGACGCGAGCCGCACGCCGGTCGCACGGCGGGAGGAGACCGTGATCTGCGCGACTTCGGCATTCAGCCGCAGCGCACCGCCCTGCCCCTCGATCAGCCGGACAAGACCATCGACGAGCGCGCCTGTGCCGCCCATGGCGTAGTGCACGCCGTGCGTACGCTCCAGATGTCCCACAAGGCTGTAATAGGCTGTGGTGGACAGCGGATTGCCGCCGATCAGAAGTGGGTGGAAACTGAAAGCGATCCGGAGCTTCTCGTTTCGAAAATAGCGCGACACGTGGCTGAAGACTGAGCGGTAGCCGCCAAGCCGGATGAGATCCGGCGCGCTTTTCAGCAAGGTCCCGATACGGTGAAATGGCTGATCGGCGAGCTTCTCGAAAGCCGTTTCGTAGATCTTCTCGCTGTCACGCAGAAAACGTTCAAAGCCCGCAACGTCGCCAAGATCGAAGCGGGCAACCTCTTCGCGCATTGCCGCATGATCACTGCTGGCGCTGAAGACGCTGCCGTCATCGAAGCGAATTCTGTAAAACGGGTCAATTCGGCGAAGATCGATGTCGTCTGCCATTCGTCTGCCGCACAGCGTCCAGAGCTCTTCGAGAAGGTAGGGCGCGGTGATGATGGTTGGACCAGCATCGAAGGTGAACCCGTCCTGCCGATACACGTAGGCGCGGCCGCCAGGGGCATCGAGGCGCTCCAGCACGGTGACGCGATATCCCCTGGCCCCCAGCCTCACGGCCGCAGCGAGGCCACCAAAGCCGCTGC
This sequence comes from Sphingomonadales bacterium, assembly GCA_022844405.1. Taxonomy (GTDB): domain Bacteria; phylum Pseudomonadota; class Alphaproteobacteria; order SMXS01; family SMXS01; genus RI-34. The sequence goes on along the minus strand of JALHLV010000026.1, from coordinate 5,703 downwards.
CGATGACGATGGCGTGCCGTCGGTCATCGCGATCGGGCCGAGCGGCGGACTGAGCAGGGTCGAGTGTCAACATGGGATGACACTAAGATCGTCCTGCGCAGTCCTGCAAGGCGATTGTCTTGCTACACGTGATGCAGCGCGGCGAGGATCATGTCCACGACAACAGCGGGGGCTTCCTCGTGGGCGAGGTGGCCCAGCCCCGGCGCCAGCACAATCCGCGCGTGCTGAGCCAGCCGCGCAACGCTGTCAGCTGCGGTCGGCGGCACGGCGCGATCCCTGGCGCCGACGATGAGCGTCAAAGAGGACGCAAGCCTCGGCAGGTCACGTCGCAGCGTCTCAAGATCCCAGTGCGCCATCAGGGCGACAGTGGCCTTGAGATGGTCGCGGCTGCGGAACAGCCGCTCGTAGAAATCGAGCCCGCGCTCATCAAGCGTCGAACCTGTGCTGCGCATCAGGTCGCTGATCGCGTTGCGCTGCTCTGCGCGATAGGCGAACAGGCCAAGCGAGAACGGGTTGTAGAACAGTGTTCGCGCGAGCAAGGGCGCGAGGGGGCCAAGCGGTCCGGGGAAGGGAAGCAGCGCAGCGTTGATCCCCACGATCGCAGAAGGGGAGCACACGCGGTCGAGCGCCATCCGGACAGCGATGGCCGCGCCAGCGGAGTGTCCGACAAGCGCGGTAGGCGAAACATCGAGCGTCTTCAGAAGCTCGCCAACGGCCCGCGCCACATTCGGGAGCGTGAAGTCGTTATTGCTGCGCGGCGTCGCGGTGAAGCCATGTCCCGGCAAGTCCAGAGCCACAACCTGATGGGTTCGCGCAAGCAGCGGCGCCACATCGCGCCAGGAATGCGTGGCGGCGCCTGTTCCATGCAACAGGACAAGCGGCGGCCCCGCGCCCGTGACCTGAACGTGCCAGCGCAGGCCGCGAACGTCGACAAAGCGGCTTGCCTCACGGTTGGGCCAGTCTCGGCCCTGAACATTCCAGTCGAGCGCGCGTGTCATCGCCGTGAGGGAGCGTTGGCCCGCACGACGGCGGCGACTGCTCCGCTGTCCACGAAGGGCAGCTGCGCGTAGGCGGCGCCCATCGCGACGGCCAGGTCTTCTGCCCCCGGACGCGAACGGGGAGATGTGTCGATGAAGACCGCCGGAAGCGCCGTGGCGCGAAGGGCCCGGGCGGCATCACGCGCATCCTGTTCCGCGCGTGGCCGGCCGGGCTCGCCATCGCGACCGACATTGCCGCGGCCGTCTGTGAGGAACACGATCAGCGGTGTGCGCCCCTTGGCGCGTTCAGCCTGGCCCAGAAGCGACGCCACATCGATTGCGGTGGCCAGCGGCGTTGCGCCGCCACCGGGCAGGTCCGCCAAGGACCGCTTCGCCCGTGAAAGTGAGCGCGTCGGCGGCAGCAGAAGTTCTGCGGCCTTGTCGCGGAACACGATCAGGGCGACGCGTGCGCGCGTGACGTAGGCTTCGGCCAGCAGGTTCTCGACGGCGCCCTTGGCTTCGGCGAGGCGCTGCGCGGCTGTCGACCCAGAGGCATCGACCACGAAGATTGTCGTCGACTCAAGCCGCTGCACGAAGCGGCGGATGCGAAAGTCGTTCTTGCGCACCAGCACGCGGGCCTTGCTCGAGGCGGATTCCCGGCGGCGCAGTTTCTGCCATGGCGCGGCGGCGCGAAGCGTCGCGACGAGGTCGAGCCTGTCGCCTGTGCGAAGCGTTCCGGAGCGGGCGCCGAGCGGCCGGCCCCGGCGTGCAGATTTCGCGGCGGCTCCTGCCCCACCTGAACGCGCGAGGGCGCGACGCTCGGCGCGCACGTCGAGGAACTGCGAGAGGAATTCGGGCGGCAGGGCGGATTGCACAGCGGCGACGACGCGGTCTGCCGCTTCATCTGCCGTTGGCTGTTCAGGCGGCGCGCCCTCCTCGCCGGCATCATCAGGAGGCGGCGGCGCTTGCTTGGGCGGCGCTTCTGCCGGTACGAACGTTGCCCGGGGTGCGAGCACCAGGCGCGCTGCGAGTTCGAGATCGTCCTGCGTGACCGCTGGTCGTCCTGCGACGGCAGCAGCAGCTCGCGCAGCCCTTAGCGTGAACAACGCCGCGCGCGTTGAGGAGACGCCAAAAGCGGACGCAGCCGAGCAGATCGTCTCGATCAGCTGATCGTCGCACGCCCTCATCCGCGCAAGTGCAGCGCGGGCGGCGGCAATACCTTCGCACGCTGGCACGGGAAGCAAGCGTGGCCGAAGGCTGCTGACATCAAGATGAAAGGCGACGCGTTCCGCCAGCACATCCGGCGCGCGTTCATCAGGCTCGACGCCCTCTTCGAGCGCGACCAGAATGAAACCAACGTGGTCAGCATCGGCGTCGATGACCGCGGCGATTCGTGCGCCGGTCGCCGCTGAGCATCGCTCAGCCATGGACAGTATGACCGCGCCGCCGGCGCTTTCGCTCAGGAGTCCGCGGCTGGCGACCGGGCGGCCGGCGGCCAGCGTTGCGGAGAGATCGAGCCCACCCAGCAGACGCTCGTCGTCGATGTGAGATGGCGCGCGGCGCATGGGGGCGTCTGCCGGGAGCATTGACCTCAGCGTATCCAGCCACGCGTCGCGCGCCGGACCGGGAAAGCCGCGGATGATTGCACCGCCTAGTCCCGAAGGATCGACAGCAAGCAGTGCAGCAGCAGCCATGGCGTCGGCCCATGGATCGAACTGCACTGGCGCGCCCGCGATCACGGCGCGAAGATTTCGCCCAGCGCGCGCTCAATACGCGATGCCGAGCCTACATCGTCCAGCGGGTTGCGACGCAGCCGGTGCTGCAGAGACATCACGGCAATCTCACGCAGGTGAGTTGTCGAAACGGCCTTGGCGCCTTCAAGAGCGGCAAGCGCGCGGGCTGCGCGGATTAGTGTCAGCTCACCGCGCAGGCCGTCCGAGCCGATCTTCATGCAGAGCGTGGCCGCGCACTCGACCACCTCGTCGGGCAGCGCAAGATTGCTGTGCAAAGCGCGCGCTTTCACAATTCGATCGCGTACCTGCGCGTCTTTCTTCGTCCACGCTGCGGCAAAGGTTTCGGGGTCGCGATCAAACGCATCGCGTTGGCGAACAACGGCGACGCGATCAGCGAGGACGGTAGGCGTCTTCACGTCGACCGAAAGACCGAAGCGGTCGAGGAGCTGGGGGCGGAGTTCGCCTTCTTCCGGGTTGCCAGTTCCGATGAGCACGAAGCGCGCCGGATGGCGAACGCTCAGGCCTTCGCGTTCGACGACGTTCTCTCCAGACGCGGCCACGTCCAGCAGCAGATCGACCAGATGGTCTTCGAGAAGGTTCACTTCGTCGATGTACAGGAAGCCGCGGTGCGCCTTGGCCAGCAAGCCTGGCTCAAAGCGTTTCTCGCCGCGGGTCAGCGCCTGCTCCAGGTCCAGCGCGCCGACGACACGGTCTTCGGTGGCGCCGAGCGGCAGGTCCACGACGGGAGTCGGACGCAGCTCGGTCTTAACGGCGCCCTTGGTGGTGCGCGAGGGACAATCCGGCGTGCAGCGGCCCGCGTCTGCCTCCGGATCGCAATGGTAGGGGCAGTCCTTCACCGCACGCATGGGCGGCAGCAGGGCTGCGAGAGCGCGCACGGCCGTCGACTTGCCGGTGCCCCGATCGCCGAACACCATCACGCCGCCGATGCCGGGATCGATGGCGGCGATCAGCAGGGCCCGCTTCATCGCGTCCTGGCCAACGATCGCCGAAAAGGGGAAAACAGTGCGCATCAGAATTTGACCGTGCTCAAGGATGACGCCTGCCGCAAGAGGGTCAAGCGCGCATGAGCGCGGACTTTTCGACGCTCACTTGCTCAACACGGTTTTCTTGACGCCGCGCAGGAAGCGCCAGACCAGATAGACCACGACCGGCACGGACAGCGCGGTTGCAACTGTGGGGTCCAGCCAGGGCGCAACGACTGCGACGCCGTCGAAAGCCACCTTCAGAAGCGACAGCGCATAATAGGAGACCGCGACGATCGACAGGCCCTCGACTGTCTCCTGCAGGCGGAGCTGCACGCGCGATCGGCTGTCCATCGACGCCAGAAGGTTGACGTTAACCATCTCCGAGGCGACTTCGACGCGAGTGTTGAGAATCTGCACAGTGCGGGCGATCCGCTCGATGGCGCCCTGCTGGCGCTCGGCGACGGACACACATGTGCGCATCGCGGGCGCAAGCCGGCGTTCCATGAACTCACCCAAGGTCGGCCGGCCGTCGATGGCCAGCTCGTTCCAGCTCGTGATGCGGGCGCCGACCAGGCCGTAATAGGCGCGCGAGGCGGCGACGCGGAAGTTAGTCTGGCCCGCCAGACGCTCGGCCTGTCCAGCAAGGGCCGCAAGCTTGTTCACCAGAGTTCGGTCCGATTCCACGCCGTTCTCATTTACCACCTGAGCTGCCGCGGCGTCGATCTCGCTCTCGAGCTCCGTCAGCGCCGCCGTTGCCTGAAGCGCCAGCGGGTAAGTGAGCAAGGCCAGCAGGCGGTAGGTTTCAACTTCAAACAGCTGTTGCAGCGTGCGCCCAACAAGCGCGTCGCCGACGCCGCCATCCACCAGAACGAAGCGGGTAAAGGAATCAGGACCTGCGCGAAAATCGGTAAACACCTCAATCGCACCGGAGGCGATGCGGGCGGCAACCAGTTCGTCCGGGGCAAACGGAAAACGCGAGGGCCTGGCAGCAACGATCGCGGCATGAGCTGCGACGAGTATTTCCCCCGGCATGTTTGACAGCCAGTCAAGCGGGACGACATCGAGTGCGGTGACGCCGAAATTGGCGACGTCAGGTTCGACACCGGGGCGGAAGACAGTCCATGTGGAGGCTTCGGTGTGACGCTCCCAACGCAGCGACCACGACCCCGCCTCAAGAAGGCACCATCTGGCGCCGACGCCCGGCTCCGGAGCTGCGAACTTGCGGCAGAGCGCGGCCATATGAAGACGATCGCCCTCAGACCCAGCTTCTCCTGACAAGGAGACGATGCGAGTCGAAAGTGCCGGCGCCGCCAGGGGCGTTGATGGCCGTGCATGCGCCTCAGCGAGGAGGCGGTCGCGGTCCTTGTGGAATTTCAACTGAAGGTCCGGTGACGCCATGAGCCCGCGCGTTCATCCACTAACGGCAATGCAGAAATGACGATGACATGGCACGATTGCATCGTCGAGGCGGGCTTTGTCCCTGGCCATGTCCGGGTCAGCCAGCTGGCAACTGGCCTGTTTGTCGAAGCGCCTCCCACAGGGCGATGCCGGCAGACACCGCGACATTCAGGGAGCGTGCACCTCCCGCCAGGGGGATCGCGACGCGTGAGTCGGCTGCGGCGTGGACCGCGTCCGGGACCCCGGCAGATTCCCTGCCAAAGAGAAGGATATCACCGGGTTGGAAGGCATGCATTTCGAGACGAACGCTGCCGCGGGTCGTGAACAGGATCAGTCGGGCTCCCGATTCCAGCTGCGACTCGCGAAACGCCGACCAGCCGGAATGACGGGAAATCGGGACGTTTTCCCCATAGTCCATGGCTGTGCGCTTCAACGCGCGGTCAGTGAGCGGGAAGCCGCACGGCTCGATGATGTCGACTGCGACGCCAAAGCACGCCGCAAGCCGGAGATTTGCACCCAGATTCTGGGGGATGTCAGGTTGAAAGAGTGCGAGGCGCAATTTAGACGGGTCCGTCACGGATGGGGCTTTCTTGCGACACCACGCCACGT
>JALHLV010000025.1 GCA_022844405.1 Sphingomonadales bacterium | reverse complement strand
CAACTCACAAAAACCAGCGGCAATCTCGCCGGTGGTCTTGTCGTGCCCATCCGCCAACCCGCACAACCCTCGACAACCTCAACTCAACAATCATCGGCGGGGTGAGAAATCCGGGCTAGTCATGGAAGACGAGAAGCAGATCCTCTGGGTGGGATCGTCATATGACGATCTCTTGGGTTTCCCCGATGACGCACGGCGACAAGCTGGCTTCCAATTGGGAAAGGTTCAGGCAGGCGTCGAGCCCGACGATTGGAAGCCGTTCAACGACGTCGGCGCAGGCACGCGGGAAATTCGCATCAAGGAGAACGACGGCGCTTTCCGGATCATGTATGTGACGAAGTTCGAGGAAGCCGTGTATGTCCTGCATTGCTTCCAGAAAAAGACCCAGGCGACAAGCCGGCGTGACAAGGATATCGCGAAAACGCGCTATTGCGCCGTGATCGGTGCACGGAGAGACGACAATGACAATTGACACCAGAATCCGCCACGTGACGAAACCCGGTGCAAACCTGTTTCGCGAACTGGGATTCGCGCCCGATGAAGCAGAGCGCCTCCGGGCGGCGTCTGACAAGCAGATCAGGGATATCCGCCTGCTCAAGGAGCAACTGATGGGCGAGTTGGCCGACTGGATCGAACAGCATCACCTGAAGCAGGCCGACGCTGCCCAGATATTGATGGTGTCACGTCCCCGAGTGTCCGATGTGGTCAACAAGAAGACCACGAAGTTCACCATCGACGCGCTTGTCGAGATGTTGAGCAGGGCCGGCAAGCCGGTTCGGCTCACGATAGGCCAATAGATCACGCCGCCTGATCGTCGCCAGTGGCGGTTAAAGCCGTTCTTTACCCGCGGAACTCCTTGATCAAATTGCGCGCGATCAGCAGTTGCTGGATCTGCGAGGTGCCCTCGTAGATGCGGAAGATGCGCACGTCGCGGTAGAAGCGCTCGACGGCGTATTCGGACATGTAGCCCGCGCCGCCGTGGATCTGCACCGCGCGGTCGGCGACGCGGCCCACCATCTCCGAGGCGAAATACTTGCAGGCGGCGATGTCGCCGACGTTGCGGTTGCCGGCGTCGTAGTTGCGGGCGGCATCGAGCACCATGCACTGGGCGGCGTAGGATTCGGTGCGGCTGTCGGCCAGCATGGCCTGGACCAGCTGGAACTCGGCGATGGCCTGGCCGAACTGCTTGCGGTCGATGGCATAGCGCACCGATTCTTCCACCAGCCGCTGCGACACGCCCACACACAGCGCCGAGATGTGCAGGCGTCCGCGGTCCAGCGTCTTCATGGCGGTCTTGAAGCCCTGGCCGGGAACGCCGCCGATCAGATTGGCGGCCGGCACGCGGCAATCCTCGAAGATCACGTCGTACACGTTGGCGCCGGCCTGGCCCATCTTCCTGTTGGGTTTGCCGACGGTGAGGCCGGGGCTGTCCTTCTCGACGATGAACGCCGAGACGCCGCCGGCGCCCTTGTTCGACGGGTCGGTCCGTGCCATCAGGGTGAAGATCGACGCATCGGCGGCATTGGTGATATAGCGCTTGGTGCCGTTCACCACGTACTCGTTGCCGTCGAGGATCGCCGTGGTGCGGATGCTCGCCGCGTCGGAGCCGGCGTCCGGCTCGGTGAGCGCGAAGGACGCGACATATTCGCCCGACGCCACCTTGGGCAGGAACCGCGCCTTCTGCTCGGGCGTGCCGTCGATGACGATGCCCTGCGAGCCGATACCGTTGTTGGTGCCGATCTTCGAGCGGAAGGCCGGCGACGCACGGCCCAGCTCCATGATGATGTAGGCCTCTTCCTCGGTGGTCAGGCCCAGCCCGCCATAGTCCTCCGGCACGGTCATGCCATAGAGGCCCATCTCGCGCATCTCCCGCAGGATTTCCGCCGGCACGGCGTTGTCCTCGACCACCCTGTCCTCGGCCGGGATCAGGCGCTCATTGACGAAGCGGCGGATGGTGTCGCGCAGCTGGCTGAAGATTTCCTGGTCGCGGATCATGGCGTCTTCCCGGTTTCTCGTTTCGGCTGGGTTGGTCGGGGACGCTTATAGTGTGTTCAACTGGCCGCGCAAACTGGGACGTATCGTGATATCGCGCCGCCCCTGGCGTACCATGTCGCCCAGCCTCACAGTCCGGTGCCCCGACGATGACCGACGCCAAGCCTCTCCTCGACCTCGCCATCGCGCTGGGCATCGGCGCCATGATCGGCGTCGAGCGCGGCTGGTCGCAACGCGACCGGCCCGAGGGCGGGCGCGTCGCGGGCCTGCGCACCTTCTCGCTGTTCGGCCTGCTGGGCGGCGTGGCCGCCATTCTGTCGCGGAATTACGGCGTAGCCGCGCTGGCGGCGATCGCGCTGGTGGCGGGCGGACTGGTGGTCATGTCGCTGATCGTCAGCCGGCGGCAGTCCGCGGACCGGAGCATCACCACCGAAATCGCCCTGGTGCTGACCTTCGCACTGGGCGTGATCGCGGGATTCGGTGAGCATCAGGTCGCGGTGGCGAGCGCTGTGGTGGTCACGGTGCTGCTGGGCCTGAAGCCGTCGCTGCACCACTGGCTGGAGACCCTCGAGCGCAAGGAGATGCTGGCGGCGTTCCGGCTGCTGGTGATGTCGCTGGTCATCCTGCCGGTGCTGCCGAACCGGGGATTCGGCCCATGGAACGCGCTCAACCCCTATACCATCTGGCTGATGGTGGTGCTGATCAGCGCCATGTCGTTCGGCGGTTACCTGGCGGTCAAATGGGTCGGGCCCAAGCGCGGGATGATGGTGACCGGCTTCCTCGGAGGCATGACCTCCTCGACCGCCATCGCGGTGGCCATGTCAAAGCTGTCGCGGGGCGCCAAGGCCATGGAGCCGGTGTCGGCCGCCGCGGCGCTGGCGGGTTCCACCGTGATGTATCTGCGCGTGCTGGGCACCTGCGCGGTGTTCTCGCCGACGCTCGCCTGGCGGCTGGCGCTGCCGCTCGGCGCCATGACCGCGGCGAGCCTCGTCGTGCTCGCGGCGATCTGGCCGCGCACGCCGATCCGGACCGAAGAGACGGCGCGGGAGATGGTCGAGCCTTTCGATCTCAAGGTGCCGCTGCGCTTCGGAGTCCTGCTGGCGGTGGTGATGGTCGCCTCGGCGGGAGTGCGCGACTGGCTGGGCAATTCGGGGCTGCTGGCGGTTTCGGCCCTGGCCGGGCTGACCGACGTGGACGCGCCGACGCTGACGGCGGCGCAGATGGTGACCGCCGGGCTGGATCCGGCCGTGGGCGTGCTGGCGGTCATGGCCGCCGTCTACGTCAACGTGGTCGCCAAGCTCGGCATCATCCTGTGGATCGGCAGCCTTGGCATGGCGGCACGGGTCGGCGCGGGCTTCCTCGCCTCGATGATTGCCAGCGGCCTCGTGTTCTGGTTCGCCCGCTAGAGTGGTTCAGCTGACGCTGAACCACTCTAGCATTCGTCGCCGCGGCTTTCGGACGCCAAGGCGATTCCGCCTTGGCTGAAAGCGCTCTAATCCCGCCAGAACGGATCGGCGCCGCGCAGGTCGGCCCAGGCCTTCGACAGCGCCTTGTCCGATACGTGGCCGCGCTGCTCGTGGAACGTCACCAGCGTTGCGGTGCCCGACGCCGGCGCCTCATCGTCGTCGGCCGCTTCCATCAGCTTGCCGCACAGGCCCTGGGCCACGGTCAGGTCATTGAGCTTGCCGAGCAGGTCGAGCATGTCGGTGAGCGCGTCGCGGAACTTCTTCACATCCTTGCGCGGATAGAGGCCGCGGAAGAACTCGCCCGCGTAGCGCAGCTTCTTCAGCGCGATGCGCAGCTTGTGCTTGGCCTCGGCGTCGAGGCTTTCGAAGTCGGCGCCCGCGTCCAGCGCCTGGTGGTACAGCCGGTCCAGCAGGCCGCCGGCATGCTCGGTCATGGGCCGTTTCACGGCCTTCATGGCTTCCTCGGACAGTCCCGACCGCCAGCCACGGCGCTCGACCCATCCGGCCAGGCGCAGGGCGAACACGGTATAGGCGGGCGAGCTCATGGCCACCCGCGCCTCGGTGTATCCCTCGTCCCGCATCCGCCGGGCGCCGTCGTGCAAAGCCCGCAGGCCGCGGTGTTCGGGCCAAAGCTCCATCACCGGCGGCAGGGTTTCCAGCAGGAACACGTCCCAGTCCCGCGCCGGACCCAGGCTACCCGCCGCCCATTTCGACTGGTCGCGGAACTCTTCCAGCGGTGGATCCGGAATGAAATCCCGGAAGAAGTTGATCGCCGAGCGCAGCCGGCGCAGCGCCACACGCATCTGGTGCACGCCCTCCGGATCGCGGCCGTCGAATGCCGAGGCCTGGTTGGCCAGCCACTGCCGGATGCAGGCCCGCAGGCTTTCGCGCATGCCGTCTTCCAGCGTGATGTCGTCGGGGAACTCCAGCCGCTCGGCCTTGACCGAAGGCGGCGGCGTATCCTCGGCCAGCCGGTAGCCGCGCGCCGACTTGGCGTCGATCGAAAGCCGCAGCGGCACCAGCTCGGCGAGCCGCGCGCCCAGGTCGAACAGGTCGGCAGCGGCGCCGTCGATCAGCTCGAGCTCGACCTCGTTGACCGGCAGTTCGCGCCCGCCGGCGCGGATCACGCCGGTGTCGATGGCCAGTTCGATACGGCTTGGATCTGCGCGCCAGGCCGGGAAGCAGGCCACCAGCCTGTTGCGCTCGATATCGGTGACGAACGCTTCGCGCAGGCCGTCGGCGTGGCCGTCCAGTTCCGGCGCGAAGGACGCCACCGGCTTTTCCCACTCGCCGCGGGCGAACAGGCCGTCGCCCTCGGTCTTGACCGTCTGGATGAACCGTTGCCCGACCCGGCGCACGCGCAGGGTCATGCCGCTCGACTTCAGCTTGCGGCAGGTCGTGTCGTAATAGCGGCTCTCCAGCCGCCTCACGGCCGGCGGCTGGACGACCGACGCCACGTCGCCCACCGCCCGCAATATGGCGGGCACGTCGCCCGGATAGACCGTCAGCTTGAGCTCGATCTCCATGGTCAGGGCGCGATCAGCCCATTCTCCACATAGGAAGGATCATAGGTGAACACGATGGATGGATTGCACCGGATCAGTTTCTCCTTCTTGCCCTCGTAGTCGAGCCTCGACAGCATGTCCGAGATCAGGTTGATCCGCGCCGTCTTCTTGTGGTCCGCCTTGACGATGGTCCACGGCGCGGCCGGATTGTGGGTATGCGCCAACATGTCGTTGCGCGCCGCGCTGTACTGCTTCCACAGCTTGGTCGCGGATGCGTCGATGGGACTGACCTTCCACTGGGTCAGCGGATCCCGCCGGCGTTCCTTGAGGCGTTTCTTCTGTTCGTCCTTCGAGATGTCGAGATAGTACTTGAACAGCACGAGACCCGAGCGGATCAGCATCTGCTCGAAGAAGCCGACGGTCTCGTAGAACTCCCTGAGCTCGTCGTCGGCGCAGAAGCCCATCACCCGCTCGACGCCGGCGCGGTTGTACCAGCTGCGGTTGAGCACCACGAACTCGTCGGCCATGGGCAGATGCTCCACCCAGCGCTGGAAATACCAGGCGGTCTTTTCCCGATCGGTCGGCTTGCTGAGCGCCACGACCCGCGTCTCGCGCGGGCTCATATGCTCGACGACGCGCTTGATGGTGCCGTCCTTGCCCGCCGCGTCCCGGCCCTCGAAGATCACCAGCACCTTGCGGTCGTTGGCGATGTTGTGCCGTTGCATCTTGACCAGTTCGATCTGGAGCTGCAGCAGGCGCTCCTTGTACTCGGCGTCGTCGATGATCGGCGCCTGCTCCTGATCCGCCTTTTTCATGCGCTTGCTGCCCTTGTCCCGCCGGATGGTGGTATGGTCGGCTGCGCGCAGTATGTCACAGAAACCTGCACGGGCAACAATCCGGCGGAGGCCACCCTTGACCACCAATCGCCAGTGGATCCTGAAGCGTCGCCCCACGGGCGTGCCCGCCGACGCCGACTTCGAGCTGATCGAAAGCCCGGTGCCGGAACCCGGCGACGGTGAATTCGTCACCCGCAACCTGGTCCTGTCGGTCGATCCGGCGCAGCGCGGCTGGATGGACAAGGGCGGCAACTACTTCCCGCCGATTCCGCTGGGCGCAGCCGTGAGCGCCGGCGTCATCGGCGAGGTGATCAGCTCGCGCAACCCGGATTACCCGGTCGGCGACCGGCTCTACGCCATCGGCTCGTGGTCGGAGTATTCGCTGCTCGGCGCCGGCTTCGTGTTCCGCAAGCTGCCGGCCGATAACACGATCCCGCTGGCCAAATACAACAGCCTGCTGGGCGGCATGGGCTGCAGCGCGCTGATCGCGCTGCGCGACATCGGCAAGCCGAAGGCCGGCGAGACCCTGTTCATCTCCGGCGCCGCCGGCAACATGGGCACGCTGGCCGGCCAGATCGGCAGAATCTATGGCTGCCACGTGGTCGGCTCGGCCGGCAGCGACGAGAAGTGCCGCTACCTGGAGGACGTGCTGGGCTTCGACGCCACGCTGAACTACCGCACCGCCGGCGACCTGTCGGCCGCGGTCAGACAGGCGTGCCCGGAAGGCATCGACATCTATTACGACAATGTCGGCGGCCCCATGCTCGAGGCCGTGCTCGACAACATCAACATGCGCGCCCGCATCGTCATGAACGGCTCCATCGCCGAATACAACGACACCGAGCCGCGCCCCGGCCCGCGCAATCTGTGGAACCTGCTGGTCAAGCGGGCCTTCATCGAGGGCTTCCTGCTGCCCGACTTCGCCGACCGGATCGACGATGCGCTGGTCCAGCTCGAGGACTGGTACCGGGCGGGCAAGATCGACGCCCGCGAGGACATCCGCACCGATTTCACCCGCATGCCGGCGATTTTCCGCGCGCTGTTCGACGGCTCGAACAAGGGCAAGCTGATGGTCAGCCTCGAATGAGGACAGGCATTCTGCGTGCATGGCTCTTGGTCCTGCTGCTGGCCAGCGCCCCGGCATTCGCCGCCGCGCCGCCCGACCGGAAGATCGACCCGATCCGGCCCGACTGCGGCCTGCCGTCGGGGATTGAGTGCGCGCAAAAGACACCGAAGGAGCCCGAGGACGGCGTCCGCGAGTGGATGGCGGTCAGCACCGCGTTCCAGGCCTATGACTACGCCATGACGCTGGTGGCCATCGACGCCCTGGCCGCCAGGCAGCCGTTCAACGGCGACGTGGCGTTCATGCGCGGCTATGCGCTGATGCGCCTGCACCGGGACGCCGACGCAATCGCGGCGTTCGACAAGGCCGTCGCGCTCGATCCGCAGAACACGGTGGCGCTGGCCCATCGCGGCCTGGTGCGCGCGGGGCTGGGCGACACGGCGCAGGGCCTGGCGGACATCGACGCCGCGCTCGCCATCGTCGGCGAGAACCCGGCGGCGCTGGCCTACAAGGGCCTGATCCTGCTGCGCGCCGGCAGGGAGAGCGAGGGGCTGACGCTGCTCGACGACGCCGCATCGCTGGCGCCCGATTTCGTCTGGCTGCGGCTGGTCAAGGCGACGGCGCTGGCCGATCTGGCACGGCTCGACGTGGCCGCGGCCGACGCCGAGAAGGCCGCGGAAGCGGCGCCCGACGATCCGTCGGTCTATGCGGTGCGGGCGCGCATCCGGCTCGACCGCCGCGACATGGACGGCGCGCTGACCGACGTGGACAAGGCGCTGTCGCTGGGCGGGCAGGATCCGTTCCTGATCGTGCTGCGCAGCCGCGCGAAGGCCGCGAAAGGCGACGCGGAAGGCGCCATCGCCGACCTGGCGGCGCTGCACCGGCAGCATCCCGGCGCCGATCCGGCGATGCAGGCCGAGCTGCCGTCGCTATTTGGCGACGGCCCAGGCGATCCCCTGCCCCGGCTGATGCTGGCGGTGATCAAGATCGAGAAGGGCGACGCCAGGGGCGCCCGCGCCATCGCCGAGCAGGTGCTGGCGACCACGCCCTGGGCGCGCCCGGCGGTGCTGATGGTGCGCGCCTACGCCTCGCAGGCGCTGGGCGACCGCGCGCTGGCGCTGGCCGACCTGGACGAGCTCGAATCCAGCATCGGCAAGACCGCCGAGAGCCAGTACATCCGCGCCAAGGTGCTGTGGGGCAGCGGCGACCGCGACACGGCGCTCGCCGCCATCGAGAACGCGGTCAGTCTCTCGCCCGACGACGATATGTACCTGCAGACCCGCGCCACCTTCCGCTACGAGGCCGGCAACCTCGCCGGCGCGCTGCCGGATTTCGGCACGCTGCGCGCGTCGGAGGAATATGGCGACTGGGCGTGGCAGATGCAGATCCTCAGCCTCTACTTCCTCGACCGCACCGCCGAGGCCGGCGAGACGGCACTGCCCTATCTGCGCGAGAAGAAGCCGGCCGACGACACCCTGCTGCGCGCCGTGGCAGATATGGTCTGGCGGCTGCAGTCCGGCGACACCTGGACGCTGGCCGACGACCTGCTGGCGGTCGCCACGCCGCCGTCCCAGGGCGAGGATTTCGAGCTGTTCCTGAAGGCCCGGTCGCTGGTGCATGCCGGCAGGACGCAGGAGGCCGAGGCGCTGGTGAACCGGATCGGCGCCCATGACGTGCTGCTCGCGGCGAGCAGCGACGCCGTCTATGCGCCGCTGTGGGACGCAGCCGTCCTGCGGCAGCCGCTCGACGGCACGGCCTTGTACCGGAAGTCGTTCGAGGCCGCGTGGGAAAACCACACGCGCAACCCGGAAGACCTGTTCGCGGCGGTCTACGCCATGAGCGTGCTGCAGCAGATGGGCTGCGGCGGCGAGGCCGCCAGCGCCGCCCGGCGCATGACCCTATCGCTGCCGCGCTATGCGGACCAGGACCAGTTCGGCGTGCCCGTGTTCGAGACCATCGCCAACGAGGCGCTCAAGCGCGGCGACGCCGGCGCGGCGCTCGCCGTCTGGAACGACGGCATCGCCCGGCTGGGGCCGGACAACCCCTACACCCTGCCGCTGATGCTCAACGCGGCGTTCGTGATGCTGGGGAACGGCGATTACGACGCGGCGATTGAGCGCGTGGCGCGGGCCGAGGCGATCAGTCCGTCCTACGATTACGCCATCGTCATGGCCCACTACATCCGTGCCCTCGCCCATGACGCGGCGGGCCGGCGCAAGGAGCGTGACGCCTCGCTCGACTATGCGCAGGCCCATGCCGCCGGCAATCCGATCGCCGCGGTCATGGCCGTCGGCCTGCTGCGCGGCTTCGACCGGGCGGTTGCGCTGGTGGAGACTCTGCGCGCCCCCGGCGACGGCCGCGCGCTGCTGGACAGCCTGCACGTGCGGCCGCGCACACCCGCGACGTCCGACATCGAGCGCCGCGAACTGGCGATGCTCGACCGCCTCCGCACCGACCCGCGCGTCCTCGCGGCGCTGAAACCGACGGGCCGCATCCTGACTTTGCCCGAAAGCAGGACCTGCCCGCTGACCAGGCAGGAACTGGCCGAGCGGCCGTTCCTGTACCCGTTCGAGAATGGGGCGGTGACGGGGGATGCGGCCTCGACTCCCTGATATCGCAGGCATTGTCGGCCTCACGATTTCGGGGCAAGCTCGTGACGGCGTTTGGGGAAAGCGCATGCGATTCATTGATCTGTTTGTTCGCCGATTGTCGATGCTTGTGATGCTGGCTGCCGCGCCAGCTACCTACGCCATGACGCCAGATCTGCCCGAGCAACGCTCGTTCTGCAGCACGCTCGACCCGCTGGACGCCTACCCCATCGAGCAGTGCATGAACCAGCTGCCCGGCGACGGTCTGGCCGGCAGCGACGACGACGCGCTGCTCCAGCGCCTCATCAAACTGCAGGCCGAGGGCAAGTCGCCGGCTGCGCTCAGGGAACTCGACGAGCAGATCATCCGGCGCCCGCTGTCGCCCTCGCTGTATTTCATCCGCGGCGTGCTGCTGCAGATCGATAACAGGCAGTTCGACGCCATCGTGGAGTTCAACCGCGCGCTGTCACTGGAGCCCGGCATGCTCGACGCCCTGCTGCAGCGGGGTTGGGCCCGTGCCAGGATGAACGATCTGCTAGGCGCCATCGCCGATACGGACCGGGCGCTGGCCATGGCCCCTGGATATCCGCCCGCGATGATGAACAAGTCGCTGCTGCTGATCGGGTCGGGCAGTAGCGACGAGGGCATGTCAATGCTCGGCGACCTGATCCGGCAATCCGACCGCGCGGGCGAACTGCTGCTGATCAGGGCACAGCTCCTGATCGCCCAGGGCGAGACCGATGAGGCGATGGCCGACCTGACACGGGCCGTCGCGCTGCTGCCGGCAAATCCGCAAGGCTACCTGTTGCGCGCCTATATTCTGATGGCGCGCCAAGAGAGCGCGCCGGCCATCGCCGACCTCGACAAGGCCATTACGCTGGGCAGTCCGGAGCCCGACCTGCTGCTGTGGCGCGCCAGCCTGAAGCAGCGGCTGGGCGACAACGCCGGCGCACAGCAGGACTTCCAGGCCTATGCGGTCAAGAATCCGTTGCGGGCCGCCGATGTCCTGCGGCAGGCCCGCATCACCCTGAAGCCGGATGCAGGACGGGTGACCGCATTGGGCTATGAACTGCACGAAAAATTCCTGCGCAACGATGTCGAAGGCGCGGAGAAGACTGCGGACGAGCTGCTGCAACTGACGCCCGAAAATTCCGAGTTGTTCGTCTTCAAGGCCATCGCAGCGCTCCGGCGCGGGGACTGCGATCAAGGCGCGGCCTACCTCGAGAAACTGCCCGCAAAGTTGCAGAACTCCGCTGCCGCGCTGGGAGATCACGCTGTCTGCCTGATGGACCAAGGTAAATCGGTCGAAGCTCTCGCGCTAACCACGCGCATGCTGGAGATCATGCCGAACGAGCCAAGTGCATTGCGCCTTCGGGGCATGGCGTTTCTCCAAAGCGACCGTCACGGAGAAGCGCTCGGCGTGGCCAATGAGTTGATTTCGCAAGGCGAGATGACGGCATATGACCAAACCCTGCGGATTAGCGCCCTGCACTATCTGCGCCGGCGCGACGAAGCTGCTCGCCTTGCGATCGACTTTATCAGGCTGCATGGGTCGGACGATCCGCAGATCATTCACGTCGTCCCCGGAATCGTTTTCTCGCTGCAGCGCGAGCCGACCTGGCCGCTTGCGATCGAGCTGCTCGACATCTTCAAGCCCCCTCCGACCAAGCAGGACATCTTCAGTTACCTGGCGGCCCGGGAGCAGATGCACCGGGGCGAGACGGCCAAGGCTCTCGCCACGCTGATGCGCATCAAGTCGACCCATAACTCACTCGCCACGGTCGATGGCGAATTCCGAGCCCTGTGGAACAATGCGGAATTCAAGGCAACGTTCGACCCACTGACTTCCGACCGAAAAAGCTTCGAACTGTTCTATAGGCAGCACGCGGCCGCCCCGGAGTCGCTGGCCGAAACGGTCAACGCGATTGCGCATCTGAGAATGCTGGGCTGCCGCCGACAAGCACTGGACGAAGCTCTGCGCCTGCTGAAAACGGCGCCCCGATACGAGGAATGGCACGGTGCGGGCAATGACGCCTATATGTTGGTGGGGGACCTGCAGATCGACCAAGGTGACCTGGACGGAGCGGCAAAAATCTATGACGAAGGTCTTATCAGGCTTCCGGGGCTCCAGACTACCGAACTACTCCTGGACTACGCGGATCTGCTGGTGGCGACTGGACAATACGCAAAGGCGGTAATCCTGAGCGATCTGGCGTTGCAGCGTGGAATCACGCCATTCGGCAAGGTGATCGCGCATCGCATCAGGGCATTCGCGTTCGATGGGTTGGACGACGCCAAAGGACGCACCGAGGCGCTCGACTATCTGGAGACGCATTGGCGCGACAATCTTGTCGCGGCCTTGGAACCCCTCGGGATGCTGCGATCCTACGACCGCTTGTTGGCAATCATCGGCGAAGCCGCGGAAGACCCGGAACGTGGGCGCTATCTGCTCATGAGTCTCAACAAAGTCACAGGTATTCCCGCCCGTACCGAGTTCGACAGGAGAATCGAAGCCTTTCTGGAACGTCTGAAGTCGGACCCGAAGGCCTTGGAGGCAGTTAATCGGATCGGCCGCATCAAGCCGCTTGCCTATCAGGCCACGTGCGCGCTCAGCGAGAAAGAGCTGGCCGAGCGGCCGTTCCAGTACCCGTTCGAGACTGCACCGGTGACGGGAAAGCCGGCCACCAGGAATTGATAAGCTGTTGCCGCGATCCAGGGAGATGCCGGTGAGCGCCGATATGAACAACGTCAGGCGGCGTTACGCGGAAATGATAACGGCAAAGGCCGGCATTGATGACTCCAGGGTCGCAAGGGCATTCTCTTCGGTTGAACGGGAACGCTTCGTAGGTCCTGGCCCATGGAAGTTCCTGACCGACAACGGCTATTCCAATACCAATTCGATAGACCCTACTCTCCTGTACGACGACGTGGTCATCGGCCTGGTGCCTGAAAAACTGATCAATAACGGGGAACCCAGCCTCCATGCGCGCTGTATGGCGGCCGTTGCGCCAATGCCGGGCGACCACGTACTCCACATCGGGTGTGGCTCTGGCTACTACACCGCGATATTGGCCGAGCTCGTTGGACCTACCGGTGTCGTCTACGCTTTGGAGATAGAGCCCTTACTCGCCAAGGAAGCACTCAGTAATCTCGAAAGTCGGAAGAATGTTTTCGTAGCGTGCAGGTCGGGAGCGGAAGCGCCCCTTCCCCCCTGCGATGTCATATATGTGAGCGCTGGGGCCACCGAACCTCCAGACGCCTGGATTTATTCCCTCAAGCCGAATGGAAGGCTGATTTTTCCGTTGACCGCGGGGTGGGATTGGGGAGGCATGCTTCTCGTCACGAACACAGATCTTGGCTTGAGCGCCAAGTTTATATCGCGAGCCATGTTCGTGCCTTGTGTCGGGGCACAAGATCCAGCGCTGGAGACCAGTCTTAAGCTATCGTTCCAGCGTGGTGATATGGATGCGGTTCAAACCATTCGACGCATCGCGGGACACGCCCCAGACCGTTCATCCTGGTACAACGGCAAAAACTGGTGCCTGTCGACCCAGCCACTGACCCCGGCTGGAGTCGAGTGATCGGAATTATGGCGACAATGAATTTAATCGACGACCCTGACTGATTGGATGACATTGATGGCATACGCGCTTACGGCTCGCCCTCGTCCAGCCAATACCTCTCCCTGATCCCCGCGCCGGCTTTCGTCCTCGCTCACGTCACGCGAGCTCCAGCTTGATCTCGCGCCCGAGCGCCTCGGCAGCGTGCGCGAGCGTCGAGAGCATCGCTTCGTCATTGGTGGGATCGAGCAGTCGGTCAAGCTGGCTCCGGGAGGTTTCCATGCGCGCCGCGAGTTCGGTCTTGGTGACACCCTGCGCATTCATCTCCTGGACAATCTGCCAAGCCAGGACCCGTTTCAGGGCGGTCGCCTTCACCGCTTCGTAATCGCCGGTCTCCTTCAGGAGCGCATCAAAGCTCGATCCGATGCGCCCGCGTGCGGACGGGCGTTCCGCCGCCGATTTCGCTTTGCTCATCGTTCGATCTCCTTCTTGCGCTTGCGGGCCCTATCGAGATCGGCCTTCGGCGTCTTTCGAGCTCGGTAACCTTACTTAAACTCTTGGTTCATCGCGGAAAAGCGGGGTGTCTCATCGGCGTGGTTGCTCTCCAAACTCCTTTGGGCAGGACGTAATCTCCTCCGTGTCCCTGAGCCTGTCGAAGGGCCTGCATCAGCGTCCGTGCAGGGCCCTTCGACAGGCTCAGGGACACGGATACGAGAGTGATCTGCATCGACACCCAATGCCCGTCTATTTCGTGAAGAACCAAACTTCTTACGGCTCGATCTCATCCGGCCAATACGTCTCCCTGATCCCCGCGCCGGCGTCGAACTTCGCCTGCACCTCTTCCATCTTCGCGATGGCGACGGGCTTACGAGAGATTTCCTGGAAGATCTTCTGGTCGTTCATGATGGCCTCGGTCAGCGGGTTCTCTTCCGCTTGGGCGAGCATGCGCTTCATGCCGGCCAGCGCCTCGGGCGGGTGGCCGGCCATGCGCTTCGCCCAGGTCAGCGCGGCCTCGACGGCCGTGCCCTGAGGCACGACCTTGTTGATGCCGCCGAGTTCGTAGATGCGTCGCGCGCTGACCGGGCCGCCGTCCAGCACCATCTCGGCCGTCACCGTGCGGCCGATCAGGCGGACGAGGCGGCTGGTGCCGCCGATGCCGGTGCCGACGCCGATGCGCACCTCGGGCTGGCTGAAGCACACCTGCTCCTCGGCGACGCGCAGGTCGCAGGCCCAGCCGAGTTCGCAGCCGCCGCCCGAGGTGTCGCCCGAGATGGCGGCGATCGAGACGACGGGCGCTTTCGACAGCTCGTCGAGGCAGCCGAACCAGCCGTCGCCCGGCCCCGAAACCTCCCTGCGCTGGAACATGTTGATCATGTCGCGCAGCCAGGCGTGCTCCAGCCAGTGGCCGGGTACGCCCGACGCCAGCACGGTCACCCGCGCGCCGCCCTCGCGCGCCTCGATCAGCGCCTGCCACAGCTCGTGGACGCCGGCCCATGAGAGATGGTTGTTGATGGCGGGATTGGTCATGGTGACCAGCGCGACCCCGTCGGCCGGCCGCTCCAGCGTGACCACGCCCATCAGCGGCGGCCTTCGACGTAGTCGGCCACCACGTTGTGAAACAGCCGCACCCGCAGTTCCTGGTCGCACAGCACCATGCCCTTGAAGCCGTCGGAGCTGAGGCCCTGCTGCACCGCGCCGAGGTTGGCGCCGTCCTGCTCCAGCACCTTGGAGATGATCGGATTGAGGTCCATGTCGAGCACGTCGCGGTAGGAGCGCGGCAGCTTGTCCTTCGGGATCACCCGGTGGGTGTAGTCGGGCTTGGGCGCGTCCGGCGGCAGGTGGCCCATGAGGAACAGGTCGTAGTAGCACACGTTCGGGTCGGTCGGATGCGGCCGGTAGCGGAAGCCGGTGATCGATTCCGAGGTGACGTTCCACGAGACGTTGGGGAAGAACGTGTAGTGGTAGACGTCGGAAAGCTGGTCGTCGCGCATGTCGCGGTAGGGCAGATGGGCCACCACGTCCTGCGCCGCCCGCTTCTGCCGCTGGATCTCCAGCCGGACATCCTTCGGCGTCCAGTCCGGCTCCGGCACCATGCCGCGCATGCCCATATAGGCGCGCAGCTCGGGGCCGGGCTTTTCCTGGTCGTGATAGCGCGGATCGGCGGTGCCGTATTCATTGACCATGCGGCTGTGGATGCCCAGCAGCTCGACGATGGCGATGCCGTTCGACCACTGCATCATCTGCGGATGCAGCGACTGGAAATGGTAGCTCTCGTTGAACGCGTCGCAGGCGGCCTTCCAGTTGCACGGCCACTCGAAGGTCTTGTAATCGACGATGTCCCACTTGCCGATCTGATAGGTGTCGAGATGGCGGGGCAGCGGATCGAGGAACTCGAGCAGCGACTCGCCGCCGGGGTCCATGCGGAAGAACACCCAGCCCGCCCAGATGTCGACCTCGACCGGCTCCATGCCCAGCGCCGAGGCCGGCACGCCGTCCCTGAACTGGGGATAGGTCTCGACGTCGGGGATGTGCTGCAACACGCCCTCGATGTTCCACTGCCAGCCGTGATAACCGCAGTGGAAGCTATCCACATGACCGCAGCCCTCGCCGTTCAGCATCAGCTGGTTCCCGCGGTGCTGGCAGACGTTGTAGAAGCCGCGGATGCGCCGGTCGTGGCCGCGCACGAAGACAAAGCTTTCCTTGCCGAGCGTGTAGGTGAAGGTATCGCCCGGATCGGGCAGGTCGCTCTCGCGGCACGCCATGTTCCAGACCCGGCGCCACATGCGGGTCCATTCCAGGTCCATCCATTCGCGGGAATGGAAGCGTTCGCCGGATATCCGGTCGGCGCCCAGGTCGGGCAAGGGTTTCGCCGGATCGAAGGGCGGTGTGAACCCCACGACAGCCGCCGCCTTCGTAGCCATCTCGATGTCTCCCCGCTATGCTTGTGCAGCATAAAAAACGGGGGGAAAGATTCAACATGATTAAGCTGACCTTCTGTCTGCGACGGCTGCCGCACCTGACGCACGAGCAGTTCCACGACTACTGGCTGAACCATCATGGCCCGCTGGTGCGCAGCGTGATGAAGGACATCAGGGTGAAGCGCTACGTGCAGACGCACGCGCTGGGCGAGCCGGCGCTGGCCGCCGGCCTGCGGGCCGCGCGCGGTGCGCCCGAGCCCTATGACGGCATCGCCGAGCTCTACTGGGACTCGCGCGAGGAGCTGATGGCCGTCGCCAGGGATCCGCTGGCGCAAAAGGCAGGCGCCCTGCTGCTGCGCGATGAACGGACCTTCATCGACCTGCCCAACTCGCCGCTCTGGTACAACGAGGAGCACGAGGTCATCAGCCGGGAGGAAGTCCAAGGTGCGCGCTGACGGCGACTACGGGCGCGACCCGTTCGGCAAGGCGGTCCAGGAGGCCGAATACGGCGACCGCATCTCCACGCCCGAGGACCGCGAGCGGCTGGCGCCGCAGATCCGCCAACTGGCCGAGCAGGGCTACGTGATCATCCGCGACGCGCTGTCGCCTGCCCAGCTCGAGGCGATCCGCGCCGGGCTCGACGACGTCAACGGCGGCACCGGCTTTGCCCGCAGCGCCTTCCTGGGCGAGAAGACGCAGCGTCCCTACGGCCTGCTGGGCAAGACCCGGTCGGTCTGGCCGCTGGCGGCGCACCCGGACGTGGTCGCCATCTGCGAGGCGCATATGGAGGACCAGATCCAGCTTTCCAGCCTGACAGCGGCGACGCTCCATCCCGGCCAGCCGGCGCAGACGCTGCACCGCGACGACGGCTTCTATAATCTGCCCGATCCGCACGGGCCGCTGTCGGTGTCGACCATCTGGGCGCTCGATGGCTTCACCGCCGAAAACGGCGGCACGCTGGTGATCCCCGGATCGCACGTGCCGGCGGCACAATCGCAACCGGCGGCGAAGGCGATCAATGTCGAGATGGAGGCGGGATCGGTGATGCTGTGGACCGGCGCGCTGTGGCACGGCGGCGGCGCCAATGTGAGCGCCGACAGCATCCGCCGCGGCGTGATCATCCTCTATTGCCGCGCCTGGCTGCGCCAGCAGGAGAACCAGTATCTGGCGGTGCCCCGCGAGGTGGTCCGCGAGATGCCCCGCGTGCTACAGCGCCTCGCCGGCTGGTGGGTGGTGGGTGCGGCGATGGGCTTCGTCGAAGGCCGCAGCCCGTTGCGGCTGCTGGATCACTGAGCAATCCAACAGTGGAAAAATGGCCCGCTTCGGCTTATCTTCTGGCCTGTCTCATCGAATGGACCGCATATGCCCGCCACAAAGAAAATGGCCACCGTCAAGGTTCTGGACTCCTCGGGTGTCGGAATGGCGGAAGCCAATACGGATCATCAGTGGGTGGGGTTCACGTTCGACAAGATTCGTGGCTACCGGGGCGAAACCATAAAGGAAATGGATGTCCGGATCGGTGGGCAGGTGTTGATTGAGATCGGCGACGACGGTGAAGTTCTAAAAGTAGAAAGCGCGGCGTAGAACATCTACGCTCCATGCCGATGAGCAGCGCTGCCGATAGTTAAGGGTTATTGAATGGCTCAGCAGGAGCTTGATCCGTCGGACAAGAATACCACCGGAACAGTTCCTCTCACGCGGCCCAGCCCGATAAGCACGCGCAAGTTCGGGCGATTTCCAAACGTTGAGGACTGGCTTCCGGGCGACATCATCCTTCTTCGGATGTCGTCTCCGAATTGGGTCGCCGACTTTATCAGCCGGGCACAGCAACAAACCTATGCCGCTGAACACGCCCGTTGGACGCACATCGCGGTCTATATCGGCGACGGCCACATTTGCGAAGCCATCCCGTTTCGCGGTGTCGTTTATCACCGCATCGATCACTATGTGGGAACACGAATTCTTCGTGTGCGCCGGCCACTCAATTTGGACGACCGGCAGCGTTTTCGCCTCTGCATCGAAACCTTGGTGCAACTGAAAAAGCGATACAGCTTCATCAAGGCCGCGAGTGTCGTCGCCTATTTGAAGCCATACTTCCGATTGAGTTCGATACACAGGACGGCGCCCGTGGTCTGCTCGCAACTCTATGCTATCGCCTATGTGCTGGCCACGAAGCGCGTTCTGCTTGAGGAGTCCCTCGTCACGCCCGCGCATTTGAGTGCCTCCACCGAGCTCGAAGACGTTCCGGTCTGCTGGCGAAGCATCGCGTAGGCTCTCACTATGGTTTGCGGGCGAGCGCCAGTCCCAGTCCCGCGCCAAACAGGAACCCGCCGGAGATCCGATTGCGCAGCTTGCCGTGAACCGCGAGGACCGGCCGTAGCCGTCCCGCGAGCAACGCCCAGCCGCCGTCGAGAAGAACCGCGCTGACCAGGAATGTGGCCGACAGCAGCATCATCTGCATCACCGGATCAGCATAAGGCACGACAAATTGCGGCAGGAACGCACCATAGAACAGCAAGGTTTTCGGGTTGGTCAGCGATACCAGGAAGCCGCGCAGATAGATCGCCCGCCAGGCACGCGGTTGCGGCGCGAACGCCGCGAGATTGGCCGGCTGGGCGCGCCAGGTCTTGACGCCCAGATAGACCAGATACGCTACGCCCAGCCAACGCAGCCACTCGAACCAGCCTGCGAGCACCGCCATGGCAGCGGTCATGCCCAGCGCGGTCAACGCGAGTTGCACGACCATGGCCGACGCGGTGCCCGCGACCGTCAGTAAGCCATAGCGCGGCCCGTGCGCAACGCTGTTGGCAACGATCAGCGCCACGTTCGGCCCCGGGATCAGCATCAGGATCACCGTGGCCGCGACGAACCCCAGATAAAGTTCGAGCGGCACCACCGTTACCCCAGATATTTCTTCACCGCCGCGATGCCGGCCTGGGCTGCGGCTTCGTCGTCCTCGGCGGCGGCGCCGGAGACGCCGATGCCGCCGAGAAGCTGGCCGGATTTGGAGCGGATCGGGAAGCCGCCGGGCGTGATGGTGAAATGCTCGACCTCGCCGATGCCCAGCGGCCGCGCCGGGTCGCCGTAGTCCAGATTACCGATGAACCGTGTCGAGCTGCCGAGCAGGCCGGCGGTCTGCGCCTTGAGCCGCGCATAGCGGGCGCCGCCCTCGACCATGCCGGTCTGGCGGTGGAACAGCACCAGGTTGCCGCCGTCGTCGACGATGGCGATGCCCAGCGGCGGCATGCCCTTCGACGCGGCGAACGCCTCGGCCCCTTCCGCCATCAGCCTGGCGATCTCCAGCGTGAGAACCTGTTTCGACGCCAGTGCCGGCGCCTTCGATTTCGGTTTGGCCATGACTTCCCCCTTTTTCCGTGTCCGGCAACACTATCCGCCATCGGCGCCATTGCAAAGCGCAGGGCCTTCGGGGACGATGGCCTGAGTATTTTCCTGGTCGCGAGGGGGCGGCTGTCGTGATCGAATTCCGCAAGTTCCGCTTGGGGTTGATGGCGCCCGTGGTCGCCGGCCTGGTGGCCTGCGGCGGTGGCAGCGGCCCCGTGACCAACCCACCGACGCCCACACCTGTACCCACGCCGACGCCTACCCCGGCGCCAACGCCGACACCCGCGCCGACCCCGACACCGACACCGGCACCGACGCCCACCCCGACTCCGACTCCGACTCCGGCGCCCACCCCGACGCCGACCAGCCCGTTCGACACCAGCGAGTACCGGCTCAACTACGGTCTGGGCAGCATCAATGCGCTTGCCGCCTATGATGACGGCCTGGACGGCGGCGGCATCGTCGTCGGTGTCGTGGACAGCGGCATCGACCCCACTCATCCCGAGTTCGACGCCAACCTGTCGCCGCTGAGCAAGGACATTGTCGCCAGCCGGAATCTCCTCTCGCCCGAATCCATGCATGGCACCGAAGTGTCCGGGCTGATCGCCGCCGAGAAGAACGGCGTCGGCATCCACGGCGTGGCGTTCGACGCCACGCTGCTGATGGTGCGCGCCGACACGCCCGGAAGCTGTAACCCAAGCTGCAACTTCAACAGCATCAATCTGGCCGCCGCGATCAACTACGCGGTCGACAGCGGCGCCAGGGTCATCAACTTCTCGCAGGCCGGCGACAGCCCGCCGGCCGGCTCTCTGCTGGCAGCCTTGCGGCGCGCCGCCGACGCCGGGGTGATCATGGTGTTCGCCGCCGGCAACGACGGCAGTTCCCTGCCGGACGCATCGAGCCAGTTCGCCGCCAGCGCGGATGCGAAAGGCCTGGGCATCATCGCCGGCGCCAGCACCATCGGCGACGGGATCGCGTCGTTCAGCGACCGGGCCGGCACGACGCAGGACGTGTTCCTGCTCGCGCCCGGCGTCAACGTGCGCACCACCGACACGGGCAGTACGACCACCATCGTCAGCGGCACGTCGTTCTCGGCTCCCATGGTGGCGGGCGCCGCCGCGCTGCTGCTCGACAAGTTCCCCAACTTGAGCGGCGCCCAGGTGGTCCAGATCCTGCTCGAGACCGCCGACGACCTGGGCCTCGCTGGCGTCGATGCGATCTACGGCCGGGGCCTCGTGGACCTGGCGGCCGCGCTGGCGCCGCAGGGAGCATTGTCGGTGCCCACCTTCGGCGGCAGCGTTTCAGCGAGCGGCAGCACCGTGTTGATGGGCACGGCCTTCGGCGACGCCGTGGTCGGCGACCAGGCCGCCGCGTCGCTGCTGCGGTCCGGCATCGTCACCGACAAATACGACCGGACCTATGTGGCCGATCTGACCGGCAGCTTCGTCCAGGTGTCCGACAGCCGGTTCGACCTGGCCTCGTTCGCCCGGAGCAGCGTCTATCGCCGGGGTACCAGCGGCTTCGTGCCGGGGATCGGCGCGTTCCAGATGTCGTTCACCGACGAATGGGGCGCGCTCGACGAGCAGGCCTTGTTCCCGAACCTGGCGCAGGACCGCGGCTTCGAGAACCTGTCGTTCAGCTTCGTCCATGCGCTGAGTGCGGATACATCGGTGGGCGTGACCCACGGCGCGGCCTTCGCCAACACCTTCGACGCCGCGCCGGAGACCGGCATCCTGCGCTCGGTCGACGCCGGCGGCGCCTATATGCGCTTCGCCCAGGACGGCACCGGCGTGGCGCTGCTGCACCAGTTCGACCGCCGCACCACCATCGGCTTCGCCGCAGGCTCGGCGCGGTTCGAGCCGTTCGAGGGCGCCGAGCCGGTCGGCCGCGCATTCGCCGCCGTCCAGGTCAACCGCGCCGTCGGCGACAGCGTCGTGCTGGGCGCCCAGCTCGGCGCGCTCCACGAGCGCGGCAGCATGCTCGACACCGTCGCCACCGGCGCGTTCGACGGCATCGAGGGCGCCACCACCCGCTTCGTCACCCTCAGCGCGGCCTATCGGCTAGGCGATCTGACGCTGGTCGCCAACGCCAGCCGGGGCTGGACCGGCGTGTCCGAGCACGGCAGCGCCCTGCTGCATTCCTGGTCGGGGATCGAGACCTCGTCCTACAGCGTCGGCGCGGTCTGGCGGACGCCGCTCGACGGGCATGTGCTGGGCTTCGCCATCTCCCAGCCGCTGCGGGTCGAAAGCGGCCGCGCCACGCTCGACGTGGCCACCGGCCGCGACTTCATCAACGACAGCATCATTTACGACCGCCGCACCCTGAACCTGGCGCCGACCGGCCGCGAGATCGACGTGGAGCTGAGCCACGGCTTCTGGAACGGCGGCCCGCTCAGCGTGCAGACCAACCTGATCTACCGCATGCACCCCAATCACGTCGCCACCGCGGCGGACGCCTTGCTGCTGATGCTGCAGGCGGATGTGAGGTTCTAGAGGAAGCGGACGGGTACGCTGCTCAACCAGATCATCCAAGGAACCGCTTCGCGGTCCCCCTCACCCTAACCTCTCCCCGTTGGGGCGAGGGGTTTGGCCGGAGCAACGGCATGGAAAATCCCTTCTCCCCGCCGGGGAGAAGGTGGCGCGAAGCGCCGGATGAGGGTGGCCGCGAAAGCGGCTCGTCGGCGAAACCCGGATGGACCGAACGAAAAAGGGCGGCCCGTCGTCGGGCCGCCCTCGATCCTTGCCGATGCCGGGTCTATTCGCCGGCCGGCTTCTTCTTCTCGATCTTCTTCTCCGGGTTCGCTTTGAGGGCGACGAACAGGAAGTTGTCGCCGCGGCGGATACGCAGCAGGATGGTGGCGCGGCCGGACTTCTTCTCGGCGTCGATCGCCGCCTTTGCCTCGGCGGGAGACCTGATCTCCTTGTCGCCGATGCGGGCGATGATGTCGCCGCGCTTGATCTCCTTCTGCGCCGCCTCGCTCATCCGGTCGACCTTGGTGATCACCACGCCGGTCGCCTTGTCCGGAAGCTGCATCTGCTTGCGGGTCTCGTCGTTGATCGCCGCCATGGTCAGGCCGAGCGCCTCGACCGTTCCGGTGACCACGGGCGCGGGCTCCTTCTTCTTGGCGCCGGTTGCCTCGGCGGCGGGCGCCTCGTCGTCGGGCTTCATCTGGCCCACCTGGACGTAGAGCGTCTTCTTCGCCCCGTCGCGCCAGACCACCAGCGGCGCCTTGCGGCCCGCGGACGCGTCGGCCACCGCGCGCAGCAGGGCGCGGGTGTCGGCAATGTCCTTGCCGTCGAACTCGACGATCACGTCGCCGCTCTTGACGCCGGCCTTGTCGGCCGGGTCGCCCTCGACCACGTTGGTCACCATGGCGCCCTTGGGCGTCTTCAGGCCGATGCTGTCGGCGATGGCCTGGTCGACCGGCTGGATGCCGACGCCGAGCCAGCCGCGCTGCACCTGGCCGTGCTTGCGCAGATCTTCCACCACCCGCTGCACCAGCTGGGACGGGATCGAGAAGCCGATGCCCACATTGCCGCCGGTCCGCGAGTAGATGACGCTGTTGACGCCGATCACCTTGCCGTCCATGTCGAACAGCGGGCCGCCCGAGTTGCCCTGGTTGATGGCCGCGTCGGTCTGGATGAAATCGTCATAGGGGCCGGCATTGATGTCGCGGTCGATGGCCGAGACGATGCCCGAGGTGACGGTGCCGCCAAGGCCGTAAGGGTTACCCACCGCGATGACCCATTCGCCTACCCGTAGGGTGTCGGAGTCGCCGAACTGCACCGCCTGCAGCGGCTTGGTCGGCTTGACCCTGAGCACGGCGATGTCGGTGCGGCGGTCGCGGCCCAGCACCTCGGCGTCGAGCTCGGTGCCGTCGTTGAGGATCACCACCACCTTGTCGGCGTTGTCGACCACATGGTTGTTGGTGATGACCAGGCCGGCCGGGTCGATGATGAAGCCCGAGCCCATGGCATGGGCTTCCTGCGGCGGAATCTTGCGGTTCTCGAAGAAGTCGCGGAAGAAGTCTGGAATGCCGGGCGGCAGCTGCTGTTCGCTCTCCTCGTCACCGGCCGTGGCGTCGGTGCCGCCCACTTCCTGGGTGGTCGAGATGTTCACCACCGACGGCATCACCTTCTCGACCAGGTCGGCGAAGCCGTCGGGTACCGGCTTTGCCGCGGCCGGCGCGGCGATCGACGCCGCAGCCAGCAACGCGGCCACGGCGACCGCCTGGACTCCCTTGAGTACGCTGATGTTCCGGAACAAACGGGCTTCCGGCATATGGTCTGTTGGGCTCACGAAGCCGCTCCTTATCAGTGGACCTGGCGAGAGGGGACCCCTCAACGGCTATTGGCCTTCGCCGCGCTGCGCCCGCCAGTCTGGGGCATGGGAGAAGTTAAGGGCCAAGGCCGCCGCTTTCAAGAAACCGCGCGGCCAGGATGTGGGGATCGCATCGGCACGCACCTTACCCTCGCGCCAGCAGCACCACAACCAGCCCGGCGACGGCGGCGGCGAGGCCGGTCATCCGGATGGTCTGCTCGGGCTGGCGCAGCACCGTGTCGAGCATCCGGCGCATGGCGCCCGGCGCCAGCGCGTAGAGGATGCCCTCCAATACCAGCACCAGACCGAACGCTACCCACAGGTCCTGCAACATCGAGCGCGGCGCTAGCGGCCGCCCGAATTGATGTCGCGGAAGTACTTGAAGAACTCGCTGTCGGGCGAAAGGATCACCGTATCTTCCTTGCCGATGGTGTCGCGGTAGGCCTGCATGGAGCGGTAGAACTCGAAGAAGTTCACGTCCTTGCCGAACGACTCCGCGAAGGTCTTCACCGCCTCGCCGTCGCCCTCGCCGCGCAGGATCTGCGACTGTTTGTTGGCTTCGGCCAGGATGACGGCCTTCTCGCGGTCGGCGTCGGCGCGCATGCGCTGGGCCTCCTCGAGACCGCTGGCGCGGCGGCCGGCGGCCTGCTGGTTGTATTCCTTCTGCATGCGGGTGTAGATCGCCGCGCTGATCTCGGGCGGCAGGTCGGCGCGCTTGAGCCGCACATCGACGATCTTCACGCCAAGACGCTTGGCATCCTCGCCGACCAAGTCGCGGATCTGGTTCATCAGCTTGCTGCGCTGGCCGGTCAGCAGGGTGTTGAACGCCTCGCTGCCGAGCACGCGCCGCAGGTTCGAGACCGTGGTGGTGGTGATACGGGCACGAGCGGTGCTCTCATCGCCCTGGACGGTCTTGTAGAACTGGAGTGGGTCCTCGATCTGAAAGCGCACCATGGCATCGACCACCAGACGCTTCTCGTCGGAGGCGATCACCTCCTGGGGCGGCAGATCGAGCGCGAGGATACGCTTGTCCATGTAGATCACATCCTCGAACAGCGGCAGCTTCAGGTGCAGGCCCGGCTCCTGCACCGTGCGATCGAAGCTGGACAGCCGCAGTACGATGACCTGCTGGGTGACGCTGACGGTGTAGACCGACGTGAACAGCAAGAAGATCGCGACGCCTGCGGCGACGATGGCGGGAACGGCCCATTTCCTGTTCATTGCGGAGTCCCCGACTGCGGCGTCTGCCGCTTCTGCACCTCGGGCAGCGGCAGATACGGCACCACACCGCCCTTGTTGTCGATGATGATCTTGTTCACGTTGCGCAGCACCTGCTCCATGGTCTCGATGTACATGCGCTTCTTGGTCACGTCGGCGGACTGTCTGTACTGCTCGTAGACCGAGGAGAACCGCGCCGCCTCGCCCTGGGACCGGGCGACCACCTCGGCTTTGTACGCCTCGGCCTGCTGGACGATTTGGGCCGCCTGGCCGCGCGCTTCCGGGATGATCTCGGCGCGGTACTTCTGCGCCTCGTTGATCCTGGCTTCACGGTCGGCGCCGGCCGCCTGCACGTCGCGGAAGTCGTCGATGACTTCGGCGGGCGTGTCCGCCTTGCGCAGCTTCACATCGGTGATCAGCACGCCCGCGTCATAGGAATTCAGCGTCCGCTGCATCAGCTCCAGGGTTTCCTGCTCGACCTCGAGCCGGCCCTTGGTCAGCGCCGATTCCAGCGGGCGCCGGCCGATGATCTCGCGCATGGCGCTTTCACCCACGGCCTTTACCGTGTCGACCTGGTCCTGGATGTTGAACAAGTACTTGCCGGCGTTGTCGATGCGCCAGAATACCTCGAAATCCACGTCGATGATGTTCTCGTCGCCCGTCAGCATCAGGCTCTCGGTGGGCCGGTTGGTTTCGGCGACCGCGCCCTGTGCGTTGTCGGGCGTGGTGAAGCCGATCTCCAGCCGCCGGACCTCCTGCACCCGCAGCTTGATCACCTCGCCGATCGGCGCGGGCGGCGCCCAATGCCAGCCTTCGCCCTTCGGCACCCCGTCCCAGGCGCCGAAGACCAGCACGGTGCCCTGCTCGCCCGGTTTGACCACGAACGCTCCGTTTATGATCCAGATGGCGAACAGCACACCCAGGCCGATCAGGATGCCGCGCCTGCCGCCGAACCCGCCGCCGCCGGCGGGAAAGATGCTCTTCATCCGGTCCTGGCCGCGGCGCAGGAGCTCGTCGAGATTTGGGGGGGTCGGTCCAGTCGGGCGCGGTCCCTGGCCCCAGGGACCCCTGTTGCCGCCGCCGCCACCGGGATTGTTCTGCCAAGGCATCGGCGGATCGTCCTCCGTCAGGTGGTTGGCCCCGCACAATCCGGGGGCGCTTGATGACCCTCTATATAGGAAGGGAGTATCGGTAGACCAGAACCTCTTATCAACTTCCTCGTAACGTTCTATATCAAGCGGCCTTCCGGAGAGCCCACGCATGCCCAACGTCACGGAATCCGAGATCATCAAGGCGCTGTCCGGCGTCGTCGACCCGGCCAGCGGCCGGGACATCGTCAGCGACGGTCGCGTCCAGGGCGTGCATGTCCAGGACGGCCGCGTGCGCTTCGCGCTCGCCGTCCGGCCGGGCGAAGGCCCCGAGCAGGAGCCGCTGCGCCAGGCCGCGGAAAAGGCCGTCGCCGCCCTTCCCGGTGTGGCCGGCGTCACCGCCGTGCTGACCGCCGAGCGCGGCGAGGACCGCCAGAAGCCCGCGCCGCTCGACGCCCCGCAAAAGGGCGAGGGCATCGGCAAGGTCAAGGCCATCGTCGCGGTGGCGAGCGGCAAGGGCGGCGTCGGCAAGTCGACCACCGCCGTGAACCTGGCGCTGGCGCTGAAGGCGCTGGGCCTCGAGGTGGGTCTGCTCGACACCGACATCTACGGCCCGTCCGTGCCGCGGCTCATGGGCCTGACCGGCCGGCCCAGGACCGAGGGCAAGGTACTGCTGCCGATGGAGAATTACGGCCTGAAATGCATGTCCATGGGCTTCATGGTTGACGAGCAGACGGCGATGATCTGGCGCGGCCCCATGGTGGTCAGCGCCATCAGCCAGATGCTGGGCGACGTGGCCTGGGGCGAACTCGACGTGCTGGTCCTCGACCTGCCGCCGGGCACCGGCGACGCCCAGCTCACGATCGCGCAACGGGTGCCGCTGACCGGCGCGGTGATCGTCTCGACGCCGCAGGACCTGGCGCTGCTCGACGCGCGCCGCGGCCTCGCCATGTTCGAGAAGGTGAAGGTGCCGACGCTCGGCATCATCGAGAACATGAGCACATTCATCTGCCCGAACTGCGGCCACGAATCCCACATCTTCGGCCACGGCGGCGCCCGCGACGAAGCCGCCAGGCTGGGCGTCGATTTCCTCGGCGAGATCCCGCTGCACATGGCGATCCGCGAAACCTCGGACGCCGGCACGCCCATCGTGGTCAAGGACCCGACCGGCCCGCACGCGAAAGCCTACATGGAGATCGCCAGCAAGGTCGCGGCCAAGATCGGCGCCGGAGCGCGGCGCGGGCCGAGCATCTCGTTCACCTGACCCGTTAGCTTTCGAACCATTATCCTTGTCATCCCGACGAAAGTCGGGATGACAATGGTTTGTGTCAGAGGCAGGTACGCCTCAACCCCGTTCCAGCACCACGAAATCATAGGCCGGGCCGCCTTCCGGCGGTGTTCCCGGTGTGCGCGAGACCTCGCGCCACCGGTCGCCGAGCACCGGAAAGACCGTGTCGCCGTCGAAGTCGGCGTGGATTTCGGTGAGGTAGATGCGGTCGGCCAGCGGCAATGCCTGCGCGTAGATGTCGCCGCCGCCGATCACCATGATCTCGTCGGTCTCGTTGCCGGCCGCGATGGCGCGGGCCAGCTTCACCGCGTCGTGAAAATCGCGGGTCACCGTGATGCCCTCGCCGTTCACCTCGCCGGTGCGGGTCACCACGATGTTGGCCCGGCCCGGCAGCGGACGGCCGATCGATTCATAGGTCTTGCGGCCCATGATCATGGGTTTTCCCATGGTGACGGCCTTGAAGTATTTCTGTTCGCCGGGGAGCCGCCACGGCATGCCTCCCGCATGGCCGATCACCCGGTTCGCCGCCATCGCGACCACCAGCGAGAGGGTCATACGGCGACCGGCGCGGCGATGTGGCCGTGCGCCTGGTAGTTCTCGAAGGCGATGTCGTCGTAGGTGAACGCGAACAGGTCGGTGACCGCCGGATTGAGCTTCAGGGTCGGCAAGGGAAGCTGCTCGCGCTTCAGCTGTTTGTCGGCCTGCTCCAGGTGGTTCAGGTAGAGGTGCGCGTCGCCGAAGGTGTGGATGAATTCGCCCGGCTTCAGCCGGCAGACCTGCGCCACCATCTCGGTCAGCAGCGCGTAGGAGGCGATGTTGAACGGCACCCCCAGGAAGATATCGGCGCTGCGCTGGTAGAGCTGGCACGACAGCTTGCCGCCGGCGACATAGAACTGGAACAGGCAGTGGCAGGGTGGCAGCGCCATCTCGTCCACGTCGGCTACATTCCAGGCGCTGACGATATGGCGGCGGCTGTCCGGCTTGACCTTGATCTGTTCGATCACGTTGGCGATCTGGTCGATGTGCCTGCCGTCGGGCGTCGGCCAGCTGCGCCATTGATGGCCGTAGACCGGGCCCAGATCACCGTTCCCGTCGGCCCAGTCGTCCCAGATGCTGACGCCGTTCTGCTTCAGGTAGCGTATGTTGGTGTCGCCCGACAGGAACCACAGCAACTCGTGCACGATGGACTTCAGATGCAGCTTCTTGGTCGTGGTGAGCGGGAAGCCTTCCGACAGGTCGAAGCGCATCTGGTGGCCGAAGATGCTCTTCGTGCCGGTGCCCGTACGGTCGGTCTTGATGACCCCGTGGTCGCGGACATGGCGCATCAGATCAAGATATTGTTTCACCCGCCGCTCCGGCCGCAAATGGTGGACGAAGAGTATAGCCGATTCGGATTTGGCCGTCCCAGCGGGATGCGCGCCGCCCTTTAAAAATCCGAGCGGAGCGCCTATATAGGGCGTGTCGGGGCAACCCGACTATGGCGATAAACGGCTTGTGGAATAAGCGTTACGGACCCGGGGGCGGTACCCGGCGCCTCCACCATCACTCCTCCCCTCGGGGACGGGTTCATGGGGGCGAAACAGGATCGACGTGCGTGGTAAAGACAAGTTTTTTGCTCGGTATGGTACCCGCCGTTATCGGGCCGATTGTACAAATGCCAACGATAATGAGGCATTCGCAGTAGCTGCCTAATAAGCATGCTTAAGCGCGGTTCGGCGGGGCACCGGGCAACAGAAGCCCCGCCACTTGAATTTGAGACTGAAATTTCGTTGAGTGCTAAAATTGGCAATGATTGGGATCAGATTTTCAACCCAGGCAAAGCGGGAGTTCCGCAAGCTGGATCGTGCCTCGCAGAAGCGAATATGCCTCAAGGTGAAAGAGTTTCACCGCAATCCCGCTGCGCAGGCCAACAATCTCAAGACACTCAATGGTGGCGGCTACAGGTTGCGAATCGCGGACTGGCGGGTTATTTTCGTTCAGAACGAAATCCACGGCCGAACCGTGTCGATCATTCTCGCCGTCCGCCACCGGCGAGAGGCATATCGCTGACCGCCTTTGCGGAGGAAACAGACGTTATGGGAATCAAGGAACCTGAAATCCGCTTCGTAACGCCCGGTGGCGAACGGATGGTGATTCTGCCGGAAGAGGTTTTCGACAAGCTCGTCGAGGATGCGGAGGACGCCGAAGACGCCGTCATCGTGGCCGCATGGAACAGTGGAGCACCGGAAGAGACCTGGCCAATGGACGTTGTGGAAAAGTTGATGGCGGGCGCCAATCCGATCCGTGTTTACCGCCGCCACCGCGGCCTATCCCAAACAGGTGTCGCTGCGGCGACGGGGCTCTCCAACGCATATCTTTCCGAGATTGAAACCGGCAAGCAGGAAGGATCGCTGGACGCCCGAAGGCGTATAGCCGCCGTACTCAACGTCACGCTGGACGACCTTGAGCCCTGGGTAGCGCCACCACCTCCGAACAAAGCATAGCCTATTCCGCTGGGCTGGCGTGCATCCGCTGCTGCCGCAGTTCACCCGTCGCCTGGCGGATGATCTGTCCGGCGCTGTGCAGGGCCAGGGTGGCCATCAGGACGCCGACGGCGAGGTCGGGCCAGTGGCTCTGGGTCAGGTGAACGAGACCGGCCGCGCCGATCACGGCCACGTTGGCGATGGCGTCGTTGCGGCTGCACAGCCAGACGGATTGCCTGTTGGAATCGCCGCCCCGATATTTGTAGAGCAGCATGGCCGCGCCAACATTCGCCACCAGCGCCAGCGTGCCGACGATGCCCATCACCGGCGCTTCCGGAAGGCCGCCGGTCGCGGCCATGTACGCGGAGTATCCCAGCACCCAGATGCCGAACACGGCCATGGCGCCGCCCTTCAGCAGCGCCGCGCCGGCGCGCCAGGTGATGGCCTTGCCGAGCACGAACAGGGCGATCAGGTAGTTGGCCGCGTCGGCCAGGAAGTCGAGCGCGTCGGCCTGCAGCGACACGGACCCGGCGATGGCGCCCGCCACCGCCTCGACGCAGAACATGACAACGTTGATGCCGAACACGGTCCACAGCACGTTGCGGTACACCCCGTCCAGGTCGCGGGCGTGATCGTGGCCATGGCCGTGGTCATCGTTGCCGCTGCAGCATCCCGCGCTCATGCCGCGCTCCTGCCGATGCCGATGCCGGCTTCCTCGGCCGCGTGCTCCATCATGTCGGCGACGACGCAGCGGATGTGATGGTCCTCGGCCTCGTAGAACACCTGCTTGCCGCGTCGTTCGGCCCGCACCAGCCGCGCCGCGCGCAGCAGCCGCAGATGATGGCTGACCAGCGACGGCGACAGCGACAGCTTGCCCGCGATCTCGCCCACTGGCACTGGGCCATGCAGGCAAAGCATCAGGATGGCGAGGCGCGACGGATCGCCCATCAGCTTAAACGTATCGGCCACTTGCGGGATCAGGTCGTCGGGCACGCGAAACCTATACAGTTGAATACCTGTTCATATGTTATGCGGCTCGCAACGAATGTCAAGCTGTCCGGAAGCGCGCCTATTTGACGCCGCCCGGTCCACGCGCGATTGACTCTTGCCTGCGCGGGCTTAGTCTCTAGGGCATGACTTCCGGGCAAAAGACCTCCGATGGCGGCGCCATCGACTATGACGCGCTGATCCGCACGGCGCTGGTCGGCGTCGTCCGCGGCCTGCTGGCCGATACGGCGAAACGCGGCCTGCTCGGCAACCACCATTTCTATCTGGCGTTCAGCACCACCCATCCCGGCGTGACGATGCCAGGCTATCTGCGCGCGCTGCATCCGAAGGACATGACCATCGTCCTGCAGAACCAGTTCTGGGACCTGGAGGTCGAGGACGGGCTGTTCTCGGTGAAGCTGAGCTTCAACGGCAAGCGGGAAAAGCTGGTCATTCCGTTCGACGCCCTCGTCGGCTTCCTCGACCCCAGCGTGCAGTTCGCGCTGCAGTTCCGCGAGGTGGTCGACGGCAAGGCCAGGCCGCGTGCCGTCACCGGCGCCAAGACCGCCGACGCCGAGCCAGCGGCAGACGGCGGCAACAACGTGATTGCCCTCGATATCTTCCGCAAACAATAATCCGCGCCGCCGCCCCGAGTCGGCGGATGATGACAGCCGGATAGAACAGCGCCGGCCGTGAGACCGTGCCAGCGGACCAGATCGCCGGCGCATGGCCGCCCCGAATACGAGCCGAGAACGCCGATGAACGCTTTCCAATTCCAGGACATGTTCCCGCTGGGCGACGACGCCACGCCCTACAGGAAACTGACCGGCGACTTCGTGGGACGCGAGAAGGTCGGCGGCAAGTCGATCCTGACCGTGGACGGCGACGGCCTCGCCCTGCTGGCGCGCGACGCCATGCGCGACATCGCCCACCTGCTGCGGCCCGGCCACCTGGCCCAGCTCCGGATGATTCTCGACGACCCTGAGGCGTCGGACAATGACCGCTTCGTGGCGCTGGAGCTGCTGAAGAACGCCAACGTGGCCGCGGGCATGGTGCTGCCGAGCTGCCAGGACACTGGCACGGCCATCGTCGTCGGCAAGAAGGGCCAGTATGTCTGGACCAGCGAGAACGACGAGGCGGCGCTGTCGCGCGGCGTGCTCGACACCTACACCAACACCAATCTGCGCTATTCGCAGATGGCGCCGCTGAAGATGTTCGAGGAGGTCAACACCAAGACCAACCTGCCGGCCCAGATCGACATCTACGCGACCCCGGGCGACGCCTACAAATTCCTGTTCATGGCCAAGGGCGGCGGCTCGGCCAACAAGACCTTCCTCTACCAGGGCACGCCCACCCTGCTGCGCGAGGACAAGCTGCTGCCGTTCATCGACGAGAAGATCAGGACGCTCGGCACGTCCGCCTGCCCGCCCTACCACCTGGCCGTGGTGATCGGCGGCCTGTCGGCCGAGATGACCCTGAAGACGGTGAAACTGGCCTCGGCCCGCGACCTGGACAATCTGCCCACCGAGGGCGGCCCGTCCGGCCACGCCTTCCGCGACATCGAGATGGAAGCCAAGATCCACGCGCTGACCTACAAGACCGGCATCGGCGCCCAGTTCGGCGGCAAGTATTTCTGCCATGACGTGCGGGTGATCCGCCTGCCGCGCCACGGCGCCTCGGTGCCGATCGGCATCGGCGTGTCGTGCTCGGCCGACCGGCAGGCCAAGGGCAAGATCACCGATGGCGGCATCTATCTCGAGCAGCTCGAGACCGAGCCGGCCCACTATCTGCCCGAGCCCGGCGAGACCGACCTGCACAGCGACGTCGTGCAGGTCGACCTCAACCAGCCCATGGAAGAGATCCTGCGCACCCTCAACCGGTTCCCGATCAAGACCCGCCTGTCGCTGACTGGCTCCATCGTGGTCGCCCGCGATCTGGCCCACGCCGCGATGCTGAAGAACATCGAGGCAGGCGAGCCCATGCCGCACTACATGAAGGACCACATCGTCTACTACGCGGGTCCGGCGAAGAAGCCGGACGGCTACGCCAGCGGCTCGT
Source organism: Sphingomonadales bacterium (assembly GCA_022844405.1). Lineage (GTDB taxonomy): Bacteria > Pseudomonadota > Alphaproteobacteria > SMXS01 > SMXS01 > RI-34. Next base: position 19,906 of record JALHLV010000025.1, on the reverse strand, counting down.
TCGGCCCGACCACGGCCGGCCGCATGGACAGCTATGTGCCGACCTTCCAGGCGCTGGGCGGCAGCATGGTCATGCTGGCCAAGGGCAACCGCAGCAAGCAGGTGACCACGAGCTGCGCCCAGCACGGCGGCTTCTACCTGGGCTCCATCGGCGGCCCGGCGGCGATCCTGGCGCAGAACAACATCCGCAAGGTCGAAGTGCTGGACTTCGAGGACTTCGGCATGGAGGCTGTATGGAAGATCGACGTGGAGAACTTCCCCGCGTTCATTGTCGTTGACGACAAGGGCAACGACTTCTTCGCGGACATCTGACGCAGGGCGCCGCTCCGGCCCATGCGGAAGGAGAGACGGTGAGCGGCACACGCATCGAAAAAGACAGCTTCGGCGACATCGCGGTGCCGGCCGACCGTTACTGGGGCGCGCAGACCCAGCGGTCGGTGGAGAATTTCCCCATCGGCGGCGAGCGCATGCCGCTGGGCATTGTCCACGCGCTCGGCCTGATCAAGCAGGCCGCCGCCCTCGTCAACCGGAACCACGGCCTCGACCCGAAGCTGGCGGCGGCCATCGCCGCCGCCGCCGCCGAGGTCGCGTCAGGCACGCTCGACGATCACTTTCCGCTGGTGGTGTGGCAGACCGGCTCGGGCACCCAGTCCAACATGAACGCCAACGAGGTGATCGCCAACCGGGCCAGCGAGATGCTAGGCGGCGAGCGCGGCATGGGGCGCCTCGTCCACCCGAACGACCAAGTCAACATGTCCCAGTCGTCCAACGACACCTTTCCCACCGCCATGCACGTTGCCGCCTGCCGGGCGCTCACCGACCGGCTGATTCCGGCGCTGGAGCGACTGGAAGGCACGTTCGACGCCAGGAGCCGGTCATGGGCAGACATCATCAAGATCGGCCGCACCCACACCCAGGACGCCACGCCGCTGACCCTGGGCCAGGAATTCTCCGGCTACACCCACCAGGTCCGCACGGCGCTGGCGCGCATCAGGACCTGTCTGCCGGAGCTTTACGAGCTGGCGCAGGGCGGCACCGCCGTCGGCACCGGCCTCAACGCGCCGCCCGGCTTCGACGAGGCGGTCGTCGCCGAGATCGCGGCGCTGTCCGCGCTGCCGTTCCGGGTCTCGCCCAACAAGTTCGCCGGCATCGCCGCCCATGACGTGTTCGTCGGGCTGTCGGGCATGCTGACGGCGCTGGCGGCGGCGCTGAGCAAGATCGGCAACGACATCCGCCTGCTCGGCTCCGGCCCGCGCGCCGGCCTGGGCGAACTGTCGTTGCCGGAGAACGAGCCGGGCTCGTCGATCATGCCCGGGAAGGTCAATCCCACCCAGATCGAGGCGCTGACCATGGTCTGCGCCCAGGTAATCGGCAACCACACCGCCGTGACCGTGGCCGACGCACAGGGGCATTTCGAGCTCAACGCGTTCAAGCCGGTGATCGCCTACAACGTGCTGCAGTCGATTACCCTGCTGGCGGATTCCTGCGACAGCTTCCGCGTCCGCTGTCTCGACGGAATCGAGCCGAACCGGGCACGGATCGCCGAGCTGTTGGACAAGTCGCTGATGCTGGTGACGGCGCTCGCGCCTGAAATCGGCTACGATAAAGCCGCGGAAATCGCTAAATATGCCCACAAGAACGGTCTGACCCTGAAACAAGCGGCCCTCGAAATGCGTTATGTGGATGAGCCGACATTCGACCGCATCGTACAGGCCGAGCGGATGCTTGGACCATCGGAGGACGAGTTGTGAGCGGACCAGTCAAACGTTCCATCACCATCGCGGGGCATCGCACCAGCGTGTCGCTGGAGCCCGTGTTCTGGACGCTGCTGACGGAAGCGGCCGAAGCCGAAGGCAAGAGCATCGGCGGTCTCGTCACATCGATCGACGAAGGCCGCGCCGCCAACCTGTCGAGCGCCATCCGTACCTGGCTGGTCGAGCGGCTCCGCGCCGAAGCGCGCAAGGCGGCCTGACCGCGCCGTTCGGGGGCGGAACCTCGGCCAATCAATATCGCTCGTCGCGATAGCGCGGATCGGGTCCGTAGTAGCCGTCCGGCGGATAGCCCGGAGGCCCATAGTCGCGCCCGGCGGAATAGTCCTGATCGGGCGGATAATCCTCCTCATAGCCCTGGCCCGGCGGAGCGCGCTCGTCCGGATAGCCGCGATCCTGCGGATAGCCGCCGTCCGGCGGGTAATCGTCTTCCGGCGGATAGCCGCCGCCTGAGCCGTAGTCCCGGTCACGCGGGTCGCTTTCCGGCCGGTAGCGGGACGCCGGCGGTACGTCCCGCTGCGTGCGGTAGGCCTGCTCGGGCTCACGCCGGTCGCGACCGCGCCGCTTCTCCAGCTTGTCGATCAGCCGCTTCACCACCCGTTTGGTCTTCTCGCGCCGCTCGCCCGGCGCCGCGTCGTCGAAGCGCGGCTCGTCGTCGCCCAGGACGTCGCGGACCACCGTGTTCACCAGTTTCTTGCCAACGAACTTGCCCATGGCGGTGAGCCGCGTCTTCTGCCGCGGCGAGTCGAGCGGGCCGGCGAGGCTCAGGCCGACCGGCGGCGTCCCCGCATGCGCCGCGCCGGTTAGGCTCAGCGACACGTCCATGTCCACGGTCCAGCGCGGCAGGTCGACGCTGCCGGTCACCGTCGCCCTCGACTTATCCAGGCTGGCGTTGACCCCCTGGAACCGGGCGACGCCATCCTTGATCGCCACGCCGCCGGAGATCTTCGAGTACCGGGTCTGGCCGCCGCCCAGCGCGGCGTCCGCCAGGTCGATGAAGTCGCTGTAGCGGGTCAGTTGCGCCAGATCGCCATTGAGCCGGGGCGCGTCGAAGCCGCGGACGACGCCGTCCTTCGCCTCGATCAGCGCGGTCCCCGACAGGCCGCGCACCATGGCGTACTGGCTGTTGCCCGTAGCCGACATGCTGGCGGTCAGACCGAATTCGCCGCTGGCGAAGGGTGTATCGGCCCAGTCGCTCAGCGCCTTGTCGACGGACGCCTTGGACAACATCACCTCGAGCTTCAGCGCCGGCACGTCCCGCGCGTCCACCATGCCCGTCATCGTGGCCGCGCCGCCGAACAGCCCGGCGCTCGCCTTCTCGATCCGCAGGCGGCCGCCGTCCAGCGTGGCGTCGAGCGACGGCCCGGCGAACAGGTAGCGGCGATAGCGGACCTCGTCGGCCTGGAGAATGACCCTGCCGTCGGCGCCGCGCAGGGCGCCGAAGCCAAGGGGCTTTTCCGACCAGCGCTTGCCGCCGTCCCGCACCCGGTCCGGGCCGCTGTCGCGCGGACCGAGGAACGGATCCAGGTCGATCTTGCCGCCCTTCAGGTTGGCGTCGATCCTGGGCCGGGCGCCGCTGCCGTCATAGGCCAGGTCGCCGGTGAGCATGATCACGGCGTCGCCGTCGCGGTAGACGATGGTCGCATTCTTCGCCTGGACCGCATCGACCAGGATCTTGCGCTCCTTGCCCGGATTCCTGACAGGCGAGAGCGTCCAGCTCTTTCGGCCGTCGGCCAGCGTGTCCAGGTATATTTTCGGCTCGGTGAGCACGATACCCGTTACCCGCAGCTTGCGCGTTATCAGCGACCCCCGGTCGACCTTGAACACCGCAAGGGGCGCCTTGATGAAGTCGGCCGACGCGGCGCCTTGGATGTTGGCGACCCGCACGCCTTCCGCCCGCAGTTCGGCCGGGAACGTGTGCAGCGTCACGTCGCCGTCGATGAACGCCTCCCGGCCCGTTCGGGCCTCGATCTGCTCGATCAGCAGCGCCTTGTAGTCGACGGTGCGGGCCACGCGCGGCACCACCATGAGACCGATGGCGACGACGCCCCACACGACGGTGATTCCGATCAGGACACGCTTCAACACGGTCTCTGTTCTCCGTTGACCTGGCCATCGAACATGGCACCCACGCCTTATATGTAGGCTCCCGCGTCCGCCCGAAAACTGCTGACCCGCCGAAGGGCCGTGCTATAAACCCTGAGATCATGTCAGACCCCTTCGATCTCGACGATTTCCCGGCCGATCCGGGACCCGCGAACCGCCCCGGATTCGGCGCGGAGCCGCCCTATCTGCGCGGCCTGAACGAGCCGCAGCGGCGGGCGGTCACCACGCTCGACGGTCCGGTGCTGGTGCTGGCGGGTGCGGGCACCGGCAAGACCAGGGCGCTCACCGCGCGGCTCGCCTACATCATCAACACCGGCAAGGCCTGGCCCAGCCAGGTGCTGGCGGTGACTTTCACCAACAAGGCCGCGCGCGAGATGCAGCACCGGGTCGCCGAACTGATCGGCCAGGCGGTCGAGGGCATGCCGTGGCTGGGCACGTTCCACGCGGTCGCCGCGCGCATCCTGCGCCGGCACGCGGAACTGGTCGGGCTGCGCTCCAACTTCACCATCCTCGATACCGACGACCAGATCCGGCTGATCAAGCAGCTCCTCCAGGCCGAGAACATCGACGACAAACGCTGGCCCGCCCGCGTCTTCGCCAGCCTGGTCGACGGCTGGAAGAACCGCGGCCTGGTACCGGACAAGATCCCCAACGAGGATATCTACTCGTTCGACGGCAAGGGCGGCCTTTTGTACCGCGCCTACCAGGAGCGGCTGAAGACTCTGAACGCCTGCGATTTCGGCGACCTGCTGCTGCACAATCTGACCATCTTCACCCAGCACCCCGACGTGCTGGCCGAGTACCACCGCCGCTTCAAGTACCTGCTGGTCGACGAATACCAGGACACCAATGTGGGCCAGTATCTGTGGCTGCGGCTGCTGGCGCAGAAGCACCACAACATCTGCTGCGTCGGCGACGACGACCAGAGCATCTATGGCTGGCGCGGCGCCGAGGTCGGCAACATCCTGCGCTTCGAGAAGGATTTTCCCGGCGCGACGATCATCCGGCTGGAGCAGAACTACCGGTCGACGCCGCACATCCTGGGCGCGGCCTCCGGCCTGATCGCCGCCAATGCCGGCCGCTTGGGCAAGACGCTGTGGACCGAGGTCACCGCCGGCGAGAAGATCAAGGTCACCGGCGTGTGGGACAGCGAGGAGGAAGCCCGCGTCGTCGGCGACACCATCGAGGACCTGCACCGCAAGGGCATGCACTACAACCACATGGCCGTGCTGGTGCGCGCCGGCTTCCAGACCCGCGAATTCGAGGAACGCTTCATGACCATCGGCGTCCCGTACCGGGTGCTGGGCGGCCTGAAGTTCTACGAGCGGCAGGAAATCCGTGACGCCCTCGCCTATCTGCGTGTGGTGCAGCAGCCCGACGACGACCTGGCGTTCGAGCGCATCGTCAACGTGCCCAAGCGCGGCCTGGGCGACGTGACGATCCGCGCCATGCACGACATCCAGCGGGCGCAGGGCGTGCCGCTGATCGCCGCCGCCGGCATGCTGGCCGAAAGCGAGGACCAGCGCCCCAAGACCCGCGCCGCGCTGCGCGGCCTGGTCGAGAATTTCTCCCGCTGGCGCAAACTGCTGGGCAGCATCCCGCATGTGGAGCTGGCCGAGATGATCCTGGACGAGTCCGGCTACACCGAGATGTGGCAGCTCGACCGCTCCATCGAGGCGCCCGGGCGGCTCGACAATTTGCAGGAGCTGGTCCGCGCCATGGAGCCGTTCGAGAACCTGGGCGGCTACCTGGAGCACGTGTCGCTGGCGACCAGCGTCGACGAGATGGCCGACGACGACAAGGTCAACGTCATGACCCTGCACAGCGCCAAGGGCCTGGAGTTCCGCGCCGTGTTCCTGCCCGGCTGGGAGGAAGGCCTGTTCCCCAGCCAGCGGACGCTGGACGAAAGCGGCAATGCCGGGCTGGAGGAGGAACGGCGCCTGGCCTATGTGGGCATCACCCGCGCCCGCGAACGCGCCTTCATCAGCGCCGCGGCCAACCGGCGCATCTACAACCAGTACCAGTCGTCGCTCCCGTCGCGGTTCATCGAGGAGTTGCCCGAAAGCCATGTGGAGCGCGATGCCGCACCCGGCCTCTACCAAGGCAACCGGTTCGACTACCAGAGCTACAACGCCTATGGCGGCGGCGTGCCACGTTCCAATGAATCCGGCGGCGGCTTTTCCAGTGGCGACTACCGGTCGCTGGGCGAGCGGCGGGCCGCGGCACAGCGGGCGCAGCCGACCATCATCGCCAGGGCCGACAAGATCATGGTCAGCCAGACGGCGCCGTCGCACTTCGCCGTCGGCGAACGGGTGTTCCACCAGAAATTCGGTTACGGCAGCATCATCGACGTGGAAGGCAACAAGCTGGAGATCGAGTTCGAGAAGGCCGGTACCAAGCGGGTACTCGATTCCTTCGTGGAGCCTGCCAAGTGACCGAGAACATCTCGTGGCAGGTGCATGTCGAGGTGCCGAAATCGGTCGTGCCCATCGTCGAGGATGTCTTCGGCACGCTGGGGGACGAGGATGATCCGCCGGTCGTGATGAGCTTCGAGATCACCGGCGATCAGCGCTGGGGCGTCGCCGTGGTCGTCGACGAGCCGGTCAGCGCCTCGCTACTCAGCCGCCGCCTCAACAAGGCGCTCGCCGAGCACGGCGCCGACAGCGTCAAGGTGAAAGTCTCCGAGCTGGAGCCGGTCGACTGGGTGGCCGAGTCGCTCAAACACCACCAGCCGGTGAGCGCCGGGCGCTTCTACGTCTATGGCAGCCATCATCCGAAACCGGCGCTCGACCGCTACGCCATCCTGATCGATGCCGGCATGGCCTTCGGCACCGGCCAGCACGAGACCACCGCCGGCTGCCTGCGCGCCATCGACGCGCTCGCCCGCACCGGCGCCGCCCGCAACCCGCTCGACGTGGGCTCGGGCAGCGGCATCCTCGCCATGGCCATGGCGAAGGCCTGGCCGTGCCGGGTGCTGGCCAGCGACATCGACCCCGAAGCGGTGAAGGTCGCCATCGCCAATGCCCGCGATAACGGCGTCGGCGGCCGCATGGACGTGGTGACCGCCGTCGGCGTGCACCATCCCGCGATCCGCGAGCGCGGCCCCTTCGACCTGATCACCGCCAACATCCTCGCCAGGCCTCTGGTCAACCTGGCCGGAGACTTAACCAATGCGCTGGAGCCCGGTGGCGTTCTGGTGCTCTCGGGTTTCCTCAGGCAGCAGGAAGCGGGCGTGTTCGCCGCCTACCGGCACCGTGGCATGCGCCTGCTGCGACGGTTCCCGGTTGGGGAATGGGTGACACTGGTGCTGGGAAAAGCGGAGTCTTGTTAGCGACTGCCATGGGCGAAGCCGGATGGTTTATTCCGAGCACGCATGGTAAAAAGGCACTTCTCATTATTGAGGGCTTCGCGGCATGAAGAAATTGTATTCTGCTATTCTCATTGCCAATTTGCTGATCGAATGCGTCGGCGCGTTTGTCCTGTTCACGATGCCGGAAATCCTTGTCGATACCGGAAATGCCAGCGCGATGTTGTGGGCCCGGAATTATGGGTTCGTGGCGCTCGCCGTGGGCAGCGCCATTTTCTGGGCATGGTCCTATCGAGACAGTTTCGCGGCCGCTGGCGCCGTAGTGGGCATCCTTTTCAGTTTCCACCTGGCCATTGCCGTCGCGCTGGCGATTGCAAACACGCTATTCGCCGATGTTGTTGTCCATGGTGCCTTCGCCGTGCTGTGCCTCTATCTCTTCACCCAGCGGTCGAAATGGTGTCTGAACCCGGCCGCGGCGTGAACCCTTGGGCCATATCGGCTTGTGGATCACCTCTCCAGCGGCAACAACGATAGAGGTCTGTGCCACCGAGCCCCTAGAGCGCCGCCAGTTCGATCCAGGCATCCTCGTCGATCACAGCGATTCCCAACGCCTGCGCCTGCGCCAGCTTCGATCCGGCGCCCGGCCCGGCGATCACCAGGTCGGTCTTCTTCGACACCGAACCGGCGACCTTGGCGCCCATGGCCTGGGCGCGGGCCTTGGCCTCGTCGCGGCTCATCTTTTCCAGCGTGCCGGTGAACACCAACGTCTTGCCGGCGATGGAGGTGTCCATCTTCGGCGGCTCGAAGTCGGTCACTTCCACCTGCGACAGCAGGTCGTCGACCACCGCCAGGTTGAGCGCCTCGCCGAAGAAATCGAGCAGGGCGCCGGCCACCTTGGGGCCGATGCCGTCGATGTCGAGCAGTTCCCGCCGGGCCTCGCTCTCGGCGCCCTGCGCCGCCGCCATCGCTTCCCTCAGCACGCCCATCGACAGGTAGTGGCGCGCCAGCAGCCGGGCGTTCTCCTGACCGATATGGCGGATGCCCAGCGCGTAGAGGAAGCGGTCGAGGCCGATATGGCGGCGCGCGTCGATGGCCGCGAACAGATTGGCGACCGACGTCTTGCCCCAGCCTTCCTGAGACTCGAGCGGCTTGTCCGAGGTCTTCTCGGTCTCGGCCAGCCGGAAGATGTCGGCGGGGCTGTCGATGCGCCTGTCGTGCCAGAACGCGGCGATCTGCTTCTCGCCCAGGCCCTCGATGTCGAAGGCGTCGCGCGACACGAAATGCCGCAGCCGCTCCTTGCGCTGCGCCTCGCAGATCAGGCCGCCGGTGCAGCGCCGCACCGCCTCGCCCTCCTCGCGCTCGGCGTGGGAGCCGCAGACCGGGCAGACCGCCGGGAACTCGTACTCCTCCGCATCCTTCGGCCGCTTGTCCATGACCACGGCGACCACCTGCGGAATCACGTCGCCGGCCCGCTGGATGATCACGGTGTCGCCTTCGCGGATGTCCTTGCGCCTGATCTCGTCCTCGTTGTGCAGGGTGGCGTTCTGGACAACCACGCCGCCGACCGTGACCGGCTCCAGCTTGGCGACGGGCGTCAGCGCGCCGGTTCGACCGACCTGTATGTCTATCTTGTGCAACACCGTCTGCGCCTGCTCGGCGGCGAACTTGTGGGCGATGGCCCAGCGCGGCGCCCGGCTGACCATGCCGAGCCGCTCCTGCCAGTCCAGCCGGTCTACCTTGTAGACCACACCGTCTATGTCGTAGGGCAGCGCGGCGCGCATCTCGCCGATCCGGTCATAGACGCCGAGCGCCCTTTCCACCGAGTCGCAGACCGTCAGCTCCGGATTGACCTCGAAGCCCCAGGACGCGATCAGCGCCATCATGCCGCTCTGCCGCTCCGACGGCGTCGCCGACGCCTCGCCCCAGCCCCAGGCGAAGAACCGCAGCCGGCGCGACCGGGTGATCTCCGGGTCGAGCTGGCGCAGCGAGCCTGCCGCCGAGTTGCGCGGATTGGCATAGCGCGCCTTGCCCGCCGCTTCCTGCGCCTCGTTCAGCTTCAGGAAGTCGGGCTTGGTCATGTAGACCTCGCCGCGCACCTCGAACACGTCCGGCCAGCCCTCGCCTTTCAAGGTGCGGGGAACGTCCTTGATGGTGCGGACATTGGCGGTGACGTCCTCGCCCTCCTGGCCGTCGCCGCGCGTGGCGGCCATCACCAGCCGGCCCATCTCGTAGCGCACCGAGCAGGACAGGCCGTCGATCTTGGGCTCGGCGAGAATCTCCACCGTCTCCCCGGCGGGCAGCCCGAGGAAGCGGCGTACCCGGTCGACGAAATCCGTGACGTCCTGGTCGTCGAACGCGTTGTTCAGCGACAGCATGGGCAAGGCATGCGGCACCTTGGAGAACCCCGCCGACGGCGCCGCGCCCACCTGCTGGCTGGGGCTGTCGGGCGTGACGAGTTCCGGGTATCTCGCTTCGATGGCCAGCAGCCGCTTGCGCAGCGCGTCATAATCGGCGTCCGAGAGCGCCGGCGCGTCCTTGTTGTAATACAGCTCGTCGTTCCTGCGGATTTCTCCCACCAGGCGCTCGTGTTCGGCGCCCGCTTCCTCCAGGGTCATGTCCTCGACCGTTTGATCCACTATCCCTCCGCGCCTTCCAGCAGGCGCGTCGCCGCCGCGCGCGCCTCGTCGGTGATCTTCGCACCCGCCAGCATGCGGGCGATTTCCTCGCGGCGCTCGTCCGGCGTCAGCACCTCGACGCGTGTCAGCGTCACGTCGCCCACGACGGTCTTGCCGACCCGCAGATGCACGCTGCCGCGCGCCGCCACCTGCGGCGAATGAGTGACGACCAGCACCTGCGCGCCGTCGCTCAGCCGCGCCAGCCGCTCGCCGACGGCCGCCGCCACCGCGCCGCCGACGCCCTGGTCGATCTCGTCGAAGATCAGCGTCGTCGGGCTGTCGGCCTCGGCCAGCACCACCTTGAGTGCGAGGGCAAAACGCGACAGCTCGCCACCCGAGGCGATCTTCGACAGCGGACCCATGGCCGAGCCCGGATTGGTCGAGACCTCGAACTGCACCTCGTCGGCGCCATGGGTGGCCCAGCGCTCGCGGGGCAGCCGCGTCACTGCCGTACGGAAGGTCGCGCGCTCCAGCTTCAGCGGCGGCAGTTCGGCCGTCACGGCGGCGTCGAGCCTTCCGGCAATGGCGGCCCGCGCGGCGCTCAGCGCCGCGGCCTTGGCGGCATAGTCGGCCTCGGCCCGTTCCAGCGCCTTCTCGAGTCCGGCCAGTCCCTGCTCGCCGGTTTCCAGCGCCTGGAGCTGTTCGACCAGCGCGTCGCGGACCGCGGGCAGTTCCTCGACGGCGCAGCCGTGCTTGCGCGCCGCCGCGCGCAGTGCGAACAGCCGCTCCTCGGCGCGCTCCAGGACGCGCGGATCGAATTCCAGGTCGCGGCCTACGGCCTCCAGCGAGCGCGCCGCCTCCTCGATCTCGGTGAACCCCCGATTCAGCGCGTCGATCACCGGATCGAGGCGGCCGCCGGCCTTCTCCGCCACCCGTTCCAGCCGCCGCACGGCGACCCGCAGGCTGGCCTCGGCGCCGCCGTCGCCGGAAACCGCGGCCAGCGCCTCGGCAAGCTCGCCGGCGATCTGCTCGCCATGCATCATCAGTGTCCGGCTCTCGGCCAGTTCCGCTTCCTCACCGGGCTTCGGGTCGAGGGTCGACAGCTCGTCGGCGGCGTGGCGCAGATAGTCTTCGTCGGCCCGCGCCTTGGCCAGCCGGTCGCGCGCCGCATCGGTGGCGTCGCGGGTCTCCTTGAACGTCTGGTGCGCCGCCTGCACCCCGGCGAGCTGCGGCAACAGGCCGCCGAAGGCATCGAGCAGCGCTCTGTGATTGGCCGCGTTGAGCAGGCCGAGCTGGCCCTGCTGGCCGTGGATCTCCACCAGCAAGCCGCCGATCCGCGCCAGCAGGCCGACGCCGACCGGCTGGTCGTTGACGAAGGCGCGGCTGCGGCCGTCGGCGCCGAGCTGGCGGCGCAGCCGCAGGTCACGGCCCTCGACCGTCAGTCCCTGCTCGGCCAGAACGGCATGGACGGGATGGGACTCGGGGATGTCGAACTCGGCGGTGACCGAGCCGCCGGCGCTGCCGGCGCGCACCAGGCCGCTGTCGGCACGCTCGCCGGTCACCAGGCCCAGGGAATCGAGCAGGATGGATTTGCCCGCGCCGGTTTCGCCGGTCAGCACGCTGAGGCCCCGCTGGAACTCCAGCGAAAGCTGGTCGATCAGGACGATGTTCTGGATGGCCAGCGCGGTCAGCATGCGCCGCCCCGAATCTGACCCAAGGCGATCAGAAGCGGCTCAGAACAGCCATTCGAAGAAATTGCCCGCGCCGCCATCCGGTCCTCTGTCCTCGGGCAGGTCGACGGGTTCCAGGCCCTTGCCCTCCAGCAGGTCGTAACTGTACTGGAACCACTTGTTGTCGGGGTAATTATAGCCGAGGACGGCGGTCGCCTTCTGCGCTTCCAGGTTCAGGCCGACGGCAAGATAGCATTCGACCAGGCGGTGCAGCGCCTCGGGCACCTGGCTGGTGGTCTGGAAATCCTTCACCACCTTGCGGAATCGGGCGATGCCGGCGATGTACTCGGTCTGTCTCATGTAGAACCGGCCGATGGTCATCTCCTTGCCGGCGAGATGGTCCATCGTCAGCTCGACCTTCAGGCGCGCGTCCTCGGCATAGTCGCTGCCGGGAAAGCGGCGGATCACCTCGTTCAGCGCGTCGAGCGCCTGCTGGGTGGCCTTCTGGTCGCGGCCCACGTCCGAGATCTGCTCGTAATAGGAAATGGCGACCAGATAGTAGGCGTAGGGCGCGTCCCGGTTGCCGGGGTGCAGCGCCAGGAAGCGCTGGGCGGCGAGAATCGCCGAATCGTAGTCGTTCGACAGATAATGGTTATAGGCCGACATCAGGGTCGCCCGGCGCGCCCATACCGAATAGGGATGCTGGCGTTCGACCTCGTCGAACATCACGGCGGCGAACCGGTACTGGCCCGCCGCCATGAACTCCTGGGCCTTGTTGTAGAGGGTGCCCACATCAGCGTCGGCGTATTCGATCTTGTCACCGCCGCAGGCGCCGAGGGCCGCCGTAAGCACGACGGCGGCCACGGCAATCTTGAGCCTGGCGGATTTCAGCCCCCGGGAGACCGACAGGGGCATCAGGGATCCTAGTCGAACGCGATCAACGGTCACACAAGCACCTTTCCAGGCTCACAAGGACGTCTTTGGCTTACCGACGCCGGAGGGCTGCTTACCACGAACACCCGACCCCGTCAAAATCCGCGAAGACGCGCATTCTAAGGAGCCTAGAAGGAGATAAGCAAGCCATCCGATGTCCGCTCGTCCTTGTTTGCCCGGAACAGGTTTCCGCCGTTTCTCAGTTCGCCTGCCGGCGCAGGAACGCCGGGATGTCGATCTGGTCCTCGGGACCCGAGCCGCCCGCCCCATCGCTCCGCGACCCGGCGTTGCGCAAGGTCATCGGGGCTTCGTCACGGGTGATGCGCGGCCCGCCGCGATCGGCGGCGGGTTCCGGCTTCTTGCCGCGGCCGGTCATCCGCTCGAACAGGCTGGGCTTGGACGGCGCGGGCGCCGCCCCATTGGCCATGGCCGCTTCGGCGAAGGGATCGGGACGCATGTTGAGGCGGGGCTCGCTGGCAGTGGTCCGTTCCGGCTCCATCGGCTTCGGCGGCGCGAAGAACGCGTCGGCGTTGCGGGAAGACGGACGAACCGGCTCGGCGATGGCGGCGGCCATGTCCGGCAGGGCCGGCGCAGACGGCGGGGCGGTCTCGTCGGCGACCATGTCGGCGGCGTCGAGCATCAGCAGTTCCTCGACCTCCTCGACCTGGGCGGCCGGCGCCGGCTCGGCGGCCATCGGCGCGACCAGCGGCGCTGCCGGCATCATGGCCGGCATGGCCGCGGGGGAGATCCGGTCAGGCGCGCGCAGGTTGACGGCGGTGGCGCCGCCGCCATTGTAGCCACCCACGGTCCGCGGCTGGGCCGGGATGCTGGGGAACGACATGACGGTGGTGCTCGAGGCGCGGGCGGCGTTCTCGGCCTCGATGCCGGTGGCGAACACCGACACGCGCATCCTGCCGTTCATGGCTTCGTTGAAGGTCGAGCCGACGATGATGTTGGCGTCCGGATCCACTTCGCTGCGGATGCGGTTGGCCGCCTCGTCGACCTCGAACAGGGTCAGGTCCATGCCGCCGGTGATGTTGATGAGCACGCCGTGGGCGCCCTTCATCGACACCTCGTCAAGCAGCGGGTTGTTGATGGCGGCCTCGGCGGCCTCGATGGCGCGGGTGTCGCCCTCGGCCTCGCCGGTGCCCATCATCGCCTTGCCCATCTCCATCATCACCGTGCGGACGTCGGCGAAGTCGAGATTGATCAGGCCGGGCATGACCATCAGGTCGGTGATGCCGCGCACGCCCGAGTGCAGCACGTTGTCCGCCATGTTGAAGGCGTCGGCGAAGGTGGTCTTCTCGTTCGCCAGGCGGAACAGGTTCTGGTTCGGGATGATGATCAGGGTATCGACATATTTCTGCAGTTCCTCGATGCCCTCTTCGGCGATCGTCATGCGACGGCCGCCTTCGAACTGGAACGGCTTGGTGACGACGCCGATGGTCAGGATGCCTTGTTCACGCGCCATCCTGGCAATGACGGGGGCGGCACCAGTACCGGTGCCACCCCCCATGCCGGCCGTAATAAAGGCCATGTGGGCGCCGGCCAGCGGCTCCCGCAAATGATCGATGGCTTCCTGCGCGGCGGCGGCGCCGATGTCGGGACGGGCGCCCGCGCCCAGTCCCTGCGTGATCTGCACGCCGAGCTGGATGCGCCGCTGGCACTCCGAGTTGCCGAGCGCCTGGGCGTCGGTGTTGGCGACGACGAACTCGACGCCTTCCAGCTTCGAGCGGATCATGTTGTTGACGGCATTGCCGCCGGCGCCGCCGACACCGACGACGAGGATCTTGGGCTTGAGTTCCGTGATCGCCGGCGTGCTGAGAGAGATTGGCATTTTCGGTCTCCTTGGGCTGGGGGATGCCCGGTTAGAAGTTCTCGCGAATCCATTGGCTTACGCGGGCCATGGTGCTTCTGGACTCCTGCGGAGCCAGCATGGTGGTCGTGGTCATCGTGCCCTTCCGGACAAACCCCTGTGCCGCGTAGGCCAACAAACCTGCACAGGTGGCAAAAGCGGGTCCGACGGTTGCCTCGGCAAGCCCGTCCACACGCAGCGGACGGCCCAGGCGGACCTGTTTATCGAGAATGCGGGTGGCGAGTTCGCGCGCGCCCTGGAGCTGGCTGCCGCCGCCGGTGAGGACGACGCGCTTGCCGGCGACCTGGTCGAAGCCCGACGAGATCAGCCGCTCGTGCACCGCCTCGAAGATCTCCTCGACGCGGGGCTGGATGATGCCGGTCAGCATAGAGCGCGGCACGCTCTGGGTATGGTCGCGCTCGGCCTCGCCCATCTGCGAGATGTTGATCGTCTCGCGGTCGTCGGACGAGCCGCGCAGCGCGCTGCCGTGCAGCGTCTTCAGGCGTTCGGCGTCCGAGATCGGCGTCAGCAGGCCGCGGGCGATGTCGTTGGTGATGTGCTGGCCGCCGATCGGCACCACGTCGGTGTAGACCAGCGCGTCCTCCATGAAGACGGCGATGGTGGTGGTGCCGCCACCCATGTCGATGACGGTGACGCCCATCTGGCGCTCGTCCTCGACCAGGCAGGACAGGCCCGAGGCGTAAGGCGACACGCACAGGCCGGCGATGCCCAGGTGGCCGCGCTCCATGCAGAGCTGCAGGTTGCGCAGCGGGCCGCTGGCGGCGGTGACCACATGGATGTCGACGCCGAGGCGGTCGCCGTACATGCCGCGCGGGTCGCGGATGCCGCGCGAGCCGTCGATGGCGTAGGTAACCGGAATGGTATGGAGCACCTCGCGCTCGAGCAGCTCGGCCTTGCGGCGCGCTTCGTCGAGGGCGTGGCGAATGTCGTTCTCGCCCACCTGGTGGCCGGCAATCTTCACTTCCACGTGGATCGCTTCCGAGTTGGGGAAGCCGCTGGAAACATTGACGAATGCCCGCCGGATGGTTTCGCCCGACATGCGTTCGGCCGCGTCCGCGGCGGCGCGGACCGAGGATTCGACCGCCTCGATGTCGACGACCGCGCCACAGCGCATGCCCTCGGAGACCTGGTGGCCGATACCCTCGACCCTGATGCCGCCTTCATCGTCCACGCGGGCGATGAAGCAACAGATCTTCGTCGACCCGATGTCGAGCGCCGCGACCAACCCACCTTTACCCGACGACATCCGTTGTGCCTCCTCTAGCCTTTGCTGTTGTCCCTGAGTGCCTTGGCCGCCTTGGCTGCCGCGGCTTCCGCGTCCCGCTTCGCCTGCGCCGCCTCGGGCGTCATGCGAACTGTTGTCCGGTCCCCAAGCCGCATATCGACAGAGACGATGTCGCGCTCCAGAATTCCCTCGGCCTTCTCCATGGTGGCGAGCCGATGCCACGCCGCGTCCGCGCCGTTCTCCGGCAACCTGACGATGGAGCCGTTGTCGAAGTGCAGATCCCAGCGCCGGTCGCCGACACGCACTGCCGCCTTGACCCGCGAGGCCAGGGCCGGCTCGCTTTCCATGACGTCGAACAGGGCCTTCGCGTGCTTCGGCGCTCCTTCGCCAACCACCAGCGGCAGCTTGGCGAAATGGACCAGGTCCTTCTGGGTGATCTCGACGCCCTCGCGGTCGATCAGGCGCAGCTTGCGCTTCTGCTGCCAGAACGCGTAGGGCACCCGCTCGGACACGGCGATCTGGATGGTGCCGGGCAGGATGCGCGAGACCCGCGCGGTCCGCACCCAGCCCACCGACTCCACCCGCTCGCGCACCACGTCGAGGTCGATGTCGCCGATCTTCTGGCCGTCCTCGACACCCGAGGCGATGATGATCTCTTCCGGCTCCAGACTCTCGATGCCCGAGACGTCGATCCGGTTGACCGTCAGGCCCGACAGGT
The DNA here is from genome assembly GCA_022844405.1 of Sphingomonadales bacterium. Lineage (GTDB taxonomy): Bacteria > Pseudomonadota > Alphaproteobacteria > SMXS01 > SMXS01 > RI-34. The sequence continues at coordinate 3,688 of JALHLV010000025.1, read as the reverse complement.
CGGAGATGCTGGGGACCATGGTCGGCGCGGCCTCGGCCATCGCCGCGAAGGTGCCCGACGCCCACATCCACAGGCTGGCGACGACGGCGACGCTACCGCCGGCGATCATGCCGATGCGCCGCATGCGCTGGACGCGGCGGCGGTTGATGAACGAGGCGGCCTGCGCCTCACGGCCGGTCATCTGGGACCGCGCGCCGCGCTTGGGCTTCTCGCCGCGCCCGGGCATGGCCTTGTCCCGGCTGCCGGGCATGATGCGTCCGGGGTTCAGCGACGACATGAGGCGTCCTCCACCATCCAGACCACGAGATCCTCGAACGAGATGCCTTCGTAGGCGGCCATCTCGGGCACCAGCGACAGCGGCGTCATGCCGGGCTGGGTGTTCACCTCCAGCAGGATCAGTTCGCCGGTGCCGCCCTCGGTATCGTCGTAGCGAAAGTCGGCCCGGCTGACGCCGCGGCAGCCCAGCGCCTGATGGGCGGCGAGCGCCAGTTCGCGCACCTGCTCATAGACCGCGGGCGGCACCGGCGCGGGAATGAGGTGCTCGGTCACGCCGTCGCTGTACTTGGCCTCGTAGTCGTAGAAGCCGCGCTTGGGGCGCAGCTCGGTGACGCCCCTGGTCGCCCTGTCGCCGATCACGCTGCAGGTCAACTCACGGCCGGCGATGTAGCGTTCGACCATCACCTGCGCGTTCTGGCGCCAAGGACCGTCCATGTCGGGCGTGAAGGTATTGTCGCCCGGCTTCATGATGACGACGCCGACGCTCGATCCCTCGTCCAGCGGCTTGACCACGAAGGGGCGCGGCAGCGGGTCGGCCTCGAACAGCTCCCAGGAGGCGACGACCTTGTCCTCGGCCACCGGCACGCCGGCGGCGGCGCAGACTCGCTTTGCCATGGGCTTGTTCATGGCGACGGCCGAGGCCATGACGCCGGAATGGGTGTAGGGAATTTCCATCACCTCCAGGATGCCCTGGACGCAGCCATCCTCGCCCCAGCGGCCATGCAGCGCGTTGAACGCCACGTCGGGCCTGACCTCGGCCAGCTTGTGCGCAAGGTCGTGTCCGGCATCGATCTCGGTCACCTTGTAGCCGCGCGCGGCGAGCGCCCTGGCCGCCGCGCCGCCCGACACCAGCGACACCTCGCGCTCGGCCGACCAGCCGCCCTTGATCACCGCCACATGAGGCTTCATGAGCCGCCTCCCGCCAGCGGCGTCCCGGACGCTTGGCCGATCCGCTCGATCTCCCACTCCAGGCTGACGCCGGAATTCTCCAGCACCCGGCGGCGCACGTCCTCGCCCAGCGTCTCGATATCGCGGGCGGTGGCATCGCCGGTGTTGATGATGAAGTTGCAGTGCAGCTCGGACATCTGCGCGCCGCCGACGCGCAATCCCCGGCAACCCGCAGCGTCGATGAGCTGCCAGGCCTTCTGGCCCGGCGGGTTCTTGAAGGTGCTGCCGCCGGTGCGCGACTTAGGCTGGGTGGCGTCGCGCCGGTCGGAGATGTCCTCCATGCGGCGGCCGATGGCGGCCGGATCGTCAGGCGTGCCGCGCAGGGTCGCCGAGGTGACGATCCAGTCGTCGGGCAGCGCGCTGTGGCGATAGCTGAACGCGAGATCGAAGGCGGTCAGCACATGGCATTCGCCGTCGGGCGCATAGGCGACCGCCTCGGTGAGCACGGCGGCCAGTTCGCTGCCATAGGCGCCGGCGTTCATCTTCACCGCGCCGCCGATGGTGCCGGGGACGCCGCGCAGGAACTCCAGGCCGGCAAGGCCGGCGTCGCGGGCGGCCAGCGCCACGTTGACGTCGGGGGTCGAGGCGCCGGCGGTCACCTTGGTGCCCGAGACGCTGACCCTGGCGAAGGCACGGCTGAGGCGGATGACGACGCCGGGGACGCCGCCCTCGCGCACCAGCAGGTTCGAGCCGACGCCGATCACGGTGAGGGGCACGTCGGCCGGACGGCCCGCGAGGAACGCCGCCAGATCGTCCTCGTCGGCGGGGCGGAACAGCACTTCGGCCGGGCCGCCGACCCGGAACCAGGTCAGGTTGGCGAGCGGCACGCCTTCTTCGTAGGTGCCGCGCACACGGGGCAGACGGTCGATCAGGCGGTCGCGCTTCAGGGCTGCCGCCATCATGCCGCCCCTCCTTCCAGCCGCTTCGGCAGGGCGTTGGCCCATGCCGAGATGCTGCCGGCGCCCATGCAGACGACCACGTCGCCGGGCGCGGCCAGCGACGCGACGGTCTCGGCCAGTTCGGCGTCGCCCGGGATGTGGCGCACGTCGCGGTGGCCGCGCGCCCGGATGCCGTCGGCCAGCTCCCTGCCGCCGATGCCGGGGATCGGTGCTTCGCCGGCCGGATAGACGTCGGTGATCACCACCGCGTCGGCGTCGTTGAAGCAGGTCGAGAAGCCCTCGAACAGGCTCTGCAGGCGGGTGTAGCGGTGCGGCTGGACAATGGCGATCACCCGGCCGCGATAGGCCTCGCGCGCGGCGGCGAGCACGGCGGCGATCTCCACCGGATGGTGGCCGTAATCGTCGATGATGGTATAGCCGCCCACCTCGCCCACCTTGGTGAAGCGTCGCCCGACGCCGGCGAAGTTGGAGAACGCGCCGCGCACCGCGTCGTCGGGCAGGCCCAGGATCATGGCGGCCGAGACGGCGGCCAGCGAATTGACCACATTGTGCCGCCCCGGCATGGGCAGGCTGAGGCCGTCGATCCGCCGGGTCTCGCCCTTCTTGCGGTCGGCGATCTCCACGTCGAAGTGCGCGACGCCCTCCGAATAGGACACGTTGCGCGCCCGCACGTCGGCCTGGGCGCTCATGCCGTAGGTGACGACCCTCCGGTCGGAGATGCGGCTGACCAGGGTCTGCACCTCGGGATGGTCGATGCACAGGATGGCGCTGCCGTAGAACGGCGTGCGCTCGACGAACTGCTTGAACGCGTCGCGCAGCGCATCGAACGTGCCGTAATGCTCCATGTGTTCGGGGTCGATGTTGGTGACGACGGCGAGCATGGCCGGCAGCTTGACGAAGGTGCCGTCGGACTCGTCGGCCTCGACCACCATCCAGTCGCCCTCGCCCAGGCGCGCATTGGTGCCGTAGGCGTTGATGATGCCGCCGTTGATCACCGTCGGATCGAGCGCGGCGGCGTCGAGCACGGCGGCGATCATCGACGTGGTCGTGGTCTTGCCGTGGGTGCCGGCGATGGAGATGCACCATTTCAGGCGCATCAGCTCGGCCAGCATCTCGGCGCGGCGCACCACCGGGATCAGGTTCTCGCGGGCGGCGACTACTTCCGGATTGTCGCGCTTCACGGCGCTGGAGATCACCACCACGCTGGCGTCGGCGATATTCTCCGTGGCGTGACCGATGGCGATGTGGATGCCGAGGCCGCGCAGCCGCCTGACGTTAGCGTTCTCGGACAGGTCCGAGCCCCGCACGCTGTACCCCAGGTTGCGCATCACCTCGGCGATGCCACTCATGCCGATGCCGCCGATGCCGACGAAATGGATGGTGCCGATATCGAACGGAAGCGGCTTCCTCACGCCGCCCTCCATTCGCGCGACAGGCTGTTGGGGGCGGCCGGATCGGCGGCGGTTTCCCCGGCGCGGCTGTCCCGCCGCTGGTTGGCCAGCTCGAGCACCAGGTCGGCGATCCGCTCGGCGGCGTCGAGCCGGGCCCGGCCGCGCGCGGCGGCG
>JALHLV010000024.1 GCA_022844405.1 Sphingomonadales bacterium | reverse complement strand
GGCCGGAAGCCGCAAGGCCGCCGCGATCACGCTCGCCGCGGCCGTCGCCGTGCTGGCCGGGGCGATCTATCACCAGTTGGGCAATCCGGGCCTGCCCGACAGGCCGGCGGCGCGCGCGGCCGACGTGCCGGCCGAGCAGGCGACCGCCGACGAGCTGGCCCTGCGCATGGCCGCGACCATGCGCACGCGGCCGGACGAGTTGCGCGGCTGGCTGATGCAGGGGCAGCTCGCCAGCTCGGTGGGCCGGTACGACCTGGCGGTCGAAGCCTATGAGGCCGCCGCGCGGCTGGAGCCGGGCAAGGTCGGCCACTGGCTGTCGCTGGGCCTGGCGCGGGTCGCCCGCGACGCCGGCATGGTGAACCCCGATGCACGCGACGCCTTCGGCAAGGCGCTGGCGCTCGACCCCCAGAATCCCATGGCGCGGTACTATCTGGGCCTCGCCGACTTCCAGAACCACGACGACCGCGCCGCGTTCGACCGCTGGGCGGCGCTCGCCGCCGAGACGCCGCCCGATGCCGAGTATGCCGCGTTGCTGGAACGCGGCCTGACGCGGGCCGCGCGCCGCATGGGCCTGCCGTCACCCGATTTCGCTGCCACGCCCGGCGCGCCCGGCCCGGACGCGGCGCAGGTCGAGGCCGCGCGTGACATGTCCGAGGACGACCGCGGCGCCATGATCGAGGGCATGGTCCAGCGCCTCGCCGACCGGCTGAAGCAGAACCCGGACGACCTCGACGGCTGGCTGCGCCTCGGCAAGGCCTATGCCGTGCTCGGCCGCAGGGACGATGCGATCGGCGCGTTCGAGCAGGCACGGCGGATCGATCCGGCGAATGCGGCGGCGGCGGAGGCGCTGGCGGCGTTGAAGGGCGGCTGAGGCCGTGCCAGACTGCCGGCCATGGCACATCATCCCGCCCAGCACGAGAACTTCACCCGCCGCGTTCCCGATGGCGACAACCGGGAACGGTTCGTCTGCGACGACTGCGGCCTGATCCACTACGACAATCCCAAGATCGTCGTCGGCGCCGTCGTCACCTATGGCGGGAAATTCCTGCTGTGCCGCCGGGCGATCCATCCACGGAAAGGCTTCTGGACGCTGCCGGCCGGCTTTCTCGAAGAACACGAGAGTACCGAGGACGGGGCGCGCCGCGAAGCCTACGAGGAGGCCACCGCCCATATCGTCATCGAGCAGTTGCTGGCGGTCTACAACGTGCCGCGCATCAGCCAGGTGCAGCTGATCTACAAGGCGCACCTGACCGAGCCGGTGTTCTCGCCGGGCACCGAGAGCCTCGACGTGGCGCTGTTCTCCTGGGACGAGATCCCGTGGGACGAACTGGCGTTCCCCAGCGTGGTCTGGGGCCTCAACCAGTTCCGCGAGATCGACGGCAAGGGCCCGTTCAGCCCGTTCACCAACCCGGCGGGCGAGACCGTCAGCAGGTAGTTGCGCAGGGGGCGGGATTGTCCTATATTATAACCTGTAATACGGTCAAGGAATGGGAACATGGTGCGCAAGGCACAGGCAGCACACGGCATGGCGGACGGCAATCAGGCGTTCTACGACGCCGGCATCGAAGTGCCCGTCGACGCGGTGGCCGACATGTTCGCCATGTCCCGCGCCCAACTGGCGCAGACCGTGGGCCTCAGCCCGGAAGTGCTGCAGAAGGCCCGGCTGCGCTCCGCGCGCAAGACCCAGGCGCGGCTGCGCGAGATGCTGGAGATCCTCACCCGCGTCGCCGACTGGGCGGGCGGCCGGATGCAGGCCATGGCCTGGTACCGTGCCCAGCCGATCCCGGCGTTCGGCGGCAGGACCGCCGAGGCGCTGGTCAAGACCGGGCAGGCGGCGGCGGTCCGCGACTATCTCGATCACCTGGCGCTGGGCGGCTACGCTTGAGATTCAAGGCGTGAGGTTTGTCGGGACCGGCTACCGGGTCCACGATCCGCGCTGGTCCTTCAAGCCGCTCTCGGGCGACGGCGCGGCGATCCACGGGGGACGGTTCAATCCGAAGGGCGTGCCGGCGCTCTATCTCAGCCTCGACCTGGTCACCGCCGTGCGCGAGGGCAATCAGGGGTTCGCCGGCAAGATCGAGCCGTGCGTGCTGTGCAGCTACGAGGTGGATTGCGCCGACATCACCGATCTGCGGACCGCCGCCGCCCGCGCCGCCGCGGGTGTCGCGTTCGAGGAGCTGGCGTCGCCATGGGCGATGCTCGCCTTGGAGCGCAAGCCGGTTCCCTCGCAGCTTCTGGCCGCCCGGCTGATCGGCGACGGGCAGGCCGGCGTCCTGGTGCCCAGCTTCGCCATCGGATCGGGGCCGGACAGCCATAATCTCGTGCTGTGGCGATGGGGTCCGGCGCTGCCGCATCGGGTGAGCGTGCACGATCCGTCGGGCAGGCTTCCGAAGTCTCAGCTTTCCTGGGACTGACCGTCGGCCGGCTTAGGCAGCGCGTGGCGGTTCATCACGCCCATCTGCAGCATGGCGAACACCATGGTCAGCGGCAGGAAGCCGAACAGCTTGAAGCTGACCCAGAACTCCTCGGAGAAATTGCGCCAGATGACCTCGTTCAGCACCGCGAGGAAGGCGAAGAAGATGGCCCAGCGCAGCGTGAGGATGCGCCAACCGGCCTCGTCCATGGGCGGGAAGGCGGATTCGAACACCGCCTTCAGCAGCGAGCGGCCGGCCGCCAGCCCGCCGAACAGGATCGCCGCGAACAGCACGTAGATCATGGTCGGCTTCATCTTGATGAAGCGCGGATCGTCGAGCGCCAGGGTGAGCCCGCCGAACACCAGAACGATCACCAGAGTGATGATCTGGCTCATGGGGATGTGGCGGGTCTTCAACCAGTAGACGGCGATGGCCGCCACGGTCGCGGCCATGAACGCAGCCGTCGCGATATAGATGTTGCCCTTGAAGTAGGCGGCGAAAAACACCACCAGCGGGCCAAGGTCGAGAAGCAGTTTCAATCCGGCGCTCATGCGGCCACTCCGGCTATGGTGTCGGCGAATTCACGGGCGTCGAACGGCTGCAGGTCCTCGATGCTCTCGCCGACGCCGATGGCGTGGATCGGCAGCCCGAATTTCTCGGCGCAGGCGACGAGGACGCCGCCGCGGGCGGTGCCGTCCAGCTTGGTCATGATCAGGCCGCTGATCTGCGCCACGCCGAGAAACACCTCGACCTGCTGCACGGCATTCTGGCCGGTGGTGGCGTCGAGCACCAGCAGCGTGTCGTGGGGCGCGGCGGGATCGGCCTTGCGGATGACGCGGATGATCTTGGCGAGTTCTTCCATCAGGCCCTGCTTGTTCTGCAGCCGGCCGGCGGTGTCGATCATCAGCACGTCGATGTTCTGGGCGCGCGCCCGCTCCAGCGCCTCGAAGGCGACGGCGGCGGCGTCCGAGCCGACAGGCCTGGCGATCACCGGCACGTTGTTGCGCTCGCCCCAGATGGCGAGCTGCTCGATGGCGGCGGCGCGGAAGGTGTCGCCGGCAGCCAGCATCACGCTCTTGCCCTGGCCCCGAAACTGGCGCGCCAGCTTGCCGATGGTGGTGGTCTTGCCGCTGCCGTTGACGCCGACGACCAGGATCACATGCGGCCGGTTGGCCGGGTCGACGACCAGTGGCCTGGCGACCGGGATCAGGGTCTGCGCCACCACGCTGGCCAGCGTCCGGCGGACCTCGTCGTCGGACACTTCCTTGTCCAGGCGGGTCCGGCCCAGCTCCTGGGTGACCCGCGCGGCGGTCGCCACGCCGAAGTCGGCCATGATCAGCACGTCCTCAAGCTCGTCGAGGGTCGCCGCGTCCAGCTTGCGCTTGCCGCTGAGGACGCCGGTGGTGAACAGGCCGGTGATGCCGTCGGAGACCGAGCTGGTGCTTTTCTTCAGACCGTCCTTGAGACGGCTGAACCAGCCCTTCTTCTCCGGTTCGCTCACGCCGCCAGCCGTCCGGTCAGGGTATTGCCGTCGCGGCCGGTGACGCGGGCGCGCACGATGCCGTCGGCGGCGCCCGCGATGACGATGGGCGCGAAGTGCTGGGTGTGGCCGACGCTGTCGCCGCCCTCGATCTTCTCCACCAGCACGTCGGCCTCGCGGCCCTGCTGGCGGGCGAAGAAGACGTCGCGCCGCTGCTCGCCGCACCGCCGAAGGATCTGGGCGCGCTCGCGGATCACGTCGCCGCGCAGCTGCGGCATAAGCGCGGCGCGCGTGCCGGGGCGCGCCGAATAGGGGAAAACGTGCAGGAAGGTGATGTCGGCCTCGTCGACGCAGGCGAGGGTGTTGGCGAACATGGCCTCGGTCTCGGTCGGGAAACCGGCGATGATGTCGGCGCCGAACACCACGTCCGGCCGCTTCGCGCGCACCGCGTCGCAGAACTCGATGGACTGCTGCCGGGAATGACGGCGCTTCATGCGCTTGAGGATCATGTCGTCGCCCGCCTGCAAGCTGAGATGCAGGTGCGGCATCAGCCGGGGCTCGCCAGCGATCAGCTCCATCAGCAGCGGATCGACCTCGACCGAATCGATGGACGACAGCCGCAGGCGCGGCAGCGCGGGCACCGCCTTCAGGATGCTGGCGCACAGGCTGCCCAGCGACGGCGCGCCCGGCAGGTCGGCGCCGTAGGAGGTGATGTCGACGCCGGTCACCACCACTTCCCGGTAGCCGCTGTCCACCAGCAGCTTGACCTGCTCGACCACGGCGCCCATGGGCACGCTGCGCGAATTGCCGCGACCATAGGGGATGATGCAGAAGGTGCAGCGGTGGTCGCAGCCGTTCTGCACCTGCACGAAGGCGCGGGTGCGGCCGTCGATGCCGTCGACCAGATGGCCGGCGGTCTCGCGCACCGACATGATGTCGTTGACCTGCACGCGCTCGGTGAGGCCGATGCCGAAGTCGAAGCTTTCCGGCCGCAGCTTTTCCTCATTGCCGAGCACCCGGTCGACCTCGGGCATGGCGGCGAAGGCGGCGGGATCGGTCTGGGCGGCGCAGCCGGTGACGATGATGCGCGCGTCCGGCCGGTCGCGGCGGGCGCGGCGGATCGCCTGGCGGGCCTGGCGCACGGCCTCGCCCGTAACGGCGCAGGTGTTGACGATCACCGCGTCGTCCAGGCCGGCGGCCATGGCGTTGCGGCGGATGACTTCCGATTCCAGCGTGTTCAGCCGGCAGCCGAAGGTGATGATCTCCGGCGCGCTCACAGCATCACCTGCCCGCTGAAGCTGGTGGCCACCGGCCCGCGCATCAGGATGCGGTTGTCGTCGCCCCACGAGATTTCGAGCGGCCCGCCGTCGAGCCGCACCATGATTTCCCGGTCGGTCAGGCCGCGCCGCATGGCGGCGACGGCGGCGGCGCAGGCCGCCGTTCCACAGGCCTGGGTGATGCCCACGCCGCGTTCCCACACCCGCAGGCGGATCTCGTCGCTCGACAGCACCTGGACCACGCTGACGTTGACCCGCTCGGGGAACATGGGGTCGGTCTCGATGCGCGGGCCCCAGGTCGCCAGGTCGATCTTCCGGGCGTCGTCGACGAAGAACACAACATGCGGGTTGCCGACATTGACGCAGACCGGGTCCTCCAGCGGACCCTTGGCGAACACCATGTTGAGGGTGTCGGCCTCGCGCGCCAGCGGGATCTCGCGCCAGCCGAAGCGCGGCTCGCCCATGTCGACGGTCACCAGCTCTTCCTGCACCGCTTCCAGCTCGCAGCGGATCAGGTCGGCGGCGGTTTCCACGGTCACACGGTCGCGGCCCAGCGTCGCCATCAGGTACGAGCCGACGCAGCGCACGCCGTTGCCGCAGGCGCCGACCTCGGTGCCGTTGGCGTTGTGGATGCGCATGTAGGCGTCGGCCCGCTCGGACGGCAGGATGGTCAGGATCTGGTCGCAGCCGATGCCGACGTGCCGGTCGGCGACGAAGCGCGCCTGTTCCGGCGTCAGGGCAAGCGGCTCCGCGCGGGCGTCGAAGACAACGAAATCGTTGCCCAGCCCGTGCATCTTGACGAAGTTGCGTACCGTGCCCTGTGCGTTCATGGCGCGGTTATATGGGCCGTGCCCTTTTCGACTCAAGCGAAATGCGGGTTACGGGTGTTTGGGCGCGGTGGCAGATTCGGTGATGGTGCACCAATTGTCGTTCCGGCCTGCCCGGCGATCTCGATCTTCCGGCGTCGACCGGTGAGTTAAGTGCACTGTCACTGAGATAGACACTGAGATTAGACAGATGCTTGGCCGGGGTGGCAAGACTACGTCCAACGCCGCCAGTTTGTGTTGCGACGGGTTCGGATGGCGTCAAGAAGCAGCGCGCCGTCCGAACTGATGGCGGAAGATCGCTTGCCGTGGGGCAGATCATCGTCCGACCTTTTGAAGGGCACGGCATTGCCCAGCGCCATCCCCAGGGAAATCAGGGCGAGGGCGGTCAGGATCAAGCCGACCCCGCGCGAGATATCCGTGATGCCCGAAATATTGACGATTGTGAACAGGACGACGCTGGCCAGCAGGTTCGCCGCGATGCCGCCGATGATGAAGAGGATGTGCTGGCGGTAGGTGGGCCATTGATCGGGCTCCAGGCTGACGAAGCCGCCGATGTCGTTTGTGATCATCCATTTCGACAGCCGGAAGGTTCTCGACCTGACGTCGTAGTCGATCGGCCAAGCTGAAATGGTCCTGATACGCTGGCGGGTCAGCTTGGCGGCGGCGGCGTGGCCAAGTTCGTGAATGGCGATGGCGACCCAGAGCGTCAGCGCATAGGTCGTGATAAGCGACAGCAGGAACAACGGGGCGCTGGACATGGTCGCGAACGCGCCGAAGATCGCGCCGCCGGCTGGCACAACCATGATCATCTGGATGCCGATCCGCAAAAGCTGTCCGAAAGAGAAATCCATAACGCTGCTCCGGGAACTCGCGGGCGTCCGGCATGATCCTAAAGACGATGCGGCGCCGGGGCAATGGAGGCTAGCCGCGCTCCACCCTAGCCGCGCTCCACCCTTGACTCCCGGCCCCGTCGCGCCTAGGTTCCGCGCGCTTCAACGAAAGCGCTGTGTTTTCGTGTCCGAGGATACCCACCCGTCAGCGAAGGTTCGCCCGCGGGTGGCGTTGGTGTTTGGAAAATGTTCGAGACGCTGTCAGGCCGGTTAGGCGACATCTTCGACAAGCTGCGGGGCCGCGGGGTTCTGAATGAATCCGACGTGGGCGCGGCCATGCGCGAGGTGCGCGTGGCGCTGCTCGAGGCCGACGTGGCGCTGCCGGTGGTCAAGGACTTCGTCGAGAAGGTGCGCGCCCGCGCCGTCGGCCAGGAAGTGCTGCGCTCGGTCACGCCCGGCCAGATGGTGGTCAAGATCGTCAATGACGAGCTGGTCGCCATGCTCGGCGGCGAGAGCGAGGACATCAACCTCAATGCCGTGCCGCCGGTCGCCATCATGATGGTCGGCCTGCAGGGCTCGGGCAAGACCACCTCGACGGCCAAGATCGCCAGGCGGCTGGCGACGCGCGACCGCAAGCGGGTGCTGATGGCGTCGCTCGACACGCGCCGCCCGGCCGCCCAGGAGCAGCTGAAGATCCTCGGCACCCAGATCAACGTGCCGACCCTGCCGATCATGCCGGGCCAGATGCCGCTGGATATCGCCAAGCGGGCGATGGAAGCCGGGCGCCTCGGCGGCTACGACGTGGTGATGCTCGACACCGCCGGCCGCCTGCATGTGGACGAAGGCCTGATGGCCGAGCTGGACTCGGTGAAGTTCGCCACCATGCCGACCGAGATCCTGCTGGTCGCCGACGCGCTGACCGGCCAGGACGCGGTCAACGTCGCCCGCCAATTCAACGACCGGCTCAACGTCACCGGCATCATGCTGACCCGCATGGACGGCGACGGCCGCGGCGGCGCGGCGCTGTCGATGCGCGCCGTCACCGGCCGCCCGATCAAGCTGGTGGGCACCGGCGAGAAGCTGGACGAGATCGACAATTTCCATCCGTCGCGCGTCGCGTCGCGCATCCTGGGCATGGGCGACGTGGTCTCGCTGGTGGAAAAAGCCCAGGAGATGGTGAGCGAGCAGGACGCCGAGGCGCTGGTCAAGCGCCTGAAGAAGGGCCAGTTCACCCTCGTCGATTACCAGAAGCAGCTGGAGCAGATGCGCAAGATGGGCGGCATGTCCGGCATCCTCGGCATGCTGCCGGGCATCGGCAAGCTGAAGAAGGCGCTGGCCGGCGCGAACATCGACGAGAGCATGCTGGTGCGCCAGGACGCGATCATCAAGTCGATGACACCCAAGGAGCGCGAGCACACCAAAATCATCGCCGCCTCGCGCAAGAAGCGCATCGCGGCGGGATCCGGCACCTCGGTGCAGGAGGTCAACAAGCTGCTGAAACAGCATCAGCAGATGGCCGAGATGATGAAGAAGATGGGCAAGGGCGGCAGAGGCATGCCCCAGCTGCCGCCGGGTTTCGACGGCCTGCTGCCCCGCTAACCACGAACCACAAGACCAAGAACAAGGAGCGAAAATGGCACTGAAGATCAGACTGGCGCGCGGCGGCGCGAAGAAGCGTCCCTACTATCGCATCGTGGTCGCCGACAGCCGCGCGGCGCGCGATGGCGGCTTCATCGAGCGTCTCGGCAGCTTCAACCCGCTGCTGCCCAAGGACAGCGAGCAGCGCCTGAAGTTCGACAGCGAGCGCATGCAGTACTGGCTCAAGCAGGGCGCGCAGCCCACCGACCGGGTCGCCAAGTTCCTGGCCTCGGCCGAGCTGATCGCCCAGCCGGCGCCGCGCAGCAACCTGATCCAGGGCAAGCCGAAGGCAAAGGCGCAGGAGCGTATCCGCGCCAACGCCGCTGCCGCCGAAGCCGCCTCCGCCGCCGCCGCCAAGGCCGCGGAAGCCCCGGCCGAAGCCGCCGCCGAAGCGTCGGAGTAAGCCTTGGCCGGCCAGGCCGAGGGTCTGGTCGTCCTGGGCGCCATCGCCGGCGCGCATGGGGTGCGCGGCGAGGTGAAGGTGAAGACCTTCACCGAGACGCCCGGGGCAATCGCCGCCTACGGACCGCTGACCGGCGATCCGGGCGGCAGGGTCTTCCGGCTGAAGGGCGTCAGGACGGTGAAGGACGGCGTCGTCGCCCGGCTCGACGGCGTCGAGGACCGGGACGCCGCCGAGGCGCTGAAGGGCACCAGGCTGTGCGTGAGCCGCGCGGCGCTGGGCGACCCGGACGAGGAAGACAGCTTCTTCCACGTCGATCTCGTCGGCCTGAGGGCCGAGGACGAGACGGGGACGACGCTGGGGACGGTGACCGCCGTCCATGCGTTCGGGGCGGGCGACATGCTCGATGTCCGGCTTGACGGGACCGGCGGATCGGTGCTGGTCCCGTTCCGGCGCGAGACGGTGCCGGTGGTCGACGTGAAGGGCGGGCGGGTTGTCGTCCGCCTGGATGAAGAAGACGAGGAAGCGGAAGGAGAGACGGCATAGTGCCTGCGTTCGCGGCGACGGTGCTGACGCTCTTTCCGGAGATGTTTCCCGGCCCGCTGGGCGTTTCGCTGGCGGGCAAGGCCCTTGAACGGGGCACATGGTCGCTCGATGTACTGGACATCCGGGCGCATGGGCTGGGGAAGCACCGGACCGTGGACGACACGCCGGCGGGCGGTGGTCCCGGCATGGTGATGCGGCCGGACGTGCTGGCCGCCGCGATCGACGCGGCGCTGGCGGACCCGGCCAGGGCGGGCAGGCCGCTGGCCTATCTGTCGCCGCGCGGCCGGGTGTTCGACCAGGCCATGGCGCGGCGGTGGGCCGAGGCGGGCGGCGTGACGCTGGTGTGCGGCAGGTTCGAAGGCGTCGACGAGCGGGTGCTCGAGGCGCGGCAGGTGGAAGAGGTGAGCCTGGGCGATTTCGTGCTGTCGGGGGGTGAGCCGGCGGCCATCGTCATGATCGACGCGGTGGTGCGTTTGCTCCCCGGCGTCGTCGGCGACGAGGCGGTGTTGAACGAGGAGAGTTTCGCGGACGGGTTGCTGGAATACCCCCAGTACACCAGGCCGCAGAACTGGGAAGGACGAGAGATCCCCGCGGTCTTGCAATCCGGCCATCACGCGGAAATTGCGGCTTGGCGGAAAAGCAGGGCTGAGGCTATAACGCGGTCACGCCGGCCCGACCTATGGGACCGGTACATGGCCGGGAAGAACAACAAGAGCGGCTAAGGAACAGGTGCAATGAACATTATCGAACAGCTCAACCAGGAGCAGGTCGCCAAGCTGACCGAAGGCAAGACCATCCCGGACTTCGCGCCGGGCGACACGGTCCGCGTCAATGTGCGCGTCGTCGAAGGCAGCCGCGAGCGCGTGCAGGCGTTCGAGGGCGTCTGCATCGGGCGCAAGAACGACGGCGTCAACTCGTCGTTCACGGTGCGCAAGATCAGCTACGGCGAAGGCGTGGAGCGCGTGTTCCCGCTGTACTCGCCGCGCCTCGACAGCATCGAGCTCGTGCGCCGCGGCCAGGTTCGCCGCGCGAAGCTGTACTATCTGCGTGGCCGCACCGGCAAGTCGGCGCGTATCGTGGAGAAGAAGGACTTCACCCGTACCAAGAAGACGGCTGGAACTCCCCAGGAATAGCCTACAGGAGACCTGCCCGATGAGCGGACCTAAGACGCTCTACGACAAGATCTGGGATAGCCACCTGGTGCATCAGGCGGAGGACGGCACCTGTGTCCTCTACATCGATCGCCACCTGGTTCACGAGGTGACCAGCCCGCAGGCCTTCGAAGGCCTGCGCATGGCCGGTCGCACGGTGCACCGTCCGGAGGCCACGCTCGCCGTGCCGGACCACAACGTGCCCACGCTCGGCCGCGCCAACGGCATCGCCGATCCCGAATCCGCCGTGCAGGTCCAGACCCTCGAGAACAACGCCCGCGAGTTCGGCGTGACCTATCTGGGCATGGACGACATCCGCCAGGGCATCGTCCACGTCATCGGGCCGGAGCAGGGCTTCACCCTGCCGGGCACCACCATCGTCTGCGGCGACTCGCACACCGCGACGCACGGCGCGTTCGGCGCGCTGGCGTTCGGCATCGGCACGTCCGAGGTCGAGCATGTGCTCGCCACCCAGACGCTGATCCAGAAGCGCTCGAAGAACATGCGCGTCACCGTCACCGGTACGCTGCCCGTGGGCGTCACCGCCAAGGACGTGGTGCTCGCCATCATCGGCAGGCTCGGCACCGCCGGCGGCACAGGCTACGTGGTCGAGTTCGCCGGCCCGGTGATCGAGGCGCTGTCCATGGAAGGCCGCATGACGGTCTGCAACATGACCATCGAGGCGGGCGCCCGCGCCGGCCTGATCGCCGCCGACGAGAAGACGGTCGAGTATTTCAAGGGCCGCCCGCTGGCGCCGAAGGGCGCGGCGTGGGAAATGGCCGTCGCCGCATGGCGCGACCTGAAGACCGATCCGGGCGCCAAATTCGACGTGGAGATCACCCTCGACGGCAACGAGATCGCGCCGCAGGTCACCTGGGGCACCAGCCCGCAGGACGTGCTGCCGATCACCGGCAGCGTGCCCGCGCCGGAGGATTTCGCCGAGGACAGCCGCCGTCACGCCACCGAGCGGTCGCTGGATTACATGGGCCTGACGCCGCGCACCAAGCTGACCGACGTGGCTGTCGACCGGGTGTTCATCGGCTCGTGCACCAACGGCCGGATCGAGGACATGCGCGCCGCCGCCGTCATCGCCAAGGGCCGCAAGGTCGCGCCGAACGTGACCAGCGCCATGGTCGTGCCAGGCTCGGGCCTGGTGAAGGAACAGGCCGAGGCCGAAGGGCTCGACAAGATCTTCGTCGAGGCCGGCTTCGAATGGCGCGAGCCGGGCTGTTCCATGTGCCTGGCCATGAACGCCGACCGGCTGGAGCCGGGCGAGCGCTGCGCGTCGACCTCGAACCGCAATTTCGAAGGCCGCCAGGGCCGCGGCGGGCGCACCCATCTGATGAGCCCCGCCATGGCCGCCGCCGCCGCCATCGCCGGACATCTGGTCGACGTGCGCGACTTCCAATAGGTTTTTCGCACCGCGTGAATATGGGGAGAACGACACCATGGCGCTGATCAGTGACGAACTCTGGGCCGCAACCCTCCGCCGCGCGATCGAGCTGGCGAAGGAACATGCGTCGGCCGAGGAAAGGCCGCGTATGGAAAGGCTGCACGTCCTCGGCATCGCCGACGATTTCGACGGCACCAAGGGCGAGTTCGGCATCATCAAGGTGAAGAACTAGTCTGCGGCTCCGGCCATTGCTGGAAGCGGATGCGACCACGACAGGGGGCCGGTTACCCGGCCCTCTTCGGTATTGAGGAGAGACCGATGGACAAGTTCACCAAGCTGACCGGCGTGGCGGCGCCGCTGCCCATGATCAACGTCGACACCGACATGATCATCCCGAAGCAGTTCCTGAAGGTCATCTCCCGCGACGGTCTCGGCCGCGGCCTGTTCGACGAGATGCGCTTCAACCAGGACGGGTCGGAGAAGCCGGAATTCGTGCTGAACCAGCCCGCCTACCGCCAGGCCAAGATCCTGGTGGCCGGCGAGAACTTCGGCTGCGGCTCGTCGCGCGAGCATGCGCCCTGGGCGATCCTGGATTTCGGCATCACCTGCGTCATCGCGCCCAGCTTCGCCGACATTTTCTACAACAACTGCTTCAAGAACGGCATCCTGCCGATCGTGCTGCCCCAGTCGGACGTGGACAAGCTGATGGACGACGCCGAGCGCGGCGCCAACGCCATCGTGTCGGTTGACCTGGAAACCCAGGAGATCACCGGCCCCGACGGCGGCAAGATCCGCTTCGAGATCGATCCGTTCCGCAAGCACTGCCTGCTGAACGGCCTGGACGACATCGGCCTGACGCTGGAAAAGAAGGCCAGCATCGACAGCTTCGAAGCGAAGCAGCACGCCTCGCAGCCCTGGCTGTACAGCCAAGCCGTCTAAGGAGCATCCACACCATGGCCAGCAATCGCAGCCTGCTGATCCTGCCGGGCGACGGCATTGGCGCCGAAGCCATGGCGCAGGTCCGCCGCATCATCGCCTGGCTGGAGAAGAACCGGTCGCTGTCCTTCGAGCTGGACGAGGATCTGGTCGGCGGCGCCAGCATCGACGCCCACGGCGTGCCGGTCACCGACGCGGTGATGGACAAGGCGTTCAAGGCCGACGCGGTGCTGCTCGGCGCGGTCGGCGGCCCGAAATGGGACAACATCGACTTCTCGATCAAGCCCGAGCGCGGCCTGCTGCGCCTGCGCAAGGACCTGGAGCTGTTCGCCAATCTGCGTCCCGCCGTGTGCTTCGACGCGCTCGCCGACGCCTCGTCGCTGAAGCGCGACGTGGTCGCCGGCCTCGACATCCTGATCGTCCGCGAGCTGACCGGCGGCGTCTATTTCGGCGAGCCGCGCGGCATCACCACGCTGCCCAACGGCCAGCGCCGCGGCGTCAACACCCAGGTCTACGACACCGACGAGATCCGCCGCGTGGTCCGGGTCGCCTTCGACATCGCCAGGGCGCGCCCGAACGGCAAGGTGACCAGCTCGGAGAAGGCCAACGTCATGGAGTCGGGCATCCTGTGGCGCGAGGAAGCGCAGTGGGTGCACGACAACGAATACGCCGACATCCCGATCTCGCACATGTACGCCGACAACTGCGCCATGCAGCTGGTGCGCAATCCCAAGCAGTTCGACGTCATCGTCACCGACAATCTGTTCGGCGACGTGCTGTCGGACATCGCCGCCATGCTGACCGGCTCGCTGGGCATGCTGCCGTCGGCGTCGCTGGGCGCCGCCGACGCCAACGGCAAGCGCCGGGCCATGTACGAGCCGGTCCATGGCAGCGCGCCGGACATCGCCGGCCAGAACCTGGCCAACCCGATCGCCACCATCCTCAGCTTCGCCATGGCGCTGCGCTACTCCTACGATCTGGGCGCCGACGCGGACCTGGTCGAGCAGGCGGTGCAGGACGTGCTCGCCGCCGGCTTCCGGACCGGCGACATCATGCAGCCGGGGATGACCAGGACGTCGACCACCGGCATGGGCGACGCCATCCTGGCGGCGCTCGACAAGCGCGCCGCGTGACGGCGCTGGAGAAGAACATGGGTTACAAGGTAGCCGTTGTCGGCGCGACCGGCGTGGTCGGCCGCGAGATGCTGCAGATCCTGGCCGAGCGCCAGTTTCCGGTGTCCGAGGTGGTCGCGCTGGCGTCGCGCCGCTCGCAGGGCAGGGAAATCTCGTTCGGCGACACCAAGATCCTCAAGTGCCAGTCGCTGGAGAACTACGATTTCCGCGGCACCGACATCGCGCTGTTCTCGGCCGGGTCGGCCGTGTCGAAGGAATGGGGTCCGAAGGTCGCCGCCACCGGCTGCACGGTCATCGACAACAGCTCGTATTTCCGCATGGACCCGGACGTGCCGCTGATCGTGCCGGAAGTGAACGCCGACGCCATCGCCGGTTACACCAAGCGCAACATCATCGCCAACCCGAACTGCTCCACCGCCCAACTCGTCGTCGCGCTCAAGCCGCTGCACGACGTGGCCAGGATCAAGCGCGTCGTCGTCTCGACCTACCAGTCGGTGTCGGGCGCCGGCAACGAGGCCATGGACGAGCTGTTCACCCAGACCCGCGCCATCTTCGTCAACGATCCGATCAAGAAGGAACGCTTCACCAAGCAGATCGCGTTCAACGTGATCCCGCACATCGACGTGTTCATGGACGACGGCTACACCAAGGAAGAGTGGAAGATGTCGGCCGAGACCAACAAGATCCTCGACCCGGACATCAAGCTGACCGCCACCTGCGTGCGCGTGCCGGTGTTCGTCGGCCACTCGGAGGCGATCAACGTCGAATTCCACAACCCGATCGACGAGAAGCGCGCCCGCGACATCCTGCGCGAATCGCCCGGCATCATGGTCGTCGACCAGCGCGAGGACGAAGGCTACATGACCCCGGTCGAATGCGTCGGCGACTACGCCACCTTCGTCAGCCGCATCCGCAAGGACCCGACGGTCGAGCACGGCCTCGCGCTGTGGTGCGTGTCCGACAATTTGCGCAAGGGCGCGGCGCTCAACGCCGTCCAGATCGCCGAGCTGCTGGGGCGCAGGCACCTGAAGAAGGCGTCGTAGACCTCATCCCACCTGCGCGGAAAATGAACTTTACCGCGGGCGCGCACCTTCACTAGGTTGGCGCGAAACAACCAGCATCAGGGGATCGTCATGGCCGCCACCTTCCGCCCTCGCCGCAGCGTGCTCTATATGCCGGGTTCCAACGCCCGGGCGCAGGAGAAGGCCAAGACCATTCCGGCCGACGCCATCATCCTCGACCTGGAGGACGCGGTGGCGCCCGACGCCAAGGCGGCGGCGCGCGAGACGGTGTGCAACTCGGTGCATCAGGGCGGTTATGGCGGGCGCGAGATGATCATCCGCATCAACGGCCTCGACACGCCGTGGGGCGTCGAGGACATCCGGGCCGCCGTCTCGGTGCAGCCCGACGCGATCCTGGTGCCAAAGGTCGAATCGGCCGAGATGGTGCACAAGGTCGAAAGCCTGATGACCGCCTCGGGCGCGCTGGCCACCACCGCCATCTGGTGCATGATCGAGACGCCGCGCGGCATATTGAAGGTGGCCGACATCGCCGCCGCCTCGCCGCGCCTCGGCGCCCTGGTGATGGGCACGTCCGACCTGGTGAAGGACGTCCATGCCCGCCATACGCCCCTTCGCCTGCCCATGCTGACCAGCCTGTCGCTGTCGATCCTGGCGGCGCGGGCCGAGGGCCTGGCGGTGCTCGACGGCGTCTATCTTGACCTGCAGGACGCGGCCGGCTTCCGCGACGCCTGCGTCCAGGGCCTGGAGTTCGGCTTCGACGGCAAGACCCTGATCCATCCCAGCCAGGTGGAGCCGTGCAACGAGGTCTATGCGCCCGACGCCGCCGAGGTGGACCTGTCGCGCCGCATCATCGAGGCGTTCGCCGCCGCCGAGAAGGAAGGCAAGGGCGTGGTGGTGGTCGACGGCAAGCTGGTCGAGAACCTGCATGTGGAGAACGCCAGGCGCGTCGTCGCGCTGGCCGAGGCCATCGAAAACCTGCAGGCCGCGTGACATGACCAAGACCGCGCGCGGCAATTTCTTCGAGGACTTCAAGCTGGGCCAGGAGCTCGTCCACGCCACGCCGCGGACGGTGACCGAAGGCGACGTGGCGCTCTACACCGCGCTCTACGGCTCGCGCTTCGCGGTCAACTGCTCGGACCTGTTCGCCATGGACCTGGGCCTCGCGGCCGCGCCGCTCGACGATTTCCTCACCTTCCACTTCGTGTTCGGCAAGACCGTGCCGGACATCTCGCTCAACGCGGTGGCCAATCTGGGCTATGCCGACGGCCGGTTCCTGAAGCCGGTCTATCCGGGCGACACGCTGACCGCCGTTTCCCAGGTCATTGGCCTGCGCGAGCTGTCGAACGGCAAGGCGGGCGTGGTCTATGTGCGCTCGACCGGCACCAACCAGGCCGACGAGGTCGTGCTCGACTATGTCCGCTGGGTGATGGTCAACAAGGGCGATCCCGCCGCCAAGGCGCCGAAGGAAACCATTCCCGACCTGCCCGCCGCCGTCGCCGCCCGCGACCTGGTGGTGCCGGAGGACATGGACTTCTCCGCCTACGACACGGTGCTCGCCGGGTCATCGCACCTGTGGGACGACTACCAGGTGGGCGAGAAGATCGACCATGTGGACGGCATCACCATGGAGGAAGCTGAGCACATGCTGGCGACGCGCCTCTACCAGAACACGGCGCGGGTGCATTTCAACCAGGTCATGCAGGCCGACAGCCGGTTCGGCAGGCGGCTGATCTATGGCGGCCACATCATCTCGCTGGCCCGCGCCATCAGCTTCAACGGCCTGGGCAATGCCTGCTTCATCGCCGCGCTCAACGGCGGCCGCCACGTGGCGCCCAGCTTCGCGGGCGACACCATCTTCGCGTGGTCGGAAGTGGTCGACAAGGCCGAGATTCCGGGCCGCACCGACGTCGGCGCCCTGCGCCTGCGCACCGTCGGCGTCAAGAACCAGCCCGCCGCCGACTTCCCCGACAAGGGCGAGGACGGCAAGGACCATGCCGCCGTGGTGCTGGACCTGGACTACTGGGCGCTGATGCCACGCGGCTGAGGCTCGCCGGACGGGGCGATCTCGTCTATATTTCCGGTATGAACAAGGTGTCGTTCCGCATCAAGGCCCGCGACCTGCCGCCCGAACAGGCGGCACGGCTGGACTCGCCCCTGCACCCGGATGACGACGTCGAGGTAACGATCGAGGAAGTCACGGACTTCTCCGACGTTCCGCAGGACATCCTGGAGTCCCAGTACGAAGGTCTTCGGGAACGGATGGAAACCGAGGAATGGGCAACGGAAGAAGAAGTCGAGGCGGCCTTCAAGAGAATGCTCGGATCCCGCGCTGAATGAGGCTCGTCTGGGACCGCCGGGCTGTCCATGAACTGGAAGAGATCTGGGCGTACATTGCTCGGGACAACATGCGGGCGGCCGAAGAAATGGCCCAGCTGATCCAAAACCGGGTCCTTGGGCTGAAGGAGTTTCCGGAGATTGGCCGGCGCGGTCGCATCCGCAAGACGCGGGAACTCGTGGTCACGCCCTATATCGTCATTTATCAGATTTACGAGGACCGGATCGGTGTTCGGGCGGTGCTGCATGGCCGCCGCCGCTGGCCACGTCGTCTCTAAATCCACCACCCATAAGCGCGCTGCCGCAGCACGGCCATGCCGAAGCGTTCGTCGCGTTCGCCGACGGGGATGCCGCCCAGCCATTCGTAGAAGCCGACCGACGGGTTGTCGGCCAGCACCCAGGTGACCAGGTTCTTGTGGCCATCGGCCGAGAGCCGCCGGCTGGATTCCCGGAACAGCTCCTGGCCGATGCCCTCGCCCTGCCAATCGGGCAGCACGTAGAGGGTATACATCTCGGCGGTGAAGGGGATGGCGGGGTTGCGGTTGCGGCCGCTGGTGGCGAAGCCGACGATCTGCCTGGCGGCCTCGGCGACCAGCACCAGCCGGTCGGTGTCGCGCGCCAGCGTCTGGCGCCACAGGGCGAGGCGCCTGGCATAGGTCTGCGCCGACAGGACGCGGGGCGGCAGGATGCCGTCATAGGTCTCGCGCCAGCTTTCCACATGCACCCGGGCGATGCCTTCGGCGTCGCCGCTGGTGCCTTGCCGGATCGAGATGCCTGACTGGGTGATCACGGGACGCGCCCTCCAGTTCCGAACGATAGACCCAATCGGCCGGAACGCAAATGACTCGCAACGGGACAGGCCCAACCTGGCGGTGCATAGCCGTTATGCGCTCGCCGCTACCGGCGAAGGGAGTATAAGCGGGACATAACCGGAGTATGGCGTTGACCTGACTAGTCGCGCGACTAAGATGGCGCGCCATTCCAACCGGGGATCGTCTATGGGGAGCTGCTCATGGCGCACGTAAAACGCCCTCTCTCGCCGCATCTTGGCGTCTATCGCTGGACCGTCACCATGGCGACCTCGATCCTGCACCGCGCCTCCGGCGTGGCGCTGGGGGCCGGTGCGCTGTGGCTCGCCTGGTGGCTGTTCGCCGCCGCCAGCGGCTACGAGGCGTTCGAGTGCGTGCAGGGCTTCAGCACCTCGCCCGTCGGCATGGTGCTGCTGTTCGGCGTCACCCTGGCGCTGATGTTCCACCTGCTCAACGGCATCCGCCACCTGGCCTGGGACATGGGCCACGGCTTCGAGGTGAAGACGGCGACGGTCTCGGGCTGGACCGTGATCGTTCTGGCCCTGGTGCTGGCGATCGTCGCCTGGGGTATCGGCCTGAGCATGATGGGAGCGTTCCAATGAGCCTGCGCACGCCCCTCGGCAAGGTCCGCGGCCTGGGTTCGGCCAAGGACGGCACGCAGCATTTCTGGGTGCAGCGGGTTTCCGCCGTGGCGCTCATCCCGCTCACGATCTGGCTGGTCGCCGAACTGGTGTGCCTGACCGGCGCCGGGCGCGACGAGGTGCTGGATTGGCTCGGCAACCCGATCCAGGCCATCCTGATGCTGCTGCTGGTGGTCGCCGGCTTCTACCATTTGAAGCTGGGCATCCAGGTCATTCTCGAAGACTACGTGCATAGCGAGGGCGCCAGGCTGGCGACCAGCCTGATGAACATTTTCGTCTGCTTCGCCGGCGGCGCCGTCTCGGTGTTCGCCGTCCTCAAGATCGCGTTTGGAGGCTGATCCCTCATGAGCCAGGCTTATCCGCTCATCGACCATGCATATGACGTCGTCGTCGTCGGCGCCGGCGGCTCCGGCCTGCGCGCGACCATGGGCATGGCCGAACAGGGCCTGCGCACCGCGTGCCTGACCAAGGTGTTCCCGACCCGCTCTCACACCGTCGCGGCGCAGGGCGGCATCGCCGCCTCGCTCGGCAACATGGGCGAGGACAACTGGCGCTGGCACATGTACGACACCGTCAAGGGGTCGGACTGGCTGGGCGACCAGGACGCCATCGAATATATGGTCCGCGAGGCGCCGGCGGCGGTGATCGAGCTGGAGCATTTCGGCGTGCCGTTCTCGCGCACCGAGGAAGGCAAGATCTACCAGCGCGCCTTCGGCGGCATGACCACCAATTTCGGCCAGGGTCCGGCGGCGCAGCGTACCTGTGCCGCCGCCGACCGCACCGGCCACGCCATGCTGCACACCCTGTACCAGCAGTCGCTCAAGCATGACGCCGAGTTCTTCATCGAGTATTTCGCCCTCGACCTGATCATGGACGAGGGCGTCTGCCGCGGCGTCATCGCCCTCGACATGGCGACCGGCGAGCTGCACCGCTTCCGCGCCCACATGGTGGTGCTGGCCACGGGCGGCTACGGCCGGGCCTATTTCTCGGCGACCTCGGCGCACACCTGCACCGGCGACGGCGGCGGCATGGCGCTGCGCGCCGGCCTGCCGCTGCAGGACATGGAATTCGTCCAGTTCCATCCGACCGGCATCTACGGCTCGGGCTGCCTGATCACCGAGGGCGCCCGCGGCGAGGGCGGCTACCTGGTCAATTCGGAAGGCGAGCGGTTCATGGAGCGCTACGCGCCGTCGGCCAAGGATCTGGCGTCGCGCGACGTGGTCAGCCGGTCGATGACCGTGGAGATCCGCGAGGGCCGCGGCGTCGGTCCGGGCAAGGACCACATCTACCTGCACCTCGACCATCTCGATCCGGCGATCCTGCACGAGCGGCTGCCGGGCATCTCGGAATCCGCCCGCATCTTCGCCGGCGTCGACGTGACCAAGCAGCCGATCCCGGTGCTGCCGACCGTGCACTACAACATGGGCGGCCTGCAGACCAACTATCACGGCGAGGTCGTGACCCTGAAGAACGGCGAGCCGGACACGGTCGTGCCGGGGCTGATGGCCGTGGGCGAGGCCGCCTGCGTGTCGGTGCACGGCGCCAACAGGTTGGGGTCAAACTCGCTGATCGACCTGGTCGTGTTCGGCCGCGCCGCCGCGCACCGGGCCGGCGAGATCGTCAAGCCGGGCAGCAAGCACAAGGACCTGGGCAAGGACGCCGGCGACAACTCGATCGCGCTGCTCGACCATTACCGCAACGCCAAGGGCGGCACGCCGACGGCGCAGATCCGCGCCAACATGCAGCGCACCATGCAGAGCAACTGCGCGGTGTTCCGCACCGGCGAGGTGCTGGTCGAGGGCAAGGAGCTGATCAAGCAGGTGTGGGACCAGATGGCCGACATCCGCGTCACCGACCGCTCGCTGGTCTGGAACAGCGACCTGATCGAGACCATCGAGCTCGACAACCTGATCCGCCAGGCCATGGTGACCATGTATTCGGCCGAGAACCGCAAGGAAAGCCGGGGCGCCCATGCCCGCGAGGACTTCCCCGACCGGGACGACGCCAACTGGATGAAGCACACCCTGTCGTGGCTCGATGACGCCGGCAACGTCACCATCGACTACCGGCCGGTGCACACCTACACGCTCACCGACGACGTGAGCTACATCGAACCCAAAGCCCGCGTTTACTAGGGCTCAGGACAAGGATCGCTCGGGATGGTCGAATTTTTCCTGCCGAAGAATTCCAAGGTCGGCAAAGGCAAGACCTACAAGGCGCCCGCCGGCGCCACGCGGGTGCGCAAGTTCGAGGTCTACCGCTGGAATCCGGACGACGGCCAGAACCCGCGCACCGACATCTACGAGGTCGATCTCGACAAGTGCGGTCCGATGGTTCTGGACGCGCTGATCAAGATCAAGAACGAGGTAGACTCGACCCTGACCTTCCGGCGCTCGTGCCGCGAGGGCATCTGCGGGTCGTGCGCCATGAACATCAACGGCAAGAACGGCCTCGCCTGCACCACCGGCATGGACGAGGTGAAGGGCGACGTGAAGATCACGCCGCTGCCGCACATGGAGGTGGTCAAGGACCTGGTGCCCGACCTGACCAATTTCTACGCCCAGTACGCCTCGATCGAGCCGTGGCTGAAGACCGAAAGCCCAGCGCCCGACCGCGAGCGGCTGCAGACCGAGGACGACCGCCGCAAGATGGACGGCCTCTACGAGTGCATCCTGTGCGCCTGCTGCTCGGCGTCGTGCCCGTCCTACTGGTGGAACCAGGACCGCTATCTGGGCCCGGCCATCCTGCTGCAGGCCTATCGCTGGATCGCCGACAGCCGCGACGAACACACCGGCGAGCGCCTCGACAATCTCGAGGACCCGTTCCGGCTGTACCGCTGCCACACCATCATGAACTGCGCCCACGCCTGCCCCAAGGGCCTGAACCCGGCCAAGGCGATCGCCGAGATCAAGAAGCTGATGGTCGAGCGGCGGGCCTGATCCGCCGCGTCGGCGGTTGCGCCGCGCCGTTCGACATACGGACTCGATGAAGCCGCAAGTCCCCGCATCGCTGCAGTTCTCCAGCCCGCTCGACGGCTACCGCGCGCTCGTGCAGGGCGGGTCGCTGACCCACGATCAGGCGCAGGAGCTGGCGGTCGAGAAGCTGGAGATGTTGCACGCGCGGCTGAAGGCCTATGAGCCGGGCCGCAACGGCGGCTGGCGCAGCCTGTTCCGCCGCGACAAGCAGGACGCGCCGCAGGGGCTCTACATCTTCGGCGGCGTCGGCCGCGGCAAGTCCATGCTGATGGACCTGTTTTTTGCCTCCACCGGCTTCGCGCCCAAGCGCCGGGTGCATTTTCATGCGTTCATGCTGGAGGTGCACGAGACGGTGCACCGCTGGCGCAAGCTGTCGCCGGCCGACCGCCGTGCCGAAGGCTTCGAGGACGACGATCCGATCCCGCCGGTCGCCGCCAAGGTTGCGCGGGACGCAATGCTGCTATGCTTCGATGAGTTCCAGGTGACCGACGTGGCCGACGCCATGATCCTGGGCCGGCTGTTCCGCGCGCTGTTCGAGCTGGGCGTGGTGATCGTCATCACGTCGAACCGGGCGCCGGGCGGACTGTACAAGAACGGGCTGAACCGACAGCTCTTTCTGCCGTCCATCGAGATGCTGAAGACCGAGCTGGACGTGCTGCACCTGGCGTCGCCCACCGACTACCGGATGAAGCGCATCCACGACATGCCGGTCTATCACGTGCCGCTGGGCGCCCAGTCCGACCGGGAACTGGACGAGAGCTTCGAGGCGCTGACCGACGAGAAGCGCGGCGACGCCGTGACCCTCGACGTCATGCAGGGCCGGACGCTGACCGTGCCCGAGGCCGCCAGGGGCGTGGCCCGGTTCAGCTTTGCCGACTTGTGCGCCCGCCCGCTCGGCGCGGCGGACTACCTCGCCATCGCCGACAATTTCCATACGCTGATACTCTCGGGCGTCCCGCGCATGGGGCCTGACAGGCGCAACGAGGCGCGGCGCTTCGTCATCCTGATCGACACGCTGTACGACCGGCGCGTCAAGCTGGTCTGCTCGGCCGCCGCCCGGCCGGAGGAACTCTACGTTTCCGGCGACGGCAGCTTCGAGTTCGAGCGCACGGTTTCGCGTCTTCTGGAGATGCAGAGCCATGAATATTTCGAGACGGCGGCGGTGGGCTCACCGAACTAGACGTACCTGTCTATATAATAGACAGCAAAGTCTAAACCTCGCCCTTGCGGGCATCCGCAAATAACGCTAAACCCGGACCCCGATCCGTTACGCATCAACAAACCGGAGACCTTCATGGCTCGCAAGAAGATTGCGCTGATCGGCGGTGGCCAGATCGGCGGCACGCTCGCCCACCTCATCGGCCTCAAGGAACTGGGCGACGTCGTGATCTTCGACATCGCCGAAGGCCTGCCCCAGGGCAAGGCGCTCGATCTGGACCAGTCCAGCCCCATCGACGGCTTCGACAGCCATCTCACGGGCACCCAGGATTACCAGGACATCGCCGGCGCCGACGTGGTCATCGTGACCGCGGGCGTGCCGCGCAAGCCGGGCATGAGCCGCGACGATCTGCTGGGCATCAACCTGAAGGTCATGCGCGCCGTCGGCGAGGGCATCAGGAACAACGCGCCGGACGCCTTCGTGATCTGCATCACCAACCCGCTCGACGCCATGGTCTGGGCGCTACGCGAGTTCAGCGGCCTGCCGCACCACATGGTCGTCGGCATGGCCGGCGTGCTGGACTCGGCCCGCTTCAGCTATTTCCTGGCCGAGGAGTTCAAGGTCTCGGTCGAGGACATCACCACCTTCGTGCTCGGCGGCCACGGCGACACCATGGTGCCGCTGGTGCGCTATTCCACCGTCGCCGGCATTCCGGTCCCCGACCTGATCAAGATGGGCTGGACCAGCCAGGAGAAGATCGACCAGATCGTGCAGCGGACCCGCGACGGCGGCGCCGAGATCGTCGGCCTGCTGAAGACCGGCTCGGCGTTCTACGCGCCCGCCACCGCCGCGGTCGCCATGGCCGAGAGCTTCCTGAAGGACAAGAAGCGGCTGCTGCCCTGCGCGGCGCACCTGACCGGCCAGTACGGCGTCGACGACCTCTATGTCGGCGTGCCGGTGATCCTGGGCTCCGGCGGCGTCGAGCGCATCGTCGAGATCTCGCTGCAGGGCGAGGAAAAGACCGGATTCGACAAGTCGGTCGACTCCGTGAAGGGCCTCGTCGCGGCCTGCAAGCAAATCGACCCGTCCCTGGCCTGATCGCGCCCAGACCCGATCGCCTTGACCTGATCGCGGTTGTCACTCATTCGCGCGGTGTTATAAGCACCGCCGGCCCATGAACCGGGGCCGAGAGGAAACGCAGAGAGCAGCAGCATGAACATCCACGAATACCAGGCGAAAGCCCTCCTGAAGGAATTCGGCGTCCCGGTGCTGGCCGGCGGCGTCGCCTACACCCCCGAAGAAGCCGAAGCGCGCGCCAGGGAACTGGGCGGCCCGGTCTGGGTGGTGAAGGCCCAGATCCACGCTGGCGGCCGCGGCAAGGGCGGCGGCGTCAAGGTGGTGAAGTCCATCGACGCGGTCAAGGAAGCCGCCCAGAAGCTGATCGGCATGACCCTGGTGACCCACCAGACCGGCCCGCAGGGCAAGGAAGTCAAGCGGGTCTACATCGAGGACGGCTGCGACATCCGCCGCGAGCTGTACCTGGCGTTCCTGGTCGACCGCGGCACCTCGCGCGTCGCGGTCATGGCCTCGACCGAGGGCGGCATGGACATCGAGGAGGTGGCCCACAGCACCCCCGAGAAGATCCAGACCATCTATATCGACCCGGTCACCGGCCTGATGCCGTTCCACACCCGCCAGATCGCCTTCGGCCTGGGCCTGCAGGGCAAGCAGATCGGCGAGACCGGCAAGCTGCTGCAGCAACTCTACAAGGCCTTCGTGGAGCTCGACGCCACGATGCTGGAGATCAACCCGCTGGTCGTCACCGGCGCGGATGCGGTCATCCCGCTCGACGCCAAGATGAACTTCGACGACAACGCGCTGTTCCGGCACAAGAACGTGGCCGCCCTTCGCGATCCCGACGAAGAGGATCCGATGGAGCTGGAAGCCGCCAAGCACGAGCTGAACTACATCAAGCTCGACGGCAATATCGGCTGCATGGTCAACGGCGCCGGTCTCGCCATGGCCACCATGGACATCATCAAGCTCTACGGCGAGGCGCCCGCCAACTTCCTCGATGTCGGCGGCGGCGCCACCAAGGAGCGCGTCACCGAAGCGTTCAAGATCATCCTGTCCGACCCGAATGTGGAAGCCATCCTGGTCAACATCTTCGGCGGCATCATGCGCTGCGACATCATTGCCGAGGGCATCGTGTCGGCGGCCAAGGAAGTCAGCCTCGACGTGCCGCTGATCGTGCGCCTTGCCGGCACCAATGTGGATCTGGGCAAGCAAATCCTGGCCGAATCGGGCCTCGCCATCACGTCGGCCGAGGACCTGGCCGACGCGGCGGCGAAAGTCGCCAAAGCCGTTCGCGAGGAGCAGTAATCATGGCCATTCTGGTCGACAGCAACACCAAGGTCATCTGCCAGGGCTTCACCGGCTCGCAGGGCACCTTCCATTCGGAACAGGCCATCGCCTACGGCACCAAGATGGTCGGCGGCGTCACCCCGGGCAAGGGCGGCACGCTCCACCTGGACCTGCCGGTGTTCGATACCGTCGCCGACGCGGTCGAGAAGACCGGCGCCGACGCCTCGGTGATCTATGTTCCGCCGCCATTCGCGGCCGACGCCATCCTGGAAGCCATCGACGCCGGCATCCGCCTGGCCGTCTGCATCACCGAGGGCATCCCGGTGCAGGACATGATCAAGGTCAAGCGCGCGCTGCAGAACAGCGGCACCCGCCTGATCGGCCCGAACTGCCCGGGCGTCATCACCCCGAACCAGTGCAAGATCGGCATCATGCCGGGCCACATCCACAAGCCGGGCTCGGTGGGCGTCGTGTCGCGCTCGGGCACGCTGACCTATGAAGCGGTGGCGCAGACCACGGCGGTCGGCCTGGGCCAGAGCTCGTGCGTCGGCATCGGCGGCGACCCGGTCAACGGCACCAACTTCATCGACGTGCTGGAGCTGTTCCTCGCCGACGACAAGACCGAATCGATCATCATGATCGGCGAAATCGGCGGTTCGGCCGAGGAAGAAGCCGCCGATTTCCTGAAGTCATCAAAGATCAAGAAACCCGTGGTAGGCTTCATCGCCGGCCGCACGGCGCCTCCGGGCCGCCGGATGGGTCACGCGGGCGCCATCATTTCCGGCGGCCGGGGTGGCGCGGAAGACAAGATCGAGGCCATGCGCTCGGCGGGCATCCGCGTGTCGGAATCCCCGGCGGCGCTGGGCACGACGCTGATGGAAATTCTGAAGGGCTGATCCGGAAGGGATCCGGCGGCCTGCGGTTATGAAAGGGGCGCTGGTGAAAAGCCGGCGCCAGGCATGAGCATGGATCTGGATCCCGGACTGTCCGCCATTCTGAACGGCGCGAACGCGTCCTTTCTCGAAAGCCTGTATCAGCGCTACGAGCGCGACCCGAACGCTGTCGAGCCCGAGTGGCGCGGCTGGTTCGACGCGCTCACCGATGGCGCCGTCCACACGGCGGCTCCCAACGGCGGGCCGTCATGGCAGCGCAAGGACTGGCCGCCGCTTGGCAATGGCGACATGACCGCCGCGCTCGATCCGGGCGCGCCGGCGCCCGTCGTCGTCAGGCCGAAGGGCAAGGGCGAGTCGGTCAGCCAGGAGCAGGTCCACGCCGCGGCCATCGACTCCATCCGCGCGCTCACGCTGATCCGTTCCTACCGCGTCCGCGGCCACCTGCACGCCAGGCTCGATCCGCTCGGCCTGGCGGTCTCGCCCGACCATCCGGAACTGGACCCGGAAACCTACGGCTTCACCGACAAGGACCTGGACCGGCCCATCTTCATCGACGCCCTCGGCCTCAAGACCGCCACCGTCCGGCAGATCGTCGAGATCCTGGAGCGGGTCTATTGCGGCTCCATCGGCGTCGAGTACATGCACATCGCCGAGCTCGAGGAGCGCGCCTGGATCCAGGAGCGCATCGAGGGTCCCGACAAGTATGTGTCGTTCACCGACATGGGCAAGCAGGCGATCCTGCAGAAGGTGGTGGAGGCCGAGAGTTTCGAGCAGTTCCTCAACGTCAAATACACCGGCACCAAGCGCTTCGGCCTGGACGGCGGCGAGGCGACCATCCCGGCGCTGGAAGCGATCATCAAGCGGGCCGGCGCGCTCGGCGTGCAGGAGATCGCCATCGGCATGTCGCACCGCGGCCGGCTCAACGTGCTCGCCAGCGTGATGTCGAAGCCGTTCCGGGCGATCTTCAACGAGTTCCGCGGCGGGTCCTCGACACCCGACGAGGTCGAGGGCTCGGGCGACGTGAAGTACCATCTCGGCAGTTCGTCCGACCGCGAGTTCGACGGCAACTCCGTCCACCTGTCGCTGTCGGCCAACCCGTCTCATCTCGAGGCGGTCGATCCGGTGGTGATGGGCAAGGTCCGCGCCAAGCAGGACCAGCGCGGCGATAGGGACCGCAGCCAGGTCATGGGCCTGCTCCTCCACGGCGACGCGGCCTTCGCCGGCCAGGGCCTGGTGCCCGAATGTCTGGGACTCAGCCAGCTCAAGGGCTACCGCATCGGCGGCGTGATCCATTTCATCGTCAACAACCAGATCGGCTTCACCACCTCGCCGATGTATTCGCGCTCGTCGCCCTATCCGTCCGACATCGCCAAAGGCATCCAGGCGCCGATCTTCCACGTCAACGGCGACGATCCCGAGGCCGTGGTGCATGTGGCCAAGCTCGCCACCGAGTTCCGCCAGCGGTTCAAGAAGGACGTGGTCATCGACATGTTCTGCTACCGCCGGTTCGGCCACAACGAGACCGACGAGCCGATGTTTACCCAGCCGCTGATGTACCAGCGGATCAAGGACCAGCCGACGGTGACGCAGATCTACGCCAAGCGCCTGGCTCAGGAGGGTCTGGTCGGCGAGGCCGAGTTCAAGCGCATGCAGGCCGAGTTCCGCGCCATACTGGAGATGGAGTTCGAGGTCGCCGAGTCCTTCAAGCCGAACAAGGCCGACTGGCTGGAAGGCCGCTGGGCCGGCCTGAAGCGGGCGCGGGGCACGGTGCGGCGCGGCCGGACCGCCGAGGACGAGGAGACGCTGCGCCGGCTGATCGAGGTGCTGACCACGGCGCCCAAGGGCTTCAACCTGCACAAGACGCTGCAGCGTCAGCTGGACCGCAAGCGCGAGACGCTGGAAAGCGGCACCGGCATCGACTGGGCGACCGCCGAGGCGCTGGCCTTCGGCTCGCTGCTCGACGAAGGCTTCGATGTGCGCCTGTCCGGCCAGGATACGGGCCGCGGCACGTTCTCGCAGCGGCACGCCGTGTTCACCGACCAGGTCACCGGCGAGCGCTACACGCCGCTTGACCATGTGAGCGACGAGGCCAGGTTCGAGGTCATCGACTCCATGCTGTCGGAGGCGGCGGTGATGGGCTTCGAATACGGCTACTCGCTGGCGGAGCCCAACGCGCTGGTGCTGTGGGAAGCCCAGTTCGGCGATTTCGCCAACGGCGCCCAGGTGATCATCGACCAGTTTGTCGCCGCCGGCGAGCTGAAGTGGCTGCGGATGAGCGGCCTTGTGCTGCTGCTGCCGCACGGCTTCGAGGGCCAGGGACCGGAGCATTCCTCGGCCCGGCTCGAGCGCTATCTGCAGATGTCGGCCGAGGACAACTGGCAGGTCGCCAATTGCACTACGCCGGCCAACTATTTCCATATCCTGCGCCGGCAGATGCACCGCGAGTTCCGCAAGCCGCTGGTGCTGATGACGCCCAAGAGCCTGCTGCGCCACAAGCTGTGCGTGTCGCACCTGTCGGACATGGCGCGCGGCACCTCGTTCCACCGCATCATGCCGGATCATGCCCAGACCGAGAGCGAGGGCTATGGCAAGCTGAAGCCCGACGACCAGATCACCCGCGTCGTGATCTGCTCGGGCAAGGTCTATTACGACCTGCTGGAGGAGCGCGAGGCCAGGAAGCTGCACGACGTCTACCTGATGCGCGTCGAGCAGCTCTATCCGTTCCCCGGCGACAGCCTGCTGGAGGAGCTTGAGCGGTTCCCGCACGCCAAGGTCGTCTGGTGCCAGGAAGAACCCCAGAACATGGGCGCCTGGACCTTCGTCGAGCCGTTCATCGAAAAGACGCTCGAGGATCTCGACCATTTCGTGAAGCGGCCCGTCTATGTGGGGAGGCCGGCCGCCGCGTCTCCGGCGACCGGCCTGCTGTCGCGTCACAAGGAGCAGCAGACGCGGATCGTTCACGACGCGTTGATGGGTTAGGAAAAGGACAGGCCGCATGACAGATATCGTCGTCCCAGCGCTGGGTGAATCGATCACCGAGGCGACCGTCGCCAAGTGGTACAAGAAGCCCGGCGACGCGGTGGAGCAGGACGAGCCGCTCGTCGAGCTGGAGACCGACAAGGTCGCCGTCGAGGTGAACGCGCCCACGGCCGGCGTGCTGGGCGCGTTGCAGGTCAACGAGGGCGAGACTGTCCAGGTGGGCGCGGTGATCGGCAGCATCGGCAAGGGCGACGGCGCGGCGCCGGCGCCGAAGGCCGAGGCCAGGCCGGAGCCCAAGCCCGAATCGAGACCCGCGCCGAAGGCCGAAGCCGCCAGGCCGGCGCCGCCTGCCGTCCCGGCGCCACCCGCGCCCGAGGCGGCTGCGGAAGAGGCCGTCTCCATGGCGCCGTCGGCCGCGCGGATGGTCGAGGAAGCCAGGCTCGACCCGGCGAAGATCGAGGGCACCGGCCGCGGCGGCCGCATCACCAAGGGCGACGTGCTCAAGCACATGGAAGCACCGTCCGCCACCGCGCCGGCCGCCCCTGCTCCGGCCGCACCGCAGCCGGCCGCCCGTCCCGCTGCCCCGCCGCGCCAGCCGGGCGAGCGCGAGGAGCGGGTGCAGATGACCCGCCTGCGCAGGACCATCGCGACCCGTCTGAAGGAAGCCCAGAACACCGCCGCCATGCTGACCACGTTCAACGAGGTCGACATGAGCGCGCTGATTGGCATGCGCAATGAGTACCGCGACCTGTTCGAGAAGAAGCACGGCGTGCGCTTGGGCTTCATGTCGTTCTTCGCCAAGGCCTGCGTGATGGCGTTGCACGAGATTCCCTCGGTCAACGCCGAGGTGGACGGCGACGCCATCATCTACAAGAACCACTACGATATCGGCGTCGCCGTGTCGGCGCCCGGCGGCCTGGTCGTGCCGGTGATCCGCGACGTGGACGCCCTGGGCCTGGCCGGCATCGAAAAGGCCATCGGCGAGATGGCGGCGAAGGCGCGGGACGGCAAACTCGCCCTGGCTGACCTGCAGGGCGGCACCTTCACGATCTCCAACGGCGGCGTATTTGGATCATTGATGTCGACGCCGATCCTCAACCCGCCCCAGTCCGGAATCCTCGGCATGCACAAGGTCCAGGACCGGCCGGTGGCGGTGGACGGCCAGATCGTGGTGCGGCCCATGATGTACCTTGCCCTGTCCTACGATCACCGTATTGTCGATGGACGCGAGGCGGTTACCTTCCTGGTCCGCGTCAAGGAATGTCTCGAAGACCCGCACCGGATGCTGCTCGATCTGTAGCATTGGAACTCGGGCACGGAATGAACGAGGGAAACGATGAGCGAATATGATGTGGTGGTGATCGGCGGCGGACCCGGCGGCTATGTCGCGGCGATCCGCGCGGCGCAGAACGGCCTGAAGACGGCCTGCATCGAGGGCCGCGGCGCGCTCGGCGGCACCTGCCTCAATGTCGGCTGCATCCCGTCGAAGGCGCTGCTGCACGCCTCCGAGCAGTTCGAGGCCACCAGCCACACCCATGCCAGGATCGGCATCAAGGTCGGCTCGGTCGAGCTCGATCTGCCCGCCATGATGGCCTACAAGGACGAGACCGTGAAGGGCCTCACCCGCGGCATCGAGGGCCTGTTCAAGAAGAACAAGGTCGACTACCTGAAGGGCTGGGGCAGCTTCAAGGACAAGAACACCATCGAGGTGAAGGCCGAGGACGGTTCCGTGTCCGAGGTGAAGGCGAAGAACGTCATCATCGCCACCGGCTCCGAACCCGCCTCCATCCCCGGCGTCACCATCGACGAGAAGCGCGTCGTGTCCTCGACGGGCGCGATCGCCCTTACCGAGGTGCCGAAGCACCTGGTGGTGATCGGCGGCGGCGTCATCGGCCTCGAGCTGGGCTCGGTCTGGGGCCGCCTGGGCGCCAAGATCACGGTGGTCGAGTTCCTCGACCGCATCGTCCCCGGCGTCGACGACGAGGTCGCCAAGGAATTCGACAAGATCCTGCGCAAGCAGGGCTTCACCATCAAGACCGGCACCAAAGTGACCAAGGTCGGGGAAACCAACAGCGGCCTGAAGGTCACCGTCGAACCCGCCAAGGGCGGCGAGGCCGAGGTGATCGAGGCCGACTACGTGCTGGTTTCGGTGGGCCGCAAGGCTTACACGGCGGGCCTGGGCCTCGACAAGGCGGGCGTCAAGGCGAGCGACCGCGGCCTGGTGCAGACCGACGACCACCGGCGCACCAACGTCGCCGGCATCTACGCCATCGGCGACGTCATCGCCGGTCCCATGCTCGCCCACAAGGCCGAGGAAGAGGGCGTGGCGGTGGCCGACACCATCGCCGGCAAGGTCGGCCACGTGAACTACGACGCCATCCCGAACGTGATCTACACCGCGCCCGAGGTGGCCTCGGTCGGCAAGACCGAGGAGGAGCTGAAGACGGCGGGCACCGAATACAAGGTCGGCAAGTTCCCGTTCATGGCCAACGCCAAGGCCAAGGTGGGCCTGCACCCGGAAGGCTTCGTGAAGATCCTGTCGGACGCGAAGACCGACCGGATCCTGGGCGTGCACATCATCGGCGCCGACGCCGGCAACCTGATCGCCGAGGCCGTGCTGGCCATGGAGTTCGACGCCTCGGCCGAGGACATCGCCATGACCTGCCACGCGCACCCGACCCTGTCGGAAGCCATGAAGGAGGCGGCCTTGGCGGTGGCGGGACGGGCGATCCACTTCTAGGCCCGCCGCGCCGCAAACGGCGATCCAACGTTTCAAAGGGCACCATCATTGGCGGTGCCCTTTCGTTTTCAGCAGGTTGTTATTGAGCCAACAGGAGTGACTGCTATCGACCGAGGCTGTGTGAAAACGCTGTCTGATGTAGAATCTCGAGGATACATCCTCGGAGTTTGAGATGAAGCGTTTCGTCGAAGGTGAGGACCGCCGTCAGGGTGTTCTGCTTCCTGAGTACCTTGACGACTATGTGTCTCAGGAGAACGCGGTCCGAGTGATCGAGGCATTTGTCGATGAGCTGGACCTTGGAGCGCTTGGGTTTACGGGCGTGGTTCCCGAAGCGACGGGTCGGCCCGCCTATCATCCGGGGCTGCTGCTGAAGATTTATGTTTACGGCTACATCAACCAGATCGCCTCCAGCCGGCGGCTGGAGCGGGAAGCCCAGCGCAATATCGAGCTGATGTGGCTGGCCGGGCGGCTCGCACCGGACTTCAAGACCATCGCCGACTTCAGGAAGGACAACGGCCCGGCGATCCGGGCCGCGTGCCGCAGGTTCATCGATGTGTGCCGGCGGCTCGATCTGTTCACCCACGCCGTGGTGGCGATTGACGGCAGCAAGTTCAAGGCGGTGAACGCCCGCGACAAGAACTTCACCAAGGGCAAGCTGAAGAAGCGGATGGAGCAGGTCGAGGCCAGCATCGAGCGATACATGGCCGCCCTGGAGACGGCCGACCGTCAAGAGGGCGAACTGGCGCAGGCCAAGTCGGGCCGCCTGCAGGAGAAGATCGCCGCGCTTCGCGAACAGATGGCGGCGTTCAAAGCGCTCGAACCGGTCGTGCACGCCGCGCCTGATCAGCAGATATCGCTGACCGATCCGGACGCGCGTTCGATGGCGACGAGCGGGCGCGGGAGTGGCGTCGTCGGCTACAATGTCCAGGCAGCGGTCGATACCATGCATCACCTGATCGTGACCCACGAGGTCACCAACACCGGCCATGACCGCGGTCAGCTCTCGGGCATGGCGGGTCAGGCCAGGGTGGCGATGGGGATTGAGGCCCTCGATGTGCTGGCGGACCGGGGTTACTTCGACAGCGAGGAGGTGCTTGCCTGCCAGGGGATTGGCGTCACGCCCTATGTGCCCAAGCCGCTCACCTCGGGCTCCAAGGCCAAGGGACGCTTCGGCAAGCAGGACTTCGTCTACCTGGCCGATGACGACGTCTATCGCTGTCCGGCAGGGGAGATCCTGACCCGCCACTCCACCTCGGTCGAGGACGGCATGAACCTCTACGTCTACTGGACGGCCAGGTGCGGCGATTGCGCGCTGAAACCCCAATGCACGACCGGCAAGGAGCGCCGCATCAAGCGCTGGGAGCATGAGGCGGTGATCGAGGCCATGCAGGACCGGCTTGATCGAACACCCGGCGCCATGCGTACCCGCAGAGCCACCGTCGAGCATCCGTTCGGCACGCTCAAGGCCTGGATGGGCGCGACACACTTCAAGACCCGGAGCCTCGAAAAGGTCCGAACAGAGATGAGCCTCCATGTCCTCGCCTACAATATGAAACGGATGATCGCGATGCTCGGCCCACAGTCGCTGATCGAGGCGATCCGGGCTTGAAGGCCTGCGCTTACCCCAACCGCAACACCAAAGCCGGCATCAACACCAAACTCTCGTCGCGATGCTAAAAACGCGTTCTCACACAGCCTGGACCCGAGGCAGACGTTGACCATTTACGCGATCACCGGCAGGCTGCCCCCATTTCAAGAGGCCAACAGTCCTTATGCATGGGAGGTCAAAATGAGAATTCCGGATTACCCATCTGCAGATGCCGCAAGATGGAATGCCGTCGATACCTATTTCCTTCCACCCATTGCCCCCTGGTAGGCACAGGCGCATTCTTGGGTCATGCGCCTGACTATCCGAATACTCGAATGGCAATCACCATACCGCCAAGCGGCCTATTGGCTCCTCGCCGCCATCTGCGGCATTGTCCTCACACTTTCAGCGGGGTGGCTGGGCGACATATTCTGGGGCGGCAGTGCGCTGATGCTGTCGGTGGTGGCTTTGGCAATCTATGGCCTGTGGATCGTCGCGTTGGGGGGCAGGGCGGCCTGGGTACGTAGGCAAAGGCCGATAATCGCCGTTGGCGCGGCCTGTGCACCCTTCGTCGCAATTGCTATCGGTCTGTGGTGCGCCCCACCTGTCGCACGGGCGGTTAACGGCGGCTTCACGTGGGCAACCCTGCTGATCAAAAGGAGTAC
The DNA here is from genome assembly GCA_022844405.1 of Sphingomonadales bacterium. Classification (GTDB taxonomy): domain Bacteria; phylum Pseudomonadota; class Alphaproteobacteria; order SMXS01; family SMXS01; genus RI-34. The sequence goes on along the minus strand of JALHLV010000024.1, from coordinate 20,442 downwards.
CTACGACGAAGTTGCGAGGCTGGCTGCATCGGGCAATTTCCCTGCGGATGGGTGGCATCAAACCGGCGACGTGCGTTTCAATATAGACAGTGGTCCGCCGCTGCGGCTCGCTTTTCAGCTTCCGGGGGGCCTTCTGAGTGATTGGCGCGCCATAGTCTATGATCCTTCGGGGCAGGTTCTCTCTGCAAATTATCGTACAGCAATCGGCAGGATTGCGGCCCCAATGGACACCAGGGCGCTATTTGGGGGTGACATGACCTCGTGCGATCACCTGACCGGACCGTACTACAGATGTATCTTTTCATAGCCTTGGAGCAGAGCAGTTCCCTGCAGTAGTCTAATTGACCGCATTCCACCCCGAACAGCCAGGCAGGGAAGGTCCGCTTCGGAGCAGCAAGACGAGTGCGAAGACCGACCGGGTTCTCGGCGTCCACATCATCGACGCCGGCAATCTGATCGCCGAAGCCGTGCTGGCCATGGAGTTCGACGCCTCGGCCGAGGACATCGCCATGACCTGCCACGCGCATCCGACCCTGTCGGAAGCCATGAAGGAAGCCGCGCTGGCGGTAGCGGGACGGGCCATCCACTTCTAAGGGAGCCTCCAGTAGGCCGTAAAGGCTGGACCCCATCTGTCTGCCGGTCGCAATCCAACGTCGACACTAAGCCTTGGGGAGGTGCAGTATCCTTCAAGCAGGGCGAGGACATGCTAAGGCAGCAGCTACGCTCCAGGCATATAACCGGCGAACATGCGTCGAGGCTCGATCCAAGCGAACGGATAACGTCCCCAATAGCCCCATTCGCTGTAGCTTGGGCCATAGACTTCCAGGCAATATTGCCTCACGTCATCGTGTCCCCCTCCCTCTGTGTCCACTTCGTGCGCTACTCCATGCACTAAGACCGACAACGTTTCACCTCTGGTATAGGCCGCACTTACCCGGTTGTTTTGTCGAATATGTCCAAAGCGTACAGAAGTGGCCGCCGAGCAAAACCAAAACTTTCCCTTTAGGAATAGCCCGTCCACGGGTGCGACAATCGGCATTCCACTCGCGCTCACTGTTGCCAGATGGAGGATGCACACGCCACTAAGTTCGGTGCAAACCTCCTGGGCCGACAAGCGCTGCTTCTCTTCATGGATGGACCGGAGATGTGATCCGGCTGAGGTGAAGCTTGTATCCAGAAGAAATTGCAAGGCTTCAATATCCGCAACCGATTCGTGCATGTGTATATCCTCGAATGAGTCCCTAAGCTGATACACGCATATGATCTTTACACGGCCAGTATAGTATCATCGCCGTGAATTGATTGCAGCAATGCACGGACCACGTACTTGCCTTCTCGCTCCTGAGACGAGATTTTGCCGCTCAGGGGATGGCCTTGCGTTTTTGCGGCGACTCCACGGCTTCGCATAACTCCAGCGATTCCAGAGTTTCCGCCGTTGGTCGGACCCATCCCTGCCGTCGGATCCGTGCGACGATCGTCCTTTTTTTGCCTGGTCGGGTCCTGGTAGGTTATCCCTCGACCACGTCGAACGGGAATTCCTCATAGGCGTAGTCGATGGTCAGTTCTTCGCCTTCCCTCAGATCGCGCACCGCGTAAAGGCAGACGCACAGGCGTTCCCGGTTCAGCTCGAAGCGGCAGTTGGGCGCGGCGCTGTGATTGCAGAACGAGATTTCGCCGAACGCCACGGCGTATTGCGTGGTCGCGGCATCGGGCGTCCAGTCGAACACGTAGTGGCGCATCAGGCCCTCGTTGACATGGCCGGTCTGCTCGGGCGGCAGCACCAGTACGCTGGCCGAGGTGACCAGGTCGCCCGAGGCGATATCGGTGCCGGCGAACAGGCCGCGCCCGCCGAGGCGCGACGGGCCCACATAGAGCGAGCAGGATCGTGAAACTTGACTCATACCGCTGTGCCTATAGGGTGTCCCAGATAAAGTAATCAAGAATTAACAAGTTAGAAGTATATTTCTAGCGTTGTTTTTAGAATTCTTAGTGCCAGCCCGATGGGGATAAACACTATCGATATCCATAAAATAAAACCGAAACCTCTGCCCATATCAACAGTGGATTTGAGCATTATGGAGACATTTAGGTCGTTAGATAATCTACGTATTGGGGAATATAGATTTCTAGTTCCCTTTTTGGTTTGGAGTATACCAACAACGTGATCAAGAAATTTATTGTCAGAAATAACGTGATTTTTAATGAATTCAATAGACCATCTATTGTTATACACATTCTGTAGCTTGGCACAATATTCTGTGGTAAATCTATGATTGTCTCCGCAGTCATGTTCTAAATGATGTTTTGCGCGAACGAAGATTTTTCTTGCTATCTCATCTTCTGTGCCCGCCGTATATTCTATATACTTTAGAAAGGTCGGCACATGAATTGCCACGCCAGGAAGACTCAGGGCAATAAATGTTAGGTATATATAGTCAAGATACTTTGGGAATGTACGCGGAAGGGTTCTTTTACCAAATTTATAAATCAAAATACAGCATGAATGCGATAATACGAGAACAGAAAGGAACAAAGAAACATAATCTATAACAATCCAAATTCTATCAGGGAAAGGTCCAATCAGAAGATCTCTGATAGATATAACAAGAAATAAAAATGAAATGATAATTAGAAATATTAATGAGAGTTCTCGTCTGGCTATTCTATTCCGATTCTGGGCATCAGAACTTTCATTGTTGAATTCCATAGCGGCCTCGATCAAATTTGCGAGATAAAACCTACAAACTCCATGAATTTAGCATCTTAATGTGGCCTGTAAAATGGGTAATTGTAGATCAACGCTTAATGTTGTGAGTGCGCAGTCAACCCGCGCGCGGATGCGCTGAATCATAGATGGAGAGCAGCCGCGCCGTGTCCACCTCGGTGTAGTGCTGGGTGGTCGACAGCGAGGCGTGGCCCAGCAGTTCCTGGATGGTCCGCAAATCGCCGCCGCTCGCCAGCAAATGGGTCGCGAAGGAATGGCGCAGGGCGTGCGGCGTGGCCGAATCGGGGAGGCCCAGCGCGCTGCGCAGCATGCGGATGCGCTGCTGGATGATGCCGGGGTTGAGCTGCTTGCCGCGCACGCCGATGAACAGCGGGCCGTCGGGCTCCAGTGCGAACGGGCAGGCGGCGACATAGGCGGCGATGGCGCCCTGCACCACCGGCAGCACCGGCACCAGCCGCTGCTTGCCGCCCTTGCCCCTGACGACCATGGATTGCCCGGTGGGCGCCTCGCGGCGCTTCAGGCCCAGCGCTTCGGAGATGCGCAGGCCGCAGCCATAGAGCAGGGTGATGATGGCGGTGTCCCGGTCGGCGACCCACGGCTCGTCGCTCAGCGAGCCGACCTCGTCGACGACGGCGAGCGCGCTGTCCACTGACAGCGGCCTGGGCACCGAATGCGGTATTTTCGGGGTCGAGACAGCCTGCACGGCGCCGTTGGTCAGGATATTGGCGCGCCCCAGGAAGCGGTAGAAGCTGCGCACCGCCGACAGCGCCCGCGCCGACGAGCGCGACGACTGGCCCCCCTTGCGGCGGGTCGCCAGCCAGGCGCGGAAGTCGGGCACGCCGAGGCCTTCCAGCATGGGCTTGCTCACCGGCCCGCCATGATGGCGCTGCAGGAAGGCGAAGAAGTCCTGCAGGTCGCGCAGGTAGGAGGTGAGGGTGTTGTCGGCGAGGCGCCGTTCGCTGGCCATGTGCCGGACCCAGTCGCGGGCCAGCGGCGCGGCCGTGTCGTCGGCGGCGAGGGAGGCGAGAAGCCTGTCGACGATGCCGGATTCAGCCGGCATCGCGGCGCTCCGGGTCGATGGCCGCGAATATGGGACCGCCGCGAACCGCTCTGCGGTTCCCCCTCACCCTAGCCCTCTCCCCGGCGGGGCGAGGGGACTTGGCCGGGGCGGCGGCATCGAAAACCCTTCTCCCCGACGGGGAGAAGGTGCCGCGACGCGGCGGATGAGGGGTGAGCCGCGCCAGCGGCTTGCCGTCCGGCGGTCCCGAGCGGATCGGATGATGCTCTAGCTCTCGGGCCGCGACCACCGCGTCGCCTCCGGCGCCTGGCTCTGGGGCAGCAGCTGTTGCAGGCGCACCTCCAGCACGTCGCCCAGGAAGCGCACGAGCTGGGTGGCGTGGCCGGCCTCGAAGGTCGCCGGGTCCCGGTCGCCCAGCGCCAGCAGGCCGGTCAGCTTGGTGCCCAGCTCCAGCTTCACCATGGCCTGGGACTTAATGAGGCTGGTGGCGGGGCCGAAGAACTCCTCGGATTCCTCGCGCAGCGGACCCAGGTTTACGGTCTGGCCGGGCGCGAACGGGCTTTCCAGCAGCATGGCCGGCAGCAGCAGCACCGATTCCATCTTGCGCTCGGGCCAGACGCTCCGGTGGTCGAGGCACAGCACCGCCACATCCACATGCAGATAGTCGTGCAGCTCGCGGCTGATGAACCAGGCCAGCTCGTCGAAGCTGCCCGCACGGATCAGGCTCACGGTCGCCTCGTGCACCTGGTGCTGGCTGGCGAGGTTGCCGCGCGAGGTCTCGACCAGGGCGTCCCGGTCGGCGGTGCGCTGCGACAGGGTGCCGCGCAGCCGGTCGATCAGATGGCGCTGGAAATCGACGACGGCTGGGTCCTTCTCGGCGGTGCCCGGCAGCAGCTCGGCCAGCACGTCGGGGTGCTTGTCGAGCCAGGCGAGAACCGATTCCCTCGTGTGCTTGCCCGTGGCCATGGCTCAGCCGATCTTCTGGCCGGTCTTCGCCCAGTCGGCGAGGAACGCCTGGAGGCCCGCGTCGGTCAGTGGATGCTTGACGAGCTGGCGCAAGGTCGCCGGCGGGATGGTGCACACGTCGGCGCCGATCAGCGCGGCGCGCAGCACATGGGTGGGGTTGCGCACGCTCGCCACCAGGATCTCGGTGCTGAACGAATCATAGTTGTCGTAGATCTGGCGGATGTCGTTGATCAGCGCCATGCCGTCCTGGGAGATGTCGTCGAGCCGGCCGACGAAGGGCGAGATGAAGGTGGCGCCCGCCTTGGCGGCCATCAGCGCCTGCACCGCCGAGAAGCACAGGGTGACGTTGACCATGGTGCCGTTCGACGTCAGGTGGCGGCAGGCCTTCAGGCCGTCGATGGTCAGCGGCACCTTCACGGTGATGTTGTCGGCGATGAGGGCGAGCTTCTCGCCCTCGGCGATCATGCCCTTCGCGTCGGTGGCGGTAACCTCGGCGCTCACCGGGCCGTCGACCACGGCGCAGATGTCGCGCAGGATGTCGTTGAAGTCCCGTCCGGCCTTGGCGACCAGCGTCGGGTTCGTCGTCACGCCGTCCAGCAAACCGCTTTCGGCGAGATCGCGAATCTCCGCGATATCGGCGGTGTCGACGAAGAACTTCATGAAGGGTATTCCTCGGTTCGGTTGTTGGGCCCCGTGGGGCGATTCTAGGAGAGGCGCAGGACCCTGCCAAGGCCGCATCCCATCAAAAGCGATTTGCCGGAGCCTGCGAGGTCGCGGACTACCGTGCGCGTGCTGCTGCCGCTGGGGCTCGACCTAGCATATGACTACCGGCCTCCGCCAGAGACGAACCTGCGGCCGGGCGATTTCGTCGAGGTGCCGCTGGGCACCAGGCGCCGCATCGGCGTGGTCTGGGACGACGATGCCGACGCGCCGCCGGCCGATCCGGAAAAGCTGCGCACGGTGCACGGCCGCGTCAATCTGCCGCCGCTGCCGGCGTCGACGCGCCGGTTCATCGAATGGGTGTCGCGCTACACCATGGCGCCGCTGGGCTCGGTGCTGCGCATGGCGATCGCGACGCCGTCGCTGTTCCAGCCGTCCAGGCCGGTCATCACCTACGCGCTGAGCGGCGTGGCGCCCGAACGCATCAGCCCCGCGCGCCAGCGGGTCATGGACCTGCTGCGGGACGGACCGCCGCGCACCGCCGCCGATATCGCCGAGGCCGCCGCGGTCAGCGACGGCGTGGTGCGCGGGCTGGCCGAGCAGGGCGTGCTCGAGGCCATCGAGAACGACCCGGACGCGGGCTATATGGAGCCGCCGCCCGATCCGGACACGCCTGGCCCGGTGCTGTCGGCCGAACAGCGTGCGGCGGCCGCAACCCTCGTCGGCAGGATCGGCGGCGGCTTCGCCGCGATGCTGCTCGAAGGCGTCACCGGCTCGGGCAAGACCGAGGTCTATTTCGAAGCCATCGCCGAGGCGCTGCGCCGCGATCCCGGCGGACAGGTGCTGGTGCTGGTGCCCGAGATCGCGCTGACCAACCAGCTGCTCGACCGGTTCGAGACCCGGTTCGGCGCCCGCCCCATGGCCTGGCACTCGGACCTGACCGGCCGGGCGCGGCGCGCGGCCTGGATGGGCGCGGCGTCGGGCGCGGCGCGGGTCGTGGTCGGCGCCCGCTCGGCGCTGTTCCTGCCGTTCAAGGCGCTGTCGCTGATCGTCGTCGACGAAGAGCACGACCCCGCCTACAAGCAGGAGGAGCAGGTCATCTACCATGCCCGCGACATGGCCGTGGTGCGCGCCTCGCTGATGAAGTGCCCGATCGCGCTGGTGTCGGCGACGCCGTCGCTGGAGACCATGGTCAATTGCTGGACCGGCAAATACGAGCGTGTCCACTTGCCGACGCGCCACGGCGGCGCGACCATGCCGCTGATCGAGGCGGTGGACATGCGGCGCGAGGACACCGCGCGCGGCCGCTGGATCTCGCCGCGCCTGGAAGCCGACCTGCACGCCAACCTGGAGGCGGGCGAGCAGTCGCTGCTGTTCCTCAACCGGCGCGGCTATGCGCCCGCCGCCATCTGCCGGGCCTGCGGCAACCGGGTGATGCGCGAGAACTGCTCGGCGCCGCTGGTCGTCCACCGCTTCGGCAACCGGCTGCAGTGCCACCACTGCGACTTCACCATGCCGATGCCGAAGGTCTGCCCGAAATGCGGCGCCGAAGGCACCATCATCGCCTACGGCCCCGGCGTGGAGCGTCTCGCCGAGGAGGTGGAGGCGCGGTTTCCGGAGGCGCGGGTCGCGATCATGGCGAGCGATACGGTGCGCACCGCGCGCGAGGCGCAGGCCTTCGTCGAGCGCATCGAAAAGCACCAGCTCGACATCGTCATCGGCACCCAGCTCGTCACCAAGGGCCACCATTTCCCCATGCTGACGCTGGTCGGCATCGTCGATGCGGACCTGGGCCTGTCGGGCGGCGACCTGCGGGCCGGCGAGCGCACCTACCAGCAGCTCTGGCAGGTGGCGGGCCGTGCGGGGCGCGCCGAGCGGCCGGGCCGGGTGCTGGTCCAGACCTACATGCCCGAGCATCCGGTGATGCAGGCGCTGATCGGCGGCGACGGCCCGGCGTTCTACCGCAACGAGGCGGCCGAGCGGGAGCAGGCGGGCTGGCCGCCCTATGGCCGGCTGGTCGCGCTGATCCTGTCGGGCGTCGACGAGGCCGGCGTGGCGGCGCATGCCCGGGCGCTGTCCTCGCGGGCGCCGCGCGGGGCCGAGTTCACCGTGCTGGGACCGGCGCCGGCGCCCTATGCGCGGTTGCGCGGACGCTTCCGTCACCGCTTCCTCATACGGGCCAGACGGGGCGTTGACCTGCAGGGGCTGATACGCGGCTGGCTGGCGCAAGTGCCTGAAAAGAGTAGCGTTCGGGTCGCCGTCGACATCGACCCCTACAGCTTTCTCTGAACGCTGGTCAGCCCTTCAAAAATGCCGCCCGGACTCGGTTGCATGGAGCATACCGCTGTGTTAACACTCCGGCCGTCTCGCGGGTGCGAATACCCTGAGATGCCTAGGAAACATGAGGAAATCCGCCGGTTTGGCGGGTCATTCCAGCCCGAAGAACGTCTCAACGAAGAGTCGCCAGCTTGGCAGCCAACAGTTCCATGACATCGGGTGTGGCGGGGCGTTACGCCGCCGCGCTGTTCGACCTGGCCAAGGATGCCGGGACGCTCGACACCGTCCACCAGGACCTGACCGACCTGAAGCGCCTGCTCGGCGAGAGCGCCGACCTGGCGGAACTGGTCCGCAGCCCGCTGTTCTCCCGCGACGAGCAGACCCGCGCCATTGCCGCCGTGCTCGAGAAGGCGGGCGCCAGCGACCTGACCAAGCGCTTCCTCGCCGTGGTCGCGAAGAACCGCCGGCTGTTCGCCCTGCGCGGTATGATCGATGCGTTCGCCGCCCTGCTGGCCGACTTCCGCGGCGAGATGACCGCCCAGGTCAGCTCGGCCTATCCGTTGACCGCGAGCCAGACCGAGGAGCTGCGCGAGACGTTGTCCGCCCAGCTCCGCCGCAAGATCCAACTCGAGACCACCGTCGATCCCAGCCTGCTGGGCGGCCTCGTGGTCCGCGTCGGGTCGCGCATGATCGACAATTCGCTTCGCACGAAGCTTTCCAATATGCAGCTTGCCATGAAAGGGATTGGCTGATGGACATCCGCGCCGCAGAAATCTCCGATATCCTCAAGGAACAGATCAACAGTTTCGGCGCCGGCGCCGAGGTATCCGAGATCGGCCGCGTGCTGTCGGTCGGCGACGGCATCGCCCGCGTCTACGGCCTCGACAACGTGCAGGCCGGCGAGCTGGTGGAGTTCCCCGGCGGCATCAAGGGCATGGCGCTGAACCTGGAAGTCGACAATGTCGGCGTGGTGATTTTCGGCACCGACCAGGACATCAAGGAAGGCGACATCGTCAAGCGGACCGGCGACATCGTCGACGTGCCCGTCGGCAAGGCGCTGCTGGGCCGCGTCGTTGACGCGCTGGGCAACCCGATCGACGGCAAGGGGCCGATCGTGACCACCGAGCGCCGCCTCGCCGACGTCAAGGCGCCGGGCATCATTCCGCGCAAGTCGGTGAGCGAGCCGATGCAGACCGGCCTGAAGGCCATCGACAGCCTGGTGCCGATCGGGCGCGGCCAGCGCGAGCTGATCATCGGCGACCGCCAGACCGGCAAGACCGCCGTCGCCATCGACACCATCCTGAACCAGAAGGCGATCAACGACAGCGGCGACGAGTCGAAGAAGCTGTACTGCGTCTATGTTGCCATCGGCCAGAAGCGCTCCACGGTCGCCCAGATCGTCAAGGCGCTGCGGGATGCCGGCGCGCTGGAATACACCATCGTCGTCGCCGCTACGGCGTCCGAACCGGCGCCGCTGCAGTTCCTGGCGCCCTATTCCGCCTGCGCCATGGGCGAGTATTTCCGCGACAACGGCATGCATGCGCTGATGATCTACGACGATCTGTCCAAGCAGGCCGTGTCGTACCGCCAGATGTCGCTGCTGCTGCGCCGCCCGCCGGGGCGCGAGGCCTATCCCGGCGACGTGTTCTATCTTCACTCCCGTCTGCTGGAGCGCGCGGCGAAGATGAACGACGCCAATGGCGGCGGGTCGCTGACCGCGCTGCCGATCATCGAGACCCAGGCCGGCGACGTGTCGGCCTACATTCCGACCAACGTGATCTCGATTACCGACGGCCAGATCTTCCTCGAAACCGAACTGTTCTATCGCGGCATCCGTCCGGCCATCAATGTGGGCCTGTCGGTGTCGCGCGTCGGTTCGGCCGCCCAGATCAAGGCGATGAAGCAGGTCGCCGGCTCGATCAAGCTGGAACTCGCCCAGTACCGCGAAATGGCCGCCTTCGCCCAGTTCGGCTCGGACCTCGACGCCTCGACCCAGCGCCTGCTGAACCGCGGCGCGCGTCTCACCGAGTTGCTCAAGCAGGGCCAGTACCAGCCGATGCCGGTCGAGGAGCAGGTCGCGGTGATCTTCGCCGGCGTGAACGGCTACCTGGACGGCATCGCCGTCTCGGACATCGGCCGCTTCGAGAAGGGCTTTCTCGGCGAGCTGCGCGGCGACCATGCCGACATCCTGGCGCTGATCCGGGACAAGCGCGAGGTGACCGACGAGGTCCGCACCAAGCTGCGCGGCCTGCTCGACAGCTACACCAAGACCTTCGTTTAGGCCTGGCACCCAAACAGCGGGACTGAATGAATGGCTAGCCTCAAGGACCTGAGGAACCGGATCAACAGCGTCAAGTCGACGCAGAAGATCACCCGCGCCATGCAGATGGTGGCGGCCTCCAAGCTGCGCCGCGCCCAGGAAGCGGTGGAGGCGGGCCGTCCCTATGCCCAGCGCATGGAAACGGTGCTGGCGTCGCTGGCCGGTTCGTTGCTCGACCAGCCGGGCGCGCCCGGCCTGCTCGTCGGCAACGGCAAGGACGACGTGCATCTGATCGTCGTCGCCACCGCCGAGCGCGGCCTGTGCGGCGCGTTCAACTCGTCCATCGTGCGGGCGGCGATCCAGAAGATCGAGCTGCTCAAGCGCCAGGGCAAGACGGTGAAGATCCTGACCGTGGGCCGCAAGGGCGCCATCCAGCTGCGCCGCAACTACGGCAACCTGATCGTCGACTCGTTCGAGTTTCCCGGCCTGCGCCAGGTTGGCTTCGCGCAGGCGCTGCCCGTCGCCGAGCGTATCCTGGCCATGTTCGAGGCCGGTGAGTTCGACGTCTGCAGCCTGTTCTACAACCGCTTCCAGTCGGTCATCAGCCAGATCGTCACCGAAATCCAGCTGATCCCGGCGCAGATCCCGGAACTGCCCGCCGGTTCGCTGAACGAAGGCCTCGGCCTCGCCGTCTACGAGTTCGAGCCGGACGAGGAAACCATCCTGCGCGAGCTGCTGCCGCGGAACCTGACCGTTCAGGTGCTGCGCGCGCTGCTGGAGAACGCTGCGTCCGAGCAGGGCGCGCGCATGTCCGCCATGGACAACGCCACACGCAACGCCGGCGACCTGATCAACGGCCTCACGTTGACCTACAACCGGACCAGGCAGGCCGTCATCACGACGGAACTGATCGAAATCATCTCGGGCGCCGAAGCGCTTTAGACCCCGTGTATGGGAGCTAGACCATGAATACGAACACCACCGGCAAGATTACCCAGGTTATCGGCGCGGTCGTCGACGTTCAGTTCGAAGGCGAGCTGCCGGGAATCCTGAGCGCGCTGGAGACCGACAACCACGGCAACCGTCTGGTCCTCGAGGTTGCCCAGCATCTGGGTGAGTCGACCGTCCGCACCATCGCCATGGACACGACCGACGGTCTCGTCCGCGGCCAGAGCGTCGCCAGCACGGGCTCGCCCATCACGGTGCCCGTCGGCCCGCAGACCCTGGGCCGCATCATGAACGTCATCGGCGAGCCGGTGGACGAGCGCGGCCCGATCAACGCCGCCTTGCGGTCGCCGATCCACGCCCCGGCGCCCGCCTTCGTCAACCAGTCGACCGAGACCGAAATCCTCGTCACCGGCATCAAGGTCGTCGACCTGCTCGCGCCCTACGCCAAGGGCGGCAAGATCGGCCTGTTCGGCGGCGCCGGCGTGGGCAAGACCGTGCTCATCCAGGAGCTGATCAACAACATCGCCAAGGCGCATGGCGGCACCTCGGTGTTCGCGGGCGTCGGCGAGCGTACCCGCGAGGGCAACGACCTTTACCACGAATTCCTCGAAGCCGGCGTCATCGCCAAGGATGCCGACGGCAACGCGACGCCGGAAGGCTCCAAGGTGGCGCTGGTGTTCGGCCAGATGAACGAGCCGCCGGGCGCCCGCGCCCGCGTCGCCCTGTCGGGCCTGACCATCGCCGAGTATTTCCGCGACGTCGAAGGCCAGGACGTGCTGTTCTTCGTCGACAACATCTTCCGCTTCACCCAGGCCGGTTCGGAAGTGTCGGCGCTGCTCGGCCGTATTCCCTCGGCCGTGGGCTATCAGCCGACGCTGGCGACCGACATGGGCTCCATGCAGGAGCGCATCACCACCACCGACAAGGGCTCGATCACCTCGGTGCAGGCCATTTACGTTCCCGCCGACGATCTGACCGATCCGGCGCCGGCCGCCTCGTTCGCCCATCTCGACGCGACCACCGTGCTGTCGCGCTCGATCGCCGAGCTGGGCATCTATCCGGCCGTGGATCCGCTCGACTCGACCTCGCGCATCCTCGACCCGCGCGTCGTCGGCGACGAGCACTACCAGGTCGCCCGCCGCGTGCAGGAAACCCTGCAGCGCTACAAGAACCTGCAGGACATCATCGCCATCCTGGGCATGGACGAGCTGTCGGAAGACGACAAGCTGACCGTGACCCGCGCCCGCAAGATCCAGCGCTTCCTCAGCCAGCCGTTCCACGTCGCCGAAATCTTCACCGGTTCTCCCGGCAAGCTGGTGGCGATCGAAGACACCATCAAGGGCTTCAAGGCGCTGGTCGCCGGCGAGTACGACCACCTTCCCGAGGCGGCCTTCTACATGGTCGGCGCCATCGAGGAAGCGGTGGCCAAGGCCGAGCGCATGGCGGCCGAAGCGGCCTGATAGCAGCCGCCGGAGAGCACCAGAATGGCAGACACACTTTCGTTCGAACTCGTCTCCCCCGACCGCCTGCTGATGTCGGCGGATGTCGAGGCGGTGATGGTGCCGGGCACCGAGGGCGACATGACGGTGATGGCCGGCCACATGCCGCTGATCTCGACCCTGCGCCCGGCCGTCGTCGACGTGTACGCGACCTGGGGCGGCGCGCCCAGCACCCGCATCTTCGTGCGCGGCGGGTTCGTCGACGTGACCGGCGACCGGGTGACCCTGCTGGCCGAACAGGCCACCGACCTGGCCGAGCTGGACCGCGCCGCGCTGGCCCAGCAGGTGCGCAATGCCGCCGAGGATGTCTCGCTGGCCAAGACCGACCAGGAACGTGCCCGCGCCCAGGCGCTGCATGACAGCTTGAACGAATTGCTCAGCGCCGTAGAATAGCGCGCAATTCCGCCAGCATCAGCGAAACGGGGTGGCATGAGCCGGTATTGGACTCTCGACGATATCGACTGGAGCGCGTTTCGCCCGGATCTGGTGGACCAGCAGCTGCTCGCGACCATCAAGGCCGCGTCGCTGATCGAGGCCAACGCTCCTGACTACGTGACCTATCTGTGCAACGTATTCCGCGGTGACGACGCGCTGTGCGACGCCGTCCGGCTGTGGGGCGACGAGGAAGTCCAGCACGGCCGCGCGCTCGCCCGCTGGGCGGCGATGGCCGACCCGGACTTCGATCTCGACACCGCGCTGGAGACGTTCCGAGCCGGCTACCAGCAGGTGCCGCTCGAGAGCGACCAGTCGACGCGCGGCTCCAAGCCGGGCGAACTGTTCGCCCGCTGCATCGTCGAAAGCGGCACCACCTCGTTCTATTCGGCCATGCACGACACGGTGGACGAGCCGGTGCTCAAGCAGATCGCCCGCAACATCGCCGCCGATGAGGTGCGCCACTACAAGCTGTTCCGCAGCCATCTCGACGCCTACGAGGCGCGCGGCGACAGCATCACCCGCGTGGCGCGGCTGAAGATCCTGGGCGAGCGCATCGCCGAGGTCGGCGACGACGAGTTCGGCTATGCCTACTACGCCGCCAACATCGCGCCGGTGAGCCGCGAGCCCTATGACCGCGAACGCTGCGCCGCCGCCTACGAGAGCGGCGCCTACGGCTTCTACCGGCGCGCCCATGTGGAGAAGGGCGTCCGCATGATGCTGCGCGCCGTCGGCTTCAACACCGCCAGCCCGGTGGTGAAATTCAGCCTCCCCGTCGCCTGGCACCTGATACGCCGCAAGCAGAAGAAGCTGGGCCGGCTGCAGGTGGCATAGGCCAACTCTTCAAAGATCGAACTATCTGTTGTCGGCCATCGGAAACGCAGCCGAGTTGGCGGCACCTTTTCCCCGCCACAGTCCGCTATGGGTGGAAATCGGGCATCCCCGTGGCTATCCTAGGGCCATGTTTCTGACTGATGCCGACTATCAACGAGCCGACTGGCCGCTACTACAGAATGGCGCGGTTCACCTGTTTTGGAGCCGAGAGGTTCTGGACGAAACGCGCGATAGGTTGGTGGAGTTGGAGTACGAGGCTAGCGAGATTGTTTTTGGCAGCAAGGCACCCGGCTTCCATGCACAGATGTCGAGCGCGCTCAAATGGCAGGATCAGTTCGGCTATGCCTTCTGGAACGGAAATCTGGATGCGTTGAACGATGGCATGCGCCATTTTCCTTTTGGGCCATCAGGACGTAAGGCTCTCGTCTTCATGGGCTTCCATCATTTCACGTCGAAGAGCCCGGAGACGGCACACGCCGTCCTCGACATAATAGAGTGTGCGGCCCGGGATCACCTGTTGTCGGGGCGACTGCTGCTTGCTTTGGTGCAGACCAATGACAATCGTTACGTCTGTCCTGCCGTGGGCGCTCGACAAGTGGGTTGGAACCCGCGAGAGTGGACAGACCGAGATCGCGGCCTCTAACTTCCGCAGTGGGGTCGGTAGCAGACCGGCGACTTAGGGCGCAACGCGTGGGCACTCTAGCTGTCGACCAAACCTCGCAACCGCCTCTATCAACCTGCCGGCGCCAAAATCGATTCGTGTTCCTCGATCGTGCAGAACCGGTTCTTGCTGCGGTCGAACAGCCGTTCCTCGTCCTCGGCGATCTCGGCGGCGACCTCCGGAACCGCAAGCGCCACCATCGCGGCCTCGAAGGCTTCCCGGGTTTCGAACCACATTTCGGTCAGCACGTCATAGTCGAGTTCCACCACCTCGCCGGTGAGCGGATTGGGCACCGGCCGCAGATACCGGCGCATGTAGCGGCGGGCGGTGGGAAGCACCTTCTCGCCGATCTTGCGGTGATAGGTTTCGTAATAGGCGATGAAATCCTCGAACGACATTCCTTGCCTGCGCTTCAACAGGCATACCGTCTTGAACATCATGAGCTCCTTTCTCGGACCGTTGGGCCGGTGCCCGAAGGCGAGCCTAGAGCCTATCCTGTGAAAACGCATCGCCCCATAGGCGTCAATTTGAGGGGTGATATCCCTGGCACTGGCGAGAGGAGCCGCTTCGCGGCCACCCTCACCCTAGCCCTCTCCCCGGAGGGGCGAGGGGACGATGCCATTGATGACGTTCATATTTTCCCCTCTCCCCGCCGGGGAGAGGGTAGGGTGAGGGGGCCCTTCTCACCGCCAAGGTGTCGCTTCCGAACAAGGCAAACCATCCAACCTCACCCTAAGTTGATGCCAGTGGGCGAACGGCGGAACGACAATTATGAATTTACCTTCAAACCCTTGACCACGTCCCCGAACGTCGCCACCAGCTCCCGGTAAAGCTCCTGCTTGAACGGCACGATCAGGTCGGGGACCTGTTCGAAGGGCACCCATTTCCAGGCGCGGAACTCGGGGTGCCTGGTCTCGATGTCGATATCCTTGTCCTTGCCGAGGAAGCGCAGCACGAACCATTTCTGCTTCTGGCCGCGGTACTCGCCGCCCCACATCTTGCCGATCAGCTCCGGCGGCAGGTCGTATTCGTGCCAGCCTTCGCTCTCGGCGACGATCTCGGCCTTGCCGGTGCCGATTTCCTCTTCCAGCTCGCGCAGCGCCGCCACGCGGGGATCCTCGTTCTTGTCGATGCCGCCCTGCGGCATCTGCCAGGCATCGGCCGGGTTGTCGAGGCGCGCGGCGACGAACACCAGGCCATCGCGGTTGACCAGGATCACGCCCACATTGGGCCGGTAGGCGGTCGGCTCGGCCATGGGCTTACGGCACGGCCGGCTTCTTCTGGGTCAGCGCCAGGCCCTTGATCAGGTCGAGCGCGTAGGCCAGCTGGTAGTCGTCCTCGGCGATGTCGGTGCTGCTCTTCTTGCCGTCCTTGTCCTTCGGGTTCATGGGCGGCAGCGGCGCCTCCTCGTCAACCTCGGACGCCGGTGGCGGCGCGGTCTTGGCGGGCGCCTTCTTGTCGTCCTTCCTGGCGCCGTCCTTCTTGTCGTCCTTCTTGCCGTTCGGGTTTTCCAGATGGCCGCGGAGCGAGGCTTCGGTGCGCGTCGGACCGCGATTGGCCGAGGCGTCGGCGATCTTCTCGATCCTGGCCTGTTCGATCAGGATGTCGGGCTCGATGCCTTCGGCCTGGATCGACCGGCCCGACGGCGTGTAGTAGCGCGCCGTGGTCAGCCGCATGGCGCCGTTGCCCTGGCCCAGCGGGATGATGGTCTGGACCGATCCCTTGCCGAACGACTTGGTGCCGACGATGATCGCCCGGTGATAGTCCTGCAGCGCGCCGGCGACGATTTCCGACGCCGACGCCGAGCCGCCGTTGATCAGCACGATCATCGGCAGGCCGTTCAGGCTGTCGCCGCTGTGGGCGTGATAGCGCTGGATGTCCTGCGGATCGCGGCCGCGGGTCTGCACCACCTCGCCGTGATCGAGGAACGCGTCGCCGACGGCGACGGCCTGGTCGAGCAACCCGCCCGGGTTGTTGCGCAGGTCGAGCACCACGCCGTTGAGCTTGGGGCCGGCCTGCTTCTTGATCTCGTCGAGCGCCTTCTTCAGGCCGGGCTCGGTCTGCTCGTTGAAGCTCGAGATGCGGATATAGCCGCTGTCGCCCTCGACCCGCGACCTCACCGACTGAATCTTGATGATGTCGCGGATGATCTCCAGGTCGAACTGGGCCTGCTCGCCGCGCCGGGCGATGGAGACGATGATCTTGGAGCCGGGCGCGCCGCGCATCTTCTCGACCGCTTCCGACAGGGTCAGGCCCATGACCTGCTCGCCGTCGAGGGCGGTGATGTAGTCGCCGGACTGGACGCCGGCCTTGTCGGCGGGCGTGCCGTCGATGGGCGAGATCACCTTGACCAGCCCGTTCTCCATGGTCACTTCGATACCCAGGCCGCCGAACTCGCCCTTGGTCTGGACCTGCATGTCCTCGAAGTTCTCGGCGTTCATGTAGCTGGAATGCGGGTCGAGCGACGTCAGCATGCCGTTGATGGCCGCCTCGATCATCTTCTTGTCATCGACCACTTCCACGTAGTTGGCGCGGATGCGGGTGAACACGTCGCTGAACAGGTTGAGCTGGCGGTAGGTCTCGGACCGGTCCGCCGCGTAGGTGGACGAAAGCCCGGTGGTCGCGATGGCGACGCCGACGGCGGCTGTCAGGCCGAACCGGGTAAGCAGCTTCGAATTCATCCACACACCTTTCTTGTCACCGACCCGCCAGCCATGGCAGCGGATTTATCGAGCGGCCGTTGCGCCGCAGTTCAATATATAGTCTGGGTTTGGAGTCACGCGCGGATCCCGCGCGTTCGGGTCCCATCTGTCCAACGGGCTCGCCGGCGAGTACCCACTGCGACACGGTGGCGTCGATGTGGCCCAGACCCGCGAGGAGCGTATGATATCCCTCGCCGTGATCGATGATCAATAGCTGCCCGTAGTCGCGGAACGGACCGGCGAACACCACCTTGCCGTCATGGGGCGCGATCACCTGCGCGGCGGCGCGCGCCTCGACGAAGATGCCGTTGGATTCCCGGTTGGTGATGTCGTCCTTCTCCTGGAAGCGGCGGATGATCTTGCCCTGCACCGGCAGCGGCAGCTTGCCCTCGGCGCCGGAGAACGACGGGCCTTCCGGCGGCTTCTGCTTCAGCGCCTTCTGGCGCTCGCGCTCCTTGCGGGCTTCCTCCTCCAGTTTCTTCAGCAGCGCCTCGATGGACTTGGCCTCCCTGGCCAGCTTGCGGGCACGCTCGGCTTCCTTCTGCGCCTGGCTTTCGGTGGCGGCGCGGTTGGCTTTCTTTTCGCCCAGCAGCCGGTCGACGTCCTGCTGGCGGGCCGACAGCTCCTCCAGCTCGGTCTTCAGCGCGGCCTGCTGGATCTCGATGTCGCCGCGCAGCACCTGCAGCTCGGCCATCCGGTGGCGCAAATCGGCGGCCTGGCCGAGCAGGGCGTCGCGCACCCGGTCGAGCACGATGGCGGTACGGGCGGTGTCCTCGACGCTGGCCGGCCGCAGCACCAGCGCCGCGGTCGGCTGGCGCGACAGGCGCTGCATGGCGCCGAGCGACGAGGCGAGGTCGGCGGATTTCCTGCGCAGGGTCTCGGCGGCTTCGGCTTCCTGCGCCTTCAGCGCGGCCAGGTCGTCCTCGAGCCCCTGGATGCGCGCCTCGTGGGCGCGGGTCCGGGCCGCGGCCTCGACGAGCGCGGCCGACAGCTTCCTCTCCTCCTGCCGGAGGGCGACGGCCTGCTGCTCGAGCTGCTGCTTCCTGGCGGCGGCCTCGCCGATCTCCTGCTTGATGGATTTGAGTTGGTCCTGGGCGCCTTCCCGGTCCTTGGCGGCAAACGCAGCCGTCGACGCGGCGAGCGTCATGACGGCCGCGAGGCTGGCGGCGCGGGCGATGTCAGGCGCGCGCACGGGCCTCCCGAGGAACCGAGATAAGAGGCCGGCCGGTCATCTCGGCGGGCTGCTTCAGGCCCATCAGCGCCAGCATGGTGGGCGCCACGTCGGACAGCGCGCCGTCATGCAGCGCCACGTTGCCGGCGCCGGCCAGCAGCACGGGCACCTGGAAGGTGGTGTGCTGGGTGAAGGCTTCGCCCGACTCCGGGTCGGTCATCAGCTCCAAATTGCCGTGGTCGGCGGTGATCAGCAGCACGCCGCCCCGGGCGCGGACGGCGGCGTCGAGCCGGCCGATGGCGGCGTCGACCGCCTCCATGGCCTTGATGGCGGCGGACAGGATGCCGGTGTGGCCGACCATGTCCGGATTGGCGAAGTTCACCACGATCAAATCGTACCTGTCCGAGGCGATGGCCTCGACCAGCCGGTCGGTGACTTCCTCCGCCGACATTTCCGGCTTCAGGTCGTAGGTCGCCACTTTTGGCGAGGGAACCAGAATACGGTCCTCGTTTTCGAACACCGCTTCCTCGCCGCCGTTGAAGAAGAAGGTGACGTGGGCGTATTTCTCGGTCTCGGCGATGCGGAGCTGCGTCAGCCCCGCCTTCGACACCACTTCGCCCAATGTGTTCGCCACCTTCTCGGCGGGGAACAGGGCGGGCATGACGTCGTTGAGCGCCGAGGAATACTCCACCATGCCCAGCACCGAGGCGAAGCGCACCAGCTTGTGCCGGTCGAAGCCGTCGAACGCCGGGTCGACCAGCGCGGTCAGGATCTCGCGGGCCCGGTCGGCGCGGAAATTGGCCATGATCAGGCCGTCGCCGTCGTTCATTCCCCGATAGCCGCCGACGACAGCCGGCAGCATGAACTCGTCGGTCACGCCGGCCGCGTAGCTGGCGGCGATGGCCGCGTCCGCGGTGGCGGCTTTCCCGCCTTCGCCGCGCACCAGCGCCGCATAGGCCTTCTCGACCCGGTCCCACCGCTTGTCGCGGTCCATGGCGTAGAACCGGCCGCCGACGGTGCCGAAGCGCGCATTGCCCAGCGGCGCGATGGCGGCCTCGACGTCGGCGGCGAAGTCGCGCCCGCTCGACGGCGGTGTGTCGCGGCCGTCCATGAAGCCGTGCAGCACCACGGGCACGCCCGCCTCGCCGATGATCCTCGCCAGCGCCACCAGATGGTCCTGGTGCGAATGCACGCCGCCCGGCGACAGCAGGCCCATGACGTGGAACGCGCCGCCCGACGCCTTGACCCTGGCGATGCCCTCTTGCAGCAGCGCGTTGCCCGCCAGCGAGCCGTCGAGGATGGCGACGTCGATCTTCGGCAGGTCCTGTACCAGCACCCGGCCGCCGCCCAGGTTCATGTGGCCCACTTCCGAATTGCCCATCTGGCCATCGGGCAGGCCAACCGCCCGGCCCGAGGTGTCGAGCAGCGCATGCGGCCCGGTCTCGAACAGCCGGGTCAGGTGGGGCGTGCGTGCCAGCAGGAACGCGTTGTTCTCGCGCTCGGTCCGGTGGCCCCAGCCGTCCAGGATGCACAGAACGGCGGGACGCGGCCGCCGGTTCGCAGAAGGGGTTTGGGTCATCGGTCTTTCAAGGATCGTTTGTTACCGTAAATAGGCGTCAGCCGGCCCGGTGGTAGGGGTGGTTCGCCGATATGCTCCAGGCCCGGTACAATTGCTCGGCCAACATAGCGCGAACCAGCATGTGCGGCCATGTCAAATTGCCCAATGAAAACAGGAAATCCGCCCGTTCGCGCACCGCGTCGCCATGCCCGGTGGCGCCGCCGATCAGGAAGCAGACGCGGGATTTCCCGGCGTCGCGCCAGGCCGTCATCTTCTGTGACAGGGCTTCGCTGCTGACCGCCTGCCCGCGCTGGTCCAGCGCGACGACGAGCGCACCGTCCGGTACTTTGCCGAGCAGCAGGGCGGCTTCACGGTCGCGTAGGGTGGCGGCGTCCAGCGGGCGCTTTTCCTCGACCTCGACCATGTCGAGCTTCCAGGGCAGGCGCTTGCGGTAATCCTCGAACAACTCGCGCTCCGCGCCCGGCTTGGCGCGGCCGACGGCGAGGATGGCCAAGTTCATCGGTTATCCATGTGGAGAGAACCCCTCACCCTAACCCTCTCCCACAAGGGATTCCTCTGCGAAACGAGGGGTTGGGCTGGTGCTTTGTCGAATTGGGATCAGTCGTGGGGCTTTGGCGCCGTTGGCTGCGGCTATTCCGATGCCTGGACGAGATCGGATTGCAGGAGATTGGCGCGATCCGGTCATGTCGGGAGCAGCCTGATGCTTCGTT
>JALHLV010000023.1 GCA_022844405.1 Sphingomonadales bacterium | reverse complement strand
GGGGTACAGTCTGTCGGCATCGGGGAAGTCCTCTGCAAGCGGGTAAGTGTTTGTTGCAGAATAACTTTCGCCGATTCAGAGCCCCGATGCACCTACTTTCCGTGAGAAATCCGGGTTAGATGACGGACCCGAGTAAACCGGACCAGACCGGCGATATCAGCAAGTGGGCCGACGTGGTCAAGGTCACGGGATCGCCGCTGAAGCTGTTCGCCCTCATCGTTCTGGTCTGCAACACGGTGTTCGGCATCGCAGCCGCATTCCAGTCGGAGCGGGTCTTCATCTATGCGTTGCATACTTTCCTGGCGGTCGTCTCGGCATTCGTCCTGATTGCGATCTGGAGCCCGAGATCGTTCTATTCGCCGACGGAATTGGCCGGCCTCGTGGAACTGGAAGCCAGGATGGACAGCGACAAGAGCATATTTCCGGAAGGCAGGCCGCTGCTCGCCACGGTGATGTTCCTGCTAGGACTCGGTCTTTACGGCGCTTATCAATATCTGACGCGCTGACCATAGCCGCTCAGATATTCCACGGTTCGAGCGCGAAGCCTCGATTGGCATCCGCCGCGGCGGCCGCCACGAGTACGCGGCTGTCCAGAATAGCGCGGATCGCCAAGGCAGTCAGGCGCGCTATGCAAACGGGCGCGAGGGCCAGGCGCACGATACGTGTGTCCCTTTTCGCCGCGACCTCATGCGGCGCAAGCGCCGCGTCCATGGCCGCGCGATCAGCAAACGCCATGACGACCTCGTGCAAGGACTTGTCCGAGGCGCTGGCAAGCCGGGTTGCCAGCCGCTTATCGACGGCTGCCATTCCCGGCACGGGGCGATCCTGCGGCACGGGGAGGGGATGGGAAGCATCCGGCCCTCGCAGAAGCAGTGTCGAGGCATCGTCAGGCCGTATGAAACCCCGGCGCACCCGATGCCGCTGGTCCGCTTGCGGCGGGGAAGCCGTCTCCTCGATTGCCCAGCGGATCTGGCCGGCCGTGGCGTCCGGCGCGATACTTCGCAGCACTGCCGCGATCCCCGCAACTCTCCCCGCAACCGCGGACGTACCTTCAAATACATTGGCCTCCTGGCCACTGCACCCGGTCATCGCGACAACGTCCGGCTTTAGGCACCGTCCGTCTGGAGCATTCACGCTCCCTGAATACGCAGCGACACGTCCATCCTCATTCGCGGCGCCAACCGTCAGCACCCCCGGATGGTCTCCCGGCGATAGGAACTTGCCCGCGCCGCCATTGCCGATCGCCGCGACGACGAGAATGTCGGCCCGCGCCAACGCCTCGATGGCAGGCGTCAACACGCCAAAGCCGCAAGGGAGGCCAAGGGGAAGGCAGATCACCGAAACGCCGCACCCCGCGAGCCAGTCAAGTCCCATCAGCAAGCGGGCAAGGATGTTACCGTCCTCGATCACCGCGCCGACACAGAGCCGGGCTGCGGGTGCAATTCCCGTTTCCTGTCCCGCGATCAGCTTCGCGATCTTCGTCCCGTGACCATTCCGGTCACTGGGTTCGGCGCGTGCGGCGGAGAAGCCAGACGCGCTGAAATAGCGATAATCGGAGAGCTGGCAACCAATCGACGCCGCCACGGTATCGATGCCGGTATCGAGCAGTCCCACGACCACACCGGCACCAGCCAGCGACCGCCCGTCAGGCATCAGTAGATCGCACGTTTCTTGAGACGGGCGAGAACTGTTATTCCCTCACCCAAGTGACCAAACGCGTCGAACGCCGCGGACACGAACAACGAGTACCCTTCGGTTGCCTTGACCATGGTTTCGGCAACCCCGAACTGAGACCATTCAGGCATCATGGTGCAGACATTTCCGAAGATCTTGTCGGAGAAATTGTAGCCGGCGCCCCATTCGTTGAAGGCTCGAAGGTGATCGACCCAGACCTTGGCCGCTGCCTCATCCGCAAACTGGAGCCCGGGATCCTTATAGATGCTGAGGCCGTCGTCGCCCACGACATCCCCATAGAGCTCGATGGCCTTCTGGTTCATGGCCCGCGCGATCTCCATGTTGCGCATGGCAGCCGTCGCCGGATCCGCAAAAACGGCCGAAACGACATGCTGCTTAGCGCGGTCGGCCTCGCTGAGCGCTGCGATCAAGCCGATGTGCGCCAGTCCCCAAATGCCCGTAAGATAGGCGGAGACGTCATTCGGAATGTTGATTTCCTTCTCTTCTCCCCTGATCGTGACCTTCCCGGTGATTTTCTCGGGCGCGTATTTGGTGAAACCCAGCTGAAAGAAATTGAGAACCAGGAACACCAATGACGACCCGAGCCCGGTGACCCACAATATTCCATTCCAGTATTCTCCCGATCTGAGCGCATGGGATTTCAGCGCCTGGGAAGGAATTTCGTATTTCGTGCCTATCGGCGCAGGCATGCCGATCGCGCATCCGACGGCAACGAAAATCGAATTCAGTACGGGTTGAATATCGTTGTATTGCCGAACGCTGGGCAGCTGCCCATGCGGTCTGTCCACCCAACCGGGGTCCTGTTTGCCTTTGAGTTCTCCAATACCTGAGTACACGTCGTTTGATGTCGTCGTGATGCTCTGCACCAGATGCAGCACACCATATATCGCAGTCATTCTCCGGACGAAGTCGTCGACTTCCGGAAGTTCGAGGGCAACGTCCGTCTTGTTGAACATGCGGACCCCGAACATCGCCTTGTGGATGATACTGCCAGGGACTGCTATCAGCAGCGCGGCGAGGGACATCACCGTCAGCGGGCGGCCATCGGTTAGCCCACTGTAGAAATCCGACAGAAAAGGGATATCGAGAGGGTCATTGGCGAGCGATTTCAGCGACTGGACGGTTCCAGCCACCAGATCAAGCAGGACGTCGATCACCTTTGCGACGATGTCGATCCCGAGAACAGCGACGTCCTTGAGGATTTCGAGAAGACCGCCGATCAGATGCCTCGGATCGTGGTCATCGGAGGTGAAGAACGTCTCGAAACGGGTTATGGCGGGGCCAAGGATCGTCTGGAGTTTCGATCCATCCGCGCCAAATTCTTCATCGATGATCGACTGGAATCTCGCCATGGGGCCCGATG
Organism: Sphingomonadales bacterium; assembly: GCA_022844405.1. GTDB lineage: Bacteria > Pseudomonadota > Alphaproteobacteria > SMXS01 > SMXS01 > RI-34. The sequence continues at coordinate 54,589 of JALHLV010000023.1, read as the reverse complement.
TCGCCGCACCTGCGGAGGTCAGCGACGTCTTGCTGAAGGCATCCGCGAGGGATGAATCGCCATGGGTGTAGCTGAACACCTTGCCGAGCAGCCATTCGATCTTCTCGATCGCCTCCGAGTGGCCCGGACCGGTGGCAGGCTGGTTCCCGATACCGTCGGGATCGATCGCCTGGATGGCCTTGTCCATATCAACGGTGACGGTTTTCGCCAGTTGCGCAAAGAACGCATCCGAGCGCGCCTTGAGCTGGAGCGGTAACTGCGCCATGTCGCCGAGCTTGCGGTTCATGAAGTCGACCAGCAGATCGTGCGCGTGGAGAATGTCATCCCATCCGAGCGGCTCGAGCAGCCAACGCACCGCCTTGCCCGCCTCGCCGCCGGCCTTTTCGAGCAGCCAGCCCAGCGCTTTACCGATAAAGCCGGTATGCTCGACGACGAACTGCAATACGTCACTGCCCAGCTTCAACGTGACGACCAGCAGCTGGCCAGCGCCCTTCACCAGATCTCCCCCTGCATTGGCGACGCCCTTCACCAGGTCTCCGCCTGCATGCTCACCACCCTGGATGAAGTCCTTTCCTGCGTTCAGTAGGTCGCCGTGAATCAGGTCCTCGCCGACCTGGTCGACGGTATCGATGACGTCCTTTCCGACCGTCTTCGCCGTGTCTATCGCATCGGTGACGAGGCTTTCGGTCGTGTGAACGATGATCTGGGTGGCACTGGAAAAGAAATCGCCGATGCTGTCGAACAGCCCCTGGGCTGCTGGGGCATCGATCCGGCGCGCGCCGGCGATGTGGCCGAGCACTTGTTTTCTGTTCAATGGCCGGTAGACCATTTTTCCGCCTGAACAGTCGAGCATGAAATGGGGGTGCTCCATGTTCGCGGGCAGAACGGCCCTGTCATGGTGCACGCCGTGAGGCGTTTGGTTGTAGGTGTATTGCACGGTTCGGGCGACATTGGTTATCGCCGTTTGCAGGTGCCCGATATCCTGTTCGCTGAGGCCCGGATCGAGGCCCAAGGCAGCGCGTCCCTGATACATCGCGCCGTCAGGAAGCGCCGCGATCTTCCGGTGAGCTTCCACGTCCGGCATGATCACGTGCTTCTGCTTCCTGTTCATCAGATTGGTTCGCGCGTAAAGCGTCGCGGTCTCCAGCGCATCGCCGGGGAGCGAGACCGATAGCCGCGAGCCGCCCTTGGGACGCAGCCGGACGGATCGCACGGGATCGATCACGTGCTTGACGTCGTCGACCACGACGGTTGTTTCCTTGGACGACCAGAGGTCCAGGTGGGTCGCATCGGGCGGCAGGGTGACCGATGTCCTGTAGACGACCGACGCCGCGCGCGGCTGGCCCTTGACGACCGCGTATTCCTCGGCGATGACCGACCGGCTGTTGATCCTGTGATGGCGGCGCCATGGCTCGGCTGTGCGGTGAATGGCCAGAACATCGAACTGCACCGTGGATGCCTTGTCGCCGACGGAATAGCGCACCTTGCGGGCCACCATGTCGATGCGCATGTGTACGTCCCGGTCGATGTCGTGGAGGTACACTTCGCCTTCGGTGCGCGACAACTCGTCGAACAGGAAGGCCAATCTGCCAGTCTCCGGGTTGAACTCCGCCCACGACTGGGGGCCCGTCTGGACAAGCTGGCCCGTGGTCTTCTTGGCAGAACCGAAATCGACGGCATTGACGAGGTTGCCGTCAATGCGGCGCTCGCTGCCGAGAATCCTCCGCAGCAACGATCCATCGGCGAGCAGCACCTTGGCGTCGTAAACGTCAAGGCGCAGGACAAGATTCCTGGTGGCGTCGCTGAGCAGGATCGACCACCTGTCGCGGCCGATCTCCTTGAAGTTGGCGACCGTGCGAGAACCGTCGGCGGCTTCTTCGACCCAGGCGCGGTGGCCGGTCTGCCTGAACCGGCTGTCATGCTTGCCCGCGGCGTCGCCGCAGTAGATGTGGGTCAGACCGCGGGCGTCCGGATGTTCCGGCGCACCGAGACGGTCGGCACCGACGATGTCGAATTGCCGCCGCCATTCGGCACCGTCGAGCTTGAGACTGACGCTGTGCTTGAAGAGATCGAGTTGCAGAGAGAGTTTGCGGCGGGTGTCCCGAAGGTAGACCGACCAGTCGTCACGGCCCGTTTCATCGAACTTGTAGATCTCGCGCCCCTGGGTTGTGCTGTCTTCGACCCAGCCTCCGGCGGGCGTCTGCCGGTACATGCCGACGGCGGCACCACCGGTGCTGAACTCGACCCTGTTCACCAGCCAGCCGCTGAGGACCGTCGAGATATTCGCGATGTTGTAGAGATCGGCGCCCGCTTTTCCCCGTTCCGCATAGATCACCTTGCGGCGATGGAGGTCGAGCTGGATGGAGACGTCCCGGACAGGATCGCGGAGATACACCGACCAATCGTCACGCTGGACTTCGTCGAATTCGACGACGGCTTTGCCCTCTGCGTCTTCTTCGCGCCAGGCCAGCCCGCCGATCTGCTTGAAGACACCGTTTATGCGATCGGGCGATGGGCCGTGCTCGATGCGGTTGGCCATCCAGCCTGTCGGCTTCGACGATGACGAAACGATGGGGTACTGGTTCGACCAATCCGAGTCGCCCAGTTTCAGCCGGATCATGTTGCTCGAGAGATCGATTCTCAGCCGCAGGTTCCGGCTGTGATCGGAAAGTTCGATGCGCCAGGCGTCCCGCAATGTCTCCTTGAACGTATTCCTGTCACGTCCATCCTGAACGCTGTCTTCCTTCCACAGGTGCCGCGCGACCTGCCTGAGCGTTCCAATCGCGGCTGGATTGTCCAAAGTCGCGAAATCGACCCAATTGACGGTGTTACCGCCTTGCTGCGTCGCCATTGATTTTGCCCTTTTGACTACCCAAAATAGCCCTGAGACAAGCGTGCCCCAGTCCAATAACGTTTGCTATCCGAAATAAATGATCGTTCAGCGCTTCGCCGCAAGCGCCTGCCTATCTGTTCGGCCACCGCTGGACTGAACGAGATGGCTGTCGCGTAGGCCAGCCCGATGCGCTCGAAATCGTGTGCCCGCTCGCCATGAACCCCTTCCGCCGACGCTGGGCCCAGCATTGAAGGCATGGCACAAAAAAGAAAGGCGGCTTGCGCCGCCCTTCGGGAGTTTCCTCAGTTTTCTTGTTTTTTGTTTTTATTGTTGGTTGGACGATGGTTCAAGTCGTCTTCCCTGAATGGCTTATGCGTCTTCTTCCGGTTCGTCTTCGGCCAGTTCCTCGGCGGCATGACGGGCGAGTTCCTCGCTCTCGAACATGTCCTCGGCGGCGGCGGCCTCGGGCTTGCGGTCCATGTTGCTGGCGTCGGCCTCCGAGCGGGCGACGACGACGGCCACGGTGATGGCCACTTCCGGGTGCAGGAACACGCGGATCTCGTGGCGGCCGGTGGTCTTGATCGGGCGGTCCAGGTCGACCTGGTTGCGCTCGACGGTGTAGCCGGCGTCCTTCAGCGCGTCGGCGATGTCGCGCGGGCTGACCGAGCCGTAGAGGTGGTCGCTCTCGCCGGCCTGGCGCAGGATGACGACGCGGGCGCCTTCCATCTTCTCGGCGACGGCCTCGGCATCCTTGCGGCGCTCCAGATTCGACGCCTCGAGCTGGGCGCGGCGTTCCTTGAAGGATTCGAGGTTGGTGGTGGTGGCGCGCAGCGCCTTCTTCTTCGGCAGCAGGAAGTTGCGGGCGAAGCCATCCTTTACGGTGACAACATCGCCCATCTGGCCGAGCTTTTCGACCCGCTCAAGCAGTACGACTTGCATCGGGCTCTCCTATTGCAGCACGTAGGGAAGCAGGGCGATGTTGCGGGCGCGCTTGATGGCGCGGGCAAGCTCACGCTGCTTCTTGGCCGAAACGGCCGTGATGCGGCTGGGGACGATCTTGCCGCGCTCGGAAACGTAGCGCTGCAGCAGTTTGACGTCCTTGTAATCGATCTTCGGCGCGTTCGGGCCGGTGAACGGGCAGCTCTTGCGGCGGCGGAAGAACGGGCGGCGCGCGGTGCGCGGACGGGCGGCGGATGACATTAGAAGCGTCCTCCTTCACGGCCGCCGCGGCGGTCGTCACGGTCGTCGCGGACGCGCAGAACCGGCGACGGTTCGGCGTCCAGCTCTTCGACCCGGATGGTCATGGCGCGGACGATGTCCTCGTTGATCTTCTCGAGGCGCTCCATCTCGGCGACCGCGGCGGGCGGCGCGTCGATGTTCATCATGACGTAGTGGCCCTTCCGGTTCTTCTTGATCCGGTAGGCGAGGGTCCGAAGGCCCCAGTTCTCGGTCTTGGTGACCTGACCGCCATTGGCGGTAATGATGCCGGCGAATTCTTCCGCCAGCTCGTCGACCGCCTGGCTGGAAATATCCTGCCGCGCGATCAGCACGTGCTCGTAGTAAGCCATATGGACTCCTTCTGGCTGTTACACTGCCTGCCGCCATCGGGCCGCACAGGCATAGCCGGCATGTACCGGCAAGGAGCGAAGGCGCGCACTATACGGAAAAACTTTCCTCTGACAAGCGCGGACTGCATTCTCTGTCGCGCGCTTGACACCAGCCGGGGAGGCGTTATCTGTGGCGCGCTTCCTGGGGACCCTCGACAACGGATCGGACCACCATGACCCGAGCATTCACGTTTCCCGGCCAGGGCAGCCAGGCCGTCGGCATGGGGCAGGCGCTGGCCGAGGCTTCGCCCACGGCGAGGGAAGTGTTCCAGGAAGTCGACGAGGCGCTGGGCCAGAGCCTGTCGAAGCTGATGTTCACCGGACCCGAAGACCAGCTCATCCTGACCGAGAACGCCCAGCCGGCGCTGATGGCGGTGAGCGTGGCGGTCATGCGCATCCTGGAGAGGGAAGCCGGCATCAACCTGGCGCAGAAGGCGCGGTTCGTCGCCGGCCACTCGCTCGGCGAATATTCGGCGCTGGCCGCCGCCGGCAGCGTCACCCTGGCCGACACCGCCCGGCTGCTGAAGCGCCGCGGCCTGGCCATGCAGCGCGCCGTGCCGGTGGGCGTCGGCGCCATGGCCGCGCTCCTCGGCGTCGACCTGGAGGTGGCCCGCGAGATCGCGGCCGAGGCGGCGCAAGGCCAGGTCTGCACCGCCGCCAACGACAACGCGCCGGGACAGGTGGTGATCAGCGGTCACCGGGAAGCCGTCGAGCGCGCCATCGAGATCGGCAAGGAGAAGGGCGCCCGCCGCTCGATGCTGCTGCCGGTGAGCGCGCCGTTCCACTGCGCGCTGATGGCGCCCGCCGCCGACGAGATGCAGGAGGCGCTGGCCGCCGTGACCATCAAGGCGCCGGCCGTGCCGCTGGTCGCCAATATCACCGCCTCGCAGGTGTCCGATCCCGACGAAATCCGCCGCCTGCTGGTCGAGCAGGTCACCGGCTCGGTCCGCTGGCGCGAATGCGTCGAGTACATGGCCGCGAACGGCGTCACCGAGGTGATCGAGCTGGGCGCGGGCAAGGCGCTGACCGGCATGGCCAAGCGCATCAACAAGGACCTGACCGCCAGCGCCGCCGGAACCCCCGACGAGATCGACGCATTGCTCAAGACCCTTTAGGAGGCCTGCCATGTTCGACCTTACCGGCAAATGCGCCCTGGTCACCGGCGCGAGCGGCGGCATCGGCCGCGCCATCGCCGAAGCGCTGCATGCACAGGGCGCCACCGTCGCGGTTTCGGGCACCCGCGCAGCGGCGCTCCAGGAGGTGGCCGACGCGCTGGGTGAGCGCGTGCATATCCTGCCGTGCAACCTGGTCGACGGCGCCGCCGTCGACGCGCTGATCGGCCAGGCGGAAGCGGCCATGGGCCAGCTCGACATCCTGGTCAACAACGCCGGCGTCACCCGCGACAATCTGGCCATGCGCATGAAGGACGAGGACTGGGACACGGTGATCGACATCAATCTCAAGGCTGCCTTCAAGCTGTCGCGCGCGGTGCTGCGCGGCATGATGAAGCGCCGGTTCGGCCGCATCATCTCGATTACCTCGGTGGTCGGCGTCACCGGCAATCCGGGGCAGGCGAACTACGCGGCGTCGAAGGCCGGCCTGATCGGCATGTCCAAGTCGCTGGCGCAGGAAGTGGCGAGCCGCAACATCACGGTCAATGCCGTCGCACCGGGCTTCATCGAGACCGCCATGACCGACGCCATCGCCGGTCCGGCGCGCGAGGCGCTGATCGGCCGTATCCCCGCCGGACGCATGGGCTCCGGACCGGACGTGGCCGCCGCCGTGGTCTATCTCGCATCCGACGAGGCGGGCTATGTGACGGGCCAGACATTGCATGTAAACGGCGGTATGGCGATGATTTGAGGTTGCTGGCAAAGGTCGTGGATTTATGATACGACACGGCAACCAAGGGTAACCTGCCGGGTAAATTCTGCCAGAATCTTTGGCAGCAAGTTCAACGGTTTAACGACAAACCTTCAAGGGAATACTGAAATGAGCGACGTTGCCGAACGCGTGAAAAAGGTCGTGGTCGAACATCTCGGCGTGGACGAGGACAAGGTTACCGAAGGCGCGAGCTTCATCGACGATCTGGGCGCCGACAGCCTGGATACCGTAGAGCTGGTCATGGCGTTCGAGGAAGAATTCGGCATCGAAATACCGGACGACGCCGCCGAGAAGATCCTGACCGTGAAGGACGCGGTCGATTTCATCGAGCAGGCAAGCTAGGTCCTGCTCGAAATCAACGGAACGGACAGGGTTGATGCGTCGAGTAGTGGTTACAGGCCTGGGGCTGGTTACGCCTTTGGGCGCGGGCATCGATATTCCGTGGCGCCGGCTGATCGACGGTCAGTCGGGCGCGCGGGCCATCACCAAATTCGACACCACGGACTACGCGGCGAAGATCGCGTGCGACGTGCCGCTTGGCGACGGCACCGACGGCTCGTTCAATCCCGACCAGTGGATGGAGCCGAAGGAGCAGCGCAAGGTCGATGACTTCATCCTGTTCGGCGTTGCCGCCGCGGACATCGCCCTCGAGGACGCCGGCTGGCATCCGACCGACGAGCACGAGCGCATCCGCACCGGCTGCATGATCGGCTCGGGCATCGGCGGCCTGCCGGGCATCGAGGAAGCGGTCACCACGCTGAACGAGAAGGGGCCGCGCCGGGTCAGCCCGTTCTTCATCTCCGGCCGGCTGATCAACCTGGTCTCGGGCCAGATCCAGATCAAGCACGGCTTCAAGGGCCCCAATCACGCGGTCGTCACCGCCTGTTCGTCCGGCGCCCACGCCATCGGCGACGCGGCCCGGCTGATCATGCTCGACGACGCCGACGTGATGGTGGCGGGCGGCGCCGAAGCGGCGATCTGCCGCATCGGCATGGCCGGCTTCAGCCAGGCCAAGGCGCTGTCGACCCAGTTCAACGACCAGCCGACCAAGGCCTCGCGCCCTTATGACCGGGACCGCGACGGCTTCGTCATGGGCGAGGGCGCCGGCATCGTCATCCTGGAGGAGCTCGAGCACGCCAGGGCGCGCGGCGCCAGGATCTATGGCGAGATCGTCGGCTACGGCATGTCGGGCGACGCCTATCACATCACCGCTCCATCGCCGGAAGGCGACGGCGCTTTCCGGGCCATGCAGGCGGCGCTGAAGCGCTCGGGCCTGGGCCTGGACGAGATCGACTACGTCAACGCGCACGGCACCTCGACGCCGCTGGGCGACGAGATCGAGCTGGGCGCCGTGCGCCGGCTGTTCGGCGCGTCGGCCAACCGGCTGTCCATGTCGTCGACGAAATCCTCCATCGGCCATCTGCTCGGCGCCGCCGGCGCGGTCGAGGCGATCTTCTGCCTGCTCGCGATGCGCGACCAGGTGGTGCCGCCCACGCTCAACCTGGACAATCCGTCGGAGAACTGCGTGGGCATGGACCTGGTGCCGCACACCGCCAAGCAGCGGCCGGTGCGCGCCGTGATGTCGAACTCGTTCGGCTTCGGCGGCACCAACGCCAGCGTGATCTTCAAGAAGGACGTTTGACGGCGGCCCATGGCGGACGAACAACCGACCGCTGCCGGGCCAACCCAGACACCGCCCGATCCACCCAGGCCCCGGCGGCTGCGCCGCTGGCTGGCGGCATTTTTCCTGCTGTTGGTCGTCGCCGTCGCCGGAATCGGCGCCTACGGCCTCTGGATGGTCCAGTCGGCCAAGGGTCCGGCGTCCGAGATCACCGTGGTGATCCCCAAGGGCGCCGGCGTGCGGGGCGCGGCGGCCGTCCTGCGTGACGCGGGCGTCATCGACGGCACCACCCTGTTCCTGGTCGCCTCCAAGATCACCGGCGCCGACCGCAAATTGAGGGCGGGCGAGTACCGCGTTCCCGCCTCGTCGACCATCCGGGACGTACTGGACCTGCTGCGCTCGGGCAAGACCGTGGTGCGGCGCTTCACCGTCGCCGAAGGCCTCAGCGTGAGGCAGGTGGACGCGCTGATCCGCGCCGAGCCGGCGCTCGACGGCGATCCGGGGCCGTTGCCGCCGGAAGGCAGCCTGCTGCCCGAAACCTATCATTTCAGCCTCGGTGACAGCCGCGCCGGCATTGTGGCGCGGATGCGCGCCGCCATGGACCGGAACCTGGCCGCGCTGTGGGAAAAGCGGGCGCCGAACCTGCCGCTGCAGACCCCGGAACAGGCGCTGATCCTCGCGTCGATCGTCGAGAAGGAAACCGGCGTGCCGGCCGAGCGGCCGCGCATCGCCGGCGTGTTCGTTAACCGGCTGCGCGCCGGCATGCCGCTGCAGTCGGACCCGACCATCGTCTACGGCATCAGGGGCGGGGAGAAGCTGGGCCGGCCGATCCGGCTGTCCGAAATCCAGGGCGACACGCCCTACAACACCTACCGGATTCCCGGCCTGCCACCGACGCCGATCGCCAATCCGGGCCTTGAGTCACTGAAGGCGGTACTGAACCCGATGGAAACCGACGATCTGTACTTTGTCGCCGACGGCACCGGCGGCCACGCCTTCGCCGAATCCTACGCCGAGCACCAGCACAACGTGCAGAACTGGCGCGCGCTCGAACGGCGGGACGCGAGCCAGTAGCGCGGGTTATGCCACGCTGTTGAGGTGATTGGGCCTGATCTGGTCCAGCAACTCGTTGAGGCGCCGGGCGATCTGATCGAGCAATTCCAGGGCGGCCTGCGGCGGGTTGCGCCGTGCATATCGGTCCGGATGGCACAGCATCATCTGCTGGCGATAGGCGCGCTGGATGGTTTCCCAGCTGTCGGCCCGGCTGACGTTCAGCACCACGTAAGGGTCCGGATGCGTCATGTGGCGGGAGACGTTGCAGATCTCGTAGACTCGCGTGATCGAGGTCTTGGCGTGGATCATCCGCTCGCCGTCGACCTCCTCGAAAGGCAGGAACAGGCGCGGATCGTTCAGGACGTCCGAGACCCGCTCGCTGTGGGTGGCATGGATGAAGCCGAACAGGCTCTCGCCGGTGTTCAGTTCCATGATGACGAGGACGCGCTGCTTCTCGACGTGCTTGTGGTTCTGCATTGTTGGCCTGCCTTGATACCTGGGTCCGAGTTTCGGCTTATGAAGGTGGGACGATGGCATGCCCGCCATCGCCTTTTGCCGGCCCGGTGGTATCGTGGAACATAGTCTGGCGGGATGCTCGCGGCCCCGAGCGACAATAATCCTCAAATTCAAATAAAATATCGTATAAAAGCACTTCGTCGTTTGTGTTGGATTTTATGTAAGCATTACTGCCGCATTGCAATAACACACACGACTCCCGACAAGTTCTCCAAGACAATTAGGCCGGCCCATTTTGGGGTGCACGTTAAGAATTGTAATACACGCACTCATTTCCGCGGCGCGCGTCGCGCGGTCCAGTCGACGGCCCACATCGGCAGGTTCGCCAGAAGGCGCGCCACGATCACCATCTGCCACGGGAATGTGATGCGGCCCCGGTTGCGTGCCAGGCCGCGCTCGATGATACGCGCCGCGCGTTCGGCCGGCATGAAGAACGGCATGGCGAACTGGTTGCGGTCGGTGATCCGGCTGGCGACGAATCCGGGGCAGATCACGCTCACCTCGATGCCGTCGGGTTCCAGATAGCCGCGCAGCGCCTCGCCATAGGCCTTGACCGCCGCCTTCGAGGCCGAATACGCCGGTGTCGACGCCAGTCCCTGATAGCCGGCGACCGAGCTGACGATGGCGATCTGCCCCCGGCGACGCCGGCGCATGATCTCGGCGGCCGGATGGACGGTGTGGAACACCCCGTCCACGTTCACCGCGAAGGTCCGTCCGGCGACGTCCGCCAGTGGGCCTTCGCTCTGGCCGATCCCGACACCGGCGTTGGCGATCACGAGGTCGAGCGGACGGACGGTTTCGCAGCGCTCGATCCAGCCGCGCGTGGCGGCCTCATCGGCGACGTCGACGACGTCCGCGTGGACCTCCGCGCCCTGACCGGCACATCGGGACGCCACATCGCCGAGCCGCGTCCGGTCCCGGCCGCACAGATAGAGCGTCACGCCCGGCGCCGCGTAACGCAGCGCCAGCGCCTCGCCAATTCCGCTCGAAGCACCGGTAATCAGGATGGATTTCGGGTTTTTCATCGACGGCTATCGTTATAGGGCGATATAGTTCGCGCCCACCGAAACGACCCAGGAGACCCCATGGCCATCGCCAGCATGACCGGTTTCGCCCGCCTCGATGGCGCGTGGCAAGAGTATCGCTGGGTGTGGGAGGTTAAAAGCGTCAACGGCAAGGGGCTCGATGTGCGCATGCGGCTGCCGCAGGGCGTCGAAAGCCTGGATATTCCGGCGCGGGCGATGATCGCGGAGCATCTCACGCGCGGCAACGTGAACTGCGTGTTGACGTTCGACCGGGTCAACGCCAATGCCGGCGTCTATGTGAACGACCAGGTGCTCGACAGCCTGGTCGACGCGGCCAAGGCCGCCGCCAAGCGTCACGGCCTGAAGAAGCCGCGCATCGAGGAGCTGCTGGAGCTGCGCGGCGTGATCGAGGTGAAGGACACGACGCTGAGCGAGGAGCAGGTGGCCGAGCGCGACAGGATCCTGCTCGCCGGCCTGGCCCAAGCGCTGCGCGGGGTCGTCGCCATGCGCCGCAGCGAAGGCGCCCGCATGGCCGCCGTGCTGCATGACGAGATCCGCACCATCGGCGAACTGGTCGCGCTGGCGCGCGCCGTCCCGTCCCAGCAGCCGGGCGCCATGCGCGAAAAGCTGCACAAGCAGATTTCCGAGCTGCTGAACGGCTCGAGCGTGCCGATCGACCAGGACCGGCTGGCGCAGGAAGCCGCCTACATGGCGGTCAAGGTCGACGTCCGCGAGGAGCTGGACCGGCTGGGCGCCCATGTCCTTGCCGCCACCGAACTGCTGGAAAACGGCGGGCCGGCCGGCCGCAAGCTGGACTTCCTGGCGCAGGAATTCGGCCGCGAGGCCAACACCGTCTGCTCCAAGTCGTCGGATTCGGCGCTGTCGCGCATCGGCCTCGACCTCAAGGCGGTGATCGACCAGTTCCGCGAGCAGGTGGCGAACATCGAATGAGCGCCATCCTCCGCCGCGGCCTGATGCTGGTGCTGTCCTCGCCCTCGGGCGCGGGCAAGACCACGATCTCGCGCCTGCTGCTGGCGCAGGACCCGGACATCACCATGTCGGTCTCGGTGACCACCCGTCCGCCCCGCCCCGGCGAGGTCGACGGCAAGGACTATTTTTTTGTCGACCACACCCGCTTCGACCGGATGGTCGAGGACGGCGAGCTGCTGGAGCACGCGAAGGTGTTCGGCAACATGTACGGCACGCCCAAACAGCCGGTGTTCGCGGCGCTTGAGGCGGGCAGGGACGTGCTGTTCGACATCGACTGGCAGGGAACCCAGCAACTCGCCGGCAAGGCACAGACGGACGTGGTGCGCGTCTTCATCCTGCCGCCATCGACGCAGGAGCTGGAAAAGCGCCTGCGCACCCGCGCGCAGGACAGCGACGAGGTGGTCGCCGCCCGCATGTCGAAGGCGTCCGAGGAAATGAGCCACTGGGCCGAATACGACTATGTGGTGGTGAACGTGGAAGTCGAGGAAAGCCTCGCCCGGGTCACCGCGATCCTCGCGGCCGAGCGCCTGCGCCGCGAACGCCAGGTCGGCATGGCGGAATTCGTCAACCGCCTGCGCGGGGTCGACTGAGCGCCTGCTTCACCCACTCGCTTCGTTTCAGGCCTGGCCTCAATGCCTGCTTTTGACGGCATTGAGGCCAGGCCTGAACGGCGATAAGGGGTGGGTAGCGGCCCGACTGCTGAGAGTGGGAAGCGGGCATCAGTTTTGGAGAAACGGCAAGTCGCCTAGTCGCAGGCCCACTTGGGGGCGTTACCGGGAGCGGTCCCGCAGATGTATCCCGCTATTCTGGACGGGTCGATTTCGTAGCCGTGGTCGCCCCTAACCAAATCCTCTTTGTGCGGGAGAGCACCTGTCTGGGCGACGGGCACGCTCAGGGTCTCGGGCCAGCGCTCAACGATCCGTGACATTAGCCGCTCGCGGAAGCGCCGCGCCAATGCTGGGTCTTCACCTTGTTGGAACGATATCCACACATGGCCGAAGTGAAACTGGTCCGAGACACGAGCTTCGTTTTGGCGGATGTCACCGCCGCGATAGACGGTTATCCCGATTGACTTGCGAGAATTGGGCGCCATCTCGGCCCAGCGCTCCATTTCCTCTGCCGTCTCAACATTGAGGTCGAGCCCCGTAGCCGCAGCCTCAGCATTGAGGATGGTCAGGAAGTCGGCCCGGTCCACCGCCGTGGTCAGCGGCACCTCGAAGGCCGCCACTGTCCTAGCGCTTTCGGGTTGGGGGACGTGGCAAGCTCGGATACAACCGGCAGGCAAAGAAATAGCAAGCAGCACCGAAGCAGTCGCGCCGATCGGGAAGCGTGGCGAACACGTTCGCGGTGAGCGAGGACCCCATCGGCGCGCTGCGATCCACACAAGCCAGAGCACAAGCGTGCCGCCGAGCGTCGCCATAGCGGCGAAGCCGATCACCGCCGGGATTATGAAGATGATCTCACTGCCCATTTGGGGGCGTCACCTTGTGAAACGCTCAACTGGAGCCGTGTTCGCTGGGGTCGTGTCAGAGTAATAGCACCGCTACCGCCGTCACAAGCAGACTCGCTCAATGACCGTTACGGGTCGGACGCAGCCAGGCCGTTGAGGATGGAAAGCGGACGAACGCTGGCCATAGCCCATTGCTCCCTTGCCATTCCCAAGCCCTCGTCATGGTCAAAATCATACTTCACCACGTTTCAGGGGCAGGCCAAGGCAGCAGTCAAGCCAACGCGTACTGTTTCGCGACCAGCATTCCTCGTCCGCGCCTGGACGACGAATTAGCTCGCCAGCGCCTTCTTGCGGAACCGCAGGACCAGACGTCGGTAGCCATGTGAGGCAAAGCTTGGCAAATGCTGAAGATCGCTGGCGCGTTCATCGAGTTCGATGTCATCGAGCCGACCCAGAAGCGTCTCGAATGCCACGCGCGCTTCCACGCGAGCCAGTTCCGCGCCCGCGCAGAAGTGGGGCCCATAACCGAAGCCCATGTGTTGCCGGACGTTGGCACGACCAATGTCGAACGTCTCGGGGTTCGGGAACACCGATGGATCCCATCCGGCGGCCGCCCATAAGGGTACCACCATCTGCCCGGGCTTCAATGGCACGCCGCGTAACGTCGCGGTCGTCGTAACCCGCCGATACGTACACTGGATGGGCGGATCGTAGCGCAGCATTTCCTCGACAAACGCCTCGATGAGTTCCGGCCTTTCGCGCAGGCGCGCCATCAATGCTGCGTCTCTCAGCAGCACCATAATGGCATTTCCGATCAGGTTGGTGGTGGTCTCGTGACCGGCGAGCAATATCTGGCTGATGATCGGCAACAGTTCGGCGGTCGACAATTTTCCCTCGCCTTCCGTCTCGGCGTTGGTCATGTCGCTGAGCAGATCATTGACGGGCCTGATGCGGCGTTCCTCGATGCGGGGCACGAAATAGGCGTGGAAGGCAACCACGGCATGGGCAACTTCACGTCGCTGATCGTGATTCAGCACGTCGATGTTGCCGGCGATCATCATGTCCCCCCAGTGCTTGAAGGTCGCCATATCCGCGCGGTCTACGCCGAGGACATCCGAGATCACCGTGACTGGAAGTGGGATGGCAAATCGCGGCAGCAGGTCGACCTCCCCGCTTTCGATAAAGGAGTCCACCAGATCGTTGGCGATCTGACGGATCGCAGGCTCGAGACTGCGTACTCGGCGGGGGCTGAGCGCGGTGCTGATCAGCTTGCGGTGACGTGCGTGGACTGGCGGATCGGCGGTGAAAAGTGCATTCACCACCGGGTGTGCGTGCGACAGTATCTCCTCTACATCCGCCTGAATTGGCTCCTGGCTGACGCCCATATGCCGTGGCCCCTTGCCGTCGCTGGTGATGCTGTTCGAGTACAACTCGGTCCTCCTGGACAGCGCCACCAGATCCTGGTAGCCGGCAACCACCACCCCGACAGCAGCATCCTCCGCGACGCCGCTGCCGCGATGGAGATCCTGGTAGAGGCGATAAGGGCACTCGATATGGTCCGCCGACATCAGGTCCGGCGATACGGCGTATTCCTTCATTCAACACCTCGATGTTCGAAGAGGGCACGACAGCTGCATGGTCTGCCCCTGAAGGCGGTCCGGTTTCAATGTTAGTCCATGGTTGGTCTTGGCACCAACGGTAGCGCGCCCAGTGTAGCTGCCGCGAGCGGGTCACTGTCGGCAATGGGTCGGCTGCAGCCTGATTTGAGTCGAAGAAGCCGACTTCGCCTAACGGAGGGCGTTCAGCGCCCGCGCCAGCGCGCAGAACTGTTCGACCGACAGCACCTCGGCCCGCAGGGTCGGCTCAATTCCGGCCTCCGCCAGCAGGCGTTCCGTATCGACACCCAATCCCTTCAGGCTCGACCGCAGCATTTTCCGACGCTGGTTGAAGGCCGCGTCGACCACGGTCTTCAGGTCGCGCAGCTCGGCCGGGGCGACCGGTTCCGCCAGCACGCTGAAATGCACCACCGACGAGGTGATCTTGGGCTGCGGCACGAACGCCGACGGCGGGATGTCGAACAGGCGCTTGGGCACCGTGCGCCACTGGCTGAGCACGGACAGGCGGCCGTATTCCTTGCCGCCGGGCGGTGCGGCGATCCGGTCGGCGACCTCGCGCTGGAACATCAGCGTCAGGCTGGAGAAGAATGGCGGCCAGGTCTCCGATGTCAGCCATTTGGCGAGCAGCACCGTCGAGACATTGTAGGGCAGGTTCGCCACCACCCGCACCTTGGCGCCGCCAAGCAGCTCGGCCTCGTCGACCTTGAGCGCGTCGGCGGGCACGACCTCGAGCCGGCCGGGATAGACGGCCTGCACCTCGGCCAGCGCCTCGATGCAGCGGTCGTCCTTCTCGACGGCGACGACCTTCGCGCCAGCTTCCAGCAGCGCGCGGGTCAGGCCGCCGGGTCCGGGGCCAACCTCATAGACAACCGAGTCCGGCCCGACGCCCGCACCCCGGGCGATGCGCGCGGTCAGGTTCAGGTCGAGCAGGAAGTTCTGGCCCAGCGACTTCTTCGCCGCCAGGCCGTGCCGGGCGATGACGTCGCGCAATGGTGGTAGGTTCATTGGGGCAGGCTCATGCCTGGGTCCGTTCACGCAGCCTTCGGCGGGCGCGGGCGATGTCGCGGCCCAGCTTCAGCGCGGCGATCAGGCTGCGCGGGTCGGCCTTGCCGCTGCCGGCGATGTCGAGGGCGGTGCCGTGATCGGGCGAGGTGCGCACGAAGGGCAGCCCGATGGTGACGTTGACGCCCTCGTGGAAATTGATGGTCTTGAGCGGGATCAGCGCCTGGTCGTGATACATGCACAAAGCCGCGTCGTAGCCGGCGCGCGCCTCCCGGTGGAACAGCGTGTCGGCCGGCCTCGGGCCGCTGACGTCGATGCCCTCGGCGCGTAGCGCCGCAACGGCCGGGGCGATGATATCGATTTCCTCGCGGCCGATGGTCCCCGCTTCGCCCGCGTGCGGGTTCAGGCCGGCGACGGCGAGGCGAGGCGAAGCGATGCCGAAATCGTCCTTCAGCGACGCGGCGACGGTCCTGCCGGTCCTGACGATGAGGTCGGTGGTCAGCGCCTTGGGCACCGCCGACAGCGCCTTGTGGACCGTCACCGGCACCACGCGCAGGCCGGGCACGGTCAGCATCATCACCGCGAAGGCGAAGTGACCGGCCAGGAATTCGAAAAACTCGGTATGGCCGGGATGCTCGAAGCCGGCCTCGTAGAGCGCCGCCTTCTGGATCGGGTTGGTGACGATGGCCGACGCCGCACCCTGCGTGAACAGCCCGGTCGCGGTCTCGATGGATTCGAGCACCGCTTTCGCATTGGCCGGATCGGGCCTGCCGGGCTTCGCCTGCACCGAGCGGCTGAGAGGAAGCACGGGCAGGGCGCCGGAGAACACGCCGACGGCTTCCCCTGGCGCCGCGATCTCCCTTATAGGCACGTCGACCCCCAGCATCCGTGCGCGCTGCCGGATCAGGCCGGGACAGGCGAGCAGGAAGAACGGCGGCACCTTCGCGGCGTCGCGCCGCAGCCAGACGGCGAGGGATATGTCGGGGCCGATCCCCGAAGGCTCACCCATGGTGAGCGCGAGCGGCGGTATGCGGCTACTTGTAGTCGATGATCGCGTCACGGCGCAGGTCGCGGAGGTAGCGCCGCGCCATCATCGCAAGGCGCTGGTTGCTGAGGAAGTCCTCGATCTCGGCCGGCGTCGGCTCCTTCACGTCGGCGGTCTTCTTGCCGCAGACCACCAGCACGCGGAAATCGGTGCCGGTTTGCACCGGCGCGCTGGCCTGACCTACCTCGAGCGGCCTGACCACGTTCTTCACCGGCGGCGGAAGGTCGCCCAGGCGGACCGTGCCGAGGCTACCCGTGTCGGTCGCGCCCATGGTGCTGGCGAGCTGGGCGACGCCGCTGCATTCCTTCAGCGTCGCCGCCTGCGCCGCCAGGCGCTCGCGCTGGGCCGCAGCGTCGGCACCGGTCTTGACGATGATCTGCTGCAGCTCGATCTGGATGTCGTCCGGATCGGCGCTCAGCACCTGGCGCTGATCGGCCAGGGTGACGATGTAGTAGCCGGCGGTGGTCCGGATCGGATCGGAAACCTGGCCCTCCTGAAGCTTGAGCACCGTGCTCTTGATGTCGGGATTGATGTGGTCGCCGATCACCCAGCCGGTGTCGCCGCCGACCGCGCCCGTCGCCACATCGGAGAACTGGCGCGCCACGGCGCCGAATTCGGCGCCCTCGCGGATCTGGCGGACCAGCCTGTCGGCGGTCTGCCGGGCCTCGGCGTCCTTGTCGGGCGAATCGACGGCGAGGAATATCTCGCCGATGCGGTATTCGGGCTGGCCCCTGTTGTTCTTCAGATTGTCGAGATATGCCGTCACTTCGCCGTCGCCGATGGCGAGGAACGGCCGCAGCCGTGCGTTGATCACCTCTTCCCAGGCGAGCCCGGCCTTCACCTGGCGCAGGATCATGTCCTTGCTGGCGCCCATGCGCGACAGCTCCTGGGTGAACTGGGCGGCGGAGATGTTGTTGCGTGCGGCCATTTCGTTGAATCGCGCCTGTACCTCGGCGTCGGTGATGTTGATCTTCTGCTCTTTGGCTTCCTGGAGCTGCAGCTTCTCGTCGACCAGCAGCTGCACCACGGTCTTGCGCAGCTGGTCGTATTCCTCCTGGTTGCGCAGGGCGCCCGTCGTGGAGGTGATGAGCTGCATCCGCTCCTTGACGTCGTACTCGGAAATGAGTTCGTCGTTGACGACCGCGACGATGCGCTGGACATCGTTCTGCGACTGGGCGTACGCGGTGCCGGCCGCGCCGGCGAGCAGCAGCAGAATTCCAGCTAACGTATTGATACGCGAGGTCATTCTAGTCCGTTCACCGTTTTCCTGTAGTACTTCGACTTATTCCCGAATGTCGGACTGAAAGGAAGGTCCTGAAGCTCGGCATCCTTCGTCCCGGGGTCGCTCACCACCTTGAAGATAAGCTGGAAGCCTACCGACGTCGACGGCCGCACGTCCCGATCATCCGTGAAGTCCCGGCGCGCTCGCAGCCGGAACCGGAAACACTCATCTTCGTACGTGAAGCCGCCACCCGCCGTCAAGGCACCACCGTCGCGCTCGAAGTCGTAGGCGAAGTCGGCGTTCATCGTCCAGTACTTCGACAACCTGATATTGGCGGCGGTGCGCAGTTCCTTGCGGTCGGGCAGGGTAGGGTCGAAACCGTTGCGCTTGATGTCGGTATAGCCCAGCGCGAAGCGGTAATCCTTGGGGCCGAACACCACCAGGCCCTCGTTGCGCACCAGGTTGAAGCCGTCGTCGTCGAAGCGCAGGCGGTGGTAGTAATCGAAGAAACCGGGGATGCCCAGCATGGCGGTCATCACCACGTCCGAGGTGCGCTCGCGCAGGCCGGAATCGGCGGGCAGGCTGAAGTCCCGGTTGAACCGGTAGCTCTCGCCCACGGTCAGCGACGCCTTGACGCCGCTGTCGCCGTAATAGCGGTAGCGCACGCCGTAGGCGATGCGGGTGCCGCCTTCCCAGCGGTCCGAGCCGGGGAAGCGGTCGATGGCGAACAGGTTGGACGTGTCCAGGTCGAACGCCTGGCTGTCCTCGTTGGGGATCTCGTCGTTGTTGGCGTGGCCGGGACTCGACACCACCGTGACCATCGGCTCGATGATCTGGTGCGACGCCGCGCCGTAGCGGATGAACGGAAAGCGCCATTCCAGCGCCGCATAGGGCACGTAGCGGCCCTCGAAGTCGCTGCCGGTCAGCACGTCGGGCTGGGCGACGAGATCGTCGGCCGACGGGTCTTCCCAGCCATGCAGGTAATATGAGTCGACGCGCATGCCGACGGTCAGCTTGTAGATGTCGCCCAGCGCCGAGGTGAACGGCACCTCGTAGCGGCCGTCCAGCGACAGGTGGCCGGTGTCGGCGCTGTCGGTGCGGGTCAGCATCGACATGCTGGCATCGGCGCTGAAGTGGCCGCCCAGCCAGCCCGGCTTGCCGACGAAGTTGTACTGGATCAGCGGCAGGGCGATCGGCGTGGTGCCGCCGGTGTCCTCCTCGCGCAGGCCCTGGAACGCATAGGCGCCGATATGCAGGTAGCTGCGTTCCCAGAACCGCTCGAGATAGAGGTGGTTGATCAGGCTGTCGGCGCGCGAGACGTCGTAGCGCCGCAGATAGGTGTCGTCCGAGGCCAGCGCCAGGTCGAAGCCCCAGCGCCAGTCCTTGTTGATCTGGAACTGGCCGTTGCCGAAGATATGGCCGCGGAACTCGTCACCCGGAAGCTCGTTGTTGTCGTCGTCGCGCTTGCTGACATAGGTGCCGCTGCCGTCGAGCGAGAACTGGCCGGTCCTGGTGCGCTGGCGGTATTCCAGCTTCAGCACCGCGCGCTCGCCGGTGGTGAACATGGGGGTGATGGTCATGTCCTTGTTCGGCGCGATGTTCCAGAAATACGGAATCTCGGTGGTGAAGCCGAGCACCGAGGAGGTGCCGAAATCGGGCGACAGGAAGCCGCTGGCGCGCTTCACGCTGGCATCGGGATGCCGCAGCCACGGTGTGTAGATGAGCGGCAGACCCATCAGCTCGAGCGTGGCGTGGTGATAGGTCAGCGTCTTCTTCGTCTCGTCGTGGACGACCTTGTTGGCCCTGATCTGCCACAGCGGCGCCTTGTCCGGCTCGTCCTCGCAGATGTCGCAGGCCGAGTAGACGGCGTGTTCGAGAATGTTCTTTTCGCCGTTCACCCGCTGGCCGGAGTTGGCGGCCAGCCGCTCGCCGTCCTTGAACAGCACGTACATGCCCTGGACCACGCCGCTCTTCAGGTCGCCGGTCAGCTCGAGCGACTTGCCGGTGGAGACGTTGCCGCCCTTGTCGATCAGCCGAATGTGGCCGTGGGCGACGGCCTTGTCGGCGGTCCGGTCGTAGACGATCTCGTCGGCATGGAGGGTGTTGCCCTCATAGGTGATCTCGACATTGCCCCTGCCGGTGATCCGGTCGCCCTTTTCCTCAACGATGATCTCGTCGGCGGCCCAGATCGCCTTCTTCGGCTGCTCGGCGGCGGCCTGTGTCTGGGCCTTGGCCGGCAGCGCCTGGCAGAGGCTGGCGATCACGCCCAGCACCGCCAGCCGCCGCAATGTATCGAGCCAGGCCATCAACGGATTCCAACGGGCAGGCAGGTCAGGTGATCCTTGTCGGACACGGTCATCGTGGCCGGTAACTACACGTTCGTAAAGCTGGAAGCTACCGGATTGAAAGCCTTGCGGCGCGCCACTGGTGCTCCCTTTCAATTTCACTGCCGATGGCTAAGATGCAACCGGGCGGGAACATCCGCGAACCGGAATTCCCCCTTCTAGGCATAGTACCTGAATCACAAGGTAAGAGTTCCCGATGCGCATTTCCTTCACCGACGATCGAAATCAGACTTCCGGCGCGCTGGCGGTCTTTGCCCTCAAGGGCAAGACGCTCTCGCCGAGCGCCGAAGCATTCGATGCGCGCACGGGCGGCGCCATCCGGCGCGGCATGGACGGATCGCGCAACAAGGGCGACAAGGGCAAGTCGTTCGAGATCCTGGCGCCCGCCAATGTGGACGCCAACCGCATCCTGGTCGCCGGCCTCGGCGAAGCCTCGGCGGTGACGGTCCAGGCGGCGCAGGCCGCCGGCGGCGCGGCGCTCGGCCAGTACAAGACCACCGGCGAGGAGCAGGTGATGATCTTCGCCGACGCGCTCGACGGCGCGCCGCTGTCGCCGGCCGACTTCGCCGCCAACCTGGCCTATGGCGCGCTGCTCAAGTCCTATGCCTTCGAGAAATACTTCACCAAGAAGAACGAAAACCATTCCCGCGTCACCGTGAAGCGGCTGGTGGTCGTCACCGACGACCCGAAGGGCGCCAAGAAGGCGTTCGAGCCGCTGGAGAAGATCGCCGAGGCCATCTTCACCACCCGCGACCTGGTGAGCGAGCCAGC
The DNA here is from genome assembly GCA_022844405.1 of Sphingomonadales bacterium. GTDB lineage: Bacteria > Pseudomonadota > Alphaproteobacteria > SMXS01 > SMXS01 > RI-34. Next base: position 33,609 of record JALHLV010000023.1, on the reverse strand, counting down.
CAACGTGATCTATCCGGAAGCCCTGGCAGACGCCTGCCGGGCGCTGACCAAGCTGGGCGTCGAGGTCGACGTGCTGGGCGAGGACCGGATGAGCGAGCTGGGCATGGGCGCGCTGCTGGGAGTCGGGCAGGGAAGCGCCCGCGAAAGCCAGCTCGTGGTCATGGAATGGAACGGCAACAAGGGCTCGAAGAAGGGTCCGGTGATGTTCGTCGGCAAGGGCGTCACCTTCGACACCGGCGGTATCTCGATCAAGCCGGCCGCCGGCATGGAGATGATGAAGTGGGACATGGGCGGCGCGGGCGCCGTTATCGGCGTCATGAAGGCGCTGGCCGGCCGCAAGGCCAAGGTCCATGCCGTCGGCGTCGTCGGCCTGGTCGAGAACATGCCGTCGAGCACCGCCCAGCGCCCCGGCGACGTGGTCACCTCCATGTCGGGCCAGACCATCGAGGTGATCAACACCGACGCCGAAGGCCGGCTGGTGCTGGCCGACGCGCTGCATTACGGCCAGGAGCTGTTCAAGCCCCAGTTCATCGTCGATCTGGCGACCCTGACCGGCGCCATCATCACCTCGCTGGGCAATGAATATGCCGGCATGTTCTCCAATGACGACGATCTGTGCCGGCTGCTATCGCAGGCGGGCGAGGCGGAAGGTGAGAAGGTCTGGCGGTTTCCGCTGACCGACGCCTACGACAAGATGATCAACTCGCCGATCGCCGACATGAAGAACGTCGGCACCGGCGGCAAGGCGGGCAGCATCACCGCCGCCCAGTTCCTGCAGCGCTTCATCCGCCGCGGCACGCCCTGGGCGCATCTCGACATCGCCGGCATGGCCTGGGCGGATGCGGAAAGCGCGACCGTCCCGAAGGGCGCCACCGGCTACGGCATCCGCCTGCTCAACCGGCTGGTGGCGGACCACTACGAGGGCAAATAGAGGACGGTGACCGAGGTCAGCTTCTACCATCTCTACCGCCGACTGGAAGACGCGCTGCCGAAACTGCTCGAGCGGGTCATCGCTTCCAGCCAGCGGGCCGTGGTGCTGGCCGAAACCGACGAGCGGATCGAAGCGCTGAACAGCCAGCTCTGGACCTACGGCCCGGACTCGTTCCTGCCGCATGGCACGGCCCGCGACGGCTTTGCCGCCGACCAGCCCATCTTCCTGACCACCGCCGAGGAAAATCCCAACGGCGCGACCATCCTGGTGGTGGTCGACGAGCGCGTCCCCGATTTCATCGGCGGGTTCGCGCGCTGCCTCGACATGTTCGGCGACAGCGAGCCGTCCAAGCAGGCGGCCCGCGAGCGCTGGCGGCTCTACAAGGCCGCCGGCCACGACGTCGTCTACTGGCAGCAGGACGAGAACGGTCGCTGGGAGAAGAAGACGTAGATTCAATCAGCGCGCCACCTGCAAGGTGGTTTACGCGTGCTCCAGGGACTTCCCTTCAGCGTCCTCGACCGTCAGGCGAAGGCCCAGCGCGGCCGTGATCTTGAGCACCGTATCCAGGGTAGGATTCCCGTTCTCGTTCAGCGCTGAATACAGGGTGGCTCTGTTCAGCCCGGTCTCGCGTGCGAGGTCGCTCATACCGCGGGCACGCGCGATTGTACCGAGTGCACGGGCGATGTGATTGGCGTCGCACGTCTTCAATGCCTCGCTGATGAATATGCGTTCATCCTCGGGCGTCTTGATGTACTTGGCCGCATCAAAGGGCTTCGTTTCCCGCATCCCATTTCCTTCAAACGTTCTTGGCCAAATCCATTGCGCGCTTGATGTCGCGCTTCTGGGTACGCTTCGATCCACCGCACAGCACCACGATGATGGTCTGCTTGCGTATCACGAAGTAGGCGCGATAACCCGGCCCAAAGTGTATCCGTAATTCACTGACACCTTCTCCTACGGCGTCACAGTCGCCAAACAATCCCCCCGCCAACCGTTCAAGCCTGTCGGCGATGATCAGCTGCGTCCTGTGGTCCTTCAGCCCGTCGAGGAAGGCGTCGAACTCAGGGAGAGTTTCAACCGCGTATGCCATGTATGATATAATAGACGAAATCCCTTCGTCTAATGGTAATAGGCAATTCATCACCGTGATAGAACGGACCGCATGCCACGCGCCCACTTGTTCGCCAAATCTTCGGTTGCCCGGGACGGACGATGCGGCTAAGAACCCGCCGACCCGTCTCCATGAGGTGAAGCACAACAATGGCTACCGAACGCACCCTGTCGATCCTGAAGCCCGACGCGACCCGACGCAACCTGACCGGCAAGATCAACACCCTGCTGGAAGGCGCCGGCCTGCGCATCGTCGCGCAAAAGCGCATTCAGCTCAGCCGCGCCCAGGCGGAAGGGTTCTACGCCGTGCACCGCGAGCGTCCGTTCTTCAACGACCTGGTGACCTTCATGATCTCCGGCCCGGTCGTTGTCCAGGTGCTGGAAGGAGAGAACGCAGTGCAGAAGAACCGCGACGTGATGGGCGCCACCAACCCGGCCAACGCCGCCGAGGGCACCATCCGCAAGACCTTCGCCGAATCCATCGAGGCCAACTCGGCCCACGGCTCGGACTCGCTCGAGAACGCGGCGATCGAGATCGCCTATTTCTTCAGCGGCATCGAAATCGTCGGCTGATCCCGCAACCAGGGTAGGGCGGCGGCATGCGGCGGCCGCACCCGTGTCGGGGAACCTGCCGTGATCGAGCAAGCGCACCTCGAAACCATCACCCGGATTTTAGGATGGGAGCCGGCGTCGTTGTCGCCGGTGCGCGGTGGCTATACGCCCGCCGCGCGATTCGTAGCGCAGCAGGGAGAGCAGCGGGCTTTTGTGAAGGTGGCAACCACGCCGCTTACCGCGACGATGCTTCGTCGTGAAATCGCCGCGTACAGAACGCTGGTGGACGCCCCCAATCCGAGGCTGCTGGGGTTCGATGCCGACCTCACCTTACCGATCCTGATCATTGAAGACCTGAGCGGCGCGACCTGGCCGCCGCCTTGGACAGATCACGCGGTTTCAGCGGCCATCGCCGCGATCGAAGCCCTTCACGCCATGCAAGCCGATCTATCGCCATTCGAGGCGATCCACGGGTCGGACTTGGGTGGGTGGAGCGCCGTTCGGGCTGATCCTTCAGCGTTTCTGGCGCTCGGCCTGACGACAAGAGATTGGTTGGAAAGCGCACTCCCCGCATTGATTGACGCGGAAGCCGCATGCGACACCGCTGGCTCGGCGCCTACGCATTTTGATCTGCGAAGCGACAACATGTGCATCGTCGCCGGAGCCATGAAACTCATAGACTGGGCGGAAGCCTGCCTCTCCAATCCGCGCCTCGATCTGGGCTTCTGGTTGCCCAGCCTCGCCTACGAAGGTGGCCCGCCACCTGAGGCGATCCTGCCGGACGCTCCCGAAGTCGCCGCCTGGGTGTCCGGCTTTTTCGCGGCACGGGCGGGTTTGCCAGACATCGTGGATGCACCCTTCGTCCGGCGCGTGCAGCGGGAGCAGCTCTCGACGGCGCTGCCTTGGGCGCGGAGGGCGCTTCGTCTCAAGGAGTGACCGCCACAAGTCACCAACTGATACCTTCAGCCGGCTTCGGGACACGGACTCATGATGCCGTCCTGCGGCGCCAGCGGCGCGTCGATGTGGACGGTGTTGCCCTCGACCAGCAGCTTACCCTCGGCCATCAGCCGCAGGGCAAGGGGATAGAGCTTGTGTTCCCACGCCAGCACGCGGGCTGCGAGGCTGTCCTCGGTGTCGCCTTCGCGCACCGGCTCGCAGGCCTGGAAGACGATGGGGCCCTCGTCCATCTCGGGGCGCACGAAGTGCACCGTGCAGCCGGAGAAGCGCACGCCATCTTCCAGCACCCTTTGATGCGTGTGCAGGCCGCGATAGGCGGGCAGCAGCGACGGGTGGATGTTGAGGATGCGGTCGCGCCAGCGATTGACGAAATCCGCCTCCAGCAGCCGCATGAAGCCGGCAAGACAGATCATTTCGGCGCCGCTGTCGACAACGGCCCGGTGCAGCGCCTCGTCGAAGTCGTGGCGCGACGGGTAATCCTTGTGGCTGATGATTTTCGTCGGCACGCCGTGGGAGCGGGCGATGTCGAGGCCGGCCGCGTCCGCCTTGTTGGAGATGACGATGGCGGGTCTGGCGGGATGGCCCGGCTCGGCGCAGGCTTCCAGCAGCGCCTGCATGTTGCTGCCCCGGCCCGAGATCAGGATGGCGAAGCGCATCAGATCAGGCTGACGGCGGGTTCGCCGTCCTTGCGCTCGCGGATGCGGCCGATGCGGAACACGGTCTCGCCATTGGTTTCGAAAATCGCCGTGGCCTGGTCCGCCTTGTCCGCCGGCACGACGACGGCCATGCCGATGCCGCAGTTGAAGGTGCGGACCATGTCGTCCTCGGGCACGTTGCCCTCGTGCTGCAGCCAGCCGAACACGGCGGGACGGCTCCAGCTCTTCTGGTCCAGTTCGGCGCAGAGATTCTTGGGTAGCACGCGCGGAATATTCTCGACCAGCCCGCCGCCGGTGATGTGGGCGAGGGCGTGAACGGCGCCGTCGCGGACCGCCGCGAGACAGCCCTTCACATAGATGCGGGTCGGCGTCAGCAACGCCTCGCCCAGCGAGCGCGAGGCATCGAACGGCGCCGGGTCCGCATAGGACAGGCCGCTGCGCTCAACGACCTTACGGGCTAGGGAAAAACCGTTTGAATGCAATCCAGTAGAAGCCAATCCTAACACGATGTCTCCGGCCGTGACGGAAGCGCCGGTGAGCTGCTGGCCGCGCTCGACGGCGCCCACCGCAAAGCCCGCCAGGTCGTAGTCATCGCCTGCATACATGCCGGGCATCTCCGCCGTCTCGCCGCCGATCAGCGCGCAGCCAGCCTGGCGGCAGCCCTCGGCGATACCCGCGATCACGGCTGCCGCGGACTCGACGTCCAGCTTGCCGGTAGCGAAATAGTCGAGGAACAGCAGCGGCTCGGCGCCCTGCACCACCAGGTCGTTGACGCTCATGGCGACCAGGTCGATGCCGACCGTGTCGTGGCGGTTGCTGTCGATGGCCACCTTCAGCTTGGTCCCGACGCCGTCGTTGCAGGCGACGAGGACCGGGTCCTTGTAGCCGGCCGCCTTCAGGTCGAAAAACCCGCCAAAGCCGCCGAGATCGGGATTGGAGCCCGCACGGCGCGTCGAGGCGGCGAGCGGCTTGATGCGGTCGACCAGCGCGTTGCCCGCGTCGATGTCGACACCGGCGGTCTTGTAGCTGAGCGGCTCGATGTTGCGGGTCACGGCGCGTCCAAGGCTGTTTCGGCGGGAACTTACGGATTTGTGGCCGCGAAATCGACTCCCATATTCTATGGGGCGCTTCCGCCAGCCTTGGTATAGTACGCCCATGGGAATTTTCGGAGGGGGCATGCGCCCTAAATCACTCGCCATCGCCACCATCTTGCTGTGCATGAGCATCGTCGTAGGAGGCGGGTCCGTGCGGGCCGCCGACTATTTCAACCCGTTCGAGGTCAGACAAGTCCCGGTCGACGTCACCGCCGCCACCGCCGCCAGCGCGCGCAACGTCGCCATCGGCGAGGCCCAGTCGCGCGCGCTCGACCTGTTGTTGCGCCGGATGACGCTGAAGGAGGACCGGGGCAGGCTGCCGAGACTCGACGGCAACAGCGTCTCGCGGCTGGTGCAGAGCCTGCAGTTCGACGAAGAGCGCTATTCGAGCACGCGCTATATCGGCAAGGTGACCGTCGCGTTCAGCCCCGGCGGCATCCGGTCGCTGCTCGGCCGCCACAACATCCCGTTCGCCGAGGCGCCGGCCAATCCCGTCCTGGTGCTGCCGGTATTCGATAGCGGCGGGCCGCAGATCAGCGCATCGAACGCCTGGTGGAGCGCCTGGGCGCGCCAGGACTGGCAGGAGAACCTGCTGTCGCTGACCCTTCCGCGCGCCGGCGAACTCGGCATGGGTCCCGGCGTCGGCGAGGTGATGCAGGGAAGCGGGCCATGGGTCGAGGCGTTGGGCCGCCGTTACGGCACCAGCGAGGTCATCGTGCCGGTCGCTACCCTGCGCGGCGCCGGCGGCCAGGCCAGGCTGACGGTGAACATCCGCCAATACGGTGTCGCCGGTGAGCAAAGCAACAATATCGAGGTCGCCCAGATGCCGGGCGAAACCGTGGATGCCCTGCTGATCCGCGCTGCCCGCGACATCGGCGACAGCCTGACCTACAGCTGGAAGCGCAACGCCATGGCCGGCCAGGTGAAGACGCCGATCATCGCCATCCTCGACCTGTCCTCGCTCAGGCAACTGATCACCGTGAAGGAACGGCTCAGGCAGGCATCCATCATCAAGGATCCGCTTGTCGTCAGCCTCGCCAGCCACCGGGCCGTGATGACCATGACCGCCGCGGTGCCGCCCGAGCAACTGACCGGCGCCATGGTCCAGTACGGCATCGACCTGGCACAGCGGGACGGGGACTGGTACCTCTCGCCGCGCCGTTGAGAGCGGTCCAGTGGGCACTGAACCGCTCTCTTGTCGTTCGCCGCGGCGTTCGGGCGGCAAGGCGAAGCCGCCTTGCCTGAAAGCGCTATAGCGATGCAGCTTGCCTTCGATCTTCCGGCCCGGCCGGCCATGGGCCGCGAGGACTTTTTCGTCGCGCCCTGCAACCGCGACGCGGTCGGCTGGATCGATCGCTGGCCGGAGTGGCCCTATCCGTGCCTGGTGCTGCACGGTCCCGCCGGCAGCGGCAAGACCCATCTGGCGCGTGTCTGGCAGCAGCATGCCGCCGCTGTGTGGGATGACGGCGCCGGGGTCGACGACCACCTGCGCGACACCGGGCAGCCGGCACGCATCTGCCTCGACATCAACAGCCGGGTCGGGGACGAGGCCGCGCTGTTCCACCTGTTCAACCGTGTCCGCGAGCATGGCGGCAGCCTGTTGATCACCGGCCGGACGCCGGTGCGCGACTGGGGCATCGGCCTGCCGGACCTGCTGTCGCGACTGCAGGCGGCGCCGGCCGCGTCGCTCGCCGAACCGGACGACTCCCTGCTGGCGGCGGTGACCGTCAAGCTGTTCTCGGACCGCCAGCTTGCCGTCACGCCCGACCTGCTGAATTATATCCTGGCCAGGGTGGACCGTTCTTTCGCCGCCCTGGGCGAGGTGGTTTCCCGGCTCGACCGGGCCGCCCTGCAGGAAAAGAGGCCCATTACGCCGCGCTTCGCGAAACGTATACTCGGCCTCTGACACCGATGTGATGGACGACCGTCACGAGACTGTCATGGGCAAAGGCTAGCGTCAGCGCCTGTCCTGGAAGCAAGGGGTTGAAGGTGACCGACAGTTCGACGTCCCGGGCCGAAGCAGTAGACGATGCCGTGAGCGTCCCGGCGCCCGTGGACGCCACGTCCCCGTCGCGCTTCATCAACCGCGAGCTGTCCTGGCTGGCCTTCAACACCCGCGTGCTCGAAGAAGCCATGAACCCGGCCCATCCGCTGCTGGAGCGGGTGCGGTTCCTGTCGATCTCGGCAAGCAACCTGGACGAATTCTACATGGTCCGCGTCGCCGGTATCCGCGGCCAGATCAATGCCGGCATCGAAACGGTCAGCGACGACGGCCTGACGGCCACCCAGCAGATCAACGCCATCAACGCGATGGCCAACACGCTGCTGCGCCAGCAGCAGGAATGTTGGCGCGCGCTGCAGCGCCTGCTGCATGGAGCCGGCGTCAGCGTCGTCGGCAGTACGGATCTAACCGCCGAGGAGCGCGGATGGCTCGAGGACCGGTTCCTCGACGACGTCTTCCCGGTGCTGACGCCGCTTGCCGTCGACCCGGCACATCCGTTCCCGTTCATCCCGAACCTGGGCTTCGTGCTGGCCATGCAGCTGCGCCGGAACAGCGACGGTACGCCGATGAACGCGCTGATTCCCATGCCGCGGCAGATCGACCGGTTCATCCGGTTGCCTGGACAGGCGATCCGCTTCATCACCCTGGAGAACGTCATCGCCCTGTTCCTCGACCAGCTTTTCCCGGGCTATTCCCTGGTCGGGCGCGGCGAGTTCCGCATCGTCCGGGACAGCGACATCGAGATCGAGGAAGAGGCCGAGGACCTGGTACGGCTGTTCGAGACGGCGCTGAAGCGCCGCCGCCGCGGCCGGGTGATCCGCCTGAAGGTCACTGCGACCATGCCGCAGCCGCTGCGCAAGTTCGTGCTGGAGGAACTGCAGGTCGACCACAACGACGTCATCGATGTGGACGGCATCCTGGGCCTCTCCGACACCAAACAACTGATCGTGGACGACCTGCCCGACCTGAAGTTCGAACCGTTCAACCCGCGCTTCCCGGAACGTATTCGGGACCAGGGTGGCGACTGCTTCGCCGCGATCCAGCAGAAGGATATCGTCGTCCACCATCCTTACGAAAGTTTCGATGTGGTGGTGCAGTTCATCCGGCAGGCGGCCGCCGACCCGAACGTGGTGGCGATCAAGCAGACGCTGTACCGTACCAGCGACGATTCGCCGATCGTCAAGGCGCTGATCGACGCCGCCGAGAGCGGCAAGTCGGTGACCGCGCTGGTTGAATTGAAGGCCCGGTTCGACGAGGCCGCGAACATCCAGTGGGCCCGTGACCTGGAGCGCGCCGGCGTGCAGGTGGTCTATGGCTTCCTGGAGCTGAAGACCCACGCCAAGGTGTCGCTTGTCGTCCGCCGCGAGGGCAGGGATCTGCGCACCTATGTGCACTTCGGCACCGGCAATTATCATCCGATCACGGCGCGGATTTACACCGATCTGTCGTTCTTCACCGTCGATCCGATCATCGCCCGCGACGCCACGCGGCTGTTCAACTACCTGACCGGCTATGCCGAGCCGCGCGACTTCGAGAAGATATCGATCTCGCCGATCACCCTGGCCCCCAAGCTGCACGAGCTGATCCGGGGCGAGATCGAGCACGCCAAGGCGGGACGCCCGGCGGAGATCTGGGTGAAGCTGAATTCGCTGGTCGATTCCTCGATTATCGATGCCCTCTATGAGGCCAGCCAGGCCGGGGTGAAGATCGATCTGGTGATCCGCGGCATCTGCTGCCTGCGGCCTGGCGTGAAGGGCCTGTCCGAGAACATCCGCGTCAAGAGCATCGTCGGGCGCTTCCTGGAGCACTCGCGCATCATTTGTTTCGGCAACGGCCACGACCTGCCGTCCAAGAATGCCCTGGTGTTCATCTCCTCGGCCGACTGGATGCCGCGCAACTTCTACCGCCGGGTCGAGACGCTGATCCCGCTGGAAAATCCGACCGTCCACGCCCAGGTGCTGGACCAGGTGATGGTCGCCAGCCTCAACGACGAGCAGCAGACCTGGTGGCTGCAGCCCGATGGCGCCTATATCCGCGAGGACGCCGGCCCGGACGGATTCAACGCCCACAAATACTTCATGACAAACCCCAGCCTCTCGGGCAGGGGCCAGGCGCTGCGCGACAAGCCGGCGCCGACCCTGGTGCTCGACGAAGACTGACTGCCCTGCGGCAATTGACGCTTTCATAACCAGCGTCCCGCCGCTAGGTTGGCGCCGCCGGAAAGGAGTGCGTCGCGCCCGATGAACGTCGCTGTTCAACCCTTGACCAAGGAAGTCATCTGGCAGGTGCCCGCGCGCATCGCCGTGATCGACGTGGGCTCGAACACCGTGCGCCTCGTGGCCTTCGACCTGCAGGGCCGCATTCCCCAGCTGATCTTCAACGAAAAAGTGTTCTGCGGCCTCGGCAAGGCGCTGGCGACCACCGGCCGGCTCGACCCCGCCGGCATGGAAATGGCCATCGACACCATCCACCGCTACGTGACCCTGACCGACCAGATGCGCGTCTCGCACCTCGACATCGTGGCCACGGCGGCCGTGCGCGAGGCGGCCAACCGCGAGGAATTCGCGGCACGGGTTACCGAGATCACCGGCGGGCGCAGCTTGCGGATCATCTCGGGTGCCGAGGAGGCCCACTACGCCGCGCTGGGCGTGATCGCCGCCATTCCCGAGGCTGACGGCATCGCCGGCGACCTGGGCGGCGGCAGCCTGGAGCTGGTCGGCATCCGCAAGGGCGCCGTGAGCCGGGGCGAATCGACGCCGCTCGGCACGCTGCGGCTGATGGATGCCTACGGCAGCGACATGGCGGCGACCGCCAGGGCGATCGACGCGGCGCTCGCCGGCCACGCGTGGGTCAAGGAATTCGGCCGCCGCAACTTCTATGCGGTCGGCGGCACCTGGCGCGCCATCGCCCGGCTGCATATGGCGTACTGCGACTACCCGCTGCGCATCCTGCACAATTACGAGATCGAGCGCGAAGAGCTGCGCCGCTTCCTGCGCGACATCAACAGCCATGTCAGCGAGGCCGAGATCATCGCAGCGGGGATTTCCAGGAAACGCATGGCCATGCTGCCGGTCGCCTCGCAGATCCTGCAGCGGGTGCTGAAGCTGGTGTCGCCGAAGCGGGTGATCATCTCGGGCCTTGGCCTGCGCGAGGGCATCCTGTTCCATCACGCGCCGGAGGAGCTGAAGCTCGCCGATCCGCTGCTCGCTTTCTGCCGCGAGATGGCACGGCGTCGCAGCCGTTTCCCCGAGCACGGCGACGATCTGATGCGCTGGATCGACCCGCTGTTCCGCCGCGAGAACATCCGAGAAAAGCGGCTGCGCTATGCGGTGTGCCTGCTTTCCGACATCGCCTGGTCCGGCCATCCGAGTTACCGGGCCGAACTCGCCATGGACCAGGTCATGCTGGCCCAGGTGCTGGGGACAGACCATCCGGGCCGCGGCTTCATCGGCATGGCGCTCTATGTGCTGAATGGCGGCGCCCCGGACAATTCGGCAACGGAACGGGCCAGGGCGCTGCTCACCCCGCAGGAAATCCTGCGCGCCCGCGCCGTTGGGCTTGCGCTGCGGCTGGCCCAGCGCATCTCGGGCGGCACCCAGGAACTGCTCGGCCTGGCGCACCTGAACGTGTCCGATCAGACCGTCACGCTGGTGGTGCAGGCCGACGGCGCGTACATGGCCGGTGAATCGGTGCAGCGCCGTCTCGAGCTGCTGGCGGCAGCGCTCGGCAAGCAGCCGGCCATCAGCCTGCACGATTAAACATCAGTATCATCCGGGCACATGCCCATAGGCGTCAACTTAGCGGCGCAGTCCCGGTGATCGGCGAGAAGAGCCGCTTCGCGGCAACCCCTCGCCCCAACCCTCTCCCACAAGGGGAGAGGGAGCTATACTATTGCTCCCAAAGATGTTTTCCCCTCTCCCCTTGTGAGAGGGTAGGGTGAGGGGGCCTTTCCAACAACCCGACATTGCTTCAGGACAAGACCGACCATCCACCGCCGCCTTAAGCTGATGCCTATGGGCATGCGCCGGGATGACAAGTTTTTATGGTGGTTAGGGTAAAACCTTAAAGCTCTGTGAGAACCACGTTGCCGCGCTTGATCGACAGCGCCAGCTTGCCCTGCTTGAGGGCGAGGGCGTCCTTGCCGAACACGTCGTAGCGCCAGCCGTGGCGGGCGGGGACGTCGGCGTTGTCGTCCGCGGCCAGTTCCTCCAGGTCGGAGATGTTGGCGACCAGTTTCTGCGCGACGTTCTCTTCCTCGCAGCGGAGCTTCAGCAGCACCCGCATCAGGTCGACGATAGGGCCGATGCCGCGCGGCAGCTGGCGGCGCTGCTCGGCCAGCGGCAGCATGTCCTCGGTCAGGGCGCGGGCATCGTCGAGTGCCTTCAGCAGGCTTTCGCCGGTGGGGCCGCGCGTCAGGTTGTCCGCCATGCCGCGCACCGCCTTGAGTTCCTCCATCGTGGACGGCGGATGGGCGGCGATCTCCAGTACCACGTCGTCGCGGATCACCCGGTTGCGCGGCACGTCGATCTTCTGCGCGCGGTGCTCGCGCCATTCGGCGACAGCCCTGACCATCGCCATGAACCGCCGGTTCGAACTCTTCGGCTTCAGCCGCAGCCAGGCGTCCTCGGGCTGAACCACATAGGTCGCCGGGTCGATCAGCACGTCCATCTCCTCGCGCAGCCAGGATTCGCGGCCGTTCTTGGCCAGTATCTTGGTCATGCCCTTGTAGATGTCGCGCAGGTGGATGACGTCGCCCAGCGCGTACTGCACCTGCTTGCCGGTCAGCGGCCGGCGCGCCCAGTCGGCAAAGCGCGACGACTTGTCGACCCGCGCCTTGGTGAAGTGGTTGACCAGCGTCTCGTAGCCCACCGAATCCCCGAAACCCGCCACCATGGCCGCGATCTGGGTGTCGAACACCGGATGGGGCAGGGCGTGGAAGTCGTGCAGGAAGATTTCCATGTCCTGGCGCGCGGCGTGCAGCACCTTCAGCACATTGTCGTTGGCCATCAGCTCGATGAAGGGCTCGAGCGAAAGGCCTTCGGCCAGCGGATCGATCGCCCACGCGCCATCGTCTCCGGCGACCTGGATCAGGCACAGCTTGGGCCAGTAGGTGTTGCTGCGCATGAACTCGGTATCGACGGTGACGAACTCCGAATCGCGCAGCGATGCGCAAATCTCGGCCAGATCGGCAGTCTTCTCGATTACTTTCATCGGTCGTTCCTATACAGCCAATCCCGAGGCTCGTCACCAGTCCCGTCCCTCGCTTGACAAATCCCCGCCAAGTGTGTGCTTTACGCCCGCCCGCACTGAAGGAAGCCAACGAGATGCACGCGTACCGCACGCACACCTGCAACGACCTGCGCGAAGAAGACGTAGGCCAGATCGTCCGGATATCCGGCTGGGTCCACCGCAAGCGGGACCACGGCAATCTGCTATTCGTCGACCTGCGCGACCACTACGGCCTGACCCAGTGCGTGATCGAGGCGGGCGAACCGGGCTTCGACACCATCGAGGGCGCCCGCGCCGAGAGCGTCGTGACCATCGACGGCAAGGTGGTCGCACGCACGCCTGAGACCATCAACGCCGACCTGCCGACCGGCCATATCGAGGTGCGCATCCAGGGCGTGACCATCCTGTCGGCGGCCCAGGAACTGCCCATGCCGGTGTTCGGCGAGCAGGAATATCCCGAGGAAATCCGGCTGAAGCACCGCTATCTCGACCTGCGGCGCGAGCGCATGCACGCCAACATCGTGCTGCGGTCGAAGGTGATTTCCAGCATCCGCCGCCGGATGATCGACCAGGGATTCATGGAGTTCCAGACGCCGATCCTGACCGCGTCGTCGCCCGAGGGCGCGCGCGACTTCCTGGTGCCCAGCCGCATCCATCCCGGCAAGTTCTACGCGCTGCCGCAGGCGCCGCAGCAGTTCAAGCAGCTGCTGATGGTCGCGGGCTTCGACCGCTATTTCCAGATCGCCCCGTGCTTTCGCGACGAGGACGCCCGCGCCGACCGCTCGCCGGGCGAGTTCTACCAGCTCGACATGGAGATGTCGTTCGTCACCCAGGACGACGTGTTCGCCGCCATCGAACCGGTGATGCACGGCGTCTTCAGCGAGTTCTCCAGCCGCGCCATCACCCCGGCGCCGTTCCCGCGCATCCCGTACCGCGAGTCCATGCTGAAATACGGCAACGACAAGCCCGACCTGCGCAATCCGCTGGTGATCACCGACGTGACCGAGGTGTTCCGCGGCTCCAGTTTCGGCGTGTTCGCCCGCGCCATCGAGGCCGGCTCCGTGGTGCGCGCGATTCCGGCGCCCAGGTCGTCCGACCGCCCGCGCAGCTTCTTCGACAAGATGAACGACTGGGCGCGCAGCAACGGCGCGCCGGGACTGGGCTACATCATCTTCGAGGGTGGTGGCGGCAAGGGCCCGATCGCCAACAATTTGGACGCCGAACGCATCGCCCTGCTCAAGGAAGCGACCGGCCTGGGCGACGGCGACAGCCTGTTCTTCGCCGCCGGCACGCCGGGCAAGGCCGCCGAACTGGCGGGCCTGGCGCGTACCAAGCTGGGCCAGGACCTGGGCCTGATCGAAGACAACGCCTTCCGGTTCTGCTGGATCGTCGATTTCCCGATGTATGAATGGGACGACAAGGAGAAGAAGATCGACTTCTCGCACAACCCGTTCTCTATGCCGCAGGGCGGTCTGGAGGCGCTCGAAACCAGGGATCCGCTCGACATCCTGGCGTTCCAGTACGACATCGTCTGCAACGGCATCGAGCTGTCCTCGGGCGGCATCCGCAACCACAGCCCGGACATCATGGTCAAGGCGTTCGAGATCGCCGGCTACACCCGCGACGACGTCGAGACCCGGTTCGGCGGCATGCTCAACGCGTTCCGCTACGGCGCGCCGCCCCATGGCGGCATCGCGCCCGGCATCGACCGCATCGTCATGCTGCTGGCCGACGTGCCGAACATCCGCGAGGTCATCCTGTTCCCGATGACCCAGCAGGCCGAGGACCTGATGATGGGCGCGCCCGCGCCGGCCACCAACAAGCAGCTCCGAGAACTGCATATCCGCGTGGTGCAGGAAGAGAAGAAAGCCTGATCGCGACCGGCGGGTCCATACCCATTATGGGTTGCCAGGCCGCTAGCAACATCGCTACAGCCGACGTTAGATGGATGAGCGCCAGGGGCGGGCTTGGCGGATTTACCTGAATGTTGGGTGAGCATCTTGAGTGATCACGATTTCAGCACGGCATGCGGGCATTTCCGGATTCTGAGCCCGCGTTTCCAGCGGATTGCCGCCGACGCGGCATCGCAGACGATCCCGCTGAGCTGGTCCGAACGCCTGTTCTTCATGACCGCCGCCGGCGACAAGCACGAGGCGTGGCGCAAGGCCTACGACGCCCGCTATGTGGGCGAGCAGGTGCCCGAGTGGCCGAAGATCGTGAACGCGGTCATCGAATTGTGGGCGGCGGAAGCCATCGTGTGCTTCGAGATGGCGGCGCTGTACACCATGTCGGACGACCGCGACTGGCGCATGGCCGGCGAGGTCTGGTGCGTCTCCCACGGCAAGGGCGATGGGCTCGCAGCCTATTGGGCCGATCCGGTCGGCTATTCGGGCCGGCTCGTCGGCGAAGCGCTCGAGCAACTCGACCGTCTGGCGAGCTGATCCGGTTTCAACCGTCCACCGCGTGTTTCCGTCGGGTAACCCCGAGGCGATTCCTGTTGGTTTCGGCCGGCTCGCTTTCTATGGTAGCGGCAAAACACGGGAACTTCAGGGAACAGGGAGACTGAAATGGGTCCGCTTCAGGGGATCAAGGTCATTGAAATCGCCGGCATCGGGCCGGGTCCGTTCTGCGCCATGATGCTGGCCGACATGGGCGCCGACGTTATCCGCATCGACCGCAAGGACCTGGTCAGGGGCGGCACCACCGCCGGCGGCAACGCCCGCTTCGACGTGCTGAACCGGGGCCGCCGCTCGCTGGCGCTCGACCTGAAGAAGCCCGAGGCGATCGAGACCGTGCTCAAGCTGTGCGAGACCGCCGACGTGATCACCGAGGGCTTCCGCCCCGGCGTCATGGAGCGCCTGGGCCTAGGTCCGGACGAGGTGATGAAGCGCAATCCGAAGATCATCTACGGCCGCATGACCGGCTGGGGCCAGGAAGGCCCTTATGCGCCGGTCGCCGGCCACGACATCAACTATATCGCCCTGTCGGGCGTGCTGCACTGCCTGGGCCGCGAGGACAGCAAGCCGGTGCCGCCGATGAACCTGGTCGGCGACTTCGGCGGCGGCGGCATGATGCTGGCCTTCGGCATCGCCTGTGCCCTGATCGAAGCCGGCAAGTCGGGCAAGGGCCAGGTGATCGACACCGCCATGGTCGACGGCGCGGCGCTGCTGATGGCGCCGATGTACGGCATGCAGGCCATGGGCCGCTGGAACGGCGACAAGCGCGGTGTGAACATCCTCGACACCGGCGCCCACTTCTACGAAGTTTATGAGACCAAGGACGGCAAATTCGTCTCGGTCGGCTCCATCGAGCCCCAGTTCTACAAGCTGCTGGTCGAGAAGTCCGGCATCGACGCCGGCGAGTTCGCCGACCAGCATAACAAAGACAAATGGCGGGGTTACAAGGAAACCCTCACGAAGGTGTTCAAGACGAAGACGCGCGACGAATGGTGCGCGATCATGGAATACACCGACGTGTGCTTCGCGCCCGTGCTGTCCATGAACGAGGTCCACGAGCACCCGCACAACAAGCAGCGCGGCACCTTCATCGAAGTGGCCGGCATCCGCCAGCCCGGCCCGGCGCCGCGCTTCTCACGCACCAAGCCGGAAGTGAAGCGCCCGTCGCCAACGCCCGGCGAGCATAACGAGGAAGCGCTGAAGTCCTACGGTTTCAGTGCGTCGGACATCGAGAAGCTGAAAAGCGTCGGGGCGATCTAAACAACCGGTAAGCCACGGAACGGGTTGACGATGGTGACGCCATCGACAACCTGCCCGTGGCTGAGATCTTCGGTATAGAGAATTTCGCAACCGGCGGCTTGGGCGGCGGCAATGATCGCGGAGTCCCAATACGAGAAGCCGAACACCTCCCGAATATCCAATGCCCGGTTGACGATCGCCAGGGTCATCGGCTGGACTCGAAACCGCATCCACGACATCACGAGGTCTCGGGCATTCTCATGGGAAAGCGGGGTTTTCCGCGTTATTCGCGTTGCCTGGACATAGAACTCCTGCAGCACCTGCACAGAAAGTGCCGCATCGCGTCGTTGCAGAAGTAGTTTGGCAGCCGCCTGCTTATGCGCCTTGTCGGCAGCAACGGTCACGGCGTACAACAGGACATTGGTGTCGAGAAAGCAGGCCAATCAGGGCCGCCGCTTCTCATACAATTCTTCGCGGCTAAGCCGGTCGCCACCATCGAAGGCCTTGATCCTCTGGCGCACCGCTTCCTCCATGCGCTCGAGGCGAGCAAACTCATCCTCGCGCCGGGTTATGGACGCAAGATACTCACGCACCATCGCCGACACGGACGTATCGAGTTCCGCCGCGCGGATGCGGGCCTTGCGGTATGTTTCGTCGTCCACGGAAACTGTGATGTTTTTCATGTTTTCACAGTATCACAGCCAGATGCCGGCGTCACCTGAAAGAGCCTATTTGCCTGTTGTGGCCCACCAGGTTTCCGGCGCATAGCCGGTCAGCGGCGTTACGGCCGGCATGGCGATCCGGTTCCAGTAGGCGACCCGGTCACCCTTCAGGTGATAGAGCGGGATCACGAAGATGCCGGCGCGCAACACCCGGTCGAGCAGCCGGGTGGCGGTCACCAGCTCGGCCCGTGTCCGCGCGGCGGTGATGCGGCCCACCAGCGCGTCGATCAGCGGATCCTTGACACCCATGTAGTTGCGGGTGCCCGGCCTGTCGGCGGCCGCCACGCCCCAGTAAAACGCCTGCTCGTTGCCGGGCGACAGGGATTGGCCCCAGAAATAGACCACCATGTCGAAGTCGTAGGTGGTCATCCGCTCCTGGTACTGGGCGCTGTCCACCAGCCGGGCGTCGGCGTGGATGCCGAGGCGCGCGAGGTCGCGGGCGTATTGCTGGGCGACGCGCAGATTGGCGGGATCGTCGAGCATGATCTCGAAGCGGAAGACCTTGCCTTTCGGATCGGTCAGCACGCCGTTCACGACCTTGTAACCGAGCGCGTCGAACGCCGCCTTGGCCCTGGCCAGGTTGCCGCGCCCGTCGTCACCGGGCGCGGATACGGGCGGCGGCTTCAGCGGTGCGCGCAGGGCAGGGTGGCCCGACGCCCCAAGCTCGGCCGCCAGCGTCAGTTCGTCCCTGCCGGGCCGGAGCGGCGCCGACAGCTCTGAATTGTCGAACACGCCCCGTGTCCTGGCATAGGCCCCGTAGAACAGCTTCTGGTTCAGCCATTCGAAGTTGAAGGCATCGACCAGCGCGGCGCGCACCCTGATGTCGCGGAACTCCGGCCGCCTGGTGTTGAACACCAGGCCGTTGAGGCCGGCGGGCAGGCCGTTGGGCAGCACCCGCATGACGATCCGGCCGTCGCGCAGCGCCTTGCCGTCATAGGCGCCCGCCCATTTGCGCGGGCTGGTCTCGGCGCGAAAGTCCACCGTACCGGCCTTGAACGCCTCCAGCGCCATGTCGTCGTCGCGGAAATAGTCGTAGCGGACCACGTCGAAATTGTACCGGCCGCGGTTGATCGGCAGGTCGCGGCCCCAGTAGCTCGGGTCGCGCCGGTAGGTGATGCCGCGGCCCGGATTGATGGACTCGACCTTGTAGGCGCCGGTGCCCGGGATCGCGTCCAGGCTGGGCTGGTCGAATGCGCGGCCCTTGAACCAGTGCTTCGGGAGCACCGGCAGCAGGCCCAGGATCAGCGGTAGCTCCCGGTCGGCGGACGCGCCGAAGCTGAACTTCACGCCGCGCGGCCCGACCCGTTCGATCTTGGTCACCTGGGAATAGTAGGTGTGATGGTTGGGCCGGCCCTTGTCGCGCAGCGTCTCCAGCGAAAAGATCACGTCGTCGACGGTAACCGGATGGCCGTCGTGGAACCGGGCCTGGGGCCGCAGGCGGAAGATCACCCACGAACGGTCCTCGGGCACCTCGACGGATTCGGCGATCAGGCCGTAGAGGGTGAACGGCTCGTCGAGGCCGCGGGTCATCAGCGTATCGAACGCCAGCGAGACGCCGTCGGCCCGGTTGCCGCGGATGATGAACGGGTTGAGGCTGTCGAACGACCCGGCCTTCGACATGACCATGCGCCCGCCCTTGGGCGCGGCCGGGTTGACGTAGTCGGTGTGCCGGAAGCCCGCCTTGTATTTCGGCTCGCCATGCATGGCGATGCCATGCGTGGGTCCAGCGGCCAGGGCCGGCGCGGCGGTCAGCAGCAGCAGGAGGGCAAGCACTCGGATGGCCATGGGCCAGACTATGCCGCGCGCCCGTGTCACCCGTAAAGCGGTGGTCGCGAGTGTCTGAAATCAGTGGTTGCGTGCGAGCCGCCGACTTGGGCAGGATTTGGACGAAATCCGTTTCACGGGATCATGGGGAACAGCATGCACGAGCTTCCTGAGGCCGTCCGGGCGTATCAGAAGACGCAGGTCTATACCGACAAGACCACGCCGGGCATGATGAAGAACGATCACCGGGTGCGCACCGGCGTCTGGGCCAAGCTGATCGTGCAGAAGGGCGAGGTGATCTTCGAGGTTCCCGAGCGGAACGAGACGGTCACCGTGACCGCCGACTCGCCGGCGATCATCGAACCGGTGGTGATGCACCGGATCCTGCCCCAGGCCGGCGCGCGGTTCTACCTGGAGTATTACCGCTAGATCAGACAGCGATCGAGGAAGTCGTCGACCCGGTCGCGGAAGCGGCGCGCCAGCGGTCCGCCGAACGCCGGAAAGCCGTGCGCGCCGCCGGGGAACAATTCCAGTTCGGCGTGATTGCCGGCGGCGGCCCATTTGGCGTGCATGAACAGCGTGTCGTCGATCAGCGGATCGAGCGTGCCCGCCGTGAACAGCGCCGGCGGCAGTCCACGCAGATCGCCGTAGATCGGCGACACGTCGGGCGTCGACCAGCTCGCCGGATCGGTGGCGAACACGTCGCGGAACCAGGTGATGGTGTGGGTGTTCAGCACCAGCCGGCGCGGCCCCCAGTTGCGCACGCTGGGCGTCAGCGCCAGGTCGAACACGCCGTAGACCAGGTTGGCCGCGTTGAAGCCGAAGCCGTGCCGGTCGCGCATCCGCAGCAGGGTCACGGCCGCCAGATGGGCGCCGGCGGATTCGCCGCCGATGGCGAACCAGTCAGTGCCGAACTGGGTCGCCGCATGGGCCGCCAGCCACAGCGCCGCCGCCTCGCAGTCGTCGGGCGCCGCCGGATAGGGATCCTCCGGCGCCAGCCGGTAACCGACGCTGACCACGGCCAGCCCGTGCCGGTCGCACAGATGCTCCATCAGCGGGTCGTTCTGGTCGTTGGCGCCGTTCATCCAGCCGCCGCCATGGATGTGCATGTAGACGCCGCGCGGCTGCTCGGGCGCGACCAGCCTGAGGCTGAGCCGGCCGCCCGGCCCGGGAATCTCGCGGGTCATCGCCCGGCCCGACTTGGGGCGGGCGGGAAACACGCCGTCGCCGCGGGCGCGGGCCTCGCGGATGACCTGGGGCGGCACCGTCTCGATCGGCGGTGCGTTGGCCAGCGCGGCATCGATCCGGGCGTTGATCGCCCGTGTTTCGGCGTCGATCGCCGACTCCTCGAACAGCGCCGGGTCCAGATAGGAGCTGATTGGCACGACATTTCCCCTGTTGCCGCTTGCGACTCCATCATGCCCAGCGCACGCTCCGGCGCAAGGCTGTCCTGATCACTGATGTTGCTGGGAAGGTATAGCTCCTACTGATGGGCATGCTATACTACTGCATGCATCTATCCCTGAGGACACGATGACCAAGGTTGTCTACAAATCCCTACAGACATTGAACGACGCGAAAGCCTCTTCGATGATTACAAAACGCATGAGGGCGGCCGATGGCAAACTCATAACCATCTACACCGTGGATGCGGACAGCAAGACTGTCAGCAAGGATCTTACTCAAGGCTTCAAGCGGAATGTTCGACGGGTCCGCACAGCGAACAATCGGATTTTAAGCTTACCTGAAAGTGTCTCTCGCAAAGCCTGAAACACCTAGGCTTTGGATCGTGGCCGGCCCAAACGGGTCGGGCAAGAGTACATTCTATGACCGGACAGACATCGAAGGCTTTGGGCGCTCTGTCTGGATCATCAATCCCGATCTGCTCGCCGCTCATATCCGAGACAAGGAAGCGGTCGACCTGGCCAACGCGAACATGCAGGCGCTCGATCGTATCGGACAATGGTTGACGGCATCCATACGCGCCTATCAGACGATCGGCGTCGAGACGGTCTTATCGACCGATAAGTATCGCAAGCTGGTGGGCGAGGCTAAGTCGCTCGGCTTCGAATTACGGCTTGTCTAAGTGATGCTCGCCACCGCCGACCTAAACGTCGAGCGAGTTAGGCAGCGCGTAAAGACTGGCGGTCACGACGTCCCGGAAGATCGCATTCGGGCTCGTCGGGAACGATCGCTTGCACAGTTGCCATGGTTTATTGATCAGGCCGACTATGCCGTGGCGTATGACAATTCGCTTGCTGAACCCCGGCTGTTTGCCGAAAAGCGTGGGGGTACATTGGCGGTTGACCCATCGGCACCGGAAGATTTCAGGAACGCAATTGCAGGACTGGGTGACTAGCTCACCTTCCAGCATCAATAGGCGGTGATACCGAATGCCGTTCATCCAGGCCGGAGACATCCGCATCTACTATGAAATGACCGGCGACGGACACCGGCTGCTGTTCATCAACGGCACCGGCGGCGACCTCCGTAACCCCATGGGTCCGATGCAGTCGCCGCTGGCGAAGCATTTCAACCTGCTGGCCTATGACCAGCGGGGCTTGGGCCAGACCGGCAAGCCGGACCGAACCTATACCATGCGCGACTATGCCGACGACGCGGCCCGGCTGCTCACCGCGGTCGGCTGGCGGCGCTGCCACGTGCTGGGCTATTCGTTCGGCGGCATGGTGGCGCAGGAATTCGCCATCCGTCACCCGGAGCGGATCGACAAGCTGGTGCTGTGCGTCACCTCGCCGGGTGGCGCGGGCGGCGCCTCCTATCCGCTGCATGAGCTGAGCAGGCTGGGTTCCGAGGAACGCGCCAGGCGCAGCATCGCTCTCGCCGATCTGCGCCGGACGCCGGATTGGCAGAAGGCCCACCCAGATGAAGTCGCCCAGTTCGTCGGCCAGGCGCTGGCCGCCGAACGGGCGCACGCGCACGAACCGGACTGGGCCGAGGGAAGGGCACGGCAACTGGAAGCAAGACGCGGGCACGACACCTTCGAGCGGCTCGGCCGCATCGCGGCGCCGACGCTGGTCTGCGGCGGCCGCTATGACGGTATCGCGCTCGCCGCGACGCAGGAGCGCATGGCCGCGCGTATCCCCAACGCCGAACTGAAGATGTTCGAGGGCGGCCACCTGTTCGTCATGCAGGACCGGTCAGCCTATCCGGCCATCATCGACTGGCTGAAGCAGGACTAGAGGGCAGGGGGCTCGCACCAGCAATTCGGCGTCCAATCGCCTTGTTGCAGATAGCAGATATTCTTCGTCGGACAGTTCGCTGGACAATGCGGATGCTGAGGTGCGCATGCACTGGGACGCGCGCACTCCGCCGGTCCGATATAGTGGTGGCTCGGGCAGTCATGGCGGGCGCAAAACGCCGCGCATTTGGCGTCGGCCGACGCCTTGGCCTCATTGAGCCTCGCATCGTAATCGCACGCACCGTCAGCTACGCATAGTTCCGACCAGCCACGGACATGCCCCTCCAGATCCGCGCAGGTCTTTCCTTTCTCGTTGTATATTTGCGTCCGCACTTCACCAGGACAGGCGCCTTCCGCGGTGGCAGGTGGTTTGCCGCTGATCTCCAGTCCCAATTGCTGAAGTTCCTGGGCCAGGTGCCGGTTCTCCGCCTTTACCGCCTCGAGTTCCTGCCGGAGGCGGGACTCCGGATTCGGTTCGTGTGCCTGCTGCGGTCCGCAGCCGCCCATGAGCAAGGCCAAACCCAGAACGAGGGCAAAAAGCTTCATGGGCCACCTCTGTTTAGTCAGGTGGCCACCGTAGCATGGTCGCGAGAGGTTTCCGAGTACCGCCTATTTCGCGAACGCGTCGGTCTTGTCGAGCGCGGCGATCATTTCCTTGTAGCGGCCGTCCACCAGCTCTCGGATGTACTCGTGGGTGAAGACGTAGAAGTCGCCGGCCTTGACACCCTCGACCGCCATCCGGCCGACCAGCCTGGCGTCCATCCCCAGTTCCATGATCAGCTTCTTCGATTCCTCGTTCGAGGCGGCGCGCTGGCCGTACCGGGCCGGGCGGTCGCGCTCGATATCCCAGATGTCGGTCGCCACCGGCCCCGGACACAGCAGGGTGACCGCGACATCGCTCTCGGCGTAGTCGTTGCGGATGGCGTCGGCGAGGCCGAGCAGCGCGTGCTTGGACGCGGCATAGATCGGCATGCTGCCATAGGGCGTCATGCCCACGCTCTGCTCCGACCCGGTGATCAGGATATGGGCGGGCTTGCCCTGCTCGATGAAACGCCGGATGAATGCCGAGCAGGCGAGGTAGACGCCCCGCACGTTGACGCCCATCAGCCAATCCCAGTCGTTGTCGCTAATCTGGTGCACGGCGCCGCGCAGACCGACGCCCGCGTTGGCGACCAGCATGTCGATATGGCCGAATTCCTTGAGGGCCAGGTCCGCCAGTGCCTCGACATCCTCGCGGCTGGAGGCGTCGCTGGCGACGCCGACGGCGCGGATGCCGTATTCCTCCGCCAGCGCCCTGGCGGCGCGCTCGGACTTGTCGGCGTGCAGGCCGCTCAGCATCAGATGCGTGCCTTCGGCCGCCAGCGCCCGGGCGACGCCCAGGCCAATGCCGCTGTTGCCGCCGGTGACGACGGCGACCTTGCCCTTCAGATCCTTCATTGGAAACTCTCCATCGGTTGCAGGCAGAATATCCACCGCGCCGGGGCATGCCTACCTTGTTGTGTTAAGCTTGCGGGCATGGGCATCGAGCGAAAACCCGTCATCCTGCTTACCGGCTTCGAGCCGTTCGGCGGCCACCGCCGCAATTCGAGCTGGGAAGCGGCGCGCATCGCCGGCAAGCGCGTCGGCGCGGACGTGGTGGTCGCCCGGCTGCCGGTCGATCACGTCAGGGCGGCGCAGGCGCTGACGGCGCTGCTGGAGCGGCACCGGCCCGACGCGTGCCTGCTGACCGGACTGGCGCACGGCCCACGCCTGCGGATCGAGCGGGTCGCGCGGCGTCACCGGGCGCTGGCCGGCCCCGAGTGTCCGGGACGGCTGCACGGCACCTGGCCTGTCGCCGAAACCGGACTGGCGTTGCGGCTGGCCAGGCTTCCCTTCGAGGTTTCGCACAATGCAGGAAGCTATGTCTGCAACAGCACTTTCTGGTGCTTGCTGTATTTCCGCTTGAAGAAGGGCTGGCCCCGCCACGCCGCCTTCCTGCATGTGCCGCCGATTTCCGCTCGGTTCACCGCCAAGTCGCTCGGACGCGGCATGGAGGGCATCCTGCGGCGGCGACGCGCGTTCCTGCCGGCAGTCCGGGAAACAAGCCGATCGGCCCGACCAGGATGAGATGGACCGCGATCAGGTCGTTCAGAATCTTCAGGTGATCAGGGCCGCTCGAGCCGGCTGATCTTGGTGCCCTCCAGGGCGATGCCACCCATCAGGCCTTTCTGGTCGAAGATGAAGACATGGACATCGGCCTTCGTCGTGCGGGTCGTGGCGGAGGCGGCGGCGCCCTCGTCGGCGACGACGATGCTCGGGTCGGAGCCGACTTCCCAGCCATCGGCGGCATCGAGCTGCCGGACAGCCTTGTCGCTCGTCAGGATCAGCGCATAGCCGAACTTCTGGATGCCCGCCTGCAGCCCGACCGAGCCCTGGGCGGAGCTGAAATATCCGGTGCTCTTGCCGTCCTGGCGAAGGACGCCCTTGCCGTACTGGCCGCCGACGATGAAGCCGCCCTTGGCGATCTCCGGAAACACCAGGATGCCCTTGGCGGTCGCCGCCAGTTCCTTGGCCCTGGGCGACGTCTCGTAGAGCTTTACGAGCGCGGCATTGGCGCTGGCCTCGAGCTCGGCGGTATTGTCCTTGGCCTGTACCGGTACGGCGATCAGCGTGACGGCGAACGAGATGGCCAACGCCGCGATCTTCAGACGGCTGAACATGAACATGGGAACCTCTCTCGGTGTGGTGGTCGTCCACAAGGAGGCAATCGCCGCAGACAATTGTCAATGGGCAGACGATCCCGGCGCCGGCCGCCGCGCCACATCGCCCCATTGGCTCGGGACTCCCGGCCTTGGCCGATCGGTGTTACCTTGGGTGGTGGCCTCAGGGGAGATCGACCATGAACCAGTTGCCCAAACAGATGCCCGCCGATGGCATGAGCGCCTATGCCTACTTCCTGACCGTCGAGCGGCCAAGCATCGACGACCTCAAGGGCATGATGTTCCTCGAGGCCAGCGGGCAGGGGCTCTATGACGGCCTCGCCGCCCTGACCGATAAGGACGAGGCGCGGCAGATTCTCGCCCGCAATGGCCGCGAGGAGCGGGCGCACGCCCACCGGCTGCGCCGGGCGATCAAGATCCTGTCGGGCGAGACAGTCGAGGTGCCCGCCCCCGAAGAAAATCCGTACCACGGCGCGCTCGGCTTCGACGCCCTGACGCCCGACGTGCTCGAAGGCCTGATCGGCGCCGAATTCGACGGTGAGAAGCTCTACAACGTCTGGGCCGACGGCGTGGACAACGCGGACGCCGCCAAGCTGCTGCGGCAGAACGGCCGGGAGGAAGGGCGGCATGGCCAGCGCGTCCGCAAAGTGATGTCGCTGCTGCGAGGCTGAACCCTTGGCGGTACGGGCACGCAACAACCGCGCCCATGCTTGAGGATCGGATGAAACGCGCATAGCATCGGTTGCCGGCGGCTCTTCGCGTTTCTTGCGTGGACCGGGTTGCTTTCATCTTTCGCGGGAGACGTGGCCGAGGGGGCCATAGCAGTTGACGGGCATCGTTTCGACGTTTCTCACCCATGACGGCGGCCGGCCGCTGACCTTCGGAGTCATTGCCGACCGGCGACACGAGCCCGTCGATCCCAGGGCCATGGACCTGCGTGATCTGGCGCTCGTGGCCGGCCGCAACGCCGATGCCTGCGCCTATGGCAAGGTGGTGGTCATCGGCCGGCGCGGCATTTTCACATTCCAGGCGACCGCCGATGGCGGGACGGCGCCGGTGTTCTGCGGCAACTCCACCGCGGCGGCGATCGGCTGCCTTGGCGGCGGCGCGCAGCGGACCGCGGTGCATGGGGTCGCGGACAGCCCCTACGAGGTCTCGGCCCGGATCGACGGCGGCGCCATCGCCCAGACCTGGATGGTACCCGCCGCCGCGCCCGAGGAGCGCATCTGGCACGGTTGCAGGGTCGTGTTCCTGCCGGCGCTCAACGACTATGCGCTGTTGTTCGGCGACCTGCCTGCCGGCACCAGCCCCGAGGCCGCCCGCCGCGCGCTGCTGGGCGCCGATCCGGCCTGCAAGCTGGCCATCGTCACCGGCGCCGGACCCGACGCGGTCGTCGAGTTCCACAACTCGAACGGCAGGCATGGCGGCGCGCCGCAGACCGGACTGGCGACCATCGCGCTGGCGGCGCGCTCGGTGCCGTGGCTGGAGACCTTCTTCGCCGATGGCTGCGTTACCTATCCCAGCCAGGCCGGACCGCGCCTGGCACGGCTTCCCGCCACGTCCGCCGCGGCCGGCGGCCGGATCGCCGTCGAGATGCCGGCGGTGTCGGTGAAGCTGGTGCCGCTCGCCATGGAGCGCGTGGCGTGAACCTCGACCGCCACCGGTTCATCCGCAACATTTTCTCCGGCATCAACGACATCGAGGAGTGGCGGCTCGGCGACGCCGCGCTGGCGGCCGCCAAGGGCTATCCAAGGGAATATCCGGCCGACCTGATCGACGATTACGGCATCATCTTCGCCGACCTGGTGCTGGACTCGGCCACGGGCAGGCTGGCCTGCCACGAGGTGAACGGCCCCAACGCCGTCGGCTCGGACGCGCTCACCGGCGACAGCCGCCCGCGGGCGGACAACGAGGCGCGCCAGGCGGTGCGCCGCGCGCGCGAGCTGGGCTATCTGCACGCCGATGGCACGCTGAAGGTGCCGGTCGCGACCGTGCATGCGCACCAGCACTGGAAGTTCTTCCGTACCGGCGGCGAGTTCTATCCCCGCGTCGACCTGTTCGCGCAGGCCCTCGAAGGACTGCTGCCGGGCCATGCCGTGTCGACCCACGCCGCCACCGACACGCTGGGCGACGAGCCCGTCGCCGTGGTCATGGGCGACGTGCCGTCGATCGCCGCCCACATCGAGATCGACCCGGTAACACGGCGGTTCACCTATCGCGGCCGGCCGCTGATCTTCATCGGCAACCCCAACCTGCTGTCGGAGTTGATCCGCACCGGCAAGCTGCGGCGTGACGGCGGGCGCGGCGTCGATGCCGATCTGCGCGTTCTGCATGCGTGGCGCCTCGCCGGCACCTTCCATGACAAGGGGCTTCAGCAGCGGCTGCTGTCCGGCACCGGCATCCGGCCGCTGCGTCATTTCTCGGCGCAGTCGACCGACGAGACCCTCGCCCTGACGCGGGACATGCTGGCCGACGGACCGGTCGTGCTCAAGCCCAGCGACACCAGCGGCGGTACCGGCGTGCATGTGGTGGTGCCGGAGATGTCCGACGACGCCATCGCCGGCTGCATCGACACGCTGCTGGCCGATTGCCTGGCGAAATATGGCGAGAACGTCGAAGCGAGCATTTTCCCGCTCGGCGGCTTCGAATTCGTGCGCTCCACCGGTTATCCCATGGCGGATGGCGGGCACCTGTGGGATCTGCGGTTCGCCGTGCTGTTCGAGCCGGGCAGGGCGCAGGCGTTCCCGGTGTCGCTGCGGTTCGCGCCCCGGCCCTTCGACCCCGGCACGTTCCACCTGGACCGCGGGCAATGGATATCCAACGTCAGCGGCCGGCGCGACACCCTGCTCAAGTCCGGTATGGACGACGAGGTGCTTCGCCAGGTCGGGATGACCGGCGAGCGGATGGAAGAGGCCATGCAGGCCTGCGTCCGCTGGACGGTCAAGGCGTGGGACCATTCGGCGCGCGGCGGCGGCTCGGTCTACGAGGATGCCTGCGAGGCGCGGGACGAATCGTTCTATCCGGTCGAGAAGTTCATGGCATAGACTCGGACTCTGGCATTGACGGCGCCCACGCTTCATCCCTGGAAACCCACGTTGAACAAACGACTGGACACGCGATATCCGGTGCTTCCCGCCATCCTGGAGCGGTGGAGCCCGCGCAGCTTCGCCGACCGCGCGCCGGAAGCCCACAAGCTGCGGAGCATGTTCGAGGCGGCGCGGCTGGCGCCGTCGGCCCACAACACGCAGCCGACGCGGTTCCTGCTGGGCCGCAAGGATGGTGGCGGCGCCTATCGGCGGCTGTTCGACTGCCTCGATCCCCACAACAGGGAATGGGCCCATTGCGTCCCGGTGCTGGTGCTGGCGTCGGTGATGCGGCGGCGTTTCAGCCAGGTAAAGGCCGACTTCGTGCCCTATCCCCATTGCATGCACGACCTGGGCCTGGCGGTCATGTCGCTGATCCTGCAGGGCCAGCATCTGGGTTTGCACTGCCATCCGATGGCGGCCTTCGACCCGGAGAAGGCCCAGCGGGACTTCGCCATCCCGACGCTGTTCGCGCCGGGCATCATGATCGCCGTCGGCTACCTCGGCGATCCCGGCGCGCTGCCGCCCGATCTGCGCGACAAGGAGACCGGCCCGCGCACGCGGCAACCGCTGGAGGAGATCGTCTTCGAGGAAGCCTGGGGGCAATCCTCCCCGCTGTTCGCGGGAGAGGGCTGATGGATGCGCTCGAGCGCGAGCTGCGACAGCACCGGCTGTGGACGCTGAAGCCCGAATTCGCCCGTTTCCGGGTCTATGACGAACTGCTGGAGAACGAGTTCCGTGCGCCGGCGGAGCAGGCGGTGCGGATGGCCAGGGCAGTGCGGGGAATGGTCTCCTTCGCGGCGGCGAGCTCACCCTTTTACACGGCGCTTTTCAAGCGGCTCGCCCTGACCGCAGGAGACATCGAGGAGCCCGGCGACCTCGCGAGGCTGCCGACGCTGACCAAGCACGACCTGCTGGAGTCCGCCAGTGAACTCCTCGTTCCACGGCTTCCCCCCGGCGAGAAACTCCACAAGGCCACCAAATCCTCGGGCACCACCGGACGGCCGGTAGCGGTGATGCATACGGTCAACAGCACCGTCATGTTCGGTCTGCTGCGGCAGCGCACGGCGCGCTGGCACGAGCTGGACCCGATGCAATCCCGGATCGACGTGCGGCCGCGGTTCGACATTTTCCGCCGGCCCGACGGCTCGACCATCGCGGATGGTGAGTATACCAGCCTGCCGCAATGGCACTATCTGGGGCTGCATTTCCATACCGGGCCGGAATACGGCATCAACGTCTCGACGCCCATGGAACGGCAGGTCGAGATTCTTCAACGATTGCGCCCGGCCTATGCGACCAGCTTCCCCGGCGTGTTCGAGGAGTGGCTGTTGGCCAATTCGGGCCGCAAGCCAGTGGACAGCCTGCAGGCGATCATCGGCATCGGCGCGCAGTTGACGCCGTCGCTACGCGCCCGGCTCGAGGCGAGCTACGGCACGCCGGTGCACATGTCCTACGGGCTGAACGAGATCGGCAAGGTCGCCACACGCTGCAAGGCTGGTCGCTACCACGTGAACACCGAGCAGTGCCTGGTACAGATCGTCCGCGACGACGGCAGCCCCTGCGCGCCGGGCGAGGTGGGCCGGGTGCTGGTGACCGGGCTCAACAACGCCGCCATGCCGCTGATCCGCTATGACACCGGCGATCTGGCCGAGGCGGTGGATGGGCCATGCCCGTGCGGCCGGACCCTGCCGTCGTTCGGCGACATCGCCGGCCGCTACCGTTCCTATGCCGGGCTGCCGGCCGGCTCGCGCGAGCGGGTGCGTGCCGTCCGCGTCGCCATCGAAGCCTATCCGCCCGACGGCCTGACGTTCCTGCGGCGCTATCAGCTTCATCAGGATCTGCAGGATCGCTACATGCTCAGGCTGCGCACCGTCAGCCCGGTGCCGGACGCCTTCCGGCGGCACGTGCTGAAGGCGTGGGAGCCCGTGCTGGGCTCACCGCCGTCGCCGCTGGCCATCGTCGAGGTCGACGAGATCGCCGCCGCGCCCAGCGGCAAGCTGATCGACTTCCTGTCGGACTTTCACACGGACTGGAGCCTTGCGCTGCGGCCCACCGCGCAGGCGCCGGTGCCCGCCGGCACGTGAGCTGCAAAGGGAGACACACCATGGCCAAGCTTCGTCACATCGCGCTGATCGTCGAGGATCCCGAGGCATCGGCCCGATTTTTCGCTGCCGCGTTCGGCATGAAGCGCACCGCCGAGGCGCGTTGCGGCTGCCACATGAGCGACGGGATCATGACCGTGGCGCTGCTGAAGAAGGAAACGCCCGAGGAGCGCATCGGCATCGATCATTTCGGCCTCTGGGTCGACGACCTGGAAGGCGCCAGCCGCCAGGCCGTCGCCGCCGGCGCGGTCTCCCTGGGCTCGCACCCGCCCGGCGACAAGGCGTTCTACGAGGCCAAGTTCGTGTCGCCCGACGGCATCGTCTTCGACCTGTCGCACACGGGCTGGCCCGGCGCCGTCAAGGACGCGGCGGACGACGCCAGCTGAAGGCGCCTCTTGCGAGGAATGACCTGCGGAAGCGCTAACGGCTCCAGAGGAAAAAGCACAAATTCACAAAGCCGAGCGCGACGGCGAAAAGGGAAATCCCGATGGCCAGGTTGACGCGCTTGGCGGACGGGTCGTCAGGTGGCGTAAGCAGCGGCATATAATGGTCCTTCCCTCCGAGGAATGTTCCCCCAATGCCCGATTCTTGCCACCAAATTATGGCACGATCAGGGAATCCCGCACACTGAAACGACGGCGGGCTTCCCGCTCGACCGCGCATCGATCGAGCAGGAATGTCGTAAAATGCGCGATCCTCGGACATCGTCGCTTCAGACAACATGGGTCCATCCGTTGCGTTCGTCACAAGCCGTTAACCGCCGGTTCACGCGGTTGGGTTGATACTCCGAAAGGACTGGGATGACCCAGCCACACCGGAGCCAGGTGTGTTTTCGACTCTGGGGACGACTTCGCCGCCCCGCGTTCTTGCCGCTGGTGGCGTTGGCCACCGTCGGCGCATCCATGTCGGCGACGTTGGCGCCGCCGATTGAACCAAAACACTGGAGGCTGAGATGTTGAAGAAGACAATTGCCGCCGCAGCCATCGTTCTGGGGGCGTCCGCGATGGCGGCGTCTCCCGCGAGCGCGATACCGGGATATGCCACGCCCCGGCTGGAGATAAAGGCCGGCCCTCACGACAACTATCCGACCGTCGCCACCGTCCGATACGACTCGCCGCTCGAAATCAATGGCTGCCTGCGCAACTGGACCTGGTGCGACGTCACCACACGGCGCGGCAGGGGCTGGGTTCACGGCCGGGACGTCACGGCCCAGCGAGACGGCCGCCGGGTCGAGTACGGCGCACCCTGGGGCGTGCCGCAGTTCTCGTTCAACTTCGACACCTACTGGGACAAGAACTACCGGGGCCAGCAGTTCTACCGCGAGCGCGACCGCTGGCAGCGGCACAATCAGGACGGTCCCGAAGGCTATGACAACAACTGGCGCGGCGGCGACCCGCGTGGCGGGGATCCGCGGGGTTGGGATCCGCGCAACGAGGGTCCGGGCAACGAGGGTCGGGGCAACTGGGACAATCCACGCCCGGAGCGCTGATCTCCAGCAAACGGTGACGCGAGGCCCCGGCCAACCCCGGGGCCTCTTCCCCGGGGCCTTTTCCATTGGGCCGCAACCGCGTCGGGTCATTGCCGGCCATTGGGCTTTGTCGGTCAGGCGGCGCGGTGCATCACCGTCCCTTGATCAGCCGCAGCGGTTTCGTCGTTTCCCGCTGAATGACGCCCTTGGCCTCGAGATCCAGCTGCGCCGCCTTGAGCCACCAGCCCGCGGTGTCTCCTCCGGGAAACAGCGCCTCCGGTAGCAATGGCAACAGCCTGGCCTTGGCCTCGGCGACCGTAAGCCCGGGAGAGGACGATGGAAGAACCGCGAGCAGCGCGGTCCTCATCGCTTCATATTTCGCCCGGTCCACGCGGGTGGTCCTGCCCGGCGTGTTCACATTCTCGATTTCGATCTTGTCCGTGGGTCCGGCCATCTGGTGCTCCATAGTATCGGGACTGTCCGCTATCCATCTCTCAGGATCGTACAGGGGGCATACTGACACGCCACGCCAGATAGTGATGATCAATACGTTTATGTCTTTGCGCTACTCTGACTCTGTCAAAGAACCGCACAACGTTTAGCGAGACTTAAAGCTGCAACAAAGCGCCGGCGGGTGGCCTGGCGAATTCGCTCCAGTTCGAAATTTTTGGCCATTTTCTGGATGACCTCCTCATCTGAGAGCGAAGCATTGACAAACGGCAATGCGATGCTCGCCAGTTCTGCCAAGGGAATATCGGCATGAGATCGCAAGCCATCAGGAGATGGTCGATAGGGAAAAGGAGTATCCGTTTGCGCACCTTCGGGCCAAAACAGGTCTCTGTCATCTTCTCGGGTACGCGGAAAGCGTCGATCTACAGAAGCCACGGCAAGTTGACGTATGATCCGCCCAGTACGGTCCTTGCCATGCGCGCGGGCGATCCTGACAGCAAGGATGTCGTCATAAATTGGCCCTTCAACAGAAATTACATGAGCCACAAGACGGCGTAACGTCGATCGATATTCGATTTCGTAGAGTGCCTCTGGGTTGAGTTCAATGCCAATGGCAGAGGAGTCGGCGATCATATATTGTCGGGAGCCAAGATGGATAAATCCATCTATCTGTTGTTTTGTGACCTCTCGAAACACTTCCATTGGAAGTGATGGCCGGACATCTTCTCGTTGCGCTCTTTCCCCTTTCTCCATGTTTGTCGCCTCAGAGAGGACATGTAAACCACGCCCTGCACTGCGCACCAAACCTTTCGCGTGAAGTGAGTTGGTTCGCGAAGGCGAGAGTGCGTTGTTGACAAGCTCCTCCCACTTTTCCTCATTTGGTCGAAAATTCGCGCGAGCGCGATCAGCCGGCGACAAGGGAAGTATGGAGATGAGCGTGCGCTTGAGATCCGCATTGGTCCAGGGTCGCCCGTCACGCATTAGCCGCACTATCTCTATCTGGACCTGCGCCTCCGAAACGCGGGAGCCGGTAGGCCCGGTAGGTATGGGGGATGCGCCAAACAAATCCTCTGCCGGGTCTGTGGGGACAGACTCGTGCCTAGGGGTCGAATTCTGGCCGTCGAATCCATTTATACTAGGGGAAATCGACGAATCTTCTTCCGTACCACCGTCTTCCTCGGCCTCAGGTTCGGCATCTCCTACAATAATCCCGTCATCGGGAGGCGGCGTCCGCCAGCGCCTGTGCTCAGTGTGACGGCTGACCCATCCCTCGCCAGCACCAACAGGCTCGATGCCTCGCTGATGAAGGAGTGCCAGAAGTTCGGCCAGCACGCCCACACGATCACGGACAAAGCGCGAAGCGAAGCATCGCCAGATTTCCCACCCTGCACGCTCCAAGATTCGTTGTCGAACCATGTCCTCAGACCACTTGTCCGGGCCATGATAGCGATCGCCATCACATTCGATTGCGAGGCGGCGATCATTTTCGCCTTCCACGACGAGATCAATCCGAAAATTGCCGACCGGCACTTGGGTATCGATACGAAAACCGCGTTCGGCGAGCATATCGAACATCTCAGTTTCAAAGGGTGATTCACATCGTTCCCGGCGGCTGACTGCCGACTGCCCTTCGCTCGCAAACGGCACGCGGAAATGCTCAAGAAGAGCGCGGCGCAGCTTATCGCTTTGTCGAAGTCCTTCGAGTTCGACAGAGCGAACTAGTGGATAAAATCTAACATTAGAGTCCGGAAGTGGATTCCCTTGTGGATGCCAGGCATGCGAGTCTGGCGCATGCGCACCGGAATATCCATTGACGTTTCACCCTCCGACCGCCGTCGCCTGGAAGCGGTGGTTGGGGATCGCAATGCAGCCCAGAAGCACGTCTGGCGCGCC
>JALHLV010000022.1 GCA_022844405.1 Sphingomonadales bacterium | reverse complement strand
TCGAGGCTTGCCCCACGGTCTTTGTTTCTCGCGCGAGGTAACCGACATGGGCTCGCAGCGGCGCCACCCCGCCCCCGACGTTGGCAGCATAGCGGACCTTCACGACCACCCGACGCATCGACGGAGAGACCGAGCGCGCGCGGGCTGTTACGCCCTTCGCGAAGTGCGCACGCACGTTGGGCTGCTTTGGCTTGGGACCTGAAGGGCGCGGCAGGCGTGTCGCCTGCCTCACCGCAGAACGCACGCCCTTCAGTTTGGGTGTGTGGTCGGCAGGTGGCTTGCCAAGCCTTGGCTCGAACTCGTTCTCGCGAATTGCCATGACGCCGATCTTGGCAAGCAATGCTGAGCTGTCCATCACTTGCACCCGCTCAACGAAGTAGAAGACGCGCACCGCAAGCGAGGGGCGTATCCACGGCGCAAAGAGCTATGTGCAGACAGGGCCTTAAGGCCCGCAGCACGGCACGTGCTTTATCTTGTAATCCACCGCCCGCCCTGTCCCTCCTCCCCTCGCGATCACCAACGATCGGTCTGTATGCACCGATGGCGGCGGTGGCCGCCAGGTGCTATCTCCCCCGCGCCATGACCGATTCAAACTCCAAGGCCGCATCAACGCGCCTTCCCTTCGTCGCGAGCGAACCTCCCCTCACCCGCTCGACTGCGCTCAAGCATCGCCCCGGTGCAGACCTGGCACTCCTCGATCCGCTTGCACTGATATGGGATGAGGTGGTCCACCGGATCGTTGGCGAGATGATGGACATGGCATCAGCCGACCAGTCGCCGCTTCACATCCACCTGCGCGAAGAGATGATCTTCGAGCTGGCGAACCTGCAAATCTGGCTAGCCGAAGCTGTGGTCAAGAAGAGGCTGGGAGACCGCGAAATTGATGCGATCGAGCTGTCCACGGAACGCGAGGAATGTCTCGGCACGGCGGGGTCCACGTTGATCACGGGGACTGCGAAACTCACCCATGAGCGTATCTGGGCCAAGCGGTTGAATGAGCGCTGGAAGCCGAAGTCACTCAGGCAAATCGAGCGCGACGCCAACCCCCGCAAGACGGTGCTGTCGCCCAAGCCCGTCAACGACAACCACTTTATTCCGAAGTGGTTCATCCGCGATCACTGGTCGACCGACGGCCGCATCCTGCGATGGCGCCGCGAGAATGCCGTCTGGACGTCGAAGAAGAAGGGCTTCGCGGAGTGGGGTTACCGCCAGAACCTCTACAGCGATCGACGCGAGGCCTATTTTAGCCTCATCGATGGGGACGCCAAAGCCCCAATCCAGATGCTGTTTGACACCCGCCCGCTAAACGACCCGCAGCGCGACGCGCTGGTCGGCTTCCTGATCATAGGCATTCTGCGAAGCCCGTTCCTCGTGGAACACCTGAGAACGAACCTCGCATCGCTGATCGCCGAGCATGGGCTGCAGGACGACCCCAGACTTCCCTCAGATGCGTACGACACGCTGTATTCAAACAATGAGTTCTACGACAAACTTGCCCGGCCAGTGCGCTGGAGCCAGTGGGCGCTCGTCAAGGCAACGTCCCCTGTCTTTGTGCTGCCCGACACGTTCTGCGTCCGGGCCGATACTGGGGATGGGATGCGCCTCATCGCGCCACTCGATCCCTTCACATGCTTCGTCACGCTCCCCAGCAGAGAGAAAATGAAATCCCTGCTTCCGCATCGGATCAAGGCTTCAGATGAACTCGCAAGCCGCATCTCGGCATTGCTCGTCGCTAGCGCGGAAAGCGAATTCATCTCTCATCGCGATTTCAGTGTGAACCCAGCCGCACAGCCGGTCAGCCTGGCTGACCTGCTGCGGGATATCGAGGCTGCGGTTACGTCACCCGACCGATGACGAAACTGGCAGCTTTCGACGCGAGCGACGCAGCTTGGAAGATTGCCCGGTTGTCGCCCTTCAAGACTTCCAGCCAGGCGCCCACGTAGTCCGCATGGCGGACGGTTGGGACAACGCCAAGTTCGGCGCACAAAAAGGCCGAACAGAGCTCCGCGACCAGCTCCTCTCTGGCGTAGCCTTCCCCTCCGCGCTTTCCAGAGAAGTCGCGGTCGAGACGAGACGGGTGACCGGTCCAGTGGCCGAGCTCGTGAAGCTTCGTCCGATACCAGTTGATGGGCTCGAAGTAGAACTCCTGCGGCGGAACCTGGATGAAGTCATGGCTCGGCGAATAAAACGCCATGTCCCCGCCCACCCTGAAGTCCGCGCCGGTGGCCGTGATGACTGCTTCCACGTGGGGCAACACCTCAGACCGCCCGGGCGGGGCAGCGACCGGCTCGACGCACGGAATGCCGTCGCACTGGTCGGTATGAAATACAGTGAAGCGCTTCAGGAAGCCGACGCGGCGGGCCTCGTCACCTGACGATTTTGCTTTCTCTTGCTCCGTCTTCGGGATGAAGGTGTCGGCATAGACGACCATCGTCCCTTTCTCGCCCTTGCGCACGGCTCCGCCGAGGCCAAGGGCCTGCTTGAAGGTGAGCCAACGCTGGGATGGCCTGCCCTGCTCCAGGGCTGCGGCCCAGAGCAGCAGGATGTTGACGCCCGAATACGCACGACCTGTCGCGGCATTCTGAGGTAGGCCAAGAGGGGTCGTTCCGGACGACGCCCAGGGTTGAACCCAGGGGATTCGACCGGCTTCAAGTTCGCTGATGATGCGGTTGGTGACCGCGTCATGCAGCGACACGGTGTCGGCGTTGGCGGCCATGCTGGCCTCCCTGTTCGGTTGAAATTTTTGGATGGAGGAAGAGAGGCCGGCGGCCTGAGCCGCCGGCCTGGCGGATCAAGCCGCTTTCTTCCGCTTGCCGCCTTTAGGCGCTTCGGCGTCCGAAGGGCTGGTTTCCTCGGCCTTTGGCTTTCCGCGAGCGATGATCTCGACGTCGCCGAATCCGGTCACGACGAACTCGACCGTGTACCGGGTCTGACCGCGTTCATCCTCCCAGGAGCCGGGCCGGATCTGGCCGACGAGACGGAGCCGGGTGCCCTTCTGGACGGCTTTCTCGATGAGCGTGACCTTCGCTGGAGCGAAAACGACTACGCGATGCCAGTAGGTCTTCTCGGTCCATTCACCGCCGTCAGTTTTCCACCGTTCGGAGGTGGCGAGTGAGATGATGGCGAGTTTCTTGTCGCCCTTGGTCGGCTTGATCTCGAGCTTACCGACATTGCCGATGAGTTCGAATGAGGCGCGGTCCATCTAGGTCTTCCTTGCTCTCCCGCGAGATCAGCCCCGCCGGGGTCGCGTCTGCGACGCCCCTCAGGAGCGGCCGGAAAGCAAGCGCAGCGGTGACCGCGCAAGGGGTTGGTGCGGCCTGCAGGGCGAAGCCCGAAGCCTCGGCCCCTTGAGCGGGCATGCGCCGGCCGCGTGATGGGCGTCAAAAGCAGACGTGAAGCCGGCGGTTGCACCTCAGGGGTAGCAGGTAGGCATGACGGCGCGTCATCCCGAAACGCGTTGAAAGGCCGGCTGGGCTCGATCCGAGCGCGCTACCGCCAATTGAACAGCTGCATAGACTCGGGCCAAAATCACAGGTTGAGGCGTATCGGTGATGCATGTCGGAACTGCCAGCTATCCAGATTGATCGACCGGCCGACGAGCAAGCGTTCGAGCGGGCGAGTAGGGTGCTGTGGTCCTGCGAGCTCGATGACCCGAACGTTCAGCTCTACGGACGCCGCGGTAAAAACCAGTACGGGGTCGATCTTTTCGGGATCCGGAATGGCGACCCAAATCGCGTGGTCGGTGTCCAATGCAAGCAGATGATGATCGGAAAGGAGCTGTCCGAAGCCAGCCTCCGCGCCGAGGTGAAGAAAGCGCTCACGTTCAAGCCGCTTCTGTCTGAGTACATCATCTGCACGACGGCCGACGACGACCCGGACCTCCAGGCAATCGCGCTTCAGCTTTCCCAGGAACTCAGCGCTGGACGAGCGAAACCCCTCACCATCCGCATATGGGGCTGGGGAACGATGCAGAATCGTATCCAGCGTCACCCCGAGGCGCGCAAGGCATTCGATCCGACGCATACGTCCCATGGCGACATCGTCGTCGAGAAAGTCAACACACTCATCGAGCTGTCTGCGCGGACCCGGGAAGCGATCGAGGCGATCGGCCGGACGGTACAAGCTGATCCCGCGGACGCGGCTGCGAACGCCGAATCCGAGATCGATCGCCAGATCACCAACTACGCGCAGAAAATTGAGACAGCGCCACAGATGGCGTTGGATTTTTTCAGCACGCTCAGGATCTCTCAGTTCCCGACCGCGTCTGGTCGGATCCGCTTCCGGATCGACGCCAACATTGCCGCCTGCCACTTCGCTCTCGGCGACGACGCGACCGCCGCTGCGGGTTTTATCGCCGCCTACGAACACGACCCACTCAACCCCAAGGCCGTTGCAGACAAGGCGCTCGGTCTTCTGATAAACAACGACTGGGCCGCACTGCGCCCATTCGCTGAGAAGATGCTCGGCGAACAACCCGACAACGCTCTACTCGCCTGCTATTTCATCCAAGGCATGGCGCAGGATCCGTCATTCACCGATCCGACCGCTGTCGTGCCCGAAGCCGTGCGCGGCTCCCCCGCGGTCGCCCTCGCCGTCGCCCGACTTCACGTTCAAAGGCAGGAAGAAGAACTTTGGATCGCGCAAGCGATCAAGGCACGCGCAGCGCACCCGGACAACATCCAGATCGCGGAGCAATACGCTCACGCTCTGGCCGCTCGCGTGATTGGGGCGAAGGCGTCCAGGTTTGGGTATCGTCTGACGGCCGACGAGCGAGCGGACCTGAATCAGGCGGCGGCGATTTTGGATGAACGCTGGCAAGCCATGAAGGCCTCAGCCACGCGCTTGCGCCATGACGCTGTGGCAATCCCCGCGAACTTGATGGTGGTCCTGCGCCTGCTCGGTGAGAAAGACCGCGCCGTGATCGTTGGGCAGGAGGCCATAGTGGCCTTCCCAGATGACGAGCAGTTGAAAGAGAAGACTACCGCGACGCTTCTCGAGGCAGGCCGAGAGACAGAGGCAGAGACGCTCCTCGGTCAGCTGCCTGTTACGCGCGACACGTCGATGATGCGCTTTCACGTTCTCATGCGGAAGGACGCATGGGCCGAACTCGTTGAGCTTGTCACGACACACCTCTCGCTTTTCCCGGAAGGTGAGAGGACCATAGTCAAGGCGGCACGGGCTGTCGCAACCGCAAATCTGGCGGCGCCGTCAGATCGGCCGGAGATCTTGAAGAGCGGCATCGCAGAGGCCGATGGCGACCCGCGCGCTTTGGCATTGCTCGCCCAGTGCTCCCGCCGCAATGGTCTGATGGGTCTTGCACAGACATGCTACGAGTCTGCGCGAGCCGGCATCGAATCGAAGGATGATGGCTTCGCGGCCCGATATGCTGTCGCTCATGAGGCGTTTGCGTTTGGGGACTGGCGCACGATCGCCGACATGTTCTTCGCCCATCTCGACTTCACAGTCGACACGCCTGAGCTGCGCTTGCTCGCAAATGCGCTGCTAAACGACTATCCTGTCAGGGTCCGCGCCGAGCATTTCTTCGCAAGCCTGCCCGACGCCCTCAAGGCCAAGCCCTTTTATCAGCGCGCGGCTGGCATCGTCGAACTAAACCGAGGCGATGTCGGCGCGGCTATTCCCCTGCTTACCTCCGCATTTGCTCAACAGCGCGAAGT
This sequence comes from Sphingomonadales bacterium, assembly GCA_022844405.1. Lineage (GTDB taxonomy): Bacteria > Pseudomonadota > Alphaproteobacteria > SMXS01 > SMXS01 > RI-34. Next base: position 52,388 of record JALHLV010000022.1, on the reverse strand, counting down.
GGCTTTCGCGCTGCCTCTGGTCATCGCGCTCGTACGCAGCGGACGATACGCCGAGCTCGACGCGTTCCTAAGCGATCTTTCGATCGATTCGACTCCAGGGCTGCCTGGGGACCGGGTCCGGTTTGCCCAGATTCTGAATGAGCGCGGCCTGGGCAAGCGCGCCATCATGATCGGATATGACGCTCTTCGAAACGCGCCAGAGAACCCGGATGTCGCGCAAAAGTATGCTGGGTTGATCATCGAACCTGCCCAAGACGTCTTCGAGGGTCTTCCTGATACCTTGGCCAACGGACTATGGGTCGAGATGGTGGACGGCGAAGGCGGCCGTTTGGAGGGGATTGTCGGCGAGTCGCGGCATCTCCCCTGGGCGCAGCCCATCCCGATTGATCACCCGCTTGTGCAAGCCGCGATGGGGAAGAAGGCCGGCGAGTCCTTCACTCACACGGCGAACTTCGGCGTTGAGAAGACCTGGACTATCGAGACGATTTTGCCGCCTTGGTTCCGGGCGGGCAAAGATCTGCTCGAAAACATCGAAACAAGATTTCCATCGGTCAAAAGCGTCGTTCGCATCCACGTCGGTGATGGCGACCTGTCGAAGGTGTTCGAACAAATCCGGCGCAAGGGTAAGGCCGACGAGAAGCTGATCGAGACCTACCTTAAGAACCCCTTCCCTCTTGCCTTCCTCGCCGCCAATCACAGGGCCGGCGCTGTTGGTTTTGCCGACTTTGTGGCCTCGCGCGGACACGACGTTCGCACGCACTCGGGCTCAACCGCGCAACTGAGAGCGGCGATCGCGGCGATCCGCGCCAATGGGGGCAAGGGAGCAGTCCTCGACGGCTTTACCGCCTGGCGCGCCGCCCAGCTCGGACTTCTTCCGCTCCTGAAGGAAGTCTTGGGGCCGCTAAGCGTGCCGAGTTCCGAGCTGGATGACTTGCGCGAGCTCATAGCTCTGCAGAAGCCCGACCGGGCTGGACAGTCCATGTCTGCCTCTTATCGCGATGGTCAGTTCTATCGCGAGGAGATCAGTCAGGATGACCGGAGGCGCGCCGCCGAGACATTCACTGCAATCCTCGCGGACATCGAAGCCCACTGCGACGTTGCGGCGGTCTCGATGCCAGACAATCTGCCCGAGATCGCTGAGGCCCTGATCGAATCTCCGGGCTCGGATGTCATTGCACCTGCGATCCTGGCGGGAGAATCACGGCTGTTGCTGAGCGATGACATGGCTTTCCGCCAACTCTCCACGCAACTCTTCAAGACCAAAGGCGTGTGGCTGCAAGCCGTTCTAATGGTCGCGCTTGACGCAAAGACGATGCCTTTCGATGAGTACGTTCGAGCGCTGCGCCAACTCGCGGCCCTACGACATGGCGTCGTGGTGTTCGACTTCGCGACCCTTCTGAAGGTCTACAGATCGGACGACACGTCCAGATTGCTGTGGTTATCAGCCGTCTGCCGATACATGGGCCACGAAACAGCCGACGCTCTTTCCCACACTGCGCTCGCGGCCAACTTCCTCAACACGATATGGGCTACCGCACTTGCGCGGGACGGGCGCGTCGAAGCTGCTACCGGAATCATCATCGCGGCCCTCATGACTAATGAGCGGGAAGGCATGTGGCCGTACTGGGCCGCGCTTCTGGCGACCAAGCTCGTTCCTGGACCGCGAGAGCAACTCTTCGCCTGGTGCCGGGCAAAGGGACGATCAATCGATGCGATCCGGGATGCAGCCAGAGAGATCGCGGCCGCTGAAGCAGCCGAAGAAGATGGAAATTGAACAGGTGCAACGTGGACGCTACTCCGCGGCATGCTGGTAGGAGATTCTATTGGTCTACGATCGGGCGTTCTTCGAGCATCTCCGAGGATTGATATCTGACCCTGTGTGGGACGTTCCGTTCGATCGCCCCGACCTCGAATTCGAGAAGCATCATTTGAAGCCATCGTACTGCCACTCCAACGTCGAAAGATGGGTCGCAGACCATCCCGCCTGGACACGTGTTCGAGGTTGGCTTGTGTCGCCATTCGCGGGCGGAATTGGCTTCATCGCTCATTCGCTCGCAGCAGGTCCAGAAGGGGAGTTGTGGGATGTAACTCGGTACCTTGATGCTCGAACTCGCGATCTTGCGAAGACCTTCATCAAGCACCCCGGCAGCGACGATCAGTTCGACAGCGGGGTGAGCGAACATTGGGGAAAGGAATATTACCTTCACGACCCCGATCAGATGGCAGAGGCCGTGCGCGAGCTTTCGGGTGGACATCCCTATTTCACCGATGAAGAAAATCATTGGGATGAGGAGCAATGAGATCCCACGCAAGGCAGTCCCGCGTGGGATCTCTCGTTCACTCACTCTGCAGCGACAGCGGGTAGCGAGGCCGCTGCAACGCCTTCCGCTGTAACCGCGAGGCCTCCAGCGGCAACGGGCGTAACCAAAATATCTGGCAGATACGCGGCCCCCTCGTACTCGACCGAGACCTTAGCCGCGAGCTCGTCTTTGCGAAGCTTCGCATGAGCCTTGATCAAATCTTCCCGCGCGCGAACGCTCCGCTTCTCGGTTCCGGGCGACTCCGCGAACGCGTGCATCAGTGCGGATTTCGGCAGTCGAACCCAGAAGGCGAGATCAGGCTTCCAGAATCGCGTCATGTCGATGTCCAGGCGCTGAGCAAGCAGGTCACCTATGCCCTGCTTGCTCTGATCGGCGGGTGATGTGTCCTCGTGGGTCAGATCAATCGCGCCCGCAACCAGTACGGCCAAGACTGCAAGTAGAGGCTCACGCGAAAGGTCAAGCGCCCATTCCAAAAGCTCAATCTCATCTGTCGGGAGGCGGCCTTCGATCTCCGCACGCGCTTCCACGAGAGCTGTGTGATCATCGACATCGCGCATTTGAGCTGACAATGCGACGCCAGTCATCTCTCCGATCTGCAGGCTACGCCGCATCAGCGTAGCAACGCATACGGCCAGCGCGACATCTAGGTCACCCGACAGGGCTAAACGGATCGCCCGGGTACGCACCAAGGTCAGGTCGCGGTTGACGGCCTTCGGCAGCGCGCTGGTACGCTGTTCAGGGTTCTCGACTTCATACCTTTCATCGGTCGAATCCTCCCCTGCCCGGCATTTCCTGAGGTAGGCATCCGCCTGCTTCTGATCGCCAACCTTGACTAGACCCTCGGTTACGGCGAGCTCGCCGTCGTGATCGACACCGAGCATGACGCCGGCGATGTCTCTTTGCTCGGGCGTCCAGACACGTCCGGCTTGGCGAATCGTCTCATAGGCCGCTTCGAGATCGTCTCGCGCGGACCATCGATCGTCATCCTCCTGACTGTTGCTTTCGAGCTCAGCGTCGAGCACCTCGATTTTTGCTTTAAGGGCGTCGAGCTCAGCTTGCTCTTCGGACGTCGGATCACGCCATTCCGGATAGAAGCGCGTCGATGAGATGCCATGATGGCGCCCACCGCCTAAGTTGCACTCTACCCAGCTCCACCCTTGCAGCAACCAGACTTCCCGCGACCCGTTCAGTTTGCTCTCGGCCAGCTGCGCAAGTAGCGCGGGATCCTCGACAAAGACTGCCTCGACGTCGAAGAGATCGCGCAGCAGCATGCCGCCGGCGGCTTCGTACGCATCCAGCCCTACAAAGACGGCGAGACGATCAGATGCGCGGACACGTCCATCCATCAGACGGGCCCTTACGGAGGACGGGTTCGTGACCGGCCGGCCAAGGCTGCGGAAAACCGCATCCTGTTTGCTGTGATCATCAACCACACAGAACGCCTTCGCGGCGTCCAATGTGACGTCGCCGCGCTTCCACGCGGCTTTGATCCTTGGAGACAATCCCGAGAGTGCGAGGCGTTGGTCGACGTGGCGGCGCGTGACACCGAACCGGTGTGCGACCTCATCTGGCGTCGAGCCTTCGGAAACGAGCGCGGCAAACGCATCAACTTCGTCCATCGCATCCATAGCAACGCGGTGAACGTTTTCAGTCAGCGAGACCTCCTTCCCTGCTTCTCGCTCGACAACATTGCAGGGCACCGGCCAGTCCTTGGGGATGACGCCCTTCTTCGCCAGAAGCTTGAGTGCGCCGAGTCTGCGACCGCCAGCAACGACCTCGTAACGGCCGTCTTCAACAAGAACAACGCACAGGTTCTGGAGGAGACCGCGAGACGCAATGGAAGCCGACAGGGTCTCGATATCGGATTTCCGATCCTTGCGACGCACATTGCGCGGCGAAATGATGAGCTTGTTCAGCGCGACGAACTGCATTGAGGATTTTTGGATAGGCATTATTTGCTCCCAAGATGTTCGCGGTTGCAGAATGCGAACCGGGTCGCATGCGCGACAGGAAGCGAAAGCGCCTGTCGTAAGAGCTCGATGCTCAAGGGCGAAGAGCGTAGCGTCCCTTGAACGGCGAGCGTGACAGGCGATGAGAGCTGTGCGCGTGCGAGCTGGGCCGAAGACCTTGGCGCCTATTTCACGCCTAACACCGGCCTCAGGTCGATCGGTGGCGACCGACTACGGATCGATAGTAGCTTGGTCAGAAGGTCGTGCTGGAATAGACTTGCTCTCAGCTAGGGGGGCCAACATCGCAAAACCATTCGATCTGTTCGCACAGTATGCGCGCTATGGCGCGGACCAGAAGGTCTCGCTGCGCGAGGTAAAGACCCTAGAGGACTTCCAGAGGTCGGTCGGAGAGTCGCTTCAACACGCGTTGTCGGATCCGACGCTGGTACACGGACAGCGCATAGAGGCGATGTTTGAAAGTCTGGTCGTAAGCCTCGGACGCTACATGCTTATCAAGGCGGAAGACGCTGGCCGGCTCCACTCGACAATCGACATGATCGCGCCAGATTTCCGGATCGTGTTGCCAGACGGAGCTCACTGGCTAGTCGAAGTCAAGAATGTGCACGAGTCCAATCCAGCTCGACAACGCCGTCGCGTCTTCAACTCGACATACTACAAAAAGCTGCAGGCTTATGCGGAGGCAACCGGCGCGGAGCTAAAGATAGCCATCTACTGGTCACTTTGGTCCATTTGGACGCTGGTGTCGCCGCATCGCTTTATTGACGAAGCGGGTAACCTCGACATCGATTTGGCAGCAGCCATGCAAGCGAACGAGATGGCTCAACTTGGCGATCGAACAGTCGGCGCGCGGCTACCGCTGCGACTCCGGATGATAATGGATCAAGAGAAGACCGGCCCCATCCAAAGCGATGGAACAGTCAAGGTCACGATAAGATCAACCCAAGTTCTATGCGACGGTGTCGAGGTGACAGATGAGGCGGACCGTCAGACTGCCCTGATCCTAATTCAGTATGGGAGCTGGGAGGGGGCGGAGGCACAGCCCGTTGTACAAGACGACCGTCTCCTCTCGATCGATTTTGAGTTTGCGCCTGCTGAACGACACAACGAAGGCTTCGAAATGATCGGCACTCTGAGCCGGATGTTCGCGCAGTACTATCGGGACCAGACGGTGTCGGAAGGAAGCGTGGTGCAAATACTGGCGCCCCAGCGCCCCGACTGGTTCGCTCCGTTAGTTCGCGGCAACCGGAAATCCTCGGAGCTACCGTTATGGCTTTTTGAACAGCAGCCATCCTACTCCGACGGCAAACAATGACAAACCCCGAACAAACTCGCGCTTCCCTCGAGCGATTCTGGGAACTGGTTGGCAAGTATCACTCGGATGAAAGCGCGCATGTCCTTGACCGCATCAAGCACGTCCCAAAGCGCAAGCTCTACGAAGCGTCTTACGAGGCCGTAGCCTCGGATCTTCCGAAATCGGTAGAGGCTTTCACAAGCCTGCCAGCCGACGCCCAGCCAACGACCCTGGGTGGCGAAGCGTTGTTGGCTTTCGTCCATGGACCAGGCAAGGAGCACTTTGAAGTCTCGCCGTTCGAGTTTGCGCGCATTTTCATTAGCGGCGCATTGAATCATGTGTTGGGACCCGTCCACCCGAATGCTCTGAAATTCCACCTCTACATGGACGCACACTTCGAGACTGATGAGCCCGTTGGCGCCGCTTTGCGGTCGATACTAGCCCTCTGGGTCTTGGATCCGCGGATGCGCACCTCGCCTCAAAACGCACCGGCTTCAGAATACAGCGATCTGGATTCTCAATCGATCTGGGCGTTCTGGACCCGGAAGTTGACCCACCCAATTCACATCGATCGGCCCAATGGTCGGCGCGAACGCTTGGGTACGGGCTATGTTTATGATCTCAGAACTATGGCGGGGTTTCAGCGATCGACTGCCGATCTGCGCGCACTAACGCGATCCATCCTGCAGGAAGCAGATATCCTGCGAACGGGATCGATCCCGCCCGGTGCATTTGTCGAGATCAACTTTCCGCCGTTCACGTTCCTGGCCTTTGAAGAACTTACGCCCGGCTTTGTCATGATGGAGGCTCTGGATCAGGCTGGTCGTGTGCTTCCGATCTACTATTTCCCATCGGCGCAGAAATGGGTCGTTCCCTCGACAGGATGCGGACCCGATGGTCGTGCTGCAGGCTTCGATGATGTCACCGCCATCCTGGCCCTCATGGGCGCCTCCGCGCTTCGCGATTTCTGGATTATCGAGGAAAGGCAAAGAGTTCTCGGTCCACCACGCGTGATGTCGACGCCCACCCGGAGCGGCAAAGTCGAACGGCGCGTAGTTTATCTGCCTCGTATCCGCTATGTCGGTGGACGCGATCTGGTTGCGCAGGCAGAGCGGAGCGGTTCGTTTGTCGCCAGAGCAGCCCATTGGCGCTCGGAACATTACCGCAAGCTTCCGGCAGGGCAGTCAGTATCAGTAAAGCAACTTACGCTTGCTTCCGAGTTCAAGAAGCGGCCGCCTGAGGGCCATACATGGGTGCGCGGGTCGTCAGTTGCGGGCGCTGACGTTGAGCGGGTGTATCGTAGTCGTTCCATTTCACAGGCGTTGTTCGACGTGATTCCGTCGAAGGGCAAGGCGCTCACCGAGCTGAATTGGCTGGAATTCGAGTTGCATTGTACTGGTTGGCTATCGAAAGCGGGATTCGATGAAGTCGCTCGCGCCTCGGTCGATCGCGGCGTCGATATCGTAGGCTTCAAGGGCTCGACCCCGCCCGTGAAATGGGTGATTCAGTGCAAACACTGGGAAGCGAAGATCGGCCCTGATGTCGTGCGAGAACTCGAAGGCGCGCGCCGATTGCGCGGAGCCGATCGCGCTATGTTGATGATAAGCTCTGCCTTCACCCCCGCCGCGATCGAGACGGCCTGCGAGCTAGGCATCGAGCTTGTAGATGGCGACCAGATTATGGGCCACGCACGCTAGCCTGGCTCGCAATCGCAATCGCCCCGATTTGATTCATTCTCTGCCATGCTCGAGGGCGATCTGTTCGAAATCGCGAGGGCCGATCTCGTCAACGGATTTTATCGACACATGAGATTTCTGTATCGCAAAGCGTTCGAGAAGCTCCGGTTGGCCCGTCGATGTTAGAATGGCTGGCATAAGCCTATACTGGCCGCTCTGCCTGTAGCTCGAGATGAAGGCCTGCAAGCCCGCATTCGTTGCTGGCTCCATCCTCTTGCCGCGCTTTGTGAAGGAAACCGGTCCGTCAGCCCACTCTTCATCGCGAGGCGGAGCCGACGTCAGGACGAAGTCGTAGGCGGCCGGGTTTGCGGCATCAACACCCGTGACGATAGCAATATAGATCTGCTGCTGGACATCGACCGCTCCAAAACGTTCGCGCCAAGCCTGGAAGATTTTTTCTGCTGCGTCTCGATCAGTGAATAGCAGCGCCAGGGTTGGGATGCCGTCTAATCCCTGAATGTAGCCCGCGCCCAGCCAACCCGCGCGATCCCACAAGTGCGGGTTGATGATAGACCTAACTACAGTGCCTCGATGTGAGGCTGGTTCTTCGCCTTCCTTGTCAGCGTCCTCATGGGGAACCGGCGGCAGTCTTGTCCGTCGTATCTGAGGTCGGACGGGGCGCACCGCATGCCTCTCAGGCGTAATACCGGGCCAATAGTCTAAACGGCGTACAGTTTCGCCGAATGCCCGACTCCGGCTGTTGCTGGCGACGGAGATCATCATGACGCGTTCAGCCACCGCCTCGTTGTTGCGTAGTGTTGCAATAGTCTCCTCGGCATCTTCGATAATGCTGATAGACGTGAGGATCTCGCCCGCGATTCCTAGCAGCGCTGGTACGCTGCGCTCCTGGAATCCGAACTGTGCCGGCGAAACATCTTTTGGCCAGACCAAGTCTCCGGACATCGTGTCGAGCGAGAACTGGAAAACCGGTTCTACAGCGCCGTCAAGTTCGCGAACCTGAATGTTGACCGACTCTGCGTGAGGGTGGATTCGCAATTCCAATGTCGTGGCAAAATACGCCTCGATTGTGCCCAGTACGGCCTCAGCGACGAGAATGGAGTTCATTGTACCTTCGACTTCGACGGCGATCTCAACGCCGAGCACCTTCGTCGCAAAGGACTGCGGCGCGGTGTCGTTCACAAGCAATGGCCCCCAGATCTCGTCAGAGACAGGCTGACTTGCCGCGCGATTGTAGAGATCCAGGACCTGTCGAGGAGTTTCGGTTTCCGGTATCGAGCCCTCTGCCCGCAGCTCTGTTTCGTAGCCGAGTCGGTACAGCAAGGCCGATCGGCTATGAATGAGACCAGCGGCATCGAGTAAATCAGGGAGAAGCTGCACAAGGCCCAACTCGCTGTCGGTGATGTTCAGCAGCTGGCTCGCCATTGCGAGGTCAAGCTCTTGGGTGGACCTTGCAAAATGTCGCCGTTGTTCGGCATTGAGCGTGAGACTGGCGCCCGCTCCGCGCATCAGCTGCACCGTCTCGATAAAATCCGGCATGTGCCGGAGCTGGAGTAAAATCCAAGCAAGGGTTTTTAGCGTGGGTATGATTTGAGGTTGGAGCCTGCCGTCCGCCTCGGCTTCGATGAGAATCGCGGCAGCGGCAAACATGAAGCTGGCGCGAGCGGCCCAGAAAAGCCCGGCTGCGCGATAGGCAATGCCTAGCTGTTGCATCGCCTCGATGAGCTCCCCGGCGTACTCCTTCTTTGTCAGGAGGCGGGCCGCGCGTCCCAGCAGACGGATGACATCGAAGATGTCTTCGTTACCCAGCTGCTGAGCGCGGCGAAGCAGAACCCGAGCGCCCTCGCCTTCACTTGTGCGCTCAGCCACAAATGTCGATGTTGCTTCAACCAGCGAGGTGTATCCTGGATCAGAGCCCGCCGCCTCGCCAAATGCCTCGATCATTCGAAGCAGGCGATGGGCGTCGAACTCTCCGAGGGCCCGAGCTTCATCCAACACCGACTCAAGCGCCGACCAGAGCGCAGACACCGCCTCTGAGTCTTCTGCGATCAGTGCGAGGTTAAGTCGAACTGTTAGCTGACTGACTTTCGCCTCCAGCGCAGCATTTGGTCGCGAGCGGTCATCGACGACTACTTGAAGGGTTGAGACGAGGCGATCGCCACGCTCCACGAGCTTCGCATCATCAGCCGAGACGATTGCATGGCGAACCTCGATCGTCAGTAGCTGGAACAGATTTCCTACCAGCTCCAGGGTGTGCGCAGTCTCGTTCGTTGAGGCACGCGCTTCGAACTCGTCGTAATCGAGCAACGGGATATCGAGATCGTCAAAGTACCAGAATGCTGTCCAGGTCGCCTCGTAACGCGCGTCCACTTGTTGGCGGGCGGTTCCGTACCTATCCGCCAAGCGGATTGCCCGGGCAAAACGACCGTCGGTCTCGGTACGCGGGCGCTCAAGATTGCGCGACATCTTTGCCGCCACGAGAGCTTCACTGGCCAGTTGCATCTCAGCGCCCTGGAAGTTCGCGAGGTCGTCGATCTCCTTCTCAATGTCCTCAAGCACCTGCTGTCGCGAAAAGTCGTTCGGGCCCAGCCGCGCGCCCTGGGTCAGCTCTCCGACATGTAGATAGTTGAACGCGATATCCTTACGCCCTTGGTCGATGACCTCCTCGATGATCCACGAACGGTCGAGAATGGTGACGGGGACGCCGTACTTCTCGCTAAGCTCCTTCTCTAGCGCAGCGCGATCGGCGGCGCGCGCATAGCGGCTTGTGACACAGTATATGCGTTGGTAACCGCGACCCGTACCGACAATGCCCGCCACGTCGCCGCGCACCTTCTGCTTCCAAGTGCGCTTAGCGCTGAACGCAAACGCCCAGCGCTCCTTGCCGCTGTTCGCTAGCCCCACGAAGTACGTGGACGCGACTTCGTCGGAGACAGGAATGGTTTCTGTATCGACCTTGCTGTCTCCTCCCCCCTCTGGCCCGGAGTTCGGTCGCAAGTTCGGGCAGATCGTACGCTCGCAGAGCTTGCGGCTGAAAAGCTCGAAATCGTGGGTCTCATTCCGACTGGTCAGCGTATCGAGATGATGGTCGAACACGCGGCGGTCCAAAACATACGCCTCGCGCTGCGCGCTGTCCGAGTAGAGCTCAGGGCGTCGTTGCCGCAGATAGGCAGAGGGCGAAAGGCGACCACGCGACGGCGATTGAGGTGTCGGCTTGGCCGGCTCGCCAGGGGGACTATTCTCGCTTTCAGGCACCGATGGATTCGCCTTCCTCACGGTCTTCCTTCATTTTCGCCTGCGAAGTCCCCAGGCGACGGCTAATGCTGTGATAAGCGCTGCTGATCGCGTCGCGCCAGCCGTCCGCGGCCAAGCTCAGACTTTCCGGTTCCAGCGCTTTCTTCACATCGTCGCTCGTCCACTCGCGCAGGAGTTGCTTCGCCTGCGCATAGACAACGGCGAAGCCGACACGCCCCATCATTATCTGCTCTGACCAGCGAAGACACTCGCTGCGCAAAAGCTCGGGGTCGTCGTGACCTGCATAACGTCGAAGGAGATGATCCTCCGCGGACGCGACGGCAGAGTACTTCATGTTGATGAAAAGCTGATTGGCCTCGCGGAAATAGCGGGCGGCTTTCCCCGCTATTTCCTTCTCGGCAATGTGCTCGTCATCGCGCAGGAGAATGATGTCTGGTGCCTGTTCCATGTTGCGGGCGATGTTGGCCCGCTTGGCGCCTGCCGGGTTCTGCAGCAGCTCAGTTGGCTTGTCAGGCGCTCGGCCATCTCCACCAGATCCGCCGTTCGCGCGAGACGCCACCGCGCCGCGTGCGCCGCCGGCTTCCACAACAATGTCGCCTTCGCGCTCGGCCCTGGGACTCGGCGTGCGCACGCGCAGCTCATTGAGGAGGTCCTGCAGCTGTTTCTTGAGATCCTGTGTCGACGTCGAGGCTTTGGGTGCCAGCGAGTTGATGATCTCGATCAGCCATTCAGGTCTGTTCGCAAACGCCATCTCGCTGAAATCTTCAACGGTGACCTGTCGCTGGTCACCTTCGACCAGCTGCAGAAAGCGGCGATAGGGTTCGAGGCGCACCCCGAAGTCGTCAGGCAGCTCGATATGGATGGAGATGTGTTTCGCCCCGAACGGGATGCCGAACATGGGCGCATCGGACGCCCACTTCTTGCTTTTACGGACATCGTACATCTCGCCGCGGAAAACCACAGCGCAGGTGCTGACAGAGGACGTGAGCGAACCGGAGATCGATTTGTTGTGCCCGCCGGCCGTCTGATAGGGGGGGTCGTAGAGATAGTGGATCAAGATGCCATTGCCCGCATCCATCGTCTCGACTTGACCAAACGCGTCTGCACGCTGAGGGATCGTCTTGAAGGGACGACGGCCGTCCCGCGGATGCGTGCCCTCTTCCATCATCATTTCGACCCCGTCCGGAAGGTGATAGAATCGATGATACAGGTAGGTGGTGATCCACTGCCGCTCCTGCACGGGGTTTGAGTCATATGGATCAGCGACGGTATCCTGCTCAGGTCGGCGACCGAAGAGGACAACCTCGGTCCAATCCTCGTCCAGGGCGCGTTCGCCTTCCGAGGCGACCTGGTCCGTGACATCGACGACCTCATGCATCGTGCCGTCGTCGAGAGACACGAGGATCTTGCCATACACGTCATCTCGCTGACCGAGGATGACCTGGCTCACGGTGCCATCGCGGCATGAGCGGTATCTCATCCCGAGCGTGTTGGAGGGCAGCGATGCGACCTTGGCGCCCATGCCGAAGTTGCCGTCGAGCGCCATGTCCTTCCCGAGTGAGGCCGCGAGATCGCAGATGTGATCCAGCTCCTCGCTGGTCATGCCTGGGCCCGTGTTCCATATCGCAAGCTTTCGGGCGCCTCCGCATTCAGGGATGTTCTTGCCCTTTATCTCGACGACCCGGCGGCCCTCCAGCGCGCGGCTCGCCGCCTCGGCCGCATTCATCACAAGTTCTCGGAGCATCATCGTCTTTGGGCATTGCTCGATCTGTCGAGCGACCGTGAAGTCGATGTTGGCAATACGGATTGGCGTGATCTTCTTGGCGTCGCTCATGTTGTCCCCCCACCCGTCTAAAGTCTGAATTCGCCGCCGGGGCGGCCAGACGGCGGGTTGAACCGGGCCTCTACTTCGGAGACCGCGTCTTTGAGCGCCTTGACGATCTTTTTCACCTCGGCCTCTTCGTATGCGTAGGACTGCCGGTTGGAGAGGTTGCCGATCAGCCGGATCGTTTCAAGGGCCTTGTTTGTACGCTTCTCAGCCAAATCTTTGAATTTATCTCGCTTTTTCGAATCTCTCGACGCTGACTTGTTCGCGCCGCTCGTGCCCGTATCCATGAGTTTCGAAAAATCCTGCGCCAGAATCACCAACATTATTGCTTGGCGAGGCAAGAATTGTGTCTGGAGAGCCGTCGCGTCAAGAATGCGCGTCGTACATTTTTCGAATATACGTCTGACTCTGAGAGCTTCCACGCGTAGAGGAAGGCTCATTCGCCCGGATTTGACTCTTCTGGGCCAATAGAACAAATCAGGAACTCATGGGAGGCCGCCGTGCGAAACGAAGCGCTGTTGCGCAAGCTTCGAGACGACATCGCCCGCGTCGGAACGCCTGCGCGCGCCGATGCGGCGACGCTCCCATTTGGCGTTTCGGCGATCGACCACGCGCTTCCCCGCAAAGGTCTCGAGCTCGCCTCGCTGCATGAGATTGCTGGCGGCGCTTCCGGCGCCCTGCACGGAGCGGCCGCCATTCTCTTCGCCGCCGGCATCGCGGCGCGCACGCGCGGACAAATCCTGTGGTGCATGACCCGCCCGGATCTGTTTGCGCCAGCACTCGCCCAGGCCGGTCTCGACCCGGATCGCATCATCATCGTCGAAGCTGGCGATGAAGCCTCTCTCCTTGCCTGCTGCGAGGAAGGCCTTCGCCATGGCGGCCTCGGGACGGTTGTCGGCGAGATCGCCAAGCTCTCAATGACAGCCTCACGCCGCCTCAAGCTTGCCGCGGAGATATCCGGCACGCTTGCGTTAGTACTCCGCCGCTGGAAGCGCGATCGCGACACATTCGACTTCGGACAGCCAACCGCAGCGACAACGCGATGGCGTGTCACTGCCCTTCCCTCGTCGCCACTCCCTGTTCCTGGCGTCGGTCGACCCCGCTGGCTGGTCGAACTGATCCGATCCCAGGCCGGTCAATGTGCGGACTTCATCGTGGAGGCGTGTGATGAAACGGGTCGTCTCGCTCTTCCTGCCGACGTGGCCGACGGATCGCTACTACAGGGCGAGACCCGATACCGCGCCGCCTCGTGATCGACCGCTGGTTCTCATCGGATCTGACGGACGCTCGAAGGTGATTCACGCGGCTAACATGGCCGCACGAAAGACAGGCATTCGCGTCGGCATGCCTGCAACGCAGGCGCAAGCGCTCGTCTCTGGCCTCGAGACGCAGCTTGCCGATCCAGCAGAAGACGTAGCCGCACTCGAACGCCTCGGCCTCTGGGCCGTACGCCGCTACTCACCGCACGTTGCTATCGACCCTCCCGACGGTCTGGTGTTCGAGGCGACAGGCGTTTCGCATCTGTTCGGCGGCGAAGCCGCGATGCTGGACGACCTCTCACAAAAGCTGAGGTCTTCCAGCATCGCGATGCGTGCGGCATGCGCGGCGACCTGGGGCGCCGCGCATGCTGTTGCTCGTTTCACCGCGCCGCGCCTCAACGTCGTCGAAGCATCGGAAACAGCGGATGCGCTCGCTGCCCTGCCGGTCGCCGCGCTTCGCCTGCCGCAGGAGATTGTGCAGCATCTCCGAACGCTGGGCTTCGCCAGCATTGGCGAACTCAACGCCACACCGCGCGCGCCTTTGACGCTGAGATTCGGGCAAAGTCTGCTGCAGCGCATCGACCAGGCCTATGGCCGCCTGAGCGAACCCTTCATTCCGCTGGAACCGCCCGAACTGCCGCGCGTCACGCGTGGTTTTCCCGAACCGATCTCAGCACCCGAGACATTGCACCGTTACACCGAGAAACTTGCAGGCGAACTCGCAGCCCTGCTCGAGGACAAGATCTCCGGAGCCTCGCAACTCGATCTCCTGTTCTTCCGGATCGACAGCCGCATTGAGTCTATTCGCGCTGGCCTCGCCCGACCGACGCGCGAAGCCCGCAGGATTTCTCGCCTCCTCACCGACCGCATCGAGACGATCGATCCCGGACCCGGCGTCGAGCGGATGACGCTTGTCGCCTCCCGCATGGACGACCTGCCCTGGCGCCCGGGCTCTGCTCTTGGCGAGACACCGGTTCGGGACATCGGCGAGTTGATCGACACGCTGACTAACCGCGTTGGCGAAGACCGCCTGTATCGGCTCGCCGCTGTCGAGAGCGATATACCCGAACGCTCCGTGACGCGGATCCCGCCACTGGCGGAGCCGACGCAGCTCCGCTGGCAGATCGACTGGCCGCGGCCGTCCCGCCTTCTTCCCTACCCAGAGCGTGTCGAAACTGTCGCGCTTCTCCCCGATCATCCACCAATCCAGTTCACGTGGCGCGGCCAACGCCGCAAGATCAAACGCGCTGATGGGCCCGAGCGCATCTTCGGCGAATGGATCCGGAGCAGGCATGAGCTGCGATCAGTACGGGACTATTTCCTCGTCGAAGACGAGGCCGGCGAGCGCTTCTGGCTTTTCCGCGCAGGCGATGGCGAAGATCCAAGGACCGGGGACCAGCGCTGGTATCTGCACGGGCTGTTCGGATGAAATACGTCGAACTCCAATGCACATCGCACTTCTCATTTCTCCGCGGGGCCAGTTCGGCTGAGGAGTTGTTCGCCGCGGCAAAGATCCTTGGCCACGACACGCTGGCAATCACCGATCGCAACACGCTGTCAGGCATCGTACGCGCGTACGAAGCTGCCAGGGTCACGGGCGTTCGCTTGATCGTTGGATGCCGCCTCGATCTGGACGATGGCGCATCAGTTCTTGTCTACCCAACCAACCGCGCCGCCTACGCCCGCCTATGCCGGTTGCTGTCATTGGGCAAAGGCCGCGGGGGCAAGGCGAAGTGCGTTCTGAACTGGGGTGATCTCCCCGATTACGCAGAAGGCCTGATTGCGATCCTCGTGCCCGACGCACCGGATGACACGTGCGCCAAGAACCTTCGGCGCATGCGCGACATCTTCGGCGACCGCGCTCATCTCGCCCTGACCCTGCGCCGGCGTCCGCGCGATCAGCTTCGCCTGCATGACCTGCAGGCGCTCGCCATCACCGCGAGGGTTCCAACGGTCGTCACCAACGACGTCCTCTATCATTCGCCCGATCGCCGGCTCCTGCAGGACGTCATGACCTGCGTCCGCGAAAAATGCACAATCGACCAGCTGGGGTTCAAGCGTGAGCGTTATGCGGATCGTCATCTCAAGCCGCCTGTTGAAATGCACAGGCTGTTTCCCCGCTACGCGGAGGCGCTGGCGCGTTCGGCCAAGATTGCCGACGCCTGCCGTTTCTCCCTCAACGAGCTCGCCTATCAGTATCCCGACGAAGTCAGCGAACCCGGAATGACGCCCCAGCAGACACTGGAGCAGCTGACGTGGGAAGGCGCGACGCAACGCTATCCCGATGGGCTCCCCGACAAGGTCCGAGCGACGCTGAACCACGAACTCACCCTGATCGAGAGCCTCGGCTACGCGCCCTACTTTCTCACCGTGAACTCGATCGTCCGGTTCGCGCGCAGCCGCGACATCCTCTGCCAGGGCCGCGGCTCGGCCGCCAACTCCGCTGTGTGCTTCGTCCTCGGCATCACGTCGATCGACCCCGACCGCAACGACCTGTTGTTCGAGCGCTTCGTAAGCCAGGAGCGGAAGGAGCCTCCAGACATCGACGTCGATTTCGAGCATGAGCGGCGCGAGATCGTGATGCAGTGGGTTTACAACACCTACGGCCGGGACCGCTCTGCCCTCTGCTCAACTGTCATCCGTTACCGTGCGCGCGGCGCCTTGCGGGACGTCGGCAAGGCGCTGGGCTTGCCCGAGGACATGATCGCCGGCCTCTCCAGCCAGATCTGGGCCTGGAGCGATGGCGGCGTCGAGGAAAAGCATGCCGCAGGCCTGAACCTCAATCTCAAGGACCGCCGCCTTCGCCTCGCGCTCGTGCTCGCCCGTCAGCTCATCGGTACACCGCGCCATCTCTCCCAGCATCCAGGCGGGTTCGTTCTCACGCAGGACCGCCTCGACGAACTCGTTCCCATCGAGCCCGCCGCCATGAAGGACCGACAGGTGATCGAGTGGGACAAGGACGACGTCGACGCCCTGAAGTTCATGAAGGTCGATGTGCTCGCGCTCGGCATGCTGACAGCCATGAAGCGTTCGTTCGATCTCCTGAAGGAGCACAAGGGGATCGACCTCGACCTCTCAACCATTCCGGCTGAAGACCCGCGCACCTACGCCATGATCCGGAAGGCGGATACGCTGGGGGTGTTCCAGATCGAAAGCCGGGCGCAGATGGCGATGCTGCCGCGCCTCAAACCGCGTACCTTTTATGACCTTGTGATTGAGGTCGCCATCGTCCGGCCGGGTCCGATCCAGGGTGACATGGTCCATCCTTACCTGCGTCGGCGTGAAGGCAGGGAACCTGTCATCTATCCAACGCCCGAGTTGGAGCGCGTCCTCGGCAAGACGCTCGGCGTTCCGCTCTTTCAGGAACAGGCGATGCGCGTCGCAATCGAGTGCGCGGGCTTCACGGCCAGCGAGGCCGACCAGCTCCGGCGCTCAATGGCGACTTTCAAGTTCACCGGCGGCGTCAGCCACTTCAAAGACAAGCTGGTCGACGGAATGGTCGAGCGCGGCTACACGCAGGCGTTCGCCGAGCGGACCTTCAGCCAGCTGGAGGGGTTCGGCTCGTACGGCTTCCCCGAAAGCCACGCCGCGTCCTTCGCGCTCATCGCCTACGCCTCGTCCTGGATGAAGTGCCATCATCCTGAAGTCTTCTGCGCCGCACTGCTCAATGCGCAACCCATGGGGTTCTACGCACCTGCGCAGATCGTGCGTGATGCGCGTGAGCATGGCGTCGAGGTGCGTCCCATCTGCGTCAACGCCTCGCACTGGGACTGCACGCTCGAACCTGCCAGTGATGGCGCACTCGCCGTCCGCCTGGGCATGCGTCAGGCGCGTGGCCTCGCCAATCTCGATGCGGCTCGCATTGTCGCGGCGCGCGGCGAGGAACCCTACGCCAGCGTGGACGATCTATGGCGACGCGCATCGGCCCCGACTGGAAGCCTGGTCCGTCTGGCGCAGGCAGACGCCTTCCGCGACAGCCTCGGCCTTGCCCGGCGCGAAGCACTCTGGGCAATCAAACCGCTGCGTGACGATCCCCTTCCCTTGTTCGCGGCAGCCGACAAGCGCGAGGCAGGCTTCCAACCGGAAGCTAGCGAGCCCAGTGTAGCCCTCAAGCCAATGACGGCCGGCGGCGAAGTGGTGGAAGACTATGGGCATGTCGGCCTCACGCTCCGGCAGCATCCGGTGGCATTCCTGCGCGAAGATCTGACGAAGCAGAAGATCGTGACATGCCGCGAGGCTGGCGACCTCAGCAACGGCCGCTGGGTGCGCACGGCAGGCTTGATCCTGGTGCGGCAAATGCCCGGCTCCGCGAAGGGCGTGATGTTCATCACGATCGAGGACGAAACGGGCGTCGCCAACCTCGTCATCTGGCCGAAGATCTTCGAGCAGAACCGCCGCGTCGTCCTTGGCAGCCGCATGCTGCGCGTCGACGGCCGCATTCAGCGCGAAGGCGACGTGGTCCATCTGGTCGCCCGGCATCTCTATGATCTATCTGGTGAGCTTGCCGGAATCGGCGACCGCGACGTCGCCTTCCCACTCCCCCATGGCCGTGGGGATGAAGGCCACACGGGCGGGTCCGGAACAGACAGTCGCTCGAAGACACAGCAGTCGGCAAAGCCGCGCGACATCTACATTCCCGACCTCTCCCTTGAAGCGATCCGGCTGAGGAGCCGAAACTTCCGCTAGGTCCGGGTAGGTCGTACAACGCGGAAAGTGCTGTCGAGCGCTCGCTCGTAGACATCCGCCCGGTCAGCGACGAGGCCCGTACGCTCGTACTTGCAGCTAACAACTTTCAGGCCAGTCACCCGCTCATTGCTACGAGTCAACTCAATCAAGTTGAACCCACGAAGAGTATCTTCATGTCGAGCACGGGATGGCTTGGTGGCAGTAGACGCGACGATTTCGAGAATGCTCGACGTCTTTTTATCTACCATTGTGGACAGCGATGCGTGAACGTGGCCACAGAGATTCACATAGGTCCCCGGAAAATTCGCGAGCGATTTGATAAAGTCGTTCGGGTTGGCAATGCCGGGTTCCTCTTTCGGATCTTCGGCAACCACAAAAATCGGGTGGTGCGTCATCCCAATAACAACCGCGTCGTTTTCGCGCGCCGCAGCACGAAGCGCATTGAAGTAAGCCGCTAGAGTTGCGTCAGGAACCCTTCGGGTTGGAGCACTTTTCGCATCCAGTTCCTCCGAGGTATTCAGCCCGCCAAACACAACACCGAGATGTCGGTAGCGGCTCAAGACCCACGAGTGCTCTTCCGCTTGCCACGTCGCACCGCCGGTCAAATCTCGGGCGAACGTACGAAAAGGGGCAAAGGCAAAAGGCTTCAATTCCTTGTAAATGCTCTGCTGGTCATCGGGAGCGTCTTCCGGAACGAGAACATCCTTTGTTGGCAGAACGCGAGCAGCCTTTCCAAGTCCCCAACAGACATCGTGATTGCCAGGTATCACGAGAAATCTGTCGTCGGTCCAGGCGTTGTCGAGGTCTTTCGCAAGAGTCTGAAGCCACTTCTTCGCTGCTTGGTATTCAGACGGAAGCGCGTGTTCTGTGATGTCGCCAGTCACCGCGATGAAAGTCGGGCCGCCACCCCAATGATCGTAGATCAGCTGCGCCAAATTCCCGGTATCTGCCTCGAGATTCTTGAAAGGCTTTGCCTCGAATTGGATGTCCGAGAGATGCAGGATGCGGATTGGCTCATCCGGCCCCAGCCTCGTAATGGCAATACCCCTCGACTTGGCAATTACGCTTTCCATCCACATCGACACGATGCTGAGGCGCTCAGGACTCTCAAAGTCCTCCCAGGAGAAAACACAAGCCACCTTTGTAGGCGGAGCAGTCGCGAGACGAAGCTTCTCGAAATTGGGCTGCCAGTGCCCGCTGATGAGCCCAACCGGCAGTCCTTCCGGCAGCTTTCGAAGGATTGTCAGGGCATCAATCTTCCAGCGCTCCAAGAAGAAATCGAGAAGAACAGCATGGATGTTTTGGGTTTCAATCGTTGACTGCAGCTGCGCCGGATCCTCAAGGAACGAAATTTGAAAGGTCCCGTTGAGCTTGTTGTAAAACTCTCGCCTCGCGCTCTTTTTGGCGTGAACTGTCGAGTCGAGTTCATCATCAACAACCAGCACATTATACTTCATTGCCGCTCTCCCACCCCAACGATTCCGCCCAAGGTTGGCAACTGGACCACTGTTCGTACCAATTCGCCCTCCGGTTCCACGCTTACCTTCCCACCCATTGCACTCAGATGTGCGCTGTAATTCGTCAAACGCATGCGAGCCGCATCTGCGGAGACAGAGCCGCGGTTGACGAACTCGATTCTTATCGCCGCTCCGTCATTGATGATGGTAGCGCGAATCCACATGTGAGCGTGCAGCTTTCCTTCCGGATTCCAAGGCGATGCCATACGTCCTTCGGCGTGCATGACGTTTATCATGACTTCCATTAGCGCTCGACCCACTTGAGCATCTCTGTACGCAAGAATAGGGCGCGCCGGAGCGTCACTTGCCTTGACGAACACAATCAAGGGAGTCTCCGTCTGCCATCGCGCCAAAATCTCCGCGTCACGTCGCTGGTCGACGATTTTTGGCCAATTGGCCTTAAGGTGCACCTTGATGTCGTGAAGCAATGAATGAGCTAATGAGGGACCGATGCTCTGACGGGAGAATGTGTGACGATATCGCCGAGACAGGCACTCCGTTGTCCCAAACAAATCATCATACGCAGCGCTAAGAACTGGCTCCATCGAGTGCTCTTCGTCGCCAATAAGTGAAAGGCCCGCCAGAGAAACTTGAGCCGCATCGCTGTCGTCAAAGCCCTTCGGCAAGCCGGCAGCTTCGAACAAACTCTTGCGGATTTCTGCGATGTGCTTGGCAGTCAGCGCGATGTCATCGGCTGGCGAGTACCCGTGCACTGCAGCTACCACTGCGTCAGTCTGGATCGCTTCGATCGATGCCTTCAACGCCGTCAGCATCATGAGCATCTGACCCACTTGGCTGGCGGAGGGCGTCTTTGTGCGGAGCATGTCGGCAAGCAAAGGGCGATGGACCAAACCTTCATCCCAACCGATGACGCTGAAAAGTCTCCCCAGCGCTCCTTTGAGCGAGTCGCGCGGCTGCGTAAGCAATCTCAGCAGCGACCAGTTCCGCCGGCGTGTGGTGTCAGGAATAGGCGTAGTTGCGGAACGATAGATCGCAAAAGTAGCGATCAACGCATCGTCGTTCCCGAAGCCCTCGTTCTCGACAAGCTCGCAAATTTTCGGCCACACCGCATTGGCAGCAGTGGGATCGAGCAAAAGGCACATTCCGACGAGAGCTGTGACATTCGGAGAGTCGGGTTCCTGCCAGAGCAGATCGAGACACGCCTCAAGGCGCTCAACTCGACTTTGAAAATCGAACTCCTGCCAGAAGAGAAGACAGTGTGTCGCCAGAATTTCCATTCGCGTCTGCAGTTCGATTTCAGTCCCGGCCGCAGTCAGTCCGCCTTGCGCCTTTTCAAGCGGATAGTCTTTGCGGGTTGTAGCTCTTGCTATCTCCGCAGCGAGCGAAGCTCGGCTGGTCGAAATCGAATGCTGCACATGGTATGAGTCCACGCCCTCCTCTATGCAGAACCTTGTCGAGTCTCCGCCAGGCAGGCGTTTGGGCGTAACGCCATGATCGGGCCGGCTATCGGCGATGGAAACTGGTTCCCAACGCTCGAGCCATTGGTCAAGTCTTCTAACCAGATCCACATGTTCGAGCCGTGGACGCAGATCGCGAAGTCGGGTTAGAGCCGCACATAGCCGACAGCTTCCCTCCTCTCCAAGGGTTGGGACGTCCCATCGCCAGTACCGAGGATTGTTTTCAACGCTCCTCTGCACAAGGTCGCGATGCATTGGCATTCCCGTCCTGTCGATCAGAGCGACGGTACGAACTTCCAGTTGTCCGGTTCTGGATCTGTGCTCGTCGGGGATGTCCCAAACCCCTTCGACATGCTGTTTGAGTTGCTCCATCGTGCTGCCCGTCAGAACGCCATCGTCCAGCAACGCCACGGTTCCGCCTCTCAGAAACGACTCGTTGAAGTGTCGCCAGAGCTTTTCGCGACTGAGCGGAGCCGCCATGAACGGAGAGGCCCTTACACCTTCGACAAAATGAACGGGAAAGAACGCCTCGATTGGGTCCGCGAGCTGTCGGAGGTAGCGGACGAGCGAATCCGAAACGCGATGCCTTGGAAATACGACTGCGAACCCTCTTCCCTCCTTCTCAGCCGCTCGCTTCCAATTAAGCAACTTCTGGTGGACCCAGTTGAGCATCTCGGCGCCGCTCCGCCGATCATGCTGAAGCGCATCATGAAGTTTGATGGTCAGGAGGTCATGGTGGTGCCGGTATACCCAGTGACCGAGCTTGAGGAGGTCGTTCTGTTGCCAGCGGCGATAAGCGTCGTTGGGGGCCTCGCCATACAAACTTACGCCCCTGGCTGATCCTTGGGGCGGTGAGAATCTCGGGATCGGCACAGAGGACTCGCCCCCGCGAATGATGTACGCTGTGTTGGGAATACGCTCGTACGGAAGCGCAGGCGTTATCATCCGCTCCTCAGATCCTCGCCAATCCAGTGCGATGACCGGTGGATGAGAAGGAGCTGTTTGCGGCGCTTGGGGGTGGGCGACCAAGCCTACCGATCCAAGCACCCGGATATCGCGCCGCTTCATGAAGCGACGCTCGGTGCTGCCTGTCATCAAGACTGAACCAGCCAAGACCACATGCTTGGCTCGGACCGTTGACGCGACTTCGCTCGGCCGTTCAAAATCCTCGTCAATTACGGACTCAGCAAGTTCATCGGTTCCAAGCGCAACGTCTATTGCAAAGGAACTGATGCAGCGGCGCAACGCCCTTCGAGCCGCGTCCGCGCAGTCCGGGTCAGCCAGTGCCGTGGAAAGATCTAGATATCCGTTCAAAGTAATTGGAGCGATGTCCTCACCACCACCGGACTTCCAGATTACTTGTTCGTTCAAAAACGCTTCGACTTTCGTATTGCTCACCGCATCCCAAAACACATCCGTGTCGGACTGTTTGAGCACCTGCGCGACCACGCCGCCCAACGTCTTGTCCTTTAGAAAATCGACCGCGCTCTCCAGATCAACAACAGCTTTTATGGGCTGCAGTACGTCGGGCGCATGATCCTTCGAAACGGCTGGCACATTGAATACAGCGCAACACCAATCTTGGGTGACCAAGACGATCCGAAATGCTTCCCGTTTCTTTGGCCAGCGAAAGGTCTCGTGTTGCAGCACGTGAGAAAAGTCTACCGCGAGGGCTCCAGGCAAATCGGCGAACACCAGGGTCCTGATACCCCCATCATGGGTTGCGGCGATGTATTCGACCTGGGCTTTGACGTCGATCTTTCGGCTGGTCCGGGAAGGACGAATTACAAGAGTCTTCGTCAAGATGTCTGACAGCCAGTTGGCGAGGTTGACTCCCCGAAGAGCGTCGTTGGCATGCTCGCCTTTGAACAGATCGACAAAAGCGACATCCTCTACGAGAAGATTCTCGGCGGAGAGCGCGAGCGCGGCTCTAACGATCGCGAGGTCTTCGAACTGAGGAACTACAAAGCACTTGGGAAGATGCTGTCGCTGAGCTGC
The DNA here is from genome assembly GCA_022844405.1 of Sphingomonadales bacterium. GTDB lineage: Bacteria > Pseudomonadota > Alphaproteobacteria > SMXS01 > SMXS01 > RI-34. The sequence continues at coordinate 29,151 of JALHLV010000022.1, read as the reverse complement.
GACACCAAAAGTCGCCGGCTCAAAACAGAAGTGCATTGCTGTGCCGCGCACAATATCGCTGCCGCGAACCTTAGTGGGCGCGTCGTAGCCCGACCGCTGTTGTTTGGTTGGCCAAGGCAAATGCTCCCCGTTCCATTCACCGTTGCAATACACCCTGACGAAATCGCCACGGTCGCCAGTGAGCGCGGACAACATGAACCCGACGTGCTGTAGGCCGGTGACGTCGGTTCGGCTAACTGATGCCCTGTTCTCGAACCGAGACAACGGGTCTCGGAACATCTTGTTGGTCAGTTCGAATAGCGGCGCCGACGACTTGTGAAGCGAGGCAGCAATTCCCCCTCCAAGGTCGCAGACGAACAGCTCCAACCAGCCAGGCCTGCGCCCAACAAGCCGTCGGGAAAGCGAATTCTGCCCACGCTGCTCGGCTTGAAAGTTCAGGCGCCAACTAGCCTGCTCTGAACCTTCAGGCATGCCAAGACGAATACGGGCGTAGATCGCGCCGAAACCGACGCAGTCCGGCGGGTATGCGTGGTCAGCGATGTTTTCGAGCGCCTCTCGCAGCGTGACCCGGAGTTTTTGCAGCAGCAGGCCACGTTCGCGGTCGGTGCTGGGGAGCCACTTTGAGACGCGCCCTTTATGACTTTCATCCAAGAGTTCTTCAACCAAGGCACTTAGTGCCGGCTCACGCAGCGATGAGTTCCGAAATATCTTCGCATGAATGGCGTCAGCATTTGAGAAGGCTAGCGCGGCTTTCAGCTGGCTCAGCTTCCCGATGAGTTCTTTCTGGCGCTCGATAGGATAAGTCTCACCATCGTAGCGTACGCGCGCAGTCCGCCCAAGGCTGGCCAAAAAATTCTGGCTCGCCAAGAAAACGAGGAACCTGTTGTCTGCAACGGGCCGCGCGTTGCCAAGGTCGATCTCCAAAGACACGTTTGGATTTCGTTCTTCCAGGTCCGCGATGGAACAAGCCAGCCAAAGCAATGGAAGAGGGTCGGCCCACTTGGTCTCGGAAAAGTCCAGCCTCAGCCTTGCGCAAGACAAGGAGGAGATTTCAGGACCAAGGCTCCCGGCATGTTCAGTCCACTCCGAGACGCGGACACTCTCTCCAAATTTTACAAACAGGGCCGGAGGGCTTCTTCGTATCGCGAATGGCTTCATATCGGAGCGCAATCGCATTCGTTCGACAGGTTCGCTGCATTCTCAGGCAAATTTCTTGCGCACAGAAACGCCCGGGCCCTTTCATAGACCAGATAAGCACACACGCTCATTGATGCGCCCCTCCCCCAAAATCACGACGCTGAGAATTTGTATCCTCGACAACTGTAGGCCCGCAATGACCTGTTTGCGATGGATCTCTATGAGGGCGGACGATTGCTTGAGTTGCTATCGCGCCGCCGGGTCTCCCAGGATTGACACGTACGAAGTTAGGCGTCTGGCCGCTGCGGCAATTCTTCTACCTGGCGAGCGAAATGCTGCTGCTTCTGAACGAGGACGATCTCGAGCTGTGGCTTGGTCAGATCCGGGCGCCTCTCAAGGACATAAAGGACCTCATCAAAACCTACGAATTCAATCCTGGTGAATCGGGCATTTCGGTCGAAGACCCCAACACGAAGCCGCCTCGCCCTCGCAAACCCAAGAGCAAGCCGCCACTGGCCAGGCCGACCACTTCCAGATTCCGGGACTTTCCCGCGCGGCCTTGGCCAAGTCATGGACTAGGTGACAGCGAAGCGGGACGCCGCATGTTCGACTTTATCGCTAGCCTTCATTCACAGACGTCAGTCAATTTTGTTGAACCTGCTTCCGAAGCCACTGTCGCTACGTGAGCTTCACACGCGGAGTACCCATGGCGCGCCCGTCGCTTCACACGGCTACCGATGTTCTGAGCTTCCAGGAACTCGAGGATCCGGATGGCGGACCGCCGCGCAGATTTTCTGTTGTCGGCGCCCAGTTCGAGCCACTTGGCTACGATGAACTCCTCGCGCTTGACGGTCCCGCGACGTTCAATCTGCGATTTCACAGTGGTCGAATCCTTGAAACCGACATTCCTGGTGTGAACGTTGGAGGGGTCGCTAGCGGCAACGCGATCGTTCAAAGTCCCTTCGCCAGCCGCGCCATCGGGCTCGTGAACGGTGGATGGCTGCCCTCCTCCCTAGCATCGCACAGCGACACACTCGTGATGCCGGATCGCTGCGTCGTTTCTGATTTACGCGGTCGGTTCAGTGCCGGCCAGCGAAACGCAAATCCGGAGCCTGACTTTATCGATCTCTTTGCTGAATCGGAGATCCGGATAAACCCATTCCTCTTTGCCCTTGAGGGAAACACCAAGCGCACGCCGACTCCGCATGAGATCGAACAGCAATGGCGGGAGGCGCATGCACAACTTACGGCTTGCCTCCCCAAGGCCAAAGTACTGGATCTCAACCCGGTGCTGCTGGCAGGTACGATTGGCATTCTTCAAAGTTCGCAGGCTGACTTTCAACTTGAGCAGAGGTTCCTCTCGCAAGTTGCACCGGGCCTCGTTTCGCCAGTCGCTCATGCTCGCCGCTTCGACAAAAGCAACCACATCATCGCCATTGCAAACAATCTTGGCGTCAAGCGCTCCTCTCTCGCCCTGGTCGCGGCTTTGAGCACTGTGTTCGTCCCCAATGGCGCCAGCCCGGCGAAACGTCTCCTGAAAATTCGCCCCACTTACAGCGCAGGAGACGCTTACAATGCACTGGCTGACCTGCGCTCTCTTGGTATCTTGATGCATCTCTTTGCAATGTATCCGCATGATCGGGCGATGCTTTGCACCAGGGACAAAGATCTCGCTCTCTTCTGGGTTGGACTCAACGCCGCCAGATTCAGAGTGGTTGGGCGACACATGAGCTTTGACGTCACGCCAGAGCCACTGTTTCCAGGTCTCGATCGCCCGCAACTTAGGGAAGTGCTGGGGCTCACCTAAATTTGCGCCGTAACCTTCGGTCCAGTTGGCGTTGATTTTGAACTCTACACCGACAGAATGGGCGTGAACTGACCGGCATACTCGGTCGACTCGTTCAGCAAGACGTCACCCTGCTGTACCCAACAATGGGCTCCAAATGGCTGCGCTTGAACACCAAAGACCCAGGCCGGAAACAGTTGTCGCCGCGCCAGGAATTCGATCAGCGCCAGGCCGTCATAGAGGCACAAGTATCCGCGCGGATACCAAGGCCTCAGCTTGCGATAGATTGCTGTGTGCGTTCGAAGCGCGTCAACGTCGCTGGTTCCGCTGGCGGCACTCGCCTTCCTGCGACGCACTCCGCGGACAATGTGATGGATGTGCCGCTTCTTGAGAAGCTTCGATGCGCGGTACGAAGCCAAGAAGAAGTCCAAAACGTCTGAGACACCCACCCGAGTGCCCTGCCCTGACGGTCGGGCCATCCCGAAGGCGCGCTGATCGTCGGGATGGAAGATGTTCAACTCCGGCCGCACCAATCTCCTGAAGGCCTGAACATCGCCTCTGTTCTGCGAAACCTCCTCGACGAGTTGGGCTTCGAGCAAATCCTGCCGATGCGTTTCAAAGGCCCGGTCGATCGCGGCGTCGAGCGCGGGTTCACCGGCGTTTATAGGATCGAAGACGATTGGAATAGCACTGTAGTCGTCCCGCCGCAGGTCAAGAAAGACGCCCTGACCTTCGGTGACACAAAAGAAGACGTCGCTACTGAGTGCGAGCCGGCGGGTCGGCGGTCTGGGAGATTCGGACGACGAGGCCATAGTCCTAGCCTACCTCGTCACGCCATTCGGATCGTCATCATTCCGATGAAGACCTAGGCAGAGACTAGATCAATCGTCCGTGTCGGAGAGCTGGCGCATGGCCAGGGCAAAATGCTTCTCCACGGTCTTAGCGCTGACGTTGAGGCGGCGGGCAATCTGGGCGTAAGTCAGCTCGTCCACGCGATGCATCAGAAATACTTCGCGTCGCTTCGGCGGCATCGCTTCGATTGCCGCCATCACCCTCTTCAGCCGCTGAGAGCCGATGATCTGCCGTTCCGGATTGGCAACCGCGTCCACGACGTTGTCCCCTGCTTCGTCCGAATTGAACGTTTGGCGACGATCCCTCAGCCGGGATCTATCGATGGTGAGGCAGCGGACAACGTGCCGAAGCAGGTTGTCAAGCTTGGGTATGTCTTCCGCTTGGGATCGCTCAACGATCTTCACAAAAGCATCCTGGTATAGATCTTCAACGTCCTGCTGGCCAACGCGCCGACCGATGTCGCGAAGCTTCGCCTCACGCTGCCGAAAGGCTTCGTCCACAGCGCGCAGCTTTGACCCGGGTTCTTTCAAAGCACTTCCCCAAACCCGACCTAGAGACGGCGACCAGATCGCCGATGTAGCCGCTCGGTCACGCGATCCGGCTTAAGCCGATTATGGCATAATGCTATAATGCCCTTACGCGCCAATCAATGGGAAGCGCGCCGCGCAAAACTCGAACGATGTCACTTCACGACCCTGCCTACGCAGCGTTCGTGACGACGCTCGTCGAGCTGCGATCCCAGTCGGGGATGAAGCAGCGTGATGTTGCAGCAGCGCTCGGTTGGAATCAGTCGATCGTGTCGAAGATCGAAACCCGCCAGCGACGGATTGATGTAGTCGAGCTCATTAGAGTTACAGAGGCGATCGGCGTAGATCCCATTGCCCTCGTTCGACAGATCCAACGAAAACTCAGTTCAGATTCTGCCGATTAGACGGTTCGGACGCGATGCGTGCGGCTCAAGCCGATTATGGCATAATGCTATAACGCACTTAACCGGCGGGCATGGGCAACCCGCCATACAAATCGCGGACTGCGTCGTTGCATGATGCCGCATACGCTAGCTTCGTGGAGAAGCTGGTGAAGAAGCGCATCAAAGCTGGCTTCAGCCAGCAATCGCTGGCCGATGAGTTGGGCTGGAATCAGTCAATCGTCGCCAAGATAGAATCTGTCCAAAGACGGCTCGATGTAATCGAACTGGTGCGAATCTCTAATGTGTTGGGAATCGACGCCAGTCGGCTTGTTAAAGACATACAGCTACTGATGCGAGAGTGAATTGGATGCATGCGGCTCCGCCGAGCTCAATAGGTCAGAGCATCCTCCCTTTCTGATCTCAACACCTTTGCGTCGAGGAGCACTGCCAAAGTCTCTATTGCCTCTTCACGGTTCTCTACTTGCAACCGAACCGTGACACGTCGAGCCAAAAGCTCGGGCTGAGCGACCAGCAACTTGCGCTCGAAGTACCGATTGAAATCTTCAACTAGCTCGCGGACCGTCGCGTCCTCGTACGTGACGACGCGCATGCGCCATTCGGCGACCTGTGAAGGCTGGATTGCCATAGGCGTCGGAGCCTTGGCGGCAGCAGGCATGGATGCCGGGATTTCCAGCACCTGGCCCGCGCTGAGGTTAGCCACCAACGACTCCCCTGAACTGGTTAGGCGGCAAAGCTGGACCTGTCCCTCACTGACAGAGACCTGGAGTACCCCATCTCTTCGCCGAACATTGAATGAAGTGCCGACTGCCCGGACCTCAAGGTCCCCCACTCGCACCACGAAGGGCTTGTCGGGATCGGGCTTCACGGAAAATGCCGCTTCTCCATCCGAAAGCGTTACGAGGCGTTGTGTTTCAGTGAACCTGTAGCTGACGGTGGATGCGACGTTGACCGCAACGACGCTACCGTCCGGCATCGATTGCGTCTTCTGCTGCCCCTCTGCCGTAACGATCGGCGTTTCCGTTGGAGCCAACATCAGGCTGGCAGCCGCAAGTCCGCACACTACAAAGAAGGCCACCGCGGCCGCCAAGGGAACGAATCGAGACGCTGGTTTCTTCGCAGGCGCCGGATCGCGACCCTTCAAGACAGACAGATCGTTCCAAAGCTCGCGCATGGCTTCGAGCGCGGCCATGTTGCGAGGATCGGCTTTCCACGCGTCGAATTCGGCTCGTTGCTCTACGAGCATGACGCCTGCCCGCTCCGCCGCAAACCAATTGGCGGCCTGATCCTGGCGACTGAGTTTTATCGCGTCGGAGGACATCCCATCTCTCCAGCCTGTCGCAGCCCAGCTGCCGATCCGATTGGTGAGTCACATATGCCGGAATCGGAGGTCATAAAATTCAAACCCGCATGGATTCGAGAAAAACATATTTTCGCTCAAAGGCAGGTAGGGTTTTTGCTGTCTCGCGCGGCTAACACTGAATCACGCGTGTAGTCATCGGAACGACGACGAACTGCGATGCTGCAGCGTGTAAGCTGCGAACACACCCGCTCTCCTTCTCGCAAGGAGAGGACCCTTGCGCGCAGGCCCCTTTGGATCGCTTTGTTGCATTCGCCTGGGATCCAGAGCACGGCGATAGCAACGCTCAGGTATCGCGTTGGATTGCGGAACTGAAAACTAGGCCGGCGGGCTGGATCAATGCCTTCAATGAACCGGGCCTTGTGGTCCTGGCGCTGAAGCCACCGACCACTGACCTGCGCCTGGTTACTCTTGAGGGAAACTCTGGCGTCGTTGTCGGGACGCTCTTCAGCACCAACTCGGACCGTCCTGATCCGATCGCCCGGCTGGACCTTAACTCGAGCGCGCGGATCGTCGCCACCGGCGGCCAAGAGCTCATCTCGGCATATTGGGGCAGCTACGTCGCCTTTGTTCGCGGCACCGACGCTTCGCTTCTACACGTCCTTCGAGACCCATGTGGTGCGGCCGCCTGCTATTTTACTCATGCAGGTAGCGTCGACATTCTGTGTGCCTTCGTTGACGACATCGCCGACCTTTCCGATGTGAAGCTTTCCATCGACTGGGCATCGGTAGGCGCGTTTTTTCTGTCTGGCTACCAGCTCAACGAGCGCACCGGAGTTACCGAACTGAGCGAGCTGCTGCCCGGTCAACGCATGACGTGGCGGCCAGGCCGCAGGCCCGAGCGAAACTGGATGTGGAACCCGGTTGCGATTGCGGGCGAACCGAATCGCCAATCCTACGACACAGCGCGAGACGAGTTTCGCGCCACGACGGAGCGCTGCGTTGAGGCGTGGACGCGATCGTGCGGCGCCATCCTGGTAAGAATGTCCGGCGGGTTGGACTCATCGATCGTCGCCAGCCTCGTCAGCCGTGCGCGCACGCTTCCGGTGTTCGGTTTGCATCTTGTCAGCCAAGGCTATGAATCATCTGAGCTTAACTACGCGAGAGAGGCGGCAGCTTTCGCAGGCATTCCTTTGATCGAACAAGAGTTGGATCAAAAAGCTATGGGCTTTCGTGGGGCTGTCTCCGGGCCTCGCCTTGCTCGTCCAACGCGGGAGCTCCTCGGCGCCGACGTGGACGCCTTGCTTGTCGCGGCCTGTCAGGCGACCGGAACCCAGAGCGTTTTCAGTGGACACGGCGGGGATGGCATTTTTCTGCAACGGTCGATCGCGGGCGACGCATTTGCCGACTATGTCCGGTTGAAGGGTTTGGGGCGTGACGCCTGGAATGTCGCCTATGACACCGCCATGCTGCTTCAATCCTCGCTTTGGTACCTTGCGAAGGATGCCGCTGTAAAATTGGTCGGCGGCCGACGCTGGGACCCCTATGCGCCGTTGGCAAGAGCCAGGGTTAGTGATCACCAGGTGCTGACATCCGATGCCATTGCAGCGCTTCCGGAGGACACGCTGTCATCAGCATGGTTGAACGAGGCGCGGGCCCTGCCCAACGGAAAAGCGGAGCAGTTGCGCAGCATTCTGGCTCTTCGACACTATCATGGAACGCGCGGCCATGTCCTTTCGCACAACGCCGTCCAACCCCTCATTTCACAACCGTTGATAGAGCTTTCGTTGAGGACGCCGACCTTTGTGTTCGGGACCGGAGGAACAGATCGCGCGCTTGAACGAGACGCGTTCGGCGACCTCCTTCCAAAGTCAGTCGCGCAGAGATTCAACAAGGGCTTCGTCAATCACAGTACGATCGCCGGCGTTGTCGGAGACCTCGGCTATATCCGCGAGTTGATCCTGAACGGTGCTTGCATGAACCGGGGCATTGTTGATCGCGGACGAGTCGCCAGCATGCTTACGCCTGAACATCTGTTGCAGGGAGAAGGCCTGGGGACAGTGATGGATCTGATCGCGGTCGAATCCTGGCTCGCATCATGGCGGCGCTGATTTCGCGTTGACGCGGCACTCCTGTGCTATGCGAAAATATTCCGGAAATATTCTTTCACGCGCCTAAGCGCGCATGACACGCTCTCCTCGTCGCAGCCCCGCGACATCTCAAACAGGAGTAGACCATGATCAAGCTCGGACGGGTTTCGAAAGAGACACGCGGCACTCCGCTCGTGACTCACTATGAAGACCTCGTCTTCAAACGCGACGGCGAGAACATTCCGAAGGCGATGGGCTGATCTGCAGCCGGCGCCAGGTGCAAGACTTCCTCTCGCACCTGGCGTCACGCGCTGGTCATGTCGCTCGACAGTGAAGACGCTTCCGGTTTCCGCTCAGTTCTCAATGCAGGAGTAGGTATGATCAAGCTTGGCGCCGTTTCGACATGCACGCGAGGACTCATTACTCCTCACTTCCTCGAAGACCTGATAATCCGTATTCACGGCCAGTTCTTTCCCTTTCCGTCGGCTTAGCTCGCAACGACTGGGATGCCCGCGCAGCGACGCCAGATCAGTGCCGCGGCGCGCAAAACCACGGTGGATCTTCGTCGTCTCGATCGCCTGCAGGGAGCGAGCATCGCCCTTCCCTCATCTCCCGCCATCGCAGGTACTGATCGGTGAGGTCCGTGCGCGCCGACTCCAATCCCTTCAGCCAGAACTCTATCCACTCCACATTCCGATCATACACGGTCAGCCGTTGCTTTGGGTCGTTCTTGTAGTGAAAGGCGCCGGCGAACACATACATCTCGACTGCTCTGTCATAGTCCAGCAGAGCGCCGTAGAGCTGCATCATCTCCGGGTATTCCGACTCGGGAAGCTGCATCAAAAGCGGCGTGTGGATTTTATCCGCGTTCCAAGCCGGAGAGTTTTTTAGAATACCCTCCCGCGCATCGTACGGACGCTCAAAGCCCTCTTGCTTCGCCAGTGTTTCGCAAGAGCGGTAGGTTGCGGACAGGTAGCAGGTGATGGCGTCGAACGAACCGGCTGTGGTCACAATCGCGGCCGTGAATTTGCGCGACCGGGCAAGGGCGGAGGTCGTGTAAGTTGAAGAGGCGCTGTAACCGGAAATCGCTACCCGCTTCGGATCCGCGATCCCTGCGTCTGACAGCACATCGACGGCCGCCTCCACGAAGTCGAGCGCGCTGTTGTCGCCGGTGATGGATGTCATCTTGAAACCAGGAGCCTTCTGTACGGTTCCGGCTCCCATATCGACGCAAACCGCCGCGTACCCGCGTGAAGCCAAAACATGCTCCGGAACGTCCCTTCCAGAACCGCCCAGCAAGAGGCCGCGACAGGAATAGGACGTGATCACCAAGGGTAAGCGATGCTGTTCCGTTCGGCTTCTTGGCAGAATCACACGTCCGATTGTGATGTTCCCATAGCGGTCGACCAGCCGCACTTGCATCGCATCACCCAACCTCAACTGGGTTAGTCCAGGATTTGGGTCGTGCAGTGTGGTGATCTGGCCAGACACCAGGTCAATCGCGACAACGTGTGGCGGCTCGTTTGAGGCGGAGGCGATGCAGACGACGCGATCCCCCGCCACTCCGCATGCGCCAACGGTTCCAGAATCATCGGAACCGACGACGCCGTTTCTCTCCATGACGACGCGGATTTTGTTTGAATAGATGTCCCACACAATCAACTGGGACACACCGAGGCTCTCCGCCTGGAGGATCAGTTCACGCTGTCCAGATCTCCATCCGACGAGCTGGAGCATGTCGGCGTTGATGCAGAGTGGATCCAGACACTGAACGCGTTGAGATGCGCTGGCGCCGACGCGGCCCCAGAACACACGCCGTTTTGCGCCAATCGATGTCGCAGGGACGGGACGCGGCTCGCCGCCCGTGTCCACAGTTGCGATCAGGTCGCCGCTTTGAACAGAGTGATCGAAGACAACCGGCATGCCTGCGGATCGGGTCGGGCCGAGCTGAACGTTCTTTCCATCCAGGAACGTCCGCGCCGATTCTTCTGAAACCCGGATCGCTTGCCCTCGGCCGGCTGGCAATCTCATAACCCGCGGATATCGCTTCGCCAGGAGCGTTCCACGGCGATCCCCATCAGCACCTTCAAGATATCTGTAGGTCGCCATGCGGCCGTTGAACGGGAAGCCGCGCTCCATACGGAGGCCCGCGATGATCGCAGGGCCCATCAAGACGCCACGACTGTGTTCTTCAATCTCGGCGAGTTTAATGTCGGTCCGCGTGGCCCCAGCGGCTACGTAGGTGATGGAGTCGTCAGGCCCAACCTCAAAAGCGGCGATGTCTGCTTCCTCTTGAGTAAGTTGCTGTGGCTGTCCCCCGTCGCTCGGCGCCTCCCAGATCTGAACCTCCTCCCCCGAGACTTTCCGGAAGTAGATCCGCTTGCTGTCAGGCGACCAGACTGGAGCCTCGCGCGCGATGCCACCGTTGTTGTTCCAGAAGGGATCTCCCGCATCGATGATGGCCGTCGTTTCGGCGGTCTGAAGGTCGATGATCCGCCATGTAAGGATCGTCGCGCTCGACGACACTTCCTGGCGTTCCTCTCTCACAACGGCGAGCCGTTGGTTGGGGGAAACGCGCAGGCCTGAAAGCGTGGTAACCTCGACCAACTCCCGGGTGGAAATCACGCCCGCGGAAGATTCTAGCGGTATCGCAGCACTCCTGTCGGGAACGCGACCGCTTGCTTCGCAACTCGCCAGCAACAACATGGGCAACGCCGCGGCTAGAGTCTTCCGCGAAGGGAAGAATTTTGGCCGAGCTGTTCGCCGAGGGATGTGGTGCTGTTTCCAGACTGCCACTCCACTCACCATGTCTTGGTGATCCCCAGGACGACGAGTGTCCCAAGTGGATTGGCGTTGGAAGGGTCGAAGCCAACGGGAAGAAAGAGGTTGGAGCCTGCACCCGTGCGGACCTCTGGTGGATCTTCGTTGAAGAGATTCTGCACGCTGAGGCTCAACCGCGTCCCCGACTTTGCAGTGGACGCCTCTGCCCCGTCGAGGTCGTAGGTCAGCGCAAGATCGACAGTCGTCCAGCTGTCGATTTGCTGCAGACCAACAGGCGCCTGCGGGTTGGAGTAGTCGTCAACATAGTTGACGCTCAGCGTGCCGTTGAAGGCGCCCGTTGTGAGACTGCCGAAGGCTCGACCGCGCCAATTGGCTGGCTGCCCCGGAACATCGGTCGCAGGCAGTACGGCGCCGGCGCTCGATCGCCGCTTCTCGTACTTCAGGATGTGGGTAACGTTTGCACCGAGATTAAGGTCGCCCCAGTCGGTCGAGAGCCGCTTTGATGCGTTGAAGTCGATGCCTTCCTGGCTGGAAAGCGCGAGATTCTTGAACCGCCGGTCGTAGACCCAAACGTCTGAGCGGGCGAACAGCGCCCCCGCACCTGCGGCGGGATCGGTGACATTGATCCCTGTCGTGTTGAAAAGCAGTCGTGTCGCTCGCAGCGCTTCCTCCAGAAACGCCGCCGAAGGCGGACGATACATCACGTCCGGCAGCAGGTTCGGGCTCGTGAAGGGGTTGAGCCCGCCAGTTGGCGCTACTTCGATGCGATCGGTGTAGTTGATGCTGTAGTAGGTGGCGGCAATGCGCAGGCCCTCGTCCCACAAGGGCTGAAAATCGAGACCGAACGTGTATGTGTCAGCCGTCTCAGGCGCGAGATCGGCATCGGCATATCCCGTCAGGCCCAGATAGATCGAGGGCTGTCCCCCGATAGCCGTGGTTGTGAGATAGTGAAGTCCGCCCGTGTTATCGAGCTGGGTCAGCGAGGGCGTGCGAAACGAGCTCCCGTAACTGCCCCGGACGCGAAGCGACTCGACGGGCTCCCAGGCAAAGGCGATTTTCGGATCGGTGGAATCGCCAAAGTCGCGTCTTACAGCGGCCTCGCTGGTGTCTTCGTAATCCGTGTAACGCGCGGCAAGGCTTAGAGCGAACGCTTTGACGAACGGAATCTGTTGTTCCGGTCCAATCAGAGGCGCCCAGATCTCGGCGAAGGCAGACGTCGAGCGGCGTCCAAGCGAACCCGCGCTCTGAATGCTCGTGATGGGGCTTCGGCCCTTGTACTCTTCCTCCAGTACGCTGAGCCCGACAGAAAATTGAAGGTCCCCACCGGGCAACGCGAAGAGTGTCCCGCCCAGTTTTGCCATCACATCGAGTTGGGAGTTGCGCGTGCCGAGATCGGCATTCGTTGCCGTCGGCGGGACGAGATTGGGCTCGACCAAGGTGGCAAGGCCATCCACGTCGACTTCGGAATAGGCGGCAGAGAAATCAGCGGTGAGATCGCCCGTGACTTCATATTCGGCAGCGAGCGCGCCAAAGATCTGGTCGGTCTGGCTCGTGTAGTGGGTGAAGGTGTGAGCGGCTGGCACCGGACTCAGGAGAATAGAGTAGTTGTTCTTCACCTTCCTCCAGCTCTGTCCGAAATCTGCACTTAGCGTAAGGCGTTCGCCGACAGCCTGTTCGCCGGTCAGGAAGACATGGTGCCGCGTATCTGTCGGCGTCAAAGTCCCTGGCCCTGATCCAGCAGCGTAAGTTCTGTCCGATGTCTCCAGCGCCGAAGCGGCGTGGAAATTGTAGGAAGCGAGACCGCGCCCTCCTTCCCATCTGGCGCCGAAGGTTTGACTCGCATCTGTCTGCCGTAGGCCGCCGCTCGTGACGCCGCCATACGACAACCGTGTTTCGGCGCCTTCGAAGTCATCACGGAGAATGAAGTTGATTACCCCGCCGATGGCATCCGAGCCGTAGATCGCCGAGGCTCCGTCCGTCAGCACTTCGACCCGCTCGAGAGCAGACGCAGGAATCATCGACACGTCAGCGCTCTGCCCTCCGTTCGAGAGCGAAACGCGACGTCCGTTGAGGAGCGTGAGCGTTGTTCCAACACCAAGGCCGCGAAGGTCCACAGAGGTGACGGCATCCAAGTTGAGAACGGTCGTCGCTGCTGGAGCGAACTGGGAGTACGTGGCCTGGTTCTGCGGAAGCTTGGCGACAAACTGCTCGGTGGTGGTCGCGCCTGTTCGTGCAATATCCTCGCGCGTATATACGTCGACCGATGAGGAAGTTGGCTGCGCGCCGCGGATGTTCGTACCCGTCACCACAACCCTGTCGCTTGCTTCATCAGATGCAGGAACACTCGTCGGCAAGGGCGCCGTTCGCGTTCCATCCTTGGCGACAATCTTCACCGCGCTCGACTGTACGAACACGTAGCTGAGGCCCGACCCCTGCAGAAGCCGGTCGAGCGCCCCTTCCGCGCTCATCTGCCCTTTGATTTCTGGTCCGCGCTTGCCTTCGACGAGCGCGGTGGGCGCCAGCACCGATAGACCTGCTTGCCGGCCCAAAGCCAACAAAGCCGACGAAAGTGGCTGGCTATCGATGTTGAACACATAGCTTTGCGTCTGCGCCCAGGCCGCAGGCGTTGCCAACAGAGTGACGGCGAGAGGCGTTGCCGCCAGCAAGGCCGCTCTGAAAACGCCAGCACCGCTTTTTGTCCGATCCCTGTTCCGCTGCATCCCGCCCTCGCAAAAAACTGTGACGCTGGATTAGCCGCGCGAGCAGACGCTTTCCCTACCTCGGCAATTCAAAAAACTGTCAAAGACCGAGGCGCGACTCCTGGCCCGCAAAACGTCCATCGCGCAGAAAGGCTTTCTAGCGCCCCCGGGGGCGGGTCTTGCGGCCCGCCCGAAAGAGCTGACCGGTCTCGACCATTCGCCAGGCCGCCTGCTCCTGGCTTCCTGCGTCCAGGCGGACACTCGCCTTCTGGCGGAGTGTGCGGACTGTCGAGATCTTGACGTCGACCTGACTTGCAACGTCGGCGGGCCGCTCCCCAAAGATTGTTGCACGATAGAGAAGCTCGTGCTCCCGCGCGGTAAGCTGTTCGGCTTCACCCAGCTTCGGTTTCTGCAGTTCCAGGATTTGCTGATAGGCGTAGTTCCCTATCCGCATGCAGAGCCGGACGCAGTCCAGGTCGAGCCGATCCGCCGACGTCAGAGAGCACGAGGCGCCGACGATAACGGACTTGAGCGCTTGCGATACACCTTCGCTTTGACCAGAGCGCTTACGCAGTTGGTCAAACCACTGTCGCTCCGGCATTCTGATAGCGTCCCGCCGCGCATTGTGCCGTGGCCAATAGACCGGCCCAGCCTTCTTTTCGACAGCATCGAACAGCGGGCTTGGTGAGCAATCCAGCTGATGCGCAAACATCCATTCGACGGCCTCGACCGGCCAGTTATGGAGCAACACGCCAAGGCTTCGGAGGTCCTCGATCCGGCCGTGAGTGACGATGGCGAAACCGTCGACCCCGAGGCCGCGCATGGTTACGCCGACCAGATCCTTCACGGAGCGGATCGACTGCGTTTCGTCACACGCCTCGATAAACGTCCAGTAAGAGCTGCGCATTCAGACGCCAACTCGAACACTGGGCGTGGGCTTCGCCAACCGCATTGGCGTACCCGCCAGCGCCTCCGACATCGACCCCCCTCCGCGCCCTGACGAGCGCGCCCAAAGCAAATCGTCAGCCATGACGGGAAGTTTTTGGGTGTGATTCGTCAACATGCGATCGTGCTTCCCAATTCTCTATGGCAGCTGCGGCACAAATTCAGGACTCTTGAACCCGTTGAGTTGACCAAAGCCGATAATAGAAACCTCTCGCGGCAATCAGCTGATGATGTCCGCCCTGCTCCACCGCGCGTCCCTTGTGCAGAACGACGATCTTTGCCGCGATGGCGGCCAACGCCAGACGATGCGTCACGATCAAGGTCGTACGACCAATCGCCATGGACATGAGATCGTCGCACAGGGCCTTTTCCGTTTTAACATCGAGGGCTGCAGTGGCTTCATCGAGAAGCAGGATATCGCCATCTCGCAGCAACGCCCTCGCAATCGCTACCCGCTGCCGTTCTCCTCCTGACAGCTTGAACCCGCGGTCGCCGACAAGCGTATCGAGGCCCTCCCCGAGCCCTGCAACCGTCTGATCCAGCCGGGTCAGGCGAAGGACGCGCAAAATGTCGTCTTCAGTCGATGACGGATTCCCAAGCAGAAGGTTGTACCGCAGAGACCCGTTGAAGAGCGTTACCTCTTGCGAGACGACCGCGATGCGGCGTCTCAGCGCCGGCAGTTCAATGTTCGGCAAGAGAACGTTGTCGATCCGCACGCCGCCGGAATCCGGCAGCACGTGCTTCTGAAGAATACGGAGCAGCGAAGTCTTCCCTTCCCCTGTTGCACCGACGATAGCTACGGCTGTTCCAGGAGCGATTGAAAACGCCACCTCGTCGAGGACTTGCCTGCCTCCATCGTAGGTGAGTGAAACTCTTTCAAAACTGATCGCAGGAGGGCCGCCGCGAGAATGCGACACGATAGGCGCAGCGGGATCTGGGACGGCTTGTTCGGCCCGCTCCGCGAAAAGCCCCATCCAGCCGGCCAGGTAGGCCGCGCCTTGCGTAAGATCGCGTACGGCGTAGCCAGTCATCTCAAGTGGTCCGATGACCTGGAGCATGTAAGTGATCAGCAGCAGGAAGCCGCCTGCCGATACCTGCCCGTTCCGTACTCCATCGAGACCAAGCCAGATCGCGCAGGTCATGCTGACGAGAAAGACGGCTGCCGCCGCCATTCCCGTCTCAAGTCTGCGAAGGAATGCCGCTCGCCATCCTTCCTCAACCTCGCGGGCAGCCCGTGCGAACTTCAGGCCAATACGTTGTTCGGCTGTGCAGTTCTTGATGGTCTCCACATTTGCGAGGCCTTCCGAGAGAAGGCCCGATGCTTCAACCTGCCGACGAAGCGCTTGATTGATCGGGCTGCTGGTGTGACGCACAGCCCAGGCGAAAACTCCGAAATACGCCGCGATCGTCGCAGTGACGACGATCCAGATCTTCAGGTCGAAATGGTTGCTCACGATCCAGAGGATCACCATCATCTGCACGATGATCGGAAACAGGGTCGCACACGCGAGCGAGAGCACCATCCGAACGCCTTGCAAGGCGTGACTGTGAATCTGGACTAGGGCGCCCGGACTGGCGCTCAGATGGAAGCTCACCGGAAGGCGTATCAGCTGGTCAAAGGTCAGCTGACTTACACGGCGTTGAAGCGCCTGATCGCTGCTAGCGTAGTGAAATGATTGAACCTGGCCCAAGAGCTTCCCAACGCAGAGCGCAGCCAGATACGCGACAACGAGACCGAAGACGCTCTGATCGACTTTGCCAGCTGAAAGCCTGTCTACGATTTGCGCAAGGAACATGGGAGCAAGCGCCGCGGAGACCGCGACGATGGCGGCAAGGACGAGTGAAGCCATGACACGGACAAGGATCGGCGCGTCCAAGGTACGACCGAACGCCGTCCAAAGGTTGCGATCAAGGATCGCCGTCATCCGCTCCAACCCGATTGCGCAAAAACCGCCCCACAACGGCCAAACCTGCGACGAGAGAACCGTCCCAGTTTACGACTCTAACCGGAAATTGTCCGGCTCTCGTCCTCGGAATGACGACGACTTGGGGTTTTTGCGGCGCCAAGCTGACCGCCGATGTGCGATTCGCGACGTCCTAGAGGAGGCTATCTGCGTTTCAACCCTCAACAATGCGATCCGACTCTTGGTGAGGCGAGAACGATGGCAGATGCGTCAGCGTGGGAGCGCGCATACCAGAGGTTGAAAATCGATATTCTGAGCGGCTCGATTCCGGTTGGACCGTTGGACATACGGCTTCTTGGTGATCGATTGCGCATGAGCGTGACACCCGTTCGGGAGGCTTTGGCGCGACTGCATGCGGAGCGCCTCGTTCGCCTGGCGCCTCATCAAGGCTACGTGGTCGCAACGGCATCCGCGCGTCGGCTGGAACACCTGTATGAACTCTCAAGCGCTCTCGTACATCTCTGTCTTGAGCGCGCGAGCAGATCACGCCGGCCGAAGGCCGTATCAGCTCCGCCCCTGCTGCTTGCGGGATCATATGCGTCCGATCTTACGGCTCTGATCGGCGACATCGCTGCCGACCAACCGAATGGCGCTCTCGCGGAAACAATCCTGTCCCTCAATGATCAGTTGTATGCGGCCCGCCGGTGCGAGCCCCGGATATTTACCGGCGCCGACCACGAGTTGGCGGGCTGGGTTGAATTGTGGGCCAACAGAAATGCAGGCGACCTGCGGTTGCGGCTACGAGACTATCATCGAACGCGTCTTGTAAGGGTCGACGCTATTGCCCGGCTTCTTCTGGAGGAATCGGGCGAGGCGTAGGCGAAGGGGGGGAATGTGCAGGGCGTAAATTGCAGGAAGCGACGCGCGCGTGTTCGCCTGAACGCGCGAGGGAAAACGGACGTCGCCGCCTTTCAGCGGCGACGTCCAGGGACCATGCGAGAGAGTCGTCAGGTCATCGGATGGTCATTGGCATTGAGGCAGCTTGGAGGTTTGGGGGTCGCGCCGCCTCGACCCGATAGCCGCGCGTCGATGGCTATTCCCTACCCCGCTCCTGATATTTTTTCTCTCAGCACTGCCAGACGCTGATCTCATGTCCAGAGCGCGCATCCGCCTTGATGAGACTGACCACCGCATCCTTTCGCTCCTGACGCAGGACGCAGGCTTGCAGAACAAGGACCTCGCGCGACGCGTAGGTGTTGCACCAAGCACGTGCCACATGCGAGTGCGCCGCCTCGAACAGAACGGCTATATCGTCGGCTATCGCGCTGTTGTCGCGCGGTCGGGTCTGGGCGCTCGTCTTGAGGGATGGGCCGATATCCGCTTCCGGCATGTAACGCCTGAGTTGACGCGCGAATTCAGCCGCCTTGTCGAAGCCGCACCTGAGATCGTCGAGGCTCATCGCATCGCCGGACGGTCTGACTATGTGATCAGATTTTGCGGGGGCGACATGACGGCGTGGAATGCATTTTGCGAGCGCCTTGATGCGCTTGGCGCAGATGTCGAAGCAAATTTCAACTTGTTGGTTGAGGCCGTGAAATAGAAAAGCGCGTTTGGCGCCGGCGATTCTAGCCGTCGACCGCCTTCAAGAACTCCTCCATCAGCGCGGCGGCATCACGTTGCTTTCGCACGAGCTGGTCTTTATCGACGTCTTCGCCGAGCTCGAACCTGGCTACGCCGACGGGCCCATCCTTTTCGAACCCCTGTAAGTGCTTGTCCGTCCGGAACCTGCTGCGCAGAATGCGAAGAGCGCCCTTGACGATTGCGTCGTGCTCCCCGTTGAGCGCCGCGCGGAACTCTGCCGCCGCGGCAGTAACGCCGCCGGGCGCGAATTCGATACAGTAGAGGATATCGTGCGCGTCTTTCCGTGCGGCACGACTGTCGAACGCATAAGCCTTGAGGCAGACGAAGCAGAGAAGGTTCGCATGGCGGATTGTTTCCGTCGCCTTGCCGCCATCGGAGAGCAGTTCGGCGGTCACTTCACGCTCAATGTGCGCGTCGAAGACCATGGACGAGTGCGGAATGTTCATCGCAGAAATCTCGCCCTTCGTCGGAAGAACCGTCAGCTTGCCGCCCTTTGTATCCGGGTCGTCGGCCAGCAGTTCCAGTTCGATGACGGTCTTGCCGTCTCGCAACCACCATCCCCACTTGTCGTTGTTGCCGTTCTTGTTGAGGCGCGGCTTGAAACCGATCTTCTGAAGGTTCTCTTCGAGGGTCCGATAGGCTTCGGTCTCTCCGAGCATTTCCATCTTGATCACGACATCAATGTCGCCCGTGCCGGCATGAGCGCGGATCTTGGGCGGTTTGTCGTGGACGAGGTAGCGCGGAACCAGGCCGCCGATGAGATACATGGACTTCTTCCACGGACCGAGATGGCGCAGCAGCGTCACAAGCACCCGCTCGCACAGATCGGTCACTTCGGGATTGTATTCGTCGATCGTCTTCGGCTTGGTCATCAGTAGCCCAGCGCTTCCTTGCGCAAATGATCCGCCAGTTCCGCCGCCCTGCCTGGCGCCCGGATCAGGTCCAGATAAGCGATCACCGGACTCGCGAGCTTGAGTCCATCCCTTTTCTGGCTGAACAGGAAATCGGCCTCTTCGCGAGATTCCAGAATGAGGAGATTCGCTCCGTCATCCACCGGCTCCGCTGATAGCACTTCGACCAGCTTGTCACGCGCGCCGACCTCGACACGACATCTTACCGTCGAGATCGACGAGAGATGCGGCGTATAATGTTGAGCCGCGACCTCACCGGTTACGACACACTTCAGCTGTAGATCTTTTGAGATCGTACTGACTTTACGTGCGAGAGCCTCTGACTCGGCGCGCGGAACATAGTAGCGCCGAAAGACAGGTGGACGGCCGGTTTTGACCTGCGCCACCCACGCATCGAGCATTGCGCCTGGCTTGTTCAGGCAGCGCTCTTTCGACGGGCCATTTCCCTGTGCCGAGACCCAGTCAAATAGGTCGAGCATCGACATGGCATCCGACGCGGTTGCCGGCGCCACGTTGGCTTCCTCGGCGATGTCCTTGAGACTGACCCACTGGTGATGACGCTGAAGCATTGCGTGCATGACTTGCGCGCGCTTGCCCCGGAACATCGCCCGGTTTTTCTTCTCGATGGGTTTCGGCTCCGGCTTGTCGACCAGGACGTAGAAGCCAGGCGCGGGGATGAAGAGGCTTCCACCGCTGTCGAAGTAGCCAATATTGTTCTGGTGAAGCATCTCCTTCGCGCCCTGTGACAATGAATAGGCTTCGAGAAGGGCAAGCGGCGGATTGGTGACCTGGAAGCGTTTGTCGCCATTCACCGTCCAGATCATGTCGCGGACATCGCGTGGAAACAGCGATCGGCTCTTGGCTTCGACCATCAGGACGACTGACTTGCCGCCAACGGGTTTGATGGTGATTTTAGCGTCGGTCCAGATCCTGCCCTTTTGGGTCTCGTCGACCTGAAGCTCCTTAATGCCCGGCAATGCCCGAAGAGCTTCGACGAGCAGCTGGATTTGCTGTTTTTCCAATGATTTTTCGACGGACATTCGCTGAACTCGTATTATTCACTGCGCAGTGAATAACGCCCAAATACCGAATATTCGGTGAAATGTCCATATTTACTGCGCAGCGAATAACGCCATAACACCGAATATGGGGACTGATCGATCAGTTGCCCAACCAAGCGCTTGGCGCCCGATCCGCCCCAGAACGGCACACCATGACGAGCCGCTGGGCAGCGGGCGGGACGGCATCCGAATTAAGTTCGGCGAACCCGGAACGCAATTCGGCTCCGGTCGCCAAATCCGAATTGTGTTCGGCGCCGGTCCGGCAGCGGTCTTGCGCCTCGTTGTCCACGCAAGGGGACAAGCGTGGGCACGCAAGCAGACCATCTCAAGCACCAATCTACCGCGGCAGTCATGCCGCCGCGCGGACGCGGGCGCCGACATGGGCGCCGTGGAGGCGCCTACCTTCTCCTCACATTCGCGGGCGCCGCCCTCGGGTTTCTCTCGCTGGGCGCCCATGCGCCCGTCCTCGTCTGGAATTTTACGACAAGCGTCCCAGCCGGCCTTTACGGCGTTTCGCAAAGACATCCGGCCAAGGGCGATCTCATTGCAATCGCTCCGAAAGGATCGGCCCGCGAGGCACTGGATGCATACGGCGCCCTGCCCGCCGGCAAGGTTCTGCTGAAGCAGCTCCGAGCCGTCGCTGGCGATGTCGTATGTCGGTCGGGCGCATCGATCACAATCAACGGCGCCGAGGTCGCGACCGCGAGACTCAGATCATACGATGGACGTGCGCTCCCCGTCTGGCGTGAATGCCGCTCTCTCGGGCCAGACGAAGTCCTGGTCCTTGCCCCGCATCCACTCTCCTTCGACGGACGCTATTTCGGCCCGATCGACATCAACCAGATCATCGGCGTCGCAACCCCGCTCCTCACCTTCCCGCATGAAGGAGCGCCGTGATGGGCGCGGGACGGATCTACTGGGGCCAAATCCTCACCGTGCTCTGCGCGGTCGTCGCCAGCGCAATCATTGCAACGCAATGGACAGCTGACGCGCTCGGCTATCAGCCACAGCTCGGACAACCTGACGCCATACTGTGGGGCGTGCGTTTCTACGCACCCTGGAAGTTCCTGTTGTGGTGGTATCACTACGACGCCTACGCGCGGGATATCTTCGAGGCCGGCGCGATGATCTTTCTCGCTGGCGTTGCCCTCGCCGTGCTGACCGCTTTCGGCTTCTCGCTCTGGCGCTCCCGGGAAGCGCAAGAATCCGACACTTACGGCACGGCGCGTTGGGCGACCGGGCGCGACGTCAAACGCCTCGGCCTCGCGCGCGGCGACGGCGTTATCCTCGGCGCCTGGGGCAAGTCTGTCCTGCGCCATGACGGCGCCGACCATGTCCTCGTCGTCGCCCCCACCAACACCGGAAAGAGCGTCGGCGTGTCACTACCAACCGGCCTGGTATGGCGACACTCCTACATTGCGCTCGACCTCAAGGGCGAGAACTGGACGATCACCTCGGGGCTCCGTTCGTCCTTTGGTCCGGTATTCCGTTTTGCGCCGACCGAGACAGGCGCGCACCGCTTCAACCCGCTGACCCAGATCCGCCGCGGCGATGCCGAAGTGCGCGACACCCAGATCCTCGCCGACATGCTGGTCGATCCGGAAGGATCGCTCCGCGAGCGCTCGCACTGGCAGCTGCGCGCCTTCGAGCTCCTGGTCGCGGTCATCCTCTGGACCCTTTATGCCGAGCAGCGGAAATCCCTTGCCCGCGTGGCAGAGCTCCTTGCCGACCCTCAGCGACCGGTCGCCGACCTGCTGGAGGAAATGCTGGCGCGACCGATCAAGGGCGGCGCGCCTCACCCTGTTGTCGCCGCAGGCGCGCGCCAGCTGCTGGATATGGCCGAAGCCGAACGGTCCGGCGTCGTGTCGACCGCCCTGGGCTATCTCGTGCTCTACCGCGATCCGATCCTTGCCCGAGCAACCGAGGTCTCGGACTTCTCCATCGAGGACATCATTACCGGCGCGCGCCCGGTGTCGCTCTACCTTGTCATTCCGCCCGAAGAAATCTCCCGCCTCAAGGCGCTGCTGCGGCTTGTCCTCAATCAGATCCTCAAGCGGCTGACGGAGATCGCCGGCCAACGTCAGGGCGCCGGGCGCCGCGTGCTGCTGATGCTCGACGAATTCCCCCAGCTTGGAAAACTCGACTTCTTCGAGCACGCCCTCGCCTACATCCGCGGCTACGGCATCAAGGCCTGCCTCGTTGCGCAATCGCTCAACCAGATAGCGCAGGCCTATGGCGAAAACTCCTCCATCCTCGACAACGCCCATGTGCGCGTCGCCTTCGCCTGCAATGACGAGCGCACCGCCAAACGCATCTCCGACATGCTGGGTCAGACCACCGAAACCCGCTCGCAGATGAACTATGCGGGCTCGCGCATGGCGCCTTGGCTTGGACACACCATGGTCTCGCGTCAGGAAGTGCCGCGCGCTCTGCTCACACCCGGCGAAGTGATGCAGCTGCCGGCTTCGGACGCCCTCATACTGATGGGCGGCTCGCCGCCGATCCGCGCAAACAAGGTACGATATTTCGAAGAGCCGGCGTTTCGCTCGCGACTACGTCCGGCGGTCGTTGTTCTGCCGACGCGCGGTCCTGGGGTTCCGACAAGCTGGGACGGGCTCGTCGCCCCTCCCCCGCCCGCTCCCGCCGCCACCCCGCGAACACCCCGCCCATCCACCCGCCCCGCTCCCCGCCGGCCCGCCGCCGCCGCCAGCCAGAAGTCCTTTGACTTCACCACACCTGCCCAGCCCGCCACGCCGGCGCCCGCTTCCGATCGGGCTGAACCACACGACGAACAGGTGCTGGAAGGGACCGATCCCGCCCGCGCACTGTTCGGCTTCGACGACGATCTCCTCGATCCTTCCGGACGCTGACCCATGAGCCGCTGCAAGATCACCGCTTACGTCACCCCCGACATCGCCGAGACGCTGAAACGCGTCGCCGTGGTCGAATCCCGGAGCGTGTCCGATATCGTCGAGGACGCCATCGTGCAGAAGCTGATGGCGACCGACCGCGGCGCCCAGCAGGCGGCGATCATCGCGAGCCTCGGCCAGGTCACGCGCCGGCTCACTGCGGTCGAGCGTAATCTCGAAACGCAGTTCGAACTCAGCGCCCAGTCCACACGCTTCCTTCTCAGCGTCACGCCCGAGATTCCCGAAGCCGACAGGGTCAGTTGGAGTGTGCGCGGGCGCGACAGGCTCAACAACATGCTTTCGGTGGTCATCGCCAAACTCGCAGGCGGCCGTTCCACCCTGCAGGACACGTATAACCAGCCCGAACGCGAGGACGCGCCTGACTCTCGTCCTCAGGGAGCGACCCAATGACGGCGTCGCCACCCGAATCCGCCCGCGGCCTTGCGATGTTGATGACGGCGCTCGGGCCGTCCATCGCCGCGATGCTCGATGCGCCCGACACCATCGAGGTGATCGCCAACCCGGACGGCCGTCTCTGGCTCGAACAGGTCGGCAAAGGCCGCATCCCGACGCCGCATCGCCTTGAAGCTGCGGAAACCGAGCGCGTCATCCGGCTGGTCGCAACCCTGACAGGCGCCGAAGCCAATCGTGAGACGCCTATAGTCTCGGCTGAGCTGCCGCCGCGAGGTGAACGGTTCGAGGGTGTCCTGCCCCCTGTCTCGCGGGGTCCATGCTTTGCTATCCGCAAGCCGGCGAGCAGGGTCTTCACGCTCAACGACTATGTCCACTCGGGCGTCATGACGGTCGAGCAGGCCGCTGAGCTACGTGCCGCCGTGGCGCGGCGCGCCAACATCATCGTCGCGGGCGGCACCGGCTCGGGCAAGACGACGCTCGCCAACATGCTGCTCGACGAAATCGCCCATCTGGGCGAGCGGGTCGTCATTCTCGAAGACACGCGCGAACTCCAGTGCGCCGCCGAAGATGTGGTCGCGCTGCGCACACAACCCGGCGCCGTCTCCCTGTCCGACCTCGTCAGGTCAACGCTGAGACTGCGTCCCGACCGGATCATCGTTGGCGAGGTCCGCGGGCCCGAAGCCCTCGACCTCCTCAAGGCCTGGAATACGGGACATCCGGGCGGGATCGCGACCCTGCACGCCAACTCGGCCCAGGCCGCGATCGCGCGACTCGAGCAGCTCACCATGGAGGTCTGCGAGACGCCGCCCCGCGCCCTCATCGCGGAAGCCGTCGACCTCGTCGTCTTCGTCGAGCGCGGTGGGCCTGCCGGCCGGCGCATCCCTGAAATCTACGCGCCGAAGGCCGCCCGGCCTCAGCGCCAGGACCCCGCTGCGCGAGGGGGTGACGCGCATGACCCAAGCAACAGGAGAGACAAATGAAACTGCAAACGGTGTCGCGCGCGTGTCTGCGCACGGCTGGCATGGGGGCGGCTGCGTTGCTGCTGACGGGCGCGGCTCACGCCGCCACCGGCGGCGGCGGCATGCCCTGGGAGGGACCGCTGACGGCGGTGATGGATTCGATCACCGGGCCGGTCGCTCGGATCATCGCCATCCTGATCATCGTGGCGACAGGCCTGACGCTCGCCTTCGGCGACGTCGGTCAGGGCTTCAAGAAGCTGCTGCAGATCCTGTTCGGCCTCGCGATCGCGTTCGCCGCGGCGAGCTTCTTTCTGCCGCTCGTCGGCGGCGGCGGCGCCCTCATCCCCTAGGAAACCATGATGCGAGATCCCCGCGATGTTCCAGGCTATCTGGCGCCGGTCCGTCAGGCGCTCACCGCTCCCATCCTCATGGGCGGCGCGCCACGGTCCTACGCCATTCTCAACGGCACGCTTGCCGCCATCGTCGCCTTCGCCGGCGCGATCGTGCCGGGTCTGGTGATTGGCATCGCGGGGCACATCCTTGGCGTGCTCCTCGCCCGAAGAGACCCCGATGCCGTCGAGGTCCTGCAACGCGCCATGCGCATCCCCAACCGCCTCGAGGACTAACCGGCCGCAAGGCTTACCAAACACGGACACCAGACATGCTCAGTTTCGCCCCCTACGCTCACACGCCAAATCGCATCGAGGATTACCTGCCCTGGGCGATGCTCGTGGCGCCTGGCGTCGTTCTCAACAAGGATGGCTCCTTCCAGACGACCGCCCGTTTCCGGGGACCGGACGTCCGATCGTCGACACCCGAAGAGCTCGTCTCGTTCACCGCCCGCGCCAACAATGTCTTCCGCCGTCTTGGCAGGGGCTGGGCGGTCTATATCGAGGCCGATCGCCGCGAGATCACCGACTACCCAGGCGGCGAGTTCGAGGATGATCTTTCCCGCCTGATCGACTCCGAGCGCGCCGCCGCCTTCGAACAGACGGACACGCAGTTCGAGACCATCCACCATCTGACGCTGCAATGGATCCCCGCGCCGGATTCCAGCCGCAAAGCCTCTGCCTTCTTCTTCGACGTCGATCACATGAAGCGCAGCGACGCTTCGTCCAGGCCCGCTGCGAAATCCACCAGGTCTTCACGCGACGCTGACCGCGCCCATCTCGACCGTCGTGTCGCGCGCGACGCGCTCGAATCTTTTCAACGCAGCGTGTCTCAGGCCTTCGGCATGTTTGAAGGCATCGTGGCAGAGTTCAATCGCCTCAGCGATGACGAGACGCTGACCTATCTGAAGGGCCAGGTCTCACCTCGCCGCACACAGGTCCTCGCGCCCGCAGCCTCGGCTTTCCTGGACGGATGCCTGTGCGACGCGCCGCTGGTCGGCGGCGTCTCGCCACAGCTCGGAGACAGGCATCTGCGCGTCCTGACCATAAAGGGCTTTCCGCCCTTCACGCATCCCGGCGTGCTCGATGATCTCAACGCGGCGGCCATGACCTATCGCTGGATGACCCGCTTTCTCTGCCTCGACCGCGAGGAGTCCGAACGCGAGCTCGTCAAATGGCGGCGGCTCTGGTTCTCCAAGCACAAGTCGATGGGCGCGCTGGTCAAGGAGATGCTGACCAAGGAGGCGGCGACTTTCGCTAACCCCGACGCGATCGCAAAATCCGAAGAGGTCGACGACGCGCTGCAGGAACTCGGGTCGGAGCTGATCGGGTTCGGGTATCTGACGTCGACGCTGGTTGTCATGGGCGCCAGCGCCGCGGAAGCGGACGAGAAGCTGAGAGTCGCCGAACGGATCATCGCCTCGCGCGGCTTCGTCGCCATCGCTGAAACGCTCAACGCCGTCGAAGCCTGGCTGTCGAGCCTCTCCGGCCACCCCTACGCCAATGTCCGGCACCCGATGGTCTCGACGCTCAACCTTTCCCATGTCGCGCCGCTCTCGACGGCCTGGGCAGGCGATACCCGCAACCGTCATCTGGGCGGCCCTCCTCTCGCCATCGTTCGCACGGATGGGTCGACCCCGTTCCGGCTCGATCTTCATGTCGGCGATGTCGGGCATACGATGGTGGTCGGACCGACTGGCGCGGGCAAGTCCGTCCTGCTCTCCTTCCTCGCCCTGCAGTGGCGTCGCTTCGCCGGCGCGAAGGTCTTCGTGTTCGACAAGGGCGGCTCGGCGCGTGCGGCGCTGCTTGGCATGGGCGGCGTCGCGATCGATCTTGGCGGCGACGGCGTTGCAGCCTTCCAGCCGCTCGCCCGCATCGAAAGCCCGCAGGGACGCGCCGACGCGCTCAATTGGATCATGACGATCCTGGCGCAGGAGGGCCTGCCCGACACGCCCGACATCAAGGAGCCGGTCTGGTCGGCGCTCGGCAGCCTGCAGTCCGCCCCGCCCGAGCAACGTCACCTCACCGGCCTCCGTCTGCTCGTCCAGAACGCCGCCGTCCAGGCAGCGCTCCTCCCCTACACACAGGAAGGCGCAATGGGCGGCGTCTTCGACGGCGCAGAGGACCGTCTTGAACTTTCCGACGTCGTGCTGTTCGAGATGGAGGAGATCATGGCGCGCCCCAAGGCGGCGGCGCCAGCCCTGCTGCATCTCTTCGACCGGCTCGAGGAACGCTTCGACGGCAAGCCGACGCTTCTCATCCTCGACGAGGCATGGCTGTTCCTCGACTCGCCTATCTTCGCAGCGCGCATCCGCGAATGGCTGAAGACGCTCCGCAAGAAGAATGTCGCCGTGGTGTTCGCCACGCAGTCGCTGGCCGACATTGCCGACAGTGCGATCGCGCCCGCCCTGATCGAATCCTGTCCGACGCGCATCTACCTGCCGAACGAGCGGGCTTTCGAACCGCAGCAGAGGCATGCCTATGAGCGCTTCGGCCTCAACGAGACCGAAATCGACCTGATCGCGACGGCTCAACGCAAGCGGCACTATTACTACGCCAGCCCAAAAGGCCGCCGCCTGTTCGAACTGGCGCTTGGGCCGGTCGCACTCGCCTTCGCGGCGGCTTCGGATCCGGCAGCACGCACCGTGATCACAGCGCTCGAAGGCAAGCCGTCGCACACACCTTTCTGGCGTCGATTCCTGCGCGCCCGGCAGCTCGGCTGGGTGCTGGACGCGATCGATGCATCCGAAACCGCCCGATCCACCTCCGCCTCATCCCAATCTCTGGAGACTGTCTGATGACCGGCAAAACCCTCGACGCTGTTATCCGCGCACTTCTGGGCTCCGTTGCGTTGGCCCCAGTCATAACCCCGCCGGCCCAGGCGCAGCTCACCGTCCTTGACCCATCCAACCTCATCCAGAACGCGCTCAATGCGGCGCGAGCGCTGGAGCAGATCCGCAACCAGGTGACCCAGATCACCAACCAGATCCGGCAGCTGGAGAACGACGCCCGTAACCTGACAAGTCTTGGCCGGACGTTTGCGCCCGACTTGATGGCCAAGCTCGGCGAGCTCGACGCCCTGATCAATGAGGCGCGCGGCCTCGCTCTGCAGGTCTCCGACACCCGCGATGCGCTGGAGAACCTCTACACCGGCGACTACCGCAATACAGATGTGTCGTCGCGCGCGCGTCTCGCGGCGCAACAGCTCGACAACACGCGATCGGCTCTCCAGACCTCTCTCCTGGTGCAGGCGCGCATCATGGAGCAGCTTGGCGAGGACGAGCGCATCCTCTCCGCCCTCTCCGACGCCAGTGCGACCGCCACCGGAGCCCTGTCCGCCCAGCAGGCCACCAACGAGCTTCTCGCCTTTCAGGTCCAGCAGAGCATGCGGCTGCAATCCCTGCTGGTTGCGCAGTCGCGCGCGGAAGCCCTCGAACGCGCCCGCGAAATGGAAGCGCTTGCCCAGGCGCGTGCGCAGCATGCGCACTTCTTTTCGGGCGCGCAGTCGGCGCACCCCGACCGGCCGCCGTGGAACTGAGCGCGCAACAGGCCATGACCAACGGGGGATGACATGAACGACTTTTCCGCCATCGACGGCTTCCTGAACACCTTCATCGCCTACATCGACTCGGGCTTCGGCCTGATCTCGGGTGATGTCACCTCGCTCGCCGCGATCCTCATCGTCATCGACGTGACGCTGGCGGCTCTATTCTGGGCCTGGGGTCAGAACACCGACATCATCCAGAGCCTGGTGAAGAAGACGCTGTATGTCGGCGCGTTCGCCTTCATCTTCGGCAACTTCGCCATGCTGTCGACGATCATCTTCGACAGCTTTGCGACGCTGGGGCTCAATGCATCCGCCTCCAGTTTCTCACCCGCCGATCTGCTGAAGCCGGGCCTCGTCGCGGCCGAGGGCCTGGCCGCTTCGCAGCCAATGTTCGACCACATCGGGACTATCGCGCCAGGGCCGCTGGAGTTCTTCGGCAATCTCGCCGAAGTGATCCTGCTCTGCCTCGGCGGCATCATCGTCATCGCCTCCTTCTTCGTGCTGTCGATCCAGCTCTTCGTCCTTATCGTCGAGTTCAAGCTCACGACGCTGGCTGGCTTTGTTCTCGTCCCCTTCGCGTTCTGGAAGCAGACGACCTTCCTCGCCGAGCGTGTCCTCGGCAACGTGATCTCTTCGGGCATCAAGGTCCTGGTGATCGCCGTCGTCATCGGCATCGGTTCGACCATGTTCTCTACCCTGCGGACGGCGCTCTCGCCCGACGACATGACCATCGAGCAGGCCTTCGCCGTCGTGCTGGGCGCCCTCACCCTGATGGGTCTTGCCATCTTCTGCCCGCGCATCGCCGCCGGCCTGGTCTCCGGCGCCCCGCAGCTTTCCGCCGGCGCCGCCGCCGGGACGGTCGCAGGTGTCGGCGCTGCCGGCGCGGGCGCCCTGGTCG
>JALHLV010000021.1 GCA_022844405.1 Sphingomonadales bacterium | reverse complement strand
GTACAGTCTGTCGGCATCGGGGAAGTCCTCTGCAAGCGGGTAAGTGTTTGTTGCAGAATAACTTTCGCCGATTCAGAGCCCCGATGCACCTACTTTCCGTGAGAAATCCGGGCTAACCCTCTCCCCGGTGGGGCGAGGGGAGAGGGCGGGAGTATGGGCGCTTATGAATCCCTTCTCCCCGCCGGGGAGAAGGTGGCGCGACTTGTCCCGGCGTAGCCCAACGGGCGAAGCTGGAAGCGCCGGATGAGGGTGCGCCGCGTCAGCGGCACGTCGCCGGAGCGACCCAACCCAATCGGCTACCGCTTTATGCACTCGCCTCGATCCGGTCGAGGCTGGCGCGGTAGTGCTTCAGGCCGAAGATCAGCAGGATCACCCCGAGCGGGATGCCGAGGCCGTTGATCACCGCCAGCGCCTCGCCGAGCATCCGCTCGTTCCTGAACACGTAGGTGGTGAGAAACCCCACCAGGGTGCTGCCCAGGCTGATGCCCACCACGCTCGACAGGAACACATAGAGCGCGCCGATCTTGGCGCGCATCTGGTTGGGCGTGATCGACAGCAGCGACGCGCCCGCAAGGCCCGCCGGCACCGCGCCCATGAACTGGCACGGGCCGAGCAATAGCAGCGCCCATTCCAAGCTGGGCGACCACAGGAAGGTGAGCGCGGCGACCGGCCCCAGCGGCGCGGTGCAGATCAGGCTGGCCCGCAGCATGGCGTCGGCATGGCCTTTTCGCGCCAGATATCCGGCGAACCAGCCGCCGAAGAACGTGCCCGACGTGCCACAGATCAGCAGCACCACGCCGTACCAGTAGCCGGCGTGGATCTGCGTCGTGCCGAACTGGCGCACCAGATGCTGCGTCACCCAGCCGAAATTGGCGTAGGCCACCAGCACCATGGTGGTAAAGGCGACGAGGATGTGGGTGTAGGTGCGGCCATGGGACCGCAGGTGGCGGAAGAACTCGCCCATCTGGGCGGCGCCGCCCGCCGCCTCCTCGGCGCGGATGCGGCCGCGCCGGAACGGCTCGCGGATGGTGAGGACGAGCCCGGTCAGCAGCAGGCCCGGCAGGCCGACCGCGATGAAGGCGAGCTGCCACGGCCGCACCTCGCCCAGCAGCCACACCTCGGTGATGCCGACGGCGTCGATGGCGCCCAGCAGCGTCGCGCCCAGCATCAGCGCCAGGCCGATGCCGGTGAGGTTGCCCATGGTGAACACGCTCATGGCCATGGCCAGCCTGTGCCTGGGGAAGTAGTCGGCGATGATCGAATAGGCCGACGGACCCAGCGTCGCCTCGCCGACGCCCACGGAAATCCGGGCCATGAAGAGCTGGAAGAAGCTGCCGGCCAGGCCGCAGGCGGCGGTGGCGATGCTCCAGAAGGTGACGCCCATGGCGATGATGTTGCGGCGGTTGAGCTGGTCGGCGGCGAGCGCGATCGGCACCGACATCAGCGCGTAGAAGATGCCGAAGGGCGGCCCTTGCAGCAGGCCGATCTCGAAGTCGGTCAGGCCCAGATCGGCTTTGATGTCGCTGACCATGATGGCGATGATCTGCCGGTCGAGGAACGACACGATCGAGGCGATGAACAGGATAATGACCACGTACCAGGCGTAACCCGGGCTGGGCCAGGGCGGCTCGGGCGGCCGGGCGGTCGATGGATCCTGCATGGGACCTCCGTGATGAATCACAAAAAAAGGCGGGCGCCGAAGCGCCCGCCGGTAACAGGTCGATCCGCGGTGCGGTCAGAAGGTGACCGCGAACTGCAGGCCGTATTCGCGCGGCCGGCTCCACAGCGTGAAGTTCCACAGACCCGCCACCGAGTTGGCGGCGATGCGGTAGCGCTCGTCGAGGATGTTCTTGACGTAGAGCGTCAGGCGGTAGCGCTCGTTGGTGTCGCGCCAGGTGGCCGAGGCATCCCACAGGAAGCGCTCGCCCATGTCCGTGCGCAGCGAGTTGAACACCGACATGAACGATTCCGAGGTGTAGGCCATGGTGGTGTTCATGGTCATGGTCCCGGCGTTGCCGAGCGCGGCGTCATAGGTGATGCCGCCGCTGACCTTCCACTTCGGCGAGTAGGGCACGATCAGGTCCGACAGGTCCTGGCCGCCGAGTTCGAACTCAACATATTTGTGGTCCTGGTAGGCCATGTTGAAGTCGAAGCGGAGGTTGTCGACCGGCACGAAGGTGGCTTCCAGCTCGACGCCGACGTTGCGCGAGGTGCCGGCGTTGATGTTGACCGTCTCCTGGGTGGTGACGCCGAAGGCATTGGTGAACGGCACCACCTGCGAACGGACCAGGTTGGAATAGCGGGTGTAGAACACCGCCAGGTTGGTTTGCAGGGTCTGGTCGAAGAACCGGCCCTTCAGGCCGACTTCGGCGTTCCAGTTGGTCTCCGATTCATAGCCCTGGCAGGTCGCGGTGCTGGAGCAGGTTTCGGTGAAGCCGCCGGGGATGAAGCCGGTGGCATAGCTGGCATAGACCATGACGTCGTCCTGCAGCCGGTAGTCGAGCACGGCGCGCCAGGTGATCTTGTCCCAGTTGTTCTTGAACGTGCCGTTGATGCCGAAGGCGCTGAGCGGCAGCGGCAGGTTGAACGGATCGGCGTCGGCCATGGTGAAGCCGCCGCCCACGCGGTTGATCGAGTTGGAGCGGGCGTCGAGGCAGGGCCCTTCGAAGACGCCGACGGTGGCCGGATCGTCATCTGGATACCGCTCGTCACGCCCCGGCGTCAGCGACGTGCAGGGGCCGCCCGGGTTGGCGCGGCGCAGGAACGTCTTCTTGTCGTAGGTGTAGCGGCCGCCGAGGGTGAAGCGCAGCGTGTCGGTGATGTCGTAATGGGCGTCGGCGTAGATGGCGTAGGTGTTCCGCTTCTGCAGCGCGCCGCCCATGGTCGGGTTGGTGAAATAGTCGAAGTCGACGTTGATGAAGCCCCGGTCGTCGAGGAACGGATTGCCGTTGGCCGGGTTGCCCAGCGCCGTGTCGCTGGCGGGGATCAGGCCCGACAGGCCGACGGTGGCATAGGACAGCATGTCGGTCTTGTCATAGGCCCACGACGCGCCGGCGACGAAGTTGAACGGCCCGTCGAAGGTGGTCGAGGCCCGCAGCTCCATCTGCGCCTGGTCGCGGGTGGTGTTGCGCGAGGCGTCGAACAGCGAGGTGAAGCGCTCGCCGGTATAGGTGTCGGGGAGGATTTCCGACATGGTGCGGTAGGCGGTGATCAGCTTGAAGGTGACCGCGTCGAGGGTCAGGGTCTGCTGGAGATTGTAGACCTCGACGTTGACCCGATGCCCGCTGGTCTGGCAGAACGCGCCGCCGCCGAAGCACTGGCCGGTGGTGCCGGTGTCGTAGAAGTCCTTCGGGTTGTTGATGCCCGCCGCCTGCACGCCGTCGAAGCCGAGCAGCGGCAGCAGCATGAAGGACGGGTTGTCGCGCACGAACGTGCCGTTGGCCAGGCGGGTCACGCCGGGATCGCGCTCGCCGAGCGCCGGGGATTCGTTGATGCCCGGCACCGCTTCCGAGCGGTCGCGCAGGATCTCGAGCATGAGATAGGCTTCGTAGTTGTCGGTGGGCGTGAACAGCACCTTGAACTTGCCGGCGAAGGTGTCGGAGCCGTTGAGCCGCTCGCCGCCGCCCCGGTTGGTGGTGTCGAGTTCCGGCGGCAGCGGCGGGTTGACCACCGGCAGGCCGAAACCGCCCAGGATCGGGATGACGTTGGGGAAGTTGCTGGCCGGCTTGCCGTTGGTGAAATAGCCGTCGTCATAGTCGTAGAGCGCGGTCATGCGGATCGCCAGCTTGTCCTCGACGACCGGGATGTTGATGGCCAAGTTGCCCTTGCCGATCATGCCGCCGCCCTTGCTGTCGAACTTGCCGATCTGGGCTTCGATCTCGCCGGAGAACTCGTTCATGATCGGGCGCTTGGTGATGATCGAGATGGCGCCGCCCGTGGCTGACTTGCCGAACAGGGTGCCCTGCGGGCCGCGATAGACCTCGACCCGCTCGGTGTCGAACAGCGCGACGAACTGGGACTGCACGTTGGTCAGCGCGAATTCGTCGACCAGCAGCACCACCGAACTGTCCTGGGTCACCAGGATCGAGTTCTGGCCGGTGCCGCGGATGCCGCCGGCGACGGCGCGGAAGCCGGCCACCTGGCCGAGCTGCACGCCCGGCGACAGGTCGGACACCGCGAGGATGTCGGTGCGGAAGGTGTTCTCGATCTGCGCCGCCGAGATCGCCGACAGCGCGATCGGCACGTCCTGCGCCGCTTCGTCACGCTTGGTACCCGACACGGTCACCGATTCCAGCGCGCCGACGGACGCGCGGCCGGTGGGTGGCGGTGGCGGCTGGTTGGCCGGCGGCGGCGGCGGCGTATCCTGCGCCAGCGCCGCTGTTGCGGCGACCATCGACAAGCCCATGGCCGCAGCCAAGGCGAACACACTGACCGTGTGCCTGAAACACTGCTTCATTCGGAACTCCCCCGAGGTTTGTTGTCACACGTGGCACCCGGATTATTGGCTCCGGTTGCTTCCCATGCAGACCATACAAACAGCCCGGAAGATCGTCACGCATTAAAGATCAAGCATGATTGTACTTTTGTGATTTGTTCCGACTGAGACATTTATGCAACATCAAGGCGTTGGCGGACGCCGCTCGCCTGCATCCCGATCAGAAGGTGACCGCGAACTGCAGGCCGTATTCGCGCGGCCGGCTCCACAGCGTGAAGTTCCACAGGCCCGCCACCGAGTTGGCGGCGATGCGGAACCGCTCGTCGAGGATGTTCTTGACGTAGAGCGTCAGGCGGTAGCGCTCGTTGGTGTCGCGCCAGGTGGCCGAGGCGTCCCACAGGAAGCGCTCGCCCATGTCGGTGCGCAGCGAGTTGAACACCGACATGAACGATTCCGAGGTGTAGGACGCGGTGGTGTTCATGGTCAGGGTGCCGGCGTTGCCGAGCAAGGCGTCGTAGGTGATGCCGCCGCTGACCTTCCACTTGGGCGAATACGGCACGATCAGGTCGGTCAGATCCTGGCCGCCGAGTTCGAAGTCCACGTATTTGTGGTCCTGATAGGCCATGCTGAAGTCGAAGCGGAGGTTGTCCAGCGGCACATAGGTGGCTTCCAGCTCGACGCCGACGTTGCGCGAGGTGCCGGCGTTGATGTTGATCGTCTCCTGCGTCGTCACGCCGAATACCGTGGTGAACGGGACGACCTGCGAACGCACCAGGTTGGAGTAGCGGGTGTAGAACACCGCCAGGTTGGTCTGCAGGGTCTGGTCGAAGAACCGGCCCTTCAGGCCGATTTCGGCGTTCCAGTTGGTCTCCGATTCATAGCCGGGGTTGCCGACCTTCAGGTTGCCGTCCGCGTCGAGACCAACACAGGTCTGGATGCTCGAGCAGGTCTCGGTGAAGCCGCCGGGGATGAAGCCGGTCGCATAGCTGGCATAGATCAGCACGTCGTCCTGGAGCCGGTAGTCGAGCACGGCGCGCCAGGTGATCTTGTCCCAGTTGTTCTTGAACGTGCTGTTGATGCCGAAGGCGCTGAGCGGCAGCGGCAGGTTGAACGGATCGGCGTCGGCCATGGTGAAGCCGCCGCCCACGCGGCTGATCGTGTTGGAGCGGGAATCGAGGCACGCGCCGCCAGCGACGACGACCTGGTTCTTCGGCGGTGTGAGCGCGGTGCACGGGCCGCCGGGGTTGGCGCGGCGCAGGAAGGTCTTCTTGTCGTAGGTGTAGCGGCCGCCGAGGGTGAAGCGCAGCGTGTCGGTGATGTCGTAATGGCCGTCGGCGTAGATGGCGTAGGTGTTGCGCTTCTGCAGTGCGCCGCCCATTCCCGGATCGGTGAAATTGTCGAACTCGATATTGATGAAGCCCCGGTCGTCGAGGAACGGGTTGCCGCTCGCCGGACGGCCCAGCGCCGTATCGGTGACCGGGATCAGGCCCGTCAGGCCGACGGTGGCATAGGCCAGCATGTCGGTCTTGTCGTAGGCCCAGGACGCGCCGGCGACGAAGTTGAACGGCCCGTCGAAGGTGGTCGAGGCCCGCAGTTCGATCTGCGCCTGGTCGCGGGTGGTGTTGCGCGAGGCGTCGAACAGCGAGGTGAAACGCTCGCCGGTATAGGTGTCGGGGATGATTTCCGACATGCTGCGGTAGGCGGTGATCAGCTTGAAGGTGACCGCGTCGAGGGTCAGCATCTGCTGCAGGTT
The DNA here is from genome assembly GCA_022844405.1 of Sphingomonadales bacterium. Lineage (GTDB taxonomy): Bacteria > Pseudomonadota > Alphaproteobacteria > SMXS01 > SMXS01 > RI-34. Next base: position 67,617 of record JALHLV010000021.1, on the reverse strand, counting down.
GTAGCCCTCGACGTTGATCCGGTGCCCGCTGGTCTGGCAGAACGCCGGGCCGCCGAAGCACTGGCCGGTGGTGCCGGTGTCGTAGAAGTCCTTCGGGTTGTTGATGCCCGCCGCCTGCACGCCGTCGAAGCCGAGCAGCGGCAGCAGCATGAAGGACGGGTTGTTGCGCACGAAGGTGCCGTCGTTGAGGCGGGTCACGCCGGGGTCGAGTTCGCCGAGCGCCGGGGATTCGTTGATGCCCGGCACCGCTTCCGAGCGGTCGCGCAGGAACTCGAAGATGAAATAGGCTTCGTAGTTGTCGGTGGGCGTGAACAGCACCTTGAACTTGCCGGCGAAGGTGTCGGTGCCGTTGAGCCGCTCGCCGCCGCCGCGGTTGGTGGTGTCGAGCTCGGGCGGCAGCGGCGGGTTGACCACCGGCAGGCCGAAACCGCCCAGGATCGGGATGACGTTGGGGAAGTTGCTGGCCGGCTTGCCGTTGGTGTAGTAGCCGTCGTCATAGTCGTAGAGCGCGGTCATGCGGATCGCCAGCTTGTCCTCGACCACCGGGATGTTGAGGGCCATGTGGCCCTTGGCGATCATGCCGCCGCCCTTGCTGTCGAACTTGCCGAGCTGGGCTTCGATCTCGCCAGAGAACTCGTTCATGACCGGACGCTTGGTGATGATCGAGATGGCGCCGCCCGTGGCTGACTTGCCGAACAGGGTGCCCTGCGGGCCGCGATAGACCTCGACCCGCTCGGTGTCGAACAGCGCGACGAACTGGGACTGCACGTTGGTCAGCGCGAATTCGTCGACCAGCAGCACCACCGAACTGTCCTGGGTCACCAGGATCGAGTTCTGGCCGGTGCCGCGGATGCCGCCGGCGACGGCGCGGAAGCCGGCCACCTGGCCGAGCTGCACGCCCGGCGACAGGTCGGACACCGCGAGGATGTCGGTGCGGAAGGTGTTCTCGATCTGCGCCGCCGAGATCGCCGAGATGGCGATCGGCACGTCCTGCGCCGCTTCGTCACGCTTGGTACCCGACACGGTCACGGATTCCAGCGCGCCGACGGATGCGCGGCCGGTGGGTGGCGGTGGCGGCTGGTTGGCCGGCGGCGGCGTATCCTGCGCCAGCGCGGCCGGCAGGCCGGGCGCGGTCAGACCCACCACGGCGGAAAAAAGACTAAAAATCACGGAGCGTGCGAAAGACAGTTTCATGCGACGACCCTCCCCAGGTTTCTACATGTGCTGCCGGTCAATGCCGGGTATCCGAAATTGCGGACGCGACTCCCCAGCGAGAACAGTACAAACAACGCACTCGAGTGTCATCAAAAGACAGTCATGAATGTTTATTTTTTGCCGATGTGCGACAATCACGCAACATAGGGGCGCGGGCCGGACCGAACAGCCAGCCGCGGCCCCGCGAGGTCGAGGCGACCAAGGGGTGTTAGCGCTTGACTCGAACGCGGAGCGAGCCCCACACTGCGGCAAAACAGTCACGCATGAAGGTTGCCGGCGCCCCCTCCCGGTCGGTCGGCCATGCAGATGAAACGGGGACGACAGGCATGGCGACCATCCTCGCCCATATCCAGATCAAGCCGGGCAAGGAAGCCCGGTTCGAGGAACTGCAGGGCTCGCTGTGGCGCGCCACCCACGCGACCGAACCGGGCACGACGCGCTACGAGTTCTTCCGCGGCGCGACGCCGGGCGCGTATTACGGCCTGCTGTCGTTCACGGACTTCCAGGCCTTCCTGGTGCACCAGTCCAGCGACGCCCACGAGGCGTTCGGCGGCCAGTTCGGCGACGTGGTGCAGGACATCAGGATCGAGTGGGTCGACGCCGTCACGGGCGCCAACGATCTGGCGCCCAACGCGCCGCAGGACGCGCCGCCCGGCGCCAGCGAGCTGATGCGGAAATACTCCAAGGCCTATGCTATCCGCATGGCCGACTGGTGGACCGCGCTGCGCAACTAGCAATCAGGGGAGACAGGCCATGGCGACGTTCTTCGCCCACATCAAGATTTTCGACGGCCAGGAAGCCGCGTTCGAGAAGGTCGCCCGCGAGCTGTGGAAGCAGACCCACACGCTCGAGAAGGACGTGCTGCGCTACGAGTATTTCCGCTCGGAGAAGCCCGGCCACTACTACTGCCTGCTGTCGTTCAAGGACTTCAATTCGTTCATGGTCCACCAGACCAGCGACCACCACGAGGCGCCCGACTTCGGTTCGCTGCTCGAAAGCAACCGGCTGGAGTGGCTGGACCCGGTGGACGGCGCCAGCGACCTGCCGGCGACCAATCCGCAGGCGCTGCCGCCCGACGCCAGCGAGCTGCACAAGCGCTATTCGCAGGACCACGGCGTGGTCATGCAGGACTGGTGGCTGAAGCTGCGCGGGCGCGGCTGAGACAGACAACGAGGAAGACCATGAACAAGGAAAACATCGACATCCGGCTGCTCGATCCGGCCAGCGTCGAATGCCCGTACCGCGACTACCAGAGGCTGCGCGAGGAAGCGCCGGTCTACCGGATGCCGGAAACCGGCTGGTACGTGGTCACGACCTACGACCTTTGCCGCAAGGTGGCGAAGGACTGGGAGACGTTCTCCGACCAGCTCACCGACTGGTCGCAGGAGACGCTCTGGAGCAATCCGGAAATCCCGGAAATCTTCGAGAAGGAAGGCTGGCCCCGCGACGCCATCCTGTCGCGCGATCCGCCGCTGCACGACATGTATCGCAGCCTGGTCGACGTCTCGTTCACCAAGAGCCGCATCGACGCCATGGAGCCGTTCATCTCCGGCTTGGTCAACGACCTGATCGACCAGTTCATCGACAAGGGCGAATGCGACTTCATCCGGGACTTCGCCTACCCGCTGCCGATGCACGTCATCGCCGACCGTCTCGGCCTGCCGCCCGAAGACCTGCCCAGGCTGAAGTTCTGGTCGGAGGAATGGGTACTGCCGCACGCCCATACCATGAATGCCGAGCGCGAGGTGGCGTGCGCCCGCAACATCGTCGACCTGCAGCGCTACCTGGTGGAAAAGTTCGAGGAGAAGCGCCAAAATCGCGACGACCGCATCCTCAGCGACCTGGTGCACGGCCTGTTCAACGGCGAGCGCCACCTGACGACGCGCGAGATCCTGTCCATGGCCGAGCAGCTCCTGGTGGGCGGCAACGAGACAACCACCAACGCCATGTCGTCGGGCATGATGCTGCTGATCCAGAATCCGGACCAGTACGCGCTGGTCCAGGAAGACCCCAAGCTGATCAAGAACTTCGTCGAGGAGGTGCTGCGGGTCGAAAGCCCGACCCAGGGCATCTTCCGTGTCGCCGTGAAGGACACCGAGCTGGGCGGCGTGCCGATCCCGCGCGGCTCGATGATCAACATGCGCTTCGGCGCGGCCAACCGGGACGAGAAAATATTCCCCAACGCCGACAAGCTGGACGTGTGCCGCAAGAACGCCGGCGCGCACCTGGCGTTCAGCACCGCCGAGCACCACTGCGTCGGCGCGCCGCTGACCCGGCAGGAGATGAACATCGCCTTCAAGATCCTGTTCGAGCGGATGAAGAACTTCCAGTTCGCGCCGGGCAAGAACGACTTCCAGCACGCCGGCAATTTCATGGTCCGGGCGCTGAAGCAGCTCCACATCACCTTCGAGAAGCGCTGAACCATGACCACACGTCCCAACGACCGCCGTAACCGGCAGCTCTACATGACGCGCTTCCCGCAGGGAGAGGCCGGACCAAACGACTTCGAGGTGCGGGAAGCGCCCATGCCCGAGCCCAAGGACGGCGAGGTCCTGGTCGAAGCCCAATACCTGTCGGTCGACGCCGCGCTGCGGCTGATCATGCGCGACAGCAAGGACTTCCTGTTCCGGGTGCAGCCCGGCGACCTGGTGCGCGGCGGCGTCGCCGGCAAGGTCGTCGAAAGCCGCAACCCGAACTTCAAGCCAGGCGACTACGTCACCGGCGGGTTGGGCGTGCAGAACTACGCCGTCTCGGACGGCAAGGGCCTGGAAAAGGTCGATACCTCGATCGCGCCGCTGGCCCAGTGGCTGGGCGGCATGGGCGTGTCGGGCCTGACCGCCTATTTCGCGGTGATCGAGGAGTGCAAGCCGGGGCCGGGCCATACCATGGTGGTGAACGGCGCCGCCGGCGCGGTCGGCTCCATCGCCGGCCAGATCGGCCGCATCCTGGGCGCGAAGGTGATCGGCATTACCGGCAGCGACGAGAAGGGCAAGTGGCTGACCGAGGAACTGGGGTTCGACGTCGCCATCAACTACAGGAAGGGCGACCTCTACGAGCAACTGGTGAAGGCCGCGCCCGACCGGATCAATTCGATCTTCGACAATGTGGGCGGCGAGATCCTCAACGAGTCCCTGAGGTGGATCGCCATGCGCGGCACGGTGCTGCTGTGCGGCTCGACCTCGCAATACACCCAGGAGAAGATGGAGGGCCCCAGCAACTATATCTGGCTGGGTACCATGCGGGCCCGCATGCAGGGCTTCGTGGTCTATGACTATGCGGAAAAATTCGCCGCCGCCCAGGCGCAGCTCGCCGCCTGGGTCAAGGAGGGCAAGCTGGTGATGCGGGAAAATGTCATCGACGGCGACGTCGGCGACTTCCCCGATGTGTTCCAGCGGCTCTATCATGGCGAGAACCGGGGCAAGATGGTGATCCGCCTGCCGGCGGCATCGGCCTGACAAACCAAATCACAGGGAATACGAAAGGACAAACCGGATGGGCGTTCTCGATCTATTCAAGCTGGACGGCAAGGTCGCCGTCATCACCGGCGCGGGCAAGGGCATCGGCCGGGGCATCGCCCTGGCGCTGGCCGACGCGGGCGCCGACATCGCCGTCGCGTCGCGCAGCAAGGACGAACTGGACCGGGTGGTCAAGGAAGTCCAGGAACGCGGCCGCCGCGCCATCGCGGTGCCGACCGACGTGACCAAGATGGAGTTCCTGGAGAACCTGGCCAAGCGCGCGCAGGACGAGCTGGGCGGGCTGGACATCTGGGTGAACAATGCCGGCGGCCTGCCCGACGGCACGCCGCGCTGGCTGACCCGCACCTCGGAAGAGCAGTTCATGGCGCAGATCGACCTGAACATCAAAGCCGTGTGGGCCGGCTGCGTGGTCGCCGCCAAGGCCATGGGCGAAAAGGGCGGCGCCATCGTCAACATCTCGTCGCGCGCGGCCAAGGACATGGGCCCGAACCTGAAGAACGGTCCCTACGGCGCGTCCAAGTCGGCGGTGAACAGCCTGACCGCCACGTTCTCGCGCGAGCTGGCGCCGAAGATCCGCGTCAACGCGGTGGCGCCGGGCCCGATCCCGACCGAGAACTTCATCGACTCGATGAAGATGCATACGCCCGAGCGCGAGGCCGAGCTGAAGGAGTACATCAAGCTGCCGCTGGAGCGCTGGGGCACGCCCGAGGATATCGGCGCCGCCGTGCTCTACATGGTCTCGCCCGCGTCGAGCTGGGTGACCGGCCAGTGCATCTACGTCACCGGCGGCTCCTGATCGCCCATGCCTTCGGGCAGCTACGACTACATTCCGCAGGAACGCATCGTCTTCGGCCGCCCCGCGGCCGAAGCGATCCGCGCGGAAGCCGAGCGGCTGGGCAAGAGCCGCCTGTTCATCGTCACGGCCAAGTCTCTCAACCGCAAGACCACGGCCATTTCCGACCTGCGCGCCGCGCTGGGCGGGCTGATCGTCGGCCTGTATGACGACTGCATTGCGCACACGCCGCGCGAGACCGTGCTGGACTGCGCCGACGCGGTGCGCGCCGCGAATGCCGACCTGATCGTCACCATCGGCGGCGGCACCGCCATCGACATGGTCAAGACGGTGCAGATCTGCATCGCCGAGGACGTGCGCACCATCGAGGGTATGGACGCCTGGCACACGCGGGTCAATCCGGACGGCACCTATGTGACGCCGAAGTCGCGGCCGTCGACCGTGCGGCAGATCATCGTGCCGACAACGCTGTCGGGCGCCGAGTTCAGCACCATCGCCGGCGTCACCGACCTGAGGAAGAAGTTCAAGGACGGCTTCGTCGGCACCAATTCGGCCGGCCAGTCGATCATCCTCGATCCGGCCATGACCGTGCACACGCCCGAGTGGCTGTGGCTGTCGACCGGCATCCGCGGCTTCGACCACGCGGTCGAGGGCATCTGCTCGATCCGGGCCAACCCGTTCATCACCGGCTGCTGCCGCCAGGCCATCGAAATGTTCCGGGTCAACCTGCCGCGCACCAAGGCCGACCCGGACGACCTCGAGGCTCGCCTCGCCTGCCAGCAAGCCACCTGGATCGCGGGCCACGGCATCGACCGCGCGCCCTACGGCGCGTCCCACGGTATCGGCGGCGTGCTGGGCGGCATGAAGGAGGTGCCGCATGGTTACACCTCCTGCATCCTGCTGCCGCATGTGCTGCGCTGGAACCGGCCGGTAACGGAGCAGGCGCAGCGCTACGTGGCCGCCGCCTTCGGTAAGCCGGACGCCGACGCCGCCGACCTGGTCCACGACTTCGTCGGCGGCCTGGGCCTGCCGCAGACGCTGCGCGACGTGGGCGTGACCCGCGACGATTTCGACGGCATCGCTCGCCGAAGCGTCGCGAGCATGTGGGTGCGCACCAACCCGCGCCCATTGCCGGACGAAGCATCGGTGAAGGCTATTCTTGAAGCGGCGTTCTAGGTAGGGTTTCGCCGATGACCAGGAGGCCGGGATGCCCAGAAGGAAAGAACCCCAGGACGAGTATGGCCTCGGCACAAAGATTCGAAACAGGTTCAAGGGAATAGGTGTCGATCTATGGCCAGCCATTCGCGAGCTGCGCATGCAGCCGGCCCGCGCTGCGACTTTTGGTGATGATACCGACGACAACCGGGAAACAAGGATGCTCACGCAGTTCGAACGGGAAGCCAACCTCTCCGACCTCATGGACTTCCAGGCGCGCACGCGGCCGGACGCCGAGATGCTGGTGTTCGGCGACGAGCGCTACAGCTGGGGCCAAGGCGACAAGGTTATCAACCGGGTGGCGAACGGCCTGATCGCGCTGGGGATCGGGCGGGGCGACAAGGTCGCCATCCTGGCCGACACCTCGGCCGAATATTTCTTCACCTTCTGGGGCATCATCCGCGCCGGCGGTTGCGCCGTGCCGCTATCCGGCATGGCGAGCGCCGAAAGCCTCGAGGCGATGATCGCCGACAGCGGCTCGAAGGTGCTGTTCGTGTCGAAGAAGACCATGGACCTTGTCGGCCAGATCGACGCGCGCCTGTCGACCCTCGTTCCCGGCGGCCGCATCGCCTACGATTTCTCGGACGAGCGCTGGGCCAGCTTCCAGGACTGGATCGCCCAATGTCCCGACACCAATCCGCGCGTCGAGATCGACAAGCTGGACGACTTCAACATCATCTATTCGTCCGGCACGACCGGCGTGCCCAAGGGCATCCTGCACGACCACCGCACCCGCATCTCCTACTGGGCGACGCGCGACGCGTTCGGCTACGGCCCGGACACGCGGCTGATCGTGTCGACGCCGCTCTATTCCAACACCACGCTGTTCGCGCTGCTGCCGGCATTGGCCTGGGGCGGCACGACCATCCTGCTGCCGCGCTCGGACACGGAGAACTATCTGCGCCTCGCCGAGAAGGAGCGCGCCACCCACACCATGCAGGTGCCGGTGCAGTATCACCGGCTGCACGACCATCCCGACTTCGGCAAGTACGATCTGTCGAGCTTCGTGTGGAAGTTCTGCACCTCGGCCCCGCTCCGGCCCAAGTTCAAGACCTGGCTGATCACCGCCTGGCCGGGCGGCTTCACCGAGGTTTACGGCATGACAGAGGGCGGCGTCGGCTGCTTCCTCAACGCCCACGAACATCCTGACAAGGTGCACACCGTGGGCTTTGCCCGCGAGGGCAGCGAGATTCGCGTCGTCGACGAGAACATGAACGAGGTGCCGCGCGGGCAGATCGGCGAGCTGATCGGCTGGTCGGGCTACATGATGACCGGCTACTACAACAAGCCGGACAAGACCAGCGAGAGCCGCTGGATCGACCCCGAGGGCAGGCTGTGGCAGCGCAGCGGCGACATGGGCAAGATGGACGAGGACGGCTTCATCATCCTGCTCGACCGCGCCAAGGACATGATCATCTCCGGCGGCTTCAACATCTATGCCGCCGACCTGGAAGCCGAGCTGCTGAAGCATCCGGACGTGGATGACGCCGCCGTGATCTCCATTCCCAGCGAGGAATGGGGCGAGAGCCCGCTCGGCATGGTGGTCTTGAAGCCGGGCTCGACCGCGACCGGCGAGGAAATCCGCGCCTGGGCCAACGAGCGCCTCGGCAAGCTGCAGCGCCTGCACAAGGTCGAGCTACGCGACGACCTGCCCCGCAGCACCATCGGCAAGCTGCTCAAGCGTGAGTTGCGAGAGCCCTACTGGGCGGGGATGGATACGCGGGTCGGGTAATTACAGGGATCGGCTGAAGCTCCCCGCACTGGCATTCGCTGCAATGGACATTCGGGCGCCTCTGTGCGCCCATCGCGCTCATGCCGAGGGACCGACGCCAATCCGAAGAGCCGCCGCTGAAGCCGACCATGGCCAAGCATATCCGCGCGCTCGGCCTGACCGGCAGCGTCAACTATCTGCGCTGGTGCGCCGACAAGGGTTTTCCGCCGTCGCTGGACAAGACCGCCGACGAGCGGGATGCTGAGATCGCGCTGCTGCGCCGCGAGGCCGAGCGCTCGAAGGCACGCCAACATATCCACCAAAATCCGCGCAAGTTCATCGAGCATGCCTGCGCCGGCGGGATCGATCCGACCGAGGTGGCGCGTCCCGGCTGGAAGGAGGCGGCGCAGGCCATCGCCGCCAGCAAGCGGGACGCGGCCGACCGCGACAGCCTGCGCGGCTTCCTGCTGTATCTGGAACGGCGCTGCGACTTTCTGTTCGAGGGCGTGCAGTGGGGCCGCGCCAACCTGCGCTACATCGACGGGCTGGTGCGCCTGCACGACCGGCGCGGCCAGTGGCTGCGGCCCATCGAGGACTGGCGGCCGGAGACCCACAACCATCGCCGCCAGTTCGGCTCGCTGGCGCGCCACCTGCTGGCCCGCTATCCGGTGCCGCCGTTCCTCGACAGCGTATGGCTTCGGCGCGACGCTGGCTCGCACCGGTTCCGCGACTGGTTCATCCATGTGGGCGGCGGCGGCAACATCCGCACCGCCGATACGCTCTATCCCATGACCAAGCGCATGGCCCACGAGTTCATGGCCGCTCCCGACCACTATGCCATCGAGGAGGCGCTGCTGTGGGCCGACGTGCGCGCCTTTGGCGGCGACCAGCGGCTGGTGGAGACACTGCTGGGCACGCGCCTCGGCGCGGCCATTGAGAAGGACGATGAGCGCCGCGCGTTCTGGGCCTCGGTGTACCGCTTCTTTATCGACAATCCGATGCTCGACCGGAGGCATGTGGGGCCCATCATCGACTTCCTGAACTTCCAGAGGTTCGAATCGCATGAGGTGCTGACCGGCCCCGGCCAGGTGGAGGTAATGCCGCCGCCGCAGCCCGGCCTGTCCATGAACCGGCGCACGCCCGACACCCTGCTGCGGCAGGTGCACCTGTGGCATGGCGAATTGCGGGGCTTTAAGCTGGCGGCGAACGCCTATTTCCGTCCCGCCGGGTTCAAGGGGCTGCTGATGGACGCGGGCACGGCCGACGAAGACGGCCGCCGCGCCCGGTGGCGCGTCCGCCAACTGCTCAGCGGCGCCGAGCTCGTCGAGGAGGGCCGCGCCATGCGCCACTGCGTCGCCACCTACACCGCGAGCTGTGCCCGCGGCGACTGCTCGATCTGGACGCTGGAGCGCGAGCACAGCGAGAGACGCAACGAGAAGCATCTGACCATCGCCCTCGATAGGACCGGGACCATGATCGAGGTGCGCGGCCGGCAGAACCGCTACGCCACCGAGCAGGAGCGCGGGGTGCTGGGCGTCTGGGCGCGCCGCGCCGGACTGAGTGTCGGGCGCTTTGCCCATATGTGACACGCTCCGGGCAACTGATTACCAACCGGATGATTACGTTGACAGTCTACCGAACCCGTTTGGACTGACCATCCGCCTGGCCGGTACTACCCTCGACCTCAATCCGCCTGGCTCCGCCGTCCGCGCGGTACCAGGTGGTGGCGGGCGATCTTCCATTCGCCGTTGATGCGCTTCATCCGGGTCTCGTAGGTGGCCCAGAGCGTCATCGTGGTGCTGGCCTCGTCCTTCAGATAGTGGGTGGCCTGCACGTCGGTGCGGCACTCGGCGGTGTCGCCGTCGATGGTGGCGAGCTGCGGGCCCAGCATGTGCTGGGTGGGCCCGAAGCGTCCCAGCGCCTCGACCACGTAGGCGGTCCAGGCATCGCCGCTGTTGTAGGTGACGTCGCCGAAGCCGGTGATCACCGCGTCGTCGGCGAAGCAGGAGCGGTAGAGCGCCAGGTCGCGGTTGTCGCAGCCCTTGGCGTATTTCAGCATCACGTCCATCAGCGCCATGCGGTCGGCGACATATTGCGCGGTATCGGCCATCGCTTTTCCCCCTGGTAACTACAAATCTTCCCACCCGGCTGATATGACCAACCCGGTTGACCAACTGTCAGCGTAACCCCATATTGACGCCATGAACAAGCCAGTCAACATCGCCGAGGCGAAAGCCCACCTTTCCGAACTGGTCACCCGCGCGGCGGCTGGCGAGGAGGTGATCATCTCCCGCAACGGCAAGCCGCTCGCCAAACTGGTGCCACTGCCGCAGCAGAAGCCGCGCGTCCCAGGCATCGCCAAACACTGGAGATTGCCGCCCGAAGCCTTCGAGCCTCTCGATCCTGAGGATCAGGCGATCATGGAAGGCGAAGGGACCGACGGGATCGGTATCTGGATCGGCTTGCCCAAGGATCGTGAAAAGCGTTGAGGCTGCTCCTCGACACCAACGCACTGCTCTGGTGGCTCAAGGGCGACGAGCATCTCTCCGAAAAGGCAGGGGCGGCCATCGCCGATCCAGGCAACGAGGTCAGGGCAAGCGTTGTCTCGATCTATGAACTGACCTACAAGGCTCGCCGGGGCAAATTTCCGCTCAGCATCGTTCTTGAGCTGGAAGACTATGCCGTAGCGGCGAAAATCCCGTTGCTTGCGCTCGAAGCGCTGGATATGCGAACCGGCGCGGTGCTTGAATGGGATCACAAGGATCCGTGGGACAGGCTGATCGCGGCGCAGGCAATTTGCCGGGGGCTTTCGCTTGTCACCTCGGACCGGGCCTTCCGCCACGCTCCGGTAGATACCATCTGGTAATCTCCCCGCCAACCGGTCAGAACGGCACCGACAGGTTGGCTTCGAGGTAGACGTTGTGATAGCCGGTGCCGGCGCCGAAGACGGTGGCCATCTGGGTGTAGCCGGCCTTCAGGTCGATCTTGAACCAGGGCGACACCAGGCCGGTCAGGGTGCCGTAGAAGTCCTTCACCGCATTGGACTGGCCGTTGATGGACTGGCTGCCGAAGCCGGCGCGCAGGTCGATGGCCCAGACCGGCGTGAACCGCTGCTTGTAGATGACGTAGCCCAGCGCGGCCGAGTAGTGGCGCGGGTTGAAATAGGCGGCGACCGGCGCGTCGCCGCTGGCGTAGCGGCGGTAGTAGCCCTGCACGCCGATGCTGATCGGCACCGAACCGAAGCTGTAGAACCGCGGCGTGGCGCGCACCACCACGCTGCTGCGATGATTGCCATCGGTGAAATCCTGGTACAGGTAGGTGGCGGACAGAGTGCCGATGTCGGTGACGGTGCCGAAGCCGCTGACACTGAAGCCGTTGACCAGGATGTGGTTTTCCACCGCCAGCACGGTCGGCACGGGGCGCCGGTCGAAGCCCAGCTCGAAGCCCCAGTTGTCGGAGGGCTGGTAGGCGAGCCGCGCCGCGCCGGTGGCGAAGGTCCAGCCGCTCGTGGTACCGACGCCGGCCTGAACGGCATAATCCCAGTCGGCATCGATGCGCGAGGCCAGGCCCGCCGTGACGGTGTTCAGATCCACGTCGCCGCCGGGCTCGCGGAGCTGGGTGTGCTCGTAATGGGCCTGCCACAGCGTGGGGCTGAACGATCCGTCGCCGGGTCTGGGACCGGGGATCAGGGCGGTGGCGGCATAGGTGCGGTTGACGTTGTCGTCGCTGTCGTCGCTGTAGGCGATGCCGGCGACGACCCGCGGGCTCTGGTTGAACCGGACGACCTGATCGGTGTAGCGGTAGAGCCGCTGCTGCCAGTTCTGGCCGGCATAGCGGCCGTCGGGGGCGGCCTGGGCCAGCGCGCGTTCGGCCGACCCGCTCCATCCCAGGAACTGGGCGGCGACCGCGGACTGAAGCGCGGCCTCGCCGCTGCCGGCGGCAGCGTCGCCCGCCACCAGTTCGTGCGCCCGCCGTGGCTCGCCGACGGCGATGAGCGCGCGCGCCAGCCCGATCCGCATGGCGCGGCGATCCTCCTCGGTCCGGGCGATCTCGAGGCCGCGCCGGTACGCATCCCGCGCCTCGCGGTCGTATCCCAGCCACAGGCCGGCATATCCCAGACCGGAGAGGGCAGCGACCTCGTCGTCGGCCGATTGGCCGCGCAGGGCCTCCAGCGCAGCCCTGAAGTGCTCGCGCGCCTGCCGCGGCTGGTCGTCGAGCAGGGCCTGGCGCCCCTGCCGGATGTGGGCGCCCGCATCCGGCGCGTCGGCCGCGGCGGAACCGATCGCGCCCAGGGTCACGGCCGCCACGGTGAGGATGGCGAGGGAAAGTCTCATTTCGTCCCCCAAATCTTTCTCAGCCGCAGTACCTCGGAGACATACCCGGCCAGCGACGCCGGACTGAGGATGATCTGGCAGGCCAGCGCATAAAGCAGGAAGCCGAGATAGTTGCGCCGGACGCGCAGGCCGCGCTTGCCGAAGGTACGGCTCTGGACCATGAACGAGATCAGGTGGTTGATCAGCATCAGCGGGATCAGGAACAGCGTCATGAGCCCGACGAACTCGTAATAGCCGAACGCCGCCGCGATCAGGCCGGGGACGAAGCAGAACAGATACGCCAGATCGATCCAGGGGAAGAGCGTATTTATGACGATGAACGAGAGGCTGAGCCGCGGTGTCGTGAAGATGTCCGGATGGGCCCGCATGGCCTCGAACATGCCGCGCGCCCAGCGCTGCCGCTGACGGTAGAGCTGCCGGTAGGTCTCCGGCACGTTGGTGAAGACCAAGGCCTTCTCGGCATAGCCGACGCGGTAGCCCTTCTTGAGCAGGGCCCAGGTCAGGACGATGTCCTCGCCGACGCAGCTGGGCCAGCCGCCCACCTCCCGGACCGCGTCGCGGTCGTAGAGCGAGAAGGCGCCCTGGGCGACCAGCGTGCCCTGGTACAGGCTCTGGATGCGCTTCACCACGGAGATGCCGTGGAAGTAGTCCCATTCCTGCAGCTTGGTGATCCAGTTCTTGCGCGAATTGCGGACGGCGATGGCGCCGGCGACGGCGACGGTGTTGGGCGGATCGGCCAGATAACGCGCGACGATCAGCTTCAGGGCGTCGCGGTACATGTAGGTGTCGGCGTCCACCGTCAGGACGATCTCGTGGCGGGCCTGGCGCAGACCCTCGTTCAGCGCCTTGGCCTTGCCGCCATTGCTGGGCATGATGATGGGCGTCAGTTGGGGGTGCTGGATGCGCCGCAGGATGTCGGGCGTCGCGTCCGTCGAGCCGTCGTCGATGACGATGAGCTGGAGTTCGCCCGGATAGCCCTGAGCGAGGATCGACTCGATCGTCGCCTCGATGCTGTCCTCCTCGTTGTAGGCGGCCGTGAGGATCGTGATCGGCGGATAGCTCGCGGGCTCGGGCGCGTCGGGGCGCCGGTCGAGCAGCAGGCTGAACATCATGAACGCCCAATTGTAGCCCGGAACGATCGCGACGCCGCCGACCGCAAACAGCGTCAGCGGCCAGCCGAACGTCCCGGCCAGACGCTCCATCCATGGAAGCGCCAGATAGATACTGAACGCCGCCCACACCAAGGCGCCGGCCTGGGCGAGGACGAACTTCGCCCTGACGCTGATATAGTACCGCCGCATAAGCACTCCCAAGGCCCAACCCCACACGGATAAGGCGAGCGCCCAAGCCGCATGCACAATCAATCCGTGTGGAACGCAGCTTACCGGGAGGACAAGGCAGCGACATATATTTCTAATTTTAACTAAAATGCAACTATTAAACCCCGGTCCTGGCCGCAGGCGTGGCCGCGCGAAAACGCAAACCGGCTGGAAACGACTGTGGCCGCCGGCTATCGTGGCGGCCACGCGGGCAACGTCGAGGGAGGTTTTCGTGACCTACAAGATCATCCAGTGGTCGAGCGGCAACGTCGGCAGGCACGCGGTGCGCGCGGTGGCCGAACGGCCGGATCTGAAGCTGGTCGGCATGTATGTGTTCTCCGACGCCAAGGCCGGACAGGACGCGGGCGAGATCGCCGGGATCGGCAAGCTCGGCGTCAAGGCGACCAACGACGTGGAGAAGATCGTCGCCATGGACGCCGACGTGGTGCTGCACACCTCGCTGCCGTCGCTGGTCTACGGCGCCGATCCGATGGCCGACATCGACACGTTCTGCCGGCTGCTGGCCTCGGGCAAGAACGTCATCACCACCGTCGGCTACATGTATCCGAAGGTCTATGGGAGCAAGCTGAACAAGCGGCTGGAGGAAGCCTGCCGCAAGGGCGGCTCGACCTTCCATTCGACCGGCCTCAACCCCGGCTGGCTCGGCGACCTGCTGCCAATCACCATGACGGCGCTGTCGAAGCGGGTCGACCAGATCCATGTGCGCGAGATATCCAACTTCCAGTATTACCCTTCGCCCGAGATCATGTTCAACATGATGGGCTTTTCCAAGACGCCGGCCCGGTTCAAGCAGGATGCCGAGCGCTATTCGTTCTGGCTGTCGGGGCTGTTCAGGGAGAACGTGCAGATGATCGCCGACGCGCTCGGCGTCAAGCTCGACGGGATCACGGCGACGAGCGTGCGCGAGTTGGCCAAGGCCGACCTGGAAACCGCATCGGGCGTCGTCAAGAAGGGCACCGTCGCCGGCCAGCACTGGAAATGGGCGGGCGTGGCGAACGGCGCCGAGGTGATCGTGCACGAGACGGTCTGGCGCATCCACGAGAGCGTCGCGCCCGAATGGCCCACCGGCGATCACTCGGTGACCATCGAGGGCGAGCCGCGGATGCAGGTGAATTTCGACGCCCGCTGGATCGGCGACGGCCTGCAGGGCACCGCCATGCACGCGGTCAACGCCATCCCCTATGTCTGCGACGCGCCGTCGGGGGTGAAGACTTTCCTCGACCTGCCGTGGATCATCGGCAAGGGCACCGTCCACGTGCAGAAGAAGAAGGCCGTCAAAAAGAAAAAGAAGAAGTAGGAGAGGAGCGCTGAATCCTGGCGTCATTTTTTCAGCACCCCTTTACCGCCCCGCCGGAAGGGTTGTACAAACAGTCGCCGATGACTTTGGGGAGAGCCGATGAGCACCACCACGACCAAGCCGACGCCCGAGTTCAACTTCTTCGCGCCGGACCTGCAGGAATTCCCGTATGACGCCTACCGCACGCTGCGCGACGAGGCGCCGGTGTGGAAGGACGGGGTGACAGGCTTCTATTTCATCACCCGCTATGACGACCTGCGCAAGGTGCTGCTCGACACCGAGGGCTTCAGCAATGTGCGCCCCAAGGCGACGCTGGTGCCCGAGCGCGTCCAGCGCATGCGCAAGCTTTACGAGGAGAAGGGCTGGCTGCCCGAGCCGACGCTGGCCGGCCGCGACGACCCCAACCACAAGCAGATGCGCGCCATGTTCGACGTGGCGTTCCGCGCCGGCAAGATCAAGGAAGTCGATCCCGCCGTCGAGCAGACCGCCTACAAGCTGATCGACGCCTTCCTCAAGGACGGCCATTGCGAGTGGGTCCACCAGTTCGCCGTGCCGCTGCCGCTGATCATCATCGGCAAGCAGATGGGCGCCAAGGAAGAGGACATCTGGCGGATCAAGGCCTGGACGGACGCCTGGGTGCAGCGCCTCGGCATGATGATGAGCGAGGAAGAGGAACGCTGGTCGGTCGAGATGGAGATCGAGGCCCAGCATTATTTCCAGCCGATCTTCGAGAAGCTGCGCAAGGAGCCCGACGAAACCCTGCTGTCGGACCTGGTGAACACGGTGATCCCGGAATGGGGCCGCACCCTGAACGACAACGAGCTGCACGCCGAGATGATGGCCGATACCTTCGTCGGCGGCTCGGAAACCAGCACCAACGCGCTGTCGGCCGGGATGATGCTGGCGATCCAGAACCCGGATGTGTGGGCGCGCCTGAAGCAGGGCGTGGAGAAGGACCTGCGCACCTTCGTCGAGGAGGTGCTGCGGCTCGAGAGCCCGGTGCAGAGCCTGTTCCGCATCGCCGCCAAGGACATCGAGATGCACGGCGTCACCATCCCGAAGGGCGCCATGATCAACACCCGCTACGCCTCGGCCAACCGCGACGAGCGGCATTTCGACTGCCCGGAGAAGCTCGACCTGGACCGCAAGAACGCCGGCAGCCACATGGCGTTCGGTTCGGGCATCCATCACTGCCTGGGCGCGCCGCTCGCGCGGCGCGAGCTGTATTGGGGGTTCAAGGCCATGGTCGACAGGTTCGACCATATCCAGTTCGCCGAGGGCAAGAACGACTTCAAGCATGGGCCGACATTCGCGCTGCGCGCTCTGAAGGAACTGCACATCGAGTTCACGCCGAAGAAGTAGAAGTCACGTACCCAGGCAAGCGTCTGGACGTGGCCCGGGCGATGGGCCATGGATAAACCGGTTTGTGACAACGGGGAATATCATGAGCATCATGGATCAGTTCCGCCTGGACGGCCAGGTGGCGGTGGTGACGGGCGCGGGACGCGGCATCGGCCGGGCGATCGCGCTGGCGCTGGCGGAAGCCGGCGCCGACGTGGCGGTGGCGGCGCGGCGCACGGCCGAGATCGAGGCGGTGGCGGGCGAGATCAGGGCGCTCGGCCGCAAGGCGGCGGCGATCACCACCGACATGATGGACATGGCGGCGATCGACAATCTGGCCGAGGAAACCGTCAGGCAGCTCGGCAAGCTGACCATCTGGGTCAACAACGCGGGCGGCGCCGACGACCGCACCATGCGCAATTTCATGGACCTGCCGGAATACCAGTGGGACTACCAGCTCGGCCTCAATTTGAAGGCGGTCTGGGCGGGCAGCGTCGCGGCGGCCAAGCGCATGCCGGAGGGCAGCTCGATCATCAACATCTCGTCGATCGCCGCGTTCAAGCCGGCGCCGATGAACGGGCCATACGGCGCCGCCAAGGCGGGCGTTAACAGCCTCACCAAGACGCTGGCGACCGAGCTGGCGCCGAAGATCCGGGTCAACGCCATCGCACCCGGCCCGATCCCGACCGAGGTGTTCATGGAGGCCCTCAAGCTCACCGAGGAGCAGCTTCCCGGCCTGGTCGCCATGATCCAGATTCCCATGAAGCGCATGGGCAAGGAAGAGGACATCTGCGGCGCCGCCGTCTACCTGGCCTCGCCTGCCGCCGCATGGGTGACCGGCGAGATCATCACCGTCGCCGGCGGTCTCTAGAAGTCGCGGCTGCCGGGCGACCCGGGTTCTGCTAGTCTCCTGAGGGGAAGCAGAAGGGGAGAGCCATGGGTATCCGGGAAAAACGCGCAGCCGCGTCGCCGAGCCTGATCGACGCCTGCCGGGCGACGCCAGCCTATACGCCGCCGACCAAAGTGGTGCCGGCCGTCAACTACCGGGTGATCGCCGAAGGGCTGCGCTTCCCCGAAGGGCCGGTGGTGATGAACGACGGCAGCGTGCTGGTCACCGAGATCCAGGGCCAGGCGCTGACCAAATGCTGGCCCGACGGCACCGTCGAGGTGGTGGCCGAGGTGCCGGGCGGGCCGAACGGCGCGGCCATCGGGCCGGACGGCGCCTGCTACGTCACCAACAATGGCGGCTTCGAGTTCCACACCCTGCCGAGCGGCCTGGTGCTGCCCGGCCACCAGGCGAACAATTACCGTGGCGGCTCCATCGACCGGGTCGATCTGAAGACCGGCAAGGTGTCGCGGCTCTACGACACGGTGAACGGCCACAGGCTGACCGGCCCCAACGACCTGATGTTCGACCGCAACGGCGGCTTCTGGTTCACCGATTTGGGCCAGGGCCGCTCGCGCGATTCCGACCGCGGCGGCCTCTACTACGGCAAGCCCGACGGCTCGCTGGTCAAGGAAGCGGTGTTCGGGCTGCTGACGCCGAACGGCTGCGGCATCTCGCCCGACGGCAAGACGGTCTACGCGGCGGAATCCATGAGCGCCCACCTGCTCGCTTTCGACATCGTCGGCGAAGGCGAGATCGCCAAGGCGCCGGGGCTTTTCCAGGGACGCACGGTCGCCTCCCCAGGGGGCAACACCTACTGGGATTCGCTGGCCATGGAGGCAGACGGCAGCATCGTCATCGCCACCCCGGTGAAGGGCGGCCTGACCCGCATCACGCCCGATGGCCAGACCATCGAGCACACGCCGATAAACACGGACTTCCTGGCCACCAACGTCGCGTTCGGCGGCCCGGACATGAAGACGGCCTATGTGACGCTGTCCGGATTGGGGCAGCTGATCGCGATCGACTGGCCGAGGCCGGGGTTGCGGCTGCCGTTCACGGCGTAGCTCGTTCGTCGCCACAACTCCAGCCGTCATCCCGGCGAAGGCCGGGACCCAGTCCCATTCTTACGACAAGACCGGCGCGAAGCGCGCCGGATTGTCCAGTCTGGGTCCCGGCCTTCGCCGGGATGACGATCGAGAGGAGGCGCCATAGCGCCCCTTCCGGATCACTTCCCCTTGAACACCGGGGCGCGTTTTTCCATGAAGGCCTTGATGCCTTCGCCGAAGTCCTCGGTCTTCAGCAGCGGCAGGAGCTGCAGGAAGACGTGGTGGACATGCTCGTCGAACGGCTCCTTCAGGCCCATGCGCATCATCCGCTTGGCGGCGCGCACGGCGAGCGGGGCGTTGGCGGCGATCTCCTCGGCGAGGGCGCGGGCGGCGGATTGCACCTCGGCGTCGGCTACGACCTTGTTGACCAGGCCCAGTTCCAGGCAGTCGGCTGCGCCCAGCGTGCGGCCGGTGAACACCAGCTCGGCGGCCTTGGCCCAGCCGAGCAGGCGCGGCAGGATCCAGGTGCCGCCGGATTCCGGCAGCAGGCCCCGCTTGGTGAACGCGGCGGCCAGCTTGCCGCCCTCGCCCATGACGCGGATGTCGCAGCCCATGGCCAAATCCATGCCGTAGCCGGCGGCGCCGCCGTTGAGGGCGCAGATCACCGGCGTGTCCATGTTGTGCAGCACGGTCGGCGGCGTATCGCGGATGCTGATGGTGCTGGACGTGGACGCGCCCGACATGCCGGTCGAGCCCTGCCTGGCGCCGCCCAGGTCGAGGCCGGCGCAGAACGCGCGGCCGGCGCCGGTCAGCACCACCACGCGCACGTCCGCATTGGCGTCCACCTCGACCAGCGTTCTGGCCAGCAGGTCGAGCATGGGGCCGGAAATGGTGTTCATGCGCTGCGGTGCGTTGAGCGTGATGGTGGCGATGTGATCCCGGATATCCAGCAGGACTTCCGGTTCGGTCTTGGTCGCGGTGGCTTCTTGTGACATCCGATCTACTCCCGTTTATGGTGGGCGATATCATGTCGTGTCCACCCGGTAACTTCCAGCCATGATCTACCTGATCCGTACCGAACGATGGCCGGTGGCCGGCGTCTTTCGCATCGCGCGCCGCTCGGCCACCGAGACCGATGTGGTGGTGGTCGAGTTGCGGGATGGCGATGCCGTCGGCCGTGGCGAATGCGGCCCCAACATGCGCTACGGCGAGAGCGCAGAGAGCGTGACGGCGCAGCTCGAGGCCGTGCGCGATGCCGTGGAATCCGGCATTGGCCGCGAGGCGGCGCAGGCGCTGCTGCCGCACGGCGCGGCCCGCAACGCGCTCGATTGCGCCCTGTGGGACCTGGAGGCAAAGAAGACAGGCATACCTGTCTGGACGCTGGCGAACAGGAACCGGCCGGGGCCGCTGGTGACCGCCTTCACCCTCAGCATCGACACGCCGGAAAACCTGCTGGCGGCGGCCGAGGCGGTCGCCGACCGGCCGCTCTTGAAGATCAAGCTGGCCGGCGACGAGCACGACCTGACGCGCATCCGGGCGGTGAGCGCCGCCGCGCAGCGGGCGCGGCTGATCGTCGACGCCAACGAGGCGCTGACCATCGAGACGCTGGACTATCTGGCGCCGCGCCTCGCGCTGCTGCGGGTCGACCTGATCGAGCAGCCGCTGCCCGCCGGCAAGGACGAGGACCTCCGGGGCTATGCCAGCCCGGTGCCGCTGTGCGCCGACGAAAGCCTGCATGACCGGGGCAGCCTCGACGACCTGGCCGGCAAGTACCAGGCGGTCAACATCAAGCTCGACAAGGCCGGCGGCCTGACCGAGGCGCTGGCCACGGCCGACGCCGCCCGCGCGCGGGGGCTGAAGCTGATGGTGGGCTGCATGCTGGGCACGTCGCTGGCCATGGCGCCGGCCATGCTGGCGGCGCAGGAGGCGTCATGGATCGATCTCGACGGGGCATGGCTGCTGGCGAGGGACCGGGAAAACGGCATCCGCTACGAGCGGGGCGTGATGCAACCCGCACCGCGGGTACTCTGGGGATAGCCACCACCCATGGTTATGCCCCAATCACTTCACACAATCGCCACGATTCGAGTCGATTTTGATGCTTCCGGTAGCGCAGCGACGCAGGGACGCCATGCAGCAGCATCTCCTCGACAAGATCATGGATGAGCAGGACAGGGATTTCGTCCGGGTTCTGGAGGATCTGGTCGACGTCCTGATCGCGCAGGGCGTCATCACCATGGACATGATGCCCAGAGACGCGGCCGAGAAGCTGGAGCACCGCCGCAGGGTGCGCAGCCTCTACCAGCGCCCCACCAAGGGGCCCGACATCGACCAGATCGACACCAAGCTGGCCCGGTTCGGCCTCAGCAACTGAGTTCGGCGCAGGGTTCACAACCGCAGCTGAGCGGTAACGCACCGCTTCGCGGTTAAATACCCCGGCCCTTGAACCAGTCTGGATCCTCGTCGTCGGGGATTTCCGAGCGGCCCCACAGGACGCGGGCGACGATGTGCTCGGCGGCCTGGTCGGGGCTCATCTCGGTGGTGTCGATCACCACTTCCGGATTCTCCGGCGGCTCGTAGGGGCTGTCGATGCCGGTGAAGTTCTTGAGCTGGCCGGCGCGCGCCTTTTTGTAGAGCCCCTTGACGTCGCGCTTCTCGGCCTCGGCCAGCGGCGTGTCGACGAAAACCTCGATGAACTCGCCTTCGGGCAGCATGGAGCGGACCATGTCGCGCTCGGCGCGGAACGGGCTGATGAAGGCGGCGAGCACGATGAGGCCGGAATCGGTCATCAGCTTGGCCACCTCGCCAACGCGGCGGATGTTCTCGACCCGGTCGGCATCGGTGAAGCCGAGGTCCCGGTTGAGGCCGTGGCGGACATTGTCGCCGTCGAGCAGGAACGAGTGCTTGCCCAGCGCGAACAGCCGCTTCTCGACCAAATTGGCGATTGTCGACTTGCCCGAGCCCGACAGGCCGGTGAACCACAGCAGCTTGGGCCGCTGGCCCTTCTGCGCCGCGTGGGCGTCGCGGTCGATGTCGATGGCCTGCCAGTGCACGTTCTGCGCCCGGCGCAGCGAGAAGTTGACCAGGCCGGCGGCGACCGTGGCGTTGGTCATCTTGTCGATCAGGATGAAGCCGCCCAGGTCGCGCGAGGTCTCGTAGGGCTCGAACACCAGCGGCCGGTCGGTCGACAGATTGGCGACGCCGATGGCGTTGAGCCCCAGCGTCTTGGCCGCCAGGTGCTCCATGGTGTTGACGTTCACCTGGTATTTGGGCGGCTGGACCACGGCGGTGACCATCTGGGTGCCCAGCTTGAGCCAGTAGGGCCGGCCGGGCAGCATCTCGTCGTCGGCCATCCAGACGATGGTGGTCTCGAACTGGTCGGCCACCTGCGGCGGCGCGCCGGCGGCGGCGATGACGTCGCCGCGCGAGCAGTCGACCTCGTCGGCCAGGGTGATGGTGACCGACTGGCCGGTCACGGCCACCGGCAGGTCGCCGTCGAAGGTGACCACGCGCGCCACCGTCGAGGTGCGGCCCGACGGCAGGATGCGCACCGTGTCGCCCGGCGACACGCTGCCGCCCGCGATCAGGCCGGAGAAGCCGCGGAAGTCCAGGTTGGGCCGGTTGACCCACTGCACCGGCATGCGGAACGGCCCGGTGCTGGCCGGATCGTCGCCGATCTCGACCGTCTCCAGGTGATCGAGCAGAACCGGACCGGTGTACCAGGGCGTGGCGTCGCTGCGGGTGGTGATGTTGTCGCCGCGCAGGCCCGAAACCGGAATCGGGATGAAGGCGTCGATGCCGATGCCGGCGGCGAAGGCGCGGTAGTCGGCGACGATGCGGTCGAACACCGCGTGGTCGTAGTTCACCAGGTCCATCTTGTTGATGGCCAGCACCATGTGGCGGATGCCGATCAGCCTGGCGAGGTAGGAATGACGGCGCGTCTGGGTGAGCACGCCCTTGCGCGCGTCGATCAGGATCACCGCCAGGTCGGCGGTCGAGGCGCCGGTCACCATGTTGCGGGTGTACTGCTCGTGACCGGGTGTGTCGGCGACGATGAACTTGCGCCGGTCGGTGGCGAAGAACCGGTAGGCCACGTCGATGGTGATGCCTTGCTCGCGCTCGGCGGCGAGGCCATCGACCAGCAGCGCGAAGTCGATCTCCTGGCCCTGGGTGCCGACCCGCTTGCTGTCGGCCTCGAGGGCGGCGAGCTGGTCTTCGAAGATCATCTTCGAATCATAGAGCAGCCGGCCGATCAGCGTGGACTTGCCGTCGTCGACGCTGCCGCAGGTGATGAAGCGTAGCAGGCTCTTGTGCTGGTGCTGCAGCAGATAGGCGTCGATGTCCTCGGCGATGAGGTCGTGGGCCTTGTAGGCGCTGGCCCTGGAGGCGTCGGACAGGGTTTCGGTCATCAGAAATAGCCCTCCCGCTTCTTCTTCTCCATGGAGGCCGCCTGATCGTGATCGATGGCGCGGCCCTGGCGCTCGGAGGTGGTGGTCAGCAGCATTTCCTGGATGACTTCCGGCAGGGTCGCGGCCTCGCTGATCACGGCGCCCGAGAGCGGGTAGCAGCCCAGGGTGCGGAAGCGGATCGGCCGCATCACCGGTTCTTCGCCCGGCAGCAGCGGGAAGCGCTCGTCGTCCACCATCAGCAGCAGACCGTCACGCTCGACGGTCGGGCGCATCTCCGAAAAATACAGCGGCACGATGGGGATGTTCTCCAGGTGGATGTACTGCCAGATGTCCAGCTCGGTCCAGTTGGAGATCGGGAACACGCGGATGCTCTCGCCCCTGGACTTGCGGGCGTTGTAGAGCCGCCACAGCTCGGGGCGCTGGTTCTTCGGGTCCCAAACGTGATTGGCGGCGCGGAACGAGAAGATGCGCTCCTTGGCGCGGCTCTTCTCCTCGTCGCGGCGCGCGCCGCCGAAGGCCACGTCGAATTCGTACTTGTCGAGCGCCTGCTTCAGGCCCTGGGTCTTCCACATGTCGGTGTGCAGCGGGCCGTGGTCGAAGGGGTTGATGCCCTTTTCCTTGGCCTCCGGGTTCTGATGGACGATCAGCTCCATGCCGCTTTCGCGCGCCATGCGACCGCGCATCTCGTACATGGCCTTGAACTTCCAGGTCGTATCGACGTGGAGCATCGGGAAGGGCGGCGGCGACGGATGGAACGCCTTGCGCGCCAGATGCAGCATGCAGGCGCTGTCCTTGCCCACCGAATAGAGCATCACCGGGTTCTCGGCCTCGGCAACGACCTCGCGGAAGATATGGATGGATTCCGCTTCCAGACGCTGGAGATGGGTCAGCCGCTCGGCGGAGATCCGCGCCTCGCTGCTGGTCGCCTTTGCCGTCGTGCTCACGCCTTCAAATCCCGCTGGTGCCGCTGTGCACGCCGCATATAGCTGCATCGGCGCCTTCGGACAAGCCATGCCCGGCACGAATGGACCGCCCCGTGACAGTTATGCGACACGCAGCCGGGAGAGGGGTGGAGTCAAGTCCCGTTTATCGGCTGACGGCCGAGAGGCGGCCTCCCCTCACCCTCCCACGCCCTGCGGGCGCGGGTCCCTCCCTCTCCCTTCGGAGAGGGAAAGCGCCAGCCTTCAGGCCGCCTTGCCGCCGGTGGGGATCTGGTTGAACGGCAGGTCCTTGTCGACGCGGATGTCGCCGGGCATGCCGAGGACGCGCTCGGCGATGATATTGCGCATGATCTCGTCGGTGCCGCCGGCGATGCGGCCGGCGGGCGCGCCCAGCAGCGTCCACGGGTAGGCGGCGCGCTGCACCGCGAGGTTGGGATCCGCGATGACGCCGGCCATGTCCGCCAGGTCCATGCCGTAGGAGGCCATGTTCTGCTTCTGCGGGCCCTGGATCAGCTTGGCGATGGAGGATTCCGGACCGGGCGTGTCGCCGCGCGACAGCGCCGACAGGGTACGGGCGTTGACGTTGCGCACGCCGGCCTCGCGCACATACCAGTCGGCCAGCTTCTCGCGCACCGCCTGGTTGGCGATCAGCGGACCGTCGTCATCCTCGAGCGAACGCGCCAGCTCGAACAGGCCGTCCCAGCTCACGCCGCCGCCGGCGGCGCCGCCCGAGGCGCCGACCGCGAGACGCTCGTTCATCAGCAGGGTCATGGCCACGTTCCAGCCGTTGCCGACCTCGCTGATGCGGTTCGAGTCAGGGATGCGCACGTCGGTCAGGTAGACCTCGTTGAAGTGCGCCGCGCCCGAGATCTGCTTGATCGGCCGGGGCTCGATGCCCGGCGTCTTCATGTCGACGATGAAGAAGGTCAGGCCCTTGTGCTTGGGCACGGTCGGGTCGGTACGGGTGACCAGGATCGCCCAGTCGGACTGGTGCGCCCCGGACGACCAGATCTTCTGGCCGTTGACGATCCAGTCGTCGCCGTCCTTCACCGCGCGGGTGCGCAGCGCGGCCAGGTCCGAGCCGCCGGCCGGCTCGGAGAACAGCTGGCACCAGATGATATCGGCGCGGGCCATCGGCGGCAGGTGCGTCGTCTTCTGCTCCTCGGTGCCGTGGACCATCAGCATGGGCCCGGTCATGCCCAGGCCGACCACCAGCATGGCGGCGGACGGCGGCGCGACCTTGGATTCCTCCTGCGACCAGATCACCGACTGGATCGGGCTGAGGCCCTGCCCGCCATATTCCTTCGGCCAGCCCAGGCACGCCCAGCCGGCATCGTACTTGATCCGCTGCCATTCCTTGCAGACTTCCTGCACCTGACCCGCGGCCATGCGCTCGCGCCAGCCTTCCGGCGCATTTTTTGCCAGCCAGGCGCGCACTTCGGCGCGGAACTCGGCTTCTTCCGGCGTGTCGTTGAAATCCATGTGCCCGTTCCTCTTCGTCTGTCAGCGGATGACGCCGCGCCTTATACGCGCTTGTTACCGTCCGGTTCTGTTGGGGCGAAACGCTAGCACGCCCTGCCTGCCCGATGCAGCGGAAAAAGCGGCCATGTCAGCCGGCTTCAGCGCCTGTCGCGGACGGCAAGGGCGGTGTCGGGAAAGTCGGTGAACAGGCCGTCGATGCCGAGGGCGAGGAACGCACGCAGCTCGGCCCGGATATCCGGGAATCCCTCGCCGACCTTGTCGTCGCGGAACGTCCAGGGATGGACCAGCAGGCCCAGCATATGGGCCTGCTTCACATAACCGGTGTCCTTTCCCCGCGCGTCGATCAGCATGGCCTTGTAGGGGCCGACGCCATCGGCGAAGGCGGCCGCGTCGCCGAGCATCACGCTCTCGCGGCCGTCCACCACGCCGACCAGCATGATCAGCGGGATGCGGGTCTTGTTCCTCAGGCCGCGCAGAAAGTCGGGATCGAAGGACTGAATGAACACCGGCAGGCCGCCCGGCCCGAAACCGTACCGGCCGAGCGCGTTGAGCAGCGGCGCGGTGAAGTCATGGCCCAGCGCGGCCAGCGCCGCCGGCTCCTTCGCTTCCGGATAGACGCCGACCTTGCTGTCGCGGGCCAGTTCCAGGATCTCCTCAAAACGCGGGATCAGGAACTTGCCGTCGTCCGCCTTGCTCCGGCCCGGAAAAACCTGGCGGGCGCGCAGCGTGCGCAGCTCCGCGAAGGTGAAATCCTCGGCGTACCAGTCGGGCTCGGCCCTGCCCGGTTTCATCACGCGGCGATTCGCGAACTCGGGACGGTCGGCGACGTCGGTGGAATCGCTCAGCCAGCGGTCGTGCCGCGCGACCAGCACGCCGTCCGAGGTGAACACCAGGTCGGGCTCGATGAAGTCGGCGCCCAGCTCGATGGCCCTCTCATAGGCCTCGATGGTGTGCTCGGGGAGGACGCCGCTCGCGCCCCGGTGGGCGATGACGATGGGCTTGCCTTCGGCCATGGCCGGCAGCGGCGCCATCGCGAGACAGAAGAGAAGGACGGCCAGCAGCTTCATCATGGGTTCCTCGGTTGGCGCGCACGGTACGCCGCCATGGTGTCGGAACAGTTACAGGCTCCCGACGAACGCGTCGCGGATGGACAGCGCCGTGTCGGCGAAATCCGAAAAGCCGCCGTCGATGCCCGCGGCGAAATAGGCGAGCATCTCCTCGCGCACGTTCGTGAAGCCCGGCCCGACGGCGTCATCGCGGAACGTCCACGGATGGACCTGCATGCCAAGCGCGTGCGCCCGTTCGGTGATCCCGGTCGACCGTTTCGTAACGGGATCGAGCAGCAGCGATTTCTGCGGCCCGATCGCCGCCGCCAGGGTCGCGGCCTGCTCCAGCGGGACGTGCGGCGCGCCGTGGCCGTCATCCACCAGCAGCTGCGTCAGCCGGATGCCGGTCAGCGGCCGGATTCGCCGCAGGAACGCATGGTCGAACGACTGGATATAGAGATTGTCCCGGTCCGGACCGTAGCCGTGCTCCTCCAGCGCCTCGAGCAGCGGCGGGATGACGTCGAAACCCATTGCCAGCAGGTCGTCCGGGTGCTTGATCTCGGGATGGAAGCCGATGGCCGCACCCCGCCGCGCCTCGCCCTCGCGCAGCAATCGCAGCAGCTCCTCGAAGGTCAGGATCGGGTACAGCCCGTCCATGGCCGTCGACCGGCCGGGAAAGGGCTGGCGCGCGCGCAGCGTCCGGATCTCGTCGAGGGTAAAGTCCTCGACGTACCATTCGGGTTCGGCCTTGCCGGGCTTCACGACGCGGCGGCCGGCGAATTCGCGGTGGTCGGCCACGTCCGTCGTCGTGCCCAGGTAACGGTCGTGCCGCACGACCAGCCAGCCGTCGCTGGTCATCACCAGGTCGGGCTCGACCGCGTCGGTGCCCATGTCGAGCGCCATGGCATAGGCCGCTTCGGTGTGTTCGGGCGCATAGCCGCTGGCGCCGCGATGGGCGATGACGATGGGCTTGCGCCCGGTCAGGGTCTTCAGCGTCATGGGCTTCCCGTCACGGTTCGCCGAGATAAGGTAGCGGCGAACCGGGTCCGTGCCCATATCATTGTCCGTAGGGATTGCCTTGATGCCCGGGAGGCTGAATTGAAGACGCTCGTCGCCGCTGGTCTTGCCAGCATCGCCATGCTTTCATGCGCACACGCCCTCGAACCGGTGAACGAGCCGGTGAAGATGTACCCGTTCGAGAAGGCGACGCTGACCTATACGGTCACCGGCGCCCAGCAGGGCACCCAGACCATCTACATCAAGGACCACGGCCGAATCACCGCCCAGCACTACGCGGCGACGGTGCCGTCGCGGCAGGGTCCCCAGCAGATCGACGTGTGGACCTTCACCGACCCGCAATGGATCTACACCTACGACGTCGCCGCCCGCCAGGGGACGCGGGCGCCCAACGAGCAGGCCGCCGCCGCGGCGAGCGCTAAGAGCGGCCTGGACTTCTTCGAGAAGATGGTCGCGGCCCAGGGCGGCAAGCGCGCCGGCACGGACAGCTTCAACGGCACGCCCTGCACCGTCTGGGACATGGGCGGCAATACCGCCACCAAGCTGTGCCTCGACGACCGTATGGTAATGCAATACATGCGCACCAACACCGACATGATGCAGGGGAACGTGGAACTTCGGAACGCGCAGGTCGGCACCGTCGACGAAAGCCGGTTCCAGCGTCCGGAGGCGACCTACCGGGATATCGACATGTCGCAGGGTCCGGGCCGCAACTAACGCCCATGGACTGGCGGAAACCCGCCGTTTCCGCGACTCATTCTCACCTGCGCGGGAAAATCACCGGGATTCTTGACAAGATCGCTCCGATTTAGTCAAACGCCGTTGACTCACGGGGTGCCATGCCCCATCTGATGCATACCGGACCAAAACGGTTCGGTATGTTCGGCGACGACGAGCGAGGACAGTTTCCATGATCCGCCTGACGCGGCTGGCCGATTACGCGGTGCTGCTGATGACCCATCTGGGCCATGAGTGGTCGCGCCATCCAGAGCGTATCCACAACGCGGGCGGGCTGTCGGCCGAGACGCACATTCCCATGCCGACGGTGAGCAAGCTGCTGGGCGTGATGTCGCGCGGCGGCCTGCTGACGTCCCATCGCGGACAGGCTGGCGGCTATACGCTGGCGCGGCCGGCGGCGGCGATCTCGGTCGCCGACATCGTCGGCGCCATCGACGGTCCCATCGCCCTGACCGACTGCCTGACCGACACCAGCGACTGCGGCATCGAGTCGCTCTGCGGCGTGCGCACCAGCTGGCAGAAGATCAACAAGGCGGTCGCCGGCGCGCTCGGCGAGATCAGCCTTGCCGAGCTGTGCGCCGACCAGCTCGCCATGTTCCCGCCGCGCGCCCCCGCGCCGCGCCAAACCATCGCAGACGTGCAGTAAGGAAGCCTGAAGCCATGGCCGCGACCACTGAAACCCAGCAAGCCCTCAAGGACATCGGCGGCGACTACAAGCACGGCTTCGTCACCGACATCGAGATGGACGTCGCGCCCAAGGGCCTGGACGAGGCCGTCATCCGCATGATCTCCGCCAAGAAGCTGGAGCCGGAATGGCTGCTCGACTGGCGGCTGGAGGCGTTCCGCAAGTGGGGCAAGGAAGAGGAGCCGGAATGGGCCAAGGTCCATTACCCGGCGATCGACTTCCAGGACATCCACTATTACGCCGCGCCCAAGAAGAAGGATGGCCCGAAAAGCCTCGACGAGGTCGATCCCGAACTGCTCGAGACCTATGCCAAGCTGGGCATTCCGCTGCGCGAGCAGGAAGTGCTGGCCGGCGTGATGGGCTCGCCCAACATCGCCGTCGACGCGGTGTTCGACAGCGTCTCGGTGGCCACCACCTACAAGAAGAAGCTGGAGGAGATGGGCATCATCTTCGGCTCGTTCTCCGAGGCGGTGAAGACCCATCCCGAGCTGATCCGGAAATATCTCGGCTCGGTCGTGCCGGTATCCGACAATTTCTACGCCACGCTCAATTCGGCGGTGTTCACGGACGGCACCTTCGTCTACGTGCCCAAGGGCGTGCGCTGCCCCATGGAGCTGTCGACCTATTTCCGCATCAACACCAAGGAAACCGGCCAGTTCGAGCGCACCCTGATCATCGCCGACGAGGGCTCGTATGTCTCTTATCTGGAAGGCTGCACCGCGCCGATGCGCGACGAGAACCAGCTGCATGCCGCGGTGGTGGAGCTGATCGCCCTCGACAACGCCGAGATCAAGTATTCGACGGTGCAGAACTGGTATCCGGGCGACAAGAACGGCAAGGGCGGCATCTACAACTTCGTCACCAAGCGCGGCGCGTGCCGCGGGGTGAACTCGAAGATCTCGTGGACCCAGGTGGAAACCGGCTCGGCGATCACCTGGAAGTACCCGAGCTGCATCCTGCAGGGCGACAACTCGCAGGGCGAGTTCTACTCGGTCGCCATCACCAACAACATGCAGCAGGCCGACACCGGCACCAAGATGATCCATATCGGCAAGAACACCCGCAGCCGCATCATCTCCAAGGGCATCTCGGCCGGCCGCGGCCAGAACACCTATCGCGGCCTGGTGCGGGTGATGGCCGGCGCCGAGAACGCGCGCAACTACACCCAGTGCGATTCGCTGCTGATGGGCGACAAGTGCGGCGCGCACACGGTGCCGTATATCGAGGTGAAGAACCCCAGCGCCCAGATCGAACACGAGGCGACCACCTCGAAGATCAGCGAGGACCAGCTGTTCTACTGCCTGCAGCGCGGGCTGACGCAGGAAGAGGCGGTGGCGATGATCGTCAACGGGTTCTGCAAGGAAGTGATGCAGAACCTGCCCATGGAATTCGCGGTCGAGGCCCAGAAGCTGCTGGGCATCAGCCTTGAAGGCAGCGTCGGCTGAGCGGGAAGAAACGGACATGACCACCATGCTGGAAATCAAGAACCTGCACGCGGCCGTCGACGGCAAGGAAATCCTGAAGGGCATCGACCTGACGGTGAAGGCCGGCGAAGTGCACGCGATCATGGGCCCGAACGGCTCGGGCAAGTCGACGCTGGCCTATGTGCTGGCCGGCCGCGCCGGCTACGAGGTGACCGAGGGCTCGGTGTCCTATGACGGCAAGGACCTGCTGGAGATGTCGGCGGACGAGCGCGCCCGCGACGGCGTGTTCCTGGGCTTCCAGTATCCGGTCGAGCTGCCCGGCGTGAACGGCATGACGTTCCTGCGCACCGCCGCCAACGCCGTGCGCAAGCACCGCGGGTTGAAGGAGCTGGACGGCATCGACTTCCTCAAGCTGCTGCGCCAGAAGGCGTCGCTTTTGGAGATGGACGACGGGCTGCTCAAGCGTGCGGTCAACGTGGGCTTCTCCGGCGGCGAGAAGAAGCGCAACGAGATCGCCCAGATGGCGGTGCTCGATCCGCACCTGATGGTGCTGGACGAGACCGACAGCGGCCTCGACATCGACGCGCTGAAGGTTGTCTCGAAGGGCATCAACGCGCTGCGCGGCCCGGACAAGGCGACAGTGCTGGTCACCCATTACCAGCGGCTGCTGTCCTATGTGGAGCCGGATTTCGTGCACATCCTGGCGCGCGGCAAGATCGTCGCCTCGGGCGGCAAGGAACTGGCGCTGGAGCTGGAGCGCGACGGCTACGTCAACTACGTGCCGGAGGCGGCGTAAGCCATGACCGTCGTTCCCTACGCCGAACAGTTCGAGCGGCTGAAGCCGGCGCTTCCCGGCGCGGCGGGCCTGCGCGAGCAGGCGTTCGCCCGCTATGCGGCGCACGGCTTCCCGGGCATGAAGCGCGAGGCGTGGCGCCATACGAAGCTGACGCCGATCAGCGCCGCGGCGCTAGAGCCGTCGGCCGCTTCCGACGTGTCGCCGGGCGACATCGCCGCCCATCTGATCCCCGACGCGCTGACCCTGGTGTTCGTCAACGGCCGCATGGACCGGGCGCTGTCGAACATCGAGCAGGCGCCCAGGGGCGTGACCATCGAGAGCCTGGCCGACGTGCTGGCGCGGGGCGACGACCTGTCGCCCTGGCTGGTCCAGGCGGCGGGCGACAGCCCGGACGACGCGCTGGTGTCGCTGAACACGGCGCTGATGAATGACGGCGCGGTGATCCGCGTCGCCGACGGCGTCCATGTGGAAGCGCCGATCCACTTGCTGTTCTTCGCCAAGCAGGGCGGCATGAACCAGATGCGCAACGTCATCGTCGCCGGCAAGGGCGCGAGCGTCACCGTCGCCGAGGGCTTTTTCGGCGGCAAGGATGCCTACTGGACCAACGTGGTGAACCAGTTCTTCGTGGCCGAGGGCGCCAGCATCGAGCACGCGCGGCAGCAGAACGAGGGGCTTTCCGCCTATCACATCGGCGCCAACCGGGTGCGGCTGGCGCAGGGCGCGCGCTTCAACAGCGTCGCCGTGATGCTGGGCGGCGCGGTCGCGCGCAACGAGACCCGGGTGCTGGTCGCCGGCGAGCGTGCCGAGTGCCATCTGGCCGGCGTGTCGCTGGGCCGCGGCAAGCAGCTGCACGACAGCGTGACCGTGCTCGACCACGCGGTGCCGAACGGCGTCAGCGACCAGGTGTTCAAGGCAGTGCTGGACGACCAGTCCCACGCCGTCTACCAGGGCAAGGTGATCGTGCGCCAGGACGCGCAGAAGACCGACGCGCGCCAGGCCAATCACAATATCCTGCTGGCCCGCTCGGCCGAGGCGAGCAGCAAGCCCGAGCTGGAGATCTTCGCCGACGACGTCAAGTGCGCCCACGGCGCCACGGTGGGCGAGCTGGACAAGAACATGCTGTTCTACATGCAGGCGCGCGGCCTCGATCCGAAGACGGCCCGCGCGCTGCTGGTCGAGGGCTTCGTGCTGGAAGTGCTGGAGCGCATCGCCTCGCCGGAGATCCGCGACATGTTCCGCACCGATATCGGCGGCTGGCTGCACGGGAGGGCGCTGTCGTGAATACAGAGAGCCCGATCATCAGGCCGGCCGGCCTCGACATCGCGCGCATCCGTGCCGATTTCCCGATCCTGTCGCTGCCCAGTAACGGCAAACGGCTGGTGTTCCTCGACACCGCCGCCAGCGCCCAGAAGCCGCGCCAGGTGATCGACGCGGAAAGCCACGTGTACGAGGCCGAGTACGCCAACATCCACCGCGGCGTCTACGACCTCAGCCAGCGCGCGACCGTCGCCTACGACAAGGCGCGGACCAAGGTGCGCAAGTTCATCAACGCCGCCAGCGACCGCGAGATCGTGTTCGTGCGCAACGCCACCGAGGGCGTCAATTTGGTGGCGCAGACCTGGGGCCGCAAGAACCTGAAGCAGGGCGACCAGATCATCCTGTCCGAGATGGAGCACCACGCCAACATCGTGCCCTGGCAGATGCTGCGCGAGGAGACCGGGCTGGAACTCGTCGTGATCCCGATCACGGATGCGGGCGAGCT
The DNA here is from genome assembly GCA_022844405.1 of Sphingomonadales bacterium. Taxonomy (GTDB): domain Bacteria; phylum Pseudomonadota; class Alphaproteobacteria; order SMXS01; family SMXS01; genus RI-34. The sequence goes on along the minus strand of JALHLV010000021.1, from coordinate 34,660 downwards.
GGTCTGGGAAGCCTACGAGAAGGCGTTCACATCGAAGACAAAGCTGGTCGCCATGACCCAGGTGTCGAACGCGCTGGGCACGATCACGCCCATGGCCGAGATCATCAAGGTCGCCCATGCGCACGGCGTGCCCGTGCTGGTCGACGGCTGCCAGGCGGTGCCGCACATGCCGGTCGACGTGCAGGCGCTCGACGCCGATTTCTACGTGTTCTCGGGCCACAAGCTTTACGGCCCGACCGGCGTCGGCGTGCTCTACGCCAAGGCGAAGATCCTGGAAGCGATGCCTCCCTACCAGGGCGGCGGCGACATGATCTCGTCGGTGACGTTCGCCAAGACCACCTATGCCGACATCCCGCAGCGTTTCGAGGCCGGCACGCCCAACATCGCCGGCACCATCGCGCTGGGCGCGGCCATCGACTACATCGAGAGCTTCGACCGGCAGGCGCTGCTGGCGCACGAGCATGCGCTGCTGGAATACGCCACCGAGCGCCTGCAGGCGCTGAACACCGTAACCATCTACGGCACCGCGCCGGAGAAGGCGGCGGTGATCTCCTTCGCCATCAAGGGCGTGCACCCGCATGACGTGGGCACGATCCTGGATTTCGAGGGCATCGCGGTGCGCGCCGGGCATCACTGCGCCCAGCCGGTGATGGACCGGTTCGGCGTGCCGGCGACGACGCGGGCGTCGTTCGGCATCTACAACGATTTCGACGACGTGGACGCGCTGATCGGCGGCATCGCCAAGGTGCAGGAGATCTTCGGCTGATGAACGACCTGCGCGAGCTTTATCAGGAAGTCATCCTGGACCACGGCCGCAAGCCGCGGAACTTCGGCGCGCTGCCGGACGCCAACCGCGAGGCGCACGGCCACAATCCGCTGTGCGGCGACAAGCTGGACGTGCGCCTGAAGGTGAAGGACGGCATCGTCGAGGACGTGAAATTCGAGGGCGCCGGCTGCGCCATCTCGGTGGCGAGCGCCTCGCTGATGACCGAGGTCCTGATCGGCAAGACCGAGGCCGAGGCGGGCGCCCTGTTCGAGAAATTCCACGCCCTGATCACGGGCGAGGCGGATGTGACCCTCGAACAGCTCGAGGACCTGGACAAGCTGGCGGTATTCTCCGGTGTGCGCGACTATCCCTTGCGGGTGAAATGCGCCACGCTGGGCTGGCACACGATGCATGCCGCGCTTGAGAACAACGGCGAAATGGTGGTGACGGAATGAGCGAGACCTTCCTGGACGAATTCCTCGACGGCCCGGCAGAGGCCGCCCCGGACAATGCGCTCCGCGACCAGATCGTCGACAAGCTGAAGACGATCTACGATCCGGAGATTCCGGTTAACATTTACGAACTCGGGCTTATCTATGGCCTGGACGTATCGCCCGAGAACGACGTCAAGGTCACCATGACCCTGACCACGCCCATGTGCCCCGTCGCCGAATCCATGCCCGGCGACGTGGAAAGCAAGGTGCGCGAAGTGGACGGCGTGAACGAGGTCGAGGTCGAGCTGGTGTGGGAGCCGGCCTGGGACATGAGCAAGCTGTCCGAGGCGGCCAAGCTCGAACTGGGCATGTTGTAGGAGACGGACGATGGCTGCTGGCATCATCACCTTGACCGACCGCGCGGTGGACCGCGTGAAGACGCTCATGGAAAAGCGCCCCGACGCGGCGGGCCTGCGCGTGTGGATCAAGGAATCCGGCTGTTCGGGCCTGAGCTACAAGGTGGATTTCACCGAGGAGGCCAAGCCCGGCGACGACGTTGTCGTGACCGAGGGCGGCAAGGTGTATGTCGACCCGAAGGCGGTGATGTACATCCTGGGCTCGGAGATGGACTACCAGGAAGACAGGTTCTTCTCCGGCTTCCTGTTCATGAACCCCAACGAAAAGGGGCGTTGTGGGTGTGGGGAGAGCTTCACGGTTTAGGCCAGGTTCGGTTCGGTCTCCAATCCTCATTGTCGTCATTCCCGCGCACGCGGGAACCCAGTCGGGGCCATCACGTGGCCCCTCAATCAGTTCGATCACGAAGAATCTTCTTTCGTTGTAGAAGGCTGGCCGCGGCCAACCAGCCCTACGAAGAGCTGGGTTCCCGCGTGCGCGGGAATGACGCCGATGGGGAACATTTGAGCAAAACTCATGTCCCTCGACGTTTTCTTCGCCCTGCTCCTATTCGCCTTCGTGTCCTCGATCACGCCGGGCCCCAACAACCTGATGCTGCTCGCATCGGGCGTGAACTTCGGCTTCGTGCGGACGATCCCGCACATGCTGGGGATCGGCGTCGGATTCCTGATCCTGCTGCTGGCGGTCGGCTTCGGGCTCGGCGCGCTGCTGACGGCCTACCCGTCGATCCACACCGCGCTGAAGGTGGCCGGCGGCGCCTACCTGCTGTACCTCGCCTGGAAGATCGCCATGACGCGGACCATGGGCAAGGCTGGCGCGACCGGCGCGAAACCCATGACCTTCCTGCAGGCCGCGGCGTTCCAGTGGGTCAACGTCAAGGCGTGGGTGATGGCGGTCACCGCCATGTCGCTCTACACCAGTGCCGAACGGCCATTCCTGTCGGTGATCCTGGTCGCCGTCGCCTTCGCGCTGGTCAACCTGCCCAGCGTGTCGACCTGGGCCGGCTTCGGCACCGCCATGCGCGGGTTCCTCGCCGATCCGGTGCGGCTGAAGTGGTTCAACATCGCCATGGGCGCGGCGCTGGCGCTCAGCGTGGTGCCGATGGTGATCTGAGCGGTGCCGGCACTATCCCTGCATACGCGCGCGGATCTTTGCCATGAGAGACCGGGCGTCGAATTCCTCGTCGCCCTCGTAGCGCGGTGCGTATTTGGCGTAAGCCGTGCTGATTTCCTCATAACGGTCGGTAATGCGCTTCATGTTGTAGGCGTGGGAAACGACGTAGAACTCGCCCGCCTTCAACTGCGGGAAGGCGATGCCGGTATAGCGGTCGGTGTCCATGGTGAGGCCCTTGCCGAACGGGTCGGTCATCTCCGAGGAGACAAACCCCGGCAACACGAACGATACTTCGATGAAATCCGGCACTTCCTCGCGCATCGCATCGGTCATGGCATGGAGCGCATGCTTCGACGCCTCGTAGGTGCCGGCCATGAAGACGAAATTCTGCAGGCTGTTCTCCGACCCGACATTGTAGATCGCCGCCAGCGTGCCCTGTTCGATGAAGCGCTTGCCGAAGACATGGCAGCAGTACCAGACCCCGAAATAGTTGGTCCGCATGATGCGTTCCACTTCTGCCGGATCGGTGCCGATGATTGGCGTGGGCCGCTGGGCAATGCCCGCATTGTTCATGATGACGTCGGCGCGGCCCCAGCTTTCCCAGGCGAAATCGGCGAGCGCCTCGACCTGGGAAAGCTCCGACACGTCGCACGCCGTGCCGACCGCCTCGTAGCCCATGTCCCTGAGCGCCCCGACCGCCTCATCGACCTTGGCCTTGCGGCGGCCCGCGATCACCAGCTTGGCGCCATCGTCGCCGAAGCGCTTGGCGAAGGAGAAACCAATGCCGGTTGCGCCACCGGTGATGACGACGACCTTGTCACGATAGCTTTTCAAGGCGCTTATTCTTTCTCGTTCACGGTTAGAGTTTCGAGATTCACACTTTATGAGCAACCACGGGTGAAACAAGCGGTTCCGGCGCTTTACCTCGCAATTCCGCGCCGCGTTGCGACTATCCCGCCATCCACCCCTTCTCCTTCTCGGCCATCTCGCGCACCTTGATCCAGCGGCGGCGCTCCTCTTCGGCGTCGTCGAGGGCGCGGTGGTGATGGGGGCGGCGTTCCTCCATGGCGGCCAGCACCATGATGGTCTCGACGGCGGTCGGTAGTTCCTCGCCCGGATCGCGCGGCGCGGTGGCGAGGTCGATGCCCAGGGTTTCGGCGATCACTTCGGCCTGGGCCGCCTCGGTGTCGCGCAGGCTCAGCGCGTCGCGCGCGAAGCCGCCCGCCTCCAGCAGGTCGGACAGCCACTTGCCATCCCACTCGGGCGAACTGGCATATAAGTCGTGGCCCGACAGCGCCGCGACCATGCGGCTGGCGACGGCGTCGGCCGGTTCACCCGTCGCCGCGAGCGTGGCGCGGTCGATGCCATGGGTTGCCTCGCCGGAGGCGGACCACGCCGTCCAGCCGGGCGCGGGCCGGATCAGGTGGCTTTCGCCGCCGCTGCCGTCCTCGAACACCCAGGCGATCTCGATGGGATAGCTGTCCCCGGTCAGGCCGGACGCCTCGATATCCATGAACACCCGCATGCCGCCCCCGCTCCCGACGATCCGAAAGGCGCATGCTAGCATGGGCAGGTTACAGAATACCGCCGCAGTCCCCGCGCAAGGCGCAGGTCAGCCCTTGTACCAATCGTTGGCGCGACCCCCGAACAGCATCGCAAGCCCCAGCAGGACCAGCACGAGCTGGCCGGCGGCGAGCGCCCCCAGCACCGCGTTCTTGCCGATCAGCGCCACGATCAACGGCCCACCGAGCACCAGCGCGGCCAGCAGCCAGGCGGCGAGCAGGAAACGCGCCCATCCCTGCCCGTTCGACACCAGCAGGATCAGCACGGCCAGCGCCCCATAGGCGACACCCTGATAGAGCGGCGCGAATGTCTCCAGCAGGCCCGAGTGGAAGTGGACATATTCGAGGCCCACCATCGCCAGTGCGAGCACGAGCGCCGCCGTGAGAATGTTGACGGCCGTCTTCACCGGCTTGGGTTTGTATAATTTGACTGCGCTGACCACTTGCCCCTCCCGTGGTGCCGGCCGATCCGAAGATCCAAGCCGGGCGTTTGATTCCAGACACTCGATCGTGTCGATGTTCCCCTCGTGCCGACCCTATCGGCGTTTACAGATTTCCCCAGTTTGGACCATGCGGCAAGCGGCGTCTTCGCGGCGCGCGTCAGGCCTCCGGCGGCGTCGGCGGGCCGCCCAACGCCTCGATCTCGTGTTCCAGTTCGGCGATCAGGGCGCCGCTGGCGGCCAGGTGCGGCTTCTCGGCCGCCAGGATGGCGCGGAACGCCTGCTGCTTCAGCGCCAGCGTGTCGATGCCGCCGCCGGTGCCGTCGACCCGCGCGGCGTCGACGACGATGTCGATCAGCCGGTCGGCGCCGTGCAGCCGGCCCCACAGATAGTCGTTCTCCCGGTGGGCGCGCTTGAAGAAGGCGCCAAAATTGCCAAGCTTCACGCCCTTCAGGACGTCTTCGGCGCCGCCCTCGCGGATGGCGTTGCAGTCCTGCGGGCTGAGCCGGGCGACCCTGATCTCGTCGGCGCTGCCGGTGGCGTCCCAGACGCCCGCCGAGAACGTCACCATGTCCCAGAACGAAAAACCCAGATAGTGGATCAGCAGGTCGCGGCGGATCATGCCGGCGGCACCCGTGTGCTCCATGCCCGACAGGATTTCGTCCGACCGCCGATTCATCGATTCCAGGTCGATGTCGCGGGCGATGCCGCCGACGATGGCGTCGATGGCCGCCAGATTGTCGCGTGCGAACGCCGCGCCGCCACCCCCATCCGGTTTCTGGCTGTCGAACGTCGCCCGCGACAGGACGGGACCGAACACGTCGCGGGTGCGGCCCGCCGCCTCCAGGCTGACTGCCGCGGTGCCGTCGCGGGCACGCAGCGCGTCCAGCACCTCGTAGAAGCGGCCCTTGAGATAGTCGAGCCGCTGCGAATTGAGGTCCGGCAGTCCGGCCTGGCCCAGCCGCCCGTAGAGCGCGTTCAGCGCCTGGATGACGAAGCGGATGCGGCGGCTGCGGAACTCCAGGTCGTAGCCGCGCAGCAGCCTGATCCAGGACGGCGCGTCGCGGCCCGTCGCCGGCGCTTCCGGCGTCCCCTTGCCCGCCGGCAGCACGCCGCGCAGAGCGGCCCATTCGTCGAGCGCATCCCCGATGAAGCCCGCCCGGGCGCCGCCCGGCTCGTCGCCGCACAGCAGGGCGACGATCTTGGCGGCCTGGTCGACGGCCGCCTGCAGCTTGAGGCGCAGATAGCCCTTGTAGGCGAAGCCGGCCTGCGCGGCGGCCTCTTCGTTGCACAGCGCGCGCCACCGGGCGATCTGCTCGACGGCAAGCCGCCGCCGGTCGAGCCTGCCCCTGGTCACCTTGTCGACCGCGGCGGCGATGTCGGGGCGCGCCGCCTCGATGATCTCGCTGGTATGGCGGGTGCGCCGGTTCAGCTCCTGCACCCAGTCGAGATCGTCGGCGATGGGCTGGTTGCGCGGGATGTCGGACAGCGCCGCCTTCAGGGTGCGCAGCACGCCGGGCGGCTTGCCGGTCGGCGGCGGCGGTTTGTTGGCCGGGCTGGGATTGATGTAGACCAGCCGCCGATCGACCCGGCGATACGCCGGTTGCCGCCCGATAGCGGCGATGGCCGGCGCGAACGGCTTGTTGTTGAGCACGCTGCCGTCGAGGAACGAGGTCTTCTCCGGGTCCGTGCCCGACGGCAGGTAGGGCCGGAAATTGCCGCGCAGGAACCGGTCCTTGCCGGTCCATTTCCGGCCGCGCCTTTCCAGCACCCGGTCGACCTCGCCGAGCTGGGCGGGGGGAAAGGCGGCGGGAAAGCTGGCCGTGGCGCGGGCGGCGAAGGCCAGCGCCGGGATGCAGGCCAGGTCGAAATCGGTCTCCACCTGGCCGTCGGCCCAGCGGCGGTAGCGGAAATGCAGCCGGTGGCGATGCTCGCGCTCCTCGATCAGCGGCGGGTCGTAGAGCGGGATCGACCGCGCGTAGCCGAAGAAGTCGGTGAGGGTGACGAACATGTCGAGCTTGAGGCCGCTCGGCATCAGCGAGTCGATGGCGCTTTTCGGTGTGCCCATGGCCTCCATGGCGGTGATCAGGCTGTCGACCAGCCGCTCGCCGTCGAAGGGCGGGCGCAGCCGCACGAGCTGCATCATCCGGCGCAGCTTGCCCTCGACCTCGTCGTCCAGCTCGATGTCGCGGAACCGGTCGCCGGCCACCCAGCGCACCAGCGGCCAGAACAGCCGGTCGCTCCAGGCCGTGGTGCTGCCCTCGGTGATCAGCGCCTCCACGTCGGCGCCCGCCAGCCACATCTCGCGCAGCGCGTCGAACGGCAAGTCGTGGGCGAGCGCCCGGGCGAGCAGCACGCTGTTGATGCCGCCCGCGCTGGCGCCGGCGATGACGTCGACGATCACCCGCAGGTCAAGCCCGGCGCCGATCTCGCGCAGCAGGTCGAAATAGACTTCCTCCGTATCGGTCTCCCGTCCGGGCGACGGCGGCAGCTCGGCGAACCGCCGCTCGCGCTTCAGGTTGGCGTCGTGGACGGAGTGATAGAGTTTCGACGCCCGCGCCAGCTTGAGGATTTCCTTGGCGATGCCGTGCATGTAGACGGCCAGCGAGATGCCGCCGCTGCACACGATCGCCAGCCGGAGCTCCTTCTCGTGCATCAGGGTTCTTTCGCATCGCGTCGCTTCACGCGCTCTCCGTCGGCCACCTCCTCGCTTGGATGGCCAACCACCAGGTCACCGGGATCGAGGCCGGAGAGTACCTGCGCGGCTTCGGCGCTGCGCTGACCGATGCGGAGCGTGCGGAGCATCGCACGTTCGCCCTCGATGCGGTAGACGGCCCATTCGCCGCCGTGGCGGAACAGCGCGCCGATCGGCACGGTCACCACATCGGGCTTGGACCAGACGACGATGCGGGGCTCGACCCGGTAGGCGTCTAGCAGAGTCGCCCAGCGTTCCGGCGGGTCGGTCAGGTCGATGACCACGTTGACCCGCTGCTCCTCGACGCCCAGCGCCGAGATTTTGGTGAAGCCGGAGGGCTCCACATACCGCACCCTGCCGTTCAGATGGCGGTTACCACCCCAGTTCTCGATCCGTGCGGTCTGGCCGGGCCTGACGCCGACGGCGTCCTGTGACAGCAGATCGACGACGATCTCCAGGTCGCCGGGCTCGCCCAACTCCAGGATCGGCGTGCCGGCCAGCATGACCCGCTCGCTCTCCTCCATCACCCGCAGCACGCGACCGCTGACCGGCGCGGCCATGCGCAGGCAGCAGCCCCCGGTCTGCTCGCCGGCTTCCTCGGTCGGCACGATCAGCTCGGCCTGCGCCGCCGCCTGGTCTGCCTTCGCGGCCTGGTGAGCCGCCTCGGCCATCTCGAAATCGGCGCGGCGCCGGTCCCGCTCGCGCTGCGAGATGGTGGTGCCCGCCGGCAGCGCCTTCGCCCGTTCCCATTCCGCCCGAGCGAGATCCAGATCGGCCCTGGCGCGGGCGGCCGTAGCCTTGGCTTGGTCGAGCCGGGCGCGCACGCGCGCAGCGGCACGCCGGTCGAGAAAATCGGGCGCCGTCGGTTCGAAGATGGCGACCACGGTTTCGCCCGCCGTGACCGGATCGCCCGGATCCAGGGTGACGCGGCGCAGCCGGCCGCCGAGCGGCGCCGACACGGTAAAGATGTCGCGGATGCGGGTGCGCCCCTCGGCGGTCACCGACACTTCGAGCGGTCCACGCGTGACCTCGCGGACGTCGACCATCACCGTCTCTGGTGCGAAGGCAAGGTAAAGCAGGACCGCTACGACCGCGCCGCCGCCGCCCCACTTGATCCAACGCCCGAGTTGCTTCCAGGCAGCCATGGTTACTCCCGCGTCTTCAGAACGGCGACGAGATCGAGCCGGTCGAGGCGGCGCCGCACGACCAGCGCCGAGACGGTGGCGGCGCCGACCACCACAAGCGCCGTCCAGCCATAGGTGGCCGGCTTTAGCACAAGCGGCAGCTTGAACAATTCCGTCTGCAGGCTTTCCACCACCACGGCGGCGATCCCGTATCCGATCACCATGCCCAGCGGCAGGGCGAACAGTACGAGGATCGCCAGCTCGCCGAGGAGGATGGCGGAAATCTCGCCGCGCGTGAACCCAAGCACGCGCATGCTGGCCAGTTCGCGGCCACGTTCGGAGACGCTGATCCGCGCCGAGTTGTAGACCACCCCGAAGGCAATTATCGAGGCGAAGGCGATATTGGTCAGCGTCATCCGGATGAGGTTCTCAGCCAGGGTTTCGTTGAAGCCGCTAATCGCGGCGGCGCGGATCGACAGGCCGGCAATCGCCGGCGTCCGCTTGACGGCGTCATAGAATGTGCCGGCGGCGGCACCGTCAACCTTGAGCCACGCGCCCGAAATGCTTGGCCCCTCCAGTATCAACCGGTTCAGTGCGTCCATATCCATATAGGCCGCCGTGCCCACATACTGCTCGGCGATGCCGGTGACGCGGACCTGCCGGACCGGCCGGCGACCCTCCAGCACCTCGACGGTCAGCACATCGCCCGGCCGGGCGCCGAGCAGGCGCGCCAGCATGTCCGACAGCAGGATGCCGTCGGGCGGCAGGCTGACCGGATGCTGGCGCCGATCGAGGGCGCGGTGCAGGTCGCCGCCGGGTCGCATGCCCAGGACCGCCAGCCGCCGCGTCCGGTTTTCCAGCCGGAGCTTGACCGGCACCGCGCGATACGGTTCGGCGCGCATGACGCCGGGCATGTGCCGGATGTCGTCAAGCGCGCGCAGGGATTGCGGCTCGATCAACGCTAGCGCGACGTCTTCCCGCTCGGCTCGGTTGAACTGCACGTCGAGCATGAAGTCGATGGTGTCGAGGAAGAAGCTCGAGGCGATCAGCGTGCCGAGGGCAGTGGCGATACCGAGGCAGGTGAGGATGGACCGCCGCCAGCGCCGCTCCAGGTGCCGGAGGATCATCCGCGCGGCCGGCGAGAGCGCCTGGGCGACACCGAGCCGCTCGAGCAGCAGAGGACGGTATACCGGCTGCGGCTCGGGCCGCATCGCTTCCGCCGGCCTCAGCCGCATCACCCGCCGGATCGCCTGCAACGCGCCAAGAAGGGCGATTCCGAAGGCGAGACTCAACGACGTGGCCAGCACCCAGGGCGCCAGCTCGTAGTGCAGCGCCGGGAAGCGGTAGAACTCAGCATACATGCCCGCCATCGCGTGTCCGAACCAGGCGCCCGCGCTGATACCGGTGACGGCGGCCAGGGCGGCGATAGCGGCGGCGAACTTGGCGTAGTGCCAGGCAACCTCACGGTCGGTCAGGCCGAGCGCCTTGAGCGTGCCGATCTCCTCCCGGTCTAGGCTGATCAGCCGCGACAGTACGGTGTGCAGCAGGAAGCTCGCCACCACCAGGAAGATGACCGGCAGGACGATGGCCATCACCGCGAGCTGGTCGAGCTCGCTGCGCAAGAACATGTCCGAGGTATGATCCTCGCGGCCATAGGCGCCTTGTCCGCCGAAACGCCGCGACAGCGCGTCGACCGCCTCGATCACGTCCGGCTCCGATGCGCCGGGCATCAGCGACAGGACCGCGTCGTTGAACGCACCGTCCATATCGTGCGCGGCTTCGAGCGCGTCCCGACCCATCCACATCACCGCGAAGCGCTTGTTGTCGGGAAACAGGGCGCCGGGCGGCACCGCATAGACGAACTCGGGCGAGATGGCGACACCGACGATTTCCAGTTCCCGACGGTGGCCGCTGATCAGCGCGGAAATCCGGTCGCCCGGACCCAGTTCCTGCGCCTCGGCGAACGCGTCGCCAATCACCACCTCGTTCTCCCGGTAGGGCTCGACCAGCCTGCCTGCCCGCAGGTACAGCCCGTTCAGCTCGGGCTGCCTTCCCTCGGGCAGCGACACCAGCAGGCCGGTCGCCGGCTCGCGCATGCCCGGCACGTCGAGCGTGGCACCGACAGTGACGCGCGTCTCCACTCGCCGGACGCCGGGTATTTCCGCGAGCCGCCGCGCCAGCCCTTCGGGAGCGCGCTTGACGTCGACGAAAACGTCGCCGAAACGGAATTCCTCGTAATACAGGCGGCGCGTCTCGCCGAGCGAATCGATCAGTCCTGTGCTCATGACGAAGGTGGCGATGCCGGCCCCCATGACGAGGCCGATGGCGATCACCTGGCTGCCCATCGAGCGCAAGTTCCGCAGCAGTTTACGGTCAAGCATCGACATGTTTTACCAGGACACTTCCGACGGCTTCATCCGCTGCTCGTTGAGGTCGATCCGGCTGATCCGCCCGTCGGCAAAGTAGATCACCCGGTCGGCGAGGTGCCGGATCGCCGCGTTGTGGGTAATAACGACCGTCAGGGTTCCCAACTCCCGGTTCACCCGCTCCAGCGCATCGAGCACGACGACGCCGGTGGTGATGTCGAGGGCGCCGGTCGGCTCGTCGCAAAGCAGCACGTCCGGCCGCTTGGCGACGGCACGGGCGATGGCGACCCGCTGTTGCTCGCCACCCGAAAGCTGCGCCGGAAAATGGTTGATCCGCTCGCCCAGTCCGACCAGCGTCAGCGCCTCCTCCGGGGTCAGGGGATCAGGCGATATCTCCGTCACCAGCGCGACGTTCTCACGCGCGGTCAGGCTGGGGATCAGGTTGTAGAACTGGAACACGAAGCCGACGTGGTTTCGCCGGTACAGCGTCAGGTTCTTGTCGCCGACGAGCGTCAGGTCCTCGCCGCGAAAGAAGACATGGCCCTCAGACGGCGAATCCAGCCCGCCCAGGATGTTCACCAGCGTCGACTTGCCGCTGCCGGAGGGGCCGAGCAGGACGACGAACTCGCCCTCGTACAGGTCGATGTCGACGCCGCGCAGCGCCCTCACCTGTATCTCGCCCATGTCATAGACCTTGGTCAGGCCTTTGACGCGGAACGCGGTCTGCCTTGACTGCTGGTCCATGAAGGCCATCCTCTCACGGCATAGCGCCAGAATTCTTGCGCGGGATCAAGCGCGCTCCGCGCATTCGGCCACGTCAGACCAGTGCCCTGGGGCCTTCGAAAGGCCAGCGCCCGGCGAGCACCACGCTGGTGATGCCGCAGGCGACGACGCTGACTGGAAGGTGCCCTGGTATGCGGTTCTACCCGCGCCGCACCGGCAGGCGGCGGCGGCCCCAGAGGAAGAACGGCTTGATCCGGCTGCCCGAATTCTCCAGCCGCAGGTCGGGGAACCGCTTCACCAGCGCGGTCAGGGCGGTGCGGGCCTCCATCCGCGCCAGTTCCGAGCCCAGACAGAAATGCACCCCGAGGCCGAACGCCAGGTGGCGCCGGGACGGCCGGTCGAGGGAGAAGGTGTCGGGATCCTCGAACACCGCCGGATCCCGGTTCGCGGCGGCGTAGTGCATCATCACCTTGGAGCCTTCGGGGATGCGCACGCCGTGCAGGGTCACGTCGCGGGTGGTGTTGCGGAACAGGCCGAGCACCGGCGGGTCATAGCGCAGGCTCTCCTCGATCGCCCGGTCGACCAGCGACGGGTCGGCGACGACTCGCTCCCACAACTCACGCCGCTCCAGCAGGCGCCAGACCACATTGGTAATCAGCGACGTGGTGGTTTCGTTGCCGCCGACCAGCAGCTGGCGGATGACGCTCTGGATGTCGTCGTCGGCGAGGCGGGCGCCGTCGCTTTCCGCCTGCACCAGCCGGGTGATCAGGTCGTCGGGCGGCGAGGCCATTTCGCGCCGCGCCTGGGCCTGGCGCAGGACGTAGTTCCCCATGGCCTCGAGGTCCGCGAGCCACGGCGTCGGATCGGACGCGCCCATGGCCTCGACCGAGCTGTCGGACCACTTCTTGAACTGCGCGATGTCCTCGCCCGGCGCGCCGAGCAGCTCGGCGATGATCACCACGGGCAGCGGGAAGCCATAGTCGTCGTGGATGTCGAAGCCTTCCCGGCCCTCGACGGCGTCGAGCAACTCCTCGGCCAGCGCCTCGATGCGGGCGGCGAGCGCGCGGATCGCCCCCGGCGTGAACGCCTGCTGCACCAAGCGGCGGAAGAAGGTGTGCTGCGGCGGGTCCGACAGCATGCCGCCCGGCGGCGTGAAGCGCGGCCCCTGGCCGAATTCGCTGGAGAACAGCTCGATGTCCCTGAGCGCCGCTTCCAGGTCGGCATGGCGCGTCAGCGTGTAGAACGGCGGGTCGTAATCGGCGAAATGGTGGACCGGCTTCTCGGTCAGCAGATAGCCATAGGCCGACGCCGGGTTGTTCAGCGTGTTCTCGGCGAACGGATTGTAATCGGCCATCGTCATGCTCCCCTGAATGGTCCGGTCCAGACTCCGGATTCTATCACCGTCCGGCTGGACGAGAAGGGTGCATCACACCAGCGCCTTGGGGCTGTCGAAGGCGACCAGATCGCCGGCCTTGGCCTTCGCCCAGCTCTTGGTGTCGAACTCGATGACGGCCAGCGCGGCGGTGGGGAACCTGTCGCCGATCTCGTCGCGCCGGCCGGCCGGGTCGCCGGCGGAGAGCTTCAGCGCGGCGATCTGCATGCCGGGGTTGTGGCCGATCAGCAGCAGAGTTGCCACCTCGTCCGGCGCGGCGCGCACCACATCGGCGATGGTCTTGGGATCGGCCAGATAAAGCTCGGCACGAAACTCCAGCGGGACGTCGGCGTGCAGCGCGGTCAGCACCCGTTGGGCCGTTTCGCGGGTGCGCACGGCGGGCGAGGAGAGGATCAGGTCGGGCGTCAGGCCACGCTGGCGCAGGTAGGCGCCCATCAGGGCGGCGGCGCGCTGGCCGCGGTCGTTGAGCGGCCGCTCGTTGTCCGGCTGGTCCGGATTGTTCCAGTCGGACTTGCCGTGCCGCAGCAGCAACAGACGCTTCAAGGAAGTTCTCCCCTCGCTTCACGGCGCACCATACAGCGCGACCGTGTCGTTCCCGTGAAACGGGATTGATCGTGCCGGTGATCGAACGTCAGGCCGGCAGGCTGCGGTTCAGGGCGACAACGGCCCGGTCGATCGCCGCGGCGGTCAGCCGTTCGATGCCCAGATCGTGCCGAATCATCTCCAGCAGCCGCGACTCCCGCTGGCCGACATTGCCGTCGCTCACGGCCATGTTGGAGGCAAGCGCGTAGGCGGTGTCGCTCACGCTGCCGGGCAGGGCGGCATATACCAGCCCCAGCACGGTCTCAAGCCCATCCTTCTCGCGCAACATGGTGTTGCAGGCCCGTACCGCCGATACCAGCCAAGCTCTGTCGTACCCCTTGAACGCCGGCAGATCGGCGACGCCATGGGACATGGCGCCGATCTCCTCGTCGGTCATCCGGGCGTCCGCGGAGGCGACCGCAACCATCAGGTACACAAGCGCCGAATGGGGCGTAAGAACCGGAGCGTTCACGGGCACAGTCCCTAGAATTGGCCTCGATGGCTCCAAAATACGGCGCGATCGCCGGATTTTCAACGGCTTATGCCGCCGTCACCGCCGAACGCAGAAAAGCCCGCGTGGTCTCGACCGCCTCGGCGAGGCCGACGCGGACCACGTCCACCTCCGCCGGGAAGGCGCCGAGCAGCCGGCTGGGCATGGCGCTGTCGAGCATGACGAACACGCCCCGGTCTCCGGCGCGGCGTATCAGCCGGCCGAACGCCTGCTTCAGCCGCAGCCGGGTCAGCATGTCGTCGTAGCGGTTGCCGCCGAAGGCGTCGCGGCGGGCGCGGTGCAGGATCGACGGGCGTGGCCACGGCACCCGGTCGAACACGATCAGCCTGAGCGCGTCGCCGGGCACGTCGACGCCGTCGCGGATGGCGTCGGTGCCGAGCAGGCAGGAATTCTGCTCGGCGCGGAAGATGTCGACCAGGGTGCCCGGATCGAACGCATCCACATGCTGGGCGTAGAGGCCGATGCCCTGCTGGGCGAGCGGCGCCGCGATGCGGCCATGGACGTCCTTCAGCCGGTTGATGGCGGTGAACAGGCCCAGCCCGCCGCCGCCCGCCGCCTCGAACAGCGCCCGGTAGGCGCCCGCCACCTGCTGGGCGTCGGTACGCTTGACGTCGCGGACCACCAGCACCCTCGATTGTGCGCCGTAGTCGAACGGCGATCGGTGGCTCGACCGCTTCGCCGGCAGCACCAGGTGGTTGAAGCCGGTGCGCAGCTCGGCGTTGCGCCAGCCGTCCTGGCCCGCGCCTTCCGCACCCGCCTCGTCGCGCCCCGTCTCGTCGCGCAGGGTGGCCGAGGTGACGACGACGCCGTGGGCGGGCGACAGCACCACGTCGGCGAACGGTTTCGTCGGATCGATCCAGTGGCGGTGCAGGCCCACGTCGAACTCGCGCTGGCCGCCGCGCTCGACCGAGAACCAGTCGACGAAGCCGTCCGCCGTGCCCTTTTCCAGGTCGCGCAGCATGGCCCGCCAAGGCAGGATCGTGGCATCGACCCGCCGGACGATGCCGCCGCGCGCCGCTTCCAGCCGGGTCCGCTCGGCGCTCTCCAGTTCCTCGGACTCGTCCGCCAGACGGTTGCCGATGACCCTGGCGAGCTGCTGCATGGGCACGGTCAGCTCGGCCAGGGCTTGCTCGAGCGCGCCCGCCGCGGCGCGCAACGCATCGGACAGCGTGTGGGTCGCCGCCTCCAGCGTGTAGGGATCGTCCGGCCGCTGGGCGCGGGCGTAGACATGGCCGCGGACGGCGGCGAAGAACGCTTCGGCGGCGCCCTGCGCGCCGGCGCTGGCGATGCGGGCGAGCCAGCCCTCGCCGGGGAGCGCCGCGGCGGCCCGAATCGCCTCGCGCATCAGCGTCTCGGATTCCGGGTGCATCGCCAGCAGGTCGCCGATGCGCGCCTCGATGCCGCGCGACCGGCCGCGCCTGCCGCCTTCCGGTCCCCGCACCCAGCGCCGCAACTCGACCGCCTCGAGGCCCGAGAGATGGGCGGAAAAAGCGCTGTCGGCGGCGTCGAACAGGTGATGGCCCTCGTCGAACACGTAGCGGGTCGGCCTGTCCTCCTCCGGGCCGTAGAGCGCGGCGCGGATCATCACCAGCGCGTGATTGGCGATCACCAGGTCGGCGCCCTTGGCCTTGCGCGCGGAATGCTCGATGAAGCAGGCGCGCCAGTGGGGGCAGGCCGCGTAGACGCATTCGCCGCGCCGGTCGGTGAGGCCCGAGGCGCGGCCCGCGCCGATCCGCTGCAGCAGCCAGGCGGGCAGGTCGCCGCCCACCATGTCGCCGTCGCGGCTGTAGCGCGCCCAGCGCACCACCAGCGCGAGGCGCACCAGGTTCTCCGGCGTCATCTGGGCGCGGCCGACCGCCTCCTCCAGGTTGAGCAGGCACAGATAGTTCTCGCGGCCCTTGCGCACCACCACCTTGCGCGCCTTCACCCGGCGGTCGGGGAACAGCCGGTCCAGCTCCTGGTCGAGCTGGCGCTGCAGGTTCTTGGTGTAGGTCGATAGCCAGACCGCGCCGTGGTTGCGCTCGGCCCACAGGCTCGACGGCGCGATGTAGGCCAGCGTCTTGCCGATGCCGGTGCCGGCCTCGGCGATCACCGCGTTGGGCGCCGAGACGATCTCGCGCGGCTCGAAGGCGGCGGTGACCATATCCGCGTAGTCCCGCTGGCTGGTACGGTCCTCGGCGCCCTGGCCCAGCAGCGCCGTCAGCCGCTCCTGCACCTCGCCCGAGCCCACCGGGAAATCGTCGGGCGGCGGGCGCGGCGGCATGTCCTCCCATTGCGGCAGCCGGCGCCAGACGTCGAGGCCGCCGCCCGCGTCCTCGCCCGAGGCGGGCGCGCCCAGCGCGGCGGCGACATAGGCGCCCCAGGTCCAGCCCGCCCGGGCCATGGTGCGGGCGATACGCTGCGCCTCGGGCCGGTCGGGATAGCGCGGGTCGGCGAGCAGCGCCAGCAGCAGGCGGGCGGCCTGGTGCAGCATGGCCGCCTGGTCTTCGAGTTCGCCGGACGGCGGCGGCAGCCCCAGCGCCGTGGCGAGCCCGCCTGGTGTCGGCAGGCAGAATTTGGCGGGGCAGGCGAAGGCGTAGAGGTCGAGTACGTCGAGCACGCGGGCGAGCGGCTCGGTCTCCAGCCGGGCGCTGACCGCCGGTTCGTGGCACACCAGCACCCGCCCGCGCGCCGCCAGCACGGCGGCCTCGCCGAGGCCGAGCGTCTCCACCTCGCCGTCGGCGGTCACCAGCGCGGCGTCGCGGAAACCCACCGCGAGGGCAGGCATGGCGGGCAGCGCGATCGTGGGTGCGGGCGCGGACATCGGCTCCGATATTAGGAGAGACCCGTCTCCCTGTCATGCGCCGCCCGACGAAAACGCGCGGCGCGCCGGCCATGAGCGTGCCGGAAACCGCTGAAACATTGACGCTCCCCCGGCTTGGCCCTACTTTCCGCCCCACTTCCAATCCCGGGAACACCATGTCCGAGCTTCGAGAAACCGCCCTGAACAGCACCGCCTGGCCTTTCCAGGAAGCGCGCAAGCTGGTCGACCGGTTCGCGAAGGCGGGCGTGACACCCGACGCGGTGATCTTCGAGACCGGCTACGGCCCGTCGGGCCTGCCGCATATCGGCACTTTCGGCGAGGTGGCGCGCACCACCATGGTGCGCCGCGCGTTCGAGACCATGTCGGGCATCCCGACCCGGCTGATCGCGTTCTCCGACGACATGGACGGGCTGCGCAAGGTGCCGGACAACATCCCCAACAGGGAAGCGATGGTGCCGCATCTGGGCAAGCCGCTGAGCCAGGTGCCCGACCCGTTCGGCACCCATGACAGCTTCGGCGCCCACAACAACGCCCGGCTGCGCGCGTTCCTCGACGAATTCGGCTTCGAGTACGAGTTCATGAGCTCGACCGACTGCTACAAGGCCGGCCGGTTCGACGAGACCCTGCTCAGTGTGCTGCGCCACTACGACGCGGTCATCAACGTGATCCTGCCGACGCTGGGCCCCGAGCGCCGCGCCACCTACAGCCCGTTCCTGCCGGTCTGCCCGCGCACCGGCCAGGTGCTGCAGGTATCGATCACCGGCCGCGACGTGGCCGCGGGGACCATCACCTACGACGACAATGGCGAGCGGGTCACCGTCCCGGTCACCGGCGGCCACTGCAAGCTGCAGTGGAAGGCCGACTGGGCCATGCGCTGGGTGGCGCTGGGCGTGCATTACGAGATGGCCGGCAAGGACCTGATCGATTCGGTGAAGCTGTCGAGCCGCATCTGCCAGGCGCTGGGCGGCACGCCGCCCGAGGGCTTCAACTACGAACTGTTCCTCGACCAGAACGGCGAGAAGATCTCCAAGTCGCGCGGCAACGGCCTGACCATCGAGGAATGGCTGCGCTATGCGCCGGCCGAGAGCCTGTCGCTCTACATGTTCCAGTCGCCGCGCAAAGCCAAGCGGCTGTATTTCGACGTGATCCCCAAGGCGGTCGACGAGTACATCACCTTCCTCGACGCCTATCACCGGCAGTCGGCGCCGGAGGAGAAGCTCGCCAACCCGGTCTGGCACATCCATGGCGGCAACCCGCCGCGGGAAGACGTGCCGGTGACGTTCGGCCTGCTGCTGAACCTGGTGAGCGCCAGCAATGCCGAGGATCCGGCGATCCTGTGGGGCTTCATCGGCCAGTATGCGCCGGGCGCGACGCCGGCGACCCATCCTTTGCTCGACCGGCTGGTGCGCTTCGCCGTCGCCTACTACGACGACTTCGTGAAGCCCAGCAAGCGGTTCCGCCAGCCCGACGACCGCGAGCGCGCGGCCTTGGCCGACATGGCGGCGGCGCTGGGCGGACTCCCGGCCGGCGCCACCGCCGAGGACATCCAGAACGAGGTCTATGCCGTCGGCAAGGCGCATGGGTTCGAGCCGCTGCGCGACTGGTTCAGGGCGCTCTACGAGACGCTGCTGGGCCAGAGCCAGGGACCGCGCATGGGATCTTTCTTCGCGCTGTACGGTCGGGACAACAGCCGCGCCTTGCTGGCGGACGCGCTGGCAGGCAAGCTCGCGGCCTGAATGGTCCAGATCAGGTCATCCGGTATACAAGGTACATGCCCCCACCGATGGAGCAGGGATTGTTCAAGTACGTTTTCGTTGTAGCCGCCGCCATCGGGCTGATGGCCCTGTCTCCCACCGGCGAGTGGCGCAAGGGCGATCCCGCCGTCGAGAAGTGCATGTCCGAGTACACGGCCATCGACGCGGTCGTGCAGCAGGCTGGTACCATCGACGCGGAATATGCCCGCATCGAGGGTTTCCCCTATTTCCGGCTGAACCGGTTTCTGGCGAGCTACGACTTCGCCGCGCTGAACGCCGCCCAGCGCACCGAGTGGGTCGACCATCTGGTGAAGGCCGACAAGGACGAGCGCGCCATCGAGATCGGCAACCTGCCGGCCGTGAAACGCGGCGAGCTTTACGGCAGGCTCGAACGCGATCCCGTGACGAGCACCAAGGCCTGCGCCGATTCGCTGCGCGCCTTCGACCACCAGAAGCCCGACGCCCACAAGGCGCTGCCGCCGCGTGCGGTGGTGAGCGGTTCGGACGCCGCGCCGGCCAGGACCGCCATCCGCACACCCGAGCAACTCGCCGCGTTGACCGCCGCCACGCCGCCGCCGGTCACGGGCACCACCGTGTTCGAGCCGATGGGCACCAAGCCCATGTCGGCCTATACCGTGAAGCTCGTGGTCAACCAGTCGCGCTCCAAGGAGCTGAAGATCCCGGCGCCCAAGGAGGAAGCGGCCGAACGCCTGATCGGCAGCTTCGCGCCCATGGTCCGCGTCACCGGCGAGCCCGATGAATCCATGGTCATCCCGGTGTGGAAGGACGGCAAGATCGCCAGCGAGTACAACGCCGCCGTGGCCTATGCCAGATTCTCGCAGGCGAAATGGAAGGGCGAGCCGGTCCTGCAGATCAGCTATTTCATCTGGTTCAAGGCGCAGCCGCTCGACGGCCTGATCTGGCGCGTCACGCTGGGCGCCGACGGCAACCCGCTGGCCTACGACACGATCCACACCGACGGCAGCAACTATCTGCTGCTGCTGGATGGCAGCCTGCGCGCGCCGGGCGCGGCCAAGCTGCCGGAGATTCCCGATGGCAGTCGGCTGGTGCTGAGCATCGATGGCGCGACCCACGACATCAGGCATGTGGGCGCGTGGGACGGCGTGACCCGCGACAACTATCTCCTGGTGGAATACGACCGCCTGCGCAGGCTGTACTACCGCGATGGCGAGACACGCAGCCTGTTCGACGCCACCGGCACCAGCGGCACCGGGCCGACCGCGCCGCGCCAGTGGGGCCATCACAAGCTGGCCAACGGCGCGTATTTCGACGCGCCCGATCTGCTGGAGAAGCTGACGTCGGCGAAGTAGAAGGTCCCATCCCAGAGTGCCATTGGTCGAGACGGGCCGACTCGAGGAATTGCCGGATTGTCGGTTTCGTTTGCAGCGCCAAAAGGGAATCCCGTGAGTCGACGTCTCCGGGAATACGTCCGGCGTGCCAGCGTGGAAAAGGAAACGGGCCTCAAATGGACGCGAACACGCCCCTGATCTGCCGGGCCACGTAGCCCAGCTTGCCGACGGTCACCGCGCCGCTCGACTGCAGCTCGGCGATCAGCTCCCGGGCGCGGTCCAGCGCCTTGGCGTGGTTGGCGGCCCAGCCGTCGAGGCCGCCCTCGGCCAGCGCCATGCCGGTCAGCTCGCGCTGCTGGTCGTAAAGGTCGTCGACGATGCTGCCCAGCGCCAGCCGGTCCCAGTGGTCCGGCGCCGTCACCATCTCGGTGGCGGCGCGCAGCCAGTCCAGGCCGGTGCGCTCGCCCACGGCGAAATAGGCGCGGGCGATGTCGTCGTGCGTGCCGGCGTCGCGCTCCTTCAGCAGCACGATGTCGGCCGCCGACAGCATGGGTTCCAGGCAGGCGATCCGGTGCGCCAGCTCGGCCGGCACGCCTTTGGCGACCAGCAGGCTGATCTGCTCGGCGGCGGCATCGCCGCTGCTTACCTC
Source organism: Sphingomonadales bacterium (assembly GCA_022844405.1). GTDB lineage: Bacteria > Pseudomonadota > Alphaproteobacteria > SMXS01 > SMXS01 > RI-34. The sequence continues at coordinate 14,021 of JALHLV010000021.1, read as the reverse complement.
CATCAGCGCGGGCGAGGCGAACAGCGCCTGCACGCCGGGGCGGAAGCGCTCGACCACGGTGCCGATGTCCAGCGGCAGGCCCAGATGGGTGAGGAACCAGATGGACATCCGGTGCAGCAGTTCCTTGACCTCGAGGATCATGCCGCTCTGCACGTGGGCGGAAACGCCATTGTCCAGCCGGTCGATGTCGTCCCACAGCGCCTGCAGGCCCATCACCTCGCGGGCGACGATATAGGCGGTGGCGATCTGGTCGACGGGCGCGCCGCTCTCTTCGGCCACACGGGTGACGAAGGTGATGCCGGCGCGGTTGACGATCTCGTTGCCCACCACCATGGCGATGATGTTGCGCCGCAATTGATGGGCCTTGATCCGCTCGGCGAAGGGTGCCCGCATGGCCGGCGGGAAATAGGCGATCAGGTCGTTGCAGATCCATGGATCGTCGGGCAGGTCGCTGCGCGCGAGGCGCCGCTTCAGCGAGTTCTTGGCGTAGGCGAGCAGCACCGCCAGCTCGGGCCGGGTCAGGCCTTCGCCGGCCGCCAGCCGCCGGGCGATCTCCTCGTCGTCGGGCAGGAATTCGACGGGCCGCTCCAGCGTGCCCTCATGTTCCAGCCGGCGCATGAAACGCGCCTGGGCGTCAAGCTGCTCGGCGCCGCGCGCCAGGGTGGTGGAGAGGGTCTCGGTCTGCCGGTAATTGTTGGCCAGCACCAGCGCGGCGATGTCGTCGGTCATCTCGACCAGCAGGGCGTTGCGTTGCTTGCCGGTCATGTCGCCGTCGGCGATCACCGCGTTCAGCAGGATCTTGATGTTGACCTCGTAGTCCGACGTGTTCACGCCGGCCGAGTTGTCCACCGCGTCGGTATTCAGCCGGCCGCCCCCCTGCGCATATTCGATCCGGCCGCGCTGGGTGAAGCCCAGATTGCCGCCTTCGCCCACCACCTTGAAGCGCAGCTCCCTGCCGTCGACGCGAAGCGCGTCGTTGGCGCGGTCGCCGACCTCGGCGTGGGTTTCGCCGCTGGCCTTCACATAGGTGCCGATGCCGCCGATCCACAGCAGGTCGGCCTCGGTCCTCAGCAGTGCATGGATCAGTTCGGCGGGCGTGGTGGCGTCGCCCTCGATGCCGGTCAGCGCCTTGATCCGCGGGGTGAGCGCGATGGATTTTGCCGAGCGCGGGAACACGCCGCCGCCTTCCGAGATCAGCTCGGCGCTGTAATCGGCCCAGCTCGAGCGCGGCAGCTCGAACAGCCTGCGACGCTCCGCCAGGCTCGCCGCCGGGTCCGGTTTCGGGTCGATGAACACATGCCGGTGGTCGAACGCCGCCACCAGCTTCACCGCAGGCGACAGCAGCATGCCGTTGCCGAACACGTCACCCGACATGTCGCCGATGCCGACGACGGTGACCGGCTCGGTCTGGATGTCGATGCCCAGCTCGCGGAAGTGGCGCTGCACGCTGATCCAGGCGCCGCGCGCGGTGATGCCCATCTTCTTGTGGTCATAGCCATTGCTGCCGCCCGAGGCGAAGGCGTCGCCCAGCCAGAACCCGTACTGCAGCGAAATCTCGTTGGCGATGTCCGAGAAGCTGGCCGTGCCCTTGTCGGCGGCGACCACCAGATAGGGGTCGTCCTCGTCATAGCGGACCACGTTGGTGGGCGGCGTCACGATGCCGCCGGCGATGTTGTCGGTGATGTCGAGCAGGCCGGACATCAGCGTGCGGTAGCAGCGGATGCCCTCGGCCTGGATTTCCTCGCGGGTGCCGCCTTCCGGCAGATGCCTGGGCACGAAGCCGCCCTTGGCTCCGTCCGGCACGATCACCGAATTCTTCACCATCTGGGCCTTGATCAGGCCCAGGATCTCGGTGCGGAAGTCCTCCGGCCGATCCGACCAGCGGATGCCGCCGCGCGCCACCTTGCCGCCGCGCAGATGGATGCCCTCCATCCACGGCGCGTAGACGAACACCTCGACCACCGGCCGCGGCTTCGGCAGCCCCTCGACCAGGGCGCTGTCCAGCTTCAGCGACAGGTAGGGCTTGGGCTTGCCGCTGGCGTCCGGCTGATAGTAGTTGGTCCGTAGCGTCGACTGGATGAGGTTGACGAAACGGCGGATGATCCGGTCCTCGTCCAGGCTCTGGACCGCCTCGAGCTGGGTCTCGATGCGCCGGGCGATCTCGTCGGCCGCGGCGCGGTCGGCGGCGGGATCGAAGCGGGCGGCGAACAGCGCCACCAGGTTGCCGACGATCTCCGGGTTGTTGGTCAGCGACTTGCGCATATAGGTCTGCGAGAAGGTGGTGCCGGCCTGGCGCAGATATTTCAGGTAGGCGCGCAGGATGACGATCTCGCGCCAGCCCATGGCGGTGTGCAGCAACAGCTGGTTGAGGCTGTCGTCCTCGGCCGAGCCGTCCCACATCTCGGCCAGCGCGTCCTCGAGCGGCGCCTTGACGTCGCGCAGACGGTGCTCGGCGCCGGTTCCGTCGAGCAGCAGGATGTCGTGGATCCAGGCTTCGCGATCCTCGCCGCGCGGACGGACCGAATAGGCCTGCTCCTCCATCACCTTAAGGCCCAGGTTCTCCAGCTTGGGCAGCACGTCGCTCAGCGGCACCAGCCGGCTGGCATGGTAGATTTTCACCCGCAGCACGTTGGGCTGGTCGCCGACCCGCCGGTAGATGTTGAAGCCGCGGGATTCCGGGTCGGTCAGCTGGTCCAGCTTCTCGATGTCGTTGACCGCGAACTCGGGCTCGTAGGCGGCGCAATAGGCGAGGCTCACGCCCTCGGCATAGCGCGTCCACAGCGCGTTGCCGCGTTCGTCGCCGAAGTGTTCGCGCAGGCTGTCCTTCAACAGGTCGCGCCAGCTGCGGATGATCTCGGCGAGCCGTTCGTCGATCTCGTCGGCGTCGATTTCGGGAAGCGGTCCCGGCGGCAGATCGACGAGCAGGCTCAGGCGCGCCAGCGGCCAATCGCCGAGCTGGGTGCTGTCCGCCACGATCTCGCCGCCCAGCGCCCCGGCGAACAGTGCCGAGATGCGCTGCAGGCGATCGGGGGTGAACGCCTCCTTCGGGATATAGACCTGGACCGACGCGAAGCCGCCATAGGGGTCGAGCCGGATGAAGGACTTGGCGTGCGGCCGCTCCAGCAGGCGCAGGATGCCGATGGCGATCTCGAACAGCTCGTCAGGGTCGATCTGGAACAGGTCGTCGCGCGGGAAGAGCTGGAGGATGTTGGCGAAAATCTTGCCGTCGTGGCTGTAGCGGTTGAACCCCGCGCGCTGGGTCACGATGGCGGCTTTGCGCCGCAGCAGCGGGATCGACTTGAGCGCCATACTGTAGGCGAGCGACGTGAACATACCGATGAATCGCCATTCGCCGATCAGCCTGCCCGCGTCGTCGTAACGCTTCACCCCGACATAGTCGAGTTGGACGGGGCGGTGAACGGTCGAGCGCCGGTGCGCCTTGCCGATGATCAGCGGTGTCGGATGGGCAAGGAACGAGCGGGCGGTCTGCGACAGCACCGCATCGGTGCCCTGCTCGCGCAGCACCGGGAACGCCGGGTCGCGCGTCAGGCCGAGGCCGGCGCCGGGGTCGGTCACCGCGTGCAGCGCGCCGTCCCGGTCGACGAAGTCGTACTCGCGAAAGCCCAGGAAGGTAAAATTGTCGTCGGCCAGCCAGTTCAGGAAATCCACCGCTTCCTGGACGTCCTCGACCGGCGCCGGGCCGGGATGGGCCAGCAGCCAGTCGACCGCGCCGCGGAGCCGGGCGACCATGGGCTGCCAGTCCTCGAAGGTGGTGCGCGCGTCGGCCAGCACCGCCGCGACGCCCGACTCGATCTGCTTCAGCAGCGCGGGCGAGGTCTGCTGGTCGATCTCCAGATACATGTAGGATTCGACGTAGCCCAGGCCCTGCGGCGTGCGCAGGCCGGCGACGTCGCGCTCCACCGTCATCACCGGATGCACCAGCATGGTGATCTCGCGGCCCTGGCGGGCCAGCTCGGCGGTGACGGAATCGACCAGGAACGGCATGTCGTCGTTGACGATCTCGACCACCGTATGGCGGTCCTGCCAGCCGGTCTCCTCCATGGACGGATTGAACACCTGCACCTTGGCCGTTCCCGGCGCTCGGGTGGCGGCGAACCGCCACAGCGACAGGGCCATGGCGAACAGGCTCTCGGGTCGGCGGTCCAGCAGGTCCTCGGGCGTGACGCCGGCGAAGAACCGCGTCATGAATTCCTGGAACGGACCGGCTTCGACAGCGTTCAGGCTATCCCGCGCCAGTTCGCCGATGCGGTCCAGATGCTGCTGCTTCCGGTCCCAGCGGTTGTCCATCTTTCCCCCTTTGTCCGGACTCGCGGCCATCGGGCCTCCGGGCGTTCGGTCTGCTACAATATAGGGACTGTGTGGCGGTTTGGCGAAGCCGCGCGGGAGGGCGCCTGCCGGAAGGGAAAATCGATGCCAGACATGCCCGTGAGCCACGACACTGGCCTGCCGTTCCTGACGGAACTGCTGACCTTCCTTGTGACCGCCATCGTGGTGGTGCCGGTCTCGCGGTTCCTGCGAATCAGCCCGATCATCGGCTTCCTGGGCGTCGGCGTGCTGGTCGGCCCGTCGGCGCTGGCCATCGCCCGCGACCCCGAACGGATCGAGGCGCTGGCCGAGCTGGGCGTCGTGTTCCTGATGTTCACCATCGGCCTCGACCTGTCGCTCGACCGGTTGTGGAAGGCCAGGCGCTACGTCTTCGGCATGGGCTCGCTGCAATTGCTGGGCTGCGGCGCGGCGATCGGCGGGCTGGCCTATCTGTGGGGCAATAGCTGGGGCGCCAGCCTGCTGCTCGGCCTCGGCATGGCGCTGTCGTCGACGGCCGTGGTGATGCAGCTGCTGGTGGAGCGGGACCAGATCTCCTCGCGTGCCGGCCGCACCAGCTTCTCCATCCTGTTGTTCCAGGACCTGGCCGTGGTGCCCATCCTGTTCCTGACCGCGCTGCTCAGTGCCGGCGGCGGCGCCTCCGACCTGACCAGCCTCGCCCTCAGCCTGGGCAAGGCGGTTCTGGCCGTGACCATCATCCTCGTGCTGGGCCGCCTGCTGCTGCGCCCGCTGTTCCGGCGCGCCGCGGCGTTGCACAGCCCGGAGCTGTTCATGGCCATGACCCTGCTCGCCATCCTGGGCACGGCGGTGGCGACGTTCCATGCCGGGCTGTCCATGGCGCTGGGCGCCTTCCTCGCCGGCATGCTGCTGGGCGAGAGCGAATTCCGCCACCAGATCGACGCCAACATCCAGCCGTTCAAGGGCCTGCTGCTGGGCCTGTTCTTCATCGCCGTGGGCATGCGGATCGACCTGTCGCTGATCATGGACGATTGGGGCAAGGTGGCGGCGGCGGTAGTGGGGCTCTACGCCATCAAGACGGCGGTGATCACCCTGCTTGCGCTGGCGTGGCGCCACACCCTGCCGCAGGCGCTGCAGGTCGGCTTCAATCTGGGGCAGGGCGGCGAGTTCGCCTTCGTCGTCATCACCGCGGCGCTGGCCGGGGCGGTGATCGCGCCGGACACCGCCCAGTTCATGCTGGTCGTCACCGGGCTCAGCATCGCCGTCACGCCGTTCGCCGGCCTGTTCGGCGAGTGGATCTCGCGCAAGGCCGCCGACCGCATGCCGCCGGAACAGACCGGCGGCGCGCCCGGCGATTTCGACGACCTGGACGACCATGTGGTGATCGCCGGGTTCGGCCGGGTCGGGCGCACGGTAGCGCGGCTGCTCGCCGAACACCGGGTGCCGTATGTGGCGCTCGACATGAACGCCGAACTGGTGTCGCGGCTGCACCGCACCGGCCTGCCGGTCTATTTCGGCGACTCGCGCCGGCCGGAAGTGCTCGAGGCGGTGCGCGCCGGCAGGGCGTCGTCGCTGGTCGTCACCCTCGACGACGCCGAAAGCGCCCGGGCTGCGCTCGAGGCCGCCCATCACCGATGGCCGCAGCTGCGCATCTTCGTCCGCGCCCGCGACATGGACGATGCCCGCGACCTGATGGAGGGCGGCGCCTGCCAGGCGGTGCCCGAGATGGTCGAATCGAGCCTCCAGCTCGCCGCCGAGGTGCTGATGGACCGCGGCATCCCGGCCGACGCGGTCACGCCGGTGGTCGACCGCGTCCGCGGCCAGGTCTATGAGGGGATCAGGCCGAAGGACTCGCGGCCAGCCTAGCGGGTTTCGATCCGGCGCATGAAATCGCTCAGGACGGTCTTGTAGAGATCGTCCTTCAGGATGCCGTCCTCGACGCCCCGGTCGATGTTCGGGTTGTCGTTGATCTCGATGACGAACACACCGTTCTCGCGCTGCTTCAGGTCGACGCCGTAGAGACCGTCGCCGACCAGGTTGGCGGCGCGCACGCCGGCCTCGACGACCTCCTTCGGCGCATCCTCGACCGCCACCGCCCGGAACGCGCCCTCGGCGAAGCCGCCGCCCGGCTTGTGGTTGATGATCTGCCAGTGCTTGCGCGACATGAAGTACTGCGACACGAACAGCGGCTTGCGGTTCAGCACCCCGACCCGCCAGTCATAGTCCGTATACATGAACTCCTGGGCGAGGATCACGGCCGAGTGCCGGAACAGCCGCTTGCCGTGCTCCAGCAGGTCGGACCGGTTCTCCACCTTGACCACGCCACGCGAGAACGAGCCATCGGGAATCTTGAGCACCAGCGGATAGGACAACTCGGCCTCGGCGTTGAGGATGTTCTGGCGGCCGACGATGACGGTCTTGGGCGCCGGCACCCTGTTGGTCTGCAGCAGCTCCGCCAGGTAGACCTTGTTGGTGCAGCGCAGGATCGACACCGGGTCGTCGATCACCGGCAGACCTTCGAACACCGCCTTCTGGGCGAAACGGAAGGTGTGGTTCTCCAGCGTGGTGGTCTCGCGGATGAACAGGGCGTCGTATTCCGCCAGCCGCAAATAGTCCTTGCGCTCGATGGTCTCCACGTCGATGCCCATCTGCGCGCCGATGGAGACGAACTTCCTGATGGTCTCCGGCGACGACGGCGGCAGCTTGGCCGAGGCGTCGTAAAGCACGCCCAGCGCGAAGCGCGAGGTGGGCCGCGCCTTGGGCGCGCGCCAATCGGCGCGGGTGTAGTGCTCGAGGCGCGCCAGGAAGAAGTCGAACTCCTCCGGGCTGAGCGCGCGGGGCGCGATGGCCTGCAGCGACTTGACGCTCCAGCGCTCGTCGAACGCCACCTCGACGCGCAAAAGCGGGCAACGGAACCGGTCGAACAGCTGGCGGGCGAAGGTGCGGAACCGGTTGCCCGCGGTCTGGCCGAAATAGACGGTCAGCGTGAATGCCGCCTGCGGCGGGTTGGACAGCTTGCGCATCTCGTCGCGCAGGGTGTGGTTCAGGTCGGGCAGCTCCACGCTGTAGAGCTGCTTGCGCGACAGGTTCAGGATGGTCTCGACCGTCGGCACCACCTTCTGGCCGCGCGCCTCGGCCAGTAGCGAGCAGTAATAGCCCAGGTCGAGATATTCCAGGTCGCCGCTCAGATTGACGACGCGGGCGCTCTTGCTCGACAGCCCGTCGGGCGTCTCGACATATTGCTGCAGGGTGACGGCCTTGCCCGCTTTCTGCGCCCATTCGCAGTCGGCCGGGGAATCCACGATAATGATGTGTCGTGCCATGAGGCCTTCGCGATTGGGGCCGAAAAAGACGTCGCCTGAAATGCCGGACGGGGCGCCGCACTGCCTCGCCGGACCATGGCTCCGTAGAACCCCGCCGCGCCACATGATGCGCGCCGTTGCCGTTGCAGTAAAGATAGCGCGTGGCCGCTAAGCCGGTATGCCCGCGAGACGTTTTTTCATCACGATGGCGGCCGCGCCGTCGTCGTAGAAGGCCGGCCTGCGGCCGGTCGTCACGTAGCCGCCGGCCAGGTAACGGCGGATCGCCGCCGCGTTGTCCTCGCGTACCTCCAGCCTGATCTCGTCATGGCCGGACAAGGCGGCCCACCGCTCGGATTCGGCCAGTAAGGCGGTGCCGATGCCCGCCTTGCGGACGGCGGGATCGACCGCGACGGAATAGAGCCGCAGCGACCGGCTGCCCCGGCGCGGCAGGGCGATCGCGTCGCCCACCACGCAGCCATCCAGCTCGGCGACCAGGCACGTGGCCCGCCCTTCGCGCACCAGCCGACGCAAGCTGCGCGCCGACAGCCGGTCGCCGGGGAACGAGATTTCCTCCAGCCGCGCCATGGCCGGAACGTCGATAAGGGCGGCGGGGCGGATTACCGCACTCATAAGCTGCGGAACATGACGAGGGCATCGACATAGCCCAGCGTCGGATGGCGGAACGCGCCCGGCACACGGCCGACGATCGCGAAGCCCAGCGACTGCCAGAGACGGACGGCGCGGTCGTTGCTGCCGACGACGAAGTTGAACACCATGGCGTGGAAGCCACGCCCCCGCGCATGTTCCATCGAATGCTCGCCCATGCGCCGGGCCACGCCGCGTCCGGCTTCCGCCTGGGCGGTCATGTAGCCGCAATTGGCTACGTGATTGCCGCCGCCTTCCTGGTTTGGACGGATATAGTAGGTGCCGACAATCTTCCCGTCCTCCACCGCCACGAAGGTCTCGCGGTCGCGGCCGAGCCAGCGGGCCTTGGCCGCTTCCTCGGTGATGTCAGGGTCGATCGTATAGGTGTCGCCGGCCCTGATGGTGGGGCCGATGATCGCCCAGATGGCGTCAGAGTCGTCCTGAATCGCGGGCCTGATCAGCATGAGTCTCCCCAAAATCACCGACTAGCATGAGGCCGCCGATTGCGCCACCCTGTCGCCGGGGAAGGATCCATGACCGATACCGCCAACATGCCGCTCGCCGGCATCACCGTGCTGGACCTGGGCCAAGTCTATCAGGGGCCGTACGCGGCCATGCTGATGGCGCGGGCGGGCGCCGAGGTGATCAAGGTCGAGCCGGTCGATGGCGAGCCGGCGCGCCGCCGCTCGGCGGTGTCGAAGGGCGCCCTGCTGCCGCTCGCCATGCTCAATTCCAACAAGCGCGGCATCACACTGAACCTGAAGTCGCAGGAAGGGCGCGGGCTGCTGCTGAAGCTGGCCGAGCGCGCCGACGTGCTGCTGGAGAATTTCGCGCCCGGCGTCATGGACAATCTCGGCGTCGGCTGGGAGGTGCTGCGCGCGGCCAATCCCCGGCTGATCTATGCCTCGGGCAGCGGCTTCGGCCTGTCCGGGCCCGACCGCGACGCGCTCGCCATGGACCTGACCATCCAGGCGGTGTCGGGCGCCATGAGCGTCACCGGCTTCCCCGACGGCCCGCCGATGAAATCCGGTCCCACCTTCGCCGATTTCCTCAGCGGCACCCATCTCTACGGCGCGGTGCTGACCGCGCTGTTCGAGCGGACGCGCACGGGCAAGGGCCGGCTGGTCGAGGTGGCCATGGTCGAGACCATCTATCCGGCGCTCGCCTCCAATCTCAGTCTGCTCTACGGCACCACCGGCGCGGCCACCACGCGCACCGGCAACCGGCATGGCGGCCTCGCCATCGCGCCTTACAACGTCTATCCGGCGGGCGACGGCCATGTCGCCATCCTGTGCATCAGGGAAGCCCACTGGAGCAACCTGCTGCGCGCCATGGGCCGCGAGGACCTGGCAGGCGACCCGCGCTTTGCCACCAACGCCCTGCGCGTCCGCAACCTGGAGGCGACCGACGCCGTCGTCGAGGCCTGGACCACGGCGCGGACCCGCGCGGAAATCTTCGCCGCCATCAAGCACTACCGCATTCCCTGCGCGCCGGTCCGCGACCTGGAGGAGGTGATGAACGACCCGCACATGCACGAACGCGGCATGCTGGAATGGGTCGACCACCCGGAACTTGGGCGCGTGGTGCTGCCAAACAGCCCGCTGCGAATCCATGGCGCCGACCGGCCCGCGACGGTGCCGAGCCCGGCGCTGGGCCAGCACAATGACGAGGTCTATGGCGGGCTGCTGGGACTGTCGGCCGACGAGATCGCGGGCCTGCGCCGTGGCGGCATTGTCTGAGGCGCCGCTTGCCCGTTTCCCGTTATGCATCGCCGGTAGTTGCATGGGATGTATTGTGGAATGCACTACAAGGGGCTAATATGGCCGCCGAGGTGAGATATGACACGAGCCAGCGAAAAGAAGGAATTCCCCCTGTCGATGCGGCTGCCGGAAGCCGACATCGCCATCATCGACCGCGCCGCCCGTCTGCGCGGCCGGTCGCGCACCGATTTCGTGCGTGACGCCGCCGTGCGCGCCGCCGAGGAGGCGCTGATGGACCGCGCCCCGATCCGCATGAACGCCGAGGATTTCGCGGCGTTCATGGCGGCGGTCGCCGCGCCCGCGTCGCCGGTGCCCGAGATGGTCGAGATAATGCGGCGTCCCGCGCCGTGGGATGCGGGCGGCCGGGACAGCTGACCGGCACCCATGCTGTCCGCACCCGAGCCGATCGACGAGACGCATGATCTGTCGCGGTTCGCCTGCGGCAAGCCCGCGCTCGATGCATGGCTCAAGACCCGCGCGCTTTCGAATCATCGCAAGGGCTTTACCGCCGTGATGGTGGTTCACGACCGGCAACGGGTCGTCGGCTATTACGGCCTGGCGCCCACCGCGGTCATTCCCTCGGTACTACCCCGAGCGATCCGCACCGGCCAGCCGCCCGACCCCGTGCCGTGCCTGTTGCTGGGACAACTGGCGTCCGATCTGTCGTGGGCCGGTAAAGGCGTGGGAACCGGGCTGCTGAAACACGCCCTGATCCGCTCTGTGGCGGCGGCCCGGCTGGTTGGCGGGCGCGCATTGATGGTCAATGGAATCGACCGCGAGGCCGCTGATTTCTGGGTCAGGAGAGGGTTTGTGCCGTCGAAGGCCGACCCGCTGCTGTTGTTCCGTTCCATGGCCGACATCGCCGCATCGGTGGAGAGCGCGTAATCCGGCCTGCGTTTCCTTGGGCGGGTTGGCAGCGTTTGCGGATGCGGGACGCGCGAGGCTAAACTGTCGGCAGCCGAGGTGGCCGGCCTTGGACCGGGCGCCGTTTCTTCAGGGATGCCGAGAATGAGCCTGTTGACGACCCCGATCACCGAACTCCTGGATGGATTGTTCGTCGACGGCATGCCGCGGATCGAGATAGCCGGCGTGTGCCTGCTGCGCTTCGCCGAGGCCGCGCCGGTGCTGCGCGACTTGCTGCAGCGCGCGGCGGACGGCACGCTGCAGCCGAATGAGGAGAAGACGTTCTTCGTCGGGCTTCACATCCTGGCCGGCGGTCGCGATCCGCTCTCGTTCAAGCCGTTTCTCCGCCTGCTGCGGTTGCCTCAGGACGAGCTGGAACAGTTGCTGGGCGATGCCCTGACCGAGCTGACGTCCTACGCGGCGGCCGGCATGTTCGACGGCGACGTCGAGGCATTGATGGACATGATCGCCGACCCGGACCTAGACGAGTTCCTTCGGGGCAACCTGCTCGGTGCGCTGACGTTCCTGACCTGGGACAAGCGGATCGATCTGGACCGGACGGTTCGATTTCTCGAACGGTTCGACGACGAGCGTCTTGCCGCGGAGGGAGAGTTCGTCTGGAGCGATTGGGAGCAGTCGATCGCGCTGCTCGGCCTGCAGACGTTGGCGCCAAGGGTCGAGGCGGCGTTCCGCGACCGCCGGATCGACAATACGATCAGCGATCTGGCCATGTTTCGGCAGACCTTGGCCGAAGCGAAAAATGCGCCCGACGACATCGAGCGCTTCCGATCCCGTCACCTCGGGTACATCGAAGACCTGGCGGTAGCGCTCGAAGGATATTACTGGGGCGACGACGCCGCCGACGGGTGGACCGGGGACGGCTGGCCCAGCGAAAGATTCGCGTCGACCGATGCTTGGCCGGCGGTGGTGCCGGCGTCCAATCCCTGGCGCGGCGTGGGACGCAACGACCCTTGCCCGTGCGGCAGCGGCAAGAAATTCAAGAAATGCTGTCTCGATAGCGTCGGCTGAAGTGGCTCCGCCTCAGGGCAGGCGCCCCACGCTCACGGGTCAGGCGAGCACCTCTTCCAGGAAGTTCAGCATCGCCCGCCACGACCGATTCGCGGCCTTCTTATCGTATTTCAGTCCGCGCTCGGGCATGTCGAAGCCCACGGCGGTGAAGGCGTGCAGGGCGTGGCCATAGGCATGGAGCTGCCAGTCGGCGCCGGCGTCGGTCAGTTCCTTCGACACGGCGAGCACGTCGGCGGGCGTGGCCATCGGATCCTCCCAGCCGTGCAGGATCAGCACGCTGGCGTTGATCTTTCCTTGCGGCCCGATGTTCGGTGGCGCGAAGATGCCGTGGATGCTGACCACGCCCTTCACCCTGTCGGTCCCGCTGCGCGCCAGGTCGAGCGCGCACAGGCCGCCGAAGCAATAGCCGGCGAAGGCGATGCGCCCCGCGTCCACCTCGGGCAGCGCGGCGGCTGCATCGACGACGGCCAGCAGCCGGTCGCGCAGCAGGGCGCGGTCCATCATGTAGGGCGCCATCAGCGCACTGTTGTCGTCCTCCAGCCCGCCGCGCACGCCCTTGCCGTAGACGTCGACGGCGATGCCCACATAGCCCAGCGCCGCCAGCCGGTCGGCGGTTTCGCGCTCGGGCGGCCCCTGGCCCGCCCAGTTGTGCGCGACCAGCACGGCGGGCCGCTTGCCGCCGCCGTCCGGGAGGGAGACGTAGAGTTCGCAGGTCACGCCGCCATGGGCGTGCTCGTGAAAGCGGCTCGGCATCGGGATTTTCTCCAGGGTTTCCGTTAGTCGGGCGCGGCGTCCGGTTCAGGGTCGCGGAAATAGGCTTCCACGGCGCCCTTCAGCTTGATGGTCATCGGATTGCCCTGGCGGTCCAGCGAGTTGGCGACGCTGACCTTGATCCAGCCCTCGCTGACGCAGTACTCGTCGACGTTGTTCTTCTCGACACCCTTGAAACGGATGCCGATGCCGCGCCGCAGCAACTCCTCGTCGTAATGAGGGCTTTTCGGGTTGGTGGACAGGCGGTCGGGCAGGGTGTCGGTCATCGGATCGGCTTTCGGCTGGTGCTCAGGCGCGCAGAGTGCCCATCGCGTCGCCGGATTCCAAGCCGATTCAGCGCGTCTCGCGCCGCGTCACCGTGAAGCGGGTCAGCTCCTTCTTCGGCATGTCCCAGTCCGGGTTCAGGGCCTGCGCCTGGCTGTAGTCGTAATAGGCCGCTGTCGTGTCGCCCAGCCCTTCATAGGCGATCGCCCGGTTGAAGTAGGCCTTCTCGGGCTCCATGATGCCCAGCTCCAGGCCCTTGTTGGTGTCGGCGAGGCCCTCGGCGAAGCGTTTGGTGCCGATCATCAGCGCGCCGCGGTTGACCCAGCCCTCGCCCATTTCAGGCTTGCGCTCGAGCGCTTCGTCGAAGTCGCGGTGTGCCTGCTCCCATTCGCGCCGGCGCATGTGGATGATGCCGCGGTTGATGAAGGTGCTGGCGCGGCGGAGCTGGTCCAGCGGTTCCTCCATCAGCGCCGTGTCGCAGATCGCCAGCGACTTCTCGTCGGCGCGGCCCCACAACGCCGCCTCCGAGCACCGCGCCGCCTTGGATTCGCCAAGGATGGTGATCGCGCCAGCCCAGGCGGGTGCGGCGGCGGCTGAAAGAAGCGCGGTCACGGTCAACAGCAGTCTGACGTTCATTGCCAGTCTCCTCGAACAACAAAGCTCAACCATCACATGTCCGGCACTATTCGGCCGCGGCAAGTCACGAAAAGACGGCGGTCGAGCAGCGGTCGTCGAGCAACGGATGTTTTAAATCGGACTCGGATCGACCCGCTGATTATACGCCTGTGACGCGCGATCGCCAAATCGCGATGGAGCGCCGCGGCTGAGCCCGTCAACGTCACGATGGGACAGTAAACTGCCCGGCGCGGCCACAGTGTCGATCCGAGAATTTTGGAGCGGGCGATGAGATTCGAACTCACGACCCTAACCTTGGCAAGGTGCCCCATGCCTCTTCGCCGTGCTATCCGGCATTGCGCTACAGCACGATATTGTTCTTATATTCAACGTATTAGAATACATCCGGCCCGTCGTTCCCATCCGGGAA
>JALHLV010000020.1 GCA_022844405.1 Sphingomonadales bacterium | reverse complement strand
GGGGTACAGTCTGTCGGCATCGGGGAAGTCCTCTGCAAGCGGGTAAGTGTTTGTTGCAGAATAACTTTCGCCGATTCAGAGCCCCGATGCACCTACTTTCCGTGAGAAATCCGGGCTAGTTGGCGGGCGCGCCATTCATGATGCGGTCCAGCTCGGCCCGGCCGCGCGCCACCCGGCTCCGGATCGTGCCGATTGGGCAGCCGCAGATTTCCGCGGCTTCCTGATAGGACAGGCCGCTCGCGCCCACCAGCACCACCGCCTCGCGCCATGCCTCCGGAAGCTGCATCAGCGCACGCTGCAGGTCTTCCAGAATCAGCCGGCGGTCCTGCGACGCCGGCGTCGACATCACCGAGTCGACTCCCTCGTCGCTGGTTTCCATGGTCGTCGACAGGCGCCGTCGGCCGGACAGGAAGGCGTTGCGCAGAATGACGAAGGTCCAGGCCCTCAAGCTGGTGCCCGCCCGGAAGCGAGCCCGCGCGGCCCACGCCTTCATCAGCGTTTCCTGCACCAGGTCGTCAGCGCGGTCGCGCGTGCCGCTGAGGCTGCGGCCGAAGGCCCGCAGCGACGGCAGCACCGCCTCCAGTTCGCGGACGAACTCCTCGTCGGACAACGACCCGCCGGGATCGGGAATTTCGTCTTCGCTCACGGACCTGCATTCATGATGGACGAAAACTTCGCATTATCGACACAATAGAACGCTCACGCGTGGGAAACGTTCAGCCGGATCGGCATCGACGATGCCGTCGTGTGCGACCGCGTTCCGCGCATCGCCGGCAGCGAACAACGCCTTCGAGCCCGGCAAGCGCGCCGTCCCCCTGTGTTGCCCAGCCCGGCAGCCGATAAGCCGGCTAATCCGTCAACCGCGCGAACGCGGGAAAGTTCCCGTCAGATAGAAGCACCGCCGTCAAGTACCACGAGGCTCCCGGTCATGAACGGATTGGTCATGCAGGCGATGATCTGCAGCGCCACGTCGTCGGCCTGGCCGACTTTGCCCACGGGCAGCCCGCGGCCGATCTGCTCCATGCGCTCGGCCTTCTTGTCGGCGGGCATCATGTCCCAGAGCGGCGTGTCGGCGGCGCCGGGAATGACGGTGTTGACGCGCACCGGCGCCAGGTCCTGCGCCAGCCCACGCGACAGGGCGTTGACCGCCGCGCCGATGGCCGACAGGGCGGCCATGCCCTTGGGTGGCCGCAGCGTCGCGGCGCCGGTCACCAGCGTCAGCGACCCGTTCGGCCCGAACGTCGCGTTGCGGGCGATGTGGATGACGCTCCAGAACCGGACGTTGGCCTGTTCGTGCATATGCTCGAGCGATTGCGGTCCCGGCGGCGGCAGTTCGCCCGCGGACAGCACGACGTGGTCGACGGTGCCCAGCCGCACCAACAGGCCGGCGATGGCACCGCCGTCGCGAACGTCGACCGCGGCGGTCTGGCACTGATGCCCGATCCGGGAGGCGGCGGCACGCAGCTTGTCTTCGGAGCGTGAGGCGATGGTGACCCGGGCGCCCTCGGCCGCGGCCCGCGCCGCGGTCGCCTCGCCGAAGCCCGAGCTGCCGCCGATGACCAGAACCCGGGCGCCGCCCAGCGGGATCGCCGCCATGGCGCTAGGCCGACTTGGTGAAGGTCAGGTGCAACTCCAGCAGGCCCATCATGATACCGGGCTGATGCCTGAAGGTGTTGCCCTCGCCATATTGCAGGCTGTCGATGCGGTCGAGCAGCCGATCCCACGCGATCTGCTGCTCCAGCCGCGAGATGCCGGCGCCGGGGCAGATGCGTGGACCCTGCGAGAAGGTCAGGTGCCGGCCCACGCCCTTGCGGTCCAGCATCACCTCGGCCGGGCATTCGAACTCGTCCGGGTCCAGATTGCCGGCGGCCCAGCGCATGTGGAGGATGGAGCCCTTCGGGACCCTCACGCCCTGGAATTCCTCGTCCTGGATGGTGTAGCGGGTGGACAACCCTTGCGTCGGCGCGCGCAGCCGCATGCCTTCCTCGGTGAACGGACGCAGCTTGGAGCGGTCGGTCTTGATTGCCTGGAACAGCTCGGGGTCTTCGCACAGCAGCTGGGCCTGTTCGGCGATGGCGTACTGGGTGGTCTCCAGGCCGCCGATCAGCATGGCGTAGACGATGCCATTGATCTCGATGTCGGTCAGCTTGCGGTCCAGAGCCTTGTAGGTCACCTGGGTCAGGAACGAGATCATGTCGTCCTGCGGGTTCCTGCGCTTCTCGACGACCCAGTCGGCGACATATTCCTTGAAGCCGTCGAGGATCTTGAACTGCTCGATGGATTCCTCGGGGGTCAGCATGTTGCGGTGGCCGCGGCCATAGACAAAAGCCGCCACCTGAGCGGTGCCCCAGCGCTCGAGCTTCTTCAGGTCCGACTGCGGAAAGCCGAGGACGGCGGCCATCACCTTCTGGGGCAGCGGCCGGGCGAACTCGTTGACGAAATCCACCTTGCCGTTGTCGATCCAGTTGTCGATCAGTTCGTCGGCGAAGCGGGTGATCATGGCCGTGTTGCGGGTGGCGCCCGGGCCGACCCAGGGATCGGTCAGTTCCTGGCGGTGCGCGCGCCACAGATCGACCGTGGGCCGCAGGCTGAGGATCGACACCTGCATGGCGTTGAGCTGGGGCACCGAACCGTCGGGATTGGGCTTGGGCTTGTCGGACAGGAACGCCGGGAAGCGCACCGGATCCTTCACCACCAGCGAGATGTCCTCGTACTTGGTGAGGATGAAACCGTCATGGTTGGGCGTCGTGCCTTCGCCGGGAATGCGGTGAACCGGCGACTCGCGGTGCAGGATCGGGTAGGCCTCGTACCAATGCTCCTGCGCGCCCGGCGAGAACAGGTCCACGTCCCTCACGGACACGGGACAACTCATGTGGTTGGGCTCGGTGCGCGGCGTGGTGCGTGCCATGGCGAAGTCTCCCGTTCCTGGCCAGCGTGGCGGCCATTCAGCCTTGCCACAGTCATGGTTGCAGGTGAACAGGATTGCAAGAATTTTGCAATGGGCAGACGCTCGAATCCGTCGAGGCGGCGGCGGAAATTCAGGCCGCGAGCGGCAGTTTTCGCGTCAACGGATAGTCGCCCGCGTCATACAGCCGGCGGATGTCGTCCCTCTCGAAGCGGTCGCTTTCGACCTCCAGCGTGACCGTGGCGAAGCCGGCCGAGCCTTCCACGGCGAACTGGATCGCCGCGGCGGCCGAGGTGAAGCGCTTGTAGACGAGGCGCTTGCCGCCCGCGCCGATGCCGCGCAGGAACAGTTCCGCCGGGATGCCATAATCGAAGTCGGTCATGTCAGTATCCTAGTTGGGCCGCATGCCCGACGACTGACGCATGTCGTCGAAGCAATCCATGGTGCTCACCGTGTGCCACATCAGTTCCGCCAGCCAGGTCCGCGTCGTCACCGTCGCGGCAGGCCGGTTGAGCGCGTTCCACGACTTCATGATGGTATGATGCACGAGCGCATAGGCCAGGTTCGGGTCATCGGTGTAAGTCGACGCCCAGGCATGCAGCTCGGGTTCCATCAGGAATATCTCTTCGCGCCGGCGTGACGCTTCCATGGGCATGGCAGGCTTTCTTCAGGAACGGGCGCGCGTGGCGACGGCGAACGGGTGGCCACATGAATTCTTAAGATGAGGCGGGGTGGTTAAAATACAATGTTTGTTACAATTATTCCACCCTCCGTCACCCACCCCAAAAATAAAATTCAATAATTCCTTGCGTTCCCGGAAAATATACTCTACTTAGCAGCCATCAAATTCGTATTGGTATGGCCCATCTGGGTGCTCCGGTAAAATGCGAGCACCGCCTCTGATCCCCTTCCACATCGAAAATTTGGTTCGGCCGGAACTGTTCCGGCCGATGATTCTATTCCACAAGGAACATCCTATGACCAATGGAACCGTGAAGTGGTTCAACGCCCAGAAGGGCTTCGGATTCATCCAGCCCGACGACGGCAGCGCCGACGTTTTCGTGCATATCTCGGCCGTCGAGCGCGCCGGGCACACCAGCCTGAACGAAGGCCAGAAGCTTGGCTTCGAGATGGAAAAAGATCGCAAGACCGGCAAGTCGTCGGCCTGCAATCTGCAGATCGGCTAAGCTGCGGCATTCAATGCCGTCCCTGGCATGAGCTTCGGCTCGCCGGGGCGAGAGGCGGTCCGAAAGGGCCGCCTTTTTTGCGTTCGGGCGCGTCCGGCCAGGCATCGCCGTTACCGCACGAGCGGCGGGTTCGACGGCGAAGCGGGGCAGGCTGCGCGGCCATGCGCACTCGTCAAGGACCCCGTGATACGGCATGGCAGTGTCATTGACAGGAGCGCCTTTTCGCGGAACCGACGCCGGTGGACCTGCGATAGTCCGAAATCGAAAGCCTGTTCCGGGCGGTTGGTGCGGAGGTCAGCGAGGGGGCCGCAAGCCGCGCGCGAGTGGCTCTCAACGGTGTTCGCGCCGTTTTTCAGCGGCCGCACCCTGTACCGGAAACCCAATACAGCGCGGTAAGGGCGGTACGGGATTTCCTTTCCGCCGCGACCGTTACGCCTGGCATGGAGTAAGCGATGCTGGAATACAAAGGGTATATCGGCACGGTCGAAGCCGAGGATGGTGCATTCAGCGGCCGCGTCATCGGGCTGCGCGACATCATCACTTTCGAAGGAACGACGTTCCCTGAGGTCGAGCAGGCGTTTCGCGACAGCATCGACGACTATCTCGCGTTCTGCGTGGAACGGGGCGAACCGTCCGACCGGCCCTATAGCGGTAAAATTCCGTTGCGTGTCGATCCGGAACTGCACCAGCGCGCGGCGGTTCGGGCGCATGCAGAAGGATTGAGCCTCAATCAGTGGATCGCGCGCCGCATCGGCCTGTCGGCCTGATCAGTCATTCTCCCGCCGCCCGCTGCGCCTCGCCTGGCTTCCATCCGACGGTCACCCTTGACTTGCGCCACCGATCCCGCCCAACTCGGGGCTCCATTGCAGGGGAGGATCGAGGATGCGCGACTTTTCGGGCCGGACGGCCTTCATCACCGGCGGCGCCAGCGGCATCGGCCTGGCCATGGCCGACGCCTTCGCCGACAGGGGCATGCGGCTGGTCATCGCCGACGTCAACAAGGCGGCGCTGGACCAGACCGAACAGCGCTTCAAGGCGCGCGGCACCGAGGTGCTGACCATGCTGCTCGACGTCACCGACCGGCCGGCGCTGGAAGCGGCGGCAAAAAAGATCGAAGCGTTCGGCAAGCTGCATGTGGTCTGCGCCAATGCCGGCATCGCGCCGTCGGGCGCCAAGGTGGCCGAGACCGAGCCGGCCAAGTGGGACCGGATGATGGCCATCAACCTGACCGGGGTCTACAACACGGTGCACTACACGCTGGCGCTGCTGCGCGCCCATGGCGAGGGCGGGCACATCGTCATCACCTCGTCCATGGCGGGCGCCGTGGCCGCCTCACCCATCGGCGACTACGTGGTCGCCAAATACGCCGCGGTGGGCTTCGGCGAGGTCATGGCCTTCGAACTGAAGCCGGACAATATCGGCGTGTCGATCCTGATGCCGGGAACGGTCGTCAGCAACCTCAGCGGCCGGCCGGCCGACGCGCCGCCCACGGGCATGAACGCCGCCGACGTGGGCCGCCGCGTGGTGAAGGCCGTCGAGGGCAACGAGCTCTACATCTTCACCCACGCCGACTACCGCCCCTATGTCCAGGCCCGGTGCGACGCGCTGATGGCGGCGTTCGGCGAGTCGGCCCAGCCCGGCTTCAGGGAGCCGGAGTCGGTGATGACCATGATGAGCCAGAACGCCTATCCGCCAAAAGGATAGGCAATCAGGCAGGCTTTGGGGCGGCGGACTTGACGCCGTCGAGCGGCGGGATGCCCATCTGGCCGAGCATGCCGTTGAGCGAGCGCAATTCGAAGTCCTTGAACTCGCCCGACCTGACGGTGACCATGAGCTTGGCGATCATCTCGACGCGCCATCTGTCGCCGCCCGTAAGCGCCTTCGAGGCCGGAAGCGCGGCCAGTTCGCGCCAGCAATCGGCCTGGGCCGCATCCAGATGGGGCGGCGGCGCGCCCACGCCCGAGGCCCGCTGCGCCGTGTCCGCGTCCCTGTAGCGCTGCAGGGACGTCCTGTTGTCGTCGACAACGGTGGGGACGAGCTTCGTGCGATCGGGAGATCGGATCATCTTCGGTTCCTTTGGCGACGGGGCGGTGCGCCGTTTCAGAAAATCTGCCCGAAGCACGATCGAGCGGGATCGCGCCACAAGAAGGACAGAAATAATTTGTACAAAGCCCCTATACCATACGCTGATATCAGCATGATAAAAGGGGTTTTCATCTCCTTGAAACCGGTGCCAGTTTGAAAAAGTCGTTGTTCTGAAAAGATAAACCTGGATCAGTTGTTTGTATGGATGGTGCTGAAACAATACGGACATCCGAGGCTATTCGTATCGATATCCCGGGTAGAAGTTTTTTCGGTTGATGGAGATTTACTTTCTCTTGTCCCGCTTGGGTCCGCAGCGTCGGCAGGAGGGCCGCCGGCTACTGTGCCGGCTCTATTCCAGCCAGCCCGCAACCACCGCGGCCAACAAGACCAGGCCCAACCCGACGATGCCGACGAGCGGCAGGCTGAAACGGGCGGCCGTCCGGCGAATTCTTTGCCGTGAGCGCCTGCGCATTTCCATCATGTCGCGTTCCTCCCGTACGGATGAACATCTCCGCACGGGGAATGGTTCCGGGAAGGCAACGAGCCCCAGCCCGGGACGAATTCAATTTAGGCCATATGGTGCAGGTGCTTGACCCGCCGGCCGATGAGGTCGCTGCGCACACCGAGCGTGCCGTAGCGCGGCGTCGGGGTGCCGTCGGCGAACGTCCCCCTGGTAAAGATCGGCAGCGTCCGGTCCCACCAGTCGTAGCGCGCGAGTGGAATGCCCTGCAGCACGCCCCGCGGCACCACCAGCTCATAGGCCCAGTGATCCATGTCGAACATGTCGGTGAACTGCGGCTCGGTGGTGGCGCCGCGGGGCGATCCGGCGGAATTGCTTTGGGCGGCGCGGCGATGCCGCCTATCCTGCCCCGCAACACGTGACCGGGGAGACACGCGATGGCGCCACGGGCTGAATGGCTGGACCAGGTGACGGAAGCGGCGCTCGACCCGGACCGCCCGATCGTCGACCCGCACCATCATCTGTGGGACCGGCCCAATTTCCGCTATCTGCTCGACGAGTTCCTGGCCGACCAGCAGGGCCACAACATCGTCGCCACCGTCTATGTGCAGGCCGCGTCTTTCCACCGTGCCGACGGGCCGGAGCCGCTTCGGCCGGTGGGCGAGACCGAGTTCGTCAACGGCGTCGCGGCGATGAGCGCCAGCGGCCTCTACGGCGCGTCGCGGATGAACGCCGGCATCGTCGGCCACGCCAATTTGCGGCTGGGCAGCGCGGTCGCCGAGGTACTGGACGCCCATCTGGCGGTGGCGCGCGGCCGCTTCCGCGGCATCCGGCATGCCGTCGCCTCGAATCCGGACCCGGCCGTCGACCGGGCGATCATGATCGCGGCCGGCTGGGATCCGGCCAAGCCGCCGCCGGCGCGGCCGGTGCCGCCGCCCGGCCTGCTGGGCGATGCGGCGTTCCGCGAGGGCGTCGCCACGCTGGGCCGATACGGCATGAGCTTCGACGCCTGGCTCTACCACCCGCAGATTCCCGAGCTGACCGCGCTGGCCCGCGCGCGGCCCGAGGTGACCATCATCCTCGACCATGTGGGCGGCGTGCTCGGCATCGGCCCCTATGCCGGCAAGCACACCGAGGTGATGGCCAAATGGAAGGCCGACATGGCCGAGCTGGCCACCTGTCCCAACGTCAACGTCAAGGTCGGCGGCCTGACCATGCCGATCTGCGGCTTCGGCTGGGAGACGGCCCCGAAGCCGCCCACCTCCGAGCAGCTCGCCGCCCGGACTCGCGACTGGTACCTGTACGTCATCGACACCTTCGGCCCGGAGCGCTGCATGTTCGAGAGCAACTTCCCGGTCGACAAGTCGTGCTGCTCCTACAGGGTGCTGTGGAATGCGTTCAAGCGCCTGACCGCCGGCTTCAGCGAAGCCGACAAGACGGCGCTGTTCTCGGGCACCGCGAAGCGGGTCTACCGGCTTGAGCTGTAACCTTTGGGCAGCGTCCGACGAATGATCCATGAGACTTCACGGAGGCAGTGTCATGGCAGGCATGATCCGCGCGGGATTGGCCGCGCTGGTGATCGGGTTCGGAGTCGCGCCCGCGTCCGGGGCGGCGCCGGTCGTCGTCGAACTGTTCACCAGCCAGGGCTGCTCGTCCTGTCCGCCAGCCGACGACGTGCTGGCCGCGCTGAGCGAGAAGCCGGGCATCGTGGCGCTGAGCTTCGGCGTCACCTACTGGGACCAGCTCGGCTGGAAGGACACATTCGCCACCCCGGAATACACCGCGCGGCAGCGGGACTACGCCGCCGCCCTGGGCAAGCGCAGTGTGTTCACGCCGCAGATCGTGGTGAACGGACGCGCGGACGCGATCGGCAGCCGGCGCCCGGACGTGGAGGCGCTGATCGCATCCGCGCGCAGGCAGCCGGATGGTCCCTCCATCTCCATAACGGCGGACCAGGTCGCCATTGGAGCGGGCCGGACACCGCGTGTGGCCGACATCTGGCTGGTACGCTACGACCCGCGCACGGTGCAGGTGGCGATCCGGCGCGGCGAGAACGGCGGGCGCACGCTGCCCCACAAGAACGTGGTGCGCGCACTCGAGCGTCTCGGCGGCTGGAATGGCGCGCCGACCCAGATTCCGCTGCCGCCAGCGCCAGCCGGGCTGAAGACCGCCGTGCTGGTGCAGGCGCAGAACGGTGGACCGATTCTGGCCGCTGCGTCGCCATAGACCGTCAGCGCACGGCGTCCCGTTCGGGGACGCCCCGTGTCTGACACCGTCCAGGAACCAGCCGCTCCCTCCGCGCCGGACAGCCTGCTCCGGCACCCGGCCTTCCTGTGGTTCTGGACGTCGCGTGTGCTGATGGCCATGGGCTTCCAGATCACCTCGGTCGCCATCGGCTGGCGCATCTACGAGGTGACCGGCAGCGCCTATGCGCTGGGCTTCGTCGGCCTGGTGCAGTTCCTGCCCATGCTGGCGCTGACGCTGGTGAGCGGACACGTGGCCGACCGCTATGACCGGCGGATGATCGTGATCGTCTGCCAGATCGTCGAGACCGCCGCGCTCGTCTTCCTGACCGCCATCATCCTCGCCGGCTCCACAGGCGTCGCCGGCATCTACGCGGCGGTCGCCCTGCTGGGCGCGGCGCAGGCATTCGTGGCGCCCACGCTCGGCGCCATGCTGCCGGCCGTGGTGCCCAACGCGCTGCTGCCCCGGGCCATGGCGCTGTCGTCGTCGGCGTTCCAGACCGCCATGATCGTCGGCCCGTCGGCGGGTGGCGTGCTCTATGCGTTCGGCGCGACGGTGCCGTTCATCGCGGCGGGCGCCTGCTTTCTCGTCGCCTGCTTCGCGACGGTGATGATCCGCGTCGAGCGGCGCGCGCCGTCTCGGGAGCCGGTGACCCTGAAATCCGTGTTCGGCGGCCTGACCTTCATCTGGGGCCGGCCGGTGGTGCTGGGCACCATTTCGCTCGACCTGTTCGCTGTGCTGCTGGGCGGCGTGGTGGCGCTGCTGCCGATCTTCGCCAAGGACGTGCTGCAAACCGGGCCATGGGGCCTGGGCCTGCTGCGCGCCATGCCCGCGGTCGGCGCGCTGGTCGTGGCGGTGGTGCTGACCAGGTATAATGTCGAACGCGGCATCGGGATGAAGATGTTCTGGTCGGTGATCGTCTTCGGCGTCGCCACCATCATCTTCTCGCTGTCGGTCAATTTGTGGCTGTCGCTGGTGGCGCTGTTCGTGCTGGGCGCGGCGGACAACATCAGCGTGGTGATCCGCACCTCGCTGGTGCTGCTGCAAACGCCCGACGAGATGCGTGGACGGGTGAACTCGGTGAACTTCCTCGCCATCGGCACCTCCAACCAGCTCGGAGAATTCTGGGCCGGGATGATGGGCGGCCTGATGGGCGTGGTGACGGCCGGCGCGGTCGGCGGCACCCTCACCGTGCTGGTCACCCTGCTGTGGATGAAACTGTTCCCGGACTTGCGGACCGCCGACCGCTTCGAAGTCGACGAGAGCTAACGGTTCAGCCCCATATAGGCCGGATCGACCTCGTTGATCGCGCAGGCAGGTGAGGCGTATTCGCCCACCTCCTCAGCCATGCGCAGAACGCGCGCCTCGAACGGCCGCAGGACGCCGCCACAGCCGTCGTAATTGCCGATCAGCGCCGTGCCGTAGCGGCCAAGCTCCCCGATGGAAACCTCGTCGCCCGACACGTTCAGCACGATCAGCAGCAGCACGTCGGCCAGCGTCCGGACATAGGCGAAGACGTCCGGATGGCCGGCGTCGATCGGCACGTAGTCGCCGTAAACCAGCGCCGGCGTAGCCCTTCTGAGCGCGATCAGCCGCCGGTAATGGTGGAAGACGGAGCCGGGATCGGCGCGCGACGCGGCGACGTTGGTCGAGGAAAAATCCGGATTGGTCCTGATCCACGGTTCACCCGCCGTGAATCCGCCATGGGGCGAGGCGTCCCACTGCATGGGCGTGCGCGCATGATCACGACTGACCAGGATGTGATCGGCGAGGAACTCGTGCTCGTCGCGCTCCTGCGCCCGCGCCTCGGCCCAGCCGTTCATGGCGACGATGTCGCGGTACTCGCCGATGCTTTCGAACGGCGTGTTGATCATGCCGATCTCGTCGCCCTGGTAGATGTAGGGCGTGCCGCGCAGGGTCAGCAGCATCGTGGCGAACAGCTTGGCCGCCGCCGCACGGTGCGCGCCGGTATCGCCGAAGCGCGACAGCAGGCGCGGCAGGTCGTGATTGCCCAGGTACAGGCTGTTCCAGCCGCGCCCGGCCAGCGCCCTGTCCCACCGTGTCAGGATCTCCTTCAGGTCCGAGAGCTTCCACGGCGCGGGCCGCCAGAAATCCTCGGGCGTCCGGTCGATGCCGGCATGGTCGAAATGGAAGATCATGTCGAGTTCGCCGCGTTCGGCGGCCACGTAGAGCGGCGCGTCGGCGGCGCTGACGCCCGGCGCCTCGCCGACGGTCATCAGGTCGAGCGGCGACAGCACCTCGGCGTGCATCTCGCGCAGATACTCATGCAGCTTCGGCCCGTTCGCATAGAACGCGAAGATGCCGCCGGTCTGCGGCGCGTCGAACGGCTTCTTCGAAATGAACGAGATCACGTCGAGCCGGAATCCCGCAACGCCCTTTCCGGCCCAGAACCGCATGATGTCGTAGAGCTCGCGACGCAGCGCCGGAGTCTCCCAATTGAGGTCGGGCTGCTCGGGCGCGAAGATGTGGAAATACCAGTCGCCGGTCGGCTCGTTTCGCGTCCACGCGCCGCCGCCGAACACCGCGCCCCAGTCGTTCGGCTCATCGCGCCAGATGTAATAGTCGCGGTACGGGCTGTCCTTCGAGGCGCGCGCCGAGCGAAACCACTCGTGCTGGTCCGAGCTGTGGTTGAACACCAGGTCCATCACCAGCTTCAGGCCGCGCGCCCGCATCTCCCGAACGAGGTGCTCGAAATCCGCCAAGCCGCCGAACTCGGGCGCGATGGCGCGGTAGTCGGCGACATCATAGCCGTTGTCCACGTTGGGCGAGGCGTAGACCGGGCACAGCCAGACGATGCCGACGCCCAGATCGACAAGGTAGTCCAGCTTTTCGGCGATGCCCCTGAGGTCGCCGATGCCGTCGCCGTCGCTGTCGCGGAAGCTGCGCGGATAGATCTGGTAGACGACGTCTTCCTTCCACCAGGCGCGCGGTTCGGTGGCCTCAGAAGGCATTGGAGAAGCGCGTCATGTCGACGCGCTGGCGCTTGCTGCCCCAATCCCCCGGCTGCGGCTCGAACACGCCGGGAAGGGCGGTGCCGCAATTGTCGCAGCGGCCATGATCGTCCAGGTGCCAGTCCGACAGCAGGTGCCAGTCGCGGCCGACCAGCCGCTCGCCGCAGCAAGGGCAGTAGGTGCTTTGGCGCCCCACGTCGTGGACGTTGCCCACATAGGCATGGCGAACACCGTTGGCGCGGGCGATGCGGTGGGCGCGGATCAGCGTTTCGTGCGGCGTGCGCGACTTGTCCAGCATCCTGTAGTCCGGGTGGAACGCGGTGAAGTGCAGCGGCACGTCCGGCCCCAGATTCTCCATCACCCACTGGGTCATGGCCTGGATCTCGGCCTCGCTGTCGTTCTCGCCGGGGATCAGCAGGGTAGTGATCTCGAACCACACGCTGGTCTCGTGCTTCAGATATGTCAGCGTCTCGAGCACCGGCTGGAGATGGCCCTTGGTGATCCTCCAGTAGAACTCCTCGGTGAAGGCTTTCAGGTCCACGTTGGCGGCGTCCATGTGACGGTAGAATTCGGCGCGCGGCTCGGCGTTGACGTAGCCCGCTGTCACCGCCACCGATTTTACCCCTGCTTCGTGACAGGCCTGCGCGATGTCGATCGCGTATTCGTGGAAGATCACCGGGTCGTTGTAGGTGTAGGCCACCGACCGGCATCCGGTGGCGACCGCCGCCCGCGCGATGGCTTCGGGCGAGGCGGCGGCCGCCAGCTTCGAGGTCTCGCGCGACTTCGAGATGTCCCAGTTCTGGCAGAAGGTGCAGGCCAGGTTGCAGCCGGCGGTGCCGAACGACAGCACCGGCGTTCCCGGCAGGAAATGATTGAGCGGCTTCTTCTCGATCGGGTCGATGATGAAGCCCGACGACCGGCCATAGGTGTCGAGCTGGATCTTGCCGTCACGGGCCGAGCGGACGAAGCACAGTCCGGCCTGGCCCTCGGCGAGCTTGCAGGCGCGCGGGCATACGTCGCACTGCACCCGCCCGTCCGCCAGCGCGTGCCAGTAGCGGGTCGGATGGCCCGCGTTTGCCGTTTGGCCCGAGTTTGCCGTTTGGGTTGGGCTCGCCATATGGCTATTCTAGAGCGCTTTCAGCCGAGGCGGAATCGCCTTGGCGTCCAAAAGCCGCGACAGCAGAATACTGGCTGAGGGGCATCATTGGGAACCGCACATGAGCGTCGACGCCAACCGCGTGAAGCAGCCTGGAGTGGCCGGCCTGTTCTATCCGGCCGACCGGGAGACCTGCGCCGCACAGGTGGACGCCTGTCTTAAGGCGGCGCTGCCCGCTTCGGTGGACGCCAAGGTGCTGGTGGCGCCCCATGCCGGCTACATCTATTCGGGCATGGTCGCGGGCACCGCTTACGCGACGCTCAAGAACCGCCGCGGCACGATCAACCGGGTGGTGCTGCTGGGGCCGAACCACCGGGTCGGCTTCACCGGCCTCGCCCTGTCGACAGCCGAACGCTGGGCGACGCCGCTGGGCGAGATTCCCGTCGACATGGAAGCCATGGCGAGACTCCGCGCCCTGCCCGACGTGATGGTCGCCGACGAGCCGTTCGCCCAGGAGCACAGCCTGGAGGTGCACCTGCCCTTCCTGCAGTCGGTGCTGGGCGACTTCACCCTGGTGCCGGTGCTGGTCGGCAACGCCGAGCCCGAGGCGGTCGCCCGCGTGCTGCGCGAGTGCTGGGGCGGGCCGGAGACGCTGATCGTCGTGTCGTCGGACCTCAGCCACTTCCACAACCACGAGACCGCGACCCGCATGGACGGCGAAGCGGCCCAGGCCATCGAGCTGCTGCGGCCCGACCTGCTGAAGGACCAGCAGGCCTGCGGCAACCGCCCGCTGCGCGGCCTGATGCTGGAAGCCCGCCGCCGCGACCTGCGCGTGACGGCGCTCGACGTGCGCAACTCGGGCGACACGCGCGGCAACAAGGAGCGGGTTGTCGGCTATGGCAGCTTCGCCCTCGAATATGCCGAGAGTGCCCGTCTCAGCGACAAGAACCGCCGCACGCTGCTCGACGCGGCGGTGGCCTCGATCCGCTATGGCATCCAGTCCGGCAAGCAACCCGGCGTCACGCTGAAGAACGTGCCCCGTTCGCTGCTCGCCATGCGCGGCACCTTCGTCACCCTGACCCTCGACGGCAGGCTGCGCGGCTGCATCGGCAGCGTCGTCGCCAACCGCCCGCTAGCCAACGACGTGGCATCGAACGCCTGGAAGGCCGCCTTCGCCGATCCGCGCTTCCCGCCGCTGACCGCCGCCGAGCTGGACCGGCTGGACGTGGAGATTTCCATCCTCAGCCACCAGCGCCCGATTTCGTTCGACAGCGAGAAAGCCTTGCTGGCCGCGCTCCGCCCCGACCGGGACGGCCTGGTCATCGCCGACGAGGGCAAGCGCGCCCTGTTCCTGCCGACCGTGTGGCAGACCCTGCCGCATCCCCAGCAGTTCCTGCTGCACCTGAAGCGCAAGGCTGGTCTGGCGGATGACCACTGGTCACCGGGATTCCAGGCCAACCGCTTCACGACCGAGACGTTCCACCGGCATTTCGGGTAGGAGCTGGTCATATGCACCGAATATGCTGGCCATGGCTTGGTGCCGCAGTCTTGGCAATGGCTGTCGCGCCAAGCATCGCGGCGACAAACGCAGGCAGCGGCATCGCGACGACCGACTCGCCTTTCGTCAATCGCGTTGCCGATGAGTTCCGCAAGGTGCTTCCTGAGCATGAGACAGAGGTCGTCGATGAATTGACTATCAGCCTTGGCATGACTTCCCAGTCACCCGACCAGAGACTGCAGGTCAATGTCGACCGAATCGCCGACTACTGCACCCGTGCACCCGATCGTTGCACGGAAGCAATCTCCAGCTTTGTCGCGAAAACCGCTGCCTTCGTGCAAGAACAAGTCCTCGCGCCGACACTCGCCGGACTGCGAGCGGTGGTACGCCCCCAGAAATATGTCTCGCATCTGAACAGCCTCGTCGCGAGCAGGGCAGACGAGGTGATCAGCGCGCCTCTGGCGGGCGATCTGGAGGAGCTCTGCTACATCGATATGCCCACAGCTATGCGGCCAGCGCTCAAGAGCGACCTGGAGCCACTCGGCCTATCGCGCGAGCAAGCGCTCCAGACTTGCCGCTCAAATACGCGTCAGGCCTTGCGCGCGATCCCCACGGTTCCTGCCGGTCAAAACATGATTCGGTATCTTCAGGGCGATGCGTACGAGTCCAGCTACATGCTTTTTCATGATGTCTGGGCGCCGGTAGCCCAGAATTCCGGCGGTCATCTCCTGGTGTCGGTTCCTGCGTCCGACATGGTCATATTTACCCCCGACGATAACGCTGCGGCCCTCGATGCTCTTTCCACCCTGACGGCCAAAGCTTACGGAACGGCTGAGCGGCCGATCTCCCGCGCGGTTTTCCGTTGGACGGCGAGCGGTTGGGATATTGCTGCCCCATAAGCTCAAATGCGTTTGGATGGCTGCCCGTTACGATCAGGGCAGCGATGACTGCGGAGACTACTCCGCCGCCGTCTGCGCCGAGAGCGGCTCGGCCGAGTAGTGCCAGGGCTTTTCCTCGTAGGGCTCCATCATCGGCACGGCGCGCAGGTGCTCGGGGATGTTGTCGATGCCGATCATCCGGTCGATGGACTCGTGCGCGTAATAGATACGCCGTTCCATGTAGCTGAGCCGGTAGCCCTTGAAGCCGGGCGAGAGCACGGCCTTCTGCTGCCATTCGAGGAACTGCAGGTCCTCGGCCATGACGATGTCCCAGAACGCCAGCAGCGGGTCCCAGCCCGACGGACGCGGCGCATCGCCCCAATCGCGGCCGAAATGCACGACGTCGACGCGGGTGCGGGTGCGCGAGATCGGCCAGAACATCAGGAACTGGCGGGCGGTCTCGCCCACCGGCGTGATGATGTTGGGAAAGATGTTGTGCGAGACGTGATAGTCGCGGGCGATTTCGCCGGCCGGCACGCTGGGCATGGTCACCACATTGCCGTCGCCATAGCCGCGCAGCTTGCGCTGTTTGGCGGGCGGCGCGTTGGTCGGGCAGGTCATGCGGGTGTGGCCGTTGGGCAGCAGGCCCATCACCGCGCCGCGATGGTCGAGCGACTCGCCCACGGTCTGCGGATGGATGCCCTTGATGTGGTACACCTCAAGGAAGGCGTCCATGGTGAGCTTCCAGTTGCACTCGAGCGTGTAGGACTTGATCTCGGCCGGGCGAAGCTGGTCGATCTCGAACTGCTCGAACTCGTCGCGGATCATGCCGAGCCACTCCAGCAGCGGCCGGGCGTTCGGGTCCTCGTTGACGAACACCCACGGACCCCACATCTCGCAGCGCACTTCCTGCAGGCCCAGCGCCCCCTTGTCGAACGGCGCGGGGAAGTCGCGCTCGTCCATCACCGAGATCAGCCTGCCCTTGGTGTCATAGGTCCACTGGTGATAGGTGCAGCGTAGAAGGGATTGCTTGCCGCAGGCCTCGCGCACCAGCGGCGCGCCCCGGTGCGAGCAGACGTTGTAGAACGCGCGGATCTTCTCGTCCTTGTCGCGGATCAGGAAGATCGGCGCGTCGGGAATGTCGAGCAGCACGTAGGAGCCCACTTCGGGAAGCTGGCTCTGGTGCGCGGCATAGAGCCACACCTTCGACCACAGGTGCCGCTTTTCCAGGTCGAAGAACTCCTGGCTGACATAGCGGCCCGGCGGCAGCGGCGGCAGCGCCGGAAAATCCGCGGGCGGACCCTCGCGGTCCTGCTCCCACTTCATCCGCGCCTTCAGATTGGCAATCGATTGTGGATCGTCCATCGCCCGTGCTCCCCGGCGTGACTCGCCCTGGAACTATGACGCGCGTTTTACAGTCACGCGAGCATAATCATCAATCGGCATTCGGGCTGGACGGCCCCGGTCGCACACGAAACAATAGGGCGAACATTTCCGGGGAGTCCGCCATGTCCGAGCCTGTGCTGCTGGTCGAGAAGACCGGCGAGATCGCCATCGTCACCCTCAACCGCCCGACCGCCATGAACGCCCTGTCGCGCGAGCTGCGCAGCGCCATCGCGAAGACGGTCGACGAGCTGGAGGCCGACCCCGGCGTGCGGGTGATGATCCTGACCGGCAGCGGCAAGGCGTTCTGCGCCGGCCTCGATCTGAAGGAGCTGGGCCAGAAGGGGCTGTCCAACCCCAACGACACGATTACGCAAGGTGACCCAGTGCGCTCCCTCGGCAAGTTCAGCGGGCCGATCATCGGCGCGATCAATGGCGTGGCGATCACCGGCGGCTTCGAGCTGGCGTTGGCCTGCGACGTGCTGATCGCCTCGCCCAACGCGCGGTTCGCCGATACCCATGCCCGCGTCGGCGTGATGCCGGGCTGGGGCCTGAGCCAGAAGCTGAGCCGGGCCATCGGTATCTACCGCGCCAAGGAGCTGTCGCTGACCGGCAACTTCCTGTCGGCCCAGCAGGCCGCCGACTGGGGCCTGGTGAACCGGGTGGTGAACCACGAGGAGCAGTTGCTACCCACCTGCCTGCAGCTCGCCAGGGACATGCTGTCGGTGCTCCCGGAGATGCTGGTGAGCTACAAGGCGGTGATCGACGAGGGCTTCGCCCAGTCGTTCGGCGACGGCATGCAGACCGAGCAGCGCCGCGCCCGCGCCGCCAACGTGGCCGTGTCGCCCGAGGAGGTCGAGAAGCGCCGCGCCGGCATCCAGGCGCGCGGCAAGTCGCAGGTTTGAGCATGGTCCCATTCCACTTCGCCATGACGCTGGATGTGCCGGCGGCGACCGCATGGAAAGTACTGCGCGACTTCGGCTCGCTGCTTGCCTGGGTGAAGGGCGGCGACATCGGCACGCTGGAGGTGACTGGCGAGGGCGTCGGCATGGTGCGCGACTTCACCCTGCCCAGCTTCGGCACCGTGCAGCACCGGCTGGACGAGGTCAGCGAGGCCGAGCACGCCATCCGCTACTCCCTGACCAAGGGCCGGCCGCTCGACATGAAGGACTACTGGACCCGCATCTCGCTGACCGACACCGGTCCCGGCCAGTGCCGCATCGACTGGCGCTCGGAATTCGAGCCGCACGACGGCGTCAATCCGAAGGTGATCGCGGATGGGTTGGAAGGCGCCTACCGCGACATGTCAGAACGGCTGGCGGCGTATTCCAACAACCGCTGAAGCTTGGATTTCGGTGAGCCATCCTTCCGCCAGGGCCCGACCCAATCAGCTAGGAGGTTTAATTAAATGCACTGTCACCGCAATTGCGCCGCAATTGTCACTGCAATCGATGCCCCTGCTTGATCGGCTCGACTGCGATGCCATGGACCATCGGCGCTCCGGGGATCAGTTGCGTCCACCTAGGTTGGGTGAGCCCAGTCCCCGGCGCGAACGGCCTCGGGGAGGCGCCTGACCGGATCGCTCTTGCCGTCCCACGCCGCAGCGGCGCTCCGACACGCGTCGTAAAGGTCCAGGTATCGCTGGAGCATCGGCATCAGCTGGATCATCACGCCGGGCGAACGGCCCAGGTCCAGATAGGCGTGGGACGCGGGATAACGCTGCGCGAGAACATAGTCGATGCCGGCCGCCGTCAACTGAGTCAACTTGCTGTCCACGTCATCGCACCACGAGGCCAGGTGCTGCAGTCCACCTTCCGGATACTTGCAGAGGTAGTCGTCGTAGACGTTTGGGCCGGAGCCCGAAAGTGGTTGGATCAACTCGATCTGTTGATCACCGGAACACGCAAATGCCGCCGTCATATGGCATGTCGTCGGTGTGCCGTAATGCAGTGCGTCGAGTTCGAACGGCGCGATCAGATAGAATGGGCCGACTCCGCGGTCGAGCCAGTGCCGCAAGGCTCCGTCCATGTCTGGAACGACGTAACCCTGCTGGATCATAGGGCCAAAGAGGCTGCTCATTCCCATCTCCCACTCGGCGGCTGAACGACAGGAACAATCAGAAACGCCAATCGCCCGCGATATCCACCAAAAAAGCGATGAGTTACGGCGTGGTGACGGTGACGGTTACGGTGCAGTTCACTTATTTACCTTCCAGCTTCCACCCCAGCTTTCCAGGTTTCAGCGGCACCCACGGCGACAGGTCGGAAGGCTGGCGATCTACGCCAGAACGCTCCGACCCGGTCTCTCGTCACCCGAACGAGGTCGGCGTCATCTTGCGGGGGAAGTCGTCGCTGACCATGCGCTTGGGCCACAGGAACTGCAGCGTGCACTTCTTGATCTTCCACTCGCCGCCCACCTTCTCGTAGTCCTCGTCATAGATGCCGTACCAAACCACCGGATTGGCGCGCGGGTCCGGCTCGTTCGAGATGTCGTGCAGATAGGTGCGGCTGATGGCATAGGTCGGGCTGGTCATCTCGATCCACATGTTGGTGGTGGCATGGAAGCCGCCATAGGGGACCGCGTTCTTGAACACTTCGGCCCAGCCCTTGTGGATCTGGTCGCGGCCGGTCCAAGTGCCGTAAGGGCCGAACACGCAGACGCAGTCTTCGGCGACGATCTGGGCCAGCGCCGGAATGTCGCGGCCGTCCATCAGGTGCGAGTACATCTGCTTCACCTTCCGGATCTTCTCGATCTCCAGCAGCTTGCGGAGTTCCTTGACCTCGTCGGCGGTAAACGTGTCGCTCATGTTCCTGTCTCCCCTGCGCGCGCTCCGGCCCCTCCGGAATCAGTCACGCGTGAATGCCGAACACTAGCATGACGGACCGGGCTTACAACGGGCGATAACGGCGCTACTGTGCCCCCGAACGGGAAGGAGACACCGGTGGAGCAGGCCGCGGCCGTCGAAGGCACCTGGGACTACGTCATCGTCGGCGCGGGCTCGGCGGGCTGCGTGCTGGCCAACCGGCTGTCGGCGGACGGCGCGGTCCGGGTGCTGCTGCTCGAGGCGGGCGGCAACGCCAACTACCACTGGGTGAACATCCCGATCGGCTACCTGTTCTGCATGGGCAACCCGCGCACCGACTGGCTGATGAAGACCGAGCCGGACGCCGGGCTGAACGGACGGGCGCTGGACTATCCGCGCGGCAAGGTTCTGGGCGGCTGCTCGTCGATCAACGGCATGATCTACATGCGCGGCCAGGCCGCCGACTATGACGGCTGGCGCCAGCAGGGCAACACCGGCTGGGGCTGGGACGACGTGCTGCCCTATTTCCGCAAGTCCGAGGACTATCACAAGGGCGCCAGCGACCTGCACGGCAGCGGCGGCGAGTGGCGGGTGGAAAAGCAGCGCATCTCGTGGCCGATCCTCGACGCCTTCCGCGACGCGGCCGAGGAAGTGGGCATCCCGCGCACCGACGACTTCAACAAGGGCACCAACGAGGGCTCGGGCTATTTCGAGGTGAACCAGAAGCGCGGCGTGCGCTGGCACACCGCCAAGGCGTTCCTCGATCCGGTACGCAGCCGGCCGAACCTGCGGGTGATCACCGGCGCGGAGACCGAATCCCTGGTACTGGACGGCAGCCGGGTCACAGGCGTCCGCTTCCGCCAGAACGGCGTGCTGAAGCAGGCCCGGGCCGAGGGTGAAGTGATCCTGTCGGCCGGCGCCGTCAATTCACCCAAGATCCTCGAGCTGTCGGGCATCGGCGACCCGGCGGTGCTGGGCGGCTTCGGCATACCGGTGGTCCACGCGCTGGCGGGCGTGGGCGGCAATCTGCAGGACCACCTGCAGATCCGCACCGTCTTCCAGGTGTCGAACACGGTCACCCTGAACCAGCTCGCCGGCAGCCTGTTCGGCAAGGGCAAGCTGGGGCTGCAATACCTGCTGACGCGGTCGGGGCCGCTGTCCATGGCGCCCAGCCAGCTCGGCATCTTCGCGCGCAGCGACCCTCGGCTGGAGACGCCTGATCTGGAGTATCACGTGCAGCCGCTGTCGACGAACAAGCTGGGCGAGCCGCTGCACAAATTCCCGGCGGTGACCGCCTCGGTGTGCAATTTGCGGCCCGAAAGCCGCGGAACGATTCACATCCGCTCGGCGGACCCGCGCCAGCCGCCGGCGATCCGACCGAACTATTTGTCGGCCGAGAACGACCGGCAGGTGGCGCTGCGCTCGATCAAGCTGACCCGTCAGTTGATGGCGGCCAAGGCGATTTCACAGTTCAATCCAACGGAAATACTGCCGGGGCCGCAGGTGGCGTCGGACGCCGAACTGCTGGCCAGGATCGGCGACATCTCGACCACCATCTTCCACCCGGTCGGCACCGCCAGGATGGGCGACGGGCCGGATGCGGTCGTCGATGTCCGGCTGCGGGTGCACGGCCTGTCCGGGCTGCGCGTGGTCGATGCCTCGGTCATGCCGACCATCGTCTCGGGCAACACCAATTCGCCGGTGATCATGATCGCCGAGAAGGCGTCGGACATGATCCGCGAAGATCGCCGGCTCTGACGGACAATTGCCGGGCGGACACTGCCCGGCGGATCGTCCGTCAGGCGGCCGGTGCGTCGAGGATCTGCCGGATCTTCGCCGCCACGGCTTCGCGCGGGAACGGTTTCGACAACAGCACGATGCCGGGATCGATCCGGCCCTCATGGATCAGCACGTTGTCGGTATAGCCCGACATGAACAGCGCCCGGCAGGACGGTACGCGCGCGAGCACCGCGTCGGCGACCTCGGGACCGCTCATGCCGGCGGGCAGCACGACATCGGCCAGGATCAGGTCAGGGCGCAGGCCGCCGTCGATCAGCCGCAAGGCGTCCGGCCCACTGGACGAGGCATGCACCTTGTAGCCGAAGGTGCCGAGGATGCGGGTGATGCTGATCTGCACGTCCATGTCGTCCTCGACCAGCAGGATGGTTTCGCCGCGCGCGCCGGCCGGCCGCACGACAGCGCGGCGCATCTGCGCCAGCGACTGGGCGCCGGTGCGCGGGAAGAACATCTTCACCGTCGTGCCCTGGCCTTCCTCGCTGTAGATCTTCACATGGCCGCCGGACTGCTTGACGAAACCGTAGACCATGCTGAGGCCAAGCCCGCTTCCCTTGCCGGTGGGCTTGGTGGTGAAGAACGGATCGAACGCCCGTTCCGCAACGGCCCGCGACATGCCGGTGCCGGTGTCGCTGACCGCGATCAGCACGTAGTCGCCCGGTTTCAGGTCCTCGTACTGGGCGGTATAGTCCTCGTCGAGATGGATGTTCGACGTCTCGACGGTCAGGGTGCCTCCGTCCGGCATGGCGTCGCGGGCGTTGATCGCCAGGTTGACGATGGCGTTGGTGAGCTGGCTGGGATCGACCTCGACGGACCACGCGCCGGCCGAGAGCGACGTGTTCACGCCGACCGTCGCCTGCAGGGTCCGCTGCAGCAGTTGCAGCGTTTCGCCCACCAGGCCGTTGACGTTGGTCACCTTGGGCTGCAGCGGCTGCTTGCGCGAGAACGCCAGCAGCCGGTCGGTCAGCTCGGCGCCGCGCTTCAGCGCGCCCAGCGCCGCCTGCATGCACTCGGCGGCTTCGGGATCGTTCGCGACCTTGTCCTCGACCACCTGCATGTTGAGCTGCATGGACATCAGCATGTTGTTGATGTCGTGCGCCACACCGCCAGTGAGCTGGCCCAAGGTTTCCATCTTCTGCGCCTGGCGCAGGTTCTCCTCGGCGGCCTTGCGCTCGGAAATGTCGTGGATACTGCCGACGAAGCTGGTGCGGCCGCCGGCGGACATGCGCGCGACGCTCAGTTCGAGCGGGAATATCTTGCCGTCCTTGCGCCGGCCCAGCAGCTCGCGCGTGCCCTTGCCGACGACCTTGCTCTCGCCCGTCGCCAGGTAACGGGCGACGTGGCCGTCATGGCCATCCTGCTCGGCCTCGGGCATCAGGACCGAAACGTTGAGGCCGACGGCTTCGTCCTCGCTGTAGCCGAAGATGCGCTCGGCTTCGGGATTGAAGGATCGGATGGCGCCGTCCTGGTCGATGGTCACCAGGCCGACGGCCGCCGCGCGCATGATCGTCCGGGTGCGGTCCTCCACGGCGGCAAGCGCGCGCATGTTACGTTCCTGGCGGCGGCGCCCATAGGCGAACAGGGCGGCGATCACCACGATCAGCATGGCGACGGCGAAGCCGGTCCAGCGGTAGCCGCGGACGTTCGCGACCCAATCGCTGGCGTCGATGTCGATCCCCAGCACGGCCACGGTCTGGCCGGTGGCCAGGTCCTTGATCGGCGCCTCGCCGGACACCCATACGCCCCACTGGTCGCGCGACATCGGCTCCACGAAGGGCCGGCCAGTGCGCAGCACCGTCT
This sequence comes from Sphingomonadales bacterium, assembly GCA_022844405.1. Taxonomy (GTDB): domain Bacteria; phylum Pseudomonadota; class Alphaproteobacteria; order SMXS01; family SMXS01; genus RI-34. The sequence continues at coordinate 54,362 of JALHLV010000020.1, read as the reverse complement.
CGAAGCCGGCCGGGTCGTCCTCGTAGACCTGGCCGGGCGGCGAATAGTCCTTGGAGTCGAGAGGCTCGGCGTCCGCCAGGAACCGCCAGTCGCCGGCGGGCTTGGCGATCAGGTAGACGAAGCGGGCATCGGGGATCGACTGGCGCATGCGGGCCAGCACGGCGCGAATGCGGGCGAATTCCGCGGTTCCGGCGAACTCTTCATAGTTGGTGTTGGCGGCCAGCGCCGCGACGTCGGCGGCCTCCAGCGACGACGCGGCGGTGACCGCGAGGTCGCGCAGCCTGCGCTCCTCGATGCGCGTCCCGTAGAAGCCGGCTGTCAGCACGAGGACCGCGCAGATCACCACCAGCGCGGCCGCAACCGATATCTCCCACCTCGAAATCCGTGTCATGGCCCAAGCTGCATGTTCCTGCAGGCGACAGACTATCACAACTGTCCGCGCATGCTCTCTAATAGTCCTTGTGTTTCACGGCCTTGGGTGCGGCGGCGTCAGCGCCGGCTCGCCTCGATCATGCGACCGAGCGCCGGGTTATGCCATTGTCCGACCGGCCGTTCGTTTTCGGCGTCGTAGAGCCGGGTGTGCACGGTGTAGCGTCCGGTCCAGCGCGCGACCAGGTCGCCCAGTTCGGGCGCGCACAGGTGGGCGGCCAGCGCCTCCTCGTCGCGCCAGATCTGCAGGGTGATGATGCGGCCGGCGGCTTCGTCCTCCAGCGCGAAGGAATAGAACTGGCAGCCATCCTCGGCGAGCGAACGCTCGATGCCCGCGCGCAGGTCGGCGAGCAGCTCGTGGACGAGCGACGGATCGGTCTCCAGGCGGCCGGTGGCGATCAGCATTTTGCAGCTCCGTCAGATGTCGAGGCGATAGGCGCCGGCGTCGCGGGCGATGCGTCCGGCGGTGGGATCGGGCCAGTGGGTGCCGATCACCAGCGTCGGCGTGCCGGCGAGGCCCGAGAACACGCCCTCGCGCGTTTGCGCCGACCGCGCCGGATCGAAGTCCGACGTCAGCGACCATTCCGGATGGGCGAGCTGGCAGGGATGGTGGATGAAGTCGCCGGTGATCAGTGCGCTTTCACCCCGGGAGTCGATCCGGATGCTGACATGGCCGGGCGTGTGGCCCGGCGTGGGGACCAGGCGGACCTCGTCGCAGACCGCGTGATCGGACGACACCAGGTCCACCAGCCCGGCGGCGACGACGGGCCGGATCGAATCCGCCATGACCGCGGCGTTCATGTCGCGCGCCCACTGTTCCTGGCCTGCATCGGCGCCTTCGGTGTCAAGGAAGGCGAACTCGCTGCGCTCGATCAGGTAGCGGGCGTTGGGGAACGTCGGCACCCACTGGCCGCCGACCAGCATGGTGTTCCAGCCCACATGGTCGAGATGCAGGTGGGTGCACAGCACGGTGTCGAAGCTCTCCGGCTCAAAGCCGGCCTTCGCCAGGTCGTCGAGGAAGCCGGTCTGCAGCATGTGCCAGATGGGGAAGACCTCGCGCGGCTTCTCGTTGCCGACGCAGGTGTCGACGATGATGCGCCGCGACGGCGTCTCGATCACCAGCGCATGGATGCTGAACTTCAGCACGCCCTCGTCCGTCAGGAACGGGCGCAGCCAGCCATATTTCAGCACCGCCTTGGGCGTCGCGTCCGGCAGGAAGGCTTCCAGCCCCTCGAACGTCGATTCGACGATCCGGGTGACGGTAACGTCGCCGATGCGCCAGCGCATGGGCATCTCCTACCGGTTGACCAGGGTGCGCGCGCGTTCGGCGACATGGCGCCCGGCCAGGTAGCCGAACACCATGCCCGGTCCGAGCGTACCGCCCGCGCCGCCATAGGTCATGCCCATGGCCGACGCCATGACATTGCCCGCCGCGTAGAGGCCGGGGATCGGTGCGCCGTCCAGGTCGAGCACGCGGGCCTCCGTATCGGTTTTCGGTCCGCCCTTGGTGCCGAGCGAGCCGCTGGTCACCTCGACGGCATAGAACGGCCCCTTCTCCAGCGTGCCGAGCGTCGCCGATTTCTGGCCGCGCTGGGTGGCGTCGCCCCACCAGTTGTCCTGGGCGCTGTCGCCTCGGCCGAAATCGGGATCGGACCCGGCCCGGACATTGGCGTTCCAGCGCGCGACCGTGTCTTCCAGCGCGTCGGGGGAAACGCCCAGTGTCTCCGCGAGCCCGCTTATGGTGTCGGCGCGCATCACCCAGTCCAGCACCTTCTCGCCCGGCGCGGTGCGGATGAAGCCGTATCTGTCGATGCTGGCCTGGTCGCAGATCGACCAGCAGGGCAAGTTGATGTAGGTGAACTTGGCCACGTCCTGCACGTGGAAGGCCGCGCCGAAGGCGTTGTAGTTGGCCGCCTCGTTGGTGAAGCGCTTGCCGGTGCGGTTGACCATGATGGCGCCGGGCCGCGAGCGCTCGCCCTGGAAGATGTACTGCATGGGCCGACCGTCGCCCCGGTCGCCGGGGATTTCCACGGCGGGCATCCACCATGCCTCGCGCATGTTGCCCAGCGACGCGCCGGCCTTCATGGACATCTTCAGCCCGTCGCCCGTATTGGTCGGGATCGACACCGGGCTGGTCATGGGGCCGCGCAGGAATGACTTCACCATCTCGGGGTTCCATTCGAAGCCGCCGGTCGCCAGCACCACGCCGGCGCGGGCCTTGACCTCAAACGGGCCGTCCTTGCCCTCGAACTTCACGCCGGAGACCTTGCCGTCCTCCATCACCAGCTCGACGGCGCGGGCATCGGTGACCGGCTCGATGCCCCGGTCGAGGCACCCTTTCAGCAGCCGTCCGACCAGCGAGTGGCCGCAGCCCCATTCCTGGGCGTCGATGCGCCGCTGCAGTTCCTCGCCCGACACCTCGCCATGGACGCCGCCGCCGATGGTGGATTCGGCCATAGTCAGCGGCAGGGTGAAGAAGTAGCTGCGGGTCATCCTGTCCGCCCACGGGCCGAGCTCGCGGAACGAGAACAGCGGGCATTCCATGGACCGGCCGCCTGCGGTCTTGCCGAACGGAAACTCCGGGTGATAGTCGGGAAAGCCCTCGACGATCTCGAACTGCGCCGGTGTATTGGTTTCCATCCATCGGACCATCTCCGGCCCAACGTCGACGAACGCCCGGGCCAGCTCCTCCTCGATCATGCCGTGGGACAGCGACATGATGTAGGCCAGCGACTCCTCGGCGCTGTCGTGGATGCCCAGCTCGGCCATGTGGTGGTTGTTGGGAATCCAGATCATGCCGCCGGACCAGGCGCTGGTGCCGCCGATCTTGTCGCCCTTCTCGAACACGCCAACCTTTGCGCCGCCCGCATGGGCGCGGATCGCCGCCGTCAGGCCGGCCGCGCCGGTGCCCAGCACCACCACATCGAATTCGTCCATCGGCGCTCTCCCCTTCAAGCCGGCTTCCATTCGCGCTCGTAGCGCTCCAGGTCGTCCTTCAGCGGATTGCGGCGCAGGGTGAGGCCGCCGTTCACCTGCATGTCCTCGCCGGTCATGAAGCATTCGTCGCTGGCCAGCCACACGGCGGCAGCGGCGATGTCCTCGCAGGTGCCGTAGCGGCCCATGGGCGTGGCGTCGGCGAAGCAGGCCTTCATCCAGTCCGGGATGTCGCCCGCGTAGTTGCCGTGGTGCATGGGCGTGTCGGTGTGGCCGGCGGCGATGGTGTTGACCCTGATGCCGCGCCGCCCGAACTGGTTGGCGACGGCGCGCACCACGTGGTCGATACCCGCCTTGGTGCCCATATAGGCGTCGAACCCGCCGTCGACGGTGGTCGAGCGCTGCGCCACCGCCGAACTGAGCTGGATGATCGAACCGCCGGTGTCCAGCATGGCGGCCACCATCGCCTGCAGGAAGAAGAACGAGCCCTTGAACTGCAGCGCGATCAGCGTGTCCAGGTCCTTCTCGCCGAACTCCAGGAACGGACCGCCCAGGGCAAGCCCCGACGAGTTCACGGCGATGTCGACCTTGCCCATCTTCTGCTTGGCGAAGTCGGCCAGCGCGAACAGGTCGTCCTTCTTCGTGATGTCGCAAGCGGTCGAGAACGCGCCGATCTCCTTCGCGAACGCCGCCGACTTCTCGGCCTTGCGGCTGGCGACGACCACCTGGGCGCCTTCCTTGCGGTAGCGCCGGGCGATGGCCTGCCCCATATTGCCGGTTTCCGACGCGCCGATGATGACGGCGGCCTTGCCATCGAGCTGACCCATGACTGTCTCCCATGTCCCGTTTGCGTCCGCGGCCGGTGCATCCTTCCCGAGATGCCCGCGCCCGTCATCCTAGCATCGCTTTTAATTGTGCAATTGTGCAATAAAAATGTACTCTGGCGGACCACGGGGAAGACATCGCCATGAACGAACTCCTGAAGTCACTGACCAAGGGGCGCGCCACGCCCTCCGCGCAGGAGCTGGTGCACCGCGACGGCAAACCGGTGCCGCCGGTGTTCGAGCTGGAAAGCCCGCGCTTCCTCGGCAACGAGGACATCCCGTTCGAGCGCTACACCAGCCAGGCGGTCTTCGACCGCGAGATGGAGCGCATGTGGCCGCGCGCCTGGCAGTGGGCGTGCCGCGAGGAGCACATCCCCGAGCCGGGCGACTACTACGTCTACGAGGTCGGCCGGCATTCGGCGCTGATCGTGCGGCAGGAGGACGGGTCGGTCGCCGGCTTCGTCAATTCCTGCATGCACCGCGGCACCAAGTTCGCGCTGGGCGGCATGTCGGGCAGCGTGACGGCGCTGCGCTGCCCGTTCCACGGCTGGACATGGTCGCTCGCCGGCGAGTTGCAGCGGGTGCCTTACGGCTGGGACGCGCCGCATGTTATGGAGCGCGACTTCACCATGCTCCGCGTGAGCGTGGGCCTGTGGGGCGGCTTCGTGTTCGTGAACTTCGATCCGGAGGCCGCCCCGCTGCTGGACTACATCGCGCCGGTGCCGGAGCACTTCGCCAATTTCGACATGGCGCGCCGCTTCGTCGAGTTGCACATCGAGAAGGAGCTGTACTGCAACTGGAAGGCCGGCAAGGAAGCCTTCATCGAGAATTACCACACCCAGGAGACCCATCCGCAACTGCTGCTGGGCTCCGACGACGAGGGCACCCAGTACGACGTGTTCAGCGACAACGTGTCGCGCTTCTTCTGCATCTTCGGCATCCCGAGCCAGCTGGTGCAGCCGCGTCCCACGGAACAGGAGCTGATCGACACCATGCTGGTCGGCGACCGGACGATCCTGGGCGACGACATGGTCGTCGGCGAGGGCGAGACGGCGCGGATCGTCATGGCGCGGGTGCTGAGGAAAACCCTGGGTGAGACCTACGGCGTCGATCTGAGCAAATACACCGACACCGAGATGGTCGACGTGTCGCAATACGGCATCTTCCCCAACATGATCCTGTTCCCGCAGCTGTCGCTGCCCATGGTCTACCGCTTCCGGCCCATCGGCGACGACCCGAACCGCACCCTGTTCGAGCTGCTGATCCTGCGGCCCATGCCCGACGACGGCCCGTGCCCCGAGCCCGCCGCGCCCTATCGGCTGACCGAGGCCGACAGCTTCACCACCGTGCCGGGCTTCGACCCGATCCTCGGCCACGTCTACGACCAGGACACCAACAACCTGCGCGCCCAGCAGGAAGGCATGCGCGCCGCGCGCAAGAAGGGCGAAACCCTGCTGAACTACCAGGAGGTCAGGGTCAGGCTGATGCACCAGACGCTGGACAAGTACCTGGAGGATTGACGCCCGTCAGACTCCACCCGTCTCCGTCGTTGCGAGGAGCGTAGCGACGCGGCAATCCAGTTCATTGTGCAGCGCTCAAATTTCACCGTGTCCCTGAGCTCGTCGAAGGGCCTTGCTCGCGCGTTGATGCGAAGCCCTTCGACGAGCTCAGGGACACGGATAGGGTTATTCCTGCATCGGCACTGGGTTGCCGCGCTTCGCTCGCAAAGACCGAGTGGGAAAACCCTAGAGCGGATTCAGCTGCCGCTGAACCGCTCTAGCATTTGTCGCCGCGGCTTTCGGACGCCAAGGCGATTCCGCCATGGCTGAAAGCGCTCTAATCCCTCGCCTTGAACAGGATCTCCGGCGATGCCTGGTTGACGTCGGTCAGGCCGGTAAGGCCGATCGAGACGTCCAGTTCGTTGCGGATGATGTCGAGCGCCTTGGCGACGCCCCTCTGGCCGGCGGCGCCGAGGCCATAGAGGTGGGCGCGGCCCAGCAGCACGCCTTTGGCGCCCAGCGCCATGGCTTTCAGGATGTCCTGGCCCGAGCGGACGCCGCCGTCGAGCAGCACCTCGCCGCGGCCGTCGACGCCCTCGACCACATCGGGCAGCATGGAGATGGTCGAGGCCGAGCTATCCAGATGGTTGCCGCCGTGGTTGGAGACGCTGACCGCGTCGACGCCGGCGTCCATGGCGAGGCGCGCGTCCTCGCGGTCGCAGACGCCCTTGACGATCAGCTTGCCTGGCCAGATGGAGCGCAACCATTCGATGTCCTTCCAGGTCACCGAGGAATCGAGCTGGTTGATCACCGCCGGAATGGTCGCCTCTTCCTGCATCCGGCCGGTGAAATTGTGGAACGCGACCGGCTTGCCCCGGAGTGCGCGCCACACCCACATGGGCCGGGTGACGAACTTGGCGATGAAACTGGGGGTGAGCGGCGGCGGCAGATCGACGCCGTGGCGGGTCATGCGGCTTTGCAGGCCCGAGACCACCCAGGTGACGGTGAGGATCAGCACCGGCGATCCGGCGGCCTTGGCCCGGTCGACGAAATCCTGCACCAGGCCCCGGTCCTTCAGCATGCACATCTGGAACCAGACCGGGCCGACGGCTTTGGTCACTTCCTCCAGGGTCGAGACCGACATCATGCCCAGGGTGAACGGAATGCCGAATGCCTTCGCCGCCCGCGCCGCAGCGATCTCGCCATTGCCGCCCCACAGCATGCCGCTGAGGCCGGTGGGCGAGATGGCGGCGGGAATGGCGCAGGGCTGGCCGACCAGTTCGGTCGACAGCGAGCGGACCGAGACGTCCTTCACCACCCGCTGACGGAAGCGGATCTTCTCGAAGTCCTGCACGTTGGCGCGCAGCGTCACCTCGCTGAAGGCGGCGCCGTCGACGAAGTCGAAGATCGGCGCCGGCAGCTTTCGACGGGCTTCCTCGCGCAGGTCCGCGATGGTGGCGATCTTGTCCATGGTCCTCCCCCGAAATCAGATGGCCGGCCGGACCATGGCGTCCGGCCGGCCGTCACTATCGCAGGCAAAAACCGTCGTGTCGCTCAGTACCGCCAGGTAACCTGGAACTGGACGGTGCGCGGCAGCGACGCCAGAGCCAGTTGATCCGCCTGGATGCCAGCCGGCGTTCCCGTTCCCGAACCGGTGCTGGGAATCGCCTGTACGCCACCAAAGTAGAACTGGTTCGTCAGATTGCGCCCGATCACGGCGAATTCCCACTGATCGTCGCTGCTTCTCAGGCGGATAGACGCATCGAGATTGGCATAAGCTGGCTGGAGCGACAACGGAGCCCCGAAGCTCGAGCCCAGATACTTCGCGCTGTACCGCACGTCCGCCGACATCCCGAGATGCCAGTCCGCGCCGAGCGGCACTTCGTAGTTCACCCCGAGCGCGGCGGTAACCTTGGGCGCGACGGCTGTCGGGCTGCCGCTGAGATCCTGCCCCGGTCCGCCCTGGAACACCAGCGCGCAGCCCTGGGCCGGCGTCTGACCGTCATAGCAGGGGGCAATGTAGTTGGTGAACCGTGCCCGGTTGAAGTTCAGGTTGGCCCGCAGCGACAGCCCCTCGACGGCGTCGGGCACGTATTCGGCTTCGAGTTCGACGCCCTTCGTCCGGGCCGAGCCGGCATTGGTGGTGATGAACTGGAAGGTGATCGAGTTGAAGAAATCGACTTGCAGGTTCTTGTAGTTGTAGGTGTAGGCGGAAACGTTGAAACGGAGCTGCCGGTCGAACAGCAAGGTTTTCAGCCCGAACTCGAAGCCCTCGGCCTTTTCCGGTCCGAACGCGATGTCGCCGGGTACGGTGGAGGGCGTGATGAGGGCGCTGTTGGAGAAGCCGCCCGACTTGTAGGCCGTCTTGTAGGCGCCATAGACGGTGACGTCGTCGGTCACGGCGTAGGTTATCGTCGCCTCGGGAGACCAGTCGTTGAAGGTCTGATCGCCGAATATGGGGGCATTCTCGGGGAAAACGCCCTGGAGGAGAATGTTCACATAGGTCTGGTTCAAGAAGCTCTTCTTGGTTTCGTGGGTGTAACGCACACCGCCCGCCAACTCGAGTTCCGGCAGGATGTTCCACTTGGCCTGTGCGAATCCGGCGATGGTCTCGCCATTGGTCAGGGACGGTTTGTCATAGGCCAGATACCGCCTTTCCAGCGGCTGGCTCGAGTCCTCGACGCCACCGAAGTTGGCGGCCTGGCGATGGTCACGTTTGGTGTCCTGGTAGAGCACACCCGCCATGAAATTCACCGGTCCGTCGAATTCGCTCTGAATCCGCGTCTCGTTGGAGAACGCTTCCCAGATGGAGAGTTCGGTAGCCGCAATGAAAGAAAGTGGCGTCGACACGTTCTGGCAAGAACAGCCCCAGTTGTTCCGGTTCCTCTGATAGTTCGATATTGAGGTAACCGTGAGACTATCGAACTCATAGGTAATGTTAGCGGAAAACGAGTAGGACTGATACCGATTGAACGGCGACCCATCGTCACGGCCATACTTGATGTTCCCCGCCACGTCGTCGGGGAAATAGTTCAGGTATACGTCGAAGGTTCTCTGGCACGGAATGGTGGGATTGAACGCCGCAGACCCGGTCGGGCAGGCGAAGGGCACGTAGTTCCACGCATTGGATTCATCCACGGTGTTCATGTAGCTCGCCTTGATCGTGGCGGTGAGCCTGTCGTTGGGGGTGAACTTGATCGTCCCCCGGAGAAACAGTTCGCTGGTGCCCGGCGCCCCTCGGTCGAGCCTCGGCGACAGATGCGGATTGAGGTTGAACGTCGCGGCATCGAACGTGAAGTTGGTCACGTCGAAGCCCCGGTTGTTGAAGTAGCTGCCGAACATCTCACCCACCCGCACCGCAAGCCGGGCGCCTACCTTGTCGGACAGCGGACCGGACACGAAGCCCTCGGTGATGAGGTTCTGGGACTTTGCCTCGAAGCCGACCCGGGCCATGGCCTCGAATTCGTCTCCCGGATCCGCGCTGGTCATCGAGATGACGCCCGCGGTCGCGTTCTTGCCGAAGAAGAGCGACTGGGGACCTTTCAGCACCTCGATCCGCGATACGTCGAACATGGCCTCGTTGATGGTGCGACCCTGGCCGTAGTAAACGCCGTCCATCACCACCGCCACCGACTGCTCGATGCCGATCGACGTCGGCATCGAGCCGATACCGCGCATCGTCAACTGTGCGCCGGCGCCGTTGGACGCGCGGCCGATGATGAGTTCGGGGGTCGAGGTCGCCAGCTTTTCCAGGCTGACCAGGCCATACCGGTCGATCTGCTCGGGCGAGAACACCGTCGCGACGATCGGCACCTTCTGCAGAGACTCCTCCTGCTTGCGGGCGGTGACCAGAACCTCTTCCACGCCTCCCTTGCGGATCGGGGCGGCAGCCGGTTCGGGCTGCGGCGCGGCGACGCCGACAGGCTCGGCGGCAAAACCAGGTGTCACGATGGCGGCGTATGCGAGGCAACCGGCGCCGATCACGGACAGAAACTCACGACGGAAGTTCATGACATCCTCCCCAGGGCATCTTTATTGTTCATCAGGTGAACAAAATAAAGACCGCCTGTCAAATCCAATTTGGCGACGGCGCGCTGTTCAGACCGGGAAAAGTGCTCCCGGAATCTCGTCGAGCGATGCCCACCAGATGGGCGCGCCGGGGCTGCCCGGCACCGCGATCCTCCCGTCCGCGACGAGCGTATCCAGGCGCTGCGGCGTGTCGGTGGCGCGCTCGCCCTCGCCGCGGCTCTCCGATATGTCGCCGCTCCGCATTGCCCGGGTTCAGGCGGCGATCATGCCGCCGTCAAGGTTCAGCATGGCGCCGGTCATGTAGCTGGCCCGGCTCGACAGCAGCCACGCGACGCCCTCGCCGATCTCCTCGGACCGGGCGATGCGCTTCATCGGCACCACGCCGGCGAACAGCGAATCATCGCCGCCGGTCGAGATGTCGAGCGCGGGCGTCTTGGTCATGCCCGGGCAGACCGCGTTGATACGGATGTTGCGCTCGGCATATTCCAGCGCCGCCGCCTGGGTGAGGCCGACGATGCCGTGCTTGGCGGCGGTGTACCAGTTGAGCGTCGGCATGCCCTTGATCCCGAAGATCGAGGCGTTGTTCACCACGGCGCCGCCGCCCGCGCGCAGCATCGCCGCGAGCTCGTACTTCATGCAGTAGAAGACGCCCTTGAGGTTCAGGTCGATGCCGTTGGAGAACTCCTCGATCGGCATCTCGTGCACGGGCGCCAGCACGTCGTGGAACTTGCCGGCATTGTTGAACGCCAGGTCCAGGCGGCCGAATTCCTTCTCGGCGCGGGCGACCAGCGATTCGCAATCCTCGGGCTTGCCGCAGTCGGTGCGGTGGAAAATCGCCCTGCCGCCGGCCTTGGCGATGGTATGGCATGCCTCCTCGCCCTGTTCGGCCGAGCGGTTGCCGATGACGATGGTCGCGCCCTCGCGGGCCATGATGATGGCGGCCGACTTGCCGATGCCGCTGCCGCCGCCGGTGACGATGGCGATCTTGTTCTCGAGTAGCATGGCGATACTCCGTGATTTCGCGGGCGATGCTCGCACCGCTTCATTGGCTGTGGGAAGTGGCGGTCGGGGCGCCGTGCGTACCGGCCCGGTCTCGACAGACTCCGTCTAGCAAATACCCCGTTTGTTCTTTTGTTGTTCGACAGTTGAATAACCACTGAGAGATGTCAACGGGATTTTGTGAAGGCGGTGCTGCTCCATCGCCGACGTCGCCATCACCGCGTGTAGGCGAACGCCGGAACGTGGAACTCGGGCAACCGTGTGCCGGGCGGCGGCTTCGGCATCTTCTTCATGAATTCGATCTCGACCTTCACCAGCGCACGCTGGACCTCGGCGGGCCAGTCGCTGGGCTTCATCACGACATGGGCGGCCAGACCGTTCATGAATATCTGCAGGCGCCGCGCATGGAACTCCGTGTCGAGTGACTTGGGCAGTTCGCCCTGATCGCGCGCCTGCTCCAGCAGGTGCTTGATGGTGTTGTGGGTGGCTTCGACCACGCCGAGCCGCACGGCGGCGAGTTCGGGATCGAACGTGGCTTTTTCCCAGAACCCAAACCAGGCCTGCCAGTCGGACAGTTCGTCCTCGTTGGTGGCGAGCAGGGTTTCGAGGCAGGCCGTCAGATCGTGCTTGTCCAGGAACTCCTTGTCGACACGGATCGCCGCCCTCGCCCGGATCGAGTCCAGGGTGAAGGTCAGCATGTCCTTCTTGTCCTTGAAGTAGTGGGAAATCAGCGTCGATCGGAAGCCGGCCTCGCGCGCCACGTTCCTGATCGTGACGGCGTCCATTCCCTGCTTGGCGATCACGCGTTCCACGACGCGGGCGATATAGTGCCGGCGCTCGTCGTGATCGACGACTATGGGCATGCGGCTGGTTCCTCCGGATGTGCTGGCCTGGCCATTCTTGTCACCGATTCCCTGTCATAAATGAACAACGATTCGAACACCGCCTCGCGAATGCTTGGGCAAATCCATGTCAACCGAAGGCATGCCTGATATGGTGTCGGCCGCGCGGCCGATGGGTGGCGGGACGGAAGCGCGTGAGAATCCCAATTGACAAGCTAGCTTATATTAAACGAGTGTTGAACAACAAAATCAGGGTCTTGGGGAACGGAGACCACGCGACATGAACCGAATGACCGACCTGAAACCGGGCGAAGCGCGATGCCCTGGCATCAGCGTGCAGGACCTGCTCCGGCAGGACAGCCGGACCGCGCCGAACTACCTGACGGCCGAATCATACGCCTTCCTGGGCGACGGCGACATCCCGTTCGAGCGTTACACGTCGCCCGACTACTTCCAGCAGGAACTGAAGCTGCTGTGGCCCAAGGTATGGCAATGGGCCTGCCGCGAGGAACACATCCCGGAGCCGGGCGATTACATCGTCTATGATTTCGGTCCGTATTCGGTGATCGTGCAACGCACCGAAAGCGGCGCCATCAAGGCGTTCCGCAACGCCTGCACCCATCGTGGCACCAAACTGAAGCCGGCCAACAGCGAGGGCAGCGGCAGCCAGATCCGCTGCCCCTATCACGGCTGGACCTGGGACCTGGAGGGCAGGCTGGCCTCGTTCCCGTGCGAATGGGACTTCCCGCACGTCGATCCGGCCGATTACGGTCTGGGACAGGTGCGCGTCGACACGTGGGGCGGGTTCGTGTTCGTCAACCTGGACCCCGACGCGCCGCCGCTGCGGGAGTACATGCACCCGCTGCCGGAGCACGTCGCCAGCGCGGTGTTCGAAGACCGCTACGTGGCCATGCATGTCCAGAAGGAGCTCAACTGCAACTGGAAGGTCGCCTCGGAGGCGTTTCTCGAGGCCTATCACGTCATGGAGACGCACAGCCAGCTGATGCGGGCGAGCGGCGACGCCAACACCCAGTACGACTTCTACGGCGACAACGTGAACCGGCTGATCAACGTGGCCGGCTCGCCCGGCGTGTTCCTGAAGGAACCGATCACCGAGCAGGAGATTCTCGACTGCTTCCTGATCGGCGACCGGTCGGACGTGGACAGCAAGCTGCTGGTGCCCGAAGGCGGCACGGCGCGCAAGGTGATGGCTCAGTATTACCGCGACATGGTGGCCGCGCAGGGCGGCGCCGACCTGTCCGGCGTCTGCGACAGCGAGATCGTCGATTCCATCGCCTATTTCGTGTTCCCCAACCAGCAATTCTTCTCGGGCGTGTCGTTCCCCATCGTCTACCGCTTCCGGCCGCTGGGCATGCAGCACGACAAGTCGCTGTTCGACCTGGTCATCCTGAAGCCCAAGCCGCGCAACGGCGAACCGTTCGAGACCGCCGCGCCAGTACGCATCAGGTCCGAGGTTTCCTACGAGACCGTCCCCGGCATGGACCCCTATATCGGCCACATCTACGACCAGGACACGGGCAACATGGAAGCCGCGCAGGAAGGCGCCATGACCAGCGGCAAGCGCGGGGCGACGCTGGCCAACTACCAGGAAATCCGCATCCGGCACATGCACCGGACGCTCGAGAAATATCTGGGCCGCTGAACCGGACCCGCGACAACCAGGGGAGAGATCATGGATGTTCTGATCACGGGCGCCGCCCGCGGGTTGGGCTACGAGCTGGCGAAACAGTTCGGCGAGGCCGGCGACCGCGTCTACGCCACCACCCGCAATCCGGAGAAGGCCAATGCGCTGAACAGGGTGGCCGCCTCGTCGGGCGGCAAGGTCACCGTCCACCGCATGGATGTGGGCGACGGCGCATCGGTGAAGGCCTGCGCCCGCGAACTGGCCGGCAAACCCATCGACATTCTGATCAACAACGCCGGCGTCTGGGGCGGCCTCGACACCCAGACATTCCAGAACATGGACTACGAAAACTGGGCCTACGAGTTCAACATCATGGCCATGGGACCGTTCCGGGTCTGCCAGGCGTTCCTGCCCAACGTGCTGGCGAGCCGGCGCAAGACGATCGCGACCATGACCAGCCAGACCGCGGCGGCAGCCTACGACCATGTGATCGGCTATTCCTACGCCAGCGCCAAGGCCGGCCTGAACCGGCTGATGACCGGGCTGGCGCAGGAGCTGAAGGACCAGGGCGTGACCGTGACCCTGGTCCATCCGGGCTGGATCCGCACCGAGATGGCCGGACCGGTCGCCGACCTGGACCCGCCCGACGCCGCCGCCGACGTCAAGAAGCTGCTCATCGGACTGACCCCGGCAGACAACGGCAAATGGCTGAAATGGACCGGCGACGAGCATCCGTGGTGATCCATGGACACGCTCGCCCGCCTCGAGGCTGAATCGGACATCACAAGGGTCATCTACCTGTACTGCCACGCCCTCGACCGGCGGCGCTGGGAGCTGATGGAGCATGTGTTCCACGACGACGCCCGCTACGGCTTCGGCGACATCGGCGGCGACTGGCGGGATTTCGTCAAGGCGGCGCGGTCCATCGTCGATCCGCTGGGGCCATGTCATCACATGGTCTCCAACATCCTGATCGACCTGGACGGCGACACGGCCCGCGTGGAGACCTATCTGACCGGCTATCACGTGGTGCCGGCGGACTATCCTCCCGGCCTCAACACCAACGGCCTCTATTACGCCCGGCCCGGCGAGCGTTACGTGTCCATCGTCGGCGGCCGTTATATCGACCGGTTCGAGAAGCGCGGCCCAGGCTGGCGCATCGCCTTTCGCACCGGCCTTTACGACTGGATCCAGGACCTGCCCTGGACCGATGGCGGCCTGTCGCGCAGCCCCTCGCAGGCGCTGGGCAAGTGGGACGACAGCGATCCGTCCTTCGCCGTCGTCTCGAAGCTGATGGGACGCTGATGGAGATCGTCGACTCGCAGATCCATTTCGGCCCGGGCGGCATCGAGAAAACGCTCGCCGCCATGGACGCGCTGGGCATCTCGGCGGTTCTCGCCGACGAGTTCTGGGGTCTCGACAACTGGGGTCCCGGTTACACCCTGCCGAACGGCGCCTACCGGGTGACCAGCCCGACCGCCGAGCTGGCGGCCTGGCTGCATCCCGACCGGTTCGCCTATGTGCTGCGCATCGACCGGCTCGATCCGGAGGCGCAAAGCCTGGTCCGGATGGCGAAGGACGCACCGCATTGCCGCGCCATCCGCATGCTGCCGGCGCTGACCGCCGTGGAGCTGGAGGCGTTCGCGTCCGGCGCCTACGACCCTGTGTTCGCGCTGGCCGAGCGGATCGGCCTGCCGGTGTTTCTGTTCATCGCCGGGCACATGGCGCTGATGCCGCGCTACCTGGAGCGGTTCCCCAGGCTCCAGTTCATCGTCGACCATTGCGGCATGCCCATCGAGGCCAATGTCAGCTTCCTCGACGCGGCGAAGCCGGACCAGCAGCACAGCGGCCCGGACGTGGCCTATTTCGACGAGGTGCTGAAGCTGGCGGTCCATCCCAACGTGGCGCTGAAATGGAGCCATGCGCAGGGAATGTTCGGCATGCGCGACTATCCGTCCCTGGGCCTGCGCCCCTATCTGCGGCGGGCGATCGACGCCTTCGGCGCGAGGCGCGTTATGTGGGCCAGCGATCATGGCGGCAACCAGACCGGCGAGACCTGGGGCGAGCTGGTGCACTACGTCCGCGACAACCCCGAGCTGAGCGGCGACGAGAAGGCCTGGCTGATGGGCGGCACCGTGCGCGCGGTGCTGGGCTGGAAAAAGGGCTGAACGGCACCTGCGTCACCGCCTCGTCGAGCGCATCCGCCAGGCGAGCGGCACGCCATCGACCTCGGCTGATTGATCAGTCCTTCTTGATCAGAAACTCCAGGCGGCTCCGGCCGTGCAATAGCCGGTAGTCGATCCGCTCGCACAGCGCGTTGATGATCATGGCCTCCAGGCCGTCCTCTCCCTCGTCGGGCTGCAGCTGGTTGCCGGCGTCGCCGCTGCACTCGCAGTCCAGCTCCAGCTCGCCGTTCTTCTCCGAATAGGAGACCGTCAGGTCGAGCGCGCCGCCCGCCAGCCATGGCTTGTGGAGTTGCAGCACTTCCTCGACCAGCAGCATCAGGTTGCGGCGCGCCTCGCGGGGCACGATGTGCTTCTCGCAGAACGCCTCGATCTCGGCGTTGAGGGCATAGAGGTCGAAGTCCGGCGAGGCGATGTGCGCCCGGTAGCTGCGCACCCGGTTGATGAACGCCGAGGTCTTCTCGCGCTGCGGATTGTCGAATATCTGCGACGGCGGCCCCTGTTCGTAGATCAGCCCCTCGTCCATGTAGAACACGCGGTTCGACACGTCGCGGGCGAAGTCCATTTCGTGGGTGACGATCACCATGGTCATGCCCTCCTTGGCGAGCCGCCGGATCACCGACAGCACCTCGGAGACCATGGTGGGGTCGAGCGCCGAGGTGGGCTCGTCGAACAGGATCACCTCCGGCTGCATGGCAAGGCACCGGGCGATGGCGACGCGCTGCTTCTGTCCGCCGGACAGCTCGTCCGGGAAGGCGTAGGCCTTCTCGCCCAGGCCCACCAGGCGCAGCAGGTCCATGGCGCGCGCCTCGGCCGCCGCCTTGTTCTCCCGCTTCAGCTTGACCGGCGCCAGAGTGAGGTTGTCGAGCACCGACAGATGGGCGAACAGGTTGAACTGCTGGAACACCATGTTCATCTTCTGGCGAACCCCGGCCACATTGGCCTTGGGGGCGAGAATATCCTCGTCGTCGATCCAGATGGCGCCGCCGCTGGGCTGGTCCAGCAGGTTGAGGCAGCGCAGGAAGGTGCTCTTGCCGGTGCCGGACGGCCCGATGATCGACACCACCTCGCCCCTGGCAATTTCGACATTGATGTCGGCGAGGACGACCAGGTCGCCGAAACGCTTCGACAGGTGCTCGACCCGGATCATGCGGCACCTGCCTTCCGGCGCGTGTATTTGGGGTCGGTCTTGCGCTCCAGATAGCCCAGCGACTGGATCAGCGTCCACGAGATCAGGAAGTACAGGATCGCCACCATAATCAGCGGGAAGAACGCGTCGAAGGTCCGGCTGCGGATGATGTCGCTGGCCTTGGTCAGGTCCTGCACCGCGATGTAGCCGACGATGGAGGTCATCTTCACCATGGAGATGACCTCGCCCTTGTAGACCGGCAGGATGCGCCGGACGGTTTGCGGCAGCACGATGTAGGTGAACGCCTGCACCTTGGTGAAACCCATGGCGACGCCGGCTTCGGACTGGCCCCTGTCGACGCTCTCGATGCCGCTGCGGTAGATTTCGGCCCCGTAGGCGGCGAAGTTCATGCCGAAGGCGATCACCGCGACGATGATCGGGTTGATGTTCACCGAGGCGAACACGACGTAGAAGATCAGCATCAGCAGCACCAGCACGGGAATGCCGCGCAGCAGCGAGATGTAGATCTTCGCCTGCACCGACAGCAGCGCGCTGCGCGACATCCGCATGAAGCAGATCACCCCGCCCAGCACGGTGCCGAACAGGGTGGCGAGGATCGAGATCAGCACCGTGACCTTCAGGCCGTCCCACAGCAGCAGGTAGCGCTTCTCGTGGATGATATTGCTGTGGAAGCTGTCGGCGGTTCGCTGGAAGAACGACCGCTCCGGCTCGGCGCCGGCGGCGGCGGCGCCGGCCACGTCCGCCTTGCGCACGGCGGCCCAGCTTTCCATGGCGAAGTAGGGATTGGAGAAGTCGATCTGCTGCTTGCGCTCGTCGGTGATGTAGATGGACGCCGCGATCATGTCGACCTTGCCGGCGGCGACGGCGGCGATCAGGGCGCCGAACTCCATGTCGGCGATCTCCAGCTCCTTGCCCGCATACGCCGCGAAGCGCCGCGCCAGCTCGACGTCGAAGCCGATCATCTCGCCGTCCTGCACGCCCGAGAACGGCATGCTGCCGCCGGTGGTGCCGAGGACGATCTTGCCCTTGGGGCTGGCCGCCCCGATCTCGGGCATGGCCCATTCGCGGTGGTCGATCCAGCGCACCGTCATGTCGTCATAGACGCCGTTGCTGCGGATTTCGGTCAGGAAGGCGTCGAAATCGCCGCGCAGCGGATTGCCCTTCCTGAACCCTACGCCCATGGGCAGGGTGAACAGCGGCGGCCCGAACCGGGTGAGGTCCGGCCGCTCGCGCAGGATCTCGCGCAGCGGCTCGGCATCGTAGAGGATCGCATCGACTTTCCCGGTGTTGAGCGCCAGCACCACGTCGGGAAACGACTGGTAGTGCTGGATGTCAGCCTTGGGCCACTTCTCCAGCGCGTAGCCGTCATAGACCGTGCCCATCATCACGCCCAGGCGCTTGTCGGCGAGATCGTCCAGCGAGCGCAATTCCAGCCCGCCGCCCGCGACCGGGCCGGAAGCGGCGCCATCCGGCTTGCGGGTCAGCAGCACTTGTGCGTTGGCGAAGTAGGACTGGGTGAAATTGACCGACTTGCGCCGCTCGTCGGTCGCCGTCATGCCGGTGACGATCATGTCGATCTTGCCCGACGCCAGCGACGGGATCAGCGCCATGAACTTCATGTCGTGGAACTCGATGGGCCGGTTCAGCCGGTGCGCGATCAGCCGCGCCAGCTCGCCGTCGTGGCCGGTGACCCTGCCGTCCTTGTCGATGAAGCTGAACGGCTCGCGGGTGGCGGCGACGCCGATGCGTAATGGCTCGCCTGTCTCCGGCAGCTTGATGTCGGGCTCGTCATAGGGACTGAGGTCGTCCTTGAACCAGCGGCGCTTCATGTCCTCGAAGACGCCCTCGTTGCGCAGGTCCGAGATGATCCGGTTGACGTCCTCGAGCAGCGCGGTCTGGTCCTTGCGGACGGCGATGGCGGTGTTCTCGTTGGTGAGGCGTTCCTCCAGGTAGCGGAACTCGGCGTTGGTCTTGGTCACCTGGATCGCCGTCGACAGGGCGGTGACGATGCCGTCGATCTGGCCGGACTTGACCGCGGCGACGGCGTCCATGATGTCGTCGAAGCTCTTGATGTCGGCTTCGGGGAACGCCTGCTTGGCGTAGACCTCGCCGGTCGAGCCGGTCATCACCCCGACGCGGGCATGCCTGGCGTCCTCGACCTTCTCGATGGCGGGCCGCTCCTCGCCGCAGCCGGCGACGGCCGCCGCCACAAGCGCCAGAGCTCCCAGAATAGCCGTCCGAATTCGCAAGCGCGCGGCCCCCGAGCGTCCGGCCCCACCGCCAGCCCGCGCAATGGTTTTACCGGAAGCAACCGGTTCGTCCAATTGAAGATTTGGCTGCCGCTCAGTCGTCGCGCCTGATTCCGTCGAGCATCCGGGCGAGCGTTTCCCGCTCGGCCTTTTCCGCCTGCTTCTGCGCCCTGGTGCGGCCGTGCAGCGCGCGGTTGGCGGCCGCTTTCGCCGCCGCCTCGCTTCGGCTCTTGGCCTTGCGGGCCAGCCTGAGATTGACGACCTTGGTCATGGCCCGATGTGACGCCCGCCCGCGGCCGGTGTCAACGGCGCGGATGCGCTGGCCCTGCCCGTCCGCTTGCGTCACTGTTGCGCAGGGAAACAGCACAACGGGGACCACCGGGATGGCATCAGTTTCGACGAGGCGGCCGCATCTGGCCGCGCTGGCGATCGCGCTGGCGATCTTCACCCTGGCCGCGGCTCCGGCCCGCGCCGACGCGCCGGCCGCGCCCAGCCCGCAGGCGGTGCAGGAGCTGCTCGACAAGCAGGCCATCGCCGAAGTGATGATGACCTACTGCCGGGCGCTCGACCGGCTGGACGAAGAGTTGCTGCGCAGCGTGTTTCATCCCGACTCCCAACACAACCACGGCTTCAAGGGACCGAGCTCCGACCCGAGCGCGAAAGGCGCGGACGGTCAGCCGGGCGACTTCGTCGGCCACGCCATGCAGGTGTTGGCCACCATGACCAGAGCCCATCACCAGCTCGGCAACATCTTCATCGAGGTGCAGCCGGGCGGCACCGTCGCCTACACCGAGGCCTATTTCACCGCCTATGAACGCATGCGCGCCAAGGGCGATCCGAAAGCTGCCCCCAATGCCTGGGACACCGAGATGGATATGTGGGTGGGCGGACGCTACATGGACCGCATGGAGAAGCGCAACGGCGTGTGGAAGATCGCCCGCCGTACCGGCACGACCGACTGGCAGCGCATGGAGCCGCCCTCGTCGCAGAACTATTCGGCGGTGCCGCGCGAGATGCAGTCGCTTCAGGGCAAGGACGACTTCGTCTACCGCCGTCATGAGGTTTACGGCGACTAGGAACGCGCGGAAGTCCAAGCTTATGCAGCCTCGGTCAGGAACCAGACACGCGGCCCACCGTTAGCGCGCTGTTCCGTCGAGGTGGTCCATGCAGACGTTTCAGCAACGCCAAGAGGCAGCACCAGCCGCGCCGGTCGAGCCGGTCGTGGCGGCAGAGCTGTTCGGCGCCGAGACGCTTCGCAATTGGGCGCATGTCAGCATGATCGGCATGTTCCTCATCCTGGTGATCGGGTGTCTCTACCTGGCGTCGACGGTGTTCATCCCGCTCGTCGCCGCGCTGCTGATCGGCTTCGCGCTCGCACCGCTGCAGCGGCCGCTGGTCCGCAAGGGCGTGCCGGCGCCGCTGGTGGCGGCCCTGGCGCTGGCCGCGCTCGTGTCGGTCGGCGCGCTCACCGTTGTCGCCGCCAGCACGCCTGCGCTGGAGTGGATCGACCGGGCCCCCGGGATCAGCAGCCAGCTCCGCGACAAGTTCAGGCCGGTGCTCGACTCCTTCGCCAGCCTGGAGAAGGCCTCCAACGAGGTGGCCCGGATCGCGACCATCGAAAGGAAGCCGCGAACGACGGTGGCGGCCGCCAGCACGCCGGTGATGGGACGCCTGCTTACCGGAATCCAGCAGATGGGGGTCAGCCTGTTCATGATGCTGGTGCTGCTGTATTTCCTGCTGGCGGCCGGCGACATGTTCAAGGAAAAGACCGTGCGGCTGATGCCGACATTCCACGACAAGCGCGCCGTGGTATCGATCGTCAGCACCATCGAGCGGGAGATCTCGTCCTACCTGCTCACCATCACCGGCATCAACGTGGCGATGGGCGCGGTGGTTGGCGCCGGCCTTTACGCGCTGGGGCTGGAGAACGCGCTGTTCTGGGGCATGGTGGTCGCGGTGCTCAACTTCATCCCCTATATCGGCGCGATGGTCGGAATCGCGCTGACCACCGTCGCCGCGCTGTTGCAGTTCCCCGATACCGAGCACGCCCTGCTGGTGCCGCTTGTCTACTTCATCGCCCATGTGCTGGAGGGCAGCTTCATCACCCCCAGCCTGCTCGGCCGCCGCTTCATCATCAACCCGATCATCATGTTCTTCTCGGTGGTGATCTGGACCTGGCTGTGGGGCATCCCCGGCGCGCTGATGGCGGTGCCGATGACCGTGGTTATGAACGTCATCTTCAGCCACATCCCGTCGCTCAATCCGCTGCACGAATACATCAGCGGCACGCCCCGGCGGCACGCCGTCATCAACTGATTCTGATCACTGAATTTCCGTCGAACGGGAATGAACCTGCCTCCTGTGCGTTGATCTCCCAGTGGGCCGCGAAAAGTCCGCAACCACTCGAGGAACCAATGAGAAATACCGCATTCATTCTATTGCTGGGCATCACCGCGGCTGCGGGCGGCCCCACCGTAGCGCAGGAGATCAGCGGAGACGCGAATCCCGCGGGCGGCAAGGCCGAGTCGTCGCAGATACAATGGGAAGCCCGGTGGACCGGTGATGCCGATGCGCCGGTCGATGCCGGCGCGCCGGACGACGCGGCGATTGCCGCGGAAGCCGCCAATGCCGGCGGCGGCCCGCCCACGCCAATCGTACCGACAGCCTACTCGGCCGGGGGGACCGATCGGCCGTCGCCGCTCAGGTAGCTTCGGGCGGCTGCGGCGCCGCATGCGCCTTGTGCTTGCGGCGCGGGATGAAATGCATCACGGCGACGATCACGCCGCCGATGACGAAGCCGACGGCGGCCGACCCGACCGCGAATCCGAGCCATTCGGTCACCACGCCGATGCCGGGAACCTGGCCCGTCCAGTGGGAAAACAGCTCCACCAGATGCGGAATGGTCTCCAGGTGGAAGTCGTGCAGGCCATGCACGATGATACCGCCGCCGACCCACAGCATGGCCGCCGTGCCGACGATCGACAGCCCCTGCAGCAGCGGCGGCATGGCCCTGAGCAGCCCGTGGCCCAGGCTGCGCATCAGCGGCTGCTTGCGCTGGGACAGATGCAGCCCGATATCGTCCATCTTGACGATGAATCCGACGACGCCGTAGACCGCGATGGTGATCGCGACGCCGACGACCGCGAGCGCCGCCGCCTGGATCGCGAGCGGCCTGTCCGCCACGTCGGCCAGCGCGATGGCCATGATCTCGGCGGACAGGATGAAGTCGGTACGGATCGCGCCCGCCACCTTCACCGCCTCCAGCTCGGCGGAGCTGAGCGCCAGCTCCTCCAGCGCCTCGTCCTCGCCATGATCGCCGAAGGCCTCGATGATCTTCTCGGTGGCCTCGAAGCACAGATAGGCGCCGCCCATCATCAGCAGCGGCGTCACCGCCCACGGCGCGAAGGCGCTGAGCGCCACCGCGCCCGGCAGCAGGAACAGCAGCTTGTTGCGCAGCGACCCGCGGGCGATCTTCCAGATGATCGGCAGCTCGCGGTCGGGCGTGAACCCCATGGCGTAGCTGGGAGTGACGGCGGTGTCGTCGACCACCACGCCGACGGCCTTGGTGCCGGCCTTGCCGGCGGCCATGCCCACGTCGTCGATCGAGGCGGCGGCGATCTTGGCGATGCCCGCGATGTCGTCCAGCAGTGCGGCGAGACCAGAAGCCATTGAGTACCCTTACGGAATCCCCGCGCACGCATGCCCGGACGGGCACCGGTTGAAACAACGGGACGGCATCGCAACGAACCTATGCGTCCGCGAGGTTTCCCTCAAGTCGCTATCCGTTGACGGAGACATGTCCGCCGTGCACACGCCCGCCGGGACCGCCGCTACTTGAGCGCCAGCGGGTTGACCGGCGAACCGACCGCGTTGGTGAACGGGATCGGCGGCGCCGACAGCAGGAATGTGTAACGCCCGTCATCGGCGCAGTCGGCGGCCAGCGCGTCCAGGTTGAACATCTCGCCGAGCGGGCAGCCCATGTCGCGCAGGCACAGCATGTGGAACGCCAGCGGCATTTCCGAGCGGAAGACCGGCGGCCCCAATATCTCCACGCCCAGATTGTCGGCGCACACCGCCGCCAGCGAGTGGTCGTGGACCCACTCGGCGCAGCGGGGATCGAGCCCCGGCTGCATGCCGCTGAACGCCGCCCGGTCGCGTTCCACCGTAAACCGCTGGATGTGGCCGGTGCGGATCAGGACGATATCGCCCGT
This sequence comes from Sphingomonadales bacterium, assembly GCA_022844405.1. Classification (GTDB taxonomy): domain Bacteria; phylum Pseudomonadota; class Alphaproteobacteria; order SMXS01; family SMXS01; genus RI-34. Next base: position 31,368 of record JALHLV010000020.1, on the reverse strand, counting down.
CATCATCCTCACGCCCTGCGCCGCGCAGGCCGCGTTGAGGTCGTCGACGGTGATGGCGTAGTCGTCGGGCAGCCGGTCGGCGCGCTTGAGCCGGAGAATGTCGAGCAGGACGCCGCGCGACATGATGCCCGGCGTCGCCAGGTGCTCGATCCCCAGCCGCGATGCCCCCTTCACGCTCAGCGTGTCGCAGGCCTGGCAGTTGTTGTAGAGCACGCCGTCATAGTGGACATGGGCGAGCGCGTCCCACTGCGTGGCCGCCTGCAGCGGCATGTGGATGACGTCGTCCGAATACCTGGCGCTGGGATGGGCCGGGTTGAGCGGCGTGAACAGGTCGGTGGGATAGAGCTTCGGGTTGAAGCGCCCGGCGCCGAGCTGCGGACCGTCCTTGTCGAAATTCAGGCCCAGGCTGAACAGCTTGCCCGACCGCACCGTGGCCGCGGCGTTCTTCAGCGCCTCGGGCCCGATGTGGTTGAGGGTGCCGCGCTGGTCGTCGTCGCCCCAGCGCCCCCAGTTGCGCAGCCTCTCCGCCAGCCGGTCGAAATCCGCGCGGCTCATGGTGCTCCCCCTGGCCCTAGCCGAATATGTAGGCGCAGAGTTTGTTGCCGTCGAGGTCGCGGAAATAGGAGAAATAGACGCCGGGCGCGCGCTCGCCGGGTGCGCCGTCGTCGGTGCCTCCGAGTTCGATCGCCTTGGCGTAGAACGCGTCCACCTCGGCGCGCGAGTCGAGGCTGAAGGCGATCATCGTGCCGTTGCCGACCGTCGCCAGCTTGCCGTCGAACGCGCCGATCACGCCGAACATGCCGGCGTCGCCCGAATAGAGCCGCCCGCCCGACGGATGCTCGAAGCGCGGCGTCATGCCGATGCTGCCGAGCAGCGCGTCATAATATGCCTTCGCCTCTTCCAGCCGGTTCGAGCCGACGGTGCAGTAGCTGAGCTTGGCCATGATGGTCATCCTCCCTGAAGTGGTTCGGGGAGCATCCGCATCGCGGCGTTGGATGTCAACGCATGGCGGATGACATCTATTTGAGCTCGACCATGATTTCCCGGTAGCGGCCGCTGCCGACGTTCATCGCGTCGTGGGTCGCCGTGGTCCGCAGCCGGCCTGATGTGGCGATGCCGTCGCTGACCTCGAAGAAATAGGTATCGTCCGCCTCGAGGGTCACTTCGGCCGGATTCTCGCCGTTGCCGTCGGTGGCGCGCAGCGTCGAGCCCTCGATCACATGGATGATGTAGCTCATCTCGTGGCGGTGCACGCCGGTGCTCTCGCCGGGCTCGAGCAGCAGTTCCCAGACGATAACCTTGTCGTTCTCCAGCAGTTTCCTCGTCGCAACCTCGGCCATGCCCGCCTCCCGTCGATCCCGATGCCACAGCATCCTCCGGTTCGGGCAATTGATAAAGCGCCGGCTTGATCCGTTCGCGCCCGGCGGCGCGAGTCGCTGGGGCCTGTTGCCGTTTCGGCCGCACCCGGAGGATTCAGCACCGGTGAATGCAGTGTCTGTCGCGGCATGGACAGACACGCTACAATGCCCCCGAACCAAAACGGGGAATCGACATGAGCGACAACAAATATTACCGGCGGGTGCCGGAATGGCCGAAATATCCCGAGGACATGATCTTCGAGATGGGCTCGGGCGTGACCGTCGACGACGACGGCGTCGTCTACCTGTTCACCCGCGACCTCGAGCACTGGGCCGCCCATCCGCTCGCCATGAGCGCCAAGATGGGCAAGAGCAGCGTCTCCATGTTCGACCGGCAGGGCAACTACCTGGGCAAGTGGGGTCCGTCCGACGAGCCGGGCTTCGCGCTGGGCGCCCACACCATCTACTTCATCGACGGCCACATCTGGACCGTCGACCGCGACGGCCACATGGTCAAGAAATACACCAAGGACGGCAGGCTGGTGCTGAGTCTCGGCACCCTGGGCAAGCCGGGCAACGCGCCCTACCTGTTCAACGGCCCCACCGGCGTCGAGGTGCAAAAGAACGGCAACATCGTCGTCACCGACGGCTACTGGAACGCCCGCATGATCTGGTACACGCCAGACGGCGAGTACATCAAGGAGATCGGCGGCTGGGGTAACGCGCCGGGCCAGTTCAACTCGCCGCACGCCGTGGCGCAGACGCCGGACGGCCGGCTGCTGGTGGTCGACTTCCGCGGCGGCGACATGCATTCCTACATGACCGTGCCCGGCCAGATCGCCGCGGAACGCACGGTGAAGGACCCGGACCGCAAGAGCCGCATCCAGGTGTTCGACCCTGACGGCAACTTCCTCGAGGAATGGACCCACCTCACGCCGCTCTCCATCCTGGTCAAGGGCAACCGCATCTATGCCAGCGACGAGTTCCACGACCTGGTGGTGATGGACGCGACCACGTTCGAGATCCTCGAGCGGCACGAGAACCTGGCGATCTACATCCACCAGCTCGCGGTCGACGACCACGGCGATTTCTACACCGCCACGGTCTATCCGGAGCACAAGGGCGCCGCGCGCGGCCGGGAAGGACCGTCGCACAACCGCTGGACCCGCGAGCCGGCCGACGAGAAGGCCACGTCCCGCAAGCCGGTGTCCGAGCACGCCTGAACCGTCCATCGCCACCGCGGCGGCGGCTTTGCGCGCAAAATGGTTGCGCGCGGGGCCGCCGCTCGCTTAATGCACTGAAGACGACGAAAATCCCGGGGAGACGAACACATGCCGCAGGTCATCATTCACGCCCATATCGACTTCGCCGACCAGGCCACCCGCGACGAGGCCATCCGGCTGTGCGCGCCGGTGCAGTGGAAAACCCGCACCGAGGAGCCCGGCTGCCTGGAATACTGTTTCGCGGCTGATCCCTGCGTGCCGACGCGCGTTACCGTCCACGAGCTGTGGGAGGATCATGCCTCGCTGCACGCCCATTTCGCCCACCACTATTACGACCAGATGCGCCAGATCTTCGGGCCGCTGAAGCCGACCGGCTCGTGGAACCGCATGTACGAGATCGGCCGGGATTCGTCGGTCTACGCGCCCGGCGGCAAAATCCGCGAGAAGTTCTTCGAGGACGCGTAGGGCCGGCTACATCGTCGAATTGATCTGGCCGCCGTCGATCAGGAAATTCTGGCCGACGATGTAGCCGGCCTGCGCCGAGCACAGGAACGCGCAGGCCTCGCCGAACTCGTGCGGCGTGCCGAGGCGCCGGGCGGGAATCGTGGCGAGCATGCCCGCCATCACCTCGTCCTCGCCCTTGCCCTGCTGCTGGGCCATGGCGCGGATGGGCACGCGGATGCGGTCGGTGTCGAACGCGCCGGGCAGCAGATTGTTGATGGTGACGTTGTGCTCGGCCAATTGCCGCGAGATGCCGGCGATGAAGCCGGTCAGGCCGGCGCGGGCGCCGTTGGACAGGCCGAGCGGCGCGATCGGCGCCTTCACCGCGCCCGAGGTGATGTTGACGATGCGGCCGAACCGGCGGGCGATCATCGGATCGACGGTCGCCTTGATCAGTTCGATGGCGCTGAGCATGTTGGCGTCGAGCGCGGCGATCCAGTCGTCGCGGGTCCAGTCGCGGAAATTGCCCGCTTTCGGGCCGCCGCAGTTGTTCACCAGGATGTCGGGCTCGGGGCACGCCGCCAGCACCGCGGCGCGGCCGGCCTCGGTCGCCACGTCGGCGACCACGGCGGTCACCGCCGCGCCGGTTTCGGCGCGGATCGCGGCGGCGGTTTCCCGCAGCGCCTCTTCCCCGCGCGCCGAAATGGTCAGCACGGCCCCCTCGCGCGCCAGCGAGAAGGCGCACGCCCGGCCCAGCCCCTTGGATGCCGCGTTGACGATGGCGGCGCGGCCGCGAATGCCCAGGTCCATTGAAAAGCTCCCCTGCGAAACTGCGTAAAGTCCTGTTCTACAGGACATCCCCGGTCGACGGGAAGCGCCGCGCATCCATGGCGAGGGCGCCGTCAATTAAGTGCACTGTCACCGAAACAACCGAAACAGAAGCCAGGGGCTGGCGCATCGAATGGTTCCGAACATGCTTCCTCCGGGGAATCGGTTCTAGAACAGGCTGCCGATGGCTACGAAGGCAGCCTTCTCGCCGCCCTCGGTGATGCCGACGCCGACCAGCAGCGGGCCGATGAAGGTATCCATTCCGATGAACACCGAACCGCCCCAGCGCATGCGGCCGAGGTCTATGTCGGACATTCTGCTGAAGACGCCGCCATATTCGACGGAAGCGCCGGCATAGAGCGGCACCCTGAAGGCCGCCGGGCCGAAGCCGCCGATCTCGTTATAGTAGACCGCCCGCGCCAGCAGAGCCTGACGTCCCGAGAGCGCCTTGGCCGGAAGGCCGGACAACCGGAACGGGCCGCCAAGCTCGGCGTAGTCGCCGACCGGCCGCTCCCCATCCCAGGACAGATCGGCCATGGCCCCCAGGACGAGGGTGTTGCGGCCCCACGATCGGGCGACATTGACACTGAGCCGCGACGCCTGGAAATCGTGGCTGGCGCCAAAGGCGCCATCCGACCAGTCGTATCGGCCAACCGCGAACACGCCGCTGCGGGGAAAGTTGAGATTGTCGAACGTATCGTAGACAACGCCGAGCGAAACGCGCGCGGTCGTATAGTGATCGGTGGGAATGGCTGCCGCCGAGCGGCTGCGAAGCGCCGCCGTACCGCCGCCGAAGGCGGTGTAGACCATCAGATCGTCGGAGACGTTGACGCCCAGTCGGAGTTCGCCGCGTATCTCGCCCAGGCGGTCGCGGCGCTCCGCCGGCGTGCCGTAATCGAGGCTGATCGGCCGTTCGCCGGCGAATACCGCGGGCGTGAGGTGAAACCGGCCGGCGGGGTCCAGCGGCTGGTAGAACTCGCTGTAAACCGCCATCGTCTGGCCGATGATCGCCTGGCTGCGCCACTCGGCGTTGAGACTGTTGATCGCCGAGCGCGTGTAGGCGACGCTGAAATCGTAGGTCGCCTCGCCGTTGAAGTCGTTGGTGAAACGCGCTCCGAAGCGGAGATAGTCCTTCCCCGAAGGATGCGGCCTCGCGTCGATGACTACCGTGCTGCGGTCGCCGGAACCATCGATTCTGTAGCCAACAGTCTCAAACAGCCCCAGACCGTAGATGGCGCTCATGTCGCGGTCGAGTTGGCGCGTGTCGAGCGACTGGCCGGGCCGGGTCTCCATCCGGGCGAGAAGCACCGCATCGGCGACTCCCGGACTGCCCTCGAACCTGATGTCCGCGACGACACCGCGGTGTTCCACCGGAGCGAGCGGGCCGGCCGTGGCGTCGCCCGCCCCGGCCGCCTGTGCGACCTGCACAAGCCGCTCGCGGACGCCGCGCGCCGATCGCTCTCCCAGCGGCACCGTCTCCGACACCCTGTCGAAATCGGCGGCCGTGATGTCGCCGGTATCGGTGAGGATCAGTATGTCCTGGGGACGCAAGGTCGCGAGTTGGGCCCGCGTAGCCTGTACCATCATGACATCGATCGTCTGGTTCAGGATGCTCAACGCGGAAGTCAGCTCCTCGGGGCGCTTCAGCGTCTCGGTAAAGCCGGAGACGATGATGATGTCGGCGCCGAGGCTCCTCGCGACACTGATCGGGACGTTGTTGACGACACCACCGTCGACGAGGACGCGTCCTTCGATCGTCACCGGCGGGAAGACCGCCGGGACCGACATGCTGGCCCGCATGGCGGCCGCCAGGTCTCCGGACCCGAGCACCACCTCATCGCCGGTCATGACGTCGGCCGCGACCGCCCTGTAGCGGCGAGGCAACGCGTCGAAGTCATGCACCGCGACGGCCGGCCGGGTCAGCTCTCGCATGACCAGGGCAAGCTTCTGTCCCTTGATCGCGCCCTGCGGCAGGTTTGGCTTGCCATCCTTGATGCGCAGGCGGGCATCGGCAAGAAATCCGACATCGTCGCTCTTGCGGCGAATGGTCAGGTCCTGGCGCGGGGTCTCGTCCACGAACAGGTTTCCCCAGTCGACCTGCTGCACGAGCTTCTCGAGCTCATCGCCGTCATGGCCCATCGCGTAGAGGCCGCCGACAATGGCGCCCATGCTGGTGCCGACGACGATGTCGATCCGAACCCCGGCGCGTTCGAGTTCCTTGATCACCCCGACATGGGCGATGCCCTTTGCCCCGCCGCCTGCCAGGACCAGGGCGATGCGCGGACGTTTCTCCTGAGACGCGCTATCGGCGCGGCGCTCGTCGGCCTGCCCTGGACTGATCGGCAGGAGCGCGACCAACGCGGCCAACGCCAACGAAAGCAGCCCAGCGGCCCGACGACCGCTCCGTCCTGCCCTGCTCTCCCGGCGGGCGGGCATCACAGCTTTGCGGAGAGATAGAGGAGAACGCCGCCGTAGGAATTGGAGAACGCCGCCGTCCAGGGCTCGTTCTTCACCTTGCCGCTGAAATCGAAATAGTTGTAGGCGAGGCCAACACCCACGTTTCTGACGAAATAGTATTCGATGTAGGCCTTTGCATCGATCAGGCTGCCGCTGTAGTCGCCCACGGAGAGGCTGAGCCACTGCGCAGATACGCCGCCGATCAAGCCTGGAGCGATCTGGTAGTCTCCCGACAGCCCCACCAGCGGAAACGGCCCATCGCTCTTGGTCGTCTCGGTGTGGCCACGCGCCAGGACTCCGTTCACGACGGCATCTCCGGTAACTATGGCGCCGAGCCGCAGGAAATGGACGCCGACCGAGGCAGCCAGTTCCAGATCCCGGGACTTGTAGAACGAGTACGCGTAGCTGACAGGGATCACACGCCAGCTGAACTTGGTCTCGACCAGGCCGTTCACCTGATAGACCGCGTCCTGCCACTCGAACTCGCGGTCGATCACCTCCTCGCCGGATCGGCCGACCTGGTAAAAGCCAACCAAGAGGCGGTGCCGGGGAAAGAACCGCCAGTAACCGTCGACCCGATAGGTCCCCTTGGATTTGCTGAGGCCGAGCCTGTCCTCGAGATCGACATTGCCGTCGGACTGGTTCCTCGTCGCGACGGTGAAATCGAATTGGGAGCTCATGCTGGCGAGAAATCCGCCCGCCGAGACCTTCACCGAGTCCTCTCCTAGCGGCAGCGGCTCGGACGCCATCGCACCACCAGCGCTCAGAACCATGAGAACGCCGAGCACCGGCAATATCGCACAGACACGCATTGTTATGACCTCTCATCAGACGACGACGCCAGTACCGAAGCGCTTACGCATGCGGGCCGCCCGTCATCACCAGATGCCATATTACCGCATATCCATAATATTCGATCTGCATTAAACAAATACCCATTATCTTTTCCATGAATATTATTGGCGCAAAATGACAAGAAACTTTGTAAATATTGAGTAATTATTGGCATGAACGTGCGTCAATAGTGACCAACCAAGACACGGGTGCATCCGAAGGGCACCCAAGGCCGCTCAACGCTGCCGACATGACAGGCCGGCCCGATGACAAGGCAGGCCGTATGACAGGCCGGCGCACTCTCGCCCGGCTCCACTGGCACGCGCCGGCCTGACATACCAGGGTTGAACGGCATCGGGCGGCTCTCCGGCCGGCAACAGCCGTTGGCGCGAAATGACATGAGGGCTGGGCGGCCCGCGGGGGACTATGGAAGCGTCCACGATCCGCCGGCTTTCCGATTGCCGCCTTCGGCTCGACTGCGGCAATCCCATGGCCGGGCCGACCCTCACACGTCTCCGCCCTGCCCCATCGACACGACAGCCATCCAAAGGGAGTGAACCGAATGCCTACAGAAAGATCCCGCGTTCCGAACAGGCGCAGCGCGTCTCGAGGAACGTTCACGGTCCGCGCGGCGCTGATAGCGCCTTTGCTGGCGCTGGGCGCCACTACCCCGGCGATGGCGCAGGATACCGGCGACCACGCGCGCGAGGTGCTCAAGAACATGTCCGACTATCTCGCGAGGACACCGGCATTCACGATGCAATACACGTCGGACGTGGAGGTGATCAGCCATGGCGGCCAGACGGCCATGTCGGGGCTGAAGCTGCAGTTCGGCAGCCACGGCTCCGCGACCGTCAAGCGACCCAACATGATCCGTGCCTCGCGGACCACCAGCTTCGCGGATGTCGACATCATTTCAGACGGCAAGACCCTGTCGCTGCATGGCAAGAAGGTCAACGCATATGCCCAGGCCGGAGCCTCTCCGAACCTGGACATGCTGATCGACGACGTACGGGCTCATTCGGGGATCGACTTCTCCGGCGCGGACCTGTTGATGTCCGACGTCTACAGGGAACTCATCGAGCCCGTCGAACAGGCCTATTACCTCGGGTTGGACATGGTGGACGGCGTGGAGTGCGATCACCTCGCGTTCCGGACACCCGATGTCGACTGGCAGATCTGGATCCAGGCCGGCGAGAAGCCGATCCCGCGCAAGTACATCATCACGAGCAAGTGGACCACGGGCGCGCCGCAATACGCGCTTCGCATCACCGGCTGGAACGACAAGCCGGAGATCACGGCCGATACCTTCGCCTTCAAGCCACCGCCCGGTGCCCGCACCGTCAATATCGACGAGCTGGAGGGGGCGGGCGACCTTCCCAGGTCAATCGGGATCGGAGGTCGATGATGAAACGCCTATCCACCTCGATGCGCGCGATCGCCCTGACGGCAGTCGCCGCCCTCGCCCTCGACGCCGGCGCCAATCTGGCCAGCGATGCAGGGCTCGTCGCCTCCGGCGGCATCCTCGTCTCGGAAGCCGGGGCGGTGGTCGGCGCCCCCGCGACGCCGCTCAGCGTGGCCGGGGTCGCGCGCCGAACCGCGCGGCGCACCGTGCAGGCCACGACAACCTATGTCGCCGTCCTGCCGCAAGGCTGCACGACGACGGTGATCAACGGGTCGACGATCTATCAGTGCGGCGCGACCTATTACCAGCAGAGCGGCAACCAGTACGTCGTCGTCACGATCGACTAGCGCCGGCATGAGGCCCCGCCCGACCACGGGTGGTCCAGGCGATGCGGCGGGTCCAGACCCCCTCTGCCCGCATCGCCTGACACAAACGAAGCCGGCCCGAGCGGGCCGGTGGTCGACCTGAAAACGGCGGCGGCCCAGGGAGCCACCGCCGTCGTAGTTGGACGTTCGCGCGTCGGCCCCTTACGGACCAACGGTCTCGCCGTTACGGCGTGGCGACCACGTACACCACGTCGTTGCCGTACCACGTCTTCTGATAATAGACCGTGCCGCAGTAGTGGTACTGCACACCATTCTTGACCACGACCGTGCATCCTGTCGGGAGCGACCGGTAGTAGGAGCCGACGACGGCCGCGGTGGTCACGGCGACCGCGCCTATGACGATACCGGCAGCGACGGGACGATACGGATAATGGCCATGTCCATGGTAGTAGCCGCCATGATAGTCGCGGTCGATGTCGACATTGATGTCATTGCCGACATTGATGTTTCCACTGTTGATGTTGCCGTTGTTGACGCGGTCGCCGCCCCGGCCCTGGAAGTTGTTGTTGGAGCCGGCGACCGACGAGTTGGCAAGGGATCCTCGGCCGCCGCGATCTCCGCCGGACCGTTGCGGGCCCGCGTTGGCCGTACTTGCGGCAACCATGGCGAGGCCGCCCAGAAGGCAAGCGGCGAAACGCCAGCCGCCGAGCATGGATCGCGGTTTCATTGCTGGATTGTGCGACATGTGATGGTCCTCTCAGGGTTTGGCGGCTTCGGGGGTCGCGGTCACGAGCGGAATCTCGGACGCTCCCTGCGGCGGGGTAAACACGAAGGTGGAGGCGTCGATGCGCGGGGAGAGGTTCCAGCGCAGAACGGCCTGGTACTGCGGATCCCCAACCTGGTAACGCGTAGTGATGACGATCTTGCGGGGGACCGGGCGAGCGCCCTGCTCCACCCACAGTTGCCAGTCGACATTAAGCTGGCGAAACGCGAGGTGGTCGCACTTGACGCCGTCGATCACCGACTCGCCGACGAGCACGCCGCCCCGGACGGCTTCGGTAAGCGTTCCGGCGACGGCCTGGTACAGCACGTCGATCATGGGCATCTCGACGCCAGCCTCGAGCAGATCTCCGATGAGCTGTTCGAGACTGTTCGGCACCGCGACCTTCACATAGGCGTCGTCGACAGGCGAATAGATGACCGCATTGGCGCCGTCATAGACGATGGTACGGTCGCGAAGATCTCCCTCGAGCTTTGCCCGGAGCTTGTCCGGCCGCTGCACAAGGAGCTTGCTGCGCTCGTTGTGCTGCAGCTTGTAGCCAAGCGCCACGACCTCGTCCCGGGTGGAATCGGCCTCGATCTCGAAGGCCTGAAGCCCCTTCAGATACGCGGTCATGCGGGTGACGACCGCCTGCGCCTGGGGAGAAATGTACCGCGAGGGCACGGCCTCCGCGGCGGCTCCCTGTGTGCTCGCGGCCGCCTCCTGCGCCGCAGCTGGCTGAGGTGCGGCCAGGAGAGCTGCCGATAACAGCAATGGGCCGATGGATTTTTTGTAGAGCATGCTTCATGCATCCTGTTGTTGGGTTATTGCCTTCGCGAAGCCGCGGCCGCCGCGGGCCTCTCTCCTGCGGGCAGCGCCAGGACGCCCAGGACGTCCTGGCCCGCTCATTTTCCCGAATCGCCAGGCGGAGGCCTGTCATTTGACGCCACCGGAGGCGCCGGCCGGCGGACCGGCCCCGGAATTCAGGGCTTCGGCGTCGACCGCGACTGATCGAGAGCCTGCCGTAGGCTGCCGGCCCAGAAATCGAACGCCTTCCTGACCTGCTGCCAGGCGTCGAGGCTGGTGATGCGGCGCGTCCTGTTGTTGATCCGATCCCCCTGCCTGTCGCCAGCCAGCGCCAGCACCTCACCGGTCGCACCGTCGACAAGGGCCGCCTCGAGCCTCATCTGGATGGCGTACTCGCCAAGGGTGTAGGTTCGTCCCGTTTTGGCCCGCTTGGAAAATGCGAGCCAGACGTCCGCGAGCTGGGCTCGGATCACGAGCGTTCCCGGGCCAGGCTTATCGACGATCTTGTAGCGACCATCCGACGACAGCTGGCGCGTCATGGCATCGCGGGCATATTCGTTGAGCCGCTTCAAATCCCCGGCATCGAGGCGGTACATGTCGCGGTTCGCGGTATCGTAGCGAACCTCGATCGGCTCGATCACCACCGAGTTGTATGCCTTCAGATCAAGGCCGGCGACGGAGTAGACCAGACCAAGCTTCGTATCCTCGAGCCTGACCAGCTCGCGCTGCGGCTCGGCCGGCGCGGCACCGGTCTCCGCACCGGCGTCGACGGCCCAGGCGATGAGGGTGAGCATGGCGGCGAGTGCGTACCAATTCTTCTTCATCTCGATCTCCCTCTAGGGTTGCATAGGTCGAGGGTGGGGTCCGGCTGCCGCGCGCTCATGTCATCTTGCGCCATCCGCTGGCCGGCAGCAGCGCCCTGCGAGGCCGTCAGAACAAAAGCTCGCCGGGGGCGCCGATGCCGCCACTGCGGTGGACGGCAAACAATGCGGCGACGAGGAACGGTGAAGCAGCCGCCAGGATGAGAATGACTATGCTCTTGCCATCGATGGGCAGGAGGCGCATCGACCAGATCTTGCCGGACGCGAGCTGAAGCTGGGTGATCGTCAGCAGATCGGTTCCCCTGGCGAGGTCCCCGGACACCGGCCCGCTCTTCGGCCGGTCGGCCTGCAACTGCCTGCTCAACCGGCTGGCGAGCTTCTGGAGCGCTGTGCGCCCCTGCCACCATGTCCTGACGAGCAACGGCATGAAGGCAGCCAGCGGTGCGGTGAAAAGGCAGACGACAAGCAGAATTGTGACCAAAACCTCGGCAACCGTACCGAGGAGGAGTGTGCTGGCGCCCACCAGGCGGTCGAGGAACGGCCCCACCAGGATGACTGAAACAGCTAGGGCTACAATGGCGAAAGCCCTCGCGGACACGCCGACGAAGCCAATGCCACCGGCCTGGTCCGGGTGGAAGGGCGTTACCTGCAGCTCGAGCCGGCTCATGAGCGTCAGGAAGCGGGTCCAAAGCAGCAGCTGCCAGGCCCAGCCCAGCAGCAGCATGACGACGAGCGGCAGACTGACGAGGCCGTACCACCAGGCTGCCCATGGATAGGTGGCAAGCGAGCCCGCGTCCGACCTGTACCAGGCGGGCGCGGCGTGACCGGGGAGCACTCCGATGGCCCAGGCGACGAGACAATAGCTGAGTACGATCGTCCCCAGGCCGGCCAGACGCGATCGCATGAGGATACGGGTCGAATGGATCGCAGCCTGATGCCGTCCGCGGTCTCGCTGGCTTACCAGACCGCCGGCGAGGAACTCATCCATCAGCACATTGAGGCGCGGCGAGCATACCCCGTGAGCGACCACCAGCAACGGCGCGGCGATCAACAGCCGGAGGTGGGCAGCAACGTCGTTGAGGAATTCCGAGCAGTTGGGCAGGGCCATCATGCCCTGTTGCAGCAGGGTGATCAGCAAGGGCGGATACCAGATAACCATCACAACCATCCCAGCGACGCGGATGTGACTGATTGCGGACGCGTCGGCGAGGCCAAACCATCGCAGGATTCCGTATGGCGGCGCGGCTTCGGACGGACCGGAGCCCTGGCATGGCGGGCCGCCGGTCATGGGACGCCTAACCGGGGATAACGCGTAACCGCGAACATTCGGCTCCGCCCCATCCGGGCCGCTTGTCCGGCCATTGGCTGCATCATCCTCTCTCCGCGCGCCGTGGTCTGGACGGCGCTCCCGCTTACTTGAGTACCGCGTTCAGGCCCTTCGCCGGAACCCGATGGGCGTAGCCTCGTGTATCCTCGCAGTCCGACGATGCGGCTACGCCTCGCTGCGAGGCGCGTGCGATGACGGATCAACCGGGTGGAACCACAGTCGGCGCATGGCGGACCGGTGGACCTCCCACGGCTTGCAGGGGGAAAGCCGGACAGGCGGCGCGGTGACGGTCGCCGGCCGGCTCGGGCGCCGCCTCGCGGACGCGAGACTACAGTAGGCTACAAAGAGCCCGGGGCGTCCGGTGATACGATTCTGGTGAATCGGAAGCGAGCCGCGACGCGATCCCGCGTTGCCGACGGGCTGGAGACACCATCAAACATGACTGCGGAACTCAAGGGCGAGGACAAGGCAATGTCCGCCAATGAACTTGCGATGGAGCGGACCGACCTCGCCGTCCGCCGGACGCTCATGGCGGCGGACCGTTCGTTGATGGCATGGATCCGGACGGGTCTCTCGATGATCAGCTTCGGCTTCACGATCTACAAGATCCTGCAGGGAATGATCGCAAAGGATCCGGACATGGTCGCCAATCCGCGCGGCGTCGCCCTGTTCCTGATCGGTCTGGGGATCGTCGCCCTGGGCATCGGGGTCATCGAATACCGCCATACGGTACGGCAGCTGATCCCCGGCACCCTCGTCGCGCTTCGACGCCCCGCGTTCCCTATCGCGGTGGCCATGGCCGTCATGGGGCTTTTCCTGTTCCTCGGGATCATCATACGGGCGCTCTGAGCCGGGGCCGATCAAAGGCCGCCCATGCAGGGGGCTCAACGCGCGAAGGCCACCAGAAGTCTACCGGATACACGAAAATATATGTCGCATAATGACAAGTATAAATGCGAATTGAACGCGAAGAATTCGGTCATTTCCACCAAACGAGCTCTGAACAACAAGGAGAAGTGACACATGAACCGCCACCTTCGCCCTCTGATCACCCTTGGAGCCCTGGCCTCATTGGCCACGCCGGCCGCGGCCGCGGGAGCCGATGCAGCGACATCGCCCTATACGCCGACCGGCAAGAAGGTGAACTGCATCAATGCCCGCCAGATCCAGAGCACGGATGTCCTCGACAACCAGTCGGTGCTGTTCAAGCTGAGCGGCGGCACCTACTACATCAACCACCTGCCCAATCGCTGCTCCGGCCTGAAGATGCAGGACGGCTTCAGCTACGAGCAGCGCGGCTCCAGCGATCTGTGCAATGTCGATGTCATCAAGCCGGTCAGGACGGGCGCCGGCGCCAGCTACGGGCCGTGCCCACTGGGCGAGTTCGAGGAAGTCACCAAAACCTCGAAGTAGCGATCAAGCGAAGGCCCCGGACCCGCACGAGCGGGTCCGGGGCCTTTTTTGTTTGTAGTCTCCTGCCGGAGGCAGAACCTCTCGCGTGTCGGACAAGGCCGCGAAGCGGCTTGCCAAGGATGACGACACCGATGTCGCCAGAGAAACGGTTCCAAGCGTCTAACTCGCGGTGGTACCGGCTTTGAGATTGATCGGCGCCTTACCCACCGGCGACCTGCAGGCCTGTGGGCCGTGGTTTCAAACTCCTCATTTCCTCGGGTATTCGGGACTAGAACGTGAACCTGAAACCTAGCTGCGGACCATGCATCGCGGCGTCGTAGACGAAATGGTCGGGTGTATTGACCAGGCCGCGCGAATAGTTGGCATCGAGATAGCGGTAACCGAGAGTGACCGCGACACGCCTGCTGACGTCGTAACCAAGCCCGGCAAAGACCTGCCAACTGAACTTCGAGCCAACTCCAAACCCGCCGATGTCGCCGCGCACCCTGAGCGTAAGGCGCTCCGTCAGCGGGACGGTCAGGCGGATACCGATGAGCGGATCAACCCAGTCGGCGGCGCGGCGCAGGGCCGGGTCGAGCAAGGGTCCCGAGAGATCCGCATACAACCTGACATTCCAGTAGCGAATACCGGCGAACCCGTCGAGTGTAGCGCGCTCGCCGACATGCCACCGGTAGAATGCCTCCGCTTCGAACACGGTCAGCTTGGAAGTCAGCTCCGCGAACCTTTCGCCGACGAGGTCCTGCTTCAGGCCCAGCTTCAGATATTGGAAGTCGCTGATCACTCCCCACCGATCGTTCGTCGCTTCTGCGTTCAGCATGGCGGCGATCTTCAGGTTCTTCAGAAGATCGCCGAAATCGGCGTCGATATCGCCCTGAGCGCGGCCGATCGCGGCATTGCCGTCGAGCGAGCCCATGTAGACGTATGGCTCCATGATGAACTGCCACTTTTCCTCGGCAGCCGCATCGCTCGCGAAGGCGATCGCCACTAGCCCGACGACAGCCCCCAGCAATTTGCGCACCCGTGTGTTTTCCTTGCGCGGCTCCCGCGCATTCACCGGTGTCATTTCCGATCCTTCGACCACCTGCACTCGTCTTTCTCCCTTGCATCGGCCAAACCAGCTATCGGCCTGGTCCAAGGATGTTTGGGCGCAAGGGACCAATCGTTCCTATCATTTCATGCCACCATCTGCGTTGAGGCCTCGCTCCATCACGGGATTGCCCAATCCCGCGCACGGGACGCCACTCCCCGTCTGCTCAGGAATTCGATGCGGGACCATTCGCCAGGACGAAACTGGCGCCAAATGACACGCCTCGCTGAGCCCGGCGGCGGAAGATGGCCTCCCTGGTCGGTCGGGTCAGCTCACGCGCTGTGCCCGGACGACCCGAAAAATCGCCGCGGTGTCATCCGCCGCCGACAAAACGGCCGCAACGCAAGTGTCTAGGAGGACCAGCATGAGTTCTGACAAGGATATCAATCGCGTCATTCTACCCATCCCCGATGAACAGCACGTGGGCCTGACGACCTACGATGCCAAGGATCCGGACACCCAGTTTCCGAAGATCGAGCCACTGCATCCGCCGAAAGGCGCGCCGAACATCCTGATCGTCCTGATCGACGATTGCGGATTCGGCGCATCGAGCGCTTTCGGCGGCCCGATAGCGACGCCCTCCGCCGAAGCGCTCGCGGCCGATGGCCTCAAGTTCAGCAGGTTCCACACCACGGCGCTTTGCTCGCCGACCCGCGCCGCGTTGCTCACCGGGCGCAATCACCACTCGGTGAACATGGGCGGGGTCTGCGAGATCGCCACCTCGGCGCCCGGCTACACGTCCGTCCTGCCGAAGAACAAGGCGCCGCTTCCGATGACGCTGAAGCTCAACGGCTATTCGACCGCCCAGTTCGGGAAGTGCCACGAGGTGCCGATGTGGGAGACCAGCCCGATGGGCCCGTTCACCCAATGGCCCACCGGCGGCGGCGGCTTCGAGTACTTCTACGGCTTCATCGGCGGCGAGACCAATCAGTGGTATCCGGCCATCTATGAAGGCACCACGCCGATCGAGCCCGAGAAGGGTCCGGACGATGGCTACCACTTCACCGAGGACATGACCGACAAGGCGATCTCGTGGGTGCGGCAGCAGAAGGCGCTGATGCCCGACAGGCCGTTCTTCATGTATTTCGCGCCTGGCGCGACCCACGCGCCGCATCACGCGCCGAAGGAATGGATCGACATGTACAAGGGCCGCTTCGACGCCGGCTGGGACAAGCTGCGCGAGGAGACGTTCGCCCGCCAGAAGGCGCTTGGGGTCATCCCCGCCGACGCGGTGCTCACCGCGCGGCCGGCCGAGATCCCCGCCTTCGACGATATGCCGGAAGCATTGAAGCCGATCCTCGCCAAGCAGATGGAGGTCTTCGCCGGCTTCCTCGCGCACACCGACCACCATATCGGCCGTCTGTTCGACACGCTGAAGCAGCTGGAAGTGCTGGACGACACGATGATCTTCTACATCGTCGGCGACAACGGCGCCTCGGCCGAAGGCACGCCGAACGGCTGCTTCAACGAGATGGCCGTCATGAACGGCATGGCGACGCTGGAAACGCCCGAGTTCCTGATGAGCAAGATCGACGAGTTCGGCGGCCCGAATGCCTACAACCATTATGCAGTCGGTTGGGCGCACGCCATGAACACCCCGTATCAGTGGACCAAGCAGATCGCCTCGCACTTCGGCGGCACTCGGAACGGCATGATCGTACACTGGCCGAAGGGTATCGCGGGCAAGGGCGAAGTGCGGCACCAGTTTCATCACGTGATCGACATTGCGCCCACCATCCTGGAGGCCGCGGGGATTCCGGCGCCGACCATCGTAAACAGCATCCAGCAGGCGCCGATCGAGGGCACGAGCATGGTCTACGCCTTCAATGAACCAGCCGCCGCTGATCGGCATGAAACGCAGTATTTCGAGGTGTTCTGCAATCGCGGCATCTACCACAAGGGATGGACCGCGGTAACGCGGCACAACCTGCCCTGGGTGGTCGCTCCGACGCCGGCGTTCGACGACGATGAATGGGAGCTCTACGACACCACTGTCGACTGGACACAGTCACGCAACCTCGCCAAGGAAATGCCGGAGAAGCTCAAGGAGCTGCAACGGCTGTTCCTCATCGAAGCGGCCAAGCACAACGTCATTCCCCTCGACGACCGGCGCGTGGAGCGGTTCGATCCGCAAATGGCGGGCCGGCCGACGCTGATCAAGGGCAACAGCCAGATCCTGTTCGGGGGAATGGGGCGCCTGACCGAGAACTCGATCCTCTCGCTCAAGAACAAGTCCTACGCCATCACCGCCGAGATCGAGGTTCCTGAGTCCGGTGCCAGCGGCGTCATCATCGCGCAGGGAGGCAACACCAATGGCTGGAGCCTCTATGCCAAGGATGGAAAGCTCAAGCACTGCTACAACTTCATGGGAATCGAGCTGTCCTATGCCGCGGGCCGGACGGTCATCCCCTCGGGCAGTCACCAGGTTCGGCTCGAGTTCAATTATGACGGCGGTGGTTTGGCAAAGGGCGGCACGGTGAGCCTGTACCTGGATGGCCAGAAGGATGGCGAAGCCCGCATCGAACACACGGTTCCCCTGAGCTTCTCGATGGATGAAACCTGCGACATCGGCAAGGAAGGCGGGTCTCCGGTGTCACCCGACTATGGTGCCCGAGGCAATGAATTCAGCGGAAAGGTGAACTGGGTCCAGATCGACCTCGAGAAGGACGACCACGATCATCTGATCTCGCCGGACGAGCGGTTCAAGATCGTCATGGCCCGCCAGTAAAGGGCAGCAACCAAAGCCGCCGCCGGCTTGGGAGCCGGCGGCGGCATTTTTTTGCCAGGAGAACACAGCGGAGGCGGCGAGGCCCGTTCCCTTCGGAACGATTGCGGGCAGTGTGCGCCACTATTCTCTGACCGGGCCGAAGTCTCGGGCGCTGACGCGCTGCATGCGGCCTACGTGGTCAGCGGAAGCTGACGCGTTCCTGCGGTCAGAACAGGATGCCAACCAGCCGCTTCATGAGTTCCTCGACCGACATCATAGTGAGCAGCAGGGGTGAGAGGGGTGCGAGCATCGCCACGCCCAGACGGAACACGGCGTCGCTCTTGAACGGCGCAAGGCGCATGGTGTCGACAACCTGGACGCTGTTGCCGAGATCGGCCAGGGACTGGATGTCACCGCCATTCTGGAACGTGGCATCGCGGCCCAAAGGCGCACCCCGCAGCCACTTGGCCTCGAAGTCACGGACATAGGTCTGCGCCAGGGTCCCGTACTCCCGCAAGCCCTTGCGCTTGGCGATCTCCAGCTGGGGAGCGAAGACCAGGAACGGGCACAGGACAAGCGCGAGCAGGATGACCAGGGCCGCGGCGACCTCGAGCCGAAAATCCATCAGGCTGGCGCCCAGATGCAGGATCCGCGCGGCGAAGCCACCCGCGAGCATGACACCATGCGCCACCATGAACGGTATGAAGGCGTTGATGGTGTTCGAGAGAAAGCCGAGACCGCCGACCCGATCAGGATGGGACGGCACAAGACGGAGCTCGATCCGGGATATCTGCCACAGCAGGCGCGCCCAGATGAACATCCTGAAATAGCTGCGAACCACCAGGAACTGGAAGATCGGCACGCTGACGACGGCATACCAGAAACCGGCGACCGTCAGCCGATGACCATCCGGGCTCGGACGTCCATACCAGGTGTCGAGATCCAGCGTCGCGTAGTGCCTCCAGACGAACAGGATGCCGACCAGATAAACCAGGACGATCAGGACAACTTCCGGCCACGGCGAGTCCCGAAGACGGGACGCCGATGCAATGGCGTCCTGGAAGCGCCGCAACGCCGGCGGCGGAATGAGGTCCCTCTCGACGAACAGCGCCTCGAAAGTGATGAGCCGCCGGTGCGCGACGACCTCGATCGCGAGCAGGATGGGCACCGCGATGAGGTATCTTACATGCGCTTCCACATCCATGAGGAACGGCATCGCGGTTCCTCCGAAGAGGCGCCCCTGCATTGCCGCCAGCACCAGCAGGGGGAGCCAGCAGATCAACGATGCGACGACAACCCGGCGCTTGAGGCGGCCCATGTCGTCATCGATGAGACCCAGGCGGCGCCAGAGCCTGAACAGGAGGCCTCCCCGGGTTAACGAGAATTCGTTCATCGGGTCCATGTCCGGTCCTGTTCTTTCCTCGCGCCCGCCGGGCGGTGCGGCCGGCTCACCGCAGCGCCGCGGTTCGTATGGTGCTGAACCGGTCGCCCGGATATGCCTGCCCCGTATCCGACCATTTTGCCGCAGCCCCGATCGGCACCGCCGTGAACTTGGCTGGCGACGCCCGCCTCGAGGTCGGGCATTCCACCTGCGCGAGCTGCCGGCTCCAGCCGGCCAAAGGCCGCGGAAATACCGCAAGTCCTTCGACGGCCTTTCGATACGACCTCGGAGTCTCGCCGGTGAGCCGTTTGAAGGCACGGCTGAAATTCGCCGAGTCCGTGTAACCGAGTTCGAGCGCGATCTCGGTTATGGACAGATCCTCCTGCCCGAGCATCTCCATCGCCAGGTCGCGCCGCACGGCCTCGACGACCTCCGAATAGGTGAGGTTCTGGTCTGCGAGGAAACGCTGCAGCGATCTGGCGCTGACGTTCATGCGCTGCGCCATCTGATGCAGGGAATAACGCTGGGAGGACAGTGCGTGCCGCAGCGCCTGGGCCAGCGCCTCGAGCACATTCTGGGCCGGCGCATTGGCGGCGAGGCTGCGCGACCAGCTATCCAGCTGGGTCTGGCTGAAGCGCCTCGAACTCGCGAGAGGCTGCGCCAGCACCTCCCGGTCGAGCATGATGCCGTGCCGACCCGCGCCGGGCATCGCCGCCGCCATGAGGTGCCGGCCAATCTCGGCGGGAAGCGGACCCTGCCGCTTGAAGAGGAGCTTGCGCGGAATCCAGCCGCCGCTCAGGGCAGAGCGCAGGATGGACAGCTGCACAAGGAAGAGGAACTCTTCCAGGATGTCCGCACCTGGGGCTTCGGGATTTCGCAGCTCCAGGCACCAGAGGGCGCCTTCCCGCGAGTACTCGACCCAGGAGCGGGAGACGGTCTCGAAGAGATGCAGGTGCTCGACATACCGGTCGATCAGTTCGCCTACGGTGGCCGCGCCCTGCAGGACGTGGCCAAAATCTCCCAGGTCCGACATCGAAAGCACCGAGGCCGCGCGAAACGCGAAATCGCGGTTTCGGGCAAGCCTGGCCATGGCCTCGAGCAACCGCCCGGTGTCGACGCCGGAAATGTAGCCCTCGCGGTCCTCGACATGCTGGCCCGGAAAATCCGCCTCGGCCAGCACCACGTCGAGGGACCAGCGGTGCCGGTCGCAGCACTCGATGAACGGATGGATCATGAAGATCGGCAGCAGACCAAGACACAGCTTGCCTTTCTTCAGCGAGCGAAGGTCCTTGGACTCCTTGATCGCGACCAGGCTGGACGGTATCTGCCGGCGCGACTGCAATATGCTGATGGGCTGGGTGCTCATCGGCGCTCAGCCCCGTGCCTTGCGGAGCATCCACCAGCGCGTGACGCGTGCCGCAGGACCGCGGATCAGCAGATAGGGGACGAAGCCGAGGGCGAGGGCCACGACGAGGGCCTCGTCCAGATAGAAGGTGTCCAGGGTGCGGTACTGATAGATGAGGTCCGTCGCCAGCGCCATGCCGAGCACCTTTGTGGTCGCCGAGACCCCCTCGCTCAAGCGCCCCCGGCGCTTGCCCGGCACCGAAAGGATCGTCCACAGGTAAGGGGTGCGATCGGTCCTCGCATCCTTGATGCCGTCGAGGATGCCCAGGACTGAAGACACGGCAGGCTGCAGAAGGAAGCGCAGCGCCAATACGCCTTCAGGGCGCGCCGCCAGATTGCTGAACAGCCGCGTGCCGAGATCGGAGACATCCATTTGACACACCTCTCATGAGTCAGCCGCCCAGACCCGGGCGGATTGCCGCCGAGGCACCTAGAGCCGTCGGCCGATGTCCGACTCAATTAGCAGGGATGTCCGGAAGCCCCATGTAGCCTCGTGTAGACTCTGAGTGTCATACCCGGTTAGCGCCACGTATGATCAGAAATTGATAAAAAAAGATTACCCATTATAAATAAAATATATGTAACAGAGTTTTTTTGTGACAAATTATTGAAAGTAACTGAAATCTTTACTGCAGACTAATGACCAGTTACATCCAAATATATTTTCCTGATCGTCACATAAAAATCAGATCAAGCCGCTTTGAGCCAATCATGGATACGAGTGGGGTTGCCAGCCCACCCAACGTCGTGTGGCCGCCGACCCGGAACGCACAATCAATAGGATTAGACTGCGCCCTTGGTAACGCTATACTACCTGCCGGCAAGGGGCTCCGGGCAGCAAGCTTGGTGGCTAGGGGGACAATACCTGTGGAGGCAACAGCGCCGGAACAGAGTTCGGCACCGTCGGCCAATGGCCGTGCGGGGATAACAGACGGTGAGGTTCGCGAACAGGTTACCCGTATTGTCGAGAGCGATGACTTCAGGGTGCCGCCGCGCAGCAAGAAATTCCTGCAATATGTGGTCGAGGAAGTCCTTGCCGGCCGGGGCGACCGTCTGAAGGCATATTCCATCGGCATCGAAGTCTTCGGCCGAGATCCGTCCTTCGATGCCCAGCATGACCCCGTCGTGCGTACCGAAGCGGCACGGCTTCGAAGCGCGCTGGAGCGGTTCTACCTTCTGGAAGGGGCGAACGATGCCCTGGTCATCTCGATCCCGAAGGGCGGCTATGTGCCTCACTTCGATAGAAGCGAGCATGCGGATGGGTCGGAACGGCCATTCGGCGACGCCAGCCACTTGCCGGATGCCCGCTTCTCCTGGTGGCAGAACTGGGCCGCCGGGATCGGCGCGCTGATCGTCTTGGCAGCGGCGGCCATCTGGATCGTCACCGGCACCTGGAAGGCATCGCGGGAGTTGAGTGAAGCTCCGGCGGCTGTTGCACAAACCCCTGCGGCAGGCGCAGCGGCAGGGGTCGGCCATATGTCGCTGCTTCCCTTAATTCGCGTTCGGCCCTTCCAGAACCTGGGCGGGACGCCGGAAGACCAGAACTATGCGACGGGCATGGCGGCTGAGATCGTGCAGAAGCTGGTGAAGTTTCCAGACCTGAGCGTCATCTTCGATACTGTACCGGCGACGGAATCGGCGGCCGTGACGGGTCCCCGTGGGGCCCGGAATTTTTATGTGACGGGTAGCACACAGATCGCCGGCAACAAGATCAGGGTGCTGGCGCGCCTGACCGACGAAGCCGGAGTCGTTCTGTGGTCGGGCGGCTACGACAAGGACCTGAACGTCCAGAATCTGATCTCGGCCCAGGATGACATCGCCGACAACGTCGCTCTTTCCATCGGCCAGCCATACAAGCTGGCCTATGGACAGACGGCCGTCGGCAGCGGCCTGATGCCGGAGGACATCGATGCGTATAACTGCACGATGTCATACTACACCTACCGGCAGGCGATCGATCCCGCGCACCTGGCGAGGCTGCAGGCCTGTCTCGAGAAGACGCTGGAGAAATTCCCGGATTATGCGACGGCCTGGGCGCTCCTGGCCATCGTCTACCGGGACCGCGACCTGTTCCACAAGGGCGACCCCGAAGGCAGGGATCAATTGCTGCCGCTTGCTCTGAATGCAGCACAGAAGGCGGTTGCGCTCGATCCCGAGAATGTACGCGCACTCCAGGCGCTGATGCTTACCAGCTTCCTGAACCAGAATGTCGCCGCTGGCAAAGCCGTCGCCGAGCGTGCTCTGCAGCTCAATCCCAACGACATGGAACTTGTCGGCGAGTACGGCACCAGACTGGCGCTGGCCGGAGACTTTGAAAGGGGCGACGCGATGGTCCGGCGCGCCATCGACTACAATCCAGCCAACGCCAATTTCTACAGGATCCAGCTTGCGGTCACCGCCTTTTTCCGCCACGACCTGAAGGCCGCCGAGGAACTGATCGACACCGTCGATCCAAGCAACAGCGGCATTACCATGATCTGCGCCGCGGCCATCTACGCCGAGGCAGGGCGTGAGGAGGACGCAAAGCGCATGCGTGACGCATTTCTCAAGCTCGGCACCCACCAGATGGTCGAGATCGATCACGAGTTCGACAAGCGCAACCTTCGCACCGAAGACCGGGTCTCCCTGCTCAAGGGGTACCTGAAGGCAGGCCTCCCCGTACCCGAGACCGTCCTGAAGAAATACGGCGTCCAGGCGCTCTAGCCGGCACGCCGAGGAACGAACAGGGGTAGACGCCGACCGGCGCCGAAGCGGCCGGCAGCGCCGACGCTACAGGAATCTACACGACGCTACACGGCGACAGTCCTTGCTGATGCTAAGCATCTCGTCGAGGGGGAGGCGCCGCGCGGCCGACTTGCCGGTCCCGACGCCGCGCTTCCCGAACAGCTGGGACAACCCGCCGTGATCGAGCAAGTTCACACTCTCCACACCGGAGCCGCCGCGTTTGCCTATGTCCTGTGCTTCGTCGCGGGGCGCCGTCTGCGGCCGCTGCGGTCGCTGGGCTGTGACCATCGTTGCGCCATGTCATTTGGCGCCGGGGTGTCCATCGCCTACGTATTCGTTCAGCTGATGCCCGAGATCCATGCGAGCCAGGCCATGTTCGCCGCGGCGATGGGGCCGTCGCTGCCGCGTGGCGGCGAAGCTGTCTACCTGGTCTCGCTGGCGGGGTTCGTCGGCTATTACGGGCTGGATCGCTTCCGCGCGACCGAGCAGGAGACGGGCGGCACGGCTGCGGGAAGCCACTGGATGCATGTGGGAGGCTTCGCGGTCTACGTCGCGCTCATGGCCTACCTGCTCGGCGAGGAGGAAGCCGGAGGCATTGCCCTGGCGATGACCGTGGCGGCAACGGCCGTGCACTTCCTGGCGGTCGATCACTTTCTGCGTGAGGAACACGGCGCCCTCTACGACCGTCGGGGCCGTTTCGTGCTGGCCGGGGCGACCGTGGCCGGATGGGCGCTCGGCCTCGTCCACAGCTTCCCCGACGAAGCGATCGCCCTTTTTATCGCCTTCATATCCGGCGCGGTGACCATCAACAGCGCCTTGATGGAGTTGCCGAACCGGAATGGCGGACGCTACCTGCCCTTCCTTGCCGGCGCGACGGCCTATGGCTTGCTGCTCGCGCTGATCTAGCCAGGCACCGCCCGGAAAACGGGCCTTACCAGAAAGTCCGTGTTCATGAGCGTCAACGACAAGCAGTTCCATCTCCTGGCGAAGCCGGCTGGTGCCGCCTGCAACCTCGGGTGCCAGTACTGTTTCTTCCTGTCGAAGGAGAACCTGTACGCCGGACAGAGCCACATGATGTCCGACGCGATGCTGGAGGACTATGTCCGCCAGCTGATACAGGCGACGCCAGGTCCGGAGGTGCATATCGCCTGGCAGGGCGGAGAACCGATGCTGCGCGGCCTGGAGTTCTTCAGGCGCTCGTTCGCCCTCGCCGAGAAGTACCGGAGGCCGGGGCAGACGATCCGTCACACCATCCAGACCAACGGCACCCTGATCGATGACGAATGGGCCGCGTTCTTCAAGGCACACGGCTATCTGGTCGGCCTGAGCCTCGATGGTCCGCAAGCACTGCACGACACGTACCGGATCACCAAGGGCAACGAAGGCAGCTTCGATGCGGTGATCCGCGGCTGGAACCTCCTGCGCGCGCACGGGGTGGACACCAACATCCTCTGCACGATCCACGCCGCCAATGTGGACCAGCCACTCGAGATATACCGTTTCTTCCGCGACGAACTCGGCGCCGAGTTCATCCAGTTCATCCCTATCGTGGAGCGGGCGACCGAGCAGACCATCGCCATGGCAAACAGGGGCTGGGGCGGCCTCAGAGGCACGGACAGGCCGCTTTACGTCCAGGACGGGAATCTGGTGACGACCCGCACGGTGGGCTCCGAGGCGTTCGGCCGGTTCCTGATCGCGATCTTTGACGAATGGATGGCCCGGGACATCGGGAAGGTTTTCGTCACGACATTCGACGTCGCGCTCGGTAGCTGGCTGGGCCAGCACAATCTGTGCATCGTTGCGCCCACCTGCGGCGACGCGCTGGTGATCGAGCACAATGGGGATGTCTATTCCTGCGACCACTTCGTCGAACCCGCCTACAGGCTGGGAAACATCAACGAGGCACCGCTCAAGGCCCTGGTGAGTTCGGAAAGGCAGCGGCTGTTCGGCCAAGGCAAGTACACGTCCCTGCCGCGCTATTGCAAGGAATGTCCCGTGCTGTTTGCATGCTATGGCGAGTGTCCGCGGAATCGGTTCACCCTCACTCCCGACGGAGAGCCGGGACTGAACTATCTCTGCGCGGGCTACAAGGCCTTCTTCACCCACATCGACAAGCCCATGCGCACAATGGCCGATTTGGTCAGGCAGGGCCGCTACGCCGACGAAATCGTCGATATGAATTCGGGCACGTGAGGACGGAACTGATTCGAGGTTGCAGGGTTGCGGGGTTACGGTGACAGCAGGTTACGGTGACAGTGCACTTAACTCCGCCAGTCTCCCTGCGCCCGCCAGGCGCAAAGGCGTGCCGCCCAAAGCCCGTGAGGGCGCGAGCGGCTTGCCAAGCCGAAGCTCGCGGCAACCAGCCCGCCTTCGCACTTCATGCTACGGCGTGACGGCCTTCTCCTGCTGCAGGGTGAAGGATGGCGGAGAGGGTGGGATTCGAACCCACGGTACGCTTGCACGCACAACGGTTTTCGAGACCGCCCCGATCGACCACTCCGGCACCTCTCCGCTGGGGTAGGCTTGTCTCGATGCGGCGGGAAACTAGCGGCACGGGCGGGCAATGTAAATGCCCGCGTTGGCCGGTGCCGTTATTGACTTGAAAAGCCGAATCGCTATAGTGCGCGCTCTTCCGAAGGGGTCCGCCCCATCGGACACGGAATCCATGCACGGGGTTCGCCCCGCGGAAAGAGACGAAAAATGTTCGCAGTAATCAAGACAGGCGGCAAGCAGTACCGGGTCGCCGCCGGCGACGTGATCAAGGTCGAGAAGCTGGAAGCCGAAGCCGGCGCCACCCTGACTTTCTCCGACGTGCTGGCCACCGGCGACGGCGACAACGTCACCATCGGCGCGCCGCTGGTCGATGGCGCGTCGGTCACCGCCGAGGTGCTGGAGCAGACCCGCGCCAAGAAGATCATCATCTTCAAGAAGAAGCGCCGCCAGAACTACCGCCGCAAGAACGGCCACCGCCAGCACCTGACCGTGCTGCGCATCACCGGCGTTTCCGCCGCCTAAGCTGAGGAGCACGACCCATGGCACATAAAAAAGCAGGCGGCAGCTCGCGCAACGGTCGCGATACCGCCGGTCGCCGTCTCGGCGTCAAGAAGTTCGGCAGCGAAGCCGTCGTTCCGGGCAACATCATCATCCGCCAGCGCGGCACCAAGTGGCATCCCGGCGAGAATGTCGGGATGGGCAAGGACCACACCCTGTTCGCGCTCGTCCCCGGCACGGTGAAGTTCTATGTCGCCCGCGACGACCGTCAGTTTGTGAAGGTCGAACCGGCGAACTGACTACCGGCACATGGTTGTCCGACCGAAGGGGAATGGATGACCATTCCCCTTTTTTCGTATTGGCCCCGATCTAGCTTCAACTTGACCCATCTGACGCCTCATGAAATTCCTCGACGAATGCAAGATCTACCTGCGCAGCGGCAACGGCGGTAACGGCGTCGTCGCCTTCCGGCGCGAGAAGTTCATCGAGTTCGGCGGCCCCAACGGCGGCGACGGCGGCCGCGGCGGCAACGTCTGGGTCGAGGCAGTCGATGGGCTCAACACCCTGATCGACTACCGCTACAAGCAGCATTTCAAGGCCCAGAGCGGCGCGCCCGGCGCCGGCCAGGACCGCACCGGCCACAATGGCGAGGACGCGGTGCTGCGCGTGCCGGTGGGCACCCAGGTGTTCGAGGACGACAAGGAAACTCTGCTCGCCGACCTTACGGAAGTGGGCCAGCGGATCAAGCTGCTGTCGGGCGGCAATGGCGGCTTCGGCAACGCCTATTTCAAGAGCTCGACCAACCGCGCCCCGCGCCACGCCAATCCCGGCCAGGAAGGCCAGGAACTGTGGGTTTGGCTGCGGCTCAAGCTGATCGCCGACGCCGGCCTGGTCGGGCTGCCCAACGCCGGCAAGTCGTCGTTCCTGGCCGCCGTGTCGGCGGCGCGGCCCAAGATCGCCGACTATCCGTTCACCACGCTGACGCCCAATCTCGGCGTGGTCGGCGTGGACGGCACGGAATTCGTCATGGCCGACATCCCCGGCCTGATCGCGGGCGCCTCGGAAGGCCTCGGTCTCGGCACGCGGTTCCTGGGGCATGTGGAGCGCTGCGGCGTCCTGCTCCACCTGGTCGACGGCACGCACGAGGACGTGGTCGACTCCTACCGGACCATCCGCCGCGAACTGAAGCGTTATGACGCGATC
This sequence comes from Sphingomonadales bacterium, assembly GCA_022844405.1. GTDB lineage: Bacteria > Pseudomonadota > Alphaproteobacteria > SMXS01 > SMXS01 > RI-34. The sequence continues at coordinate 3,871 of JALHLV010000020.1, read as the reverse complement.
CTAGGTGACAAGAAGGAGATCGTCGGCCTCAACAAGATCGACGCGCTGACGCCCGAGGAGATCGAGGAGAAGCTGGCGGCGCTGAAGAAGGCCAGCCGCAAGACCGTTCATCCGCTGTCGACGGTCAGCGGCGAAGGCGTCCAGACCGTCCTCCGCGCCCTGTGGAAGGTGATCGAGGCCAGGCGCAAGGGCGAGGCCGCCGCCGCGAACGCCTCCGACGAACCCTGGCAGCCGGTCTAGGATGGCCGCCATGCAGTACGATTTTGCCGGCGCACGGCGCATCGTCATCAAGATCGGATCGGCCACGCTGGTCGACCGGCGCACTGGCCTGCGCCGCGGCTGGCTGGCGTCGCTCGCCGAGGACATCATCGCCTTGAGGGCAGGCGGCGCCCAGGTGGTGATCGTCTCCTCGGGCGCGGTGGCCTTGGGATCGCCCCATCTGGGCCCCGAATTCAACCGCGCCCGCCTCGCCGACAGCCAGGCCGCCGCCGCCGTGGGCCAGATCAAGCTGGCGCACGCCTATCAGGAAACCATGCTGCGCCACGACATCACCGTCGCGCAGATCCTGCTGACGCTCGACGACACCGAGGTGCGCCGCCGCTATCTCAACGCCCGCGACACCATCGAGGCGCTGGTGCATCTCGGCGCCCTGCCGGTCATCAACGAGAACGACACGGTCGCGACCACCGAACTGCGCTACGGCGACAACGACCGCCTGGCGGCGCGGGTGGCGCAGATGATTTCGGCCGACTGCCTCGTCATCCTGTCGGACGTGGACGGCCTCTATTCGGCCGATCCGGGCATCGATCCCCAGGCGACCATGCTGAAGCACATTCCGCGCATCACCCCCGAGATCGAGGAGATGGCGGGTGAGACCAGGGCCGACGGCGTCGGCCGGGGCGGCATGGTGACCAAGATGGCCGCGGCCAAGATCGCCGTGCCGTCGGGCTGCCACGTGCTGATCGTCAATGGCGGGCCGGACCATCCCATCGGCCGCTACCGTGATACCGGCACCGGGACCTGGTTCGAAGCCCACGAGTCGCCGCTGACTGTGCGCAAGCAGTGGATCGCCGGCACGCTGCGGCCCACCTCGGTGCTGACGATCGACGCAGGCGCCGAGGAGGCGCTGCGCCAGGGCAAGAGCCTGCTGGCGGCGGGCGTCACCGATATCAAGGGCGTGTTCGAGCGCGGCGACACGGTGACCGTGCAGGGCGCCGACGGCCGCGACCTCGCACGCGGGCTTGTCGCCTATTCAAGCGACGAGGCGCGCCGTATCATGGGCCGGCGCAGCGCCGCCATCGAGGAATTGCTGGGCTACAGAGGACGCGGGCCGCTGATCCACCGGGATCATCTGGTGCTGCTGCAGGAGACAAGGTCATGACCGTCGCCGGAGCGCGCAAGCAGGGCACCGAGATCGACAGTATCATGCAGGCGCTGGGCACGGCGGCGAAGGACGCCGCCCGCCTGCTCGCCACCGTCCCGACCGCGAAGAAGAACGCCGCCCTTCGCTTCGCCGCCCAGGCCGTGCGCGCCCGCTCGGCCAAGATCCTCGCGGCCAACGCCAGGGACCTGGCGTCGGCGACCGACCGCGGCCTGAGCAAGGCGCTGCTCGACCGGTTGACCCTGAACGAGGAACGCATCGAGGGCATGGCCAAAGGCCTCGACGAGGTGGCGGACCTGAACGACCCCGTCGGCGAGACCATCGCCGAATGGGACCGGCCCAACGGCCTGCACATCGCCCGCGTGCGCCAGCCGCTGGGCGTCATCGGCATTATCTACGAATCCCGCCCCAACGTGACCGCCGACGCGGGCGCGCTGGCGCTGAAGGCGGGCAACGCCGCGATCCTGCGCGGCGGCAGCGAGGCGGCGAACTCCAACCGGGCGATCATGGCGTGTCTCGCCGAAGCCTTGGAGAAGGCGGAACTGCCCGCCGCGTCGATCCAGCTCGTGCCCACCCAGGACCGCGAGGCCGTCGGCATCATGCTCGGCATGGCCGGCACCATCGACGTCATCGTGCCGCGCGGCGGCCGCTCGCTGGTCGAGCGGGTGCAGAACGACGCGCGGGTGCCGGTGTTCGCCCATCTCGAGGGTATCACCCATACCTATGTCCACAGCGCCGCCGACCTCGACATGGCGCGGCGGATCGTGGTCAACGCCAAGATGCGCCGCACCGGGATCTGCGGCGCCACCGAATGCCTGCTGATCGACCGGGCGGTGCTGGGCACCCACCTGCGGCCGATCGTCGACGACCTGATCGCCAGCGGCTGCGAGGTGCGCGGCGACGCCGAGGCGCGCAAGGCCGATCCGCGCCTGGTGGCGGCCACCGACGCCGACTGGGGCGTCGAGTACCTGGACGCCATCATCGCCGTGCGCACGGTCGGAGGTTTGGAGGAGGCGATGGACTACATCGCCCGCTACGGATCGAGCCACACCGAGGCGATCATCACCGAAGACGCAAGCGCCGCCGCCACCTTCCTGAGCGAGGTCGGCTCGGCCATCCTGCTGCACAACGCCTCGACCCAGTTCGCCGATGGCGGCGAGTTCGGCATGGGCGCCGAGATCGGCATCGCCACCGGCAAGATGCACGCGCGCGGGCCGGTCGGCGTGGAGCAGCTCACCACCTTCAAATATGTGGTCAAGGGTGACGGCCAGATCCGTCCCTGAACCGCGCCCCATCAACCCGCTGTCGCCGATATGGCGCGGGCGGCGGATCGGCTTGCTTGGCGGCTCGTTCAACCCGGCGCACCAGGCGCACCTGCTGGTGAGCCGGACGGCGATCAACCGGCTGGGGCTGGACGAGGTGTGGTGGCTGGTGTCGCCGCAGAACCCGCTGAAGTCGTCCGAAGGCATGGCGCCGCTGGCCGAGAGGCTCGCCGGGGCCCGGCGTGTGGCGGCCGGACAGCGCATCCGGCCCACCGACATCGAATCGGCGCTCGGCACCCGATTCACCGTCGACACCCTGGCTGCGCTGCGCCGGCGCTTCCCGCTGACCCGGTTCGTCTGGCTGATGGGAGCCGATAATTTACAGCAGGTTACGCGCTGGAAGGGCTGGCCCGGCATCTTCCGGCTCGCTCCGGTTGCGATTTTCGGCCGGCCGAACTATTCTCTGCCGGCAATGTCCAGCACGGCGGCGAAAAGATTCGGCACGCGGCGCATCCCGGTGGAGCGTGCGCATGATTTGGCGGGGATGGTTCCCCCGGCATGGACCTTCATCAATTTGAGGCACGAACCCACCTCGGCGACCGCGATTCGCGCGGCCCGGCGTGCCCATGACAGGAGCAGTGTAGATTAGTACACAGCAACGCACGACTTCCACGGACCCGCTCCTTTCGCTGATCCAGAAGTCCCTCGATGACGACCAGGCATCCGACGTCGTCACCATCGATCTCCGAGGCAAGACCAGTCTGGCCGACTACATGCTGATCGCCACCGGGCGCTCGGCCCGCCACGTCACGGCCGTTGCCGAACATCTCGGCGAGAGCCTGCGCGCCAGCGGCCACAAGCATTTCCAGATCGAGGGCCTGCCGGCCGCCGACTGGGTGCTGATCGATGCCGGCGACGTGATCGTCCACCTGTTCCGCCCGGAAGTTCGCTCGTTCTACAATCTGGAAAAGATGTGGTCTCCCGCGCTGATCGACGAACTCGAGACGGCGTCCTAGGGCCGCTGTCGCGGCTCCCCTCATCCGGCCGGCCCTGCGGGCCGCCCACCTTCTCCCGCAAGGGGAGAAGGGTTCGATGCGGCATCGGCCTAGTTCCCTCTCCCCTTGTGGATTCCTCTGCGGAATGGGGTGGCGTTGGGTAGCTGAAGCTGATTCAATGATCTGTCTTTGGAAGCGGGAGGTTTCAGATGGCAGGTCAGCGCTCGTTGATT
>JALHLV010000019.1 GCA_022844405.1 Sphingomonadales bacterium | reverse complement strand
GCGCGCTCGCCGCGGGCATCGGCCCGTTCCCGCGCGCCGAGCTGACCGTGCGCGGCCTGGCCGAAGACCTGCTGGCCGAGCACGCGGCCGTCGAGGCCGAGGGCAGGCTGCAGGCGCTGCTGCGCCGCAACCGCACCACCGACCGGGACGCCAACCGCACCCAGGAAGGCGCCCACCGCGCCGATCTCGAGGTGGTGCACCTGGCGAAGGGGCTGCCGGCGGCGCTGTGCTCAACCGGCGAGCAGAAGGCGCTGCTGGTCGCCGTGGTGCTGGCCGATGCCCGGCTGCAGGCGGTGCACCGGGGCGCGCCGCCGCTGTTGCTGCTCGACGAGGTGGCGGCGCATCTGGACGAAACGCGGCGCGAGGCGCTGTTCGATGAAATTCTCGCGCTCGGTTCCCAGGCCTGGATGACAGGCACGGATCGGGCGCTGTTCGAGAGACTGACGGGCAAGGCGCTGTTCCTCGGCGTCGCCCAAGGCAAGGTGACCGATGGCTGACGACGACCAGATTCCGGCGAACGACGGCTCCGACTACGGCGCCGATTCCATCAAGGTGCTGCGCGGCCTCGACGCGGTGCGCAAGCGCCCCGGCATGTATATCGGCGATACGGAAGACGGCTCGGGCCTGCACCATCTGGTGTTCGAGGTGACCGATAACGCCATCGACGAGGCGCTGGCCGGCTATTGCGACGACATCCGCGTGGTGCTGCACCCGGACGGCAGCGTCTCGGTGACCGACAACGGCCGCGGCATTCCCACCGACATCCACACCGAGGAAGGCGTCTCCGCCGCCCAGGTGATCATGACCCAGCTCCACGCCGGCGGTAAGTTCGACCAGAATTCCTACAAGGTCTCGGGCGGCCTGCACGGCGTCGGCGTGTCGGTCGTGAACGCGCTGTCCGAATGGCTCGATCTGCGCATCTGGCGCAACGGCCAGGAATTCTACATGCGCTTCCACCACGGCGAGCCGCAGGAAGACCTGAAGCCGGTCGGCCCGTCCGACGGCAAGACGGGCACCCAGGTGCGCTTCCTGCCATCGCTGCTGACCTTCCCGCAGATCGTGTTCGACTACGACACGCTGGAGCACCGGCTGCGCGAGCTGGCGTTCCTCAATTCCGGCGTGCGGATCAACCTGCACGACCAGCGTCATGCCGAGCACAAGCATGTGGAGCTGTTCTACGAGGGCGGTGTCTCGGCCTTCGTCAGCTACCTGGACCGCAACAAGACGGCGCTGCATTCGCCGCCGGTGATGGTCATCGGCGAGCGCGACGGGATCACCGTCGAGGCGTCGCTGCAGTGGAACGACAGCTACCACGAGAACGTGCTGTGCTTCACCAACAACATCCCGCAGCGCGACGGCGGCACGCACCTCGCCGGATTCCGCGCGGCGCTGACGCGCACCGTCAACGGCTATGCCAACGAGCAGATGGGCGCCAAGCGGGACAAGGTGCCGCTGACCGGCGACGACGCTCGCGAAGGGCTCACCTGCGTGCTGTCGGTGAAGGTGCCCGATCCCAAGTTCTCGTCGCAGACCAAGGACAAGCTGGTCTCGTCCGAGGTGCGCCCGGTGGTCGAGGGCCTGATCAACGAGAAGCTGAACCAGTGGCTGGAGGAGCATCCGTCCGACGCGCGGATCATCGTCGGCAAGGTGATGGAGGCCGCGCTTGCCCGCGAGGCGGCGCGCAAGGCCCGCGAGATGACCCGGCGCAAGGGCGCGCTCGACGTGGCCAACCTGCCCGGCAAGCTGGCCGACTGCCAGGAGCGCGATCCGGCGCTGTCCGAGCTGTTCATCGTCGAGGGCGATTCGGCCGGCGGCTCGGCCAAGCAGGGCCGCGACCGCGGGCGGCAGGCGGTGCTGCCGCTGCGCGGGAAAATCCTCAACGTGGAGCGCGCCCGGTTCGACCGCATGCTCGGCTCGCAGGAGATCGGCACGCTGATCACCGCGCTGGGGACCGGCATCGGCCGCGACGACTTCAACCTGGACAAGCTGCGCTATCACAAGGTCATCATCATGACCGACGCCGACGTGGACGGCGCCCATATCCGCACCCTGCTGCTGACGTTCTTCTACCGGCAGATGCCGCAGCTCATCGACAGCGGCCACCTCTATATCGCCCAGCCGCCGCTCTACAAGGTCAGCCGCGGCAAGTCCGAGGTCTATTTGAAGGACACGCCGGCGCTCGATCTCTACCTGATCGAATCCGGCATCCGCGACATGGTGCTGTCGCTGCATGACGGTACGCAGCGCGCGGGCGAGGATCTGCGGGCGCTGGTGCTGCGGGCGTCCCGCGTCCAGTCGCTGCTCGACACGCTGCCCAGCCGCTATTCGCGGCCGCTGATCGAGCAGCTCGCCATCGCCGGCGCCCTGAACCGCGACCTGCTGTCCGACGACGCCCTGGCCGCCCGGGTCGCCGAGTACGTGGCCATCCGCATGAACGCGCTGTCGCCGGAGACCGAGCGCGGCTGGCAGGGCGGCACGGTCGCCCATGGCGGCCTGTCGTTCAGCCGGGAACTGCGCGGCGTCAGGGAAGAGCACGTGATCGACGCCGCCCTGCTCGAGTCGGCCGAGGCGCGGGCGCTCGACGCCATGGCCGCGGAGCTGCAGCAGGCCTACGAGAAGGCGGGTACGCTGCGCTACCGCGACGAGGAGGTCAGGATCTCCTCGCCGCTCGAGCTGTTCCGCGCCGTCGTCGCGCTGGGCCGCAAGGGCATCGCGGTACAGCGCTACAAGGGCCTGGGCGAGATGAACGCCAGCCAGCTCTGGGAGACCACGCTCGATCCCGACGCCCGCACCCTGCTGCAGGTCAAGGTCAGCCACGGCGACACCGCCGACGAGATGTTCTCCAAGCTGATGGGCGACGTGGTCGAACCGCGCCGCGAGTTCATCCAGGCCAACGCGCTGCAGGTCGCCAACCTGGATATCTGACATCCGGTCTGCGCACATTACGAGGGAATAACAATATTTCGTGCAGAACCGACGCTGGCGCTTTCAGCGCGCATGGGCCGTGCTATATCCACTCGTGTTTCGACGGGAACGGCCCAGAAGGATAGACCTCCAGTCGACATGCAGGTTCACAGCCGGCCGCCCTTTTTCCGTCCCCATTCCCTTGCATAAGCTGCGCCGACATCCGTCCCCGACAGCCCGCTGATCCATGGCAAACACCAAGAAGCCCGACCCACCGCGCAAGACCCCGCCCACCACGCCAGGCAAGGCCCGCAAGGGCGGCGGCTGGCAACGGACCCTGCTGGCCTGGATGCTGGCGATCGCCGCGGGCTTCGCCGGCATCCTGCTGCTGATCGCCGTCTGGTGGGTCATCGACCTGCCAGACGTGGACAAGACCCTGGCGCAGAAACGGCCGCCCGCCGTTACCATCCTGGACCGGCACGGCGCCCAGATCGCCGCCTATGGCGGTGTCGGCGGCGAATGGGTGCCGTTCAAGCGCATCCCCGTCAACGTGGTCCAGGCGGTGCTGGCCATCGAGGACCGGCGCTTCTACAGCCATGAGGGCGTGGACTTCTGGGGCGTGGTGCGCGCCGTGGTAGTCAACCTGCGCAGCGGCGACGTGAAACAGGGCGGCTCCACGATCACCCAGCAGCTCGCCAAGAACCTGTTCCTGACGCCCGACAAGACCGCCAAGCGCAAGATCCAGGAGGCCATGCTGGCCTATGCGCTCGAGCGCCGGCTCAGCAAGGACCAGATCCTCGAGCAATATCTCAACCGGGTGTATTTCGGCGCCGGCGCCTATGGCGTCGAGGCCGCCTCGCGGCGCTATTTCGCCAAGGAGGTGCAGGATGTGACGCTGTCCGAGGCCGCCATGCTGGCCGGCCTGCTGCAGCGGCCGTCGAAATACTCCCCGCTCACCGATCCCAAGGCGGCGGAGGCGCGCACCCGGCAGGTATTCGACGCCATGGTCGCTGCCGGTTTCATCGGCGAGGCCCGGCGCCGCGGGCTGGAGATGCCCCGGATCGCCTCGCGCTCAGCCGGCGACAGCGCCCGTTACTTCACCGACTGGGTGATGACCGAGCTGCCCCAGTATGTCGGCGAGCCCACCAGCGACCTCACCGTGCGCACCACGTTCGAGCCGGGCGTGCAGTTCTCGGCCCAGCACGCCCTCGCGGATGGGCTGGAGAAGGGCGGCGCCGACGGCAAGGTCAGCCAGGGCGCCATCGTGGTGATGACGCCCAAGGGCGAGGTGCGCGCCATGGTCGGTGGCCGCGACTACCAGCAGAGCGAATTCAACCGCGCGGTGCGGGCGCTGCGTCAGCCGGGCTCGGCGTTCAAGCTGTTCGTCTACCTGGCCGGCTTCGAGGCGGGCTACGACCCCAATTCGGTGATGCGCGATTCCCCCGTCATCCTCGACGGCTGGCAGCCGCGGAACTACGCCGAGGAGTTTCGCGGACCGGTCACCCTGCGCACCGCCTTCGCCGACTCGATCAACACGGTGGCGGTGAAGCTGGCCAATGCCGCCGACCAGTCGACCGTGGTGGAGGCCGCGCGCCGCCTCGGCATCACCACGCCGCTCAGCACCCTGCCCAGCGTTTCGCTCGGCGTCACCGAGGTGCGGCTGATCGAGCTGACCGGCGCCTATGCCGCCATCGCCAATGGCGGCTTCGAGGCACGGCCCTACGCCATCACCGAGGTGCGCGACGCCGACGGCGACACGGTCTACAAACGCAAGCAGCAGCGGGAGCGGGTCGTCGCCCCGCAGCAGGTGGAGCAGCTCGACGAGCTGATGCGCGCCGTCGTGTCCTACGGCACCGGCGGCAACGCCCGGCTGGCCAACCATGTCGCCGCCGGCAAGACCGGCACCAGCCAGGAATGGCGCAATGCCTGGTTCGTCGGCTACACCGACAAATATGTCGCCGGCGTCTGGCTGGGCAATGACGACAACTCGCCCATGAACCATGTGGCCGGCGGCGGCATGCCGGCCAGGATCTGGCGCGACGTGATGGTGCGCGCCGACCAGGTCAGGCAGAGCGAAGCGGACTGAGCCTTAAGGCTGTGAAAATTTCGGTGACAGTCCACTTAATTCCGGCCATCTCACAGACGAACTCCAACGCAGCGCGCCGGAATTAAGTGGACTGTCACCGAAATTATGTCACCGAAATTATAGCTCCCAGTCGACCAGATGCATGAACAGGTCGTCGGCGTCGCGCTCGGAGACCGCCTTGCCGCGCACCGAGATGCCGGCCTGGTGGACGGTGTCGGGATCGCCGGAAACCAGCGGGTGCCACCATTCGAGGTCCTTGCCCTCGGACAGCCGGCGGTAGGCGCAGCTTCTCGGCATCCAGTGGAAGACGGTGACGTTCTCGGGCGTCAGCACCTGGCAGTCGGGCACCAGCCGGCGGCGTTCGGTGTACCGGGTGCAGGCGCAGGCCTCGGTGTCGAGCAGGCGGCAGCAGACATTGGTCTGCATGATCTCGCCGGTGTCCTCGTCCTCCAGCTTGTGCAGGCAGCAGCGGGCGCAGCCGTCGCACAGGGATTCCCATTCCTCCCGGTTCATCTCGGCGAGGGTCTTGGTCTTCCAGAACGGCGGCGCGCCGCTCATTCCAGCAGGTCCCTGAGCGCCTTCTCGAGGTCGGCGACCGAGCTGTTCGGGCCCAGGTGCCTGATGTACCGGCCCTCGCAGTCCATCAGGTAGACATAGCCGGAATGGTTCATGGTGTAGGCGTCCGGCGCGTCGGGCGGCACCTCCTTCGAATAGAAGACGCGGTAGGCGCCGGCCGCCTTGGCGACCTGGTCGGCGGTGCCGGTGAGGCCGACGAAGGACGGGTGGAAACTGGTCAGGTAGGTACCGATCGCCTGGGGCGTGTCGCGTTCCGGGTCGATGGTCATGAACACCGGCGTGAACCTGTCCGCGTCCTTTCCGAGCCCGTCGAGCGCGGCGGAGATGTTCTGCAGCTCGGTGGGGCAGATGTCGGGGCAGAAGGTAAAGCCGAAATAGACGATCCGGTACTTGCCCTTCAGCGTGTCGTCGGTGACCGTCTTGCCGGCCTGGTCGGTCAGCTCGAACGCGCCGCCGATGGGCACGTTGGTGTCGCCCTTCACCGTGCAGGCGGTTTCGCCGCAGCCGGACAGCGGCACGGCGCCGGCGAGCAGCAGGGCGAGGGACATGGGGATCAGCAGGCGCATGCGGCCGGGTTTCCAAGCGGGTCGGGTTGGTTTAGGGTCGGCACAGGCCGAGGCACGCACCCTATATAAAGCGTGCTTGGCCAACACGGAAGGATCACGGGACATGACGGGATATTGGGGGCGCCGCGGCGGCGGGGTGATCGTGACGATCGCCGTCCTGTGGCTGACGGCCGGCCTAGCCATGGCGCAGCTGACGCCGGATGCCGATTTCATCCGCAACATCCGCAAGCAGAACTACGGCGAGATTCTTCCTTATCTGGTCAATGGCGGCAATGTGAACGGCCGCGAGTTCGACGGCACACCCGCGCTGGTGGTGGCGGTCGAGATCGGCGACGCCAGTCTGGTCAAGACGATGCTGGAGTACAAGGCCAACCCGGACCTGTTCAACCGCTCGACCGGCGAGACCGCGCTGATGCGCGCCGCCACCCGTAACGATCTCACCAGCGCCCAGCTCCTGGTCTACTACAACGCCGACCTCGACATGCCCGACAAGCAGGGCGAGACGGCGCTGATCAAGGCGACGCGCGCCAAGGCCGAGGACATCGTCGCGCTGCTGGTCAGCGCGGGCGCCGATGTGAACCTGGCCGACTATACCGGACTGACGCCGGTCGACCACGCCAGGCGAACCAACAACCAGCGCATCGTCAAGTTCCTGGAGACGCCGCCGCCCGCGCCCGCGACCCCGGTCATCGAGGCGCCGCCCGCCAACCCCGAGACGCCGGCCCCCGCGTCGGTTCCGCCGACGAAATAGGCCGGCCGTGTTCGGGTGGTTCAAGAAGCGGCGGAAATTCTGCCAGGTCCCGGAAAAGACCTGCGTCTATGCCATCGGCGACATCCACGGCCGGGCCGACCTGCTGGAGGCGGTGCTGCACAAGGTCCAGGCTCACGCCGAGCGCTATGCCGGCTTCCGCAAGGTGCTGGTCACGCTGGGCGACTATGTGGACCGCGGCGCCGACAGCAAGGGCGTCATCGACCAACTGCTGGCGCCGCCGCCGGGCTTCGAGGCCGTTTTCCTGATGGGTAACCACGAGGACCTGATGCTGCGCTTCCTCGGCCAGCCCGCCGATGGCGGGGTGTGGTTCCAGAACGGCGGCGCGGCGACCATGGCCAGCTACGGCGTCGCCGTCGATGGCTGGGACGTGGACCGCGCCAAGGAGCTGCGCGACACGCTGGCCGCCGCGCTGCCGCCCGCCCATCTGGCCTTCCTGCGCGGGCTGGAGATGCAGCACACCGAGGGCGACTACCTGTTCGTGCATGCGGGGGTGAGGCCCGGCGTGCCGCTGCGCCGGCAGGATCCCGAGGATTTGATGTGGATCAGGGACGAGTTCCTGCGCTCGACCCGCGATCACGGCAAGGTGGTGGTGCACGGCCATTCGGTGGCGTTCAAGCCGGAGGAGTTTCCGTCATCCGAGCGGCCGAGCCGCATCGGTATCGACACCGGCGCCTACGCGACCGAGCAGCTCACCTGCCTGGCGCTGGTCGGGGCCATGCGGTCATGGATACACACCGAGCAGGATCCGCGCTTCGCCTAGGGCGGCGCCTCAGTGGTGGTGATCGTTGCCGTGCGCGCGATCCTGCGCTGCGCCGCCGTCGCCGGGCCACTTTTCCTGCATTTCCTTGTGGCGCTTCATCCACTTGGCGAACAGGTACGACATGGCGCCCATCACGACGAAGGTGAACAGCATGAAGGCGATGAGCAGCGGCAGCTGATCCGGATTGTGCATCGTTGGGACTCCTGACGGCGTTTTCCGGGTTATATCCCCGGCCCCGCCGGCGGCCAAGCGCTTTCAGGCCGGTTCAGACCCTGGTGCCGAATGTCTCGCCGCCGGCCGCGAGCCATGCGGCTTCCTCGGGCGTGCTTGCCCGGCCCAGGATGGCGTTGCGGTGGGGAAAGCGGCCGAAGCGGTCGACGATGTCCCGGTGCAGCTCGGCATAGCGTGTCGTCTCCGCGTCGCCCAGCGCGCCGAACAGCGCCACGGACCGGGCCTGGGCCTCACGGTCCTCGGCGTGCTCGAAGGGCAGGTAGAAGAACTTTCGCCACACCGCCGGAACCGCCTGGTCGAAGCCCTGCGCGACGGCGACCTGCGCCACGGCCAGCGCCTTGCCGTCGGCGGCGAACGCGCGGGCCTGGCCGCGGAACATGTTGCGCGGGAACTGGTCGAGCAGGACGGTCAGGGCCAGCGCGCCCAGGGCGGTCTCCGCCCAGCCGTCCAGCTCGCCGCGGGTGGCCTGTTCCCATGCGGCCCCGAAGCGGCGTGCGATGGCGTCGTCGAAGGCGGGATCGGGCTTGAACCATGCCGCCAGGTCACGGCCGCGGGGGTGCGACTGATTCGGGTGGCTGTCAGGGGCGAACCAGAAATCGAGGACGTCGTTTACAGTCGTCACGGGTTTGTTACCTGTCTGGGCGGCTAAAGGGCGGTCGCACCGTCGAGATTGCCAAAGGTCCGGCAACTCGTTGATACTGCGGCCTAAGGTCGGGAGGGTATATGGGGCGGAGCGTTGCCATCGGCAATCAGCCGTGGATATCGCAGGACCGGACGGATGGCGGCGCCATGCTCCAGGCGGGCGGCGCGTGGATCGTCACGAACTCGCCGCCGCTGTTCGAGAGCCTCAAGACCCTGTCCTTCCGCAAGGACGAGCCCATCGTCGTCGACCTCGCGCGAATCGACCGGCTCGACACGGCGGGCGCCTGGCTGCTCTACCGTACCGTGCGCGACCTGCGCGCCGCCGGCCACGATGTGGAATACAAGGGCGGCACCGAGGAGCAGATGTCGCTGATCGAGCAGGCGACGGCCCATGACGCGCTGTGCCTGATCGAGCCGCCCGAGCCCAACGTCTTCGTCCGCATGCTGGAGGACATCGGCGCCACGGTCATGCATGTCGGCGCCCAGGCGACGGCGTCGCTGGCGTTCGTCGGCCTGCTGATGGAGACGCTGTGGCGCTACACGTCGCACCCGCGCCGCTTCCGGCTTACCGCCACCGTCAAGCAGATGGAGCTGATCGGCCTCAACGCCATGCCCATCGTCGGCCTGATCTCGTTCCTCATCGGTGTCGTCATCGCCTATCAGGGCGCCTACCAGCTCAGGCTGTTCGGCGCCGAAATCTTCACCGTCAACCTGGTGGTGACGGCGGTGCTGCGCGAGTTCGGCGTGCTGCTGTCGGGGATCATCATCGCCGGCCGCTCGGGCAGCGCGTTCACCGCCGAGATCGGCTCGATGAAGATGAACGAGGAAATCGACGCGATGGACACGCTGGCCATCTCGCCGATGGACACGCTGGTCGTGCCGCGCTTCATCGCCCTCGTCGTCATGATGCCGCTGCTCACCTTCTATGCCGATATCCTCGGCCTGCTGGGCGGCGCGCTGATCAGCTGGCTGTCGCTGGGCATCGAGCCCATGCAGTTCGTCGAGCGCACCCACGACGTGATCCTGGGCTGGGACCTGGGTGTCGGCCTGATCAAGGCGCCGATCTTCGGGGCGCTGATCGCGCTGATCGGCTGCTATGAGGGCCTCGCCACCCAGGGCAGCGCCGAAAGCGTCGGACACCACACGACCAAGTCGGTGGTGGAATCGATCTTCATGATCATCGTGCTCGACGCATTCTTTGCCATCTTCTTCACGACGATCGGTGTGTGATGGTCGCCGAGGATCTGGAAAGGCTGGGGCGGCAATCACCGGAGGAAGCCCGGCAGTCGACGCTGAAGGATGTCGCCATCGCCATCCGCGGGCTCGAGGTCGGCTTCGGCGGCCCGCCGATCATCGAGGACTTGGACCTGGACATCTACCGGGGCGAGGTGATCGGCATCGTCGGCGGTTCCGGCACCGGCAAGTCGGTGCTGATGCGCACCGTCATCGGCCTCAACAAGGCGCAGGCCGGATCGGTCTGGGCGTTCGGCGAGGACTTCCTGACCCTGTCGTTCTTCGAGCAGCGGCGCATCGAAAAGCGCTGGGGCGTGCTGTTTCAGGCGGGCGCGCTGTTCAGCGCGCTGACCGTGGCGCAGAACGTCCAGGTGCCTATGCGCGAGCATGTCCGCGGCATGCCGCAGGAGTTGATGGACGAGATCGCCTCCATGAAGCTCTCCATGGTCGGCCTGCCGCCCGACGCGGCGCCCAAGCTGCCCTCCGAGCTGTCGGGCGGCATGAAGAAGCGCGCCGGCATCGCTCGCGCCATCGCGCTCGACCCGGAGATCCTGTTCCTCGACGAGCCCACCGCCGGCCTCGACCCCATCGGCGCCGCCGCCTTCGACGACCTGATCGCCCATCTGCGCAAGACGCTGGGGCTGACCGTCGTGATGATCACCCACGACCTCGACTCGCTGGTGACGATCTGCGACCGCATTGCCGTGCTCGCCGACAAACGTGTTAAACTGGTAGGATCGATCGACGACATGCTGCAGAGCGACCATCCCTGGATCCGGGAGTATTTTCATGGCCCGCGGTCGCGGGCTGCGAACGTCGGAAAAAGATAGGCCAACACCATGGAAACCCGCGCACATCACGTTCTCATGGGTGCCGTCGTCCTGGCGCTGTCGGTCGGCCTGGTCGCCTTCTTCTTCTGGGCGGCGAAGGCCGATTTCAACAAGGACTACAGTTTCTACAACATCTATTTCGACACCCCGGTCACCGGCCTCGCCAAGTCGGGCGAGGTGCGGTTCAACGGCCTGCTGGTGGGCGAGGCGCGCGACATCTCGGTGGACCCGCGCAAGGCCAGCCGCATCAAGGTGACGATCCGCGTGTTCTCCAACACGCCGATCACCACCGACACGGTGGCGACGCTCGAGGTGCTGGGCTTTACCGGCGTCTCGTTCGTGCAGCTCATCAACGAGGACAAGGACAACAAGCCCGGCCAGAAGCTGACGACTCCCGAGGGCGAGGAGTATCCGGTCATTCCGTCGCGCATCACCGGCCTGCAGGGCGTGTTCCGGACGGCGCCCGAGGTGCTCGCCTCGGCGATCCGCGCCCTCGATCAGGCCGCCAAGCTGATCAGCGACGAGAACGTCGGCAAGGTCTCGGCCATCCTGGGCAACTTGCAGAGCGTCACCGGCGCGGTCGCCGAAAACAACGCCGACATCAAGGTGGCCATCATCCAGGCGCGCGAGGCCATGGAACGCATCAATCGCCTCGCCGGCAACCTTGAGAACCTCTCCGCCAACGACCTGCCCGCCGCGCTCGCCGACTTCCGCCAGACGGCCAGGAACTTCGAGCAGCTCAGCAAGAACCTGGATGCCATGGTCAGCGAGAACCGGCCGGCGGTGTCCAACTTCGCGTCGACCGCGCTGCCCGAGATCGGCCAGTTCGCCACCGAGGCCAGGCGCGCCGCCGCCGCGCTCAACCGCGTGCTGGAGAAGATCGAGGCCAGCCCGACCGAATTCATCTTCCCGCCCAAGACGCCCCAGATCGAGGCACCCAAACAATGATGCCGATCCGCTCCATGGGCCGCCTGGCGGCCATCGTCCTGATCCCTGCCCTGCTCGGCGCCTGCGGCGGCCTGATCAAGCTGCCCAATGACGGTCCGGCGCCCGGCCTCTACAACTTGACCACGCCCGAAACCATCGACGCGCGAGGGACCAAGTCGCTGCTGCTGATCGAGGATCCGACCTCGGTCAATGGCCTCGACACGACCATGATCGCGCGGCGCTCGTCGCCCAACGAGCTGCAGTTCTTCGCCGATGCGCGCTGGGCCGGCCGGCCGACGACCATGATCCAGAACGTGCTGGTCGAGTCGTTCGAGCGGGCGGGACAGACGGTCACCCAGGCCCGCGGCGGCGCGGTCGCGCCGGCGGGCTACGAACTCCAGGTCCAGATCCGCGACTTCCAGGCGGAGTATTTTCAGGGCGCGACGACGCCTCAGGTCCGGGTCCGCCTCGCGCTGACCCTGGTCAGGCTTGGACCCGTCGCCGTGGCCGGCCAGAAGGTGGTGGAGGCGAAGGTCCAGGCCACGTCGCCCAACATCGACGCGGTCATCGCCGCTTTCGACCAGGCCGTGCAGGATGCGCTGGCCGAGAGCGTCCAGTGGACCACGGGCGAACTCGCCGCCGCCAGGTAGTGCGCTTGCCGCCTTTGCCGCGGCGCCGACCCGTGCTAGGGTCGACCCCTGCGGGGAGAGCGGCCGGGACCATGGACGGCCGCGGTGGAAACCCATTCAGCAGTGCGAGCACTATAGCCTCTGGAGAACGAACCGGATGCGCTTGAGAGCCCCAGTCGCGACCACACTGATCGCCGCCGCCATGGCGGTCGCCGCCCCGTCGACGACGGCAACCCTCAATCCGCCCGCTGCCGAGACCGGCGTGCCGCAGGACGGCAGCATCGAGTTCGCCATCTTGCGCAAGGGCGAGCGGATCGGCACCCACAAGCTCAGCTTCGTGGGCAAGGGTGACCGGCTTCAGGTCCACGTCGACTCGGACCTGAAGGTCCAGATACTGTTCGTCACCGTCTACCGCTATGATCACACGGCCATGGAACTGTGGTCCGGCGACCGTATGGTGGCGTTCGAGAGCGCCACCAAGCAGAACGGCAAGAAGTGGGAGGTCGATGCCCACGTCTCCGGAGACGACAAGCTGCTGGTGAAGACCAACGACCAGCAGCGGTTCCTCCCCGATACCCTGCCGCCCACCAGCTATTGGCGGCCGGAGATGATGGAAACCTCGCGCTGGTTCAACACCCAGTACGGCTCGCCCATCGACGTCAATATCGAGCCCAAGGGGGTCGAGCAGGTGGAATCGGTCGGTGCATCGGTCGCCGCCCACCGCTACAAGATCACCGGCGTCGTCGCCGAGACCGGCAAGCCCATCGACCTCGACCTCTGGTACGGTGGGAACGGCGAGCTGGTGAAGATGCAGTTCATCGCCGTCGCCGACGGTTCGCTGATCGAGTTCAAGCGCGTCAGCTAAAGGGAATCCCGCGTTGTCATGATCCGCGCCCGCGTGCCGGGCGTACAGAGCTCATGTCGGCATCCTCGCCCCTTATCGTCCTGTTCCGATCCGACCTGCGCCTCGCGGATCATCCGGCGCTCGCCGCGGCGGCGCGCAGCGGCCGGCCGGTCATTCCCGTCTTCGTGCTCGACACCGGCAACCGCCACGCGGTCCCCGGCGCCGCCAGCCGGTGGTGGCTGCATCACAGTCTTCATCGGCTGTCGGACTCGCTGGCCGCGCTGGGGTCGCGGCTGATCCTCAGGCGCGGCAACGCGTCGCGCTTGCTGCCCGAGCTGGTACGCGAGACCGGTGCGGGCGCTATTCTCGCCAGCCGCTCCCACGAGCCCCGCCAACGGACGGTCGAGCGGCTCCTGCGCGAGTCCGGCGTCGCGGTGACCCTGCTGCCCGGCAACCACCTGTTCGAGCCCGGATCCGTCGTCACCGGGGCCGGCGGACCATACAAGGTATTCACGCCGTTCCACCGGGCGTGCCTCGGGCCGCCGCCGCCGCCGCCTCCCATGCCGGCGCCAGAACGGCTTGCCGCACCCGGCCAGTGGCCCGAGAGCGACGATCTTGCCGCCTGGGCGTTGCGGCCGACGCATCCGGACTGGGCCGGTGGCCTGCGCGAGGCGTGGACGCCGGGCGAGGCGGCGGGCGCGGTTCGGCTGCGAACGTTTCTCGACCGCGCCGCCGCCGCGTATGACGGCGCCCGCGACCTGCCGGCCGAGGAGGGCACGTCACGGCTTTCGCCCTACCTGCATTTCGGCGAGATCAGCGCCCGGCAAATCTGGCACGCGGCGATGCATCATCGGGACGCCGACGGCCCCGGCGTGGCCGCCTTCCTGCGCGAACTCGTGTGGCGCGAATTCGCCTGCCATTTGCTGCATCACTTTCCGCACATGGTCCAATCCCCGCTGCGCCCGGAGTTCGACGCCTTCCCCTGGAACCAGGACGAGGGCGCGCTTCGCGCCTGGCAGCGCGGCGAGACCGGATATCCCATCGTCGATGCCGGCATGCGTCAGCTATGGCGCACCGGATGGATGCACAACCGGGTCCGCATGATCGCCGCGTCGTTCCTGGTGAAGGATCTGCGGCTCGACTGGCGGCTCGGCGCGGCCTGGTTCCTCGACACGCTGGTCGATGCGGATGCCGCCAGTAATTCGTTCGGCTGGCAATGGGTCACCGGCTGTGGTACTGATGCGGCTCCATATTTTCGGGTTTTCAACCCGGCGCTGCAGGCGCGAAAGTTCGATCCTGAAGGGCGTTACATCCGTTGTTGGGTTCCGGAACTGGGCAACGTCCCGGGTCCACATGTGGCGGAGCCCTGGACAATGACGCCGGCTGGCCGGGAAACGATGGGCTTGAGGCTTGGGCAGTCTTATCCGGATCGCATCGTTGACCACGCCGAGGCACGTAAGCGGGCGCTTGCCGCGTTCAGCCGGATGAACGACGTATTTACAGTTTGAATTGAGAGATATGACAAGCACGGGCCAACTCCTCAACATCATCCCCATCAGACCGGCATCGCCGTTGCCGCCGCAGCGCATCGCGGTGATCGGCTCCGGCGCGGCCGGTCTCGGCGCCGCATGGGCCCTGTCGAAGCGTCACCGCGTCACGCTCTACGAGGCCGACAGCCGCCTGGGCGGCCACAGCCACACCATGATCGCCCCGACGACGCTCGGCGACGTGCCCGTCGATACCGGCTTCATCGTCTACAACGAAGCGAACTACCCGAATCTGGTGTCGATGTTCGCCCATCTCGGCGTCGCCACATCGGGCAGCGACATGTCGTTCGCGGTGTCGATCCGCGACGGGCAACTCGAGTATTCGGGCACCGGCCTGGGCGGCCTGTTCGCCCAGCGCCGCAACGTGGCGCGGCCCATCTACTGGCGCATGGTCTGGGACGTGCTGCGCTTCTACCGGGAAATGCCGCTGCTGCTGGAGCGCGAGAACCTGGAGAACATCACCCTCGGCAAGTTGCTCGACCGTCAGGGCTACTCGAAGTATTTCCGCTTCAACCACCTCTATCCGATGGCCGCGGCCATCTGGTCCATGCCCGTCCACAAGATCGAGGATTTCCCGGCCGCCACCTTCATCCGCTTCTACCAGCAGCACGGCCTGTTGGCGGTGAAGGGCCGGCCGCGCTGGCGGACCGTCACCGGCGGCAGCAATGCCTATGTGCGCGCCATCATCGACGACTTCGCCGGCGACATCCGCTCCGGCCATCCGGTCCGCGAGGTGACGCGGGAGGCGGCGGGGATCCGGGTCAAGACCGATGCGGACGCGGGCGTGGTTTACGACCAGGTGGTCATCGCCGCCCACGCCGACCAGGCTTTCGGCATGCTGCCCGCGCCGACGGCGCTGGAGCACGCCGTGCTGGGCGCGTTCGACTACGAGAAGAACGCCGTCATCCTGCACCGGGACAGCACGCTGATGCCCAGACGCCGCGACGTCTGGTCCAGCTGGAACTACCTGTCGAGCGGCGCCGAGGACATCGAGGGCCGTCTGTCGGTCACCTACTGGATGAACCGGCTGCAGGGGATCGACCCGCGCGTGCCGCTGTTCGTCACCCTCAATCCGCTGCACGAGCCGAGCGACGAGGCGGTGATCGCCCGCATCGCCTACGACCATCCGTCGTTCGACGGCAAGGCGCTCGCCGCCCAGAAGCGTCTACCCGAGATCCAGGGTGTCGACCGGGTCTGGTACTGCGGCAGCTATTTCGGCTACGGCTTCCACGAGGACGCCTTCACCTCCGGACTCAACGTCGCGCTGGCGCTCGGCGCCGAGCTGCCCTGGCTCGCCGACCGTCCCGCCGAAGCGGCCGTGGCCTGAGCCGGCCATGCGCTCGGCGCTCTATGAATCGACGGTGATGCACCACCGGGTGCGGCCGTTCCGCCACCGCTTCACCTACCGGGTGTTCTCGCTGCTGCTCGACCTCGACGAGATCGAGGGCCTGGGCCGCACGCTCCGGCTGTTCTCGCACAACCGCTTCAACCTGTTCAGCTTCCGCGACCGCGACTTCGGCGCCGGCGGATCGCCCCGCGCCTGGGTCGAACGGGCGCTGGCCGACAAGGGACATGATTTCCCGGTGGGCAGGATCGACCTGCTGTGCTTCCCGAGGGTGCTGGGCTACGTGTTCAATCCGCTGTGCGTCTACTACATCCGCGACACCGCCGGCGCGCTGCGGGCGATCCTCTACGAAGTGACCAACACCCACCGGGACCGCCATTCCTACCTGCTGCCGGTGGACGGCGACGGCGCCATCATCCGTCAGCAGTGCGACAAGAACCTGTACGTCTCGCCGTTCATCGGCATGGAGGCGCGCTACCATTTCAAGCTCGGCGAGCCCGGCGAGACCCTCTCCGTCGCCATCCGCGAGCAGACGCCGGAGGGCAACGTGCTGTTCGCCGCCCTGTCGGGGGTGCGAAAACCTCTGACTGATGGCATACTGGCGCGAATGTTCATCCGGCATCCCTTGATGACGCTGAAGGTCATCGGCGGTATCCACTGGGAGGCATGGAAGCTCTGGCGCAAGGGGGCGCGCGTTTTCCGCCACCCGGCGCCGCCCGATACGGAGGTATCGGGCGAACAGGTGGCGAGGGATACGCATGAACCGCTCTATGCCGCCGGAAGATAACCCCGCAGGGCGCATCGCCGCCCAGCGCCTTGGGTTGCCGCGCATGGCATTCGGCGGCCTTGGGCGCCTGTTGAGCCGGGCCGGAGAGGCGCAGCTCTTCGCCTTCGTCGACCGCAACCTGGAAGCCGGCACCCTCACTGTCGAGGTGCCGTCGGGCGAACGCCGAACCTTTCGCGGCACGGCGCCGGGACCCGAGGCGGACCTGCATTTCCGCAACTGGGACGCGCTCAAGCGGCTGTTCGGCGCCGGCAGCGTCGGCTTCGCGGACTCGTACATCGCCGGACACTGGGAGACCACGGACCTGGCCGCGCTCATCGAGCTGGCGGCGCGCAACCGGCTGGGCACCCGCCGCGAGATCCAGGGCCACAAGCTGTCGGTCGCGCTGCAGCGGCTCGCCCATTCGGTGCGCCCCAACTCGCGCAAGGGCAGCCGGCGCAACATCGCCGCCCATTACGATCTGGGCAACGAGTTCTACACCTCCTGGCTCGATGACACGGTCACCTATTCTTCGGGCGTGTTTCCGACCGAGGACACGACGCTCGAGGAAGCGCAGCGCCACAAATACCGCCGCCTGCTCGATATGATCGATCCGAAGCCCGGCGAGCGGCTGCTGGAAATCGGCTGCGGCTGGGGTGGTTTCGCCGAGTTCGCGGCCCGCGAGCGTGGTGTCGACGTCACCTCCATCACCATCTCGCAGGAACAGCACCGGTATGCCAGCGAGCGCATCCAGCGCGCCGGCCTCGGCAACCAGGTATCGGTCCAGCTCATCGACTACCGCGACGTGCAGGGCAAGTTCGACCATCTGGCATCGATCGAGATGTTCGAGGCGGTGGGCGAGAAATACTGGCCGGCGTTCTTCGGCAAGGTGGCGCAGACCGTGCGCCCCGGCGGCCGCGCCGCGCTGCAGGTGATCACCATCACGGACGAGGCCTACGAGGCCTACCGGCGCAAGCCGGACTTCATCCAGACCCACATTTTCCCCGGCGGCATGCTGCCGTCGCTCAAGGTGTTCCGCGAGCATGTGGGGCGCGCCGGGCTGAAGGTGCTGAACGAGGCGTTCTACGCCGATCACTACGCGCGCACCCTGCGGCTGTGGCGCGAGCGATTCGAGTCCGCCGCCGAAGGCTTGCGCTTCGACGGCCTGGACGACCGGTTCCGGCGGCTGTGGCGCTACTACCTGGCCTATTGCGAGGGCGGGTTCCGGGCCAAGACCATCGACGTCATGCAGGTTGCGCTGACGCGGGAGTAAACCCCGGGCGTTCCCGCAAAATCGGCGGATGATGACGCTTTAGAATCTCACCTTGGGATTGATGAACCGGCCGACCAGGCCGGTGAAGTGCAGCGGCGCGCTCACCACGCCCAGGCACAGGCAGTCCGCGCCCGGGTCGGCGATGGGCTTGTGGCGGACCGTACCGTCGCAGACCTGGAGCGCGCCGGGTCCATATTGTCCGGACTCGTCGCGGAACGATCCCGACAGCACCACCGTATACTCCATCCCGTGATGGGTGTGCTGCAGCACGCCGTGGCCGCCCCTGATATGCAGCAGCGTCGCGCGGTGACTCCTGTCGGCGAGCGGCAGCACCGCCTCGCGCACGTTGCGGCCCCAGTCGCGCCACCGCAGGCCGTCCAGACCCCTGGGCGCGTAACGCCAGAGCGGCGCGGGCAACAGGCGGCGTGTGTCCTCGTCCGGCAGCGGCAGGAGCGCCGGCGGGCCGGCTTCGCCGTCCAGCCGGTCGAGCGTGGTGGCCAGCAGGTCATCGGACAGCGCCTCGGGATCGATCCCGTCGAACAGGGCGCCGCCGGCTGCCTCCAGCAGCTGCATGTCGGTGCGCGCGGACGGGTCCATGGCCAGCTTGGTGGCGACCGCGAGCGCCGCGCCTTCCGGCAGCGCGCCGCTCGCATAGTCCAGCAGCAGCAACTCCAGGTCGGTGATCATGGCTTGTGCTCCGCGATCATGCCGCGCAACCGGGCGAGCGCCAGCCGGATGCGGGACTTCACCGTCCCCAGCGGCAGGCCCAGCTCGGCCGAGATGTCGCCGTGGGACTTGTCCTCGAAGAACGCCAGCTGCAGCACCTGCCGCTGCTCGGCGGGCAGCAGGGCGATGGAGCCGCGCAAGTCGGCCGACGCCTGCGCCAGCGCCAGCCGTGTGTCCGCCGCGGGCTCCTGCTCGATCGCGGCGAGGTCGAGCGGATCGATCTCGGGCCGCACCTGGCGGCGCAGCATGTCGATGCGCTTGTTGCGGGCGATGGTAAAGATCCAGGTCGACAGCGCGGCGCGGGCGGGGTCGAACTGCTCCGCCTTGTTCCAGACGGTGATCATGGCTTCCTGGGCGATTTCCTCGGCGGTTTCGGGGTCGGCGCCGCCGCGCAGCATGAACGCCTTCAGGCGAGGTGCGAAATGGCCGAACAACTCGATGAAGGCACTCCGGTCACGGTGAAGCGCGATCGCCAGCACCAGCGCTTCGAGACGTCTCGACTGTTCGGGGTGCGTAACGGTCCGTTGCTGCATGCCTCCAGCTCTTCCCGTGCAGCGCCAGGGGGCGTGCGCCCGGCCGATGGTAGTGACTGCGATCGCCTGTGTCATCTATGCCTCATTCTTGCGCTGTGTCATACGCGCATGGCGGCCCGGCGGATCAACGGGCACCTTTTTGGCCTGACGTGGCATTATGTCCTGTCGATCCGAAACGCACGTGAAGGCTGGGCATGGACCGGGTGAACGATTTCTGGACGCAGGCGCTGGACGTGTGGAACCACGGCCTGCTCGGCACCACCGTGGGCGACATCCTGATCGCCATCCTGATCGTCGTGCTCGCGGTGGTCGCCCGGCGGCTGTTCTCCCGCGTCGTCGTCGCCAACCTGCGGCGCGTGACCGCGCGCACGCAGAACCGCTTCGACGACGTGGTGCTCGAGGCCATCGCGCCGCCGCTGCGTCTCGTGCCGGTCATTCTCGGCCTCTATCTGGCGTTCCGGTTCCTCGATCCGTCGCCGCAATACTGGGTGACGCTCGAGCTGATCGTCCGCTCGCTGGTCGCGTTCACCATCTTCTGGGCGATCTACCGCGCCATCATGCCGCTCAGCCGGGCGATCCAGCCGCTGCAGGACGTGCTGGGCGCGGCGACGGTCGACTGGGTGGTCAAGGCCGTGCGCCTGGTCATCGCGTTCATCGGCGCCGCCATCGTGCTCGAGATGTGGGGCATCCAGGTCGGGCCGCTGCTCGCCGGCCTGGGCCTGTTCGGCGTCGCCGTGGCGCTGGGCGCCCAGGATCTGTTCAAGAACCTGATCGCCGGCATGGCCATCCTGTCCGAAAAGCGCTTCGCCAAGGGCGACACGGTTTCGGTCGATGGGCTCGAGGGCACGGTGGAGACCATCGGATTCCGCTCGACCTCGATCCGCCGCGGCGACAAGGCGCCGGTGTTCCTGCCGAACTCCAAACTGGCCGACGGCGCGGTGGCAAATCTCAGCCGCTTCACCGCGCGCCATATCAACTGGAAGATCAGCCTGGATCACCGCGCCACCGTCGCCCAGCTCCGCGCCGTCCGGCAGGAGATCGAGGAATACATCAAGGGCAACGACGCGTTCTCTCATGACGGCATTGCCGTGCGGATCGACAGCCTCACCACCTCCAGCATCGACATGACGGTGCAGTGCTTCACCACCACGCCGGACGCCGGCGAATGGCAGCTCGCCAAGGAGGAGCTGGCATTGCGCATCAAGGAGATCGTCGAGGAAGAGGGAACCACCTTCGCCTCGCCCACCCAGGCGCTGACCCTGACCACCGGGAAACCGATCGTAGACGAGGAGGATGACGGGGTTTCCGGCCGCCAGGAATCGCCGCAGTAGCGGAACCCTGCGCCGAACTGATCATTTTGGGCCGGCCGCAGCCTCCACCGCGCGCCAGACGCGCAGCAGGTTGCCGCTCCACAGCCTGGCGATGTCGGCTTCCGAATAGCCGCGCCTGACCAGTTCGGCGGTGACGTTGGCGGTTTCGGACGCGTCCTCCCAGCCGGCGATGCCGCCGCCGCCGCCGAAGTCCGAGGCGATGCCGACATGGTCGATGCCGACCTCCTTCACCGCGTAGTCGATGTGGTCGGCGAGGTCGCTGACGCTGGCGCGCCCGTACTGCGCATGCAGTTCCTTCAGCCGCGCCATGTAGGTCTTGCGCTGATCGTCGGTGATCGCCTTCCATGCGGCGGGCGTGGTCAGGCCCAGTTCCTCGCGCAGCGCCTTCGTGGCGGCGACCTTCTCGGGCCTGGGCGCCCGCAGATAGCTGTCGAACGCCACCACCTGCACCACACCGCCCTTGGCCGCCAGCGCCTTCAGCGCGGTGTCGCTGAGGTTGCGCGGGATATCGTAGACGCCGCGCAGCGCCGAATGGGAGGCGATCACCGGCGCCCGTGACGCCTCGACCGCCTGCAGGGTGGTCGCTTCCGAGCTGTGCGACACGTCCACCATCACGCCCAGCCGGTTCATCTCGGCGATGGCCGCGCGCCCCATGCCGGTCAGGCCGCCATGGACTTCCGCCGACGGCTGGTCGAGCTGCCCCTGCAGGTTGGCGCTGTCGGCCAGGTGGTTGTCGCCCGAATGGGTCAGCGACATGTAGCGGGCGCCGCGCCGGTAAAACTCGGCGATCTTCGAGGTGTCCGGCCCGGCCGGATAGAGATTCTCCACGCCGATGCATGCCGCCAGCTTGCCCGCGCCGGCGATGCGCTCCACGTCGTCGGGCGACAGCGCCATCTCGATCCGGTCGGGATACTGCCCGGCTTGCCGGTGGATGGCGTCGAACTTCTGGACCGCTTGTTTGTAGGCGTCCGCGTAGCCTTCGGGCGTCTCCGGCCCCTGGCCCACATAGACGATGAAGAACCCGGCATCGAGCTTTCCCTCGGCCATTTTCGGCAAATCGACCTGCATGTCGCCCCTCACGCCGGGATCGTGCTTCGGCGTGGCATAGTCGGCGGGGATGTCGATGTGGGTGTCGAGCGTCAGGGCGCGCGCATGGATGGCCGCGGCGTCGTCGGCGAGGGCGGGGGTGGAAAGGGCCACCATCATCGCCACCACTCCGATGAACCCTCTCCCTCTGGGAGAGGGTAGGGTGAGGGGCGATATCGATGAAGAGACGCGACCGTGCGCTGGGCGGGCATCGCCCCTCACCCTAACCCTCTCCCAAAGGGAGAGGGGACCTGTGGCGATGCGCATCTTCATTCCCCTCTTGCCTTCACCTGACGCTATCGCCGCACCCGCCTCGGTGCAACGTGCTAAGCTGCGGCGAAACAACGGGGACAGCCATGACCTCCAACACCAACCGCAACTGGGTGCTGGCGCGCCGGCCCGTCGGCGACGATTTCGAAAGCGCGCTGGAGTTCCACCAGCACGGCAACATCCCGTCACCGGCCGACGGCCAGGTGCTGGTGAAGGCGCTCTACCTGTCGATGGACGCGGGCACCCGCATGTGGATGGGGCCGCGCACCGATGGTTATCAGCCACCCGTGCCGGTCGGCATGCCCATGGCCGGCATGATGATCGGCGAGGTGGTGGAGTCGAGGCACAAGGATTTCGCCGTCGGCGACCGGCTGCGCACCTTCGGCCACTGGGCCGACTATTCGCTGGCCAGCGAGAAGTCGGGCCTGTTCCAGAAGCTGCCGGTGGAGGACGACATCGACCTGCCGGCCTACCTGGCCATGGGCGGCCCCAACGGCTGGACCGCCTATGCCGGCATCGTCGACGTCGGCAAGGCCAAGCGGGGCGAGACGGTCGTGGTCTCGGCGGCCGCGGGCGCCACCGGATCGCTGGCCGGGCAGGTGGCGCGCAACCTGGGCTGCAGGGTCATCGGCCTCACCAGCCGCGAGGAAAAATGCCGCTGGCTCACCGAGGACCTTGGGTTCGACCACGCCATCAACTACCGGCAGCAGAACCTGTCGCACGAACTCAACGTGCTGTGCCCGAACGGCGTCGACGTCTATTTCGACAATGTGGGCGGCGCGGTGCTCGATACCATCATGGGCCACATGGCCATGTATGCGCGCATCGCCATCTGCGGCCTGGTGTCGCAATATGCCGACACCCAGAAGCGCCCCGGCCCGACCAATTTCGACCAGCTGCTGATGAAGCGCGCCACGGTCCAGGGCTTCTTCTCGCCGGACTTCTTCGGCCAGTGCGGCGAGATCGAGAAGACGCTGATGGACTGGCACCGCGCCGGCAGGCTCACCTACAACGTCGAGCTGGTCGACGGCCTGGAGAACACGCTGAAGGCCTATCACCGCCTGTTCGACGGCTCGAACAGGGGCAAGGTGATGGTGAAGGTTTAGCCGCCGATCAGCTCGGCCCGATCTCCCGGCCCGCCGCCACTGCTTCCTCCGTCGCCTTGCGCATCTTCTGGCCGTCATAGCCGATGCGCTTGACCGGGGTCACCTTCAGGACGCGGCGGTTGGGGGTGTCGTTCAGCTTCACGAACAGCTTCTGGGCTGCCTCGTCACCGGCGCGCAGGCGCTTGGCGAGCAGCGGCAGGAACCAGTCGATGGTGGCCTGGTCCTTGAAAACCTCGCAGGTGCCCTTGTAGGTCAGCGCCCGGCTGCCCAGGGTGCTGGTGCCCTTGCTGGTGATGGCGATGGACACACGCGGGTCGCGCTCGACGGCCTGCACGCGCACGCGCAGCGACGACACCGACAGCCAGAAACAGCCCTGCTCGAAGATGTAGGACATGATCACGCCGACGGGCCAGCCTTCCTTGGTGGACCACATGAAGGTGCACTCGTTCTGCGCCGCGATCAGCTCGCGCTCGGCGTCCTCGTCCAGGGTGTAGCCCTTGACGTTGTCGTAGTTGAAGGCTGGCTGGCTCATGGCGTCTCTCCCCTTGTTCGACGGAGAGTTTAACGGGTGATTCAGGACGCGGACAGGGGGCAGGTGCGCTGCGGTCCGGAAGCCGCTGGCGCGGCTTGCCCCTCATCCGGCGCTGCGCGCCACCTTCTCCCCGGCGGGGAGAAGGGAGGGCGGCGATGTCCTTGGTCTTCTGCCTTACCGCGGCAGTTCCGTCGTGCCCATCAGCCACAGGTCCACGGCGCGGGCGGCCTGGCGGCCTTCACGGATGGCCCAGACGACCAGCGACTGGCCGCGGCGCATGTCGCCGGCAGCGAAGACCTTGTCGATGGAGGTCTGGTAGCGCACCGTGTCGGCGCCCACGTTGCCGCGGGGATCAAGCGTCACGCCGAGCTGCTCGATCATGCCTTCGTGCACCGGGCTGACGAAGCCCATGGCGAGCAGCACCAGGTCGGCCGGGATGCGGAATTCGGTGCCGGGGATCGGCTGCATACGCTCGTCGACGCGGATGCAGTTGAGGCCGGTGACGCGGCCGTTCTCGCCTTCGAAGCTCACCGTGTTGACCGCGAAGTCGCGCTCGGCGCCTTCGGCCTGCGACGACGAGGTGCGCATCTTCATGGGCCAGTTCGGCCACACCAGCGGCTTGTTCTCGCGCTCGGGCGGCTGCGGCATGATCTCGATCTGGGTCACCGACAGGGCGCCCTGGCGGAAGCTGGTGCCGATGCAGTCGGAACCGGTGTCGCCGCCGCCGATGACGACGACGTTCTTGCCGCCGGCCAGGATTTCCTTGACGTTGCCGACCGGCTCGCCGCCGACGCGGCGGTTCTGCTGCGGCAGGAAGTCCATGGCGAACTCGATGCCGTCGAGTTCGCGGCCGGGCACGGGCAGGTCGCGGGCCTTCTCGGCGCCGCCGGTCAGCAGCACCGCGTCGAACTTCTTCATCAGGTCGTTCGCGTCGATATCGACGCCCACATGCACGCCGGTCTCGAACCGAACGCCCTCGGCTTCCATCTGCGCCACGCGGCGGTCGATGACATGCTTTTCCATCTTGAAATCGGGAATGCCGTAGCGCAGCAGGCCGCCGATCTTGCGATGCCGCTCGTAGAGCGTCACGTCATGGCCGACGCGGGCGAGCTGCTGGGCGGCGGCCATGCCGGCCGGACCGGAGCCGACCACGGCGACCGTCTTGCCGGTGCGGAACGGCGCCGAACGCGGCACCACCCAGCCTTCCTGGAACGCCCGGTCGATGATCGCGCATTCGATGGTCTTGATGGTGACCGGCTTGTCGTCGATGTTCAGCGTGCACGACGCCTCGCACGGCGCCGGGCAGATGCGGCCGGTGAACTCGGGAAAGTTGTTGGTGGAATCCAGCGTGACGAACGCCTCCTTCCACTCGTTGCGGTACACCAGGTCGTTGAAGTCCGGGATGATGTTGTTGACCGGACAGCCGTTGTGACAGTACGGGATACCGCAATCCATGCAGCGCGCGGCCTGCCTGTTCAGCTCCTCGGCCGGCAGCGGGATGACGAAGTCGTTGTAGTGCGTCACCCGCTCCTCGACCGGGGCGTATTTGCGGTCGAGACGGTCGAATTCCTTGAAGCCGGTCGGCTTTCCCATGTCAGCGTCCTCTCGCCGCGGCGACGGCGCGCTGCACGTTCCGCTTCGCCTGCATCTGCTCCAGCGCCATGCGGTAGTCGACCGGCATGACCTTGGTGAACCTGGGCAAGTACTCGGCCCAGTTGTCCAGGATCTCCTTCGCCCGGTCGCTGCCGGTGTAGTGCAGGTGCTTCTTCAGCAGCAGGCACAGCCGCTCGGCGTCGTAGCGGGTCATGTCGTGGTCGAGGTCGACGATGCCGTGGCTCTCCAGATCGCCCTGCAGGTGCAGGACCCGGTTCATCATGTCGTCCTCGGCCGGGATCGGCGCGATCTCGACCATCTGCATGTTGACGCGCCGATCGAAGTCGCCGTCCTCGTCCAGCACATAGGCGATGCCGCCCGACATGCCGGCGGCGAAGTTGCGCCCGGTCTTGCCGATGACCACGACGATGCCGCCGGTCATGTATTCGCAGCCATGATCGCCGACGCCCTCGACGACGGCGGTGGCGCCCGAGTTGCGCACGGCGAAGCGCTCGCCGGCGACGCCGTTGAAGTAGCATTCGCCGGCGATGGCGCCGTACAGCACCGTGTTGCCGACGATGATGCTCTCGGGCGGCACGATCGGGCTCTCATGGTGCGGATAGATCACGATCCGGCCGCCCGACAGGCCCTTGCCGACATAGTCGTTGGCTTCGCCCTCCAGCTCGAACGACACGCCCTTCGCGAGGAACGCGCCGAAGCTCTGGCCGGCGGTGCCGGTCAGCTTCACCGCGATGGTGTCCTCGGGCAGGCCGGCATGGCCGTAGCGCCTGGCCACCTCGCCCGACAGCATGGCGCCGACGGTGCGGTGGACGTTGCGCACCGGGATTTCGATCTTGACGGGCGTGCCGTCGACCAGCGCGGGCTGCGCCTGCTCGATCAGCAGACGGTCCGGGATGTCCCAGATGCCGTGCTTTTGTTCCTCGTTGTGGAAGATGGCGACGGTGTCGTCCACCTGGGGCTTGTGGAACAGCCGGGTGAAGTCGAGACCCTTGGCCTTCCAGTGATCATGGGCCTTGCGCATGTCGAGCATGTCGACCCGGCCGATCATCTCGTTCATGGTGCGCAAGCCCATGGCGGCCATGTGCTCGCGCACTTCCTCGGCGACGAAGAAGAAGTAGTTGGTGACGTGCTCGGGCTGGCCGGTGAACTTCTTGCGCAGCTCCGGGTCCTGGGTGGCTACGCCGACCGGGCAGGTGTTCAGGTGGCACTTGCGCATCATGATGCAGCCGGCGGCGATCAGCGGCGCGGTGGCGAAGCCGAACTCGTCGGCGCCCAGCAGCGCGCCCACGACCACGTCGCGGCCCGTGCGCAGGCCGCCGTCGACCTGCACCGCGATGCGGCCGCGCAGGCGGTTGAGCACCAGGGTCTGCTGGGTCTCGGCCAGGCCGATCTCCCATGGCGAGCCCGCGTGCTTCAGCGAGGTCAGCGGGCTGGCGCCGGTGCCGCCCTCGTAGCCGGCGATGGTCACATGGTCGGCCTTGGCCTTCGACACGCCGGCCGCCACCGTGCCCACGCCCACTTCCGACACCAGCTTCACCGAGATGCGGGCCTGCGGGTTGACGTTCTTCAGGTCGAAGATCAACTGGGCCAGATCCTCGATCGAATAGATGTCGTGATGCGGCGGCGGCGAGATCAGGCCGACGCCCGGCGTCGAATGCCGTACCTTGGCGATGATCTCGTCGACCTTGTGGCCGGGAAGCTGGCCGCCCTCGCCGGGCTTGGCGCCCTGGGCCATCTTGATCTGGATGTCGTCGGCGTTGACCAGGTATTCGGCGGTCACGCCGAAGCGGCCGCTGGCCACCTGCTTGATGGCCGAGCGCATGGAATCGCCGTTGGGCAGCGGCACGAAGCGGTCCGGCTCCTCGCCGCCCTCGCCGGTGTTCGACTTGCCGCCGATCCGGTTCATCGCGATGGCCAGCGTGGTGTGCGCCTCGCGGCTGATCGAGCCGAACGACATGGCGCCGGTGGCGAACCGCTTGACGATCTCGGCGGCCGGCTCGACCTCGTCGATGGGGATCGGCGTCGCCGCCTGCTTGATGACGAACAGGCTGCGCGGCGTGATCAGGCGCTCGCCCTGATCGTTGATGGCGGCGGCGAACTCGCGGTAGCGGTCCTGGCTGTTGCCGCGCACCGCGTGCTGCAGGGCGCTGACCGTCTCCGGCGTCCACATGTGGTCCTCGCCGCGGATGCGGTACATGTAGTCGCCGCCCACGTCGAGCTGGTTGGCATAGACCGGCGAGTTGCCGAACGCCAGCTTGTGGCGGCGGACGCTTTCCTCGGCGATCTCGGGCAGGCCGGCGCCCTCGATGGTGGTCGGCGTGCCGTAGAAATAGTCCTCGACGAACCGGGTCGACAGGCCGACCGCGTCGAAGATCTGGGCGCCGCAATAGGATTGGTAGGTCGAGATGCCCATCTTGGACATGACCTTCAGGATGCCCTTGGAGACCGCCTTGATGTAACGCTCCTTGGCGTACTTCTCGGATATCTGCTCCTCGAGATGCGGCAGCATGTTGACGATGGTATCGAACGCCAGCCACGGGTTGATGGCTTCGGCGCCGTAGCCGGCCAGCAGGCAGAAATGATGCACCTCGCGCGCCTCGCCGGTCTCGATCACCAGGCCCGCGCCGGTGCGCAGGCCGCGCTTGATCAGGTGCTGGTGCACCGCCGAGGTGGCGAGCAGCGACGGGATCGGGATGCGGTCCCGGCTCACCGCCCGGTCGGAGACGATGACGATGTTGTAGTCTGCCTCGACGCCGTCCTCGGCCTCGCGGCAGATGCGGTCGAGCGCGGTCTTCATGCCCGCCGCGCCCTCCGACGCCGGATAGGTGGCATCGACGGTCAGGGTATGGAACGGGTTGCCGGCCACGTCGCCGATATGCCGGATCTTCTCCAGGTCGGCGTTGGTCAGGATCGGCTGATGCACCTCCAGCCGCTTGTGACCGCCCGCGCCAAGGCCCAGCAGGTTGGGGCGCGGGCCGATGAACGAGGTCAGCGACATCACCAGCTCCTCGCGGATCGGGTCGATCGGCGGGTTGGTGACCTGGGCGAAGCGCTGCTTGAAATAGGAATAGAGCGGCTTGGGCTGGTTCGACAGCGCCGGGATCGGCGTGTCGTTGCCCATGGAGCCGACGGCTTCCTGGCCGGTCAGCACCATCGGCGTCATCAGGATGCGCAGGTCCTCCTGCGTGTAGCCGAACGCCTGCTGCTGCTTCAGCAGCGGCACGGTGGACGCCGGCTCGTCGAGGCCATTCATCTCAGGCAGGGTCTCGAGCTGGATCTGCGCGGCGTCGAGCAGCTTCTTGTAGGGTTTGGCCGATGCCAGCTGCGCCTTGATCTCCTCGTCGTCGATGATGCGGCCCTCGACGGTGTCGATCAGCAGCATCTTGCCCGGCTGCAACCGCCACTTCTTGACGATCTTGCTCTCGGGCACGGGCAGCACGCCGGCCTCCGACGCCAGGATGACCATGTCGTCGTCGGTGATGATATAGCGCGCCGGGCGCAGGCCGTTGCGGTCCAGCGTGGCGCCGATCTGGCGGCCGTCGGTGAACGCCACGGCGGCCGGGCCGTCCCACGGCTCCATCAGCGCGGCGTGGTACTCGTAGAACGCGCGGCGCTGGTCATCCATCAGCGGATTGCCGGCCCAGGCTTCCGGGATCAGCATCATCATGGCGTGGGCGAGCGAATAGCCGCCATGGACCAAAAGCTCCAAGGCGTTGTCGAAGTCGGCCGAGTCGGACTGGCCTTCCGGGATCAGCGGCCACAGCTTCTCCAGGTCCTCGCCATAGACCTCCGAGCGCAGCGCGTCGCGGCGGGCGTTCATCCAGTTGATGTTGCCGCGCACCGTGTTGATCTCGCCGTTGTGGCAGATGAAGCGGAACGGATGCGCCAGCTTCCACGACGGGAAGGTGTTGGTGGAGAACCGCTGGTGGACCAGCGCCAGCGCCGATTCCATCAGCGGGTCCTGCAGGTCCAGGTAATACGCGCCGACCTGGGTCGCCAGCAGGATGCCCTTGTAGAGCACGGTGCGCGAGGACAGCGACGGGATGTAGTACCAGGCATAGACGTCCGGCCCCATCTTCTCGACGGCCGACGATACGACCTTGCGCAGGATGTAGAGCTTGCGCTCGAAGGTGTCGTCCTCGAGCACGGCGGGGCCGCGGCCGACGAAGAACTGCCGGATGCAGGGCTCGGTCTTCTTCAGCGCCTCGGAGAAATCGGAATTGTCGACCGGCACGTCGCGCCAGCCCAGGAAGCGCTGGCCTTCCATGGCCGTCGTCTCCTCGACGATCTCCTGGATGCGCTCCTGCAGCGCCCTGTCGCGCGGCAGGAAGATCACGCCGACGCCGTAATGGCCGGCCTTGGGCAGGGTGATGTCGAGCTTGCCGGCCTCGGTGCGCATGAACGCATCCGGCACCTGGATGAGGATGCCGGCGCCGTCGCCGGCCTTGGGGTCGGCGCCCACCGCGCCGCGGTGATCCAGGTTGAGCAGGATCTGCAGACCCTGCTGGACGATCTCGTGACTCTTGTGGCCTTTGATGTTGGCGACGAAGCCGATGCCGCACGCGTCATGTTCCTGCCGCGGGTCATAAAGCCCTTGGGCCTGTGGCAGGCCGGGCATGATCAAGTCCCTGTCTGGCGTCGACATCCTGGGGTGTCTCCCTTCAGGCCGCGAAAATGCCTCGTGGCCGTCTTGCGGGGTCACGGGGCGTTCTCCGGTCTTTTCTTAAAGGCCGTTAAGAGTACCGATTCGCCGGGAGCAACCAAAGCCCCAGATTTCCTTGGCTGCCATGCGTCAGCCATATCGGAACATGGGGCCGCGGGAGCTTCCGGCAATCCTGCGCCATTCAACCGGCGAACCCGCCGATTTATATCAGCATTACTTACCTTTTTTCCCAGGGCTCGGCAACCAGTTTATCTATCGGTCCGGGGCCTCGCGGGTTACACTCCATCGCCCCGGAAATGGCGGTTTCAAGGCCGAAACGGCGCTTGTGGGAGAGGACGCGATGACGGATCTGACGAGCTTCAACCTCATGGAACAGGGCACGCTCGAATGCCCGTTTCCGGCGTACCGGGCGCTGCGCGAGCAGGCGCCGGTCTACCGCATCCCGCAGACCGGCTTTTTCATCGTCACCCGCTACGACCTGGTGATGGAGGCGGTGCGCAACACCGAGGTGTTCTCCAGCCAGATCAACCAGGCCGCTTCCGGCGGCGGACCCGGCGCCTATCCCGAGGTGGTCGAGTTGTATCGGAAGGAGGGACTGCTTTTCGCCAGCACCCTCATTTCAGCCGATCCGCCGCTGCACACACGCTACCGCAACCTGGTCAACCGGGCGTTCACCGCCGGGCGCGTGCGGGGCATGCAGGGCTACATCCAGCAGATCGTCGATGAGCTGATCGACGATTTCATTGGCAAGGGCGAGGTGGAGTTCGTTGCCGAATTCGCGATCAAGCTGCCCATCTACATCATCGCCGACCAGTTGGGCGTGCCACGTTCGGACATGCAGAAGTTCAAGGACTGGTCCGATGCTTCCGTGCCCATCGGCCTCAACATCGGGCTGGAAGCCGAACTGGCCCGCGCCAGGCTGGTGATCGAGTTCCAGCGCTACTTCCTCGAGCGCATGGAGGAACGGCGCGCCGACCCGAAGGACGACATCCTCAGCGACCTGGTCAACGCCCGGCTGGAGGAGGACGGCAATCCGGAAGGCCGGCCGCTCAACGGCGCCGAACTGCTGTCGATCATCCAGCAGCTGCTGGTGGCGGGCAACGAGACCACCACCAACGCGTTCGCCGCCGGCATGGTGCTGTTGCTGGAGAACCCGGACCAGCTCGCCCTGCTGAAAGGCGGCGACGACAAGCTGATGCGCACCTTCTGCGAGGAGGTGCTGCGCCTCGAATCGCCGGTCGCCGGCCTGTTCCGGGTGACCACGCGCGATACGGTGCTGGGCGGCCACGAGATTCCCGCCGGTTCGCTGGTCAATTTGCGCTGGGCCGCGGCCAACCGGGACGACAAGGTGTTCGCCGAGCCCGACGCGCTCGACGTCTGCCGCCGCAACGCCGGCGCCCAGATCGCCTTCGGCGTCGGCGTGCATTTCTGCGTCGGCGCCATGCTGGCGCGCGAGGAGATGTTCCTGGGCTTCCGCACCCTGCTGCGGCGCCTCGCCAACATCAGGCTGGCGGA
The DNA here is from genome assembly GCA_022844405.1 of Sphingomonadales bacterium. Classification (GTDB taxonomy): domain Bacteria; phylum Pseudomonadota; class Alphaproteobacteria; order SMXS01; family SMXS01; genus RI-34. The sequence continues at coordinate 55,128 of JALHLV010000019.1, read as the reverse complement.
CGGCCACGAGAAGCTGGAGTACCATCCCAACTTCATCCTGCGCGGCCTGAAGCAGTTGCGGCTGACGTTCGACCGGGCGGAGGTCTCGCAGGCCGCCGAATGACCGGAACTGACGAGTACGAGGCGCGGCTGCGCGAGATCGGTGCGGCGGACGGCGCCACGATGCCGCTCGCCGAGGCCGCGCTCCTGCTCGCCGCCCTCGACCACCCGGGCCGCGAGGTCGGGCCGTATCTGCGCCATCTGGACGATTTGGCCGCCGGCCTGGTGAACCGCGTGATGTGGTGCGCCGCCGACCGGGGCGACGCGCTGTCAACCGTGATCCACATCGAGCACGGCTATGGCGGCGACCGCGACACCTATGACGACATGGTCAACGCTGATCTGATGGCGGTGATAGACCGCAGGAAGGGCCTGCCCGTGGCGCTCGCCATCCTCTACATCGAAACCGCGCGCCGCGCCGGATGGCAGGCGTGGGGCCTGGATTTCCCCGGCCATTTCGTGCTGCGCCTCGACGGCGAATCCGACCGGGTGATCCTCGACCCGTTCCACGCCGGCGTCACCGTCGAGCCGCCGGCGCTGCGCCAGATGCTGAAAACCTATGTGGGTCCGGACGCCGAGCTTGAGCCGAAATACTACGAGCCCATGCCCGACCGCGCGGTGCTGCTGCGCCTCCTGAACAACATCCGCGGCCGTGCCCTGCAAGGCGGCAACCAGGCGCGCGGCCTGCAGGTCATGCAGCGCATGCTGCTGATCGCCCCGGCGGATGCGCGCCTATGGCTGGAAAGCGCCGCCATCCAGGCCCAGTCCGGCCAGCTGAAGGGCGCGAGGGAAGCGGCGGAAACGTGCCTCGGCCTGAAGCCGGAGGCGGCGATCCAGCAGCAGGCGCGGAAGCTGATGGAGACGCTCAGAAGAGACTTGAACTGATTGGAGTCACGGTGGAGCTACGCCGACAGTTTAGGAAACTCGCCTCCCTATCTGTAGAGCCTCTCATCCCACCAAACCGGCTCCGGCAACGCATATGTAATTGCCGCCGCATCCGGGTGCTTCGCGTTAATGAGAAAATTGTGCTCCACCCGCGCCGGAATCGACGGCACAAGCAGCAGCACCGAGCGCTGTTCCCCGCACCACGCCTCGCCATACCGCTTGCAGATGTCCTCGTTCTTGCCGTCCCAGCCGGGGTGGGCCGCCGTTGGGAAAACCTCGAAGCTGGTTCCGTTGGGGATGGTGATGCGGATGAAGTGCTGGTTGGACGGCAGGATCGCGTTGAAGTGCACCAGCTTTTCCAGCATGGCGGTCGAGTAGTGCTCCGAGGTGTAGATCATCGGGCTGTCGGGCGTGTTCCAGCGGCCCGGATAGAGCCGCGAGCCTTCGTCGTCGTAGATCGGGAACAGGCCGTCCGGGTCGCCGATGCGGTAGCAGGTCAGGACCACATGGGTCCGTTGTGCGCTCACGCGCCGCCGCCATAGGCCGCGCGTCCAAGGATGTTGATCACCGTGTCGGCGCCGGGGCCGGTGGCCAGCGCAACGTCGAGCGGCGGCCTGCCGTCGAGCATGGGATGCGGCCGGCTGAGGAAGGCCCGCGCCCGCGCCGGGTCCTTGTAGATGTCGAGCGCGAAGCTGACGACCTTGGCGAGGCGGGCCAGCTTGTTGCCCTCCTCGGCGGTCAGCCGCTTTCCCGCCGACTTCTTGCGCCGCATGAAAGTGGGCTTCGACATCAGCCGGTACTTGAAGTTGGCGTCGCCCGGCGCGACGAACCCGGCGAGGCGCTCGACGGCGCCGACCGGCAGTCCGCCCTCGATCCGGTAGGCCAGGTCGAGCAACGTATCCGCATTTCCCGGCATGCCGAGCAGGGTCTCGATGCTATGGGGTTCGGCTTTCATGGCGGCTCCGCTTGGTGCCAACTGACACTATAATACGTATCAATTGAGACCAAAGCAACAGGTGGAAACGCGGCAGCCGGCGGCGCGGCCGGAAGATCGGGATGGCCGCAGAAAGGATACCGGAAGATTACCGGATCTTTCTGGAATCCCAAGAGTTTTCGACTGCCGGCTGGCTGGTGGGGACGCGCTGTGCGATCATGTCCGAACGCATTTGACAGCACCGCGCCGGGCGCGTTAGAGCAGCCATGAAGCCATCACATAGGGGGTTACGATTCAGCAGATCGCCGCATTGCCGTACAGGGCCACATCGGACGCGCTCGACGCGCCCTTGAGCGTCCTGCTGGTCACGTCCATGGAGACGAAGCGGTGGGTGCTGCCCAAGGGCAATCTGGTCAAGGGCCTGTCCGCCCATGCCTCGGCGGCGCAGGAGGCCGAGGAGGAAGCGGGCGTGCTGGGCGCGGCCTGCTCCGCCTCGATCGGCTCCTACCGCTACCGCAAGCGGCGTGACAACGGCGCGTCGCGGATGGTCGACGTGGACGTGTTCCCCATCGCCGTCACCGACGAGCTGGACGAATGGAAGGAGCAGGACCGGCGCGAGCGGCGCTGGTTCTCGCTGGCCGATGCGGCCAATGCCGTCGACGAGCCCGAACTCAAGGGCATCATCCGCAATTTCCGGGCAAGCGACGTCGCCCCCGCCATCGCCGCCGGATCCCCGGCGAGCGTCAGGGAAGCGCGGAGAGGATTCCGGATGTTCAGCTGGTTCCAGGCGCTGCTGCGGCGCTAGTCACGTCGATCTTCGGCGGCAGCGGGAACAGGGTGATGAAGCGGTTGGCGATGGTGCGGTAGCCATCGACCTCCAGCGCACCGTCGGCCTCGAGCGCGGTCAACGGCACGCCGCCATAGACGGCGCCCGCCACCGCGGGCGCGGTGCCGGTGAACACCACGTCGGCGTTCTCGATGGCCTCGCGCGCCGCCTCGACGCGGCCCCTGCCGATCCGCACCATGTAGTCCTCACCGCTGAGGCGGAGGCCGATCCGGGCCTCGAAGTCTTCGGCGCGCGCCGGGTCGAACATGGTGCGGAACGACAGCATCAGCGACACCGGGCTCAGCGGCAGCATGGGGTCGTGCAGCGGCGACCTCGCCCCCCAGCGGCCCAGCGACTGCATGATCGGTTCGGCCTCGTAACCCCACGGCGTCAGCGCGTAGACCTGCGCGGTGCCTGGCGGCGGCAGCCTGCGGCGCACGATGGCGCCGATTCCCTCCAGCCCTTCCAGCCTCTGGGTCAGCACATTGGCCGAGATGCCCGGGAGCGCGGCCCGCAGGGCGCCAAAGCGCAGCGGCCCCAGCATCAGCTCGCGCATCACCAGCAGCGCCCAGCGCTCACCGATCAGGTCGAGCGCGTGCGCCGCGCCGCAGGCGTCGTCATAGGAGCGACCGGGAAGCGAGGGGATGTTAGTTGTTTTTTCTAACTTCATAGTTGTTTTTTATAACTAAAATGGGTAAGTGTGTCAAGTCGCAACCGAGGAGCGAGTCGCCGGGACGCCGCCGAACAGGCGCCCCATATCCAACGAGGCCAGAGGACCCGCGGCCATGGGCCGCTCCACCCCGAGGAGAGAACCGATGAGCTACGTTGACGGATTTGTCATTCCCGTGCCGCAAGGCCAGAAGGACGCCTACCGCAAGATGGCGGAGGAAGCCGCCGTGCTGTTCCGCGAAGCCGGCGCGACCCATGTGGTCGAATGCTGGGGCGAGGACGTGCCGGAAGGCAAGGTCACCGACTTCTACGGCGCGGTGAAGACCGAGAAGGGCGAGAACGTCGTGTTCTCGTGGATCACCTGGCCCTCGAAGGAGGCCCGCGACGAAGGCAACAGAAAGGTGATGGCCGATCCGCGCATGAAGATGCCCGACGACATGCCGTTCAATCCGCAGCGGATGATTTTCGGCGGTTTCGAGGTTATCGTCGAAGCGGGGAGCAAGTGATGTCGAAGATTTCCACCTGCCTGTGGTTCGACAAGGACGGCGAGGATGCCGCGCGGTTCTACGTCTCGCTGATCCCCAACTCGCGGATCGACCGGGTAACGCCTTACAACGCCGACTCGCCCGGCGGCGGCAAGAGGGGCGAGACCATGCTGGTCGAGTTCACCCTGGACGGTCAGCAATACCAGGCCCTCAATGGCGGCCCGCACTTCACGCACACGGCGGCCGCCTCGATCGTGGTCATCACCGACGACCAGGCCGAGACCGACCGGTTGTGGGATGCCCTGATCAAGGACGGCGGCGCGCCGGTGCAGTGCGGCTGGCTGACCGACCGCTGGGGGCTGTCGTGGCAGATCATACCCCGGCGTCTCGTCGAGCTGACCGTCGACGCGGATGGAGGGAGGGCGCGCCGCGCCACCGAGGCGATGCTGAAGCAGATCAAGATCGACATTGGCGAAATCGAGCGCGCCGCCGCCGGCGCCTGACAGGAGACAGACGATGACCCAGCAATTCTTCTGGTACGAGTTGATGACCACCGACACCGCCGCGGCGATCGATTTCTACGCCGACGTGGTGGGCTGGCGGCCGCAACCCTACGACGATACCGGCGCCTATACGGTGCTCCATGCGGGCGACCGTGGCATCGGCGGCATCATGGCCTGCCCCGACAAGTCCATGCCGCCGCACTGGCTCGGCTACATCCATTCCAAGAGCGTAGACGCCGACACGGCCAGGGTGAAGGCCGCAGGCGGCACGGTGCACAAGGAGCCTGCCGACATCGATGGCGTTGGCCGTTTCTCTGTCGTCGCCGATCCGACCGGCGCGGTGTTCCTGTTCCTGCAGCCGCAGGGTCCGGACGCGCCGCCGGTCCCCATGGGTACGCCCGGTACCGTCGGCTGGCACGAGCTCTATGCCGGTGACGGCGAGGCGGCGATGGCGTTCTATGCCGGCCAGTTCGGCTGGAAACAGGTCGACAGCATGGACATGGGCCCCATGGGGCAGTACCGGCTGTTCGCGTATGACGGCGTCACCGCCAACGGCGCGACCATGAACAAGCCGGCGGAATTCCCGGTGCCCTGCTGGCAGTTCTACTTCTGCGTGGATGCAATCGACGCCGCGGTCGAGCGGATCGGCGAGGGCGGCGGCAGGGTCGTCATGGGGCCGCACCAGGTGCCCGGCGACGCCTGGATCGTCAACGCCGTCGATCCCCAAGGCGGCCATTTCGCCCTGCTCGCGCCAAATCGGTAACGGCCTGTGGCCTCAGGGCCGCAGGACGACCCGGCCGGTGATCTTGCCGGCGCGCAGATCGTCGAGCGTCGCGCTGGCCTGGTCCAGCGGGCGCTCGGCGACCGGTATGGGATCGACCGCGCCGCGCTTGACCATCGCCAGCATTTCCTTCGTCTCGGCCAGCGAGCCGACGAACGAGCCCTTCAGCTGCATGGAGGTGAACGGGAACATGGGGATCGGCATGGTGAACGCGCCGCCGAACAGGCCGACGACCACGGCCGTCCCGCCCTTGCGCAGGCTGCCCCGTGCCAGCGCGAACGAGCTTTCCGAGCCGACGAAGTCGATGGCCGCGAACACGCCGCCGCCGGTGTCGGCCTTGATCTGCCGGGTGATCTTGGCGTCCGACGCGTCATAGGCCGCGCCGGCGCCGGCTTTTTGGGCTGCCGCCATGCGGCCTGCGCTGATGTCGGCAACCAGCGGCGCCTTGCCGAACAGGGCCTTGGCGAACTGCACGCCCATCATGCCGACGCCGCCGACGCCGACGATCAGGATGGCATCGTCGGGACCCGGCCGGTCGATCTTCTTCAGCGCGCTGAACGCGGTCAGGCCCGAGCACATATAGGTGGCGGCCAGGCCTTCGGGGATGCCGGCATAGTCCAGCAGGTACTTCTCGTGCGGCACCAGCACGTGGTCGGCATAGCCGCCGGCGATGTTGATGCCGAGCTGGCGCGGCGCATTGCATAGATGCTCGTCACCGCGGGCGCAGACCGGGCAGATGCCGCAGCCGATCCACGGGAACGCCACGCGCCGGTCACCGACCTTCGCCGTCGTCGCGCCGGGGCCGACGGCCACCACCTCGCCTTCGATTTCGTGGCCCATGGTGAAGGGCAACTTGATGCCGCCGGTCATGTCCAGCTTGTTGCCGCCGCCCATGTCGAAATGGCCGTCATGGATGTGCACGTCGGAATGGCAGACGCCGCAATGGGTGACCCTGAGCACCACTTCGGCGCCCTGCGGCGCCGGCGTATCGCTGGTGACCGGCTCGAGCGGCTGGCCGAACGCCGTGATCGCCTGGCTCTTCATGATGGTGCTCCCCGATGGCTGGAATTCGCGGGCATTAGGCGGCGGGGCCGTCGCCTTGTCAACCGGCGGACGGCAGCGGGGGGACGCCGGGCGTGGGTGCGTCGGCCGCGTCGATCAGCGACCGGATGGTCTGGCCGCGCAGCACCGCGTCGCGCGCCCGCTCGGAGTCCTCGATCAGCCGCGTTGCCTGGGAATCCTCGGGCGGCTTGAGTTTGGACGGCGTACCATTCGAGTCCGCCTCGCGGAGCACGGTGACCATGTCCGCCAGGGTGATGGCGGACGGGTCCCTGGCCAGCATCAGCCGCGTGGGCTTCTCGCCGCTCTCGCACAGCAGGCCGCCCGCGAGCAGCGCGCAGACGGTCCATTCCACGGCGGGGTCGGGCGCGTCGATGTAGCTCGCCAGTTCCGCCACGGTCCAGGCCGGCGCGCCCGACTGGAACCGGCTGGCGATCTCGCGCATCACGGCGATGGCGATGATCTCGCGGGCGCGGGCGCTCAGCTTGAGCGCGTCGGGTTCGACGGTGGCGTATTGCGGGTGCTGGATGTAGCAGGCGATGGACGAGCCCACGAGCAGGATCAGCCAGCTCCCGTAGAGCCAGAACATGAAGATGAACAGGGTGGCGAAGGCCGCATAGATGGCATAACCCGCCGAGTTGGCGAGGAACGCTGCGAACATCCAGCCCCACAGCTCCCACAGCGCCGCCGAAATCGATGCGCCGATCAGCGCCGGCTTGAACCGCACCGGCGTGTTCGGCACCATCATGTAGATGAAGGTGAAGGCGACCACGAGGATCAGGTAAGGCACCAGCTGGCCGCCCCAGGCGATGGCGGTCTCCATGCCGGGCCGGTGGGTCAGCCAGTCGACGAAGCTGTCGGTGGCGAGCGCCGAGATCAGGCTGAGCGCGCCGAATACCAGCAGCGGACCCACCAGCAGCACGCTCATATAGATGGCGAAGGTCTGGCCGAGACTCCGGCTGCGCTTGATGTGCCAGGTGTAGTTGAGCGCGTCCTCGATCTTCTGCATCAGCAGCAGGACCGTGTAGATCAGCATCAGCAGGCCGACGCCGCCCAGCAGCCCCACCTTGACATTGTCGACGAAGCCGATGATCTGGTCAGCCAGTTCGTGGGCCTTCTGCCAGCCCAGCGGCCGCAGCACGTTGTAGAGCAGCGGCTGCAGCTGGTTGTGGACGCCGAAACCCTTCAGCACCGAGAAGCTCACCGCCAGCAGCGGCACCAGCGACAGCAGGGTGGTGTAGACCAGGCTCATGGCCTGCAGGCTGAGATAGCCGTGGATCAGGTCGCGCCAGCCGGCGCGCAGCACCCGGAGCACCAGCGCCTGCCGGCGGACGCCTTCGGGCAGCCAGCGCAGCGGCGCCGGCCCGGTCAGCGCCAGCCAGTGGCGCTTCGCCGACGCCGCGCGGCGCCGCGCCCATCCGGGGCGCCTGTCGTCGGCAGACTCAGGGTTGGTTGCGTCCACGTCGGCGCGTCACTCCGTTACCGCGCAAGAAATCCCGTTGGCCTCGCCATAGCTTATCAACGTCGCGGCGACGCTGGTAATGACTTTCACGGCAACGTCCGCCGTGCCCGCCGGGTTCCCGAGGGACGGCCGCCGCCCGTATCTCAGGGCGTGGCCGGATGCGGCTGGATGGCGCGGGCGCGGTCGCGCTGGTCGCGGGCCATGACGACATACACGGCGGGCACCACGAACAGGGTGAAGAAGGTGCCGATGCCCAGGCCGGTGCTGATGACCAGGCCGATATCGAAGCGGCTCTCGGCACCGGGACCGTCGGCCAGCAGCAGCGGCACCATGGCGACGATCATGGCGACGGTGGTCATCAGGATGGGCCGCAGGCGCACGGCCGCCGCCTTGAGCACGGCGGCCCGCTTGTCGAGGCCTTCCTTGATCTGCAGCCGGTTGGCGAAGTCCACGATCAGAATGCCGTTCTTGGCGATCAGGCCGATCAGCGTGATCAGGCCTACCTGGGTGTAGATATTGATGCTGGCCGCGCCCAGCGTCAGGAAGATCAGCGCGCCGGCGATCGACATGGGCACCGACACCAGGATGATGATCGGGTCGCGCCAGCTCTCGAACTGCGCCGCCAGCACCAAATAGATCACCAGGATCGACAGGAAGAAGGTGGCGATCAGCGCGTTGCCTTCCTGGGCGTACTGCCGGGACTGGCCGGTGTAGTCGTAGCTGTAGCCCTCGGTGAAGCGCGCATCGGCGATGCCGCGCAGCGTCTCCAGCGCCTCGCCCAGGGTGGTGCCGATGGCCGGTACGCCCTCGAGGGTCACGGCGTTGAGCTGCTGGAACTGGGTGCGCTTGCTGGGCTCGACCGATTCCTTGAACCGGACGATGGACGAAAGCGGCACGAGCTGGCCGCTGCCGGCGCGAATGTGATAGGCGTCGAGCAGTTCGTGATTGGCGCGGAAATCGCGAGCCACCTGCGGGATCACCTCGTAGGAGCGGCCTTCCAGGCTGAACCGGTTGACGTAGCCGCCGCCCAGCATGGCCGACAGGTTGGCGCCGACTTCCTTCATGTCGATGCCGAGCTGGGCCGCGCGGTCGCGGTCGATCACCATGGTCGTGCGCGGCCGGCTGAATTCGGTGGACTTGCGCAGGAACATGAAGCGGCCGCTGGCCATGGCGTCGTCCTGCACCTGGCCGGCCATGCGGTCCATCTCGGTGAAGTCGTGGGGGGACGTGAGCACGAACTGCACCGGAAAGCCGCCGCCGCTGCCGGGCAGGCTGGGGCGGGGCGCCATGTTGATCTGGACGCCCGGGATCTTCGACACCTTGCCCTGGATTTCCGGATAGACCTCGAACACCGAGCGCTCGCGCTGGTCCGACGCCACCAGCTTGAATCCGCCGAAGCTCAGGCTGGGACTGCCGCTGCCGCCCAGCATCAGGAAGCTGTGCCGGTATTCGGGGATGGTCTCGAACTGCTTCACCATTTCCCTGGCGTAGGTCTGGACGTAATCGATCGTCGCGGTCTGCGGCGCGGAAATCTGCACGAACAGGATGCCCTGGTCCTCGGTCGGCGCCAGCTCGGTCTTGGTGGTGACGAACATGAAGTAGATGCTGGCCAGCACGATGGCGGCGAAGGTCATGGCGACCGGCACGTGATCGAGCACCTTCGACAGCGCGGTCTGGTAGCGATTGGCCAGCGCCTGGAAGAAATGCTGGACGGTTTGCTCGAACCGGCCATGCTCGCTCGCCGGCTTCAGGATGCGCGACGACAGCATGGGCGACAGGGTGAGCGCGATGATGCCCGAGATCAGCACCGAGCCGGCCAGCGCGAACGCGAACTCGATGAACAGATTGCCGACGAGGCCGCCCATGAAACCGATCGGCACATAGACCGCGATCAGGGTCGTGGTCATGGAAATGATCGGCACCACCAGTTCGCGACCGCTGTTGATGGCCGCCTGGAACGGCGTCTGCCCCTCGACGATGTGGCGGTCCACGTTCTCGACGACGACGATGGCGTCGTCGACCACCAGACCGATGGCCAGCAGCATGGCCAGCAGGGTCAGCAGGTTGATGGAGAATCCCATCACCAGCATCATGAAGCAGCAGCCGACCAGCGCGAGCGGCACGACCACGCTGGGGATCACCGCGGCGCGCAGCGAGCCCAGCGAGATCAGCACCACCAGCAGCACGATCACCACCGTCTCGCCCAGGGTCCAGAACACTTCGTCGATGGACTCGCTGATGTACTCGCTGAAGTCGACGGCCAGGTCCATCCTGAGGCCGGTCGGCAGCTGGGCCTTGATGTCGGGCAGCAGCGCCAGCACCTGCTTGGACACGGTCAGCGGGTTGGCGCCCGGCGTCTGCTCGACGGCGAGGAACATGGTGGTCTTGCCGTTGTACCAGGTCGTCATCTCGTAGTTGCGCGAGCCCATTTCCACGTCGGCCACGTCGCGCAGCCGCACCAGGGTGTCGGCGTCGCGGCGGATCACCATGTTGCGGAACGCTTCCGGATCCTGGATGTCGGTCTCGGCGCTCATGTCGATGGCGACGGACGCGCCTTTGGTCTGCCCCACGGCGGCGAGGTAGTTGTTGGCCCTGAGCGCCGTGGCCACGTCGTCGGCGGTCATGCCCTGGGAGGCGAGGCGCTTGGGATCGAGCCACACCCGGAGCGCGAAGGTCTTGTCGCCCATCAGGAACGCCTTGGCGACGCCGGGTATGGCCTGGATGCGCGGCTGGACCGTGCGCATCAGATAGTCGTTGATCTGCGACGGCGACATGACGTCGCTGAAGAACGCCACATAGATCAGCGCCATGTTCTCGCCGGTGGTCATGCTGATCACCGGATCCTGGGCGTCCGGCGGCAGAATGTTTCGTTGGCTGGCCACCTTGGCCTGGATCTCGGCCACGGCGGCGTTCGGATCGTAGTTCAGCCGCATGTGGGCTTCGATGACCGATGTGCCCTGGGTGCTGGTCGACGAGATGTAGTCGATGCCCTCAGCCTCGGCGACCGCCGCCTGCAGCGGGGTTGTGACGTAGCCCTGGATGGATTCGGCGCTGGCGCCTGGATAGGCGGTGCGTACGGTGACGACGGTCGACTTGGTCTCGGGATACTCGCGAAGGTCCATCATGAAGATGGACCGCAGGCCGATAAGCAGGATCAGCAGACTGATCACGCTCGCCAGCACCGGCCGGCGGACGAATATGTCGGTGAATCTCACGCGACCATACTCACGGCAGGTCCGTCGCCTGAGGCGGCGCCACCCGGTTGTCGATGGCCACCGTCTGGCCGCTGCGCAGCTTGTTCTGTCCGACCGACACGACTTCGTCGCCCTGTTTGAGTCCGCCCGTGATCTCGATCATACCGTCGCGGGTCTCGCCCGTCTGCACCGGTGTGGCCTGGGCGATGCGCTCGCCGTTCTTGCTGACGACCAGGAACACCGAGTTGCCGTAGGGATTGTAAGTGACCGCCGACAGCGGCAGCGTCAGCACGCGGCGTTCGGTCGGCAGCCCCACGGTCACCTGCGCGAACATGCCTGGGCGCAACGCCCGGTCGCCATTGTCCATGGTGGCCTGCAACGCGATGGAGCGGGTGGCGCTGTCGACTTGCGGGCTCACCGCCGTCACCTTGCCGGTAAACGACCGGCCGGGGAAGGCGGCCACCGCGAAGCGGACGGTCTGGCCCGGGCCAAGCGCCTCCAGGTACCGCTCGGGCAGGGTGAAGTCGGCGTAGATGGGATCGAGCTGCTGCAGGTCGACCATGGGCGTGCCGGCCTGCACGTACTGGCCCAGATTGACCTTGCGGATGCCCAGCCGGCCGGAGAACGGCGCCGCGATCACCTTCTTGGCGATCATCGCCTTCTGCTCGTCGGCCTGGGCGAGCAGGCTGTCGAGGCTGCTTTTGGTGGCGTCGAGCCGGGCCTGCGACACGTGGCCCTGGTTGATCAGCTTGGTGTCGCGTTCATAGTTGGCGCGCGCCAGCGCCACCTCGGCCATCAGCGACTTCAGGCGGGCGTCCTCGGCGGTGATGTCGAGACGCACCAGCGGAGTGCCCTGGGCGACCTCGGTGCCGGAGTCGAACAGGATATGGCGCACCGTGCCGGCCACTTCGGTGGTCAGGTCGACGCTCTGGACGGCGCGCAGGGTGCCGACCGACGTGAGCTCGGACCTCCAGAGCTGGGGCGTCAGCACCGCGGACGACACGACGGCGGCTGGCGGCTTCATGGCCGCCATGTACTCGGCGGTCTTCATGCCGACGAAGGCCTTCCAGCCGAAGACGCCGCCGAGGACGACGAAAACGGCCGCGAGCATGATGATCATTCGCCTGTTCATGGCTGCATCAGTGCCATTTCGCGCCCGCAACGTCGAGAGGCTTGTTTGGGCCGGCGCCGCACATCAGTCCCCGTCGGCGATGGCGGATTCCTCGATGCGCTCCATGTCTTCATCGGAGAACCCGAAATGGTGGCCGATCTCATGGATCAGTACATGCGCGATTATGTGGCGGACGCTCTCCTCCCGCTCCCCTTCGTCCCAATAGTCCAGGATCGGCTCCCGGTACAGGAAGATCACGTCGGGGACGCCGTCGACCACGCCGGAAACCTTGTCCAGCACGTTGACGCCGTCGTACAGGCCCAGCAGGTCCCACGGGCTTTCCAGCTCCATGTCGTCGCAGACCTCGTCGTCGGGAAAGTCTTCGATGCGGATGGCGACGCCCTCGCAATGGGCGCGGAAATGCGCGGGCAGCTTGTCGAATACCTCCCGCGCGATCACCTCGAAGTCCTCGAGGGACGGATAGTCGTCGTCGCTGTCAGTCACGGATCGCCGGCCCCATCATGATGTCTGCCTGCCCTATGCGCCTTGCGGGGGCACCCGTCAACCGCCCTTGGCCAGCGGCGGGGAACGACGCTATGGTGACGCAGCCCAACGGAGATCACCGATGAAGCCAATCCACCTGCTGTTCGCCCTGACCGCGCTGGCGCTGGCCGCCTGCGCCTCGGACAAGGCGGGCGGACCCGATCCCGAGGACGCGCTGGGCAAGCCGTCGGCGGTGACCATCCCGGCGGCCTCGTCGACCCCGTCCGGCATGGGCCAGGGCGAGGCCAACGCGGTGATCTGCGACACGGTGGCCGGATTTTCCTGTCCCGACGGCCAGTACTGCAAGTTCGACGCCGGCGCCTGCGGCATCGAGAAGCGCACCGGCGTCTGCGTGCCCAAGCCGCAGATCTGCACCAAGGAATACCGCCCCCAGTGCGGCTGCGACGGCAAGACCTACGGCAATTCGTGCGACGCGGCGGCGGCAGGCAAGAACGTCGACTACGAGGGCGAGTGCAGGCCGGTCGAGGGTGGGGCGGCGCCGGATAAGTGATCACCCCAAATTGTCATCCCCGCCAAGCGAAGCGCGAGCGGGGACCCATGTCGATGAAGGACGCGCCGTCGGTCTGCGGCAGGCAACTTTCCCGCGGATGGATGGGTCCCCGATCGCAAACCTCGCAGCCGCGAACCCGCCGGTTCGCGGGCTCGACTAGCGTCGGGGATGACAGGGAGGGAAAGCGGGAAGGGAGTTACCCCAGCATCTTCTCCAGCAGCGCCAACTCGTCCGCCTCCCTTGGCGGCTTGTCCCACCTGATCCGGTTGATCCGGGGAAACCGCATGGCGACGCCGGATTTGTGCCGCGTCGAGCGTTGCAGGCCCTCGAACGCCACCTCCAGAACCAGGCCCTTGTCGGGCTCGTGGGTCACCTCGCGGACCGGGCCGAAGGTGTTCACCGTGTTATCGCGCACGAATTTGTCGAGCTGCTTCAGCTCGTCGTCGGTGAAGCCGAAGTAAGCCTTGCCCACGGGCACCAGCGCGCCGTCGTTCCAGACCCCGAACGTATAGTCGGAATAGAACGACGAGCGCCGTCCGCTGCCGCGCTGGGCGTAGAGCAGCACGGCGTCGACCAGGAACGGGTCGCGCTTCCATTTCCACCAATAGCCTTTCGGCCGCCCGGCCAGATACGGGCTGTCGCCGCGCTTGAGCATGACGCCCTCGATGCTCTCGGCCTCGGCGTGGCCGCGCAGCTCGGTCAGGTCCTCGAACCGCTCGAACGGGATCAGCGGCGACAGGCCGATGCGCGGCTCGTCCTGCCGCGCGACCCAGGCTTCCAGCCGTTCGCGGCGCGCGTCGAAGGGCAGCGGTCGCAAATCCTCGCCGTCCTCGACCAGCAGGTCGTAGACCCGCAGGCCGGCGGGAAACCCGGAAAGCTGCTTCCTGCCGACGGTCTTGCGGTTCAGCCGCTGCTGCAGGTCGGAGAACGGCGCCACGACGCCATCGCGGATGACGAGCAATTCGCCGTCGATGGCGGCCTCGAACCGCATGGCCTCGATCAGGTCGGGGAAGGCGCCGGAAATGTCCTCGCCGGTACGGCTGTAGAGCCGCTTCACGCCGCCGTCGGACACGGCCTGCACCCGGATGCCGTCCCATTTCCATTCGGCACGGTAGTCGGCCGGGTTCATTTTCGCGAAGTCCGCCTCCTCGACCGGATGGGACAGCATCACCGGCCGGAACGGGGCGAGCGCGCCGTGCTCGGGGCGTTGGGCGACGCCATCCGCCCAGGCGAACAGGTCCAGATAGGGCGGCTGCAGGCCGTGCCAGACCTCCTCCACGTCGGCGATGTCCAGGTCGCCGTACTGGGCGAGCGCCTGCTTGGCGAGGCGGGCCGACACGCCGATCCGCATGGCGCCGGTGATCAGCTTCAAGAGCGCCCAGCGCCCGGTCTCGTCCAGCGCGTCGAGCCAGCCGGCGATGCGGCCTGGCATGTCGAGCTTCGAGGTCCGGTCCAGCTCCTCGACGATCTCCGACAGGTCCGGCACGCGGTTGACGCCGTGCCGGACCGGCCACATCAGCGCGATGGTCTCGGCGGTGTCGCCCACATAGTCGCGGGACCAGCGGAACAGCGCCGGGTCGGTGCGTTCCTCGATCAGGCCGCGGATCATCGCCGGCTTGGCGTGCTTGAAGTCCAGCGTGCCGGTCATGGCGGCCAGTGCATAGCCGCGGTCCGGATCGGGCACGTGCCGGAAATAGTCGACGATCAGCGCCAGCTTGTCGTTGCGCCCGGGCGTATAGGACAACCGGTCGAGCAGTTCGGCGAAGCGGTTCATCCGCCGGCTTCCCCGGCTTTCGGGTTGTCGCCTTGCGGCCCGTCGCCGTCCTCCTCGTCATAGCCGGCCAGGTGCAGCGGCCTGGCCTTCAGGCCGTTCAGCCCGGCCCAGTGCACCAGCGGCTCCTCGCGGCCATGGGTCACCCACACTTCCTGCGGCGACAGCTCCAGCAGGGTGCCGGTCAGCTCGTCCCAGTCGGCGTGGTCGGAGATCACCAGCGGCAGCTCGATGCCGCCCTGGCGCGCGCGGGCGCGCACCCGCATCCAGCCGCTGGCGAAGGCGTTGACCGGCTCGGGCAGCCGCCGGCTCCAGCGGTCGCCCAGCGCCGATGGCGGTGCGACGATCACCTTGCCCATCAGCTCGTCCCTGCCGGCGTCCTTGGCGAGGCGCAGCTCGCCCAGATCGACGCCCAGGCTTTCATAGAGCGCGCAGAGCTTCTCCATGGCGCCGTGGATATAGACCGGCGCGTCGTAGCCGCCCTGGCGCAGCAGTGCGATGATCCGCTGTGCCTTGCCCAGCGCATAGGCGCCGATCAGCACGCAGCGTTCCGGAAACACGTCCAGCATGTGCAGCGCCTTGGCCACTTCCTTGCCATCGTCCGGATGGCGGAACACCGGCAGGCCGAAGGTCGCTTCGGTGATGAACACGTCGCACGGCACCGGCTCGAACGGTGCGCAGGTGGGATCGGGCCGCCGTTTATAGTCGCCGGAGACGACGATGCGCCTTCCATGGGCCTCGATCACCGCCTGGGCGCTGCCCAGCACGTGGCCGGCGGGCGACAGCCACACGGTCGCATCGCCGATCCGGTGGCGCTCGCCATAACGCGCCGCCTGCGCCGAGGGCGTGAAATTCTCGCCATAGCGCGCGCCCATGATGG
This sequence comes from Sphingomonadales bacterium, assembly GCA_022844405.1. GTDB lineage: Bacteria > Pseudomonadota > Alphaproteobacteria > SMXS01 > SMXS01 > RI-34. The sequence continues at coordinate 39,475 of JALHLV010000019.1, read as the reverse complement.
CCAGCGTCTCTTTCGTCGCCAGCACCGAGCCGTGACCGGCGCGGGCATGGTCCGAATGCCCATGCGTCACCACGGCCCGGTCGGACGCGCGGGTCGGGTCGATATAGAAATCGCCGGGCGGGCAGTAGAGCCCCTTCGGCGTCGGGCAGACGATGTCGGTGAAGGCTTTCATGAAGGAAAGAACATCAGGCGCGGCGGTTTCGTTTCAAGGGACGGGCAGAAAGCACCTGTTCCCATTCTGTTCTATTCCGCTAGATTAAGCCATGGATTCGTCGCACCCGCTTCCCGTGTCGCTGCCGCCCGTCTTCCGGGACTGGTTCGCCGCGCGCGGCTGGGCGATCAGGCGGCATCAGCAGGAGCTGCTCGACCTCGCCGAGGCTGGCCGCTCCGCCCTGCTGGTCGCGCCGACCGGCGCGGGCAAGACGCTGGCCGGATTCCTGCCGCCGCTGATCGAGCTTTACCACGAGCTGCAGGGGCCGCCCGCCGAGCGGCGTCGCGGCCTGCACACGCTCTACATTTCGCCGCTCAAGGCGCTCGCCGTCGACATCGCCCGCAACCTGGAGACGCCGTCGAAGGAGATGAAGCTGGGCGTGCGGATCGAGACCCGCACCGGCGACACGCCGATCGAGAAGCGCCAGCGCCAGCGCCGCGATCCGCCGGATATCTTGCTGACCACGCCCGAGCAACTCGCCCTGCTGCTGTCGCACAACGACGCCGGCGAGTTGTTCGGCGGCCTACGCACCATCGTGCTCGACGAGCTGCACGCCATCGAGAACACCAAGCGCGGCGACCTGCTGTCGCTCGGTCTGGGCCGGCTGGCAAGCATTGCCCCGCAAGCGCGAAGGGTCGGCCTGTCCGCCACCGTCGCCGATCCGGACCGGCTGCGGCGCTACCTGGTGCCGCAGTTTCCGGGCCTCGAGCGCATGGCTGATCTGGTGGTGGCCGATCCGGGCGCGGCGCCCGACGTCGCCATCCTCCGCACGCGCGAGCGCATCCCGTGGGCCGGCCACCGCGGCGCCTACGCCATGCCCGACATCATGGCGGCCATCAAGGCGGTGCGCTCGGCGCTGCTGTTCGTCAATACCCGCTCGCAGGCCGAGGCCAGCTTTCAGGCGCTGTGGCAGCTGAACGACGAGAACCTGCCGATCGCGCTGCATCACGGCTCGCTGTCGGTGGAGCAGCGGCGCAAGGTCGAGCAGGCCATGACCCTGGGTAAGCTGCGCGCCGTGGTCTGCACCTCGACCCTGGAACTGGGCGTCGACTGGGGCGCCATCGACCTTGTTATCCAGCTCGGCGCGCCCAAGGGCTCGTCGCGGATGATGCAGCGTATCGGCCGCTCCAACCACCGGCTGGACGAGCCGTCGCAGGCGTTGTTCGTGCCGACCAACCGGTTCGAGGTGCTGGAATGCGTCGCGGCCAAACAGGCCATCGAGGAAGGCATCCAGGACGGCGACCTGCCGCGTCCGGGCGGACTCGACGTGCTCGCGCAACACGTGGTTGGCCGCGGCTGCGCCGAGCCGTTCGACCTGGAAACAATCTACGCGGAGATCACCGCCGCCGCGCCCTACGCCCATCTGGACCGCCAGACGGTCGAGCGGGTGGTGGATTTTGCGGCCACCGGCGGCTATGCGCTGCGCCGCTACGAGCAGTACCACAAGCTGGAGCGACTGCAGGACGGCCGCTACACCATCGCGTCGCGCAGGGCGGCGCAGCAATACCGGCTCAACGTCGGCACCATCGTCGAGGCGCCGATGATCAAGCTGCGGTCCATCAGGCGCGGCGGCAAGGGTCGCCGGACCGGCACCGCGCCCGCGGTCACCCATGTGGCGGGCAAGCCCGTCGGCCGCGCCGGCTTCCACATCGGCGAGGTCGAGGAATGGTTCATCGAACAACTCCGCCCCGGCGACACCTTCCTGTTCGCCGGCCAGGTCTGGCGCTTCGAGGGCATGGCCGAGAACGAGGCTTACGCCTCGAAGACCGAGGACAAGGAGCCCATGGTACCGTCCTACCAGGGCGGCAAGTTCCCGCTGTCGACGTTTCTCGCCGCCCGCGTCCGCGCCCTGCTGGCCGATCCGGAGCAGTGGCGCTTCCTGCCCGGACAGGTGAGCTGGTGGCTGGATTTGCAGCGCATCAAGTCGTCGATCCCGAAGGCCGAACAGATGCTGGTCGAGACCTTTCCGCGCGGCTCACGCCACTACCTGGCCTGCTATCCGTTCGAGGGACGTCTCGCGCACCAGACGCTCGGCATGCTGCTGACCCAGCGGCTGGAGACGTTGCGGATGCGGCCCATGGGCTTCATGGCCAACGACTACGCGCTCACCGTCTGGGCGCTGAGCGACATGTCCTTGCTCGACATGCACAGGCTGTTCTCGAACGAGGGCGTCGGCGACGGCCTCGACGCATGGATGGCGGATTCCAACCTGCTGAAGCGCACCTTCCGCACCTGCGCCACCATCGCCGGCCTGATCGACCGGCGCCACCCGGGCCATGAAAAGACCGGCCGGCAGATGATGGTGAACTCGGATTTGATTTACGAGGTGTTGGGACGGCACGAGCCCGACCATATCTTGTTGCAGGCGACCCGCGAGGACGTGTCGGCGGGCCTGCTGGATTTGGCGCGGATGCGCGGGCTGCTGGAGCGGGTGCGGCCCGCCGGGCGCATCCTGCACCGCGCGCTGGCGCAGATCTCGCCGCTGGCCGTGCCGCTGATGATGGAAATCGGCAAGGAATCCATCGGCGGCGAGGCGAACGAGGATTTGTTGTCCGAAGTGGCGGACGAGTTCATGGAGATGCTTAATGGCTGAAGCGGCAGCCCCCAACGCACTGGCGATGGCCTCGGTGAACGGCGCCGGGCTGGTGTTCGACCGCTCGGGCGCGGCGTGGTGGCCGGAAGAGCGGCTGCTGGTGGTGGCCGACCTGCATTTCGAGAAAGGCTCGTCGTTCGCGGCCAAGCGCGGCGTGCTGCTGCCGCCCTACGACACCCGCGAGACCCTGGCGCGGCTGGAAAAGGCCTGCGACTTCTACCGGCCCAAGACGGTGATCGCGCTGGGCGACAGCTTTCACGATCTGGGCGCCGCGGGCCGGCTGTCGGCCGATGACCTCGCCCGCATCCGCGCGCTCACCGCCGACCATGAATGGTACTGGATCGAGGGCAACCACGATCCCAAGCCGCCGGAGGATCTGGGCGGCTGGTGCGTCGCCACGCTCGCCTGCGGCCCGCTGGTGTTCCGGCACCTGCCGCGGCCCGGCAGCCAGCAGGGCGAGGTGGCGGGCCATCTGCACCCGGCGGCGCGGGTGGTGGCGCGCGGCCGGAGCCTGCGGCGCCGCTGCTTCGTCACCGACGGCAACCGGCTGATCCTGCCGTCGTTCGGCGCGTATACGGGCGGGCTCGACGTGCTCGACCGGGCGTTCGCCTTTCTGTTCGCCGATCCGTTCCACGCCTGGATGATCGGCCAGGACCGGGTCTATCCGGTGGCGAGCCGGAAGCTCTCCTAGACGCCGCGAGCGTGGCCGCCCAGCGGTCTATTTGAGGGTGTACCGGATCGGCAGGCGCTTCAGGCCGCTGACGAAGCTGGACTGGACCCAGGTGGGAAAGCCGTCGATCGCCACGTCATCCAGCCGCGGGATCAACTCGGCGAACAGCGCGCGCATCTCCATCTTGGCGAGGAACTGACCGAGGCAGAGATGCGGGCCATAGCCGAAGGCGATATGGCGGTTGGGCGCGCGGTCGACGCGGAACTCGTTCGGCGCCTCGAACGCGTCCTCGTCCCGGTTGGCGGCGTGATAGAGCAGCATCAGGGCGTCGCCCTTCCTGATCTTCTGGCCGCGCAGCACATAGTCCTCGGTCGCCGTGCGCATGAAATGCTTCACCGGCGTGGTCCAGCGGATCATCTCGTCGACCGCCGAGGGGATCAGCGACGGGTCGGCCTTCAGCTTCTTCAGCTCCCATGGGCTGCGAATCAGCGCCAGCAGGCCACCCGCCGTCGCCGAGCTGGTGGTGTCGTGTCCGGCGGTGGCGATGATGATGTAGTAGGACATGGCCTCGAGATGGCCGATGGGCTTGCCGTCGATGGAGGCGTTGGCGATCACGGTCGCCACGTCGTCTTGCGGATTGGCGCGGCGCGCCTCGGTCATGGCGGTGAAATAGGCGAAGAACTCCTGGACCGTCCCCATGTCGGTCGCCTCGGTCCGCTGGCGCTGCATGTCGGGATCCTGTGCCCCGAACAGCTCCTGGGTCAGCTTGAGCAGCTTGGGCTCGTCGGATTCGGGTGCGCCCAGGATCATCATGATGACGTGCAGCGGATACCAGACGGCCACCTCGCTGACGAAGTCGCAGCGCCCGCCCTGGTCCGCCATGCGGTCGATCGTGCGCCGCGCCAGGTCGGCGATGCGGTCCTGCAGCTTGTTCAGGCTGCGCGGCTGGAACCATTCCTGGGTCATGGCGCGGAACACCCGGTGGTCCGGGTTGTCCATGTGGATCAGGGTCCGCAGCAGCAGGTGGCTGCCGCCGGTGAACGCCTTCACCGCCTCTTCCTCGGCGCTGCTGGCCAGCACGGCGCGCGGGCCGCTAAGGAAGCGGTCGTTCTGGCGCTCGATCTCCATGATATCGGCGTGCCGGGACACCGCCCAGAACGGCCGGTAACCTTCCGGCTCCACCCAGACGACGGGCGCGTCGCGGCGCATGTCGTCGAGCAGGGCGAGCAGCCGGCGCTCGTCGCCCCAGGTGCGCGGATCGGCGATCGCGGCATAATCGATACGTGTGCTCATCGGTCCCCCCCCTTCAGCCAGTATGCGCAAGGACGCAATGGATCGCCATCAACCGGTGATCACGAGACCTCGATCACTTCGAAATCATGCGTGATCGCCACCGACCGGGCCAGCATGGCCGACGCCGAGCAGTATTTCTCGGCCGACAGGGCGATGGCGCGCTCGACCTTGGCCGGGTTCAGCGTCTTCCCCGTCACCACGAAATGCAGATGGATCCTGGTGAACACCTTGGGATCCTCGCTGGCGCGCTCGGCGTCGATTTCCAGCGCGCAGCCGGTCACCGCCTCGCGGCCGCGCTCCAGGATGTGCACGACGTCATAGGAGGTGCAGCCGCCCAGGCCGATCAGGATCAGTTCCATGGGGGTCGGTGCGACGGCGACGCCGGTCTTGCCGCCCTTGCTGCCCATCACGACGGCATGGCCGCTGTCGGACTCGCCCAGGAAGTTGCGGTCCTCGATCCATTTGACGCGGGCTTTCATGGGCGCTCTCCACAGATTCGGCGCGACTCTAAAGCGCTTTCAGCCAGGGCGGAACCGCCTTGGCGTCCGAAAGCCGCGCCGGGCACGCAAGCCCGATGCCGTCGAATCCGTGGAGAAGCGTCCTGAAACCGGAACGTTCAGTCGTCCGTGGCGGGACCCGAGTTACCGGGATCCAGGTCCTCGAAGATGCAGACCCGTTCGCCGGTCAGCGGATTGGTCACGCACAGCGTGGTTTCCTCGCGCTGGGAGCCTTTCAGGCACTCGCCCAGCTCGTTGAAGGTTTCGCCCTGATTGCCCTTGCCGTTGTTGCCGCACTTGGTCGCGGCCAGCGTCGCGTCGTTCTGGCCGGTCTTCAGCCCGCCGGCGGAAGCCGAGACGGGAACGGCCAGCAGCGCGAGCGCCGCGACCGACGATAGGAGAAGTTTGCCCATGTTGCCCTCTTCAAGAACCAGCCGCCCTCAGCCCGAAGGCGGCGAACATCCGAAGAATAACATCGTCATTGCGGGATCATGTTGAACACAACTGGATGAATTCTGCGTTATTTCCATCTCGATACGAATACCGATAAAAATGGAAATGATAGGCCCAACAATTTTTTTGTACGCCTTCATACCGAACACCCGGTATAACAGGGCAGCAATCCAACGGCGGCGCGCCCGATGGGAAACCCTCTCGGGGCCACAAGCCGGTTGCGACGAAGGCCGGACTCCGCCGGTTTTTCGCAGATCATCTGTCCGATGGGATCTCGGTGCGGTCGGTCGGTATCGGTTCGATACCGTTAGCCTGGGGAGCACCGGATGACGCCATTGCGCATCACCATCGTCGATTTCGCCACGCGCGGACCGCAAAAGCGGCTCTACGCCCGCCTCATGAACGCCAACTACGCGAGCATCATGCCGCAGGTCATGGGCGTGTGGTGCGAGGAGCTGGGCCACAAGGTCCGCTACATCTGCTACACCGGCACAGAGGACCTCACCGGCTCGCTGGTCGAGGACACCGACGTGCTGATTCTGGGCGCGTTCACCCGCTCGGCGCTCGCCGCCTACGCGGTCAGCGCCATCTACCGGGCCAAGGGCGTCATCACCGTCCTCGGCGGGCCGCATGCGCGGTGCTATCCGGAAGACGCGGTGAAGTATTTCGACTACGTGCTCGGCTTCACCGACAAGACGCTGCTCGCCGACCTGCTGCACGAGCGGGCGCGGCACCGGCCGCTCGGCCGCGAGATGTCTGCCGCCCGCCAGCCGGATCACCTGCCCGGCGTGCGCGAGCGCTGGAAGTTCATCGCGCCGACCCTCGCCAAGGCGCCGACGCTGAAGCTGATCCCGATGATCGGCTCCATGGGTTGTCCGTACACCTGCAGCTTCTGCATCGATTCCACGGTCGATTACCAGCCGATGGCGTTCGATCAGATCACCGAGGACCTGCGGTTCGTGCAGGCCAACCAGAAGAATCCCTATGTCGCCTGGCACGACCCCAATTTCGGCGTCCGTTTCGACGACTACATGACCGCCATCGAAGGCGCGGTCAGGCCCGGCTCGGTACGTTTCGCCGCCGAGAGCAGCCTGTCGCTGCTGTCCGAGAGCAATGTGAAGCGCATGGGCCGCAACGGCTTCGTCGGCATGCTGCCGGGCGTCGAGTCCTGGTACGAGTATGGCAACAAGTCGCGCGCCACCCGCGCCAGCGGGGCCGACAAGGTCCGCCAGGTGTCGGAACACGTGAACATGATCCTGCGGCACATCCCCTATGTGCAGACCAATTTCGTGCTCGGCCTGGACGAGGACGAGGGCGACGAGCCGTTCGAGCTGACCAAGCGGTTCCTCGACGCATCGCCCGGCGCCTATCCGGCCTACTCGCTGTGGACGTCCTATGGCCGCGCCGCGCCGATGAACCGGCAGCTGCAGGGCGACGGGCGGGTGCTTCCGTTCCCGTTCCATTTCCTCAACAGCACGCGGGCCATGAACGTGGTGCCGGTGAACTATACGTGGGACCGGTTCTACGACCTGGCCATCGACATCACCCAGTACTCCTATTCGGCGAAGGCCATGGCGCGCCGCTGGCACGCCAACACAGGCTTCGCCGCCAAGTCGCTGAACCTGGTGCGCGCCGCGTCGTCGAGCCGGGTCGCCCATCAGACAAAGGTCCGCCGCCTGCTCGACAGCGACCGGACGATGAAGGACTACTTCGCCGGTGACTCCACGGTGCTGCCCGAGTTCTACCGGGCCCAGATCGAGCGCGACCTGGGCGCCTGGTGGCCGGCGCTGCCGGAAGGCGGCATGGCGCACGACCAGAACGCCTATTTCAACAGCCCGCCCGCCGTGCCGGTCAAGCTGAAGGCATTCGCCGGCGGCGGTGGCGGCCTGGTGCTGGAAGAAGCGGCGGCCGCGCCCTCGGTCTAGGGGATCCGCAGGCCGGCGAGGAACAGGCGGTAGGCTTCCGGAAAGCCGTGATGCAGCGCGGCTTCCTCCAGCGCTTCCAGGTAGCCCTCGCGCGGCAGGCTGGGATCGGCGTTGCTGGCGATGTAGATCAGCGCCGGTTCCATGACCTCGAAGTTCGTCACCGGCCGCACGACGTCCCGGCGGTAGCTGCCGCGTGCGACGCCCTCGATCTCGTCGAGCGCCGCCTCGCACACGGGCGTCAGCCGCCACAGCACGCCGTGCACCTCGCTGCCCGTCTCGGGCACGACCGTGCTGACACCGCGCGCGTTGATCAGCAGCCGGTGATCGGGCAGCACCGCCGTGCCGACGAACCCGGCCGCCGGACATCGCCGGGGCATGATCTCCGGATGCATGTTGCGGCCATAGGCGAAGTAGAGACGGGTCACGACAGTCGCTTCGCCACGTTCTCGTTGACCCAGCGCAGATCCTCGATATTCGAGCACGACACGGTAACCTCCGTGCACCCCACCTCTCTGAACCGGTCGAGCTGCTCCAGCATGGCGTCGCCGTCGCCGTGGAGGACGCCGCCGACGCCCCATTCGGTGACGGAATCCTTGCGGCCCCAGCCCCGGGCCATGTCGCGGATGCGGTGGACGAGCTGCTCGGCGCCGCTTTCGTCGGCGCCGCGGGCCATCACCAGGTCGCAGGTTATCGCCACGTCCTCGGGCTTACGGCCCGCCTTTTCGACGGCTTCCTTCAGCGGCCCGGCGATCTCCCGCACCTGCAGCGGCGAAAGCTGCCAGGTGTTGATCGCGTCGGCGTGGCGCGCCGCCACCTGCATGGCAAGACCGGCCTTGTTAAGGCCGATCCAGATGGGCACCCTGCCGTTCACCGGCAGCGGCGCGAAGTCGGCCTCGCCCTCATAGGTGTGAAACTTGCCCCTGAACCCGTCGATCCTGCCGGTGAACAGCTGTTTCAGGATGACGATGGTCTCCTCGAGGAAGTCGACCCGGTCCCTGAAGCCCGGCATTGGGAAACCGTAGGGCATGAAGTCGGCCACCTCATAGGCGGTGCCGATGCCCAGGATCGCGCGGCCGCCCGACAGCACGTCGACGCTCGCCACCTGCTTGGCCAGCCGGGTCGGGTGGTAGAACGGCGCGCCGGTGACATGGGTGCCGAGCTTGATCCGGCTGGTCCTGGCCGCCGCATAGGCGAGCCAGGTCCAGGATTCGGTGACCGGGAACGACGGATGGTCGGCGATGTAGAGGCCGTGCAGCGCGGTGGCGTCGATCTCGGCCAGATGCGGGGTCGCCCAGTCCTGGCTGGTGATGATCACGCTCAGCGTCAAGCCGCTCATTTAGTGCTTCTCCCCGGTCCCCGACGGGATCATCCTAGCCAACTGGGGAAGACGATGAAACGTCATTGGGAGCGCCGCCGGGTAAGGTGGCGGTCCGGCTCTAGTTCCGGGGAGGACGCATGAGCACGACGACCTACGACATTGAGTCCATGGCGCGGCGTCTCGCCGAGCTGGACGACCTGCAGGCGATCCGCGACCAGCAGGTGCGCTACGGCAGGGCGCTGGACTGGGACGACGAGGCGCTGCTGTCGCAGGTGTTCTGGCCCGACGCCGATATCGACTACGGCTTCTTCGTGGGCCGGGGCGACGAGTTCGTGAAGGTACTGGTCACCATCAGCCGGGGGTCGGGCTGCCGGCCGTGGCACGCCATCTCAGGCCAGAGCGTCAGCCTGACCGGCGCGAACGCGGCCCGGGCGGAATGCTATTTCCTCGGCGGCAGCACCACCCTCAACATCGCCGGCGACACCGAGATCCAGTTCATCGGCGGCCGCTACCTGGACGATTTCGAGAAGCGCGGCGGCGAATGGCGGGTGGCGAAGCGGGTGCTGATCTGCGATTTCCGGTTCTCGGACCTGACCCGTACCGAGCATGTCGAAGGCTTCGCCGCGGCGCTCAACGACCGCGGCAGGCTGGGTCCGGATCACCCGCTGTATTGGCAGTTCACGAGGCGCTGATTTTCCCCGTCATTGCGAGCCGCGAAGCGGCGCGGCAACCCAGAAGCAACGGCGCGGCTGAACCAACGCCTGGGTTGCCGCGTCGGCTTCGCCTCCTCGCAATGACGTCGCTGGGTTTAGACCGAGAAATCCGCGCCGTCTCCGACGATGGGCCTGATCGCCTCATAGGGGGTATCGATCTCGATGCCGAAGTGGTCGCGCAGCGCCGTCAGGTAGGGCTCGCCTTCCTCCAGCCGCGTGACCGTCTCCTCGCCATTTGCCAGCACCTTCATGGTGTAGTCCATCAGCGTCACCCGGCCGTCCGGCGTCTGCCGCGCCGCGACCCGCGCCCAGGTGAAGAACGATTGCGGGTTGGTGGAGGTGAACCAGTTGCCCATGGCCCGGTCGGCGTCGACGACCTGCTCCAGGTCGAAGCTGTAGAGGTTGCTCCAGCCCTCGGGCGTCTCGACCTGCAGCATGGTGCCGAAGACGGGGTCCGCCACGTAGCGGCGCAGCGATCCGGGAACGGCCTGAGGCTGGTCGAGCACGAATTTCAGCGGCGCCAGGGCGGTTCCCGCGCCGAAGCCGGCGTCGGCGATCCAGTCCTCGCCATCGATGGTGACGAGGCTGATCTGGTGCGAGCGGCCGGTGGTCTGGCCCATCAGGTGCACCCGGCCCAGCAGCGCCCGCGCCTCGAAGCCGAACGCCTGGAGCGCAGAGAGCAGCAGGTCGTTGATCTCGAAGCAGTAGCCGCCGCGCCGGCGCCGCACCAGCTTGTCGAACACCGCTTCCGGCTCCAGCGAGATGCCGCGGCCCAGCAGGATGTCGAAATTCTCGAACGGTATGGCCAGCACCTGGGCGCGCTGCAGCGCCTGCAGCCCTTCCACGGTCGGCGCCGGCGGCTCGGCCAAGCCGATGCGCTTCAGGTAGGCGTCTGCGTCGAATGCGGTCATGGCGAAACTCCCTCGGCGCGGCAGAAGATAGGACGGAGACGGATACCGTCAACACCTCCTTCGTGGCCATTCCCGCGCACGCGGAAGCGACCTGCCCGGTAACGACTATTGGGCCAGGGCGGCGCTGGTTACCGGAGCCCAAAATCTCTTTTCGGCAGCCTGCTAGTCGACGCGCGGCGACACCGCCGGCGGATCGCTGGCGGGGAAGCTCTCCTCCAAAGCTTCATCGAGCCGCTGGTTCAGCACGGCGGGCGGCTTCTCGGCCGGTGCCAGGATGGTGTCGATGTCGGCGCCGTCCCTGAGTGTCAGCGTCACCGGCGTGCGCTCGGCGATGTCGGCGAGACGGGCGCGCTGTTCGCCGTCCAGGTCGCCGAACAGATGCAGCCGCCGCTCGATCTTCGAGCGCTTGTCGTCCTTGCGGTGGGTAAGGTCGATGGTCACGCCGTCCAGCGTCCAGCCCTTGCGCTCGGCATACATGCGCAGCGTGATCGCCGTGCAGGCGCCCAGCGCGCCCAGCAGCAGTTCGTAGGGCGCCGGCCCGGTGCCTCCGCCGCCCAGCGCCGGCGGCTCGTCGGCGGTCAGGCTGTATCCGCCGGCCTTGACCTCCACCTGATAGGGTGCCGATTTCTGGACGACATGCACTCGTGCCATGGCGGATCTCCTCGTTACCCGGCCACGATTGTGGTCCCGGCCGTCATCGTCGTCCACCGCGCCGCGCCCGGCGACACGCCCGCGAGACCGGGATCATCAGTAGAACATTTCAAGCGTCTCGTAGACCGGGTCGCCGTCGAGGCAGGCCATGATCAAGGGCGCCGCATTCCGGTGATAGGGCGCATTGGCATAGGCGTCGCTGGCCGCCTGGTCCTTGAACGCGACGAAATACACATAGGTGCGCGGCTGGTCCTTCACCCGCCGCACCTCGTAGATCTTCGGCTCGGGCTCGCTGGCGTGGATGTTGGCCACCAGCGTCGACACCAGTGTCTCGAACTCCGCCACCTTGTGTTCGAGCACCTTCAGGCGGATCAGCATCCCGATCATCCGGTCTCTCCCTTTTCTCAACGGTCAGATTAGATGGCTCCCGTCCAGCGCGCGAGCAGGAACAGTTCGCCGGCGGCGAACAGCGATCCGAAGATGTGCTTGTTGTATCTGGCGAGCCATGCCGGCAGGAAAATGTCGAAATTGTCCGATCGATCGTCGGTATAGCGCGCGGCCACCGCCGTGAGCGGGCAGCGAAGGCGGTTCGCGGCGAGGACGGCGACTTCCATCCAGACCAGCAGGCTGAGCCATGCCGCGATGGCGAGCCTGCCGCTCGCCGTCATGACCGGGATGGCCAAGATCGATCCGGCGAAGATCGCCCATGCCACCGTGTGGACGACCCGAATGCGTCTTAGCGCCCGCTGCGCCGCCTGCGTGTCGTTGGTCGTCATGCGCTTTGTCGACACCCTGCCGGCCTTCCACTCGCCCCCCGAGTCGCATCCACAGTTTACGCCAATCGGCGGAAAACGGGTCGGCGCGTCGCCGATCCACCGCGTTTACTTCCTGGTAACAGCGCGTAGAATGCCGCTCGAACCTAGGAGGCTGCGATGAACCGACCGATCGGCGACGTCCTGGAACTGCAGCGCAAGGCATTCCTGCGCGACGGGCCGCCCAGCCTGGCCGACCGCAAGGCGCATCTGGCGGCGCTCGCGGGCCAGGTGCGCAAGTACCGCGACCGGATGGGCGAGGTGGTCAGCGAGGACTTCGGCAACCGCAGCCGGCACGAGACCCTGCTGGCCGAGGCCATGGCCACGGTCATGTCGCTCAAGCATTCGGCCAAGCACCTGGCGTCGTGGATGAAGCCGTCCACGCGCCCGCTCAACCGGATGCAGCATCCCTTCGCCAGCGCGCGCGTGTACTACCAGCCGCTCGGCGTCATCGGCATCATGGCGCCCTGGAACTACCCGTTCCAGCTCTCGCTGGTGCCGCTCGGCCAGGCGCTGGCGGCCGGCAACCGGGTGATGCTGAAGCCGTCCGAGTTCACGCCCGGCGTCGCCGCGCTGCTGGCGCGGATGCTGGGCGAAGTGTTCGGCGAGGAGCGCGTGGCGGTGATCGAGGGCGGCCCGGACGTGGCGGCCGAGTTCAGCCGCCAGAAATTCGACCACCTGATGTTCACCGGCTCCACCGCCACCGGCCGCCGGGTGATGATGGCCGCCGCGGAGAACCTGGTGCCGGTGACGCTGGAGCTGGGCGGCAAGTCGCCGGTCATCGTCGGCGGCGACTACGACCTGGACAAGGCCGCCGGGTCCATCGCGCTGGGCAAGATGCTCAATGCCGGCCAGACCTGCATCGCGCCCGATTATGCGTTCGTCCCGGCGGGCAAGGCCGAGCTGTTCGGCCGTGCCCTGTCGGGACAGATCGCCAGCATGTATCCGACGCTGGCGGCGAATCCGGATTTCACCTCGATCGTCGCCGACCGGCATTTCGAGCGCATCAACGGGCTGATCGACGATGCCCGCGCCAAGGGGGCGCGCATCGAGCAGATCAATCCGGGCGGCGAGGAGCTGGGCAACCAGCGCAAGATCGCGCCGACCCTGATCTTCGATCCCACCGACGACATGAAGGTGATGCAGGAGGAGATCTTCGGCCCGGTGCTGCCGATCAAGACCTATGGCGACCTGGGCGAAGCCATCGACTACGTCAACGCCCATGACCGGCCGCTCGCGCTCTATCACTTCAGCAACGACGCCTCCGCCCAGCGCCGGGTGATCGAGCGCACCACGGCCGGCGGCATGACGGTCAACGACACGCTGCTGCATGTGGCGGTCGAGGAGCTGCCTTTCGGCGGCGTCGGCCCCAGCGGCATCGGCGCCTATCACGGCGAGGCGGGCTTCCGGACGTTCAGCCACGCCAAGTCGGTGCTCAAGCAGTCGGCGCTGAATTTCGGCGGCGCGCTCCGCCCGCCTTTCGGCCCGCGCCTGGAGAAAATCGCCGCCATGATGATCGGAAAATAGGCTAGAACCTCTCGACCGGAAACCGCATCGGGACCGTCCGCATGACCGAAACCGCCATCGACCGCGTGGCCATGGGCCGCCTGGCCAAGGCGCTGACCTTCATCCTCAACGCCGCCCATCCGACGGTGGTGGCGCTGCGCACCGCCTCGGAGACCGGCGAGGCCGGCGACATCAAGAAGGCACGCGCCCTGTTCCTGAAGCTGAAGCCCGGCGAACGCCAGGCCGCCATGAACATGCTGAAAGACTAGCATCCCGGCATCAAGAGAGGGAAAGCCCATGCCGCGTCCGACGTCGATTCCCGCCATCGACCTGATGGTGTCGCTGCCGCTGGGCGAGGGCGAGGCCTGGAGCAGCCGGCTGGCGTCGCCGGCAAAGGGCGCACCGGCCAAGGGCAGCCCGGTCGAATATCTGTTCGGCGACGGCGGCGGCCGCAAGGACGAGGCGAAGGACCCGGCGCAGGTGGTCGCATCCATGGACGCCCACAACGTGGCGATCTCGCAGATCAGGATCGACCCGGACAATCCTGAACCGGCGCTGGCGCTGTTCGAGCGCTGGCCCGACCGGTTCATCGGCGAGGTGTGGATCGACTGCAACCGGGGCATGGACGCGGTGCGCGCCATCGAGCAGGTAGTGAAACTCCACCGCAACGTGAAGTCGGTCACCGTGGCGCCGGGATTCATCAACCCGCCCGCCGCCATCGACGACAGGAAGTGGTACCCGGTCTATGCCAAGTGCATCGAGCTGGGCCTGCCGATCAACGTGTTCGTCGGCGTGCCGGGGCCGCGTGTGCCCTACAAGTTCCAGCATCCCGGGCTGCTCGACGAGATCGCCTGGTTCTTCCCCGAGCTGAAGGTGGTGATGCGCCATGGCGGCGAGCCCTGGACCGGGCTGGTGTGCAAGCTGCTGCTGAAGTGGCCGAACCTGTTCTATTCCACCTCGGCATTCGCGCCGAAATACTACCCGCGCGACGTCCTGGACTTCTGCAACAAGCGCTCGCCGAACAAGCTGCTGTTCGCGGGGTATTACCCGCTGCTCGGCTGGGACCGGGTGTTCGGCGAGATGCACGACCTGCCGCTGCGCGACACTCTCTGGGCGCCGTTCCTGCGCGACAACGCGGTGGCGGTTTACGGGCTGGCCGATATGATCGCCGCCACCAACAGGGGAGATTGACGATGGCGACGATGCGCGCGTGGGTGTCCGAGGAACCAGGCTGGGAGAATTTGAAGCTGGTCGAGCGGGAGGTCCCGAAGCCGGGCCCGGGCCAGGTGCTGCTGAGGATGAAGGCGGCCAGCCTCAACTACCGCGACACTGCCGTGGTGAAGGGCCAGTATGCCGCGCCGCGCCTGCCGGCCGTGGTGCCGTGCTCGGACGGCTGCGGCGAGGTGGTCGAGATCGGCGCCGGCGTCACCCGCGTGGCGGTGGGCGACCGGGTGGCGCCGCTGTTTTTCCAGGACTGGCTCACCGGGCCGCGCAAGGCCGAATACATCAACACCGCGCTGGGCGCCGGGCTCGACGGCTGCCTGCAGGAATATATGTGTCTGGAGGAGCGCGGCGTGTCGAAGGTGCCGGCGCACCTGACCGACGCCGAGGTGGCGACGCTGCCGTGTGCCGGGCTCACCGCCTGGAACACGCTGTTCTGCACCGGCAGATTGAAGGCGGGCGACACGGTCGTGGTCCAGGGCACCGGCGGCGTTTCCATGTTCGCGCTGCAGTTCGCGCGAATGGCGGGCGCCAAGGTCGTCGCCACCTCGTCTTCGGACGAGAAACTGCAGCAGGCCAGTCAGCTCGGCGCGGGCATCCTCATCAACTACAAGACCACGCCGAAATGGGGCGCCGAGGTCCAGAAGCTGACGCGTGGCGGCGGCGCCGACATCGTCGTCGAGGTGGGCGGGGTCGGCACCATGCTGGAGTCGCTTAAGGCGATCCGCATCGGCGGTTTCATCGGCGTGATCGGCGTGCTCACCGGCGGCACGGGCGGCGAAATGCCGACCGCCCACATCATGGGCAAGAGCGCGCACGTCAACGGCATCTCGGTCGGCAGCCGCGACTGGTTCGAGGACATGTGCGAGGCGATCGACGCCGCCAGGCTCCAGCCGGTGATCGGCGCCCGCTTCGGCTTCGACAGCGCGAAGGATGCCTTCGCCGCCATGACCGCGCAGACCGTCGTCGGCAAGATCGTGGTCGAGATCGCGAGGTAGCATCGTCTGCGCTTCACCTTCATGGTAAACTTCCGCGGTGGGGAGGCTCGGTGCCATGGATGTGCTGGTAGAGAGGGAGATACGCGCGTCGCCGGAGGCGGTCGCCAGGGTGATGTTCGATCCGGATAACGATCCACGCTGGATCGGCGGCGCCAAGGCGGTCCAGCGGCTTACGCCGGGGGCGGTTGCCTTGGGCAGCCGGGTGCGGCGGGACGGCGGCTTTCTCGGCCGGAAGTTCCACTGGGTCACCGAGGTCGACGAATTCGAACCGGACACGCTGCTCTCCATGCGCTTCGTCGAGGGTCCCATGAAGGGGCATGTACGGTATAGCGTCGGTCCAGCGCCTGGCGGCGCCGTGGCCGGCATCCTGAACAGAGGCAGCGCGGCGTTCGCCGTACCGGGCATGGCCTGGATGCTGCGGCGCTCGGTGGCGGCCGATCTCAAGCGCCTCGCCGCCATCGTCGAGGCGGAGGATTAGCAGCTGCCATGGGCTTCTATGATTCGCGCATCCTGCCAAAGCTGCTGAACTGCTGCATGTCCATGGGCGTGATTGCCGAGGAGCGCGCCCGGCTGGTGCCGCGCGCCCACGGCAAGGTGCTGGAGATCGGCATCGGCTCGGGCCTCAACCTGCCGTTCTACGGCCCGGCGGTCGAAAGCGTCACGGGCGTCGATCCGGGTATCGAGCTGGGCGAGATGGCGAAGAAGCACGCCGCGTCGGTGCGCTTTCCGGTCGACTTCCGCCAGGTGTCGGCCGAGGGGCTGCCGCTCGATGACGCCAGTTTCGACTGTGCAGTGATCACCTGGACGCTGTGCACCATTCCCGATCCGTCCGCCGCGCTGCGCGAGGTGCGCCGCGTGCTGAAGCCGGGCGCCGAGCTGTTCTTCGTCGAACACGGCAAGGCGCCCGATCCGGGCGTGGTGACGTGGCAGAACCGCCTGAACAAGGTGTGGCCGAGCATCGCCGGCGGCTGCAACCTCAACCGCAAGATGGACCAGATCATCGCCGGCGCGGGCTTCCGCATCGACGAGCTGGAGGCCAGCTATCGTCCCGGGCTGAAACCCATGACCTATTTCTACATGGGTGTGGCGCGGCCGGCCTGACGCCGCGACAGCAGCGCGAACACCAGCCCGCCGATGGCGCCGACCGCGCATTGGGCGGCGAAACCGGCCGGCGTGCGCGCGCCCCCTACCACCGCGACGCCCAGCATTTCCCGCATGAGGAACAGCATCAGCCCGATCGCCGCCCCGCCGCCGATGGCGTAGCCGAGTGCCCGCGGCACCTTGAGCCTGGGCCACAGGAAGCCGGCGATCAGGAACGCCAGCAGCAGCGCGCCGGCGATGAACATGGCGTACATCGGCGCCATGCCGACGATGTCGTGGATGGTGACGCGCAGCGCTTCGCTGGCGCCGATCTCGGCACCCAGGCCGCGCAGGCCGGCCATCACGAACTGGCTGTGCGCCGCGACCGCGAGTACGACGGTGAGCCCGACAGCGACGATGAACGCCAGAAGCAGCCTGAGTATTCTCACATCCCTCTCCCCGGTTCCCTTTTGCGTACCATGCGGTAATGTGGGCCGATCTTTAGGGGTCGAGGGAAGGATGTCCATGACAATCGCAAAGCGGCGGCCCGTGGTGGCCGCCATCGCCTGCTGCCTGATGTTGTGGGGCGCCGCCCCGGCCAGCGCCGCGAAGGATTACGTCGCCGAGACGGTTCTGACCGGCCTTGACCACCCGTGGAGCGTGTCGTTCCTGCCGGACGGCGCCATGCTGCTGACCGGCATGAAGGGCAAGCTCTGGATCGTCCGGGACGGCAAGCTGTCCTCGCCGGTCGCCGGAGTCCCTGCCGTGGTGTTCGCCGGCCAGGGCGGCCTGTTCGAGGCGCTGCCGCATCCCAAATTCGCCGAGAACCGGCTGGTCTACCTGTCCTACGCCGCCAAGGGCAAGGACGGCAATGCGCTGCGGGTCGCGCGCGCCCGGCTCGACGGCGCGGCGCTGCGAGACCTTACCGTGATCTTCGAGAGCGAACCCGGACGTTCGACAGCGGTCCACTATGGAGGACGCATGGCCTGGCTGCCCGACGGCACGCTGGTCGTCACCGGCGGCGATGGCTTCAACTACCGCGAGCAGGCGCAGGTTCTGAGCAACCATTTCGGCAAGATCGTGCGGCTGAACGACGACGGCACCGTACCCGGCGACAACCCGTTCGTCGGCCGCAAGGACGCCAGGCCCGAGATCTGGAGCTATGGTCACCGCAACGCGCAGGGTGTCGTGTTCGATGCCGCCACCGGCCGGCTGTACGCGCACGAGCACGGACCGCGCGGCGGCGACGAACTCAACCTGATCGAGAAGGGCGCCAACTATGGCTGGCCGCTGGCAACCAAGGGCATGGATTACTCGGGCGCCTACATCACCCCGTTCCAGACCTACAAGGGCACCAGGGACGGCCTGGCCGGCTGGACGCCGTCGATCGCGCCCAGCGGCCTGGCGATCTATCGCGGCGCGGCGTTCCCGCGATGGGACGGCGATATTTTCGTCAGCGCACTCGCCGAGCGCAGTCTCCACCGGGTCGACATGCGGGACGGCAAGGTGGTCGGCGAGGAAACCATGCTGAAGGACATGAACGAGCGCATCCGCGACGTGCGGGTTGGTCCCGACGGCCTGCTGTACATCGTGACCGACGGCGAGGGCGGAAAGCTGCTGCGGCTCAAGCCGGCGCCCTGACGCGGCGGACCGACCGTAGACCGGACTCAGGCCTCGAGCGTCACCTCGAGCGTGATCTCGGCGTTCAGCAGTTTGGAGACAGGGCAGCCGACCTTCGCCTTACCCGCCAGTTCCTCGAACCTGGCCTGGTCCGCGCCCGGCACCTTGCCGGTCAGGGTCAGGTGCACTGCGGTGATCGCATAGCCGTCCGCCTGCTTCACCAGGGTCACGTCGGCCCTGGTTTCCATGCGTTCGGCGGTGAGACCGGCCTCGCCCAGGATCAGCGACAGCGCCATGGTGAAGCAGCCCGCGTGGGCGGCGCCGATCAGTTCTTCCGGGTTGGTGCCGGGCTTGCCCTCGAACCGGCTGGCGAACCCGTAGGGGTATTCCGTCAGTGCGCCGCTCTTGGTGGAGATGGCGCCCTTGCCGTCCCTGATGCCGCCCTGCCACTTGGCCGACCCATATGTGCTCATGCCGAACTCCTGCTGTGCTGAAAAAATGCAGTGTGAACGGATAATGTGGCGCGCGTGCGAACGCGGACCAGCCGGGCGGCGAAATTTCTGGCTATTCGGCGGCGACCGACGATCTGGCACCGACTTCGAGCGGCCGTCCCTGGCGGGCCAGCAGGGCGCGCAGGTCGCGGATCGGCGGGAACACCTCGTTGTTCCAGTCGGTCCCTTGCGCGTCGTGGGCGGCCTGCTCGAGCTGCACGATGGTCTTGTCCTCGGTGAAGATGCGTTCGGTGAACCAGGTCACGAACGGCCACACCACGTGGATCAGCCCCGGCACCGGCGGCTTCTTCACCGACAGATAGCCGAAGGTGCGGTTGGTGCGCTGCTCCTTGTCGAGCGGCGTGTAGGCCAGCCACACATCCAGCACCGGTTCGAGGTCGCCACCCACTTCCTTGCCGACCCAAACCTTGAGGCGCTGGTAGGGGTATTCGGTGCGGATGGTCATCAGGTCGTTGAGGTTCTTCTGCTTGCCGCCGCGGCTGCGCACCAGGTCGACGATCACCGTCTCGCCCATGCTGGCGCGGCCGCCGGTGCGGTCGAAGGTGTAATCCACTTCGCACCAGGTGTCGCCGCCGCGCTTGCCCAGGCACTTGGCCTTGATGGTGCCCATGTTCTTGCGGTGGAGGAACTGGTGGTTCATGTCGAACAGGTTCTCGTGCATGAACGTGTAGTGGCAGTCGACCTCGCGGTTGAGCTTGCGGGTCTTGTAGTCCCGGTTCATCGCCGAACCCAGCGACGCCGGCGCGGCGGCGTCCGCCAGAGCGGGATCGCCGGGGAACGCGAAGATCAGGCCGTCGATCTCGCGCGCCGGATAGGCGCGCACGCCGTTGGGCAGCTTCTCCATGCCGAAATAGGGCACGTCGATGCACTTGCCCGAGCAGTCATAGGCCCAGCCGTGATAGCCGCATTTCAGCACGTCGCCGTCGACGACGCCGACGCTCAGCGGCACCTGGCGGTGGGCGCAGCGGTCCTCGAGCGCGAACACGCTGCCCGATGCGCCGCGGTAGAGCACAATGGGCTCGCCCATGAGGCGGCGGCCCAGGGTCTTTCCCGGCTTCAGCTCGTCCGACCAAGCCAGCGGATACCAGTGATCCGGGTGGGAATCGACCTTGCGCAGGTCGACGGTGTCATGGGCGGCAAGGGAGTGACGATCCTGGGCCAAGCCGATCTTCTCCGAAAGGGGCGGTCCAAGGACCATTCCGGCCAACCCTAACGCGGGTGCCCGCCGATTGATAGAGTTTCGCGCGTCCGGGCCGGTTTTATGGCGGATTACAGGGGTTCCGGCGCCGGCGCGTGGAAACCTTTACCCCAGATCGAACTTCTCGCCGAGCGTTTCTTCGGACAGCGCCCACAGCCGGGCGGCGTTGACCGGGTCGGTGGCGTAGGCGAAATAGCCGCTCGATGCCGTCGGCTCGGTCTTCAGCTCGCCGATGTTGCAGTCCTCCAGGTACAACCCGCCCTTGCCTTCCAGCGACGGCGACGTGGCGGCCCAGACACTGGTCGCCGCGCCCGCCGGAATGGTCTTGAACTTGAAGCCGCCGCTACCGCCCGCGGCCGTCACCCGGCTCATCAGCGCCTCGATGTCGGACTGGGTCAGGTGGCGGCCCAGTTCGGTCTGGATGCCACCCGGATGCACCGCGTTGGCGGTGATGCCGTAAGGCGCCAGCCGCGTGTTCAGCGCCACCGAGAACAGTACGTTGGCGGTTTTCGACTGGCCGTAGGACGACCACTTCTCGTACTCGCGGCTGTTGAAGTGGATATCGTCGAAATCCACGTTGGAGAACCGGTGGCCGGCCGAACTGAGGTTGACGATGCGGCCGGGCGCGCCGGCCTTCAGCGCCGGCATCAGCAGGTTGGTCAGCAGGAAATGGCCCAGATGGTTGGTCGCGAACTGCATCTCCCAGCCTTCCACCGTGCGGGTCAGCGGGCAGGCCATGACACCCGCATTGTTGACCAGCAGGTTGAGCGGGCCGTGCCCGGCCAGCCACTTCTTCGCGAATGCCCGCACGCTGTCGGGCACGGACAGCTCGACTTGCGCGACATCGATGTTCTGGTTGCCGGTCGAGGCGCGGACTTCCGCTGCGGCGGCCTCGCCCTTGGCCAGGTCGCGCGCGGCGATGGTGACCGCCGCTCCCTTCGAGGCCAGCGCCCGCGCCGTCTCCTTGCCCAGGCCGGTGGACGCGCCGGTCACCAGCGCCTGCTTGCCGTTGAGATCGATGCCCTGGAGCACCTCGTCCGTCGTCGTATCCGCGCCGAAAGCCATCGACATTCTCCGTGTTGCGAAATCCGCCCGTCCCCGCGGGCGAGCGCATCCTAGCGCAACGGCGGTGCGCTGGCACCGGCGATGAGCGCCTTGGCCCCGATGCATGTGGAGTAGCGATATCTGGCGCATCGACGCCAGCCCCTCATCGCGACGCCTGTGGCGCGGTCGATACCGTGGGGGAGAGCAGGTCCGCGAGGAGCCGGTTGGGGAACCGCCGCTTCTGGATGATCGCGTAGAAGCTCTCCGTAACCTCCGGGATGCGGCAGTGCTCGACGAGAATCCCTGCCGCCAGTTCGTCGCGCACGACGATCGGCGGCACCAGAGTAACGCCCTCCCGCTCGCGGGCGAGAAGCCGCAGCATGGCCATGTCGTCGACCTCGGCAAGGATGGTCGGCCTGATCCCGGCCAGTTCGAGAATTCGATCGAAGGCCACGCGGATATCGCTGTCGAGACTGGGGAGAAGCAGGGGCTCGGTGCGCAAGTCGTCAGGGAAGCGGAACTTCCGCTTGTCCGACCGGGGACGCCCGACCAGGCTCACCGGCTGCTCGTTGAGCAGGTAGTTGCGCAGCGACGAGCGCGCGTCCCGGGGCGCGGCGCTGTTGGCCAGAACGACGTCGACGGCGTGGGCCTCCAGTTGCGCGAGAAGATCGCGGATGTTGCCCGACCGTACGACCAACTCCACGTCCGGGCGCCCGACCAGCGGTCGAAGGAATTCCAGCTGGAAGTTTCGCGACAGCGTCGTGAGCGCCCCGACCCTGAGAATCTGACGGCTGGCCAAAGGGCGTCCCCGCAGGGTGCTCATCAGCTCGTCACCAGCCTTGAATACCGTATCGGCATAATCGAGCGCGATCTGGCCGGCCTCGGTCAGGACGAGCTTCCTGCCCACGCGCTCGAACAGCGGGTGGCCCATCCGATGCTCGAGCTTCTGGATCTGAACCGACAGCGAGGACGGCGACAGGTTCATGTGCTCGGCGGCCCGGGTGAGGCTGCCCTCATGCGCGACCGCCCAGAAATAGCGAAGATGGTTGTAGTTCAGGTCCCTCATATTGTTCTATTAAAACGAATGATATTGGCGAAACAATGAATTTTTATCGGGTTAAGCACAGCGGTATGACTCTTCCCGGAGCGAAGTGCGCGTCGAAAGGGACATTCCGTGTCAATCTATCTCCTGCCTTTGCTGGCCCCCGTTCCGTTGATCCTCGGCGCGGCGATCGGCTTCTCGAACACGGGGCTCAGGCCCAGATACGTCCCCGGACTGGCCGAAGGGGCCGCGCTTCTGACGCTTGTCGCGGCCTTCGCATCGGCGGCCGGGCTTATTTTCTTCGGGCCCGGCGTCAGTCCCGTGATCGGGCTAGAGGGCGTCGGATTGGCGGTCCGGCTGGACGCCGTCAGCGCCGTCATGCTGCTTCTGGTCGCCTTCATCGGCTGGATCGTCGTCCGTTACGCGGGCACCTATCTGGATGGCGAGGCGCGGCAAGGTCCGTTCACCGGCTGGCTGTGCATGACGCTGGCCTCGGTGGTGCTGCTCGTCACCGCGGGTAATCTGTTCCAGCTGGTTATCGGCTGGGTCACCACCAGCCTGTTCCTGCACAGACTTCTGTTGTTCTACCCCGATCGTGCAGCCGCGCAGCGCGCGGCGCGCAAGAAGTTCGTCACCGCACGTCTGGGGGATGCCGCGCTGCTCGGCGCGGTCGCGTTGCTCGCGGCGGCCTACGGCACGGCCGATATCGGTTCGATCCTGCATGCCGCCCGCGCGGGAGACGGCGGCGGCCTCGCGGTTGGCGCGGCCGGCCTGCTGGCGCTCGCGGCGGTGCTCAAATCCGCCCAGTTCCCGACTCACGGCTGGTTGACCGAGGTCATGGAGACGCCCACGCCCGTGTCGGCACTCCTGCATGCGGGCGTGATCAACGCGGGCGGGTTTCTGCTGATCCGCTTCGCCGACGTCTTGCTGCTGGCCCCGGGCGTTCTTGCCGTCCTCGTCATGATCGGCGGCTTCACGGCGCTGTTCGGCGGCCTGGTCATGTTGACCCAGCCGGCGGTCAAGACCTCGCTCGCCTGGTCGACCGTCGCGCAAATGGGCTTCATGATCCTGGGGTGCGGGCTTGCGCTGTTCCCGCTGGCGCTGCTGCACATCGCGGCGCATTCGCTCTACAAGGCCCACTCGTTCCTCGCGTCCGGTGGCGCCGTGGAGAGGGTCGCCGCGATCCGCAGGCCAGGGCCGGTCGCCATCCCTGGCGCCGGCGCGGTCGGCCGCGCCTTCCTGTCGGCGCTCGCGATCTACGTGGTCATGGCGCTCGCATTCGGCATCACCGGAAAGTCGCCCCAGACCATCGCGCTGGGCGCCATCCTGATCTTCGGTGTGGCGTATATGCTGGCGCAGGGGTTCGCCGACGCGGCTCCCAGGGCGCTCACCCGGCGCACGGCGGTCTACGCCGTCGCAACCTCTGCGGGCTACTTCGCGCTGCAGATGGCGGCGTCCGCGGTCACCGCGGGCGTCTTGCCCGCCACGCCGTCTCCCGGGCCGCTCGAATGGGGGCTCATCGTGCTTGCGGTCCTCAGCTTCGGCCTGGTCGCCATCGTGCAAGCCATGTTCCCGCTCTGGGCCTACCACCCTGCCGCGGCCGGCCTGCGCGTGCACCTCTCGAACGGCTTCTACGCCAACGCTGTCTTCGACCGGATCGTTGGCGGCTGGTCCCGCCGCAGCGCTTCCTGATCCGTCCAGAGCACTCAAGGAGCATTGAAGATGTCGCATCCTCACCCCTCGGCGCAGGCTGATCTCCAGCGCCTCGAAAGCGCGGCGGATGAAGCGGCTCGAGCCATTCCCCCGGTTTGGCCTCTGGCATCGAGCGTCGCCGTCAATCCCTTTCTGGGGCAGGCGGGCGAGAGGCTCGCAGCAGCCGGCGCGCGCCTCGCGCGGGTCGCGGGCGCCGCCGTCACCATGAAGCGGCATTGGTACCGGGAGAAGATTGCCGCGGATGCGATTTCCGACGACGACCTGCTGAAGGCCTGGTCCAGCGCGCCGGCGCATTTACGGCCGGCCGATCTGGCTGCCCTGAAGGCTGCTGCCGCTTCCGACGCGCCGAGGCCGCACGCGCTGCCTACGATCGCCGATCTCGCGGCGGCGGTCTCCGGCATCGACTGGCCGGGCCTGATCGGCGAGCGGTTCGGCGCCTGGGCGGCGGGATATTTCGACGATGGTCAAGCGCTCTGGGCCGGGCCGCGCGGCAGGAGCGCCTACGCGGCCTGGCGGGCGGTGGCGACGCACGACCTGACGCCGGAAATCGTCGGATTGGCCGGGTTCGGGCTCCACGTGTCGGAGGCACCCGAGAGCGCATCGGCCGTCATCGCCCGGGTGTCCCACCGGCTCGGCCTCGGGGAAGAGGCCGTGGAGACCTACTTCCACCAGATGTTCATGACGCTGGGCGGCTGGGCGCAGTTTGCCCGCTACAGGCTCTGGCAGGCGGAGCTCGCCGGCGGGTCGGATCAGACGATCACGGACCTCCTCGCCATCCGGTTGATCTGGGAAGAGGCGCTGCTCCTTCGCTACGGCGCGCAAATCGCCGACGAGTGGGCGCGTGTGCGCGCGGAACATGCGGCGCCGATCGAGCCGACGCCGAGCCTCGTGATCGATGAGATCCTTCAGGAGGCGGCGGAGCGTTCGGCGCAACGGGCGCTGGCTTGGACGCTCGCCAAGGCGTCTCCCGGGGCGACCCGCGATCGCCCTGCGGTGCAGGCCGCGTTTTGCATCGACGTGCGCTCCGAAGTGTTCCGCCGCGCCCTCGAGAGCGTCAACCCCCATATCCAGACCATCGGCTTCGCCGGCTTCTTCGGTCTGACCACCGCGCACCGGCGCTTCGCATCCGATGTCGACGAGTTGCGGCTTCCGGTGCTGCTCAATCCCGCGCTCACGTCGCGCTCGGGCGGACTCGAACTCGCGGCAGCCGATCAATCCGAAAGGGTCAAGGAGCGGGCGAGGCGCGCCTGGGGCCGGTTCAAGCTGGCCGCCGTCTCCTCCTTCGCCTTCGTCGAGGCGACGGGTCCGATCTATGTCGGCAAGCTCATGAGCGATGCTTTGGGGCTGCACGGCACGCCGGCGTCCAACGATCCCGCGCCCCGCCTCGACCCCGCGCTCGATTCCGCTTCCCGGATCAACGCCGCCGAGACGGTGCTGCGGGCCATGTCCTTGACGACGGGCTTCGCGCGTCTGGTGTTGCTGGTGGGGCACGGCGCCAACGTCGTCAACAATCCCCACGCCAGTGGGCTCCATTGCGGCGCCTGCGGCGGGTATTCGGGTGAAGTGAACGCCCGTCTGCTGGCCGCGCTCCTGAACGATCCGGACGTGCGGGAGGGGCTTGCGCCGAACGGCATCCAGATCCCGGCGGACACCCTGTTTCTTGCGGCGCTGCACGACACGACGACGGATCGGGTGACCCTTTATGCCGAGGATCATCCCTCCGAGGGGCATCAAAAGGATATCGGCGACGCCAAGACATGGTTCGCCGCGGCGGGCAAGATCGCCCGGGGCGAGCGTGCCCTCCGGTTGCCCCGCGCCGGACACGAAGGGTCCGTTCCAAGGCGCAGCCGAGACTGGGCCGAGACGCGGCCGGAATGGGCGCTTGCCGGATGCAAGGCGTTCATCGCCGCGCCGCGGTCGCGCACCGCCGGCAAGGACCTGGAAGGACGCGCCTTCCTCCACGACTACGACTGGAAGCAGGACAGGAGTTTCGGCGTTCTCGAACTGATCCTGACCGCGCCGGTCGTCGTGGCGAGCTGGATCAGCCTGCAGTACTACGGATCGACCGTGGCGCCGGACGTGTTCGGCGGCGGCAACAAGCTGCTGCACAACGTCACCGGCGGCATCGGCGTCGTCGAGGGGAACGGGGGCTTGTTGCGGGCGGGCCTTCCGTGGCAATCGGTGCATGATGGCGAAGTCTACGCGCACGAACCGCTGCGTCTGTCCGTCTGCATCGAGGCGCCGCGCCAGGCGATGGCGGATGTCCTGAGCCGCCACGACAACGTGCGCGCCCTCTTCGACAATGGCTGGCTGCACCTCTTTGCCCTCGATGACGAGGGCCGCATGGCCTGGCGCTACGCCGGCGACCTCCAATGGACCGCGACAGACGATATCGAAGCCGCCGGACAGCAGGTCCGGCTCGAGGCCGCCGGCTGAGCGCTGGCGCGGTCAGCTACCCAGTGTACTTTTAAGGAGCACACACCATGAAAGGTGGCGCAACCCATCTTGCCGCGCTGGAATCGGAGGCGATCCACATCATTCGCGAGGTCGTCGCCGAGGCGCAGAACCCGGTGATGCTCTTCTCGGCCGGAAAGGACTCCACGGTGATGGCCCATCTGGCCATCCGGGCCTTTCATCCCGGCAAGCCGCCGTTTCCGCTGCTCCACGTCGACTCGACGTGGGAGTTCCGGTCGCTGATCGCGTTCCGTGACGCCTTCGCGCGCGACCACGGGTTCGATCTCGTGGCCTACGCCAACGAGGAGGGGAGGGCCGCGGGCATCAACCCGTTCGACCATGGCGATCGCTACACGACGATCATGCGCACCGAGCCGCTGAAGGCCGCGCTCGACGAAGGCGGTTACGACATCATCTTCGGCGGCGCCCGGCGCGACGAGGAGAAGTCCCGCGCCAAGGAGCGCATCGTGTCGATCCGAAGCGCGGCCCACGCCTGGGAGCCGCGCGAACAGCGCCCCGAACTCTGGCGGCTCTACAACGCCCGACTCGCCAAGGGTCAGACCGCGCGGGTGTTTCCGCTGTCCAACTGGACGGAGACCGACATCTGGAGTTACGCGCTGCTCAACGACATCGAGCTCGCGCCGCTGTACTACGCCGCGCCTCGTCCCGTGGTCGAGCGAGGCAGCGCCTTCATCGTCGTCGACGACGAAAGCCGGATGCGGTTCGAACCCGGCGACCGGATTTCCACCCGCCAGGTGCGGTTTCGAACGCTCGGCTGCTGGCCGGTCACCGGCGCCATCGAATCCGACGCCACCGATCTGCGGGCCGTCGTCGACGAAACCCTGCGAGCGTCGTCCTCGGAGCGCCAGGGGCGCATCAGCGATGGAGAGGATGGCGGCTCGCTCGAGCAGAAAAAGCGCGAAGGCTATTTCTGAGGCCGATCCAGCGCGACGAGCCGTGACCGATCGCCGGCCCGGCGATGAGAGGGCGGCCGTGCATCTCGACGCGTCGCACGCTAACCTGCGCGGGAGCAGCGACGGACGAGGGCAGATTGACCGCGACAGCCGACAGACCCACCCTGTGGTCCCGCGCCGGGGCCTTGGCGCGGCAGGCGCCGCCCGAGCGCAACCGCTATGTGGATTTCCTGCGCGCCTTCTCGATCCTCGCCGTGGTCGTTGGCCACTGGCTGGTGGCGGCGCCCTATATGGAGGACGGCGCGGTCAGGGGCGGGCACCTGCTGGGGATCGTGCCGTGGACGCGGTGGCTGACCTGGGGCTTCCAGGTCATGCCGATCTTCTTCCTGGTCGGCGGCTTCTCGAATTACGTCTCGTGGTCGGCCAACCGGCGTAATGGCGGCAGCTACGCGGAATGGTTCACCGGGCGGCTGCAGCGGCTGGTCAATCCGGTGCTGCCGCTGTTCCTGATCTGGACGCTGTTCGCCCTGTTCGGCACCGCCGTGGGCGTCGACCGCGAGATCGTCCGGCTGGCGGCGCAGCTGGCGCTGATCCCGGTCTGGTTCCTGGCGGTCTACCTGACGGTCGCCGCCGTGGTGCCGTTGACCCACGCCGCGTGGAAGCGCTTCGGCCTCGGCTCGTTCTGGATGCTGGTGGCCGGTGCCATCGCCATCGATGTCGCGGCGCTGGCGTTCCATGTGCCGTATGTGAATTTCCTCAACTTCGCCTTCGTCTGGCTGGCCGTTCACCAGCTTGGCTACGCGTGGAGCGAGGGCCGATTCGCGCGGCCGGGGATCGCGTTACGGTGGGGCATCGGCGGCCTCGCCGCGCTGGGCCTGCTGGTCGGCTTCGGCCCCTATCCGGTCGCGATGATCGGCGTGCCGGGCGAGCCGCTCAGCAATTCCATGCCGCCGACCGTCGCGCTGCTGGCGCTCGGCATCGCCCAGACCGGCGTCGCGCTGGCGCTGGAACCGGCGGCGCGGCGCATGCTGGACAGCCTGCGGCTGTGGACCGGCGTGGTGCTGATCAACGGCATGATCATGACCATCTATCTCTGGCACCTCACCGCCTTCGTGGGCGTCATGGTCGCCGCCTGGCTGCTGGGCGGCGTCGGGCTGCACGTGGTGCCCGGAACCGGCGAATGGTGGCTTGCCCGCCCGCTCTGGTTCGCCCTCTATATCGCGGCGCTGCTGCCGCTGATCCTGCTGTTCGCGCGCTTCGAGCGCCCGAGCACGAGCGTCATCGCCAGGGAGAACACGCCCATCCCGCACTGGCGCCTGATCGCCGGCCTGCTGCTGATCTCGGCGGGCCTCGCCGCCAGTGCCGTCTTCAGCATCGCCAGCCCGCTGGGCGTCACGGGGGTGCGGCTTTGGATCGTCGCGATGCCGTTCCTGGGTGCCGCGCTGGTGCGGTTCGGGCCGGTTTACAAACTGCGGCGGCGGATAGGGTGATCCCTCGTCGGCTGACTACAGAAGCCAGTCCACCGGCACCTCCAGAGCCTTTGCAAGCTTCGCAATAGTCTCGGGTGTTCCTGCGCGGCGGCCGTTCTCGAGATCGGATAGGTAGCCCTGACCGATCCCTGTCTTGAAACTCAAATGCAGCTGGGTCTCACCGCGCCAGGCGCGAACGGCCTTCAACCGACTCTTGCCATTGAGGAGCGAGGCGCTGACTTCGGGGGGCAGCACGACGCCGCCTGCGACCAACTCGGCCTTTCGTGCATCATAGATCGCGATGTCGTCGGCATCTTCGCCGTCGCGTTCGGCACGCTCCAGGAGTGCTTCGTATTCGGCGCGCGGCAGCACCACCAGTTCCTCGCCGCCGGGTGTCCGGATAATTTGCGGTGCGCTCATGGGTTCAGCTCCTCTTGTACGTCGTCGTATCCCGGCGCCCGATATAGATCGCCAGGATCGTTGCTGCGTCCTCGTCGAAGATCACCCGGTAGTTGCCGATCCGGAGGCGAAAACCGTCACGGCCCTGCAAGGCCTTCACATCGCCTTGGCCGGTCATGGCATAGCGATGAAGACCGGCTTCCACCTGCTCGCGAGCGTCTCGCGGAAGGGTATCGAGGTCTTTCGCGGCGCTCAGCGTGAGGATGATCGTCTTCACGAGCGATATTATCGCCCAAATCGCGGCGGCGATATAGCGATATATCGCGGCAAATCCAGTGGGCTCGTGAATTGAACTGGCGGACCCGGCGAGATTCGAACTCACGACCTCTGCCTTCGGAGGGCAGCGCTCTATCCAGCTGAGCTACGGGTCCGTCGTGGCGGCGGAGAATAGGGAAAGCGCCCCGATGTGTAAACCTTAACTCTTCCCGATCAGCGTGCCCGCGCCGCCCGACGTGAACAGCTCGAGCAGCACCGCGTGCGATACCCTACCGTCGAGGATGACGGCGGCGTCGACGCCGCCCTTCACGGCGGCCACGCAGGTCTCGACCTTGGGGATCATGCCGCCGGAGACGGTGCCGTCCTCGATCAGCTTCTCCACCGCCTCGGGCGACAGGTTGGTCATCAGCGCGCCGTCCTTGTCCAGCACGCCCTTGACGTCGGTCAGCATCAGCAGGCGGCGCGCGCCCACGGCGGCGGCCACGGCGCCGGCGAAGGTGTCGGCGTTGATGTTGTAGGTCTCGCCCTCGTCGCCATAGCCGATCGGCGCGATCACCGGGATCAGGTCCGAGCGCGCGAGCACGTCCAGCACGTGCGGGTTCACCGATTCCGGCTCGCCGACGAAGCCCATGTCGAGCTCGCGCTCGATGTTGCTGTCGGGGTCGCGCTGCTTCATCTTCACCTTGCGGCCGCGCACCATGTCGCAGTCGCGGCCCGACAGGCCCACGGCGCCGCCGCCGGCCCGGTTGATCGCCGCGACGATCTCCTTGTTGATGCGGCCCGACAGCACCATCTCGACCACTTCCATGGTCGCCTCGTCGGTCACTCGCAGGCCGTTGACGAATTCGCT
The DNA here is from genome assembly GCA_022844405.1 of Sphingomonadales bacterium. GTDB lineage: Bacteria > Pseudomonadota > Alphaproteobacteria > SMXS01 > SMXS01 > RI-34. Next base: position 9,132 of record JALHLV010000019.1, on the reverse strand, counting down.
CTTGATGCGCAGGCGGTCCATCATCTCCTTGATCTGCGGGCCGCCGCCATGCACGACGACCGGATTGATGCCCACCTGCTTCATCAGCACGATGTCGCGGGCGAACTCGTCGGCCAGCGTCCGGTCGCCCATGGCGTGGCCACCATATTTGATCACGATGGTCGCCCCGGCGTATTTGCGCATGAACGGCAGCGCTTCCGACAGGGTCGTGGCGGTCAGCAGTTCGCTGTATCCGGCGGGCATCTCGGCCATGGGTTCTTTCTCCCGATTCCGGCGCGGTTTATAGCGGATGGATGTGACGGGGGCCAGAGCGGGAGAATTATTCCGCCAGCGCGGCCAGCGTCGCGCGCAGCTCCGGGATGCCTTCGCCGGTCTCGCTGCTGGTCACCACCAGTTCGGGATAGGCGGCGACATGCTTGCGGGTCTCGGTCTCGGTGCGGGCGATCAGCGCGTCGCGGCCGCCTTGCTTCACCTTGTCGATCTTGGTCAGCACCACCTGGTAGGACACCGCCGCCTCGTCCAGCATGGCCATGATCTCGCGGTCGGGACCCATGATGCCGTGGCGGGCGTCGATCAGCAGCATGGCGCGGCGCAGGGTCGGCCGGCCGCGCAGATAGGACTTCAGCAGCCGGATCCAGGCGTCCACCTGGGGCTTGGGCACCTTGGCATAGCCGTAGCCGGGCAGGTCGACCAGATAGAGCGCGCCCAGCGTCGGCGTGCCCAGCGAGAAATAGTTGAGCTGCTGGGTGCGGCCGGGCGTGTTGGAAGTGCGCGCCAGGTCCTTGCGGCCGGTCAGGGCGTTGAGCAGGCTGGACTTGCCCACGTTCGAGCGGCCGGCGAAGGCGATCTCGATGGGGCCGGGATCAGGAAGCTGGGCCAGCCCGGCCACGCCGAGCATGAACCGGCACTCGCTGGCGAAGAACAGGCGCCCGCGCTCGAGGGCGTCTCCGCCGCTGTCGGCGTCCCCGCTCACGTGCTTTCGTCGAACGCGCCGTGCCGTTTCATGATCAGCCATTGCTGGGCGATGGTCAGCAGGTTGTTCCACGTCCAGTAGATCACCAGGCCCACGGGGAAGCTGGCGAACAGGAAGATGAAGATCAGCGGCAGGAACTGGAACACCTTGGCCTGAATCGGGTCGGGCGGCGGCGGGTTCAGCATCTGCTGCACATACATCGTCACGCCCATGATCGCGGTCCACAGGCCGATGGCGAGGAAGCCCGGCGGATCCCACGGGATCAGGCCGAACAAATTGGTGATCAGCAGCGGATCCTGGTCCGACAGGTCCTTCACCCAGCCGTAGAACGGCGCATGGCGCATCTCGATGGAAATCATCAGCACCTGGTAGAGCGCGATGAACACGGGAATCTGCACCAGGATCGGCAGGCAGCCGGCGACCGGATTGACCTTCTCGGTCTGGTACAGCTTCATCACCTCCTCGCGCTGCTTCACCGGGTCGTCCTTGAAGCGCTCGCGCAGCGCGGTCATCTTGGGCGCCAGCTTGCGCATCTTGCCCATAGCGATGTAGGACTTGTTGGCGAGCTGGAAGAACGCCAGCTTGATGATCACGGTGATCGCCAGGATGGCGAGGCCGAAACTGCCGACCCAGCCCTTCAACAGCTCCAGCAGCCAGAACACCGGCCGGGCGAGGAAGTAGAACCAGCCCCAGTCGATGGCCCGGTCGAACATCACGATGCCGAAGCTCTTCTCGTAGGCGTCAATCAGCTTGGTTTCCTTCGCGCCGGCGAACAGATGGCCGGTCGTCGACACCGCGCCGCCCGCGGGCACCACGGTCTGGGCGCCGGTGTGGACCGAGCGGAAGACGTCGCGGCCGTTCACGTTGCGGTACTCGAACCAGCCGTTGAACGGCCGCTTCTGGTCGGGAATGTAGGCCACCAGCCAGTACTTGTCGGTAATGCCCAGCCAGCCGCCGGTGCTCGCGGTCCTGAGCGCCTGCCGGTCGTCCGCGATGGAGCCGTCCTGGGTGTCTTCCTTCTGGGTCTCGTAGCTCTCGTGCTCAAGCTTCTCGTTGAATACGCCGATGAAGCCTTCGTGAAGCAGCGCGGACTGCGCGGTTTCGGGGATGCCCATGCGGTTGACCGCGCCATAGGGCTGCAGCGACACGGGCGCGTCGGCCCGGTTCTCGACCTTGTCGGACACGGCGATCATATAGTTGTCGTCGATGGCGTAGGTGCGGCTGAATAGCTGCCCCTGGCCGTTGTCCCAAGTCAGCGTGACCGGCGTGGCCGGCGACAATACATCGCCGTCGGCCTGCCAGATGGTGGACGCGCCCGGCACCGGCACGGCGGCGCCCTGGACGTTCTGCCAGCCAAAGTCGGCGTAGTAGGGCGCCGCCGTGCTCGACGGCGACAGCAGCACCACGTCGGGCGAGTCCTTCTCGAGGGTCTGGCGGTAGCCCACCAGCGTCAGGTCGTCCAGCCTACCACCTTCCAGGCGAATCGAGCCGGTGAGCCGCGGCGACTTGATGGCGACCCGGCCGCCCCGGCCCAGCACGGCGGCCCGGTCCTCGGGCGCGGCCGGCGGCGCGGCGCCCAGGTCGGGACTGCCGACGGCGGGCGCGGTCTTCGAATCGGCGCCGGTGGTCACGGTCTGCTCGGTGCGGGCATCAGGCGGCGGCACCACGGGCCTGGCGATCAGCAACTCATAGCCGATCATCATCGCCAGGACGATGACGATGGCCAGCACGAGGTTCCTGGTGTCTTCGGACTGCATCAGCTCGGCTGGCTCCCGGTTGGCACATTGCGATGGGGACAATCGCCCTCATGACGGGCGGGAGGGACAGGGTCGTGGCCGTGGCCGCCCCAGGGATGGCAGCGGCCCAGGCGGCGGATGGCGAGCCACGAGCCGCGGAACGGCCCATGCAGCTTCAGCGCGTCCAGCGCGTATTCCGAGCAGGTCGGCGTATAGCGGCAGCTCGGCGGCAGCAGCGGCGAGATGAAGTAGCGGTAGAACCTCACCGGCAGGGCCAACAGGGAACTTAAGGCCGTTCTCATCGTGCGGTCACGTCGATCCGGATGCGGCTCAAGGCGGTTTCGAGGTCGTGGACGAGCTGGGGCCACGACCGGGTGAGCGTTGTATGCCTGCCTATCAGCACATAATCAATAGCGGGGCGCGCCCGGGCCGGCATGACCAGTCGCGCGGCCTCGCGCAGGCGGCGGCGGGCGCGGTTGCGCTCGACCGAGCCGCCGACCTTGCGGCTGACGGTGAAGCCGATGCGGGCGCCGGGAGGCGCCGGGTCGCCGACCGGGGGACGGGGCGCCGCCTGCAGGATCAGGCCGGGCGTGGCCCATTTGGCGCCGCGCGCCACGCGCAGGAAATCGCCCCGCCGCTTCAAGCGGTCCAGCGGGACGATATCCGTATCGGTTTCAGCCATGGGGAAGGACCGGCGGAGCCGCCAGCCTGAAAGATGGCCGGCGATGGCCGATCAGGCGCTGAGGCGCTTGCGTCCCCGGGCGCGGCGCGCCTTCAGGACCAGGCGGCCGCCGACGGTGGCCATGCGGGCGCGGAAGCCGTGCCGCCGGGCGCGGACCAGCTTCGAGGGTTGGTAAGTGCGTTTCATGTCAACTCCGTGTTCGTCCGCTGCCGGATTCGAAGGTCGCTCCACAAGGGGCCGCTGTATAAGGGTTGCCTCCGGCCAAGTCAATTGTCCGGCGCCGGCCGGATTTTCGCCGCGCACCGGAAGCATCAGGCGGCGCCGTATAGTGGTGTGGCCCCTTGGCGCTCGCGAGTGTTGCAGATACGCAACGGAATTCCGCCGTTCGACTGTAGTTGCACCGCAGGTGCGAAATCCTGTTATCCTGTAAGTGATTTAACGGGTGCGACCCGGGAGGCCGCATGTTCAAAAGCCTGTCGGCACGACTGCTGGTGCTGACCATCCTGTTCGTGGCGCTGGTGGACACGGTGATCGTCGTATCATCCGTCGCGCGTTTTCGCCGTGACTGGCTGAACGAACGGCTGTGGGACGCGCAGATCGCCAGCCTGGTGGTCGCGACTCCGGCGGGACGTCGCGCCGATCCGGCCGTGCACGACGAGGCCCTCGCCGCCGCCATGGTCGAGAGCGTCAAGTTCGAGCGACCCGACGGACGGTTGCTCGAGCTCGGCCCGGCGCACGACGGGCCGCTCGGCGCCTATTACGACCTGCGGGCCTCGTCCCGGCTCGATCTGGTCAAGGACGGCCTGAGCACCCTGTTCGGCGCGGACAAGGGCATGGTCCGAGTCACCGGCGCGGCAAGGAACGGTCCCGGCTATGTTTCCGTGGTGGTCGACGAGGCGCCGCTGCATGCCGGGCTCGTCGCGCATGTGCGCCATCTGGTGCTGGTGTCGCTGCTGCTTTCTTTCGCCGTCGCCGCGCTGGTGTATTTCACCCTGCTGCGGGTCTTGGTGCGGCCGCTGCAGGGACTTGCCGCGCATGTGGCGGAATTCAGCGCGGCGCCCGAGGACGTCAGGCGGCTGATCCCCGAATCGAAACGCCGCGACGAGATCGGCACGCTCCAGCGCAGCCTGCGCGCCATGGAGGAGCAGATCCGCCATGCGCTGGCGCAAAAGCACGGCCTGGCCACCCTGGGCGAAGCGGTGGCCAAGGTGAACCACGACCTGCGCAACATCCTGGCGACGGCGCGGCTGGTGTCGAACCGGCTGACGGAAAACAACGACCCGGCGGTGCGCACCGTGTCGGTGACGCTGATGCGCGCCATCGACCGGGCCATCGGGCTGTGCACCGACACGCTGAAATTCGGCCGGCCGCAGGAGCTCCACCCGCGCGTGATCCGATTCGCGCTGCAGCCGCTTGTCGAGGAAGTGGGCCGGTCGGTCGGTCTGACCGAAGACTCCAACCCCATGTTTCTCAACCATGTCAGCCCGCACATGGAGATAGAGGCCGATCCCGAGCATCTGTTCCGCGCGCTGCAGAACCTGTTGCGCAACTCGGTCGAGGCGATTGGCGACGGCTTCGGCGAGATCGCCGTCGGCTGCTCCGACATGGGCGGCCAAGCCGTCATCGACGTGTCCGATACCGGCCCGGGCCTGCCCGATCACGCCCGCGAGAACCTGTTCAAGCCGTTCAAGGGATCGACCCATGCCCACGGCGCGGGGCTTGGGCTGGTCAACGTCCAGGAGATCGCGCACGCCCATGGCGGCGAGATCAGGCTGGTCAAGTCCGACGCCGGCGGCACCGTCTTCCGCCTGCACCTGCCGCGGACCGTCAATGTGTCCCTGCACCAGGCGGCGGGCTGACCCGAGCCGCCCGCCCGCCGGTTATGTTGCATCGCAGCATAGCGTCGGCTAGACTCGCCCCCCGGACACCGTCGACGAGGAACACCATCCATGGCCGCCAAGACCATTGCCGTTGCCCAGCAGAAAGGCGGCGCCGGCAAGACCACGCTGGCGGCGCATCTCGGCGTCGCCCTCGCCGGCATGGGCAAGAAGGTGACGCTGTTCGACGTCGATCCGCAAAAGAGCCTCACCGCCTGGTTCGAGATGCGCGAGCAGCTTCACGGCAAGCAGGAGACGATCGGTTTCTCCAGCTTCGAGGGCTGGAAGTCGTCGAGCGAGATCTCCCGTGCCAAGGGATCGGCCGACATCATCCTGATCGACAGCCCGCCCCATGCCGAGACCGCCGCGCGCCTGGCGATCCGCGAGGCGGACCTGGTCGTTGTGCCGGTCCAGCTCAGCCCCATGGACGTATGGGCCATGCGCGCCACGCTGCAGATGGCCGAGCGCGAGAAGGCCAGGGTGTTGCTGGTGCTCAACCGCGTGCCGCCGCGCGGCAAGATGGCCGACGAGATGCGCGAGCGTCTGCACAGGGACAAGCTGCCAGTCGCCGCCGCCTGCCTGGGCAACCGCATGGCGTTCGCTGCCAGCCTGCTCGATGGCCAGGGCGTTACCGAATCCCAGCCCTCCAGCGTCGCCGCCATCGAGATTCGCGCCCTCGCGGACGAAATCCTGAAAGCGCTATAGCGCTCAGTCGCCCGCCGCGGTGCCCTCGCGGCGCGGATCGGCGCCGCCTTCCAGGCTCCGGCCGCCTTTGCCGTCGTAATGGATGAGGATGCCGTGCAGGCCGCTCGCCAGCGAACCTTCCTGCAGGGTGTAGCCCATGGCGGCCAGCGCGGCCTTCTGCTGCCACAGCACGCTGTCGCGCTCCAGGATCAGCTTGCCGCCGAAATAGACCAGGTTGGGCAGGGCGATGGCATCCTGGATGTTCAGTTTCCAGTCCAGCACGCCGACCAGCGTCTTGGCGACGAAGCCGATGATCAGCGGCCCGCCGGGCGAGCCCAGGGTGGCAACCGGCCGGCCCTCCATGTCGAACACGATGGTGGGCGACATGGAGCTCAGCGGCCGCTTGCCGCCCTGTACCCGGTTGGCGACCGGTTTGCCGTCGTCCTCGGGCGCGAAGCTGAAATCGGTCAGCTCGTTGTTCAGCAGGAAGCCACGCACCATCATCCGGTTGCCGAAGGCGTCCTCGATGCTCGCCGTCAGGGCGACCGTGCCGCCCCAGCGGTCGACGATGGAAAAGTGGGTGGTCGCCGGCACCTCCGACGGCTCCACGGTCCGGTAGGCCTGCCTGGCGCCGGGCGGCATGCCGGCGGGCGCGTCCGGCATCACCGCGCCGGGCTTGACCAACGCCCGCCGGCTGGCGATGTAGCCGGGATCGATCAGGCCGGCGACCGGGACGTCGACGAAGTCGGTGTCGCCCAGCCAGGTTGCCCGGTCGGCATAGGCCAGCCGCGCCGCCTCGGCGAACAGGTTGACCGCCTCGGCGCTCGCCGGTCTGGCGTTCTCTATGCCGAGGCCCTCCAAAATCCCCAGAGTCTGGCCGACGGCGATGCCGCCCGATGAGGGCGGACCCATGCCGCAGATCCTCCAGACCCGGTAGGGCAGGCAGACCGGCTCGCGCAGCTTGGGCTGGTAGGCGGCGATGTCCGCCGCGGTCAGCTTGCCCGGATTGACCGGCGCGTGCCGCACGGCGGCGGCGATGTCGGCGGCGATGGGGCCGGTATAGAACGCCTCCGGATCGGCGGCGACCTGCTCCAGCGTGTCGGCCAACGCCGGGTTCTTCAGCAGGGTGCCGGGCTGGACCGGCTCGCCCTTGGCGTCGAAGAAATAGGCGGCGGTCTCGGGGAACTTCTTCAGGTGCCTGTCGGTGCTGATCAGGTAGGTGAATCGGGGCGACACCACGAAGCCGTCCCGCGACAGCCTGATCGCCGGCTGGAACAGCTCGGCCCAGGGCAGCTTGCCATGGGCCTTGTGCGCCATCGCCAGCATGCGGATCACGCCAGGCACGCCGGCGGACTGGCCGCCCGGGATCGCCTCGCCCTTGGGGCGCGGCTTGCCGTCCTTGTCGAGGAACAGCGTACCGTCGACGGCCGACGGCGCGGTTTCGCGGCCGTCATAGGACAGCAGCTTCTTCTCGGCGTCGTCCCAGTAGAGCAGGAACGCGCCGCCGCCGATGCCCGACGATTGCGGCTCGACCAGGGTCAGCACCAGCTGCACCGTGATCGCCGCGTCGACGGCGGTGCCGCCGCGCCGCAGGATGTCGAGGCCGGCATCGGTGGCATAGGGATTGGCCGAGGCCACCATCTGGGTCTTGGCCATGACCGGCGGTTTCGCCGCCACGGTCTCCGGCGCTTCGGCCAAGGCGGTGAACGGCAGCAGCAGCAGGACGCCGATCAGCGTAAGGCCTGGCAGCAGGAGGCGGGCGGTCATGATCATCCTTTGATTGATAGTCCTTTGAGGGTCTTGGGGCCAGGCGGTACGGTAGAGGTATGATAAGGCCTGGACCGCGCAATCTCATCACCGATCTGGAGGGCCTCAAGGTCGGCAACGCCGGCGACCTCCGGCTGCGCAGCGGCACCACCGTGCTGCTGCCCGACTGGCCGATGACCATGGCGGTCGACGTGCGCGGCGGTGCGCCCGGCACCCGTGACACCGAAGCGCTGGCGCCAGACACGCTGATCGAGCGCTTCCACGGCCTGGTGCTCAGCGGCGGTTCGGTGTTCGGGCTGGCGGCGGCCGACGCCGTCACCGGCTGGCTTTCGGCGAAGGGCATCGGCCTGCCGCTCGGCCTGCGCGCCGTGCCGGTGGTGCCCGCCGCCATCCTGTTCGATCTGGGCAATGGCGGCGACAAGGATTGGGGCGAGGCCAATCCCTATCCGGCGCTGGGCCGCGCCGCCTGCGAGGCCGCCTCGCGGGATTTCGCGCTGGGCAATGTGGGCGCCGGCATGGGCGCCAAGGCCGGCTCGCTGAAGGGCGGCCTGGGCAGCGCCTCGGCGTTCGGCGACGACGGCCTGCAGGTGGGCGCGCTGGTCGGCGCCAATCCGTTCGGCGAGGCGGTGATGCCGGACGGCACGTTCTGGGCCTGGGCGCTGGAGCTGGACGGCGAGCTCGGCGGTCGCGTGCCCGGCAGGATCGACGGTCCACTGCCCGACGGTTTTCCGCCGGGGCCGCCGCCGGTCTCCAACACGGTAATCGCCGCGGTGGCGACCAATTTGGCGCTTACCAAGGCGCAGGCGAAGCGGCTCGCCATGATGGCCCATGACGGCATCGCCCGGGCGGTGCGCCCGGCGCACACGCCGTTCGACGGCGATACGGTGTTCGCGGTGGCGACCGGAGCGCTCGACCGCGAGGTGGTGACGCCGCGGCGGCTGGCCGAGGCCGGCGCCATGGCCGCCGACTGCCTGGCCCGCGCCATGGCCCGCGCCTTGCTGGCTGCCGAGGCGCTCGGCGACAAGCCGTCATGGCGTCAAATCTACGGCTAGGCCGTCTGCGGCTGAGACGGATTACCGGGGATAGAGCTTGATCGCCGGCGCCGCGCCGGGCTTCACCGGCGTGACGAACACGTCGTTGGGGATGTCGAGGCTCTTCAGCATGCCGCGCACCTTGCCGAGCTGGACGGGCGGTGCGCCGATGGTCTCGAGGTCGAAGGCGATGTCCGGATATTGGGCGCGGACCTTGTCGACCAGCCCGCGAAGCCTGGTCTCGAACTCCAGGTCCGGATCCTCGAAGGTCAGGGTCACCAGCGGCTGGCGCCCCTTGAAACGGTCGCCGCTGTCGCGCGGGCCGCTGGCCAGCGCCGCGACCGGCGGCGTCGGCTTGCGCACCGCCGGCCGTGCCGGCGCG
>JALHLV010000018.1 GCA_022844405.1 Sphingomonadales bacterium | reverse complement strand
CCGGCCGCGCGCGGCGGCGGACGCCGCGGCGAGCGCACCGGCATCGCCGACCAGCGCCGCGATGCGCGCGGACACTTCCTCGGCGGTGAAATTCGGCTGCGGGATCACCCAGGCGCCGCCCGATGCGGCCAGTGACGCGGCGTTCGCGGTCTGATGGTCGTCCATGGCGCCCGGCAGCGGCACCAGGATGGACGGGCGGCCCGTGACCTCCAGTTCGCTGATGGTCGAGGCGCCCGCGCGGGCGATGACCAGATGTGAATCGGCCAGGCGCGCGGCCACGTCGCCGAAGAAGGGCGCCAGCTCGCTGGCGATGGATTTGCGGGCGTAGAGATCGCGCACGCCGTCGATGTCTTCCGGGCGGCACTGCTGGGTCACCCGCAGCCGCGCGCGGATCGCCTCGGGCAAGCGGGCCAACGCCGGCGGCACCACCTCGCTGAGGACCGACGCCCCTTGGCTGCCACCCAGCACCAGCAGCCGTATCGCGCCGTCGGCCTGAATCGGCTGATAGGCCGCGTCGGCGAGCGCGACCACTTCGGCGCGCACCGGATTGCCGGTGACGACCGCCCTTGCGCGGTGCTCGGCGCCGAGGCGCTGGGTCTCGGGGAACGACAAGGCGATGCGATCGATGAAACCGGCCGCCAGCCGGTTGACCCGTCCCAGCACGGCGTTCTGCTCGTGGATGCAGGTCGGGATACGGCGGACGCGGGCCGCGATCAGGGCCGGGAGCGTAGCATAACCGCCCAGGCCCATGACCGCTGCCGGCCGCATAAAGACGAAAAGGTTGCGGGCGGCCAACGTCGCACGCACCAGGTTGACCGCGCCCGAGATCTTGCCGCGAGTGACGTTGGCGGCGGGCAGGACATGCTTCTCGATGTCGCCGAACGGCGCCGCGTAGCGCTCGCCCCGGTCGTCGGTCACCAGCACCGGCTCGATGCCGCGGCGCTTCAGCACCTCGGCGACGGCCAGCGCAGGAAACATGTGGCCGCCGGTTCCGCCGGCGGCGAGAACGATGCGCGGAGGACGTGCGATCATGCCGACGGCCTCCCGACCGTGCCGTAGTGGTTACGGCGGGTGAAACACAGCAGCATGCCCATGGTTATCGCCATGGAGAGCAGCGACGAGCCGCCATAGGAGACGAACGGCAGCGTCATGCCCTTGGCGGGCATGAGCTGGATGTTCACTGAGATGTTGATGATCGCCTGCATGCCGAACAGCACGATCAGGCCGGCGCTGGCGAGGAACAGGAACGGATCCTCCTCGCGCATCACCTTGAGGAAGCCGCGCAGCACCACGAAGGCGAACACCATCACGATGATCAGGCAGGCGATCAGCCCGAATTCCTCGCCGATCACGGCGAAGATGAAGTCGGTGTGGGCGTCGGGCAGGATGCGCTTGACCACGCCTTCGCCCGGGCCACGGCCGAGGAAGCCGCCAGCGGTGAAGGCCTCCATGGCGGTGTTGACCTGATAGGTGTCGCCCGACGCCGGGTCGAGGAAGCGGTCGATGCGGCTCGCCACGTGCGGCAGCAGCAGATAGGCGCCGATCACCGCCGCGACGCCGCAGATCGCCAGCACGCCGATCATGAACAGCGGCAGCCCCGCGAGGAAGAACTGCGCGCCCCACACGGTGAACATCAGGATCGCCTGGCCGAAGTCGGGCTGCAGCAGCAGGGTGCCCATGACCATGCAGCACAGCAGGATGGCGATCGCCGTGCCGGGGAAGCCCTCCTTGCGCTTGGTCTGGGCGAACATCCAGGCGCTGGTGACGATGAACACGGGCTTCAGGAACTCGGATGGCTGGACCGCCATGCCGCCGACGAACAGCCAGCGCTGCGAGCCCTTGATCTCGGGCGCCAGAACCAGGGTCGACAGGGTGCACAGGTAGAAAACGCCGAACAGTACGATGGCGAAGCGCCGCGCCGTCACCGGCGTCAGCAGCGAGAAGCCAATCAGCAGCGCCAGCGCCAACGGGACGAAGTAGAGCTGGCGCAGCACGAAATGGAACGCTGGCAGGCCCAGATCCAGCGCCTTGGGCGGACTCGCCGCCATGGCGAACAAGACGCCCGCCGCCATCAGCATGATGATCGCCGACAGCAGCCAGCGGTCGACGGTCCACCACCAGCGGCCGAGAATGCTGTTGTCGGTGCGACCGAACGTCATCATGCGGAAGCCTCCGGGGCGAGTTTGGCCACGAGGGCGCGGAAGTGATCGCCGCGCACTTCGAAATTCGGGTACTGGTCGAACGAGGCGCAGGCGGGCGACAGCAGCACCACCTCGCCTACGCCGGCATGGCGCATGGCGCTGGCGACGGCGCGGTCCATGGTGCCGCAAAGCTCGTTATCGACACCGGCTTCGTCGAGGGTCTCGGCGAACGCGTCCTGGGCTTCGCCGATCAGGTAGGCGCGCTCGATGCGACCGAACAGCGGCTTCAGGCTGTCGATGCCGCCCTCCTTGGCTTTGCCGCCGGCGATCCAGTGGACCTTGGGAAAGGCGGCCAGCGCGTGCTGGGTGGCGTCGGCGTTGGTCGCCTTGGAATCGTTGATGAAGCGGACGCCGCCCGCCGTGCCGACATATTCCAGCCGGTGCGCCAGGCCCGAGAAGCTGCGCAGCCCGGCGCCGATGGCGGCCGGCGCGAAGCCCAGCGCGCGGGCTGCCGCGTAAGCGGCGGCGGCGTTCTGCCAGTTGTGCCGGCCGCGCAGGCTTTCGATCCCGGCGAGCGACAGCACGGGTTCCGACGAGATCTCCGCGTCGTAGAGCGCGGCGTCGTCGACCGAGACGCCCTGGTCCGCACGGCCCATGGCAGTAACCGTCGTGACTCTGCGGCCCGCGGCCTTCAGCCGGTCGGCGGTTTCCTGACCGTAATCGTCGTCGATGCCGATGATCGCGGCGGCGCCCGGACCCTGCCAGTCGAAGAGGCGGCGCTTCACCGCCACGTAGTGGGCCATGCTGCCGTGGCGGTCGAGATGGTCGGGCGTGATGTTGAGCAGGATCGCCACCTTGGGCCGCAGGTTGAAGGTGAGGTCGATCTGGTAGGACGACATCTCGATGACGTAGACGCCGCCCGCCGGCAGCGGCTCCAGGTCTAGGATCGGCGTGCCGATATTGCCGCAGGCGACCGACGCGCCGCCGCAGGCCTTGACCAGATGGGTCAACAGCGCCGTGGTCGTCGACTTGCCGTTGGTGCCGGTGATCGCCGCGACGCTGTGGCGTGGCAGGCTGGGTTCTGCCTGCGCGAACAGGTCGATGTCGCCGATGATCGGCAACCGCGCCGCCAGCGCCGCTGCAACGACCGGATGGGGCTCAGGATGGGTCAACGGCACGCCGGGGCTGAGCACCAGCGCCGACTGCCGGCTCCAGTCCAGCTCGGACGACGGCACCAGCGCCACGCCCGCCGCCGCGGCGAGATCGCGGCTCGTCGGATTGTCGTCCCACGCCGACACCACCGCGCCGCCCGCCGCCAGCGCCCGCGCCGAGGCGATGCCGCTGCGCGCGAGGCCGAATACGGCCACGGCCCGGTCCTGATATGTGCTGACGGGGATCATCGCGGCGCTACCTCAGCTTCAGGGTCGAGAGGCCGATCAGGGCGAGCACCAGCGAGATGATCCAGAACCGCACCACGATGGTGGATTCGGCCCAGCCTTTCTGTTCGTAGTGGTGATGCAGCGGAGCCATGCGGAACACCCGCTTGCCCGTGGTCTTGAACGAGATCACCTGGACGATGACCGAGACGGTCTCCAGCACGAACAGGCCACCGACGATGACCAGCACCAGCTCGTGCTTGATGATCACCGCGACCGCGCCTAGCGCGCCGCCCAGCGCCAGGCTGCCGGTGTCGCCCATGAACACCATGGCGGGCGGCGCGTTGAACCACAGGAAGCCCAGGCACGCGCCGATCAGCGCGGCGAGGAATACCGCCAGCTCGCTGGCGCCCGGCACGTAGTGGATCTGCAGATAGTCGGCGAAGGTGACGTAGCCGACCAGATACGCCAGCAGCGCGAAAGTGGCGGCGGCGATGATCACCGGCATCGTCGCCAGGCCGTCGAGCCCGTCGGTCAGGTTGACCGCGTTCGACGCGCCCACCATCACCAGCATGGCGAACGGCACGAAGCCGTAGATGCTGAGGTCGATCAGCACATGCTTGGCGAAGGGTACGGCCACCTCGTTGGCCATGTCCGGCGTCGATAGCAGGCTGACCGCGACACCGGCGAGCGCGGCGATGGAGAACTGCAGCAGCAGCTTCATCTTGCCGGCGATGCCCTTGCTGGAGCGGCGGGTAACCTTCAGGTAGTCGTCGATGAAGCCGACCCCGCCGAACCCCACGGTGACGAAAAGGCTGATCCAGACATACTTGTTGGACAGGTCCGCCCACACCAGCGTGCCGGCGGCCAGGCCGATGAGGATCAGGAATCCGCCCATGGTCGGCGTGCCCTGCTTGGTGACGATGTGGCTCTGCGGACCATCCTCGCGGATCGGCTGGCCCTTGCCCTGCTTGGAGCGCAGCCAGTTGATGATGCGCGGTCCGAAGATCAGGCAGGTGAACAGCGCCGTCAGCACCGCGCCGCCGCTGCGGAAGGTGATGTAGCGGAAGACGTTGAGCGCCGCGATCTCGTCGGCCAGGGGATACAGCAGATGGTAGAGCATGGCTTTCCCCTTTAGCCCGCGGCCCGGCGCAGCGCCGGCTGGTCCTGAAGCGCCAGCAGCGCGTCGACGACCCTGGACAGCCCGATCGCGTTCGAGCCCTTGACCATGACGACGTCGCCCGGAATGACGGCGTCGAGAACCTGGCGCACGGCGTCCTGCGCCGAGGCGCTGTTGACCACGCGGATATCGCCGCCCAGCGAGGCGGCCATCTCCTGCATCAGCGGTCCGACGGCGACGACGATGTCGATGCCGGCGTCACGCAATGGCTGGCGCAGACCCACATGCAGCGCCGGCCCCTGTTCGCCCAACTCACGCATGTCGCCCAGCACGGCGATGCGCCGGCCCCGGCGGCCGGGCATGCTCTGGCCCAGTCCCTTGATGGCGGCCAGCATGGCGACGGGGCTGGCGTTGTAGCTCTCGTCGACGACCATGATCTCGGAATCGCGGTAATCCACGCGGTGGCGACGGCCGCGGCCCCGCGGCGGCTGCATCTCGGCCAGCGACAGGCCGGCAAGGCCCAGGTCGCCGTCCACGGCGGCGACGGTGGCCAGCACCGCCAGGCTGTTCGACACCCAGTGCTCGCCGGGAATACCGATCTTGAAGGCGACCAGCGTCCCCATGACATCGGCGGTCACCGTGCTGCAGTCCTCGTGCAGGCGCGACTTGATCATCCGCACGTCGCAATCCTGCGCTGCGCCGAACGAAATGATCCGGCTCACGCCCACGTCCCTGGCGCGGGCGGCCAGCCTGGCGAACTGCGCGTTGTCGCGGTTCAGCACCACGGTGCCGCCAGTCTGCACGCCTTCGAAGATCTCGGCCTTGGCGTCGGCGATGGCATCCACCGACGGGAAGAATTCCATATGCACTTCGGCGACGGTGGTGACGATCGCCACATGCGGCCGCGCGATGGCGGTCAGCGCGCGGAGCTCGCCGGCGTGATTCATGCCCATCTCGAGCACCGCATAGCGTGAGGCCGCGGGTGTCCGCGCCAAGGTCAGCGGCACGCCGATATGGTTGTTGAAGCTGCGTTCGCTGGCGTAGGTGGCGCCGCTGCGGGCGAGCGCCGCGGCGATGGCGGTCTTGGTGCCGGTCTTGCCGACGCTGCCGGTGACGCCGATCACCTTGCCGGCGATCCGGTCGCGCGACGCCCTGCCAAGCGCGGTCAGACCCGCCAGGCACTCGTCGACGGCAACCACCGGCGTGCCCGGCGGCACGTCCGCGCCGCGCTCGACCAGCGCGCCCGACGCACCGCGCTGCAGCGCGCCCGCGATGTATTTGTGGCCGTCCTGGCTGTCGCCCTTCAACGCCACGAACAGGTCGCCCTGGTTGACTTCGCGGCTGTCGATGGCGACGCCATGGACGTCGAACGCGCCGCTGACCGTTCCGCCGGTCGCGGCCGCGATCTGCGCGGCTGTCCACAATGGCTCAGTCATGGGCGCCTCCCCCTGCGAGGGCCGCGCGGGCCGCTTCCACGTCGTCGAATGGCAGCACGGCCGTACCGATGGTCTGGCCCTGCTCATGACCCTTGCCGGCAAGCGCCAGCACGTCGCCCGGGCCAAGCGCGCGGACCGCCTCGTTGATGGCTGCCTGCCGGTCGGCGATTTCACGCGCGCCCAGAGCGGCGGCCAGGATTTCGCGGCGGATCTGGGCGGCGTCCTCGCCGCGCGGATTGTCGTCGGTGACGATGACGCTGTCGGCGAGCCGCCAGGCAATCTCGCCCATCATCGGTCGCTTGCCCTTGTCGCGGTCGCCGCCGCAACCGAACACCACGTGCAGCCTGCCCCGGGTATAGGGACGCAGCGTCTCGAGCAGGGTCTCCAGCGCATCGGGGGTATGCGCGTAGTCGACATAGACGGCGGCGCCACCAGGCGTCCGGCCGGCTAGTTGCAGGCGGCCGGGCACCGGCTCCAACGCCTCCAGCGCAGGGATGATCTTGGCCGGATCGTCGCCGGTGGCGATGACGAGCCCCGCCGCAACCAGCGCGTTCGAGGCCTGGAAGTCGCCGATCAGCGGCAAGGAAATCTCGAAGCGCTGGCGGTCGAAGCCGACGACCAGTTCCTGGCCGCGGGCGGTGCGCTCGCGCGTGATGACGCGGAGCTCGCCGCCATCGCCGACCGACAGGATGCCCAGGCCCCGCCCCCAGCAGATATCGACGAGCTCGTCATAGACGTGGGTCTCGGTGTTCAGCACCGCGACCGCGCCGGGCGGCAGCAATTCGCCGAACAGGCGCAGCTTGGCCAGGAAGTAGTCTTCATAGGTGGGGTGATAGTCCAGGTGGTCGCGGCTCAGATTGGTGAACGCCGCCGCCTTCAGCTTGACACCGTCGAGGCGGTGCTGCGCGAGCCCATGGCTGGACGCTTCCATGGCCATGTGCTCGATGCCTGCGCGCTTCAGCTCGGCGAGGCGGGCGTGGATCTCGATCGGATCGGGCGTGGTCAGCGTCGGCGCCGTCGCCAGCCCGCTGGCGCGCACGCCGAGGGTGCCCATGGAGGCGGCCCGGCGACCGGTCTTTTCCCAGATCTGGCGGACGAAATCGGCGACCGAACTCTTGCCGTTGGTGCCGGTGACGGCGACCATCGTGTCCGGCTGGCCGCCGAAGAAGCGGGCGGCCATCAGCGCCAGCCGGCGGCGCGGATTGGGGTCGGTGACCACGTAGATGTCGCGCTCGGCGATCTCGGCCTGGGGATCGGCGAGCACCGCGACCGCGCCCTTGGCGATCGCCTGGCCGACGAAGTCCGAACCCTTGCTGCTTGTACCGGCGAGCGCGGCGAACAGATAGCCATCGCGCACCGTCCGGCTGTCCGACGACAGGCCCCGGATGTCGATGCGCGCCGCCGCGCCATTGCCGCCGATGAGTTCGGAGAGCCTCACGAGCGCACCTCCGGCTGGATGAACTGCATGAGCTCATGGGTGACCGGGTGGGTCGGATTGTCGCTCGGCGGCACGCCGAGCATGGGCGCGATGCGCTCGATAACCCGCTTGGTGGTCGGCGCGGCGGTCCAGCCGGCGGTCGCGTACCCATAGGTCTTCTTGGTACCTTTGGGCTCGTCGAGCATGACCACGGTCACATAGCGCGGATTGATCGCCGGGAAGATCGCGGCGAACGACGACACCAGCGATTTCTTGCGGTAGCCGCCGCCGCCCGCCTTCTCGGCGGTGCCGGTCTTGCCGCCGACCAGGTAGTGCGGCGCGTCGGCCTGGCGGCCGGTGCCCTTCTCGACGACGAGGCGCAGCAGGCCCTGCATCTTCAGCGCCGTGTCCTGCGACACCACGCGCTCGCCTCCCGGCCTGTAGCCGGGCGGTGTCTTCAGCACGGTGACCGGATGCAGGACGCCATCGCCCGCCACCGCGGCATAGGCCGCCGCCAGCTGCAGCCCGGTGATCGACAGGCCATGACCGAAGGAAATGGTCATGGTGTTGATCTCCTTCCACTGGGCGGGCATCAGCGGCGCGCCGGTTTCCTTCAGCTCCACATGCGGCCGGTCGAGGAAACCGAGCTTGCGCAGGAACGTCTTCTGGCCTTCGGTCCCTACATCAAGGGCCATTTTGACGGTCCCGATATTGGACGAATACATGAAGACCTCGGGCACGCTCAGCCAGCGGTGCTTGGGATGGTCGTCGTTGATGGTGAAGCGCGAGACGCGGATCGGGTTGGTGGCGTCGTAGCTGTCGCGGAAACCCGCCTTGCCTGCGTCAAGCACCATGGCCATGGTGAAGGCCTTGAAGGTCGAGCCCCATTCGAACACCGCGTGGCTCATGCGGTTGATGAGTTCCGGGTTGTTGGCGATGTTTCCGGGCTCGTTGGGATTGAAGTCGGGCAGGCTGACCATGGCGATGATCTCGCCGGTGCGGATGTCGAGCACCAGCCCGCCGCCGCCGAGCGCCGAAAACTCCTCGACGGAGGCGGCGATCTCGTTGCGCAGCGCATGCTGGACGCGGATGTCGAGGGCCAGGTGCAGCGGCTCGCCGCGGGGGCCTTCCTTGCGCATCTTCTCGTCGAAATAGCGCTCGACGCCGGCGAGGCCGCGGCCGTCCACATTGGTGTAGCCGATCATGTGCGCGGCCAGGTTGCCGTGCGGATAGACCCGTTCCACCTCGCGCTGGAAGCCGATGCCGGGCAGGCCCAAGCGGTTGACCGCGTCGTATTCCGCCGGTGTCACCTTGCGCTTGACCCAGATGAACTTGGAGTCGGAGCCGAGCTTGCGCTCCAGCACGTCGGCCGAGACGCCCGGCAGCACCGAGGCCAGCCTGAGCGCCGAGTCATGGGCGTTCAGGACCTTGGGAATCTGGGCGTAGACCGAGATGGCGGTCAGGTCGGTGGCGAGCAGGACGCCGTTGCGGTCGACGATGTCGGCCCGCGGCGCCACATCCATGGCGGCCGTCAGGACGCGCTTGTCGGTCACCTCGCCGCTGAGCAGGCCCAGGTCGACGAGCCGCAGCGAAATGGCGGTGAACGCCAGCGCGAACACCGCCATGGCGACGCGCACCCGGCCGCGCGCGTTGTCCACCGCGCGTTTGCCGACGCCGTCGAACTCGATGGTGGTGATATGCCTCACTGCACATCCTCCAGCGACGCCGCGGCGGTGGGCACGTTGGCCACGGGTAGCAGCGGCGCCGGCGCGGCGATGGCCGGCGACTCCACGGACATGCCCGAGAAGGGAAGCGCCGGGGAGGGCGTCGCGGCAGGCTGCTGGGCAGCCTGTTGCGCGGCGACGCCGGTGGTGTCGATGGTGGGCTGCGGCGCCAGGATCTCGTCCATGGGCTTCAGCCGCAGGTCGGCGACGCCACCCACCTGCTTGGCGATGGTGGGCTGCAGGACCAGAAACTTCGCGGACAGCTTCTGCAGTCGGTCGGGGCGGCTGAGATAGGCCCACTCGGCCTCCAGCACCTTGATGGCGCGGCGGTCCTCGTCTATCTGGGCGCGCAGGCCGTTGGCGTGGACCTGCAGATCCTCGACCTCGTATTTGAGATTGTAGAGGCCGTAGGACACGACGATCAGCACGCACAGGGTGATCAGGGTGATTGAGCGCTTCATGCCGCGCGCCTCCCGTCCCGGGGCCAGGCGTCGTTGGCGGTGCGGATGGCGGCGCGCAGGCGGGCCGACCGCGCCCGGGGGTTCGCCTCGGTCTCCGCCTCGGTCGGCTTGACGGCGCCGCGTGTCGCCAGGGTAAAGCTGGGGGCGTGGCCGCGCGGCGCTTCCGGCAGGTGGCGCGACGCCGACGGCGCCATGCCGCCCCGCTCGCGCAGGAAGTTCTTCACGATCCGGTCTTCCAGCGAGTGGAACGAGACCACGGCGAGGCGCCCCTCGGGCGCCAGCAGCCGCTCGGCGG
Source organism: Sphingomonadales bacterium (assembly GCA_022844405.1). GTDB lineage: Bacteria > Pseudomonadota > Alphaproteobacteria > SMXS01 > SMXS01 > RI-34. Next base: position 77,492 of record JALHLV010000018.1, on the reverse strand, counting down.
CGCGCAGGCCCATCTCGAGCTGGCCGAGCTCGTCGTTCACCTGGATGCGCAGCGCCTGGAAGGTGCGGGTCGCCGGGTGCATCTTGTGCGGCAGCACGCCGCCGCAGACGCGGGCGACGATGTCGGCCAGCTCCAGGGTGCGGGTGATCGGCCTGGCCTTGCGGGCGGCGACGATGGCGCGGGCGATGCGGCGCGAATTCTTCTCCTCGCCATAGAGCCAGATGATGCGGGCGATCTCGGCCTCGTCCTCGCTGTTGACCAGTTCGGCCGCGTCGGGCGTGTCGGACTGGCGGCCGGCCATGCGCATGTCGAGCGGGCCGTCCTTCTGGAACGAGAAGCCGCGATCGGCATCGTCGAGCTGCATGGACGACACGCCGAGGTCGAAGGCGATGCCCTGCACCGACGTGACGCTGACGTTGTCCATCAGCTCCACCATGTCGCCGAAGCGGCCGTCGATGAAGGTAAGACGGCCGGGAAAGTCGGCGCCGACGGCGGCGGCGCGGGAAGCGGCGGTGGGATCGCGGTCGATGCCGTAGACGACGCAGGGCGCGGCCTGCAGAAAGCCGCGCGAGTAGCCGCCCCAGCCGAAGGTGGCGTCAATGACGGTCTCGCCCGCCCGCGGCGCGATAGCGTCAACCACCTCGCGCAGCATGACGGGAGCATGGCGACCGGTGTCATTCATGCGCGTCTCCGCGCCTGGAGCGGCCCAGCGAGATCGCCTTGGCGACGATCGCCGAACTCGGCTTGATGCGGTCTTCGAACGCCGCGTGTCTGGCGGGATCCCAGATCTGGAACGACTTGCCGCGGCCGATGAACACCACGCTGTCGGTGATGCCGGCGGATTCCAGCAGGTAGGCGGGCAAGGTGACGCGGCCTTCCGGGTCGAACGGCAGTTCGCGCGCCCGGCCCAGCAGATAGGCCAGCGCGTCGTATTCCTCGGAAAGCGGCGAAAAATCGTCCATGACGTCGGCGAGCTGGGCCATGCGGCCACGGTCCCAACCCTCGATGCAGGCGTGTTCGGTGTGAGGGAAGGCGACGAAGCCGTTCAGATGCTCCAACTCGGCACGGAACGGCGCGGGGACGGATACCCGCCCCTTCTTGTCCACCTTGTTGGCATATGACGACAGAAACAGCGGCACGGCCGCCCCTCACGATCTACCTGCGCTCCACACCCTCGCCCCGCCGTTGATTCGGGCCGACTCACCCCCTGCCGGCAGCGTCTCTCATTGGGACATTATGGGATACCATGGGAAAACATGGGAGGTCAATGGGATGAGCCTCCGCCGGTGCCGAATAACAAGTAATTGAAGCTGGAGGTGACAGGGATTTTCTCTGGCGCTAAAGAAGAAGGAGCAGTCGAGTCGCGCGGCGAGACCGATCCGGCGGCGAATCCCATCTCAATTTGTTCATTTTTTGTTCGCTTTTGGACCGGAATGGTGGCCGGATTCCGCAGGAAACCGGCATCGGCGGTCCATGGCCTTTCGAGGGGGAGCCGTCCCATGGAGTCGTTCCAGGGAGTCCTGGACAACAGCCGCTCGTTCTTCGACGACGTGCTGCTGCCACGCATCGCCGACTATCTGCCGATGACGCTGGAGCCGACGGAGGAGATGAAGCGGGTCGCCAACCGGGCGCTCGGTGCCGGCTTCACCGCGTCGATGATGTTCCCGTCGGTGAAACGTCAGCAGCTCGACTTCCGCCTCGGCATCATCCAGCTGCTCAACGAGCCCATCGATGACATGGACGCGGCGCTGCAATATGCCGAGTCCGTGGTGCAGGACATGGAAACGCTGAAGCAGGCGCGGACCCTGAATCGGCCCGACGGTCCCTATTGCCTGTTCATGCTGTCGGGCGCCTATCCCGCCGAAACGCGCGGCAAGAGCCCAGACGATCTGCGCGCCGTGTTCGCCGAACGCCGCTGGGTGTCGCTGACCGCGTTCGAGTACATGGCGATCCAGCGCGTCCGCGCCGTCCATACCCGCGAGCACGGCTTCGACAGGAACGGCCCGATGGGCCAGCCCATGTGGCTGCTCGACACGCTGGTCGAGCCGCGCGGCACCGCCTACGGCTTCTGGGACACGGCGACGCGCGCCGTCAATCTGGGCTGGGCGCAGTCCGACGAGCCCAGGGACCGCTTCGGTGCCCATCCGGCGATGGTGGTGGAAATCCCGGAGGATTGACGCGCGAGCCTATTCCGCTAACTCGAACCCATGGCTCACCGGCAGGTCCCGCGACGATCCGCCGAAATGAACGATGAACCGTCCCGGCTCGGCGGACCAGCCCGGCAGGTGCACATCGTAGAACGACAGGTCGCGCGGGGTGAGCGTGAACTCGACGGTGCGCGTCTCGCCGCATTCTAGCTCCACCTTGCGGAAGCCCTTCAGCTCACGCAGCGGCCGAGCCTCGGACGGCGCCACCTGCTCGACGTAAAGCTGGACCACTTCCTTGCCCGACCGATCGCCCGTGTTGGTCACCTGCACGGAAACGACGAAGCTCTCGCCCTGGCGCACGCTTGCCGGGCCACGTGGGTTGGCGTAGCCGAACGTCGTGTATGACAAGCCGAAGCCAAACGGGAACCGCGGCTCCACCTTCGCCTTGTCGTAGTAGCGGTAACCGACGAACACACCCTCGCCGTAGTTGGCGTCTCGCCTGCCTGGATAGTGGATGAAGGTGGGATTGTCCTCCAGCCGCTCCGGCACCGTATGCGGCAGCTTGCCCGACGGATTGACCTCACCCAGCAGCACACGGGCGATGGCATGGCCACCCTCCTGCCCCGGCAGCCAGGCGCTCATCAGGGCCCTCACCTTGTCCAGCCAGGGCATCGTGACCGGCGCGCCGTTCTGCAGCACCACGATGGTGTTCGGGTTGGCGGCGGCGACCGCCTCGACCAGCGCGTTCTGGTCGCCCCATAACTCCATGCCGGGCCGGTCGAACCCCTCGCCGTCCGTCGAGCGCGAGACGCCGACGAAGACCACGGCCACGTCCGCCGCACGGGCCGCCTCGACCGCTCCCGCGATGCTGCCGGCGGGCTTGCGCGCCCCCACCTTGAAGATGCGCATCAGGTCTGACCGGGTGCTGTAGTCGATCTCGATCCGGTAGCAGCGGCCGGCCTCCAGCGCGACGCGACCCTTGCCCCGCTTCATCTTCACCACCTCGAAGTGGGCGAAGGCTTCCTGCTCGGTCGAGCGGCCGGCCACCGGCACACCGTCGATGCGGATTTCGGTCCAGGTATCGGGGCGCTGGCTGCATTCGACGACAAAGTCGTAGTCGCCGGTCCGCTCCGGCCAAAGACATCCGTCCCAACGCACCGAGAATGACCCGCGCTCCGTCGGCGCCACCGCGTCGTGGAAGCCGAACTTGTGCAGATACGGCTCGACCTGCTCGAACACGACCGGCCCCTCGAACTCGGCGGCCCGGTAATAGCTGGCTTTCAGGCCGTGCCGGCTACGCTCCCTGTCGGGGCTGAGCATGCGCCTGTCGATCAGCGGCACCACCGGCTCGTTGTCGACGCCGGGCGCATGGATCAACCGGACGTTGTCACCGGCGATGGCGCGCAGGCCGTCGAGCGGCGTGCTCTCGCGAACCGGGATCACATGGGCGCTGCCATTGCCCTGGATGATGGGCTCGTCGGCGTTCGGCCCGATCACCGCGATGGTCTTCAGCTTTGTGGCGTCGAGCGGCAGGATGCCATCGTTCTTCAACAGCACGATGGCTTCCTCGGCGACCGACCGGGCGATGCGCCAGTGCCGCTCGGTATTGATTTCGGCGCTGCCCTTGGCTTCCAACGCCCGCAGGATCAGCCGCAGCATGCGCCGAGCCGCCTCGTTCACCGCCCTGGGCGACACGGCGCCGTCATTGACCGCCTCCACCAGCCGCTGGCCGAAATGCCACGCCGGCCCGGGCATCTCCATGTCGAGGCCGGCCGATACCGCCGTGCTGGAATGGGTCGCGCCCCAGTCCGAGATCACCACGCCGTCGAAGCCCCATTCCTGCTTCAGCACCTGGTTTAGCAGCCAGGGATGCTCGCTGGCATGGATGCCGTTCACCCGGTTGTAGGCGGCCATCACGGTCCAGGCGCCGCCCTGCTTCACCGCCCTCTCGAACGCCGGGAAATAAATTTCCCGCAGCGCCCGCTCGCTGACGTTGGAGCTGCCGTGCAGCCGCTCATGCTCCTGATTGTTGGCGGCGTAGTGCTTCACCGACACGCCGACGCCCTCGCCCTGCACGCCCTCGACGAACGCCAGCGCCAGCGCGCCGGCCAGCACCGGGTCTTCCGAATAGGTCTCGAAATTCCGCCCGCCCAGCGGCGTGCGCTGGATGTTGATGTTCGGCCCCAGCAGGATGTTGACGCCCGACGCCCGCGCTTCCCGCGCCATGGCGGCGGCGGCCTCGCGGATGCGGTCCGGATTCCAGGTGGCACCCATGGCGACGCCCACGGGAAACGCCGTCGACGGCTCGCTCTGGGTCGAGCGGTAGCCATTGGGGCCGTCGGCCATGCGGATGGAGTCGAGCCCTACCCTCGGGATCGCGACGGTGGTCCAGCCGTCGGCGCCCGACAGCAGCGCGGCCTTCTCGTTGAGCGTCAGCCGGTGCAGCAGGTCGTCGACGCGGTCGTCCAGCGTTGCGGAAGTCTCAGACACCGCACTCTCCCCATGCAAACCGTCAAGGACACATGATGGGGGATGGCCGCAATGGCGTCTACAGGCCCAGCCGGCTCCATTCGATGACCGGGCAGCGGTCCATCACCACCAGCAGGCCGGCGGCGCGGGCCTTGGCGGCGGCTTCCTCGTTGATCACGCCGAGCTGCATCCATATGGTTTTGGCGCCCACCTCGATGGCGCGGTCGACCACCGGCGGAAGGAACTCCGGGCTGCGGAAGCAGTCGACCATGTCGATGGGCACCGGGATCTCGCCCATGTCGGCCAGGATGGTCTTGCCCTGCACCACCTCGCCCGCCAGCGTCGGGTTGACCGGATAGACGTCGTAGCCGTGGGCGATCAGAAAGCTCATGACGCCGTAGACTGGCTTGAACCGGTCGGTGCCCGCGCCGATCACCGCGATGGTCCTGGTATCCCTGAGGATGCTGGCGACGGCGCCGTCGGTCGGGTTGGTGAATGCCATCAGCTGTCCTTCCAGTGCGGGTGGCGCTTTTCGACGAATGCGCCGATGCCTTCCTCGGCGTCGTCGAAACCCATGTTCTCGATCATCGCCTCGGCCGCTAACGCATAGGCGTCGGCAAGGTTCATCGGCAGCTGCCGGTAGAAGGCCTGCTTGCCGAAGCGCAGCACCTTCGCCGACTTGCCCGCGAGCTGCGCCGCCAGCGCGTGGGTGGCGGTCTCCAGTTCCGCGGCCGGCACCAGCCGGTTGACCAGGCCGATGTCGTGGGCGCGCTGCGCCGGGATCATGTCGCCGGTCAGCAGCATATCCATGGCATGCTTGGGCGCCACGTTGCGCGACAGCGCCACCATGGGCGTCGAGCAGAACAGGCCGATATTGACGCCCGGCGTGGCGAAGCGGGAATCCTCGGCGGCCACGGCGAGGTCGCAGGACGCGACGAGCTGGGCGCCCGCCGCCGTCGCCACGCCGTGGACGCGGGCGATCACCGGCTGAGGCAGCGCGACGACCGCCTGCATGAGCTGGGCGCAGCTTTCGAAGGTCAGCCGCACGAAGTCCGGATCGTCGATATGCGCCCTGAGCTCGCGCAGGTCGTGGCCGGCGCAGAACGCCGGACCGGCGCCGGCGATGACCAGCACGCGCACGCTGTCGTCCTCGGCGATGGCCGACAGGGCGTCCATCATGGCGCCCATCAGCTCGAGGCTCAGCGCGTTGCGCGCCGGGCCGCGGTTCATGGTCAGCGTGGTGACGCCTTCGGGCGTGTCGGCACGCAGCAGCGCGGCTTCGTTGGTGCTCATGGTCTTCTCCTAGCGCAACGGCCTGAACGTGGCCCGGATGTCGTCAACGACCGCTTCCGGCTCCTCGGCGGCGGCGAAATGGCCGCCCATCGGATGCTCCTTGCGGTAGCGCACGTCGAACTGCTGCTCCGCCTCGGTCGACAGGCTGCGGCCCACGTCGTGCTCCATATAGGTGAGGCCGGTCGGCACGTTGACCAGCGGCGTTCCGGAATGGGAGGGCTGCCAGGGATATCGGCCCGCCTCGGCATAGAGCCGCGCCGACGTCACGAAGGTGTCGGTGAACCAGTAGAGCGAGGCGGTGGTCAGCAGGAAGTCGCGGGTAAACGCCTGTTCCACATCGCCGTCATTGGCGCTCCAGGCGCGGCGCCGCTCGACCAGCCAGGCAAGCAGGCCGACGGGAGAATCGTGCAGCGCATAGGCGAGCGTCTGCGGGTCGAGCATATGGACCGCCACGTGGCTGGCGATACGCCGCTGGATGCCGATCAGTTTCTCGCGGGTCTCGGGCGGCAGGTCGTCGGGCACCAGCTTGCCGCCGGTCACGTCCCAGGGCCGCTGGTTGCCCCAATGGGTCAGCCGCGGCGTGCTGGTCAGGTGGATGCCGATCACGTCATCCGGATATTTGTGGCCGAGCTGTGCCGTGGTCGTCGCGCCCCAGTCGCCGCCCTGGGCGCCGAACCGCTTGAAGCCGAGCTTTTCCGTCATCAGCTTGTGGATCGGGTCGGCGGCGCGCCACGCGTTCATGCCGGCCTGCATCAGCGGCGACGAGAAGCCGAAGCCCGGCATCGACATGACGATGACCTCGAACGAGTCGTTCGGGTCGCCGCCGAACGACGCCGGGTCGGCCAGCGGCCGGATCAGCTCGTGGTAGTCCCAGAAGGTCCACGGCCAGCCATGGGTCATCACCAGTGGGATCGGGTTGGGGCCCTTGCCCGGCTCGCGGATGAAGTGCAGCGGGATGCCGTCCACCTCGGTGCGGTAGTGGCTGAAGCCGTTGATGGCGGCTTCCTGGGCCCGCCAGTCGTAGCCGTTCAGCCAGTAATCCACCAGCTCGCGCATGTAGTCGCCATTGGCGCCATAGCGCCAGTCGTCATTGGCCATGTCGTGCGGCCAGTTGGCACTGCGCAGACGGCGCTTCAGCTCATCGAGTTTCGCGTCCGGTATGGCGACCTTGAACGGTTCCACGGTCATGCATGCTCTCCCCTGCTGCAGGGCTGATACTAAGGGAGATCGCGGCGAGTGCCAGCCGGGATCAGCCGGTCTGCGGCGATGGCGTCTCGCCCGCTCAGGGTAACGAAATATCCGCACAGGTCGAGAGCGTGGCCGGACCGGCCGGCGCAATGAAATCGACCCAGATGGCGTTGTGATGTTCGATGATCTTGACAGCCGGAAGATGCGGCCGGTCCGACGTGGTGTGGCCATCGGCGGGGACGACGGTCGTGTAGCGCCGGGCAAGCGCGCTCCGGACCGTCGTGTCAACGCAGTAGTCGGTCGCGCATCCGGCGATGACCAGCCGGCCGGCGCCATGGGCCGCCAGCACGTCGTCCAGATCCGTGTCGAGGAAGGCATCGCAGGAGGTCTTGCGCACGATGACGTCGTCCGCGTCGACCCACAGGCCGGATAGCAGGCGCCAGCCGGGCGCACTGGGATGATGGGGATCGCCCTCCGGGCCGTCGTGCTGAACGAAGACAACGATGCCGCCCGCGCACCGGATGCGGCCAGCGAGCGCGTTCAGTCGCTCAACCAGGCCGTCGGCGTCGTGACGCCGCGCCTCGGGCGTGAACGAGCCCTGCTGCATGTCGACAACAATCAGTGCGGTCTTCATTGGGCAGTCCCCCGTCCAAATCGAATGCCAGATGGCCTGTAAGCCGGGTTCTGTACCCGCGAGCGGGTGATGACCATTCCTCTAGGCGTACCGTCGCCGGCACGCTCGTGCAACCTACCCGGGCGGCGCGTCGGAAACGCTGCATGTGCCGCCCCTATTCGGTCTTGCTCCCGGTGGGGTTTACCGTGCCGTCCCTGTTGCCAGGTCCGCGGTGCGCTCTTACCGCACCCTTTCACCCTTACCTGCCGCGAACGGCCGGCGGTTTGCTTTCTGTGGCACTTTCCCTGGGGTCGCCCCCGCCGGGCGTTACCCGGCACCGTATTTCCGTGGAGCCCGGACTTTCCTCCCCCTGCCGGTTACCCTGCAGGCGGCGGCCATCCGGCCATCTGGCCGGCGCAACATGAGCCGCGCCGCCGGTGCGGTCAAGAAGCCCTTGCAAGCCCAAGGCCTTTTGCGGAAGATGGCCGCCCTTTCCTGGACTCGGCGGTAATGACCAAATTCAGCCCTGCGAAATCGGCGATTCTTCTGGCGGTCGGGGCGTCCCTGATGCTGGGCGGCTGCGAAACCCTCAACAAGCTGAACCCCTTCGGCGGCGGCGACGGCCTGACCAAGGAACAGAAGAAGAAGGACGAGGCCAAGAAGTACGACAATCGGCCGGTCTACGAGCCGACCGGCGACATCCCGCCCGACGCGGCCAACGCCAAGCGCTCGGACGAGGACCTCAAGGCCGGGAAGTAGGCATCGCCACAATCGTTGGATAACCAGCCGCCAGTGCTATTCTGCGCAGGGGCAGCCAATGAATAATCGACGACGCATTGAGTTGAGGTATCGCACGGCTTGGACCGCCGCTCTTGGCGTGTCACGGCAACTGACGATCAGCGAGTTGACGCGGCTCTATCCGCATTTGCAATCCGACATGATCAGGCTTACCGGCATCGACAAGGACGTCATGTCCGCGTGGGAAATCCAGTGGCAGCCTCCACGATCCGACGATCGCGGAGATTTCGACTGGCGTGCCTATGTGGACGACTACCGTCGCGAGCCGGGATATTTCGATCTCGCCATCTGGTACGGCGACATCTTGTGCGGTCTCGGTCTCGGGTTGAAGGATGGCAACCGCGTCGACGTGTGCCTGATGGAGAGCCATCCTGACCCGGCGCATCCCCTGAAGGGCCTCGTCCGGTTCATCGTCAACGACTGCGCGATGGCCTTCGCTCTAGCGTGTGACGTGAGCCGGCTCAGGCTCAGAAACCCATTGCCCGCGCTTCTGCCGCTCTATGAGCGCATGGGCTTTCACATTGTCGAACGCCGCAACGAGTCGATATACTGCGAGAAAGAGGTTTGAAATGGTTGCGCGTAAGGCCAGCACGAAGTCGAAGACTGCATCCTCCTCGCAGAGGGTAACGGCCAAGCCTCGCGCTAGTGACCTGCCGGGCCGTCTCTCCTCCCATCGCAGCCTGCTCGGCGGATTCAACGCGGACGATCTGGCGCTTTATCTGGACGTTCCTGAGGTAGAGGGTCCCGTCGACGCCCGTAAGCGTCAGGGGCACCCTGACGGCGACCTCAAGACCGCGAAATAACCTCGCAATTGGCCCACAGGCCGCCCTGATTTCACCCTAACCTTAGTGGTCGCACACCCCGCCTTTTGGCGGGCTGGCGGCCATGTCGGCCTGTACCGCGACCTGGACGGCGGCGATCATCTGGCGGGTGCCCTTGTCGGCGGCGCCGTCGACCTTCTTGGGGCGCCAGTGGCGCTGGAACGCCTTGAGGATCGCCCGGTAGACCGGCGAATCCTGGCCGTCCACCGGAATGCAGTAGCCGATCGAGCGCAGCGCGTTCTGCACGTCGCGGATCTGCGCCGGCACCGGCTCCATGTCGACATGCTGCGGCCACAGGCCGATGCCCTTTTTGGCGAAGCGCTCCCACGGGAACAGTTCACCCGGATCGTCCTTGCGCATGGGCGCGATATCGGAATGCCCCAGCACCTGGCGCCTCGGCATCGGATGGCGCGACAGGATCTGCAGCGACAACTCCTCCAGCGCCATCATCTGCGCCTCCGGGAAATCGCGGTAGCCGTTCTCATGGCCCGGATTGACCAGTTCGATGCCGACCGAGCGCTGGTTGATGCCGATCTTGCCTTCCCAGCAGGACTGGCCGGCGTGCCAGGCGGTCTTGTCCTCGGTGACGAGCTGGTGGACCGTGCCGTCCTCGTCGATCAGATAGTGGGCGCTGACCTTGGCTTCCGGGTCGCACAGCCGGTCGATGGCCGCCTGCGCCGAGCCCATGCCGGTGTAGTGCAGGATGAGCAGATCGATGTCGAAACCCGGCGGACGGGCGGAAAAGTTCGGCGACTGCCGGTCGGTGATCATGCGGTGCTCCCCATTGTGCGCGCGGCGCGGGCTTTGAGTGCCTCGCGGATTTGGATAATGGCGACACCGGAGAAGGTCATCAAGCCGCCGATGGCGAGTTTCGTCGTCACCGGGTCGCCATTGATCCAGATACTGAAAAACATGCCGAGCATGGGCGGCGCGATCATGAATGGCACCATGGTGGTCACCGCGTAGCGCTGCAGCAGGTAGAACATGCCGCCATGGCCGATGATCGAGGCGCCGATGCCGGTATAGACGATGGCGCCCGCGCCGTCCCAGCCGGACGCGAGCATGTGTTCGACCTGACCCGTCTCGATCATCGCCGAGACGGCGAACAGCGCCGGGAAGCTGACGGCGGCGATCCAGGCCTGGATCTGCATCGGATGAGCACCCTTCAGCCCGCGCATCAGGATCACCGACACGGCGAAGAAGCACGAGCCGACGCAGCACAGGACCAGCGCCCAGGGTGTGTCGAACGCCACCGGATCAAAGCCCAGCAGCAGGATGCCGCCGAACGCGATGGCCATGCCTGCGATCCGCCACGGCCCGATCTTCTCACCCAGGAAGATCACCGCGAGCAGCACCATGAACGGAATGTTGAACTGGATCGCGACGGCGACAGGCGCTGCGTGGGCGGTGAGCGAATAGCCGACCAGGATCAGCCCGAAATGCAGCGCGCCGGTGGTGAGGCCGATGCCGACCACGCGGCGCATCTGCCCCTTCACCGGCTTGAGAAACGGCGCCAGCAGGACGGCGACGACGAAGAAACGCATGCCGGCGAAAAACACCGGCGGCATCATGTCGACGCCCCATTTGGTGACCACGACGTTGAAGCCCCAGAGCACCGTCACCAGCACCGCCAGGCCGAAATGAGGCAGGGTCACGGCGCCAGACCGCGATGCTTGCGGACCCGGTCCCAGGCGTCGTTGATGGTGGCGAGCTTCTCGTTGGCCAGGTCGACGAACTCCTGCGGCAGGCCCTGCGCCACCAGCGCGTCGGGATGGTGCTCGCGCACCAGTTGCCGGTAGCGGGACTTGACCGCGTCGTCGGTGGCGGTGCGTGCGATCCCCAGCACGCGGTAGGGATCGGCGTCGCCCACGCCGACATGCCCGGCACGGATGCGGTCGAACTCGGCGCGGTCGAAGCCGAAGATGAGCGCCACCCGGAACAGGAACTCGTCCTCCGCTACATGGATGACGTTGTCAGCCTTGGCGATGTGGAACAGCGCGTCGAGCAGTTCCTCGAGCACGGTCTTGTTGTCACCGAACAGCTTGGCGAGCTGCTGGGCGTAAGGCTCGAAGCCGGTCGCCTCGCGCTTGGCCCGGTCGAACAGCCGCGAGACGTTCTTCAGCTCCTCGTCGGGCACATGGAACACCTCGCGGAACGCCGATACCTCGTCGATGGTCACCGCGCCGTCGGCCTTGGCCATCTTGGCGCCGAGCGCGATGACGCCGATGGTGAAGCTGATGCTGCGGGTGCCGTCGCGAGACTCGTCGGCGCCGTCGACGCCTTTGCCCGCCGCATAGCCGCCGAGCGCGCCCAGCAGCGCGCCGAGCGGCCCGCCCAGCACCAGACCCGCCGCTCCGCCGACCAATGTCCCCCAGATGCTCATGCGCCTCTCGTTCGATCGGCGTTAGTAGCATCGAACACGGCGGCGCACAGCCGGCGTTTTCAGCGACCGGCCATTCGGCAGGAAACCGCTAGAGCACCAGCCAGCCGCCGTCGACCGGCAGGTAGATGCCGGTGACGAAGTCGCTCATGGAGCCGGACAGGAACACGGCGGCCTTGCCCAGCTCCATGGGATCGGCCCAGTGGCCCAGCGGCAGCCGCGCGATACGGCTCGCCACCGTGTCGGCCAGCGGGTCGCCGGTCGGCTCCGGCGGGCGGCCGGTGATCGGCGGCGCTTCGGGCGACCGGGTCCAGGTCGGCCCGGGTGCCAGCGCGTTGACGTTGATCTTGTGCGGCGCCAGTTCCAGCGCCAGGGCGCGGGTGATCTGCAGTACCGCGCCCTTCGACCCGTCATAGGTGACGCCGACGCCGGGCGTGATCGACTGGGTCGAGGCCAGGTTGATGATGCGCCCGCCCCTACCCTGGTCGATCATCATCCGGGCGGCCGCCCGACACCCGTAGAACACACCGTCGACATTGATTGACCACAATTCACGCCACATTTCGTCGGTAATTCCACGCACCGGACCGCCGAAGCCGGTATAGACGCCGGCGTTGTTGACCAGGATGTCGAGCCCGCCGAGCTTGGCGGCGGTCTCGTCGAGCGCGGCTTCGAACGCCGCCCGGTCGCTGACGTCGAGGGTGATGGCATGGCCGCCGATCTCCCCGGCCGTGCGCCTGGCGCCATCGCCGTCCACGTCGCTGACCGCGACCCTGGCGCCGGCCGCCGCCAGCGCCTGGGCGATGCCCCGGCCGATGCCCATGGCGCCGCCGGTCACATGGGCGACCTTGCCCGAGAGGTCTATCCAGTTTTTCGGATCGATGTTCATCGGCGATACCCCACAGTGAGATCAAACCAGACCATGCTTCGTGAAGGGCAGGTCGCGCACGCGCTTGCCGGTGGCCTTGAAGACGGCGTTGGCGACGGCGGGGCCGATGGGTGGCACGCCGGGTTCGCCGACACCGCTGGGTTTTTCCGTCGACGGCACCACATGGACCTCGATGACCGGCATCCCGGTGATGCGCAGCGACGGATAGCCGTCGAAATTGGCCTGCTCCACCGCGCCGTCCTTCAAGGTGATGGCGTCGTGCAGGATGGCGCCCAGGCCATAGCCGATGCCGCCCTCCATCTGGGCGGCGATGTTGTCGGGGTTGACGGCGACGCCGCAGTCGACGGCGCAGACCACTTTCTCCACCGTGATCTTGCCGTCCTTGACGCTGACCTCGGCGACCTCGGCGACGGTGCTGCCGAAGGAATGGTGCAGGGCGACGCCGCGGAAGCGGCCTTCCGGCGCGGGCGTCGACCAGCCGGCCTTGTCCGCCGCCAGCTTCAGGACGGCCACCTTGCGCGGATCGTCCTTCATCAGCCGCAGCCGGTACTCGACCGGATCGATCCCGGCGGCCGCGGCCAGCTCGTCGATCATGGTTTCCATGACATAGGCGGTGTGGGTGTGGCCGACCGAGCGCCACCACAGCACCGGCACCTTCACGTCGGTGGTGTGCAGGTCAACCTGCATGCCGGCATTGGCGTAGGTCATGTTGGAGACGCCCTCGACGGAGGTGTCGTCGATGCCGTTCTTGACCGCCATGGCCTCGAACGGCGTGCCCTTCAGGATCGACTGGCCGACGATCCTGTGTTCCCAGCCGAGGATGTTGCCATCGGCGTCGAGGCCGACGCGCGCCTTGTGCAGGAAGGCCGGGCGGTAGTAGCCGCCCTTGATGTCGTCCTCGCGGGTATAGACCAGCTTGATCGGCTGCGGCTTGCCCCAGGCCTTGGCGATGGCGGCGGCCTCGGCGAAGTAGTGGGCGTCGTAGATCGCCCGGCGGCCGAACGAGCCGCCCGCCCACATGGTGTGGATGGTAATTTTCTCCGGCGGCAGGCCGAGCGCCTGGGCCGCCACGCCGTGATCCACGGTCTGGAACTGGGAGCCGGTCCAGAACTGGGCCGACGCGCCGTCATACAGAATGGTGATGTTGATCGGCTCCATGGGCGCATGCGCCAGGTAGGGGAACTCGTAGGTCGCCTCGACGATCTTGGCGGCGCCCTCGATGCCTTTCGCGCCATTGCCGGTGTTGCGCACGCTGATGCCGGGCTTTTCCGCCAGCGCCCGGTACTCGGCGAACATGGCGTCGCTCGAGCGCGTCTCGGCGCCGGTCTCGTCCCAGTCCAGCTTGAGCAGCTCGCGCCCCTTGATCGCCTGCCAGGTGCTGGCGGCGAGCACGGCCACGCCCTGCGGTATCTCGATCACGCCCGCGACTCCGGGCGAAGCCTTGGCGGCCGCCGCGTCGAAGCCGCGCAGTGTCGCGCCCCACTTGGGCGGCCGGGCGGTGACGGCGACCAGCATGCCGTCCATGTGCAGGTCCATGGCGAACAGGTTCACCGACCCTTCCGACTTGGTCTTCACATCGACGCGGGGAAAGGACTTGCCGATATAGATCCAGTCCTCGGGCTTCTTGAGCGTGATCGTCGACGGAACCGGCAGCTTGCTGGCGGCTTCGGCGAACTCGCCCAGCCCGGCGCGCTTGCCGGAGGCATGGCGCAGCTCGCCCGCCTCGATCTTCACCTCGGCGGCCGGCACCTTCCAGGCGGCGGCCGCCGCCTCGGTCAGCATCTGCCGTGCCGCCGCGCCCGCCTCGCGGTACTGGTCGAAGGAATTGGCCATCGACGTGGAGCCGCCGGTCCCCTGCATGCCGAACAGCAGGTTCTTGTAGCGACTGTCCGACGGCGCGAATTCCACCACGATCTGGTCGGGCCGGGCGTTCAGCTCCTCGGCGACGAGGGTCGCGAGGCCGGTCGCCACGCCCTGGCCCTTGTCGAGATGCTTGACGATGACGGTCACCTTGCCCGCGCCGTCGATCCGGACGAACGGGTTGAATTCGGCGTTGGCGGCGGACGGCGCGGCGTCCTTGCCCGCCGCCTCCAGAACGCGGAAGCCCAGCACCAGGCCGGTGCCCGCGCCGACGCACAGCGCCAGCATGCCACGGCGGGTCGTCGAGAGGATCGGCGCGTTCATCAGGCGGCTCCCAGCTTGCCGGCGGCCGTATGGATCGCGGCGCGGATGCGGACATAGGTGGCGCAGCGGCAGATGTTCCCCTGCATGGCGGCGTCGATGTCGGCGTCGGTCGGCTTCGGCGTGTCGCTCAGCAGCGCCACCGCGGACATCAGCTGACCCGACTGGCAATAGCCGCATTGCGGCACCTGATGCTCGACCCAGGCGGCGTGCAGCGCTTCGGCCACCGGCCCCTTCGCGCCCTCGATGGTGGTGATCTCGCTGCCGACGAGCCCCTCGATCGGTTGCTGGCACGAGCGCACCGCCATGCCGTCGACCAGGACGGTGCAGGCGCCGCACTGGGCGATGCCGCAGCCGAACTTGGTGCCGGTCATCTTCAACGTGTCGCGCAGCGCCCAGAGCAGCGGGGTGGCGGGATCGGCATCGACGCCGCGCGCCGTGCCGTTGATGTTGAGCTCGATCATGATATCCCCGAAAAGGTCAATGCGGCCAGACACCGGTTCCGGCGCGGCCGCGGTCTGAGTTGAGTGGATTGTTATCCGGCCGGCGCGCCGGAGCAACGGAATTGCGCCGAACGGACGACCAAATCCGGTGCATGGCGGTTGCGCGGAATTGAGCCTGCACCTTTCTCCCTCTCCCGCGGCGCGGATCAGTTGTTCTGGGCGCCCTGCTCGATCCAGGCCCGAATCGCCGCCATCTGTTCCGGTGGCAGCGGGGCGCCGCCCACGGGCATACGGTCGCCGGTGCCGCCCGCCGCCACATGAGTGCCTTCCAGCTTGCGCACCAGATAGCTCTGGTCGGGCTTGCCGGGCTCGACCCGGGCGAGGCCGGTTTCCATCGCCTTGACGCCGACCAGCGTGGCGTAGGCCACCTTGGGCGCCAGCTTCATGTTGCCCGGCTCCTTGCCGGTCAGGTGGCACATGACGCAGCGGGTCTTGAGCACGGGCACAACGTCCTTGGAAAAGCTGGCGGGCTCGGTCGCATGCGCGGTCGCGGCAATGCCCAGTGCCAGCGGCAGAGCGAAGATCAGGGACTTCAAGGTCAGGCTTTCCTTCCAGTTCCGGCCGGGGTCTCTCCGTCGCGATATAACCGATAATCGAGAGTGATGCCATGCGTCGCCGACAACGCCGACGGTCCAGGGGGTAGTGGGTTAGTTTGAAATCAGCCCCGGATCGACGAAGGTGGAAAGCCATCGGGGCGAATGCCACATTGGCTGCGTGGCACAGACACCCAAACGCCCGAGCGATCCGAACCAGCTTGCGACGCTGGTGGTAGATCTTGTTACCGTCGACGAAGCCGAGCGTCAAAAGATCGTTGAGCGGGCCAAGCCAAGCAATCAAAAGCCCGGCAAAAGGGGCTCGTCCTCTCCGCCCAAGGGAATTTGAGGAGGTTTCGGCCTGCGCTCAGTGAGCTTGTAGGGGTTCTCAACGACCTTTTTGATCCTGATCGAGCCGCGGAGCTTTTGCAGCTCATTGGCCGCCGAATACACGCGACCGCGCCTTTCGCCCCTGGGCTCCAGAAGATTCAATTCACACAGCCTCCGGAGATCGCGAGAAGCCACATATTCGGAAATCTCCGCATCCTTACGATAGCGAGAATTGATAACCCGAAGTCCCAGCGCGGCATCAAAGAGTGGCAGCCATGCGCGTTCTGGCAGTTTCTCTCGGACGATGATTTTGGATATGCCTTCATAAAGCGCGCCATATTCCTCGTGCCGGCGGATCAAGGTGGCCGCTTGTTGGTAATGCGCTTTCAAGCAAAATCTCACCCAAGGCAACGCATCCCTCTCCGGGCTCCAAACCCCCTGTCCGGTTTCAGCCAATACTTGATAATACTCTTGAGTATTGCGCCCCAGCCATTCCTCGATGCTGGAAAAAACAGGTGACAACATACCATCTCGTGCCAGAACCAGGGTTTGTAGCGCCCTCGCCAATCGCCCATTTCCATCCTTGAAGGGATGAATCATGGTCAAATTCAAGTGGGCCATGGCGGCACGCACCAAGACAGGTGCCTCTTTATTCTCATCGAGTGAAATTACCAACTCGTTGACGAGATTATTTATAGCTTCAACCGGTGGCGGCTCGTATACGGTTTCACCTGTCTGATTATTTACAATATAGACCGCACCCGGGCGCCATTGACCCGGGTACTTGGTCATATCATGGCCGGTCATCATAAAATGCAGACTCTTTAGAAACTGCTTGCTGAACTCGAAATATTGATCTTGAGCTGCCTGCATAATGTATGTCATTGCCGATCGATAACCGGCCAAAGCCATCCACGTCTCATCTTTCTCTTCGATTGGCTCCTCATCTTCCGCTGCGGCCATCGCCGTGTCGAGGTTAGCGGTATAGCCCTCAATCGTATTGGACCCCTGGATGGCACGAGCAAACGAGTTGCGCCGCAGGACCCCGGACCAACGCTTCGGGCTGTTTTGGGTGTAGACCCGCAGACGCTCCCTCTGGTCATGGATGAGCGAGATTACGGCCACATCCTCAGGCTGCAACGTGGGTGTTTTGTAGATCACGCTCGATAGTCAATTTATAATTGCTGATAACGCAAAATATAATTGACTTTTGCGCGTGTCAATCTCGAGTTCATGCATGAGCACGCTGGGCGCCAATGATCGCGCCCGCATCCTCCGCCTTCTCTGTGAGGGGTCAAGCATCCGCGCCATCACACGGCTCGCTGCGCGAGCAACCTTCCAGGGGTCATCACTTCCTGTTGCAGAGTCGCCGTGCTATACGCGTTACTGGCTGGTATCTTCGGCCACTCCGGCCCGTGCCGGCAACGACAAGAACATGCTTTCCTGGGTCCGCTGGAAGCCAATGCCCCGTCAAGTCGATCACGATGCCCGCCGGCGGGAAGTCGCCGAAGTCGCCGCCCGCCTGATCGCGCAGGTCGGCGTCGAGCGCGTCACCGTCCGCGAGCTGGCCAAGGCGGCGGGCTATAGCACGGCCATCGTCAGCCACTATTTCGCCGACAAGCGGCAGTTGCTGCTGTTCACCTACCAGGCCGCCGCACAGGCGGCGCAGGCCCGCGTCGATGCCGTGCTCGAGCGGGCGCCCGACGATCTGATCGGCACCATCGAGGCGCTGCTGCCGCTCGACGACGCCCGCCACCGTGACTGGCAGGTCTGGCTGTCGTTCTGGGGCATGGCGATCGGCGATCCGGAATTCGCGGCCGAGCAGCGCGGCCGGGTGCTCGGCACCCGGCGGCGGATCGAGGAGGTGCTGCGGGCCATGGCGGCCAACGGCAAGCTGGCCAAGGACGCCGACTTCGACCTGATCGCCCGCGAGTTGCTGACCCTGGTCAACGGCCTCGCCGTCCAGGCAGGCTTCGATCCCGCCGACTGGCCGGCCGAGCGGCAGCGCGGGGTTCTGCTGCAGGCCATGGCGCCGCTGACGGTTCGCGTCTGACGCCGGCCTATAACGGCCGCAGCAGGTAGCGCGAGAGCCTGTCGTCCCTGATCTCGAACCAGACCATGAACGGCCTCTCCGTGCCATCCTCGCCGCGCACATAGCCGAGGATGGCGCCCTTGTTCCCGTCGATGACCAGATCGCGCACCTTGTGGCGGATGCGCGCCTCGGCGAGCTGCCGGACCCGTGCCTCGAGGAACGCCTGCACCTCGGCGCGACCATGATTGGTCGACGGCTCGCCATGGATGAAGCCGTGATGGGGCCAGACCTGTGCGTGCGACCATTCCACGTCCTCGTGCAGCGCCGAGGCCGCCTTCGCCATGTCGCCCGCGTCGATACCGTCGTAATAGGTCGACTGCAGCAGTTCCCAGGCCCGATCCTTCATCGACATGTGCTCTCCTTCATTTGGAAATGATGACCTGGGCCGGGTTGATCAGGCCGTGCCTGGCCTTGTTGGCGGTCAGGTCGAAGGCCTCGGGCACCTTGTCGATGCCATCAAGGATCTTCGTGATCATGGGCTTCAGATCGACCCGGCCGGAGGCGACCAGGTTCACCGTCGCCTCGAACAGGCGCCGGTCGAGCGCCGACGGGAACAGGTAACGGATGCTGCGCTGGCGGAACACGGCATAAGGCAGCACCGCCGCCTCGCCGTCGAAGGCGATGCCCACCACCTTGCCGTTCTCGCGCAGCATCTCGGCGGCCTGGATCAAGGTCGCATTGCCGGCGAGACCCTGCTCCGGCGGGCCACCCGCGGTCTCGAACACCACGTCTGCGCCCCGGCCGCCGGTCAGCGCGCGGACCACGGCGACCGGGTCGTCGCTCGTGGCGTTGATGGTCACGTCGGCGCCGACCTGGCGGGAAATCTCCAGCACATTGTCGCGGCGCGCGACCGCGATGACCAGGCCCGCACCCGCCGTCGCGGCGACCTGCAGGCAGGCGAGGCCCATGGAGCCCTGGCCGATCACCACGACAACATCGCCCAGCCTGATGTCGGCGGCGTGGACGGCGGCGGCGGCGTCGGTCAGCGGCTGGATCGCCGCGCCCTCGCTGTCGCTGACGTGATCGGGCAGCACCGCCAGCAGACTTTCGGGGAACACGCCATATTCGGCCAGCGCGCCGGGATAGTCGAAGCCGACGATGCCGTCGGGGTGGGAGCCGCGCGCGGCGACCCGCATGCCGGGCTTCAGCGTCGTCACGCCGTCGCCGACCTCGACGATTTCGGCCGAGAACTCGTGACCGAACACCTGCGCCGGTCCCGCCGCCATGGCTTTCTCGATCTTGCCGAAGCCATAGGTCATGACGCCGCCCAGCAGCAGCGTCTCGGTGATGCTGGGCTGCACCATGCGGATGCGCGCCTTGACCCAGCCCGGCCGGACCACCGGCTCGGGCACGTCGTCGAGGCGCATGTCGCCCCAGGCATAGATCCGCCATGCTTTCATCGGTTCGCGCCTCCCCGCGCGTGGGTGGAACTTTGCCCTTTCCGGCGGCACTTTGCCAGACCGGTCGGCCGTGACCCGACACGGGTCAGGCCCCGGCCATCTCCGGGCTTACCACCCCCGGCGATGATTGATAAGCTACCGGCGATCTTGGGGCGGCCCGTGCCGCGTTGATGGGGGATGTCATGAAGCGCATGACGAGCTCGCTGCTCGCATTCTGCATCGTCGCCGGGCTTGCCGTCACGGCAGCCGCCGACCCGGTGGACGGCCCGGAGCCCGGACCCGCGCCAGCGGCGGAACAGCCGGCCCCGCCACCGCCACCGCCGAAGCCCAAGCCGAAACCCAAGCCGAAGCCGGCGTCGTTCGAATGCCGCGACGCGTTCGAGGAGGCCGAGAAGCTGATCTGCAAGTCGTTCGAGCTGGCCAAGCTCGACCAGCAGATGGTGCGCGCCTTCGACGACTACATGGACAGCCTGGACCGGGATCAAGGCCTGACCGCCCAGTCGGCCGAACTGGCGCAGCGCCGCTTCATCATCGACCGCAACAAGTGCACCGACGCCGACTGCGTCCGCAGCGTCTACGGCGAGCGCATCCGAGTGCTGCGCTCGCAGCACGACACGAATATGGGGCTGCGGCGGTAGTACAGGAGCCGCTAAGTTTGGGTCGGCGGAACCGTCGTGCCGCTGACGCGGCCACCCTCATCCGGCGCTGCGCGCCACCTTCTCCCCGGCGGGGAGAAGGGCGCCGATCCTGCCGCCGCACAGGCGGATTCCCTTCGCCCCAACGGGGAGAGGATGGCCGCGAAGCGGCCAGGTGAGGGGGACCGCGAAGCGGTTCCGAAGCGGGTCAGCTGCTCAGTCCGCGGATCGGGTTTCCCGGCTGCCGCCTCAGCCGAACACCTGCGGCTTCTTCAAGTCCACGTCCTTGCGGGCGGCGGCGGCGTGCAGGCCGGCAATCCGCATGCCCGGGCCGCACTGGACGAACTCGATGGTCTTGCCGTCGGGATCGCGCATGACGCAGAACTTCGAGCCGGCGATCTGGCCTTCCTCGCCGGCATAGAGCGGCTCGGTGTGGAAATCGTGGCCCAGCGCCGTAAGCCGTTGATAGACCTCCTCGATATCGTCGACGGCGAAGCAGATATAGACATAGCCCACATCGTCCTGGCGCATCTGGTTCGGGCCGTTGCGGGTGGGCTCGAATTCCAGCAACTCGATGGCGAAATCGCCGATCGGCATCACCACGGTACGGTGGATGTGCTGCGGCAGCCTCAACGTCCGTCCGGCGCCCTCGCCGCCCACCTCGAGCGCGAAGGCCGGCTCCAGCCCGAACACCTCCCGATACCACTTCACCGACCGCTCGAGATTGCTGACGGTGATGCCGACATGATGGAAAACCGCGGAAATAGGCACGTTCGCGCTCCCTGTAATCGCTCGCCCCGGCGTCAGGCTCGTTGTGCGACGGGCGTCTTGTCAAGCGGCTGGAAACATGCCGGCGGAACTCCCGCGGCGATAGGACGTTGTCTGACGAGCTTCCGAACGGTGCTGCCGCTCCGCCGATACGGGAGATTTCTCACCAGGCTCGGCAAACACAGGAGACTTCAATGAGAAAAGTGCTGCTTTCGATGGCGACCGCGTCGGCCCTGCTGGTCAGCGCCTCGGCTTTCGCGGAAACGACCACGACCACCACCTGGACGGCCGCCGACGGCTCCGTGATCAAGGAATACTCGACCACGCAGAAGTATGAGCCGGTCAGCGTGCCGAATTTCAACGCGGAGGTCGGCGTGGAGCTTCCCAGCAACGTGACCGTCTACTCGCTGCCGTCGACCATGAAGGTCAGCGAACCGGACCGCTACAGCTACACCATCATCAACGACCAGCCGGTCGTGGTGGAGCGTTCGAGCCGCCGGGTCGTGCACGTCTGGTAAGTCCGGACCTGTAGCCAATTCGAGCGGGCGGGGCCAGTCCCCGCCCGTTTCGCGTTTCAGGCTGACAGGCGTACATGACACCGGTCCGCCAGATGTCATGCCGCCCAACTCGCGCCGGTGAATGACCGCTGTTATAACCGGTCCATGCAGGATGGCTGGCAATTCTGGATCGACCGGGGCGGGACGTTCACCGACATCGTGGCGCGGCGGCCGGACGGCGTTCTGGTCACGCACAAGCTGCTGTCGGAGGCGCCTGAGCGGTATGACGATGCCGCCGTCCACGGCATCCGCCACCTGCTGGGGCTGACGGCGGAGGAGTCCATCCCCGCCGGAGCCATCGCCGCCATCAAGATGGGCACGACGGTCGCCACCAACGCGCTGCTGGAACGGCGCGGCGCGCGGACCGTGTTCGTCACCACGCGCGGCTTCCGCGACGTGCTGCGCATCGGCTACCAGAACCGGCCACGGCTGTTCGACCTGGACGTGCGGCTGCCCGAGCCGCTCCATGACCGGGTGATCGAGATCGACGAGCGGGTGAGCGCCGACGGCGCAATGACGACACCCCTCGACCTCGACGCGGCTCGCGCGGCGCTGACCGCCGCCCGCGCCGCCGACATCGGCAGCGCCGCCATCTGCCTGATGCACGCCTGGCGGTTTCCGGCCCACGAACAGGCGCTGGCGAGCCTGTGCCACGAGCTGGGCTTTTGGCAGGTGTCCGCCAGCCACCTGACCAGCCCGCTGATGAAGATCGTCGGCCGCGGCGACACCACGGTGGCCGACGCCTATCTGTCGCCGGTGCTGCGCCGCTATGTGAACAAGGTCGCCGGCGAGCTGGGCGGGACGACCTTGTTGTTCATGCAGTCGAG
This sequence comes from Sphingomonadales bacterium, assembly GCA_022844405.1. GTDB lineage: Bacteria > Pseudomonadota > Alphaproteobacteria > SMXS01 > SMXS01 > RI-34. The sequence continues at coordinate 55,068 of JALHLV010000018.1, read as the reverse complement.
CGGCGGCCTGACCGAGGCCAGCCGGTTCCAGGGCAAGGACGCCATCCTGTCCGGCCCGGCCGGCGGCGTCGTCGGCGCGGCGCGCACCGCGGCGCTGGCCGGGTTTCGCCGGATCATCGGCTTCGACATGGGCGGCACCTCGACCGATGTCTGTCATTTCGACGGCGAGTACGAGCGGGTCACCGACAGCGTCGTCGCCGGCACCCGCATCCGCGCGCCGATGATGCACATCCATACGGTGGCGGCCGGCGGCGGCTCGATCCTCGATTTCGACGGCGAGCGGTTCCGCGCGGGTCCGGCATCGGCGGGCGCCAATCCGGGACCGGCGAGCTATGGCCGCGGCGGCCCGCTGACCGTGACCGACTGCAACGTTCTGCTGGGCAAGATCCGTCCCGAGCGGTTCCCCAGGGTGTTCGGCCTGGACGGCGACCAGCCGCTCGACACGGCGACCGTGCGGCGCGAGTTCCGGGCGCTCGCCGCGCGGGTCGGCGACCGGTCGCCGGAGCAGGTGGCCGAGGGCTTCGTGCAAGTCGCCGTGGAGACCATGGCCCGGGCGATCAAGCGGATATCATTGGAACGGGGCCACGACGTTTCCCGTTATACCCTCGTCTGCTTCGGCGGCGCGGGCGGCCAGCATGCCTGCCTGGTCGCCGATGCGCTGGGCATGACGAGGGTGATGATCCATCCGCTGGCGGGCGTGCTGTCGGCGCTGGGCATGGGCCTGGCCGAGGCGCGCGAACTGCGCCAGGAGACCGTGGAGCGGCCGCTGTCGGCCGAGACGCTGGCCGGGCTGGAGCCGGTGTTCCGGCGGCTTGCGGCGCTCGCGCTCCCGCAGGTGGAGCCGCTGGCGGCGCGCACCGATGTCCTGCGCCGGGTGCATCTGCGCTACGCCGGCACCGACACGGCGCTCGAAGTCCCCTACGGCGCCCTGGCGGAAGTGCAGACCGCGTTCAAGGACGCGCATCGCCGCCGGTTCGGCTTCAACGATGGCGGCAAGGCATTGATCGTCGAATCCGTGACACTCGAAGCGGTCGGCCACATGCCGCAGCCCGACATGGCACAGCCATCGGCGATCGCGCAGGGTCGTCCCGCCGAGGACGAGGAGATCGAGGTGTTCTTCGACGGCAGCTGGCAAACGGCGCTGCTGGTCGACCGGGCGTCGCTGCGGCCCGGCAACATCATCAACGGCCCGGCCATCATCGCCGAGCCGCACGGCACCAACGTGGTCGAGGACGGCTGGCGCGCGCAGGCGACCGAGCGCGGCGACCTGATCCTGGAGCGCGTCACCGCTTCCGGCCGGCGGCCAGCGGCCGGCACGCGCGCCGACCCGGTGCAACTGGAAATCTTCAACAATCTGTTCATGTCGATCGCCGAGCAGATGGGCGTGGTGATCGAGAACACCGCCCATTCGGTGAACATGAAGGAGCGGCTCGACTTCTCCTGCGCGCTGTTCGACGGAACGGGCGGCCTGATCGCCAACGCGCCGCACATTCCGGTGCATCTGGGCTCCATGGGCGACAGCGTCCGCACCATCATCCGCGGCAATCCGGCCATGCGTCCCGGCGACGTCTTCGTCACCAACGCGCCCTATAATGGCGGCACCCACCTGCCCGACATCACCGTGATCACGCCCGTCTTCATCGCCGACAGGCCGCTGTTCTTCACGGCGACACGGGGTCACCACGCGGATGTGGGCGGCATCACGCCCGGCTCGGTGCCGCCGGATTCGACCAGCATCGACCAGGAAGGCGTGCTGCTCGACAATGTGAAGCTGGTGTCACGCGGCCGGCTGCTGGAGGCGGAGGTCCGAGCGCTGCTGGCGCAGGGGCCGTTCCCGGCGCGCAATCCCGACCAGAACATGGCCGACCTCAAGGCCCAGATCGCCGCCAACGAGAAAGGCGCGCGCGAGCTGGTGGCGATGGTGGAGCAGTTCGGCCTCGATGTGGTGCGGGCCTATATGGGCCACGTCCAGGACAATGCCGAGGAATCGATCCGCCGGGCCATCGACAGGCTGTCCGATGGCGCGTTCACGGTGGAGATGGATTGCGGCGCCACCATCGCCGTGGCGATCACCGTCGACCGTAAGGCGCGGTCGGCCACCGTCGACTTCACCGGCACCAGCCCGCAGCAGCCGAACAACTTCAACGCGCCGCTCGCCATCACCCGCGCGGCCACGCTGTACGCATTCCGCTGCCTGGTGGCGGGCGACATCCCGCTCAACGAGGGCTGCCTGAAGCCGCTGACGCTGATCGTGCCGGACGGCTGCCTGCTCAACCCGTGCCATCCGGCGGCGGTGGTGGCGGGCAACGTCGAGACCTCGCAATGCGTGGTCAACGCCCTGTTCGGCGCGCTGGGCGCGGCGGCGGCGGCCCAGGGCACCATGAACAACCTGACCTTCGGCAATGACCGCTATCAGTATTACGAGACGCTGGCGGGCGGCATGGGCGCGGGGCCGGGCTTCGACGGCGCCAGCGCGGTGCAGACCCACATGACCAATTCGCGACTGACCGACCCCGAGGTGCTGGAGTTCCGCTTTCCGGTGACGGTGGAGTCCTTCGCCGTCCGCGACGGCTCAGGCGGCCGGGGAGAATGGCGCGGCGGCGACGGCGTGATCCGGCGGCTGCGGTTCAACGAGGCGATGACGGCGGGCATCCTGTCGAACAACCGGGCGCACGCGCCGTTCGGACTGGAGGGTGGCGACGCGGGCAGACCCGGCGTCAACCGCGTGGAGCGGGTGTCCGGCGCCCGCGAGGCGCTGCCGGCCTGCGCCGAAACGAGTGTCGAGCCCGGCGACGTGCTCGTCGTCGAGACGCCCGGAGGCGGCGGCTACGGCGCTACCGCCTAGACCGACTGCAGCTGGTCGGCGGCGGTGCGGCCGTCGCGGCCCGGGACAAGCTCAAAGGCGACCTTCTGGCCTTCCTGCAGGTCGCCAAGCCCCGACTTCTCGACCGCCGTGATATGAACGAACACGTCCTTGCCGCCCGAATCCGGTGCGATAAAGCCGTAACCCTTGGTCTTGTTGAACCACTTCACGATACCAGTAGCCATCGACAGTCCTCAGCAAACTCTCATCAGCTCCCATCGGCATCCGGAAAGTCACGAGTGCATGTAGCCTACTACTCGGACGGATTCCTGCCGCCGATAATTTGGTAACCGGCAATCCTTGCAAAAACAAGAAATATTCGACACCCGTTCTCAACTGCCGTACGGCCGCGTACAGACGGGGCGAATAGTGGTTTACTCATGCGGGGGCGGTGGTTGAGTGGAGCCGCACCGGGACAAGCGCATGGTCCGAACCAGGACGCTTCACAACAAAAGCCCGTTGGCCTAGAGTGAATGTAGGCAATATCACTACTATCTGGGCAACCATGGAAAAGACCATCTCGGCGGCCGATGCCAACCGCAACTTCTCGCAGGTCCTGCGCGATGTGCGCGAGGGCGACAGCTACATTGTCACCTCGCACGGCAGACCGGTGGCGCGGATAGTGCCCAAGCAGGCGTCCGACGAGGCGCGCAGGCTTGCCCGCGAGACTCTGTTCGCACGCTTGGAGGCGCAGCCGGTCAGCAATATCGGCAAGTGGACGCGGGACGAGCTTTATGAGCGCGGCGGCTTTCACGAGGATCAGTGAAGGTCGCCGTCGATACGAGCATCCTCGCCTATGCGGAGGGTGTCGATGGCGCGGACCACCGCCGCCGCGCGATCGACGTCATCAAAAGTATTCCGGCCCATAACATCGTGCTGCCGGCGCAGGTTCTCGGCGAATTGTTCACCGTGCTCCTTCGCAAGGACCGGCGTCCCGCCGATGAGGCCAGGCTGGCGGTGACTTGGTGGATGGAAAGCTATGAAACCGCGGAGACGTCACCGGCGGTTCTTGCCGCTGCGTTCAGCCTTGCCGTGGATCACCATGTGCAGGTCTGGGATGCCGTCATTCTCTCGGTGGCGGCCAATGCAGGATGTCGCATGCTTCTGTCTGAAGACATGCAGGACGGGTTCACCTGGAACGGTTTGACCGTAGTGAACCCGTTCCGGCCCGTCCCGAACATCCTGCTCGCGATGGCGCAAGCGGAAGCCCATTGAGTCGCACGATCAGTCCGGATCATACGCCAAATTCGGCGCCAGCCAGCGCTCGGTGACCTGGACGGGCTCGCCCTTCCTTGCGGCGTAGTCCTCGACCTGGTCGCGGCCGATCTTGCCGATGCCGAAATACTGGCTTTCGGGGTGCGCCAGGTAATAGCCCGAGACCGCGGCCGTCGGCAGCATGGCCATGGATTCGGTCAGGGTGATGCCGGCGTTGGCCGTGGCGCCGAGCAGGCGGAACAGCTCGGGCTTTTCGGTGTGGTCCGGGCAGGCCGGATAGCCGGGCGCCGGGCGGATGCCGCGGTAGCGTTCCTTGACCAGATCCTCGTTGGCGAGGTCCTCATCCGGCGCATAGCCCCAGAATTCCTTGCGGACGCGCTGGTGCAGCCGCTCGGCGAAGGCTTCGGCGAGGCGGTCGGCCAGCGCCTTGAGCATGATCGAATTGTAGTCGTCGTGCCGGGCCTCGAAGCGCTTGATGTGCTCGTCGACGCCGATCCCGGCGGTGACCGCGAAGCCGCCGAACCAGTCGGCGATGCCGCTGGCCTTGGGCGCGACGAAGTCGGCCAGGCACATGTCGGCGCGGCCATCCCTTTTGGCGACCTGCTGGCGCAGGAAATGCACCGTGCTGACCACCTTCGCGCGGCTTTCGTCGGCGTAGAGTTCGACGTCGTCGCCCACGGCGTTGGCCGGCCAGAAGCCGATGACGGCGCGCGCCGTCAGCCAGCGCTCGCCGACGATCCGTTGCAGCATGGCCTGGGCGTCGGCGAACAGCTGGGTGGCGGCCTCGCCCACCACCGGATCCTGCAGGATGCGCGGATAGTTGCCGGCCAGCTCCCAGGTGCGGAAGAACGGCGTCCAGTCGATGTACCGGGTCAGCTCGGCGAGGTCGTAGCCGTCGAACGACTTCAGGCCGGTGAATGTGGGCTTCTCCGGCCGGCGCGCCGTCCAGTCGGCCCGATAGGCGTTGGCGCGCGCCTCGGCGAGCGGCAGCAGCCGGTCCTCCTTGCTGGAGCCGGCGCGCTTGTCGCGGATGTCCTGGTACTCGGTGGCGACCCCGGCGACGAAATCGCCCTTCAGGGTGTCGCTGATCAGGCTGCTCGCCACGCCGACGGCGCGCGAGGCGTCGAGCACATGCACGGTCGGGCCGCTGTAGTTGGGCGCGATCTTGACGGCGGTGTGGACGCGCGAGGTGGTCGCACCGCCGATCAGCAGCGGCAGGACGAAGCCCTGCCGGGTCATTTCCCTGGCGACGTGGGCCATTTCCTCCAGCGACGGCGTGATCAGGCCCGACAGGCCGATGATGTCGACGTTCTCGGCTCGCGCGGTTTCCAGAATTTTCGCGCTCGACACCATGACGCCCAGGTCAAGCACCTCGAAATTGTTGCACTGGAGCACGACGCCGACGATGTTCTTGCCGATGTCGTGCACGTCGCCCTTCACGGTGGCCAGCAGCACCTTGCCCTTGGCGCCGGCAACGGCGTCCTTTTCGGCCTCGATATAGGGCAGCAGATAGGCGACGGCCTGCTTCATCACCCGGGCCGACTTCACCACCTGGGGCAGGAACATCTTGCCGGCGCCGAACAGGTCGCCGACCACGTTCATGCCGTCCATCAGCGGGCCTTCGATCACGTCGAGCGGCCGCGTGGTCTGGATGCGCGCGGCTTCGGTGTCCTCCTCGATCCAGGCGTTGATACCGTTGACCAGCGAATGGGTGAGCCGCTGGTTGACCGGCTGATCGCGCCACGACAGGTCCACCTCGGTCTTCTTGCCGCCGGCGCCCTTGAACTGCCCGGCGATCTCCAGCAGCCGGTCGGTGGCGTCGGGACGCCGGTTGAGGATCACGTCCTCGACCCGCTCGCGCAGCTCGGCCGGGATGGCGTCGTAGACGTCGAGCTGGCCGGCGTTGACGATGCCCATGTCCATGCCCGCCGGAATGGCGTGGTAGAGGAACACGGAATGCATGGCGCGGCGCACCGCCTCGTTGCCACGGAACGAGAACGACACGTTCGACAGGCCGCCCGAGACGTGGGCATAAGGCAGGTGCTTGCGGATCAGCCTGGCGGCCTCGAAGAACTCCAGGCAGAAATTGTTGTGCTCCTCGATGCCCGTCGCCACGGCGAAGATGTTGGGATCGAAGATGATGTCCTCGGCCGGGAAGCCGACCTTGTCGACCAGGATGTCGTAGGAGCGCTTGCAGATCGCGAACTTGCGCGCGGCGGTGTCGGCCTGGCCATCCTCGTCGAACGCCATGACGACGACGGCCGCGCCGTAGCGGCGCACCTTGCGGGCGTAGTCGACGAACGGTTCCTCGCCTTCCTTCAGGCTGATCGAATTGACGATCGGCTTGCCCTGGACGCATTTCAGGCCGGCCTCGATCACCGTCCATTTCGAGCTGTCGATCATCAACGGTACGCGGCAGATGTCCGGCTCGGCGGCGATCAGGTTGAGGAAGGTGACCATGGCCTGCTCGCTGTCGAGCATGCCCTCGTCCATGTTGACGTCGATGATCTGGGCGCCGTTCTCAACCTGCTGGCGGGCGACGACGAGCGCGCCCTCGTAGTCGCCGGCGAGGATCAGCTTCTTGAAGGCGGCGGAGCCGGTGACGTTGGTCCGCTCGCCGATGTTGATGAACGAGGCCGTGGTCATACGGCGGCGTTGAACGGCTCGAGGCCCGACAGGCGCAACCGGTGGTCCAGCACCGGGATCGGCCGCGGCGTCACATCCGCTACCGCCTGGGCGATGGCGCGGATATGCGGCGGCGTGGTGCCGCAGCAGCCGCCGACGATGTTCAGCAGGCCCGACTGCGCCCATTCGCGCAGATGGTCGCGCATCATCTCCGGCGTCTCGTCATACTCGCCCATCTCGTTGGGCAGGCCGGCGTTGGGATAGGCGCTGACCCGCGTGTCGGCGACCCGCGACAGGTCGGCGATATACTGCCGCATCTGGGCCGGGCCGAGCGCGCAGTTGAGGCCGATGCTAAACGGCTTCGTATGCCGCAGCGAATACCAGAACGCTTCCGTGGTCTGTCCCGAGAGCGTGCGGCCCGAGGCATCGGTGATGGTGCCGGAAATCATCACCGGCAGCCTGACGCCCAGCTCCTCGAACACCTCGTCGACGGCGAACAGCGCCGCCTTGGCATTGAGCGTGTCGAAGATGGTCTCGACCAGGATGATGTCGACGCCGCCCTCGATCAGCGCCCGCGTCTCTTGCCTGTAGGCCTCGCGCAGCTCGTCGAAGCTGACGTTGCGGAAGCCGGGACGGTTGACGTCGGGCGACAGGCTGGCGGTGCGGTTGGTCGGGCCGATGGCGCCGGCGACGAAACGCGGCTTGTCCGGGGTCTTCGCCGTCCACGCATCGGCGGCGCGGCGGGCGACGCGGGCGCCTTCCAGGTTCAGCTCGGCGGCGATGGCCTCCATGCCGTAGTCGGCCTGAGCAATGGTGGTGGAGCTGAACGTGTTGGTCTCGACGATGTCGGCGCCCGCCTCCAGATAGGCGTCGTGGATCGCCTCGACGATGTGCGGCTGGGTGATGTTGATCAGGTCGTTGTTGCCTTTGACGTCCTTGTGCCAGTCCTTGAACCGCTCGCCGCGATAGGCGGCCTCGTCCAGGCTGTAGCCCTGGATCATGGTGCCGAACGCGCCGTCGATGATCAGGATGCGCTCGCGCGCGGCCTGCTCCAGCGCCTTCAGGCGTTGCTCGCGGTTCATCGTGCGGCCTCCGTCGCGCGCCGGCCGAGCAGATGGCAGATGCCCGCCGTCAGCTCCGCGCGGTTGAGCGTATAGAAATGGAATTCGTGGACGCCGGCGGCGATGAGCTGGCGGCACTGTTCGGCGACGATGGCGCCGGCCACCATGCGGGTGGTCGCCGGGTCGTCGTCGAGCCCGTCGAAATGGCGGCCCAGCCAGTCCGGCACCACCGCGCCGCAGCCGGCGCTGAACCGCTTGACCTGGGCGAAGTTGGTGACCGGCATGATGCCCGGCACGATGGGCGCCTTGACGCCGGCCGCCCGCGCCTTGTCGCGGAAGCGCAGGAAGGTGGCTGGATCGAAGAAATACTGGGTGATCACCCGGCTGGCGCCGGCATCGACCTTGTTCTTCAGGTAGTCCAGATCGAACTGGGCGCTGGGCGCGGCCGGATGCACGTCCGGATAGCCGGCCACCGAGATATCGAAATCGCCGATCCGCTTCAGCCCGGAAACCAGGTCGGCGGCATAAGCGTAGCCGCCCTCATGCGGGACGTAGTGCGACGCGCCATCTGCCGGATCGCCGCGCAGGGCGACGATATGGCGCACGCCTCCGTCCCAGTAGCGGCGGGCGATGTCGTCGATCTCGCCGCGCGTGGCGCCGACGCAGGTCAGGTGCGCCGCCGGAGTCAGGCTGGTTTCCTTCAGGATGCGCGCCACCGTGTTGTGGGTGCGCTCGCGGGTCGAGCCGCCCGCGCCGTAGGTGACCGAGACGAAGTCCGGCGCCAGCGGCTCCAGCCGCTTGATGGCGGTCCACAGCGTCTCCTCCATCTTCTCGCTGCTGGGCGGGAAGAATTCAAACGACACGCTGAGCGGACCCGGATCCCAGTCCAGCAGCGAGAACGCGGTCGCCTGGTCGATGGTCGCGGCCAAGGAACTCATGGGTTTTCCTTCGAGCTCATGAGCTTTCCCTGACGATATGCAGCGGCACGGCGCGGTGCCCGGGCTTGCCGGCGAGCCAGATGGTGACGGTGAGTTCGCCGCCGACCAGGTGGCGGATCGAGACGTCGCCGAAGCCGGCCGCGCGGCACATCAAGGCGACCTCGTCGTCGCTGAAGCCGAGGCGGCGGTGGGCGTGCTCGGTGCGCAGGTACTCGAGCTGATGCGGCGCGAAGTCGACGATCAGCAGCCTGCCGTCGGGCCGCAGCACGCGCGCCGCCTCCTGCACCGCCGCCGCCGGATCCTCGGCGAAGTGGAGCACCTGGTGGAACACGGCCACGTCGAAATCGGCGGTGGCGAGGCCCAGATTGTACATGTCGCCCTGGCGCACCTGGCAGTTCTGGATCTGCGCCTGCGCCAGGTTGGCGCGGGCGACGGCCAGCATCTCGCGGTTCATGTCGACGCCCAGGCCGCGCTCGATCTGGCCGGCGAAGATCGACAGCATGCGGCCGGTGCCGGTGCCGATGTCGAGCAGCTTGGCGACGGGTTCGCCGCCCAGCAGCTCCATCACCGCCTTCTCGACCTCGGCTTCGGGCATGTAGAGCGAGCGGATGGTGTCCCAGATGGCGGCGTTGCGGGTGAAATAGGCGGCGGCTGATTCGGCGCGCGCGGCCTTGACCTGCTCCAGCCGCTCCAGGTCCCGCGCCAGCACCGGATCCTCCTCGACGATCAGGTCGACGATCGACCGGGTCAGCGCCCGGCCCAGCGCGTTGTCGGCGACCCGGTAGAACGCCCAGGTGCCTTCCGAGAACCGCTCGACGAGACCGGCCTCGGCCATCAGCTTCAGGTGGCGGGAGACGCGCGGCTGCGACTGCCCCAGGATCTGGGTCAGTTCGGACACCGTCAGCTCGTTGTATTCGAGCAACGCCAGCAGCCGCAGCCTGGTCGGCTCGGCCGCCGCCTTCAATGCCGCCAGCAGGTCTTCCATGGGTGTCGGGCGCCTTCCCTCGGTGAACTTTGTATGCATATATAAAGATATCCTTATATAATCAACAGCCATCTGCATGGCCGCCCCGCCAATATGCGAAGCTGTAGCATCCCCGGAACATGTTGGGCTATGGTCGCGTTTGGCCAATATGCCGTAGCCAGTCACCTTCCCCGGAGAACAGGGCGCCGTGCCAAGTCCACGCCTCAAGACCCTCAGCCGCACCCTCAGGATCGTCTCTTTCGCGGCTGTGGCCGGCATGTTGCTCGCAGGGTGCGCAACCGTCCCTACCGACCCGGTGGCCCGCGCCGAGTACGAGCGGCTGAACGATCCGCTGGAGCCCACCAACCGGGCGATCTTCAGCTTCAACGAGGTTCTGGACAAGGCGCTGATCCGGCCGCTGGCCGAGGTCTACCACTTCATCCTGCCGAACTTCGTCGAGGAACGGATCACCGTGTTCCTGCGCAACGTGGGCGAGCCGCTGACCCTGGTGAACGACGTGCTGCAGGGCGAGGTGGACAGGGCCGGCGTCACCTTCGGACGGTTCGTGACCAACACCACCATCGGCATCGGCGGCATATTCGACGTGGCGACCGACCTGGACATGCCGCGTCACAACGAGGATTTCGGCCAGACGTTCGGCGCCTGGGGCATCGGCGAAGGCCCCTACCTGGTGCTGCCGATCCTGGGCTCGTCCACACTGCGCGACGGCGTCGGCACGGTGGCCGATACCTTCGCCGACCCGGTCTCCATCGGCATCAACCAGGCCAATGTCAGCGGCCTGTCGATGGGGCGCATCGCCATCACCGCCCTGGACGCCCGCGCGCGCAACCTGGACATGGTCGACCAGCTTCGCCGCGAATCCCTTGACTACTACGCCACGCTGCGCAGCGCCTATCGCCAGAACCGGCGCTCGGAAGTGCTCAACGGCGCGGCGCCCGACGAAGGCGAGAACAGCGCGCCGGGCTTCGAGGAATACGAGGACCTGGATTCGCCCGCCGCGCCCGCGCCGGAGAACAGCGAGCCGGCGGCACCTACGTCGCCTGCGCGCGCATCGCCGACAAAGCCCTGATCCGTAGGACGGCGGTTACGCCCGGGCGGGCGCGGGCGGTTCAACCCCAGCCTTCGTCCGAATAGGCGACGCCATCCCGCGCCAGCGTCAGGGCCTGCCTAATGTAGGGGAGGACATTCTCCGGCAACCGGTCCCAGGGGAACCACGACAGGTCGTCGCATTTGTGCGGCTCGGCGTTCACGAGCCCGCCGCTCCAGCGGTCGCAGCGGAAGAACAGGCCCATCCGGCCATCGCCGACGTTGCGATGCACGACATGAGCGAGGCGCAGGTCGTCCTCGCGCACCTCGATGCCCGCTTCCTCGCGGGCCTCGCGGATGATCCCGGCCACGGCGCTCTCGTCCGCCTCCAGATGGCCGGCGACCAGGCCGTAGTTGCCGTCTTCGTAGCCGGTCTGGAAGCGGCGCAGCAGCAGGACCTCGTCGCCGCGCTTGAGGATCAGGTAGACCTCAAGAATGAGCTTGTGACGAACCGTCATGGCCCATTCCCTGCTGCTCGACCTTCGCCGCCTAATTCAGGCGCGCGCCGGCGATCATCCGTTCCGCTTCAACCTTGTGCAGATCGTAGTAGTAGATGGCCGTGCCCTCATAAGCGATCATATAGAGCCTGCCGTCCCTCACGGCGCCCGCCGCGATACCGTTGCGGGGAACATTGTCCCCGCCGACATAGCTATAATCGAACTGGAATCCGGTCACGCCCCCGAAATCCGCCGGCCTCAGGTTGGCCGTGCTGTGCACCGTCGAGTTCACCATCTTGGAGATCGTGGATTCGAAGATTTCGGCGATCTCGTTGGGCAGCATGTCGCTCCGGAATACCGGAAGTTCCGTCTTCTTCGGCAAGTTGTAGAGGGGCTTTTCATTCTGGATGCCGTCGAAGAAGGTGACGCTATCGAGCGAGAGACCGTTCGCCGTCCAGATCGTCCTGCCGCTTGCCGCCGGCGCCTTGTTCCAGGCAGTCTCGGCGGTCACCGAGATACCCTTGAGCGAATGGGTGCCGGGCGGCACCAGCGAGTATGCCGCGCAGCCCGGCAACAGCAGGACAAGCGTCACGCACAGCCAGCGTTTAATCGTCATGTCGTTCCCCCCATATACATTTGGATCATAGCCCTGTCGGACGCGCCGGGGGCCAGTTCGAGATATTTGCGAAACGCCTCGACCGCCTCGGCCTTGTGCTTGCCCTTGAGCAGCATGAGCCCCATGGACCGATGTGTTTCCACCGGCGCGTCGGCATGTTCCAGTGCCTTCGTGTAACGGGTCATGGCGTTTTCGAGGTCGCCCGGCCCTTGCCGCATCCGGCACAACTCGCCGTAGAAGAATTCCAGTTCCCCCATGCGCTGGCCCGCCTGCATCAGACGATTCAGCACGACCTCGCTCTGGCCGTACTGGCGCAGATTGAGGTCGTCCTCGATGATGAAACGACGGCGCGTCGCCATGATCTCGTCGAACCTGTCAACAGGCCCCGGCCTGACGATGATCTGTTCAAGCGCGGCCGCCCGCTCGGTGATGTTCTTGGCGCGGTTCTCGGGATTGGGATGGGAGGCGAAAAACGGATCCTTGTACTTGCGGTACTTCGATGCCTCTTCCTCCTGGATGAGGTTGCCCCACATGATCGCTCCCTGATCTGGCGGATAGCCGGCCTGCGCCACCAACTGGGCGCCGTAGGCGTCGGCTTCCTCTTCCATCTTGCGGCTGAAGCCGTAGAGCGAGGCTAGACCCACATATTGCGCGGCGCTTGAGGCGCCATACTGGCCAGCAGCAGCGAACCCAATCGCCAGGAACGAGAGGACCGAGGCGGTGTCGCGGGTCCGCTTGAAGTTCTGCAAGGTGTGGCGGCGCAGGTAGTGGCCGATTTCATGGCCGAGCACGAAGGCAAGTTGCGCCTCGTTCTGTACTCGGATCAGCAGCCCGGTATTGATCACCATGACACCGTTCGGGGTCATGAACGCATTGAAGTAGGGTGACCGAAGCAGATAGACGCGCACGTCTGGGCAATAATCCCCGGCAAGCCGGCAGACCATGTCACGCAGATAACCGACCATTTCCTCGTCGCGCACCAACTGGGGCGAAACCTTGAGGTCTTTCTCGAATTCCTCCATGACCATCCACAGGCCACCTTCCAGCCTGGGGTCGGTGGGCTTGTAGCCCGGCGGGATCGACGGCTCCAGCAGATCGAGCGCATAGGCAGGCGCGCCGCCAATCAAGGCCGCGCAAGAACCGCAGGCGCACCGCGCGAGGAAGTCGCGGCGTTTCATTTTGGCAGGTCGTCGAGGAGCAGCTTGGTGGTCTTGAAGGCCGGCTCCTCGGTACGCAGGTCACCGGATCCCCGGGCCAGCACGTTGAACCACGCGACGTTGCCGGTACGCAGATCGACTAGGGACGCGAAGCCTACCTGCTGACCTCCCTGCACGCCGACGCCGACCATGGCAGCGGCGATTTGCAGCATGACCCGGCCCGCGCTGGTATAGGAGTCGCGCACGAAGATGAACATCGCATAGTCGGCCCTATACTGGTCGGCGAAAGCTCTCACCGATGGCCCCAAGGTCCAGTCCCAGGTGCCTTTCTTGCTGGGCAGCTTGGCGCCCAGGAAGTCGTGCACCAGTATCATGGAGCCCACGGCTGAGTGGAGCCGCTGCAGTTCGAGTTCCACGCTGTCATGCGCCTCGTTGCCCGGATCGAACATCACCATGTTGATGTTCCGCTCCTGCTGCAGCTGCTGGATCGCCGCGGTCATGTGCTTCTTGGCGTTGGCGGTCCACTCTGCGTTCGGCTGAGTGACACCGCCTGCCGTCAATAGGCTGAGCTCCACGTCGAGCGGCATGACCAGAATGGAGATGCCGTCTCCGCCCGCGTCCGACAACTGGTTAATCGACCCCTTATTCTGGGTCGCGCAGGCACTCAGCAGCACGAGGACGAGAGGGACCGCTGCGATCCGGGCCGCCCGCGGCGAGAAAAAGCGACGTGCCAGCAGGGCAACGAAATCGATCTGCACCATGAAATTTCCCCAAGCGACATTTTTCGTTTCGGTTACAGCAAAACATCAACCGGGCCGTTCGCACAATGGGGATATTGCCGATTTCGTCAACATTCCTGCGACTTTCGGCATGGGGAAGCTTCCCGCGTGCCGCGAGTTTTCCGGCAGGTTTCCTGAGAATTAAGCCGCGAACTTCTTGAAGCGGATGCGGTGGGGCTGGTCGGCTTCGGCGCCGAGGCGGCGTTTGCGGTCGGCCTCGTAGTCCTGGTAGTTGCCCTCGAACCACACCACCTGGCTTTCGCCCTCATAGGCGATGATGTGGGTGCAGATGCGGTCGAGGAACCAGCGATCATGGCTGATGATGATGGCGCAGCCGGCGAATTCCTCGAGCGCTTCCTCCAGCGCCCGCAGCGTGTCCACGTCCAGGTCGTTGGTCGGTTCGTCGAGGAGCAGCAAGTTGTTGCCCTCCTTCAGCATCTTGGCGAGGTGGACGCGGTTGCGCTCGCCGCCCGACAGGATGCCGACCTTCTTCTGCTGGTCGACGCCCTTGAAATTGAACGCGCCGGTATAGGCGCGGCTCGGCACGTCGATCTTGCCCAGGTGCAGCACGTCGACGCCGCCGGAGATTTCCTCCCAAACGTTCTTGTTGGGATCGAGCGCGTCGCGCGACTGGTCCACATAGCCCAGCTTGACCGTCTCGCCGACCTTGAAGGTGCCGGAATCCGGCGTCTCCTGCCCGGTGATCATGCGGAACAGCGTGGTCTTGCCGGCGCCGTTGGGGCCGATGACGCCGACGATGGCGCCAGGCGGCATCAGGAAGCTGAGATCGTCGATCAGCAGGTTCTCGCCATAGCCCTTCGAGATGTTCTTGGCCTCGATCACCACGTTGCCCAGGCGCGGGCCGGGCGGGATGACGATCTTGGCGGTGCCGGTGGTCTGGCGCTCGTTGGCCTTGTCCAGCAGCTCGTCATAGGCCTTGAGGCGGGCCTTCGACTTGGCCTGGCGCGCCTTGGGCGACTGGCGCACCCATTCCAGCTCCTCGGCGATCTGGCGCTGGCGCGAGGCGTCCTCGCGGCCTTCCTGCTCCAGCCGTTTGGCCTTCTGCACCAGCCAGTTGGAATAGTTGCCCTCGTAGGGAATGCCGCGGCCGCGGTCCAGCTCGAGGATCCAGCCGGTGACGTTGTCGAGGAAGTAGCGGTCATGGGTGACCATCAGCACGGTGCCGGCATAGTCGGCCAGGAAATGCTCGAGCCAGGCGACGCTCTCGGCGTCGAGATGGTTGGTCGGTTCGTCGAGCAGCAGCATGTCGGGCTTCTGCAGCAGCAGCCGCGCCAGCGCCACGCGGCGGCGCTCGCCGCCCGACAGGGTGGTGACATCGGCGTCGCCCGCGGGGCAGCGCAGCGCGTCCATGGCGATCTCGACCTGGCGGTCGATGTTCCAGCCGTCGACCGCGTCGATCTGCTCCTGCAGCTCGCCCATGCGCTCGTACAGCTTGGCCATGTCGTCGTCGGACATCTCGTCGCCGAGCTTGCCGGTGACCTCGTTGAACTCGTCGATCAGCGACTGGGTCTTGTGGACGCCGTCCATGACGTTGCCGAGCACGTCCTTGGTGGCGTCGAGATGCGGCTCCTGCTCCAGATAGCCGATCTGGATGCCCTCGGCGGCCCACGCCTCGCCCTGGAAATCGGTGTCGCGGCCGGCCATGATCTTCAAGAGCGTCGACTTGCCCGCGCCGTTGACGCCCAGCACGCCGATCTTGGCGCCCGGCAGGAACTGCAGGGTGATGTCCTTGATGACCGTCTTGCCGCCCGGATAGGACTTCGACAGGCCTTTCATGACGTAGACGTACTGGTACGAGGCCACGGAGTGACTCCTGTTGATTGGGTGGGCCGGTTTATAGCGGCACCGGGGCCGTTTCGTCGAGTGTGTCGGCGGGGGTCCCGGCAAACCGCTTGGCTGTTTATCGCGCCCGGCCTATATATGATGACGTCATATGATGACAGGTGGAATCCATGCGTACCATTATCGACCTTCCAGAATACAATCTGTCGGAACTGGCCAAGCTGTGCGCCAAGGAAGGCATCTCGCGCGCGGAGGCCATTCGCCGTGCCGTGGACGCCTATCTTTCCAAGCACCGCCCAAGCGACGAGGACGACGCGTTCGGGATGTGGCGTGATCGCGATATCGACGGGCTCGAATACCAGAACCGGCTTCGGTCGGAATGGCCGGAATGAAGGCGGTATTCGATACGAATATTCTCGTTGATTACCTGAAGGGCATTCCGGACGCGAGACAAGAGATTGCTGGCATCGAAAATCGTTTGATCAGCATCGTGACGTGGACTGAAGTTTTGGTGGGTGTATCCGATGTTCAGGAAACCGCGCGTGCCCGGCGCTTTCTGGACCGGTTCGAGATCATTTTGTTGGGGTTCGAGGTTGCGGAACTTGCGGCGGAACTGCGCCGACGCCACCGGATGAAGCTTCCCGACGCGGTGATCTGGGCTACGGCGAAATATCACCACGCCCTTCTCGTCACCAGAAACACGCGCGATTTTCCTTCGGAGGAAAGGGATGTACGCTTCCCATACCGGCTCTAAAGGCTTATTTACCCCCAAATATGGTTGCCTTATCGCCTTTCTATAGCTACATATATGTAAACAGACCTGTTTATCAGGAAGTCCTGTGCCGAGTCCCAAGCGCGACCATCTCGTCGATACCGCCGCCGCCCTGTTCCAGCGCGACGGCTTTCATGCCACCGGCATCGACACCATCCTGGCGCAGGCCGGCGTCGCCAAGATGACGCTGTACAACCACTTCAAGTCGAAGGACGAGCTGATCGTCGCTGCCCTCGAAGTGGAAGGCGCCCGCTACATCGCCTGGCTGCGCGCGCGGGCCGACCAGGCCGAGGAGCCGGGCGAGCGGCTGCTCGCCATCTTCGACGCGCTGGAGGAATGGTTCGAAACGGAAGGCTTCAACGGCTGCGTGTTCATGAAGGCGGCCTGCGAGTACGGCCCGGTCAACAATCCGGTGCACATGGCCGCCGCCGCCCAGAAGCGCGCGGTGTTCGACTACATGCTGGAGAACGCCACGTCGGCCCGGCTGAGGGACCCGCGCAACCTGGCCCAGCAACTGCTGCTGCTGCACGAAGGCGCCATCGCCGTCGCCCACGAGTTCGGTGCGCCGATCGCCGCCCGGCAGGCCAAGCGCGCCGCCGCCGTGGTCATCGAGGACGCGGGCTGAAGCACACCAACATTGTCATCCCCGACGCTAGTGGAGCCCACGAAGCGTGAGCTTCGTGGTTGCGACACTTGTGATCGGGGACCCTTGTTTCCGTGACCTAATTCCCGAAGAGATTGCCCCGGTATCGACATGGGTCCCCGCGCGCGCTTCGCTTGGCGGGGATGACAAATTTGTGGGGATGTTGCGCGGGCTAGAAACAGTACGCCGTGCCGGATGGTCCGGCGCGGCGCTTTCTTGGGGCGGCTGGCGTGCCGCTTGCGCGGCGTCCCCTCATCCGGCCGCTGCGCGGCCACCTTCTCCCCGGCGGGGAGAAGGAAGGGCTGGCTGCCTGATAAACCCTTCTCCCCGCCGGGGAGAAGGTGCCGCGAAGCGGCGGATGAGGGGGCCTTTCAGCCTTTCAGCGGCGCGGTCGCGAGCGTCGCGGCGTTCTTCTTGCCCTGCTCGCCGGCGTCGCGCATGGGTTTGGCGGTCGACAGGTCGCCGATCTCGCCGATATGGGCGGCCACGTCCTCGGCGGTGATGTTCATGCCGAAATTGACGCCCTGGGTCTCGACCATGGCGGCGCGCGAGACGGTGCCCGCGCCGGCGCTGAGGATCATGCCGGTGGGCGCGTCCTCGCTCACCAGGTACATGACGGCGGGCGACACCAGCTCGGGCGCGTACAGGGCCGCGCGGTCACCGGTGATCATGCTTTCGGTCATGCGGGTCAGCGCGAAAGGCGAGATGGTGTTGACGCGGATGTTGTCGCGCTCGCCTTCCAGCTTGGCCACGTTCATGAAGCCGTAGAGGCCGGCCTTCGCCGCGCCGTAGTTGGTCTGGCCGAAATTGCCGTGCAGGCCGGTCACCGAGGTGGTGACGACGATGCGGCCATATTGCTGCTGGCGCATGATCGGCCAGACCGCGCGCGAGCAGATCACCGAGCCCATCAGATGCACCTCGAGCACGGCGCGGAAATCGCTGATCTCCATCTTGGAGAAGGTCTTGTCGCGCAGGATGCCGGCATTGTTGATCAGGATGTCGATCCTGCCCCAGGCGTCCATCGCCTTCCGGACCATGTTGGCGACGCCGCCCTCGTCGGTGACGCTGCAGCCGTCGGACACGGCCTCGCCGCCGGCAGCCTTGATCTCGGCGACCACGGCCTCGGCCGCCGCGCTCGAGCCGCCGCTGCCGTCGATGGCGCCGCCCAGATCGTTGACCACGACCTTCGCGCCGCGCCGCGCCAGTT
The DNA here is from genome assembly GCA_022844405.1 of Sphingomonadales bacterium. Classification (GTDB taxonomy): domain Bacteria; phylum Pseudomonadota; class Alphaproteobacteria; order SMXS01; family SMXS01; genus RI-34. Next base: position 36,881 of record JALHLV010000018.1, on the reverse strand, counting down.
CCAGAGAGTGAGCCCGGCCCAGGCCGCCGCCCGCACCGGTGACGATCGCGACCTTGCCGTCGAACCTGATGGTCATTCTTTTCCTCCGCCCATGAATCCGCGGCCATTGTTACCACACGGTTTCTGGGGTGGAAGTCACAAAGTGCGCCCGGGTCTCGCGCGTCCATCAAGGCGTTCGCGAATGCCCGCCATGCAGGTTTTTCCGGGCCGGCCGATTTTCCCGGTCTGAAATGTTTTGGACAACTTATGGAAATCTTAAATTCATACGTTCTAAGCTATCCCGTAACATTTCATGGGTATGCCAATCCCAAGAGCGGCTCACCGCCGCCGGAGGGAACCTCATGAAAGCCACGTCTAGACGCGGTCTGTTGCTTGCCGCGACCGCTCTCACCACCTGCGCGCTCGCCATGCCGGCGATGGCGGGAACCCTGAGCGGCAGGGTCAGCGACAGCACCGGCGTGCGCGCGTTGGGCGGCGCCCAGGTGCGTATCCTCGAGTTGAACCGCGTGGTGGAGTCCGGGTCGGACGGCTCGTTCCGCTTCGCCGACCTGGCGCCGGGCCGCTATACGCTGCGGGCCGCCTATGCCGGCGCCGCGACGGTCGAGACGGCGGTCGAGGTGACCGAGCCGGCCACGTTCACCGAAATCGTTCTCGCGCCGGCCGCCGCGGCCGGGCTGGAAAGCGTGCTGGTCACCGGCCAGCAGGCCAATCTCGCCAGCGCCATTTCGCGCCAGCGCGCGTCGGACACCGTCGAGAACGTGCTGACCCGCGACGCCATCGGCCAGTTTCCCGACCAGAACGTGGCCGAGGCGGCGCGGCGCGCGCCCGGCATCAACGTCCTGAACGACCAGGGCGAAGGCCGCTTCATCTCGGTGCGCGGCCTCGATCCCAACCTCAACGCCTCGTCCATCAACGGCGCGCGGGTTCCCGCGCCCGAGGCGGACGTGCGCTCGGTCGCCCTCGACGTGCTGCCGGCGGAGCTGGTGGAATCGATCGAGATCAAGAAGACCCTGACGCCGGACATGGACGGCGACACCATCGGCGCCTCCATCGAGATCAAGACCACCAGCGCATTCGATCTGAAAAAGCCGTTCGTGTCGGTGACCGCCGAGGGCTCGTACAACCACCTCAACGGCAACGTGTCGCCCAAGGGCGCCATCGACTTCGCCACCACGGTCGCCGACCGGCTCGGCATCTCCGGCGGTTTCTCCTACTACAAGCGCAACTTCGCCACCGACAACGTCGAGATGGACGGCTGGGGCGAGACCGACGACGGCGTCGCGTTCGCCGACACGGTCGAGTACCGCGACTACGACGTTAAACGCACCCGCATCGCCGGCTCGCTGTCGCTGGATTACAAGCTGTCGGACGACACCAGCATCTTCGTGCGCGGCGTGCACAGCCGGTTCGAGGACCAGGAGTTCCGCAAGCGGCTGATCTTCGAGTTCGACGAGGAGCCGAGCGAGGGCGACGACGGCGGCGCCACGTTCCTGTCGGACGACGGCGAGATCACCATCACACGCGACGTCAAGGACCGCTTCGAAGCCCAGACGATCACCTCGCTGGCGTGGGGCGGCGAGACCTTCGCCGGGCCATGGACGTTCAACTACCAGGGTTCCTATTCGGTCGCCCGCGAGAAGGAAGCCGACTCGCTGGATCCGACCGCGTTCGAACTGGGCTTCGAGGATCCGGGCGACTTCGGCGTCACCTTCGACTATTCGGAACTGACGTTGCCGCGCTATATGGTCACCGCCGGCGAAGAGACGTTCCTGGATGCGTCGGAATACGAGTTCGATTCCGTCGAGGGCACGGTGCTCGGCGTGTCGGAAGACGAGGAGTGGGCGGGCAAGATCGACATCAAGCGCGAATTCTCGCTGTCGCAGGGCTCGTTCGAGGTGCAAGCGGGCGGCAAGGTGCGCTTTCGTCAGAAGACTTACGACCTGGAGGCCCAGGTGTTCGACGGCTTCGACGGCGACTACACCCTGGAGGACGTGCTCGGCGCCCAATCCTACGGCCTGGCGAACGTCGAGCCGCAGGCCGACGGCCGCAAGGTCAGGGACTTCTTCAACGCCAATTTCGACAGCTTCGAGCGCAGCGACATCGACAGCGAGTTCGAATCCGTCGTCGGCGACTACGACGTGTCGGAGGACATCTATGCGGGCTATGTCCTCGGCCGCTACGACAACGGCTCGCTGCGCATGATCGGCGGCGTGCGCATGGAGCACACGAGGAACACGGTCCTCGGCAACATCGTCGAACTGGTCGAGGAAGGCGGCGAGTACCAGGGCGAGGTGGTGGACGAGGACAGCCTGTTCGTGACGCCGACCAGCTTCAAGCGGCACTACACCGACTGGCTGCCCAGCCTGAACATCCGCTATGAGGCGGACAAGGGGCTGGTGTTCCGCGCCGCCGCGTCGCGCAGCGTGGTGCGTCCCAACATCGGCGACATCGCGCCCCGTTTCCTGGTGGAAACCAATGAGGACGGCGACCGCGAGGGCGAATTCGGCAATCCGGACCTGGATCCCTACCGGGCCTGGAACTTCGACCTGAGCGCCGAGTGGTACTTCGGCGACAACGCGGTGATCCAGGGCGGCCTGTTCTACAAGCGGGTCAAGAATTTCATCGTCCGCCAGGAGTTCGAAGACATTACCTTCAACGGCGTGTTCGCCACCGAGGCGATCATCCCGGTCAACGGCGAGACCGCCAAGGTGAAGGGCGTGGAGTTCAGCTACCAGCAGTCGCTCACGTTCCTGCCGGCGCCGTTCGACGGCCTGCTGCTGGGCTTCAACTATACCTATACCGACGCCAAGGGCGAGATCGACGGCCGCATCATCCCGCTGCCGTCGTCGGCGAAGAACACCTTCAACGCCATGATCGGCTATGAGAAGGGGCCGTTCAGCATCCGCGTGGCCGGCAGCTACCGCGACGTCTACCTGGACGAGCTGGGCGGCGACGCCGAGGAAGACCGGTATGTGCGCGACCACTTCCAGATCGACGTCAGTGTCAAGTACAAGGTGACCAAGAACTTCCAGGTGTTCGCGGAATTCATCAATCTGAACGACGCGCCCTATGTGGCGTTCCAGCGCGGCCCGGGCGCCGACCGCCTGCTGCAGTACGAACGCTACTCCTGGACCGGCAAATTCGGCGCGAAGGCAACCTTCTGATGCAGCCAATATTCAAATCCGCCACGGCGTTCGCGCTGCTCGCCCTGGCCGCCTGCGACGACCCCGCGCCAGCCAGCCCGCCGGCGACGCCTCCCGCGGCCGAAGCCGCGGAACCCGCTGCGGTGCAGCTCGACGCGCCCAAGGTGACGGCCGTGCGCGAGACCGACGCGGTCGATACCCAGGGCGACGCGGCGGACGACGCGGCCATCTGGGTCGATCCGGCCGATCCGACCCGCAGCGTCATCGTCGGCACGGCGAAGAAGTCGGGCCTCTACAGCTACGGCCTCGACGGCAAGACGATCCAGTTCCTGCCCGAAGGCCGGCTGAACAACGTGGACCTGCGCACCGTGACGCTCGGCGGCGTCGACACCGTCGTCATCGGCGCCAGCGACCGCGACAGGAAGGCCATCGCGCTGTTCCGGCTGGACCCGGCGACCCGCCAGATCTCGGTGCTCGCCGACCCCCAGCCGAGCGGCTTCGTCGATCCCTACGGCTTCTGCTTCTACAAGAGCGCCTCGGGCACGCTGTACGCGTTCATGACCGACAAGGCAAAGAACGCCGCGCAATGGCGCATCGACAGCACGGACGGCAAGGTCACCGCCACGAAGCTGCGCGACCTGCCGCTCGCCACCCAGTCGGAAGGCTGCGTCGCCGACGAGGTGGCGGGCACCGTCTATATCGGCGAGGAAGGCGTCGGCGTCTGGTCTTTCCCCGCCGAACCGGATCAGCCCGCGACCGCGACCGCCGTCATCAAGGTGGCCGACAATCCCAGGCTCGCGGCCGACGTGGAAGGCCTGGCCATCTATCGGAACACGACCGGCGCCAGCTACCTGCTGGTTTCCAGCCAGGGCAACAGCAGCTATGCGGTGTTCGAGCTGGGCGGGACCCATGCCTACAAGGGTTCGTTCATCGTCGCCCCGGGCGCCGGCGACGGCGCCTCGGAAACCGACGGCATCGAGGCGGTCGACACGCCGTTGGGCGCCGATTTCCCCAAGGGCCTGTTCGTCGTCCAGGACGGCGACAACACGGACCCGCCCGCCAACCAGAACTTCAAGCTGGTGTCGTGGGACGAGATCGCCAAGGCGCTGGCGCTGCCATAGGCGAAAGCTTGCACGCTCCCGCCGCCTCGGCATAACGTGCCGGGGACGAACCGGAGGGACCGATGCAGCTCTATGACTTCAAGATGGCGCCCAATGCGCGCCGCGTCCGGATGTTCGTGGCCGAGAAGGGCCTCGACATCCCCAGGGTCGAGGTCGACCTGGCGAGCAGGGCGCAGCTGAACGAGGACTACCGCAAGATCAATCCCATGGCGGAAGTGCCGGCGCTGGTGCTCGACGACGGCACCATCATTGCCGAAAGCACGGCGATCTGCCGCTATCTGGAGGAGGTCTATCCGGACCCGCCGCTGTGCGGCCGCAACCCCCTGGAGCGCGCCCAGGTGATGATGTGGGACCGCCGCGTCGAACAGCACGGCTTCGCCGCCGTCGCCGAGGGTTTTCGCAACAGCAGTCCGTTCTTCAAGGACCGCAGCGTCACCGGCCCGGCCGACTTCGCTCAGATCCCCGAGCTGGCCGAGCGCGGCAAGGCGCGCTTCGCCAACTTCCTTGCGCTGCTGGAGCAGCGCCTCGGCGAGACCGAATACGTGGCCGGCGACCGCTACAGCATCGCCGACATCACCGCCATGGTGGCCGTCGACTTCTCGCGCACCATCAAGGCGCGGATCGGCGAGGACCAGCCCAACCTGCAGCGCTGGTACGCCGCGGTCAGCGGCCGGCCGAGCGCGCAGGCCTAGATGGGACTGTTCCGCGGCATCAACGTCGTCTCCCTTTCGGTACCGGACCTGGACGCGGCACGGTTGTTCTACGGGGACGTGCTGGAGCTGGGCGAGCCGCTCTTCGACCTGCCGGACGCAGGCTGGATCGAGTTCGCGACCGGCGGCGGCGGCAATCTTTCCGTGACGCTGTCGGAGCCCGGCTGGCGGCCGTCGACCGGCACGACGCTGGTGCTCGACGTGGAGGACTGCCACGAGGCCGTGGTCGCGCTGCGGGCGCGCGGTGTGCGGTGCGACGATCCGGTGGTCGTCTCCGGCTATGTGACCTTTGCCAGCTTTTACGATCCGTTCGGCAACCGGCTGCAGATGTGCGGCCCTGCACCGGCGGAGTGACGCAACGCATAGCACTGTCTGTGGCGGCAGCGGTATTCCGCTCCTAAGTATCGTCGGCGCCAGTCATCTGAGGTATGATCGGCCGGCAGTGTACAAGGCTTTTGCGCTGGGGGGTTCAATCATGCTGCACCACGCATCGTTTCCGTCGTGCGACCCCGAACGGGCCGCCAGCGTGATGGCCGAACTATGGCAGGGGCGCGCGCTGCCCTTCCCGATCTTCCCGAACTCGCACATCGCCATCAAGGGCGACGACAAGGGGACGGCCATCGAGTTCTATCCGGCCGGCCAGGTGCTGGTGCCGGGCGAGGGCGGCGCCCACGTCGAGGTCCAGCACGCCGCCGCGCCGTCCGAATCCCACCTCGCCGTCGGCGTCGACATCTCCGAGGACGAGGTGATCGCCATCGGCCGCCGCGAGGGCTGGCGGACCGAGACCTGCAACCGCGGCCCGTTCCATGTCGTCGAGCTGTGGATCGACAATCTCTACCTGCTGGAGATCCTGCCCCCAGCGTTTCAGGCCGAGTATCTCGGGTTCGCCACCATCGAGAACTTCGAGAAGGCCTTCCTGCCGTCCTCCGACGCAGCCTGAAGAGGCCACCTGCCCAACGTGCTGCTGGTGCATTTTCGACGCGCTGAAGCGCGACCTGCCGGGCGAAATCCGCCGCATCGCCGGCGTCCTCGACATTCCGGTCGACGAGAGCCGGTTCCCCGCCATCATCGAACATTGCGGCTTCGACTACATGAAGGCCCACGCCGCCAGGTCGGCACCGCTGGGCAGCGTGTTCTGGGACGGCGGCGCGTCGGTCTTCGTCAACAAGGGCACCAACGGCCGCTGGAAGGACACGTCGACCGCCGAGGACCGCGCCCGTTACGTGGCCGACGCCCGCGAGCAGCTCGGCAGGACTGCGCCCACTGGCGGCTGGCGACAGGTGCCGACTGAGCCTCAGGCCCTTTCGTCAGCCCGCATCCTGATCGCGGCGAAGCTGTCGTCCACCAGCAGATCGCCGTCCCGCCAGACCGGCCGGAGCAGGTTGTCACCACCGTCCAGCGGCTGAAAATCCCGGCCGTCAACCGGGACGGTGCGCCAGCCGTCGCCGTCCCGAACCAGTCCCAGCAAGCCGCGCTTGGAGCGCTTGCCGCTATCGGTCACCGGATCCTTGTAGACCGGCCGCCATTCGCCATCGATCTCGGCGGCGCTGGCCTTGTATGCGAACGCCTGGGTGTCGCGGTCGAGCTTCTGCAGCAGCGCGCCGCCCATGCCGAAGGCAATGTTCGACGCGCAGAAGCCGTCGGCGACGGTGCGCTCGAGGATCGCCGCGATGCTGTCGGGATTGACGCCGTCGCCCTGGATCACCCGCACATGCCGCAGCACGCGGTAGCCCCTGGCGTTCGTGTCCGAGCCGAAGCGGGTTTCGAGCAGCGCCATGGTCTTCGCCACGACGGTGACCGGATCGCCGCTATCGGGCCTGATCACCAGCGTCGCGCCGCTTTCGATGACCTTTTGGCGAAGCCGTTCGCCCCAGATGTGATCGATCGCCGCATAGAGATCGTAGCTGTCCGAGACGACGGCGAAGATGCCGCCGGGCCTGCCGAACCGCGCGAGCATATTGGCATAGGCATCCACTTCGCCGTCACGGCCCCAGCTCGTGATCGTGCTGTGCTCGGCAGCCGGGATGCTGAAGCCGGCCATTGGCTCGCCGTAGAACCGCTGCGCGCCCAGGATGGCGGACAACGTGTCGGTTCCCCTAAAGCTGACCAGATGGGCCATACCGCCCAGCATGGCGCTCTGCTCGCTGGAGACGCCGCGTGCGCCGAAATCGTGCAGCTTGAACGGCAGCTCGGCCTCGGGATCGTCGGCGGTCCTGACGAGCGCGGCTCGGATGGTCTGGCGGACATGCCAGCTGATCGTCGCCACGGTGACCGGATACCAGATGCGCAGCAGCGCGGTTTCCACATAGGACGCCAGCCACGGGAAGTCCGGGTCCGTGTTCACCACCGTCATCATCGCGTTGCGCGTGGGCGCCACCGTTCCCTCGGGGATCGCACGGATTTCGACCGGCAGGCGCCCGCCGTGCCGCTCGAGCAGCAGTTGCCAGCCGGCGCCATTGAAGCGCAGGCCGTGCGCGTCCAGCAGTTCGGCCGCTTCCTCGATGTGGTCACGGGTGACGGGCGTGGCGAATTCCTGCTTCAGGATCGCCTGCAGCCCGAAGAACAGCGTCCGGTCATAGGCGCCGCCCCGGCTTTCGAGATAGGCGAACAGCCGCGTCGTGCCGGGCGGATATTGGAGGAAATGGCTGGTCTTGTAGCTGTCGGTGTTGAGGATCGGGTTGACCATGCCGACAGCCTTCCCGTCCTACGCCCATCCACCAGAGAAAGGCATGATGTTGCCGGTGATGAAGTCGCTGCGGTCGGAGGCGTAGAACGCCACCAGATGCGCCGCCTCCCGGGGCTTGCCGAGGCGGCCCAGCGGGATGTTCTTCACCATCTTCGCGTAGGCTTCCTTGTTGGCCAGCAGCTCCGGCGGGAAATAGTCCGGGTTCTCGATGTAGTTGGAGGCGATGGCGTTGACCTGGATGTTGTCCTTGCCCAGTTCGCGCGCCAGCGATTTGGCGAGGCCGTTGGCGCCCGCCCTCGCCGCCGCGTACATGGAATAGTTGGCCAGCCCGTTGAGCGCCGAGGCCGAGGTGAGGAACAGGATCTTGCCGGCCTTGCGCGCCTTCATGTGCGGCACCACGGCGCCCGCCATCATGAAAGGGAACACCATCAGCGCCTCGATGCCGTCGCGAAAGTCCCGCGGATCGGCGGTCTCGACCGGCGCGCGGATCGCCGGGAAGGCGTCGTTGTTGACCAGCACGTCGAGATGCCCGAGCGCCGAGAGCGCGGCCGACACGATGTCGGCCGGCTGTTCATGGGCGACAGCGGTGAGATTGCCCCGGCCGGCCACGAACGCCTCGGCCCGCGCCTTGTCGGCGAAGGCGGGATCATGGCAGACGACCGAAGCGCCCTCCTCGATCAGGCCGTCGCAGATTTCCGGCCCCGCCCAATGGGTGGCGAAAGTGACGAGGATTTTGCGGTCCCTGAGCAGCATGTCTTGTCCTCCGGTATCGAGGCGCGATCTAACGCCGGCGCGCCGCCAGTGTCCGGCCAGCCATGCCGGCGCAATCGCCGGATCAGAACTTCCGCTGCGGCATGCGCGACAGGAGCGCCGCCGCTTCCTTGAGGATCAGCTCCTGAAAGTGCTTCTGCAGCTCGGGCTTGGTCAGAGCGTGGCCACAATGCGGGCACAGGCTGCCGACCATCTCGGCCAGCGTGGGGGGGCGTTCCGGCGCCTGATAGGCGGTCTTCCCACAGGAAGGGCACGGAACGACGACTTCTTGCACGGGCAACTCCTACAGGACTGGCTGACCTTATCACGCCACCACGGCGAAATCCCGTTTCGCGCCCAAAGGCGGGATGGGGCCTGACGCGGAGACGCGGCGTTACGCTAGTGTAGCAATGCTGAAAACTTCAGGAGCCGGCCAGTGACCGCCCTAAATAGCGAAACAAGCTTCGGATGGGAAGAGGCACAGCGCCGGGCGCTCGGCCGCTACCGCATGGGCGCCGGCCTGCTGCTGCTCGCCATGGCGGCGGTGTATGGCGCGACGCTGTTCTGGCCGATCGACGGTTTCTGGGTCGGCCTTGCCCACAACGGCGCCGAGGCGGCGGTGGTCGGCGGCCTGGCCGACTGGTTCGCGGTGACCGCCCTGTTCCGCCATCCGCTGGGCATCCCCATACCGCACACCGCCATCCTGCCCAACAACAAGGACAGGATCGGCGAGAACCTGGGCAACTTCGTCGCCCGGCATTTCCTGGAGCCGGAAACCGTCGCCGCCAAGCTGCGGACGGTGGATGTCGCCGGAAGGGTCGGCCGCTGGATGGGCGATCCGGGCGTCGCCCGCACCATCGCGGACCGCGTGGTGGCGGCCGTACCGCGGATGATGGCGACGGTGAGCGACGCCGACGTTCGGGCGTTCTTCCACCGGGCGCTGAGCCGCCAGCTCGAAAACGTCAACCTGCCGGTGGTGCTGGGCAACGTGCTGGCGCTGCTGCGCGACAGTGATCAGCACCATGCGCTGCTGGACCAGGCACTGATCGTCGCCCGGCGCTATCTGGAGCAGCACGCGGACACGATCTACGACCAGGTCGATGCCCAGAGCAAATGGTGGATTCCCCGCAGCGTCGACCGCAAGGTGGCGACCGCCATCGTCGGCGGCATCACCGACTTCCTCGGCGACATGTCGAACCCCGATCACGCCGTGCGCGCGCAGTTCGACGCGGCCGTCGACGACCTGATCGGGAACCTGCGCACCCGGCCCGCCACCCAGCAGCAGGTCCGCGATTTCGCCCGGCGCATCCTCGACAGCCCGGCGACGCAGGACTATCTGGCGAACCTGTGGCAGCACCTGCGCGCCCAGCTCGAGGACGGCTCGGGTGCCCATTCGGCATCGCTGCGCGCCACGATCGCCGACGGCATCCGTTCCATCGGCCGGACGCTGAACGAGGCGCCGGACATGCGCGAGCGGCTGAACGCCTGGCTCGACGAGGCGGTGCGCACCGGCATCGTACCGTGGCGGCGCGAGATCGGCGCGTTCATCACCGAGGTGGTGCGCAGCTGGGACGCGAAGACTCTGACCGATCGCGCGGAGCTGGCAATCGGCCGCGACCTGCAGTTCATCAGGGTGAACGGCACCATCGTCGGCGGATTGGTGGGATGCACGCTGTACCTGATCGCGGTGATCGCGGCGCGTTAGAACCGGTATTGGCCGGAGATGGACCACATGAACTGGTTGGGGCTGCCGCGCAGCTCGACCAGCGGGCTGCCCGAGGCGTCGCTCATCAGCCTGGAATAAGCGACATAGGACGCGAAATCCCAGTGCTTCCACCTGTTGAAGCGCACACCGACCCGCGCGGCGACGTCCTTGATGCCCGAGCCGGCATCGAATTCGGGCAGGCCGCTGGCGATGCCCTGGGCCTCGGTGACTCCGAAATTGCGCTCCATGAAGTTGCCGCTGGCCCAGGTGACCTGGGCACCGCCCTGGAGGCTGAAGCCGCCGCCGAGCGGAAGCTGCGAGCCGGCATAGATCGCCGCGATCAGTCCGTCATGACCGCCGGCCACGTCGCGGCCCACCTCGGCGCCGACGATCGCCCAGCCGGGACGCCATTCGGCGAAGCCGCCGAGTTCGAAGGAATCGCTCACATTGCCGAGGCCCATGAGGTCGGGCGCACTGTCCTCGTCGCGGCCGAAGCGGTAGCGGGCCTGCGCGCCGGTGACGAACTTCTCGTTGTGGACGATGAACACCCGCAGGCGCGTGTTGTGGAGCGACAGCAGGTTCTTGTAGCGCAGCGAGAACTTGGGCATCACCCGCGCCTTGTAGTCGTTCGAGCCCTCGAAGCGCGGCGCGACGGCCATGCCGACGCCGAGCTTGAACCGGAAGTCGTCGCTGACCTCGGTCCAGAATTCGCCCACGTCCTCGAGCAGGTCGGACTGTCCGAAGTCCAACCCCAAGACCGTGTTTTCCGCCCGCGAAGCCGGCGCGAAGAACAGTGTGGTCACAAGCACGGCGGCGCCGGCTACGCGAAGCGGTCCGGTCACAGGCTCTAGATCCGCCCCAGCAGCAGCAGCACGACGATGATCACCAGCACGAGGCCGATGCCGCCCGTGGGCGCGTAGCCCCAGTTGCGGCTGTGCGGCCATGCCGGCAACGCGCCGATGAGCAGGAGAACCAATATGATGAGCAGAATGGTACCGAGCATGTTTCGCTCCATGGGCCATGGTTGGCCTGTTTGGTTTGGTCACACTCGGTAACGTCCGGCTCGCGGGTTTGGTTTCATGGCACCACATCGGGCGAAGCAGTTCCCTCTCCCGCTGGGAGAGGGTCTGACGGGCGGCCGGTCCTAGCGCGTGACGGCCTGGCCCATGCGGCGGAACAGTTTGTTCTCCGGCGAACGGGGCCTGGCGGGCTCCAGTTCGGGGTGCATGACCGACTCGCCGGGCGGGAACTGGTGGTCGATGTGCCAGTCCAGCTTGAAGATGCGGCTGGCGATCTTCCAATGCGTGGCGCGGCGCTCCCAGACGTCGAAGTAACGGCCGCCGAACACGTTGGTCTTGCCGTCATAGCCGCGGCCGCCGGCAATGCCGTAGACCTCGGCATAGGCTTTGTTCGGCCCGTCGAACTCGATGGCCGGCGCCGCGCACAGGTGGAAGGTGGTCTCGCCGCTGGCCTCGATGTCCATCAGCACCGGCTTGTAGTCCTTCCAGACGCCGACGAAAAAGCCGAAATCCACATGGGCGTCGTCGTAGAACACCTCGTCCATCAGGGTCGGATCGAGCCATTCCTGGCCGCGTCCGTAGCGGGTGATCTGCTGCAGGATCTCGTCCCTGGATTTCAGCCGCTCGACTTCGGCGCGCAGCGCCCTCAGCTCGGCAACAAGGTCGTCGCTCATGATCCGTCTCCCTCGGTTAAGTCATGGGTGCAGGGAATGTAGCGGCGGAACGGCAGGCACCGCCAGCCCTAACCTCAACCCGGCATCATCTTGCGTATTGACGCCACGCGCCGGACTATTCTAGTATTAGAATATGAAGTCGACCGCGCTGACAGATGCCGAGTTGCTGGTCCTGGGTCTCGTCGCCGAGATGCCGCGCCATGGCTACGAGCTGGAGCAGGTCATCGAGCAACGCGGCATGCGCGAATGGACACAGATCGGCTTCTCATCGATCTATTTCGTGCTGGGAAAGCTGGAGAAAGCCGGCTTCGCGACGGCGCAGACGCCCGCCGGAAGCAAGGCCAGGAAATCCTATTCGATCACGCCTGCCGGCCACGCGGTGCTGGTCGCGCACACCCTGGAGGCGCTGGGCGGTTTCCGCCCCACCTACTCATCGGCGTTGCTCGGGATGGTCCATTGGCCGGCGCTGCCGCGCGAGGCGGCGCTCGGCGCCCTCGAAGCGCGGGGCGAGGCGATATCCCGCGAAATGGAGCGGCTGGAACGCGTGCGACTGGGGCGCCAGCCGCTGCCCGATTTCATTGAAGCGCTTTTCGACTTCTCGGCCGGCCAGCTGGCGGCGGAGCAAGCCTGGATCGCCGAGACCCTCGCCTATATGAAAACCAAACCGTGGATGGAGTGAACCGACATGGACCTGACCAAGGACCGCGCCAAGCTCAAGGAACTCTATATGCCCGGCACGCAGGACTTCGTCCTGGTCGACGTGCCCGAACTGCCGTTTGCCACCATCGATGGGCAAGGCCCCCCGGAAACGGGCGCCGGCGCCCATGCGATCAAGTGCCTGTTCACCGCCATCCAGCCCATACGGCGCGAGGCCCGTTCCCGAATGGGCAAGTCGTTCGTGGACGCACCGGTCGAGATGCTCTACCGGGCGGACGACATGCGCGATCTCGCCACCGGCAACAAGGACAGGTGGCTGTGGCGGGCCATGATCACGGTGCCCAGCTTTACCGATGAGGCGATGTTTTCAGACGCGGTGGCCCGCGCCCGCGAACAGCTTGGCGATCTGCCGGATACGCTGCGCATGGAATCCTTCGAGGAAGGCAGGTGCGCCCAGATCATGCATGTCGGTCCGGCGCAGGACATACCCGCGCTGCTCGAGCGGCTCTACACCCGGTTCCTGCCACAGAACAGGTTGGCGCCGGCTGGCGCCTATCACGAGATCTACCTGGACGACTGGAGCCGGGCCGCACCCGAGCGGCGCAGGATGGTGCTGCGCCAGCCGGTCCAGCCGATGGCCTAGAGTGGTTTCAGCTAATGCTGAACCACTCTTGCAGTCGTCGCCGCGGCTTTCGGACGCCAAGGCGATTCCGCCTTGGCTGAAAGCGCTCTAGCCGAACAGGAAATAGAGCAGGATCAGCACCGGGATCGGCACGCCCAGCAGCCACAGCAGTCCCCACTTCATCGCCTCCTCCATGATCGTTGGTCAATCCCCAACGACCGGTGGAGATGAGCAGTTCCTACAGCGGCCTGATGTCGGCGCCTTCGCGGATCTCCATGATCTCGAAGACGTTGCCGAAGAAGTCGCGGCCATAGGTGGCCGAGAAGCCGACGCGCTCGCCCTTCTCGTTGGTCACCATGCGGTCCGGCGCCACGTGGAAGGTCAGTCCGGCCTCGAGCAGCCGCTCGTAGACCTTGCCGATATCCTTCACCTGCATGCCGAAATGGGTGTAGCCGTACTCGTTCACCGGCCGTTTCGGGTCCTGTGGACCCGGCGGCGGGCTGGTGTACTGGAACACCTCGATATAGCAGTTCGGCGCCCGGCACATGAACGACCTGCCGGCCGAGTTCTTCAGGCCGACGATGTTGTCGATCCACTCGTTGCCGGCCTCCCAGCCGCCGATCTTGGTGTCCTCGAAGCCGAGGATGTCCACATAGAAGCGCTTCGCCAGTTCGATGTCCGGCACCGCGATGGCCACGTGATGAATTCCGATGACGTCGCTCATTTCCCGTTCTCCCCGATATAGTCCATCAGCGTCTTGTGCATGTGGCGGATGCGGCGTTCCTGGTGGCTGATCCACAGGCCTTCGAACGCCGACGAATTGGTGCCCTTCTGGACGTGCGGCAGGTTCACCGAATCCTGGTCGAGCACCAGTCCCAGCGACTTCTCGCCGTGCTTGAACTGGTCATGGTCGGGCAGCGGCGGGCGCGGCTTGCCCTTGGGCATGTAGTTGTAGAACTGCACGTCGTAATACATCTTGTTGGGGTCGCTCTCATGCGGCCGCTGGCGGAAGAACAGGGTCCATTCCGCGAAGATGTTCAGGGTGATGTTGGGGAAGATGTAATAGTGGTAGTCATCGGATACCTGGTCGTCGTTGAGGTCCGAATAGTCCATGCCGAGCGCGTCCTGGTTCTCGCGCTTGAACTTGCTGATCGCCCGCCGGATCTCCGGCACCCGGCCGTGCCACGGCGCCGGGTCCATGCCGATGGAGTGCATGTAGTCGGCGACGATCTCGGGCACCTCGTGCGGCTCGTAGCCGAGGCGCGGGCTGCACGCCTGATAGGGGATCAGGTAGCGGCTGTGCCGGTCGTAGAGGTCGATCTGGATGTTCACGTCGTCGTTGTTGTAGAGCAACTCCGGATGGATGCACTGGACGTGGTAGACCTCGTTGAACGCATCCACCGACGCCTTCCAGTTGCAGTCCCATTCGACGGTCATGTTCTGGGTCATGGCCATCTTGTCGAAGTGGTAGGCGTCCAGATGATCCGGGATGATGCCGAGGAAATCGCGTAGCGGCTCGGCGTCCGGGTTCAGGTTGAACCAGACGAAGCCGCCCCAAATGTCCGTATGGATCGTCTTCAGGCTGAGCTGGTCGCGCGGGCAGCCCTGGGAGAAATCCTGTTCGTCGGGCACGTTGATCAGCCGGCCGGTCAGGTCGTATTCCCAGAAGTGGTAGGCGCATTGGAGGGTGCGGGAGTTGCCGGTCTTGTCGAACTTCACCTGGTTGCCGCGGTGGTTGCAGACGTTGTAGAAGGTCCGCGCCTTACCGTCCTCGCCGCGCACGATCAGCAGCGATTCCGGACCGATGTCGGTGGTGATGTAGTCGCCGGTCTCGGGAATTTCCTCCTCGCGGCAGCCCACCAGCCACACCTTGGTCCACATCCGCTGCCATTCGAGCCGCATGAACTCCTTCGAGGTGTAGCGGCTCGCCGGAATGAGCGCGTTGCCGAGATCTGGCTCGGGCGCCTTGGCCGCCGGCGTCCAGACGTCCTTCGTCACCCTGGCAATGGCGTTCATTCACTTTCTCCCCGTTCGCGGCACACATGCAGCGCTTGTATATCACAGTGTAGAGGATCCAGACGACCATGGAAGGGTCAACCTAAAGCTGAACCAAGTCCCATCGTGCTTGCGAAACGCTGGAGCGTATTGATGACCGTTCCATAATCAGCCACCTCTCCAAACACCATATCGCGCGCGAACCTTGTATATTGCGCCGCATAGCTGATATCCGCATGTAAAGCGTCCAGGGCACGTCTGGTCTCGCCCAGGCAGTCGTCACGATAGGCCGGCGACTGATTGCCAAATTCCTCCGCGTCATGGTCCATGATACCGCGTGCCATCGCGGCGACCTGAGCGAGGTCACAATGTTCGCGGACAGCATGGAGGTCGTATATATGCCGCATAAGCGTGTGATCTCTTTCGTCTTCGGGAAGTCCTGTTTCGGCCGCGATGCGGCGCGTTAGCGCCACAAACTTTTCGGCGGCGGTCTGCGCGATGGTCACACAAGGGACGGCCTTGAGTTCCGGGGGCTGTTTATAGGCTTCAGCGATGAAGGAGGAGACCGGTAGCAAGACGGCGGGTTGTCGGAGCGGCCAGACCGCCATTTCGATTTTGATTTCCGGGCGCAGAACGCCATGGCCGCGATTGATCGGATCGTAAGGTATGTTGTAGAGCGTATAGCGCGTGCCATTTCCCGACCTGCGATGTGCTGGATTCTCGGGATCAAAGCTGAAGCCCGCATCCAGCAGAGAGGCCGTGGCCTGGCGGCGAATTTGGCGCAGTTCAGGACGCCTGGGCTCGCGGTCGCCCACAATTTTCAGATCAATATCTTCTGACATGCGGCGGATCAGGCGATGAGCCCGCCCAAGCGCCGTACCGCCGCCGAATACAAGGCTAAATTGCCCCATGTCGGCTGCCATGATCGCGGCCAGTGCCTGTACGACATACCAGTCCTTTTCAACGAGCGCCGGGCTAGGCAAACGGAAAAAGTCTTGCGCTTCAAGAAGCTGCTGCAGCGTTGGGCTATTTCTCAATCACCAGCTCCGTATCTCCATAACGGAGCCGGCGCGAGAAACGGCCTTTTACGCGCACGACTGGATTAACCGGGAGCTGTGTTGAACGTCCCTCATTATAGGCTGTCTCGGACGCCGTCGGCTCCCATTCGACCCCCAGCTTTGTGAGGGCCTCGCGCGCTGCCCCAGCAAAACCGTTTGCGCTATAGAGCATGGGCTTTCTGGATAGAGAGGATATGACCGCTCGGCCGTACACGCCATAACCAAGACGCACAAGACGGCCGTCACGCACCAAGGTGCGCAACACTCGCAAAACTTGATCTTCGCCGCCCAAGTCGGCGAATTCGCGCGTCAGAAACACATCGCTGCGCTTGCGTGCAATGCGTCCAACAACTTTGCTGTACAGCGTCTTACGCCTAGACACGACCAATACCCCTCAAAAACCCGACATTCAATATATGCAAAAACCCGACAAATTTCAATTTGAAAAAATATACCTAATTCATTGGTATAAATGCCAAAAACTATCAGCCTGAATGCCTAGATATACCTCACCCGCTCGACAAAGGAGATCGGCATTTCACACAGCGCCTATTGCCCCGTCTCTACCAGCGCCGAGACGCCGGTGATGAGGCCCGCGAGGCCGCCGACCGGGAAGGCGCAGGCGATGGCCTCGATGATCTCGGCGTCCGTGGCGCTGGCGCGTCGTCGAGGTGCTCGTTGCGGGCGTTGTAGATGTCGGCTACCAAGTCGAGCAGCATCATGGCGGCCCCGCGCCGCTCGAAGTCAGCAGACACCGGCCGGTTCACGCGTCGTCCTCCAGGCCGTCGACGAGGCCCCAGGCCAGCGCCTCTTCGGCGGTCAGGCGGCGGCCGGACAGGCCCAGATAGCAGGTGCGGTGACGGCCGATGCGACGGCGGACGGTGACGGTGCCGCCGGCGCCGGGGATCAGGCCCATGCCCACTTCCGGCAGGCCCAGCCGCGCGTCCCGGTGGGCGGTGACGCTGCCGGCGGCGGCAGGAATCTCGATACCCGCGCCCAGGCACGCGCCGTGCAGGCGCACCGAGACGCGGTCGGTGCAGCGGTGGACCAGCGAGGCAACCGACCGGGCGATACGCACCGCGTGGGCCAGCGCCTGGTCGGTGGCGCCGCCGAACTCGTCGAGGTCGCCCCCGCTGCAGAACGACGGCCCCTCGCCCCTGAGCAGAATGCGGCTGATCATCGGGTCGGCCATCGCGACCCGCAGCGCCTCGGCAAGCTGGTCGCGCATGCGGGCATTCAGGCCGTTGTGGGCGGCGGGCCGGTTGAGGCTGATGCGCAGCAGGGCGCGCTCGCGCTCGACCGCGACGAGCCGCTCCGGCTCGTCGCCCCGGTGACGGGCCGGATTGGCGGCACGCCAGGCGCGGAACTCGCCGCCCGCCAGCAGGGTGGAGTAGGCGAAGGATTCGAGGATCAGGCCTTCATCGAAGGACAGGCTGGCGCCCATGCGCAGCACCTGTGCAAACACCGAGGCGGCGAACGGCGTGGCAGTCGCGCGGCGATTCAGCCCGTCGATCTCGGCGTCCATCTCGCCAGGCCCGACGCAGACCCATTCCTTGCCGGGCGCATGGCCCGTGGTCAGCAGCACGTCGAACAGGCCGGCGACGCCATCGGGCACCGCGCCACGCCGGTCGACGCCGATCATCACGCCGGACCGTGGCGATGGCGTACCCGCCACACGCAACGAGCCGATCGTCAGGTCGTCCAGATTGAGAACGGTCACCGGCCGCCCGCCCACCGGCGAGAAGATTTCCGGCGCGGCGGGGTCGGCGGCGAGGCAGACCAGGGCCTGGTCCTTCGCATCCTCGCGTCGATCGGCGGTGGTGGTCATGGCATGTCCTGAGTCACGGCCGCGAGGCACCGGGCCTCGCGCCGGCGGCGTCCCTGAACGTATGGATTAGCGTCACAATCCGCTCCTCCGGGGTCATTTGGAGGGAACCAACCTTGCCGACGCCGCGTTATCCTGCCGACATACGTGCCAGAAACCTGTTCGCCCCGGACCCAGATTTCGCCCAACTCCCCCTGTGGTACGGAACTTCCGGTTTCGTCGCGTATATCCAGTTCCAGCGTCGGCCGGGGTCGTCCAAACGGCCCCGGCCGACGCCGGACCAAACTGTCCCTGCTCTCCCATGGCCTAGAGAACGACCCGCGACAGGCGAGTTTGGGATCGATTTCGTTCATGTCGATCCAACGGTCTTCGCCGTTCGACGGATAGACGCTCCGCGGCACGGCCTGCGGGTGCTCCAGCCGTTTGCCAGGCGCCCGTGACTCGCTGTTCGATGCGATGACGAAGTTCATGGGCCGTTCCCCTCAAGCGATCCTAGCCTGTGCCCCGCCGTGAAGCGATCCCTCCGTCGATCGACGGCTCTATCGGTATTATCATCATGCTGAATTGGCGAGCGGGGCGACGGGGTTTGCCGATAACGAAACCGGAAAGGGCAGGAACGGCCATGAGCGGCAGCCGGCTGAGGCTGGATGGCATCGAGACGTCGAGCGAGCGCCCGGCGCGCAAACCGATGAAGGGCTGCTCCAGTACAGCAACCGGTAGCGCTTACTGGTTGCGGTAGGTGCCGCCGCCGTAGCGGTACTTCTTGTCCTCGTTGATCATGATGTCGAGCCAGCCCCCGGTTCTGCTGTCGAGGATTTCGGCGTTCTCGGTACCAGGGACGCTGAACAGGACCTCGCCGGCGCCGGTCATCGCGAAGAAGCACGGGCCGGCGTTGCCGCAGATGTAGCTGTTCTTTACCTGGCCGACGATCTCGGGTTTGCCGTCGCCGTTCAGGTCGACCTTGAAGGCGGCGATGTCGGTGGAGGTGCCGGCTTCCGTCTGCGCCTCCTGGATCGAGTCGGCCCAGGCTTTTCTGGAAGCCTCTACGGCGTCGGGCTCGCTCTTGTCCGACCAATCGATCGACGCCGCATGGGCCGACACGGCACCGAGCAGCAAGCCCGCGAGCGCGAGCAAGAGACGTGTCTTCATGTTCCTCCCCCGAGTCTCAAGCAACCGCCGAATCGTACCACAGGTGCAAGGAGTTTTCCTGCGGATATGACTGTTTGGTTACGTGCGCAGCGTCGAAAGCTCCGAAGGGGTGGCGGCGCGCCACCGCCGTGCGGATCAGGTGGTGCCGCCATCCACGGCGATCACCGATCCGGTGGTGAACGAGGACGCGTCGCTGCCGAAATAGAGCGCCGCGGTGACGATTTCATGCGGCCGGCCGATGCGTCCCGCCGGATTGGTGGCGTTCTTGTCCGCCTCCTCGCGCCAGGACTTCGAGATATCGGTCCAGAACGGCCCGGCCATGATGCAGTTGACCCGCACCTTGGGGCCGTATTCCTGGGCGAATGCCTTGGTGATGGCGTTGAGGCCCGCCTTGGCGCCGGCATAGGGCGCGATATGCGGCGTGGGCCGGATGGCGCCGATGCTGCTGATATTGATGATCGAGCCGCCGCCCGCCTCGACCATCCGCGTGCCGACCAGCGACATCAGCCGGAAGGGACCCTTGAAGTTGACCGCCATGATCTTGTCGATCAGCGCCTCGGTGGTCTCCAGCGACGACGGCGCCACCGGCGAGATGCCGGCATTGTTGATCAGCACGTCGACCTTGCCGAACGCGCCATAGGCCGCATCGGTCAGCCGCTGGAGGTCGTCCCAACTGCTGACGTTGCAGGCCTGGGCGAACGCGCGGCGGCCCATCGCCTCGATCTCGCCGCAGGCCTTCTCGCAGTCCTCGATCTTGCGGCTGGCGACGATGATGTCGGCGCCCTGGTTGGCGAAGGCCAGCGCCATCGCGTGGCCCAGGCCGCGGCTGCCGCCGGTGATCAGCACGACCTTGCCGGTCATGTCGAAATAGTCGATGGACATGATCTCTCCCCTGGCGCGGCGTCGCGCGACTGAACCCTATCCTAGCCGCCGGGGCAGGTTAGTCGAGATGATAGATGCGCGCCGCGGTGTCGTGGCGGATCCACCGACGGCGTCAGCGTGCCGCGCTCGAACCAGAAGCAGCCCCCGGCTATTTCTTCTGCTTCCAGGTGAACAGGCTGGTGGCGGCGTAGTTCCAGACCACGCCGACGACGATGCCGGCCAGCGCGGCCAGTCGCCAGTCGAACTCCTCCTTGAACGCGACGGTGGCGACGCCAACATTGGCCACCGCACCCAGCGAACACACCGCATAGAAGCTCACAAGCCCGCCGGAGACACGCCAAAAGCCCCTGAGGCGACGGTCGCGGTAGGTGAGCAGGTTGTTCAGGAAGAAGTTGAACGTCATGGCCGCGACGGTCGCGCCGGTCTGAGCGATCTCGAACTCCGACCCCAGGCCCTTCAGCAACAGCGTCAGTACGCCGAAATGGACGAACACACCGAGGCCGCCGACGATCAGGAACATCAGGAAGCGCACGGGAACGAACCGTCCGAACAGCTTGTCGGCGACCAGCATCAGGTATTCCCAGGTCACCAGGGCATCGAGCTTGCTCTCGCCGTGCTGGCGGATGCGAAACTCGTAGGGAATCTCGCGCAGCCGCAGGCTGCTGGGATGGGAGGCGAAGATGTCGAGCAGTATCTTGTAGCCCTGGGTGGACAGGTTCCGCACCGAGCCGGCAAAGGCCTCACGGGTCAGCATGAAGAACCCGCTCATGGGATCGGTCAGGTCGGCGCGGATGATCAGCCTGGCGATCCGGGTGGCGGCGCGGCTGATGAGCTGGCGGGTGCCGTCCCATTGGCCAATGCCGCCGCCGTCGGCGTAGCGCGAGCCGACGACCACGTCGGCCTCGCCGCCGCGTAACACAGCGAGCATGTCCGGCAGCAGTGTCTCGTCGTGCTGCAGGTCGGCGTCGATCACCGCAAGGTAGGTCGCCGAACTGCTCAGCATGCCCTCGACCACGGCCGACGACAGGCCGCGGCGGCCGATGCGGTGGATATAGCGGACCCTGGGATCGGCGCGCGACAAGGCCTGGAGCTCCTCCAGCGTGCCATCACGGCTGTCGTCGTCGACGAACACGACCTCGTAGCTGTCGCCGTCGAGCGCCCTGGCGATCAGGTCGAGCAGCGGGCGGATGTTGTCGCGTTCGTTAAAGGTGGGGACGACGATGGTCAGTTCGGGCACCGCGCGGGCGGGCGGCGGCGCGAGGACCGCGATGTGGTCATCCATGGCGCCCTCCGGCGAAGTCGTGCCCATCACGATAGTTATGCGTGAGGAACGCGCGAAACGAAAGCCTGTATGGCCTATCCAGCGGATACCGGAACCAGTGTATTCCAGTAGGCGTCGTCGAGGAACGCGGCAGGCGGCAGCACCTCGGTATGCCATTGCAGATTGTCGGGCGTGGCCTCGGGCCGGAGATGGGCCGCCGACACCACCAGCCGGAAGGCCGGCGCGATGGCGCGAAGGTTAGAATGCACCTGATCGAGCGCGCGCAAGGCGCCTGGCGGCAGGAATTCCCGGTGGCTCTCGCCGAAGAAGCCAAGGTCCTGGGCCATCATCCAGGGAATGTTCGACACATAGAGCGTATCGAGGTCGGCGGCGCCTCGTCGCGCCGCGGCCGCCATGCGTCCGGCCATCGCGCCGAAGGGATCGCCGTCGCCCCGCGGCCTGCCGCGCAGGTCCAGACAGCCGGCGGCAACCCGGCCGTCGCGGAACAGGCCGCGCAGCCAGGTGAACCGCTCCGGCCGTTCGGCGAACAGCCAGCTTCCCGGCCGCTCCAGGTCGCCGGTCAGCCAGGTGCGGGTCGACGCCGCGAACTGGCGCAGGCGCGGTTCGGCCGGCAGCAACGGCAGGACGATATCGACGAACGCGGCGGCGTCGGTGGCGGCTGGATCGAGCAGCGCCGCGCGCACCGCATCCCAGACCCGGAACTGATGCAGGTTGACGTCGAGCAGCAGCAGCCACGACGAGCGCCTCACGGCGGCGATGTCCAGGTTGCGGAAGCTGCCCCAGCCCACATGCGCGCGTCCGTCATGCGGCGCATCGGCCGCGAGCCGCGCCAGCACCGCCTCCGAACCGCTGCATTCGCGCATGGTCAAGGTGTAGCCGCCCCGGTCCGGCGCCAGGGGCTGTGGCGCGCCGGCGGGCAACAGATCCTGAATGGTCCACTCAGCCATGACGTTGCATGTTCCCGGCTATATATCCTAAGATTCCCGTTCGCAACCGAGGCCAACCGGAAAACATGCCCCAACTGGCCGCACATCGGCTCTCCGACGCCGGGATCGATCGCTGGGCGACGGCTTTCTTCGGCTCGATCCTGTCGTGTACGTTGAGTACAGGCGACTTCGAGGAGGTGGTGCATGACCACTGGCGCCGCGGCGATTTCATCCTGCGCGCGCCGAGGACGGCCTCCTGGCTCCGGCTTCTGGCGGCTCGCCAGGCGCGGCGGGATGCACACTACGCGCATGACATGCCGCATCTGGGCTTTCGCAGCCAATGGCTGGTCGGCGTGCCCGGGCAGCCTGGCGCGATCCACATCGAGGCGCCGCGGGAACAGTGCGCCACTGGCGCGCTGCGTCACCTCAACCGCCCCCCGCACCAGCACGATTCGGGCCGTATCGCCCTGGTGACTTGCGGCAGCGCCGTCTTCCACGTCAAGCGCGACGACGCGAAAGGAACGCCAGCCGTGGTCGACTGCGCCGTCGAGCCCGGCGACATGATCTGCTGGCCCGCCTGGACGCCCCATACGTTCAATGCAAGGCAAGGCTTCTCGGTGGTTTCAGCCATGGCCCGCTATGTGGCGCCGGACGACGACGGGTTTGTGTTCCCCGCGCCGGACGACCTGGACGACTATCCCCGCGGGTCCTATCCACACCCCAGCGCGTGATGGCCAGGCCCGACGCGACCTGCCTGTTCGATCCCGAATGGACGGCGTTGCGGGGGCCGGTCTTCGGCCTGGCCCAGCCGGCGATCATCGGTGGCGCCACGGCAAGGCTTCCGGAATTCTTTGATTTCCGGGTCCTCGACGAGGCCATGGACGAGCAGGTCGGCGAGCCGGTTCCGGCTCTTCCCGCGGATGCCGGCACGGCCTACGCGCTGCTTTTCCGGGTGCTGCACTGGACGGGCGCCGTACAGCGGCGGCACAAGATACCCGTGGCGTCCCGTTTCCACCTCGAGCGCTCGCACGTCCGCGCATCGCCGGCCGGCGACGCCGAGCGGTTCGTCCTGGCGATGCCCTATGTCGCCCAGGAAGCCGCGTCCGCCTCGATCAACTGGGTCAGGTCCTGCGTGCTGAGCTTTCTCGCCCGCGGCGGGCTGGCGGCCGACGAAGCCCAACTGAACCAGCAGCGCGAGGCGCTGCGGCGCCGCCTCGCCCCGTTCGTCGAACCGGGGATCAATACGTTCCGCTTCCTGCGCGCCGCCGACGGCGCGGGGATACCGGTAACGCCCATCGCGCCCGGGCTCCATGCGTTCGGACTGGGACGGCGCAGCCGCTGGCTGTACAGCAGCCTACTCGACACCACATCGGCGATCGGCGCGATGATCGCGCGCGACAAGTTCACCTGCGCGAGCATCCTGCGCGACTCCGGCCTCCCTGCCCCGACGCATTTCCGCGTCGCGAACCAGGACCAGGCCGTGGACGCGGCCCACCGGCTGGGCTATCCGGTCGTCGTCAAGCCCGCCGACCGGGACCAGGGCGTCGGCGTCGTGGCCGGGCTCACAGACGACGCCGGGGTCGGCGCCGCGTTCGCCGCGGCCCGTGAATTCTCGGACGCGATCCTGGTCGAGAAGCATGTCGAGGGCAACGACTACCGGATCGTGGTGCTGGACGGCACGGTGGTTCAAGCGTTCGGCCGCCGCCCGGGCGGCGTCATGGGCGACGGACGGCACAGTGTCGCCGAACTGATCGACATTCACCTGCGAGACGAGGGCGCGCGGCGGCGGGAACGGGATTTCGGCAGGCGGCTCCTGACACTCGACGAGGAGGCCATCGAGCTGCTGCGGGCGCGTGGCATGGCGCCTGACACCGTCGTTCCGGCGGATCAATTCGTGGCGCTTCGCCGGCGCGCCAACGTCTCCACCGGCGGCCTGCCGATCTACTTCAAACCCGCAGACATCCATCCCGACAATGCCGCGCTCGCCATCCATGCGGCGGCCGCGCTGCGCATGGATCTGGTCGGCGTCGATCTCATCATGGCCGACCTGGCCAGGTCATGGCTGGAAACCGGGGCGCTGATCTGCGAGGTGAATGCCATGCCGCAACTCAGCATGACCGGCTCGCCGGCGGTCTATGCGGACATTCTGCGGGCGCTATTGGGGCCCGATCACAGCGCCCCGGTCTGGCTTCACCTGTCCACGCAAACGCCGGCGTCGCCTCCGCGCCTGCCGGCCGGCGCGGCGATCGGCTATGCGTCGGCCCGCGGCATCTGGATCGGCGACGAGCGCTGGGCGCCGCCGCAGCCCGACGGCTTCACCGCGGCGCGCATGCTGCTGCGCCAGCGGCCGATCGACGCTGCCATCGTGCACCTGACTCCCGACGACATCATGCGCGACGGCCTGCCGTTCGGCCGCTGCCGACGGGTGATCATCGAGGCCGATTGCCTGGACCGGCGCGACGCCCTGGCGCGACTGCTGCCCCATGCGGACGAAGTGGTCGCGGCAACCGGGATCGAGGGGCTGCCATCGGGCACGCTCATGACTGTACGACAAGAACCAGGCCGTGCGCTGGAGGAAATCCTAGCCAAGCCGGAAGCGCCGGACGGCGACTAGACGGCTGCGTCTTCGCGAAACCCGTCTTCGCTTCCGCTGCGCTCCAGCTACGCCGGGCACTGCTTCGGCCTAACGGTTCCGCCTGGCTGCGCCACGCGAAGCCCGTAAGGGCGAAGCGTGGTGGGCCTGGCAGGACTCGAACCTGCAACCAGACCGTTATGAGCGGCCGGCTCTAACCATTGAGCTACAGGCCCCCGAAGCTTGAGGACGGGCTTCTGATAGCACTATCGCGGCCAATGCCATAGCCCCTGAAGCGGTGAATCCTGGCCACCGGCATGGAGGCTGGAGTCGATGAGGCCGCGCGAACCGCAGGTCCGCGCGGCCTCCCGTTTCGATCCGCCTGTCGAGCGTCGTCTAGTAGCGCAGCGTCAGCTCGAACTCGATCGTGCGCGGGTTGAGCGGCGTGCCGTAGCGGTCGGCCTGGAAGGCGTTCGCGGTACCGGTGTTGCCGCCGGTGCTGGGGTTGTCGGTGGATCCCACCAGCACGTACTTGTTGGTGAGGTTCTTGCCGATGAGCGCGAGTTGCCACATGCCGTCCCCGCCGCCGATGCGGATACCCGCGTCGAACTGGGCGTACCCCTTCTGGACCGCATCGGGAATGAAGGCGCTGAGCAGATACTTGGACTTGTACTTCACATTGCCCGAGAACCCCAACTCCAGCCCATTTCCGACCGGCACCGTGTAGTCGAAGCCGATGTTACCCGCCCATTTCGGCGCCAGGTTTCTGGTGACACCGGAAAGATCCTGGTCCTTCAGGGCGGCCGGCTGCACGGGGCAACCTTGCGCCGGCGACTGACCCGCATAGCACGGTGCGGTGAACTGGGTGTAGTGAGCATCGTTGTAGGCGATTGCGGCCATGAGGGTCAGGCCCTCGACACCCTCGGGAACCCACGTACCCTGCAATTCCACGCCCGAGGTCACCGCGCCACCGGCATTGATCGTCCGATAGGCGAACGTGGTGGCGTTGAAGAAGTTCAGCTGCAGGTCGCTGTACTTGTAGTGATAGACATCGAGTTCCAGGTTGACGTTGCCGCCCGCCAATATTGCCTTGACGCCGCCTTCGACGCCTTCGACATGTTCGGGCTCATAGGTGATATCCGCGATCGGATCCGCGTTCAGCGTGCTGTCGATGGATCCGTTGTCGAAGCCGCCGGACTTGAAGCCCTGCTTGTAGGCGACGAACAGGGTGAGCGCGTCGTTCGGCTGCCAGCGCAGCGTCGCCTCCGGGATCAGATCCTCGTGCGAACTGTCGTCGGCGAGCACGCGTCCCTGGACGAACAGGCCCGAGAACGCCGGATTCACGTAGGGTTGCACGAAGAACGAGTCCTTGTTCTCCCAGATGTAGCGCGCGCCTGCCGTGAGCTGGAGCTGGTCCGTGATGTCCCAGATCGCTTCGCCGTAGAACGAGACGGTTTCGCCATCTGTCGCGGAGACCTTGTCATAGGCGATGAACCGGTCCATGGGATCGGCGGCCGAGTTCTCGGCGCCGGCGAAGATGACCTCCTGCCGGAAATCGCGGTCGGTCCGCTGGTAGTAGAAGCCGAGCACGCCGTTGATCGGGCTATCGAACTTGGAGGCGGCCCGGATTTCGGCGGAGTAGTTGTTGAACACGCTGAACTCGCTGGCGAACACGGCCGTCTGACCGCCGCCATCGGCGTCGATCACCCAGCCGACCCGTTGCTGGTGCCAGTTCAGGATCGCCTGGATGTTGACGACGTCGAAATCGAACCCCAGCTCGCTGGTTACGACGTATGACTTGTACTCTTCGCCGAGCTGGCCGCCGAAACGGTTCAGATCGGGCGTGGTGGCCGCGACCGCCGGCGGGATCGGATTCTGGCCCGAGCGTCTGTCGGTGTCGCATTCCACGCCCGCCACCGGAACGGGAACCTGGTTGGGCGCGGCGCCCGTGGTGACATGCGGAACACCGTTCAGCGCGGCGCAGTCGTAAAGCTCCGTCAGATTGGCGTTGTTCAGCTTTACGTCGGCGAAGGACGCCTTCAGGCGAAACGAAAACACGTCGCTGGGGTCACCCTTGATGGTCATCCGGGCGAACATCGATTCTTCCCGCGGCGACCACCGGCTGGCGGGCGCCGGGTTGGCCTGCGGCGTGACCGCGAACCCGTTCGCGACATCGAATGTGTTGTAGATGGTGTCACCGGCCGTGTTCTCGATGTAGCCCTGCCACATCTTCGTTCCGGCGACGGCGAGCCTGATGCCCCACTTGTCGTTGATCGGTGTCGACAGCACGGCTTCGCCGCTCAACTGCGAGGCCTCGATCTCGTAACCGACCTTGCCGATGATCTCGAGTTCGTCGCCGGGGTCGGCGGACTGAATGGAGATAACGCCCGCCGTGGCGTTCTTGCCGAAGTACAGAGCCTGGGGGCCTTTCAGGATGGCGACCGATTTGGTATCGAACAGGCCCTCGTTGATCACCCGGTTCTGCGGGAAGTAGACACCGTCGAGGATGATGGCCACCGACGATTCGATGCCGATCGTGCCCGCGCTCGAGGAGATGCCGCGGATGCTGATGTTGGAGCCCGAGCCGCTCGATATTCGCTGAATCTCGAGCGACGGGGTGAACGCGGCAACGTCTTCGATATTCCTCAGGCCGTACTTGTCCATGGTCTCGGAAGAGACCGCGGTAATCGCGACGGGAATATCGCGGATTTCCTCTTCCGTCGCACGGGCCTGGACGGTGACCGTTTCCACCGTGGCAAGGCTTGGGCTGATCCATGCCCCAACCAGCAATACGGCGGCAATGCCGGCGAGCATCACCTTGGACGAGTCTTTGCCAAGCCTACCGCCTGGCGTTTTCATGCGCGCTTCACAGTTCATGGCTCCCCCTTGAGAACTTGTTTTCGGTCCGGAGAAATCCTGCGATCTGGATAGGCCCGATCACCTCATTGCCCGGCATCTACGTTAAACAGCTGTCAAATTAACAGCTAAGATTGCCCCCCACAACCTTGGATGAACATGTCAGGTATTGTTCTGCTGAATTGATCGACTGTATCGGACCGCAATGACAGCGAGTCCGATCGCCCGGAGAATAAACATTATGGAAATATTTTCTATCGGTGGCTTGTGATCCGAACAGTACCTGGCCGACTGGCGAAACTTCCGGCAATGAGTGCATTTCCGAACAATCTCGACTTGCCGGCACACATGCGGTCACCGATGACTTTACTCGTCGGTAACGCCAGTTGCGCGCTCGCTCCCGAGGCGCTAGCGTGCCCCATCGGAAGGATCGAGGCGTGGTTGCCTCAGCGGAACCAAGGGAGAGCGATGATGAAGAAGATCAAGCTGGGGCTGATGATCGGCTATTCGGGTCCGCAGATGAATCTGCCCCTGGACAAGATCAAGCTGGCCGAGGAGCTGGGCTATGACTCGGTGTGGACCGCCGAGGCGTATGGCTCGGACGCGACGACGCCGCTGGCCTTTATCGCCGCCCATACCAAGCGCATCCGCCTGGGCACCGCCATCATGCAGATGGCCGGGCGCTCGCCGACCATGGCGGCGATGCAGGCCGCCACCATCGACGCGCTGGCCGGCGGCAACCGTGTCATCGCCGGCATCGGCATGTCGGGCCCGCAGATCGTCGAGGGCTGGTACGGCCAGCCCTGGGGCAAGCCGTACCACTGGATGAAAGATTACATCACCATCATGCGCAAGGTGTTCGCGCGCGAGGAGCCGGTGAGCCATGACGGCCAGCAACTGCCGCTGCCGCTGCCCGCCGACCGCCCCGGCGCCATGGGCATCGGCAAGCCGCTGAAGTCCATCCTGCACACCAATCCGAACATCCCGATCTGGACCGGCTCGGGCACCGAGACCATGGTGAAGCTGACCGCCCAGCTCGCCGACGGCTGGCTGCCACTGGGGTGGACCCCGCGCGGCATGGAGCTCTACGGCGACTGGCTCAAGGAAGGCTTCGCCAAGGCCGGCAACGGCAAGGGTTTCCACAATTTCGAAATCCAGGCCGGCATCGGCGTGCACATCACCGACGACGTCAAGGCGGGCCTTGCGGTGATGAAGCCGACCATCGCGCTCTATGCCGGCGGCATGGGACACAAGGACAAGAACTTCCACAAGGACCGGATGGAGAAGTTCGGCTATGGCGACGCCGCCAACCGCATCCAGGAGCTGTTCCTGGCCGGCCGCAAGGAAGAGGCCGCCGCCGCGGTGCCCGACGAGTATGTGGACGAGCAGAATCTGATCGGCCCCGAGAAGCGCATCCGCCAGAACTGGGCGGCCTGGGCGGATTCGGGATGCACCGGCCTCTCCATCGGCGCCCGGCAGACCGAGGCCATCCATCTGATGGCCGACATCGCGGGCAGCAAGGAGCACATCGCCGCCGAGTGAGGCGCGTGGGCATCGCACCATCAACCGGCCCCGCCCTGGCGGGGCCGCTCTGTTTCTG
The DNA here is from genome assembly GCA_022844405.1 of Sphingomonadales bacterium. GTDB lineage: Bacteria > Pseudomonadota > Alphaproteobacteria > SMXS01 > SMXS01 > RI-34. Next base: position 7,649 of record JALHLV010000018.1, on the reverse strand, counting down.
GTGGTGGGTTGATGCCGCGACCAAGGCGGCGTAAGGAACAAGGCGTGATCGATTTTCGCCCCATCCTCCAGGTCATCGGCATGCTGCTTTGCATCCTGGCGGCGACCATGCTGATTCCGGTCACGGTCGACCTGGCCTACGGCCACCGCGAAAATCTCGGCTTCGTCGGCGCTTCGGTGATCACGGCCTTCGCCGGCGCGTTGCTGTGGCTGGGCAATCGCGGGCATTCCCGGGCGGAGTTCACGCTGCGGCAGACTTTCCTGCTGACCGTGCTGACCTGGATCGTGGTCAGCGTCTTCGCGTCGCTGCCGCTGATGTTCGGCCACTCGCGGCTAAGCCCGGCCGATGCGCTGTTCGAGACCATGTCCGGCCTGACGACCACGGGCGCCACCGTGATCGCCGGCCTGGACCACATGCCGGCGGGGCTCCTGCTGTGGCGGGCGCTGCTGCACGCCATGGGCGGCGTCGGCATCATCGTCGTGGCGCTCGCGCTCCTGCCCATGCTCAGGGTCGGCGGCATGCAGCTTTTCCGCACCGAGTCCTCGGAGAAGGACAAGAAGCTTCTCCCCAGCACCGGCCAGCTCGCGCTGGCGATCACCGGCGTATTCGCGGTGCTGGCGAGCCTGTGCACGCTCGCTTACCTGATGGGCGGCATGACCCTGCTGGACGCCGTCTGCCACGCGCTGTCGACCGTGGCGACCGGCGGCTTCGCCAACTATGACGCCTCGATCGCCGTCTTCGACAGCGTGTACCTGGAAATGGTGGCCGTCGTCTTCATGCTGGCGGGCTCCTTGCCGTTTACTGTCTATGTGGCGCTCAGCAGCCGGAGGATGACGTTGAAGTCAATCCCGGGCCTGTTCGACGACCAGATCCGCTGGTTTCTTGCCTTCTGCGCCGCGGTTTCGCTGGTGATGGGCGCCTGGCTCTACTTCCAGGGCCATTTCTCGCTGGGCGATGCGCTGCGCTACGGCACCTTCAACGTGATCTCGACGATCACCACCACCGGCTTCGTCTCCACCGACTACCTGCAATGGGGCGGCGGCGCGACCATGGTGTTCTTCGCGCTGTATTTCGTCGGCGGCTGCACCGGTTCGACCACCGGATCGGTCAAGATCTTCCGCTACCAGGTGCTGTTCCAGGCAATCCGCCGCATCCTGTTCCGCATGGTCAACCCGCATGGCGTGATGAGCCTGAAGCTGAACAATACCCCGGTCAGCGAAGAGACGTTGACCTCGGTGATCGCGTTCATGTTCCTGTTCTTCGTCACCATGTTCATGGTCGCCGTGGGCCTGGCGCTGACCGGCGTCGATTTCATGACCGCGCTTTCCAGCGGCGCGGCGGCGGTGTCGAACGTGGGTCCGGGCCTCGGCACCATCGGCGGTCCGGTGGGGAACTATGCCGGCTTCACCGACGCCGCCAAGCTGATCATGTGCGCCGGCATGCTGCTCGGGCGACTGGAGCTGTTCACGGTGTTCGTGCTGTTCACGCCGAATTTCTGGCGGGTGTAGGGCGCGTAAGGGAAATCAGGTATCGAGGAAGCTGCGGAGCTTGCGGCTGCGGCTCGGGTGCTTCAGCTTGCGCAGCGCCTTCGCCTCGATCTGGCGGATGCGCTCGCGGGTGACCGAGAACTGCTGGCCCACTTCCTCGAGGGTGTGGTCGGTGTTCATGCCGATGCCGAAGCGCATGCGCAGCACGCGCTCCTCGCGCGGCGTGAGCGACGCCAGCACCCGCGTGGTCGTCGAGCGCAGATTGTCCTGAATCGCGGCGTCGAGCGGCTGGACCGCGTTCTTGTCCTCGATGAAGTCGCCCAGGTGGCTGTCCTCCTCGTCGCCGATCGGCGTTTCGAGGCTGATCGGCTCCTTGGCGATCTTCAGCACCTTGCGCACCTTCTCGAGCGGCATGGACAGCTTTTCCGCCAGCTCCTCGGGCGTCGGCTCGCGGCCGATCTCGTGCAGCATCTGGCGCGAGGTGCGTACCAGCTTGTTGATGGTCTCGATCATGTGCACCGGGATGCGGATGGTTCGCGCCTGGTCGGCGATCGAGCGGGTGATCGCCTGCCGGATCCACCACGTGGCGTAGGTCGAGAACTTGTAGCCGCGGCGGTATTCGAACTTATCGACCGCCTTCATCAGGCCGATATTGCCTTCCTGGATCAGGTCGAGGAACTGCAGGCCGCGGTTGGTGTATTTCTTGGCGATGGAGATCACCAGGCGGAGGTTGGCCTCGACCATCTCCTTCTTCGCCTGGCGGGCTTCCTTCTCGCCCTTCTGCACGGTCTGCACCACGCGGCGGTACTCGCCGATCGGCAGGCCGCTGATCTGGCTGATCTCGCCGATCTCCTTGCGGATGGCCTCGACCCGCGGCGCCTCGCGCTCGGCGAAGGCCTTCCAGCCCTTGCCGGGAAGCTGGCTCACACTGTGCAGCCAGTCGGGATCGAGCTCATGGCCCTGGTAGTGCTCCAGGAACTCCACGCGGTTGACCTTGTTGCTCTCGGCAAGGCGCAGCAACTGCCCCTGCAGGCCAAGCAGCCGGCGATTGTAGTTGTAGAGCTCCTCGACCAGCGTCTCGACGCGGGTGTTGTTGAGGCGGACGATGTTGACGAGCGCGATGATCTCGTCCTTCAGCGCCCGGTATTTCTTCTCCTGGGCCTGCGAGAACTGGCCGGTGCCGAGCTGGGCGTCGAGGCGGCCCTGCTGCAGCTTCTCCAGCTTCTTGTAGGTGGCGGAGATCTGCTCGAACTTCTCGATCACCTCGGGCTTGAGCCGCTCTTCCATGACGGAGAGCGAAACGGCGGCCTCGTCGGGGTTCTCTTCCTCTTCCTCGACGACGCCCTCGCGCGGCGGCTCGGCGCCTTCCTCCGCGACCTCGTCGGCGACGGCCTCGGCCTCGACCGGCAGGGTGCCGTCACCCGCCATCTCGGCAGGCAGCGCGCCATTGCCGCCGGGGCCGGCGCCATAGGTCGCGTCGAGGTCGATGATGTCGCGCAGGAGCAATTGCTGGTTGATCAGCTGGTCATGCCAGTCGGTAATGGCGGCGAACGTCAGCGGGCTTTCGCAAAGCCCGTCGATCATGGCGTTGCGGCCGGCCTCGATGCGCTTGGCAATGGCGATCTCGCCCTGACGCGACAGCAGCTCGACGCTGCCCATCTCGCGCAGATACATGCGCACCGGGTCGTCGGTCCGGTCGACCTCGGCCTCCTTGGTGCGCGTGCCGCTCATCTCCTCGTCGTCCGCGCTGACGACGTCCTCGACGTCCTCGGGCTCGTCGGCCGCTTCCTCGTTCTCGATGACGTTGATACCCATCTCGGACATCATCGCCATGATGTCCTCGATCTGCTCGGACGAAAGCTGGTCCTGCGGCAGCACCCGGTTCAGTTCGTCATAGGTGACGTAACCTCGCTCCTTGGCGGCGGCGATCATCTTCTTGACCGCTTCCGCAGACGAATCGACGAGCGGGCTGTCGCCCAGCTCCTCGGTCTCGTCGCGGTCCTTCACCGACTCGGATGCGTCCTTGGCCATGAACGTCTCTGCTCCTGTAAGGCCGGCGCGGCCCGGATATCCGTCCGGTAGCGCCTGCCTGAAATGCGTGTCTCGATCTGATCTGTCAGAACGCCTGCGGCGCCTGACTGTTTCCTCGTTGTTCTTCGCCACCGGGGTTACTCCCGGCGGCCGCCGCTCCTAGCGGTCCATTCCCGACAAACTCTCGACCAGCGCCTCGATCTGCGCGCGAATATCGCGCGCCCGGTGAGTCGCCCTTTCTGCTTCGTCGCTATCGTCGGACATCGAGTCAACCTCCGCCGCTTCCAGCTCGTGCTGCAAGAGCTGCAACTGACTGGCCTGCAGCAGCGAGCGCAGGCCCTGTTCGGCGGAGTCGGTCGTCGCGTCGGGCTTAGCGAACAGATCGCCCACCAACCCCTTGTCCCCCTCCAAACGTTGCACGGCCAAGCCGAAACCTTCCCCGTACAGGTGGTTCCGGATGGTTGAACTTTCAAGTTTGTCATCAGACTGATGGCAGCTTGCGGCAATTCGTATGATCGCGGCACGCAACTTGTCAAGCTCGTCGCTGTCCAGATCGACCGCCATCAGCTCTTCGTGATGGGCCTCGATCAGGCCCGGATGGTTGAGCACGGTCAGCAGAATCAGCTGCTCACGCCGGTGGTTGGTGAACCCCGCGCCGCGCGCCAGCGGCGTGGCCAGCAGTTCGCGGCTGACCGGCACCGGCGCGTCGAACCGTCCCCTGCCCTTGCCACGGAACGACTGCCGTCCCTGCCGTTCGTCGCGCCTCGGCGCCCACATGTCCTGGGTGCGGGCGTCGAACTCAGCGCGGTAAAACCCGCGCACGTCCGGATCGGCGATCTCGGAAAGCCGCTCCCGCAGCCTGGCCTTGAAGCCCGCCCGGCGCTCCGGCGTGTCGGCCGGCTGGCGCGCCAGTTCCACCTCCCACAGCACGTCGATCAGCGGCCTGGCCCTCTCCAGCACGTCGCGCAGGGCGCCGGCGCCCTGATTCCTGATCAGCGTGTCCGGGTCCTCGCCCTTGGGCAGGGTGGCAAAGCGCAGCGACTGCCCCGCCTTCAGCAGCGGCAGCGCCCGGAGCAGCGCCCGTTCCGCCGCCCTGAGGCCGGCGGCGTCGCCGTCGAAGCAGAAGACGGGTTCCGGGGCCATGCGCCACAACAGGGCGAGCTGGTCCTCGGTGACGGCCGTGCCCAGCGGCGCCACGCCTTCCTTCAGCCCGGCCTGGGCCATGGCGATCACGTCCATGTAGCCTTCGGCGACGACCACCCGCTCGGCCGCGCGAGCCGCGGCGCGCGCTCCGGCGTGGTTGTAGAGCAGCCGTCCCTTGTGAAACAGGCTCGTCTCCGGCGAGTTCAGGTACTTGGCTGGCGCGTCGCCCAGCGCCCGGCCGCCGAAGCCGACGACGCGCCCCTGCGGATCGGTGATCGGGAACATCACCCGGTCGCGGAACCGGTCATAGGTCGCGCCGCCGTCCTCCGGCTTGATCAGCATGCCGGTGTCGACCAGCGTCTGCTCGTCGATCTTGCGGGCGAGCATGGCGTCCTTGAACGCTGTCCGGGCCTCCGGCGCGAAGCCCAGCCGGAAGGTCCTGACGGTCTCGGCCGTCAGGCCGCGCTTGTCGATATAGTCGCGGGCGTTGCGTCCGATGGTCGCGGCAAGCTGCGCCTGATACCAGGCGGTCGCGATCTCCATCACCTCGTGCTGGCCCTTGCGCCGGTCGTCCTGGGCGCGGTCGCCGTCCGAAAAGGCAGGCAGGGTCATGCCGGCCTCGCCGACCAGCCGCTCGACGGCCTCGGGGAAAGCGAGCCCCTCTGTATGCATCACGAAGTCGATCACGGTGCCGTGCGCCCCGCAGCCGAAGCAGTGATAGAAGCCCTTGTCGTCGTTGACGGTGAAGGAGGGGGTCTTCTCGTTGTGGAACGGGCACAGGCCGCCGGATTCACGCCCCTTGCGCACGAGCTTCACCTTGCGGCCGACGACGTCGGTCAGCCGGACCCTGAGGCGCAGCTCGTCGAGGAACTCCGGGGTGAACCGCATGCCGCCACTTTATCTTGCCCGCCGCAACGCTGGAAAGCGGATCGGACGGAAGGATGCCAGGAAAGGTGGGCCTAGGAGAGTCTGGCCTTGGCGACGGCCGACGCCTTGCCGAAATCCATGGTGCCGGGATAGCGCTCGCGTAGCGCGGTCATCACCCGGCCCATGTCCTTGAGTCCGGCCGCGCCCATCTCGGCGGCGACGGCATCGACGGCGGCAGCGATCTCGGCGTCGCCCATCTGCCTGGGCAGGAAGCTCTCGATGATGACGATCTCCTCGCGCTCCTGGTCGGCCAGATCCATGCGGCCGCCCTTCTCGAACGTCTCGATCGACTCGCGGCGCTGGCGCACCATTTTCTGCAGCAATGGCAGGATGTCGTCGTCGCCCACCAGGTCGCGGCTGCCGTTCTCGCGGCCGGCGATATCGCGGTCCTTGATGGCCGCCAGGATCAGCCGCAGCGTCGTGGTCCGCCGCTTTTCCTGGCCGCGCATAGCGTCCTTGAGCGCCTCCGTGAGCTGTTCGCGCAGCATGTCGCACCTCGTTAGCCGGCTGGCGCCGCCGGGGAGTCGTCCCCAAACCTCCGCAGGTTGACGCCGTGAACGGACTCTATAACAAGCGAGTCCGGATGGCAAACCAGGCCTGAGAAACTAAGATATTGAAAATGCTGATATTTTCTCTCCAGCGTTTCGCTTGACCCGCCTGCTGGCAGCGCTTATGTTCCCGCAAATTTGCGCGCTGCCGCCACGTTGCCGCTCGCGCAGGCCCAGCCGGAGACCTGAATGCCCGAGAACGTCACCTTGCCGGACGCGCCGCCCCATCGCGGGATCACCGGCGCTCTGGTGCTGCACGATGGCACCGTCTACTGGGGCTATGGCGCGGGGGCGTCGGGACATGCGGTCGGCGAGGTCTGTTTCAACACCGCCATGACCGGCTACCAGGAAATTCTGACCGATCCCTCCTACGCCGCGCAGATCATCACCTTCACCTTCCCGCATATCGGCAATGTCGGCGCCAATTTCGACGACGTCGAGGCCAAGAACGCCGCCGCGCGTGGGCTGGTGCTGCGCGAGCGGATTACCGAGCCGTCCAACTTCCGCGCCGTCAGTCACCTGAACGACTGGCTGGAAAGCCACAAGCTGATCGCCATCACCGGCGTGGACACGCGGCGCCTGACCCGCCGCATCCGCCTCGGCGGCCCGCCCAACGGCGTGATCTGCCACGCGCCCGACGGCAATTTCGACCTCCCCGCGCTGTACGAGCAGGCGAAGGCCTGGCCCGGGCTCGAAGGCATGGATCTGGCCAAGGATGTGAGCTGTACCCAGACCTATGGCTGGACCCAGACCCGCTGGTTGCTGGATACCGGCTATGGACGGCAGGACAATCCCGTCGCCCACATCGTCGCCGTCGACTACGGCCTCAAGAACAACATCGCCCGCTCGCTGGCCACGGAAGGCGCGCGGGTGACCGTCGTGCCCGCCACCGCCACGACCGAGGAGATCATGTCCCACCGGCCCGACGGCGTGTTCCTGTCGAACGGCCCCGGCGACCCGGCGGCAACCGGCGCATACGCGGTGCCGGTGATCCGCGACCTTGTCGACAGCGGCCTGCCGGTATTCGGCATCTGTCTCGGCCACCAGATGCTGGCGCTGGCCGCCGGCGGCAAGACGCTGAAGATGCATCAGGGCCACCGCGGCGCCAACCACCCGGTGAAGGACCTGCGCACCGGCAAGGTCGAGATCACCTCCATGAACCACGGCTTCACCGTCGACGCCGGCAGCCTGCCCGACAGCGTCGAGGTCACCCACGTCTCGCTGTTCGACGGCACCGTCTGCGGCCTCGCCTTCAAGGGCAAGCCGGTGTTCTCGGTGCAGCACCACCCCGAGGCATCGCCCGGCCCCCAGGACAGCCACTACCTGTTCACCCAGTTCATGGACATGGTGACCAAGCGTGGGTGAGGCCAAAAGAGTACCCCTCACCCTAACCCTCTCCCACAAGGGATTCCTCTGCGAAACGAGGGGTTGGGCTGGTGCTTTGTCGAATTTGGGATCAGTCGTGGGGCTTTGGCGCCGTTGGCTGCGGCTATTCCGATGCCTGGACGAGATC
>JALHLV010000017.1 GCA_022844405.1 Sphingomonadales bacterium | reverse complement strand
CATCCGGTTAGGTATGGGTGACTCGATATCCGAAAAAAGCTAGTGCTGACAGTCGGTTATCGGGAAAACGGATACCCCCGGATACACAAAGGATAGGGCATCTGGGGTCTCTCAAAATCCGTTTCTAGCGATAGAGTGTCGGTTCGAGTCCGACCGCCCGCACCAGCCTTCGCGCTGCGCGCGTCGGCTTGGCGAGCCGCGAAACGAGACACCTCACATCGGCAGGTGATCGAGCGGCAGCGATGCCGGGGACTTCACCGTGCGGATGGCGAAGTTGGACCGGACGTCGAGCACGCCCGGTAGCCTGAGCAGGCGTCCCAGCAGGAAATGCTCGTAGGCCTCCAGGTCGGGCACCACCACCTCGACCAGGAAGTCGTGCTCGCCGGATACCAGGTAGCAGGCAACCACCTCGGGCACGTCCTCGACGGCCCGCTGGAACGCCGTCGCCTCCTCGTCGTGATGGCGCTCCACCTTGACGCCGACGAACACGGTGAGGCCCAGCCCCGACTTCTTGCGCGACAGCACCGCCCGGTAGCCGGCGATGATGCCCGCTTCCTCCAGCATCCGCACCCGGCGCAGGCAGGGCGAGGCCGACAGGCCGACGCGGTCGGCCAGCTCCACATTGGTCAGCCGGGCGTCGTCCTGCAGCTCGCGCAGGATGCGCCGGTCGATGGCATCCAGAGTGAGTTTTGGCATAAACCGTGTTTCACCGAATATTAGTTGGTGGAAGTTGCCAATATAGTCAGGTTTCTCCGCGAAAAACGCAAGGACATGCTCTGGCCTCCGGGACTAGATTTCCGCTCGTCGCCCGCATCGGCGGCGACGCGCTGGGCGGCGCAACCGCCCGACCAAAAGGAGTGAGAGAGATGCCACTGGTTACCATCAAGGGGATCGAAGGCGTGTTTTCCCCGGAACAGAAGCGCGACGTGATCGAGCGCGTCACCGAGGCCATGGTCGCGGTGGAAGGCGAGGCGCTGCGCCCCTATACCTTCGTCATCTTCGAGGAAGTGAAGAGCGGCGACTGGGGAATCGGCGGCCAGACCCTGGCGGCAAAGGACGTCAAGGCCATGCAGGCCGCCGGCGCGAGCAAGGCCGCCTGATGCGGGCTGGGGAGCGGTGCGCCGGCGTCCGCCAGGATGGCCGGCACACCGCCCCGCGCCGAGAGCCCTCGACTATTCGGGATATACGTCGACGCCCATGGCGGTGAGCAACTGGTACTGCTGATCCATGGACACCATCATGCCGCTGACGCTGGCCAATTCCATCAGGTTCAGGCCGCCCAGCTCGGCGCCCCGCAAATCGGCGCGGGCGAGCTTGGCGCCAGCCGTCAGGGCCTGAATGAAATCGCAGCCCCGCAGATCGGCGCCTTGGAGGTCGGCGTCGATCAGCACGGCTTCCCGGAAGCTGCTGCTGTTCAGATCGCAGTCCGGCATGCGAACCTCGGTCAGGTCGGCGAGCTCCAGGTTGCAGCCCTTGATGGCGCCCGCGTATTTGATCAGCTTGCGCCCGAACGCGCGGGCGAAGTCCACCTTGGTGAACACCGCGCCGCGCAGGTTGCAGGTCTCCATCTCGATGCCGTAGAGATCGGAGCGGTCGAGCGCCGCGAACGACAGATCGCACCGCGCGAAGCGGGCCATGTCGAGGCGCGAGAACGCGAACTGCACGCCCTTGTGGCCCTGGTCGTCGGCGAAGCTGCAGCCTTCGAAACTCGCGTTCCGCAGATCGACGCTCGCGAAGCGGCAACGGACGAAGCGGCAGTTCATGAAGCGCGCCTCTTCCAGGCACGCCCCCGAAATGATGGCGTCGAAGACCGTGCAATCCCTCAGGGTGGCGCCGGTGATGTCGAGGTCCGTCCAGTCGTCATCGGAAAAATCGATGCCGGCGATGCTGGCGCCCGGTTCAAGCTTCATGGCCGTCCTCCCCAATATCGCTCTGCGATACATCCGGGAATGCGGCCATGTCGATGGCTGATTTCGCGGCGGCGCGGCAGGTTGCGCGCGCCGGTTTTGAAATCCCCGGCGTCGCGTTGTAGGTTTCCGGTTCATTGGCCGGAGCCCTTCCATGTCCCAGACCGAAAAACCCGCAGTCCGCGTCGGCATCGGCGGCTGGACGTTCGAGCCGTGGCGCGACGACTTCTATCCCGAGGGCCTGGCCCGGAAGCGCGAGCTGGAATATGCCAGCCGCAAGCTGACCTCCATCGAGGTGAACGGCACCTTCTACGGCTCGCAGAAGCCCGAAACCTTCGCCAAGTGGCACGACGAAACGCCCGAGGACTTCGTGTTCGCGCTGAAGGGGCCGCGCTTCGCCACCAACCGGCGCGTGCTCGCCGAGGCCGGCGAATCCGTCGAGCGGTTCATCGCCAGCGGCGTGCTGGAATTGAAGGACAAGCTGGGTCCCATCAACTGGCAGTTCGCCGGCACCAAGAAGTTCAATCCCGACGATTTCGAGGCGTTCCTCAAGCTGCTGCCGCACCAGGCCGGCGGGCGGACCATCCGGCACGCGGTCGAGGTGCGCCATGACAGCTTCCGCACGCCGGACTTCGTCGACCTGGCGCGCAGGTACAACGTGGCCGTGGTCACGGCGGGCGATTCGGACTATCCGCAGATCGCCGATCCCACCGCCTCCTTCGTCTATCTCCGCATCATGGGCACCGAGGAAGGCCATCCGCTCGGCTATGCGCCCAAGGCGCTCGACGCGTGGGCGGAGCGGGCGAAGGCCTATGCGGCGGGCGGCGTGCCGAAGGGCCTGCATTCGGTCGGCGGCGCCCCGAAGGCCGCGCCGCGCGACGTCTTCCTCTACGTCATCAGCGGGCACAAGGCGCGCAATCCCGCCGCCGCCATGGCGCTGATCAAGCGGTTGAAATAGTTCTACGGCTTCAAGTCGATCGACGCCTTGAAGCTGCCGTCCATGTAGAAGGGCACGGACGTATGCTCATGGACGATCTTCCATTCACCGCCGATCTTCCGGAAGCCGAACGTCGCCCTGGACCAGATATCGACCTCGCCATCGACTTTGGTGCCGCGCATATGCGACAGGCTGGTGCTGAACGCGACGTCGTCGCCCACATGCAGGCGCTCATCGCGGGTTTCCATTTCAATGGGCGTGCGCCAGTCCGAGAACCATTTGCGGACGCCGGCGATATAGGGATCGGCGGCGCTCAGCTGCAAGGGCGGCGCCAGGTCGTAGGTGACCGCGTCATCGGCGTAGAGGCCCCGCAGGGACTCCGCGTCCCGGTCGCGCAGCGCCCGCTTCAGTTCGCTCATCAGGTCGCGGATCGCCTTTTCGTCGCCGGTGTCGTTCATCGTCCATCTCCTTGTGTTTCAGGCAAACAGGGCCTCGAGCTTGTCGAGACCCTGCGACCAGCCGGACCGGTGGTTGTCGCGCACGGTTTCGTTGAAGAACGCTTCGTGGGTCAGGACCAGCAGCGTGGCGTCACCGTCCGGCGCCAGCGCGACAGTCACCACCGATTCCCGCTCCGGCGTGCTGATCCAGGTCCAGGTAAACACCAGGCGCCGGTTAGCCACGACCTCGCGATAGGTGCCGCTGACGTCGTGAATCTCGCCGTCATCGCCCTCGAAGACGATGTTGAACCGGCCACCCACCCGCACATCGGCCTCGGCCCGGACAACCCTGGTGTCGCCGGGTCCGAACCAGCGCACCAACACCTCGGGCCTGGTCCAAGCGTCGTAGACCCGGGCAGGCGGAGCATTCAGTCGGCGCCTGATGGCGAGGCTGGGCTTGGTGGACATGGTTCATCCTCTTCGACAAGGGCGGCGAGCCGGTCGAGCGCGCCGGTCCAGAAGCGTTCGTAGCGCGACAGCCAGCCCACGGCGTCTTCCATGGGCTCGGCGTTCAGCGCGCAGGTTACCGTGCGGCCGGTCTTGCTGCGGGTGACCAGGCCCGCGTCCGACAGCACGTCCAGATGCTTCATCACCGCAGGGAGCGACATCGCGAACGGCCGCGCCAGCTCGCTGACCGACAGGTTGCCCTGCTCAAGTCTCGCCAGCAGGGCGCGGCGCGTCGGATCCGACAGGGCGGCGAAGGTACGATCCAGGGCTGGCGACTCATACTTAACCATAAGGTTTAGTATTAGGCGTCGGCAATGCGTTGTCAAGCGCCATGGCGCTGATCGAGCGCCTCAGATCCGGTTGAGCGCCGGGTCCGCTTCTCCCGCCCAGGCCTTGCGGTAGAGCTCCCGCGTCGCCGACGCCGCGAACGGGTCGCCGGCCTTGGCGTAGGCTTCCTTCAGGCCGTACAGCGCCCAGCCATTGCCGGGGCTGCGGATCAGCGCCTCGCGGAACGCCTGCACCGCCTCGCCGGTCTTGCCTGCCTGCAGCAGCACGGCGCCCAGTGTCTGGCGGATGGGATAGTACCAATAGGGCGGCTCGGTATAGGGAATGGCGTCCTCGAGGGCGATGGCCTGGCGCAGCAATGTGGCGGCGTCGGCGTAGTTGCCTTCGGCCTGGGCGGCGCGGGCGCCGATCACCAGCTCGGATATCTGCAGGATCTGGGGCGCCGGCACGTTGGCGTCGACCAGCACCTGCATGGCGGGGCCTTCGCGGATGGCGGCGATCGCCTTGATCTCGGCGCGCGCCGCCGCCGCGTCCCCCTCGAGCGCGTGGGCGATGCCCCTTGCATAGCGCCACTGGGCGATGACGAAGGGAAAGCGGTCGTCCGGCCGCTGCAGCGCCAGCACGTCGCCGGGCGGCGCGAACAGCGCCCGGGCCAGGTAGGGCGCCGCCATCACCGGTTGCACCAGTCCGGGGACCGCCAGCGCCATCTCGGGATTGATGATCTTCGCCAGCTTGTCGGCCGCCGCGAGGGCGTTCCTGCCGTCGCCGGCCATCAGCGCCGAGGTCAGCACGAAATGCACGTTGTGCGGATAGTAGGCATTGGCATAGAGCCCGTCGCCGGCATTCGCGGCGCGGATGAACGCCTCGTCGGCCTCGGCGGCGGCGATGTTGCTGGCCAGCGAGTCCTTGAACCGTCCGACGCGGTACCAGGTGTGCGACGGCATGTGCACCAGATGGCCCTGCCCCGGCATCAGCGCCGCCAACCGCCCGGCCGGCGCCTCCGCCTTCCACGGGTCGCCCGACGCCTCGGTCAGGTGGATGTAGAGGTGGATCGCGCCCGGATGGTCCGGGTGGGCGGCGATCACCTTCTCGATCGCGGCGATGGCCGCACCCATGCGCCCTTTCGGCGTCACGCGGTCGGCTTCCCAGTAGTCCCAAGGCTGGGTGTCCATGGCCGCCTCGGCGTAGAACACGGCGACGTCCGGGTTGTCGGGGAAGCGCTCGTGCACCGCCTTCATGGCGTCGGCATAGGCCGCATCGAACGGTGCGCGCTCGGATTTGGAATCGATGGAATAGCGGGCCTTCAGCGCCTCGATCAACGCCTTCTCCACGTCGGTCTCGGTGTCGACGGCGGCGGCCGCCTTCTGCAGCGCGTCCCATGCCGGCGGTGAGGCTTCAGGGTCCATCGGCACGTTGATGTTGGCGCCCAGCGACAGCGATTCGCCCCAGAAGCACATGGCGCAATGCGGATCGATACCCTGCGCCGCCTTGAAGGCGCGGATCGCCTCGGCATGGTTGAAGCCGAACATTAGCCGCACGCCCTGGTCGAAATAGGCCTGCGCCTGGGGCGAACTGGTGGTCACCTTCATGGAGAAGCTGCCCAGATTGTCGTAGAGCGTCGGCATGTCCGCCGATTGGGTCGCGGCCCGCGCCGCCGGGATGGCGAACAGGGCGACCAGCCGGGACAGCCGGTCGCCCCCGGCACGGCCGCCGCCGCACAATCCGGCCTGGAGACGCGACGGGTCGAACAGGCGCGTCGCGTCGGCGGCATGAGTCGTCGTCCGCGGGCCTCCGGGTGCTAGCACGGATGCGCCGATGACAAGGGCCGCTGCTACAAGGCTGCCGGCAAGTATGCGGTTCATGGTTCCCTCCACGCGTCTGCCGGTATTTTACTCCAGAAGCATATGGGAACGAAGTTGCCTCTGCGCCGCGACGAGGGGAAACTGGGGCACCGTTCACCGCAAAGGGTCGCCGATGCCGCCTGCACCCTTGCCAGTCCAGCGGACTTGGCGCGCGAGTGTGCTGACGCTGGCGGTATGGCTCGCGGCCTGCGGCGTGATCGGCCCGTCGAGGGAGGCGGTGGAGAAGTTCTCCACCGAGGTGGTGCCGGTGATCGCCGAATGGCGGGCGGACGCACTCAAGCCCTACGGCACCGAGGAATTCAACAGCACGATCGGCAGCGCCGACCAGCAACGCAAGTTCATTGTGTTCTCGAAGCTTGGCGACCTTTCCAGCTTCGAGCCGCCGGCGACGACCGGTTATTTCACCGCCACCGGCAAGGGCACCTTCGTCACCGTCGACATCAACGCCAAGTTCGCCAAGGGGCCGGCGGTGATCCGTATGGTCCTGCGCAGCAGCGGCGGCGAGTTGAAGCTGAACGCCCTCAACATCAGGTCGCCGGCGTTCGGCGACCCATCGGCCCAGCCCAGCGCGGTGCAGCAGATATGATCAGGCAGCCGCCGCCGCGTGCGCGTCGGCCAGGTCGCGCGGCAGGCGGCGCGCGGCCAGATAGTAGAACAGCACGCTGAGCAGGATCGGTACGGTCAGCGCCAGCATGGCGTAGCGCAGCGACTCGCGGCCCAGCGACGGCGCCATCAGGTCGCTCAGCAGCCCGACGATGAACGGGCCGAGGCCGCCGCCGATCACGTTGAGGCAGAACAGCAGGAACGCCGCCGCCAACGCGCGCAGCCGCAGCGGCACCAGCTCCTGCACCAGCGCGAAGCTGGGGCCGGCATGGAAGATGGCGACCGACGCGGGCAGGGTCATCAGCGCCAGGGTCAACCACGGGTTCTGCGCCAGAAACGCGGCGGTCGACAGCGGCGCGGCGATGCTGGCCGAGATGCAGATGATCCATAACCGCCAGCGCACGTCGTGCTTGCCGGTGCGGTCGGCCAGCCAGCCGCCGGCCAGGGTGCCGATGGCGCCGCCGACGCCAACCAGGATGCCGATGACCGGCCCGATCTCGCCCGGGCTCAGGCCGTAGCTTCGGTGAAAGAACGCCGTCGCCCAGGCGATGGCGCCATAGCCGAACATGCCGGCGCAGGAAAACCCGGCGATGATCCACAAGAGCGACGGGCGCGCGGCGAGGGTCCGCAGCAGGGTGCCGAAGCCCGGCCTGTCCTCGGGCCGGTCCGCCACCCGGTCGATCATGCCGCGGCGCGGCTCGCGCATGGCGGCGAGGATGACCAGCGCCATCAGCAGGCCCGGCACGCCGACCACGATGAACGCCATGCGCCAGCCGAACATCTCGGCCAGGATGCTGCCGGCGACGAAGCCGAACATGATGCCGAGATTGGGTCCCACCGCCAGCATGGCCATCGGCAGCGCCCGCTCCTTGGGCGCGAACAGGTCCGAGACGATGCTTTGCGATGCCGGTCCCGCGCCCGCCTCGCCCACCGCCACGCCAATGCGCGCCAGGACGAGCTGCAGGGCGGTCGTCGCCAGGCCGCAGAGCACGGTCATGGCACTCCACACGGCGATGGAGGCGGCGATCAGGTTGCGCCGGTTGGCCCGGTCGGCCAGCAGCGCGAGCGGCACGCCGAGGACGGCGTAGAACACCGAAAACGCCGCGCCGGTCAGCAGCCCCATCACCTTGTCGGACAGGCCGAACTCGGCCTTCACCGGCTCGACCAGCACGTTCAGGATCTGGCGGTCGACGTTGGCGAAGATCTGCACCGCCAGCAGCAGGGCCACGATGGTCCAGCGGCCGGCGGTTTCGGATGACGCGGCCGTCCGGTCGGCGGTGTCCAAGGAGAAGGCTCCGGGCTGTGAGGCCGCAACCTTAGCGGTCAGGGCGTCGGCGCGCTACTGCCCCGAGTCGTCGCCCGCGGGACAGGTTTTGGTCGCCGGCGATGGTGAAGTAGCTCGCCAGCAGGTCGGGCAAGGACCTACTCGCCCATATACTTGGCCAGCGTCTCGTGGATGCGGCGGATGCGCGACTCCTGGTAGCTCGACAGCGTCGCCTTGCCCTTCCTGCTGCCGCGCATGCCTTCCTGCTGCCAGCGCATGATGCCGGTGTCCTGGTCGTAGACGCTGGCGACGAAGGGATCGAGCCCGGGCACCAGCGCGAACGAATCCTCCTCGCGCAGCCGGAACGGCTCGGCGGGATCCGGGCGGCCGCCTTCGGGCTGGAACGGGCGCAGCCGGTAGTTTTCCATCACGCAGCGGTTGGGGTCGTTGCCCATGGGCCAGAATACCGTCATCTGCGCCGTGGTCAGGCCCGCGTTGACCATGACGTTGGGGAAGACGTTGTACTTCAGCGAGTCGATGATCTCGGCGTCGGACAGGTTCGACAGGTCCATGCCGAACTTCTCGGCGAAGTTCTTGCGCATGGCCTCGGCGACGACGATGCGCGCCGTCTTGCCTTCCGGCACCAGCAGGCGCCCGCCCGCCTTCGACGTGGTCGGGTCGCCCAGGAACATGCTGTCGAGCAGTTCCTGTTCGGTCTTCGGTCTGGCGGTCGGGCTGGTCACGCCCATGGCGGAGAGGTCGCGGCTGACATTGTCGCCAAAGATGTCGTGCTGCAGGTTCCAGTCGCTGACCACGGTGGTCAGCTCGGGATGGACCACCGGCGTGTGATAGGCTTCCATGAAGGCCTCGAGCGCCACTTTCCAGTTGCAGGCCAGTTCCTTGCGGATGTGGACGTAGGTGTACCAGTTGGTGAGGTCGCGCTTGGCGAAGTGCTCGGGCAGAACCTCCAGGTAGTCCAGCAGCGGCCTGGCGTCTTCGTCCATGTTGATGAACACGAAGCTGTTCCACGCCTCGACCTTTACCTGCGGCAGGCGGTTCGCCTCGTAGTCCAGGTGCTTGAACTCCCAGGCGCACGGCACCTCGTTCAGCGTACCGTCCAGAGTCCAGCTCCAGCCGTGAAACGGACACTGCAGCTCGGCGCTCCAGCCGCTGGTCCCCGACGGCTTCAGCCTGGTGCCCCGGTGCAGGCAGGAATTGTAGTAGCCGCGAATGCCGTCCTCGGTGCGGATGACGATGATCGACCAGTCGCCGATGTCGTGCACCCAGTAGTCGCCCACCTCGGGGATGTGCTCCTCGCGGCAGACGAACTGCCACACGCGCGGCCACATGCGCTCCATCTCCAGGTCGAAGAACGCCTGCGAGGTGAACTGGCTCAGCGGAATGTCGTCGGTGGGCTGCGGCGGGTTCGATTTCAGCGCCAGCAGCGGCGCAATCGGCGTGCTGTCGGTGGCGATGATGTCCTGGTAGCTGCGGAAGGCCGGCGCCTCGGCGTTGGCGAACTTCCTGACGCGCTCGTTCATTGCGTTCGTCCCCGTGAGCAATTAGACATTTGTCTAATACCGAAGGAATAGCCAGGCAAGGATTCATGTCCACGGTGCGAAGGCGGGATGCTTCGGCGACGCGCGAGAAGATCCTCGACGCGGCCGAGGAACTGTTCGCCGAACGCGGCTATCACGGCGTGTCCATTCGGGAAATCGTCGGCTGCGCTGGCGTCGAGCTGGCGCTGGTGCACTATTATTTCGGGCCCAAGGACGCGCTGTTCCGCGAGGTGATCGAGCGCCGCGGCGCCGGGCACGCGGCCGACCACATGGCGGCGCTGGAGAAGCTGCGGGCCGAGTCGGACGGCCCGCCCGGCGTCGCCGCGCTGATCCGCGCCTTCTGCGAGCCCATGTTCGAGAAGATGAGCCGCGGCCCGCAATGGCGCAGCTACATGCATCTGCTGGCGCACCGTGCGCTGGCCCGCCAGAGCGAGGTGTTCCTGGCCCCCTACGAGAAGACCTTCGAGCCCATGACCCGCGCCTTCATCGCCGCGTTCCGCGAGGCGCTGCCCGGGGCGGATGAGAAGAACCTGTTCCACGCCGTCTATTTCATGCACGGCGCCATCGTCTACGCGCTGGCGGAAACCGGCGCCATCGAACGGCTGTCCGACGGCAAGATGGATTCGTCGGATTTCGACACCCTGCTGGACCGGTTCGTGCCGTTTTGTACGGCGGGGTTCCTGGCGCTGGCGAAGCCGACTTAGCATCCGCTCCTGTTGATGCAATCATCTTCTGGTAAAAGTTGGCGTGTCGCTCACACCATCGAAGCGCTCTCACCCCTTCAGCAGCGCGACGAAGTCGATCATGTGCGGGTCGGCGTCCTTGATCTCGCCGTCGATCCACCGGCCGTTTCGCCTGAAACGGCCGGTCTTGCCGGTGGCCGGGTCGTGCACGGCGACGGCGCCGTCTTCCTGCCTCGTGTAGACGCGCCCGTCGATGGCGCTGGTGCGTGAAACCGCCACGCCTTACTCGGCGTCGATATACTCGTCGATCTTCCAGTGCAGGTGGCGCAGGCGGCTTTCCTGGTAATTGGCCAGGGTGACGCCCTGCTTCAGCGACTTCATGCCCTTTTGCACCTTGGGCATGTTGGTCATGTCCTGCTGGAACACGGCGGCCAGGCCGCCGATCTCGTCCTCGGCCACGATCCATTCCTGGTCCTCGCCCAGCAGGCGCATGGGCGCGGGATCGGGGCGCGGGCCGTTCAGGTCGTAGTCGCTGAGGATGAATACCTCCATCAGCGCCGAATTCGGGTTCAGGCCGTCGGGCCGGAAGCGGTAGGTGATGTTGGTGCCCATGCCGCCCCACGGGAAGAAGTTGGGGAACACCCAGTACTGGATGGCGTCGAGCATCTCGCTGTCGGTGGCGTCCGAATAGTCGCGGTTCTTGGCCGTGCCCACCACCTTGCGGCGCATCTCGGCCATGTACTGGCGGGCGGTCATGCCCTCGGGCACCTTGAAGTCGTCCATGGCCATGCCCATGCGGTGGGCGCGCGGCGTCATCGAGTCGACGATGGCCTGTTCCTCCATCGGCGGAATATGCGGGCTCGGCACGCCCATGGCGGTGATCATGCGGTTGTAGTTGAGCTTGGGGTCCACGTCGTACTGGGTGTTGGCGTCGGCCGTGGACGGCATGATCTGCGGATGGGTCGCGACCACGTGGAAGCTTTCGGCGAACGCCTCGATGCCGACCTTCCAGTTCATGTCCACCCGCTTGGCGATGTGGTTCATGACGTACTTGTTCTTGAAGTCCCAGCGCTCGAACTCGGGGATCAGGTCGCCCAGGAAGCTTTCCAGGCTCTCGGCATTGTCGTCCATGTTGATGAACACGAAGCCGCCCCAGGTGCCGACCTTGACTTCCGGCAAATGGTATTCGGCGTCGACGATGTGCGGGAAATCCCAGCGGCAAGGGAAGTCGCTCAACGCGCCGTCGATGGTCCAGGTGAAGCCGTGGAAGGTGCAGCGCAGCTCGGAGGCGTTGCCGTGGGTGCCTTCCGGCTTTAGCTGGTTGCCGCGGTGCAGGCAGGCGTTCCAGTAGGCCTTGATGGTCTCGGGCGCGGTGCGGATCACGAGGAACGACCACTCGCCGATCTCATAGGTGATGAAGTCGCCCACTTCCGGGATGTGTTCCTCGCGGCAGGCGAATTGCCAGACCTTGGTCCACATCTTGTCCATTTCGAGCCGGGCGAATGCCGGGTCGGTCCAGCGCGACGTCGGCAGCCGGTCCGAACCCATGTGGACGTTGAAGTTCTTGCGGAGCACCTTGGGCACCGCGACCTTCTCGCGGTCGAGCAGCTCCTGGACGGAAATGGCTTCCGAACGGGCCTCACCGGGCTTCAGCTGCTTGGGGTTTTCGATGTTCATGGCTCTGCTCCTCGTTTCGCCCGACGTCACCGGCTGAGATAGTGCGGCACTTCCCGGCCCGCCAGTGAAAATCTGTCACGTTTATTCAGTGGCGGCAACCGGGCACGACAGGCTTTATGCATCTGTGACTTTTACCTACACGGATTCGCGCCCCAAGGCGACAGAAACCGACGCCCGGATCGATCGTCAGCGCGCCGGATGTTGATCGAGGGTCTGGTGGATGCGGCGGATGTGCGGTTCCGGGTGGTGGCCCAGGGCGACGCCTCGCGCGGCGGCGCCGGCCGGCTACAGCCCGAGCGCGCTCAAATCCGGATGCTCATCGGGCCGCCGGCCCAGCGGCCAATGGAATTTGCGCTCGCCGTCGCCAATGGGCAGGTCGTTGATGCTGGCCATGCGCAGGCGCATTAGGCCGTGTTCGTCGAACTCCCAGTTTTCGTTGCCGTAACTGCGAAACCAGTGCCCGCTGTCGTCGTGCCATTCATAGGCGAAGCGGACGGCGATGCGGTTCTCGCGGAACGCCCACAACTCCTTGATCAACCGATAGTCCAGTTCCCGCGCCCATTTGCGCGCCAGGAACGCCTCGATCGCCGCGCGGCCCTCGACGAATTCGGCCCGGTTGCGCCAGCGGCTGTCGGCTGTGTAGGCCAGTGCCACGCGCCCCGGGTCGCGGCTGTTCCAGCCGTCCTCGGCGAGGCGCACCTTCTGGATCGCGCCTTCCAGCGTGAAGGGCGGCAGGGGCGGGCGGGGTTCGGTCCGCATGGTCACTCTCCCTGCGCTGCCGCCAGCGCTTGCCGAAGGGCAGCGTTTTCGGCTTCCAGCTGTTCCAGACGGGCGCGCTGGGGCGCCAGCGCCGATTCGATCTGGGCCTCGGTGAAGCGCGGCGTAATGTGCTGCGGGCAGTTCCAGTCGAAGGCTTCGAGATGCAGCACGATCGCGCGCTCCGGCCTGGCCTTGTAGCCCGGCAGGGAGAGGGTTTCGGCCAGTGCGGCGTCACCGGCCAGTTCCCGCTCTTTCGCGCGGGCATAGATCTTGAGGCGCCGGCGATTCGGATAATCCATCAGGATCAGCGCGACGCGGTCGTTGGCGGCCAGATTGCCGACACTGATATACTGCCGGTTGCCGCGAAAATCCGCGAAAGCCAGGGTCCTGTCGTCCAGCACGCGCAGAAATCCCGCGGGTCCGCCGCGATGCTGGACATAGGGCCAGCCGGTCTCGCCGACGCTTGCCATGTAGAAGCTGTCGCGGGCCGCGATGAACTGCTTTTCCGTATCCGTGAAACGGTCGAACTGCCGGTCGATCTTCGAGATGGACCAGTGATCGCCGCTGCCATTGGCCGCCTGCGCCGACTTGACGCTCGGGGTCATGGCGATATCGAGAAATCCATAGGTCATTGTCATGCTCGCTTGGGTGATGGGGCCGCGATCGGCGCGGTAGCAGAAACCTATGTGATTTCAATTAAATCAATAATATGGCATAAGTGATATTCACTCTCTCGAATAATGGAATTGGTCGATGGACCGGATCGAGGCCATGTCCGTGCTGGTCGCCGCCGTCGACACCGGCAGCTTCACGGCGGCCGCGCGCAAGCTCGGCACCTCGTTGCCAACCGTGAGCCGCAAGGTCGCGGAGCTGGAAGCCCACCTGAATGTCCGGTTGCTGATCCGTTCCACGCGCAGCCTGACGCTGACCGATGCGGGAGACGCGTATGTGGCCGCCTGCCGGCGCATTCTGGAACAGTTGGGCGATGCCGAACGCGCGGCGTCCGGCGAGTACCATGCGCCGAGAGGCGATCTTGTCATCACCGCGCCCGTGGTGTTTGGCCGGCTGCACGTTCTGCCGGTGGTGACAGCGTTTCTTGCCGCCTACCCGGAGGTCAATGTGCGGCTGGCGCTTTCGGATCGCAATGTTCACCTGATCGACGATCACATGGACGTGGCGGTAAGGATCGGCGCGCTGCCGGACAGTGGCCTTGTCGCCACCCGCGTTGGCGCCGTAAGGCACGTCGTGTGCGGCAGTCCGGCGTATTTTGCCAGCCATAGGGTGCCGTCCGAGCCGGCCGAGCTGTCGGAGATGGCCTGCGTCAGTTTCGACGGGATCGCACCCGCGTCATCGTGGGGCTTCGCCGACCCTAACTCACGGACGCTTAAGCCGGTCGCGATTTCGCCCCGGCTTTCGGTCAACACGGCGGAAGCGGCCATCGACGCCGCGATTACCGGGCTGGGCTTGACGCGAGTCCTGTCGTATCAGGCTGCCCGCGCCGTCGCCGACGGGACGCTGCTCATTGTACTGGCGGATTTCGAGCCGGAGCCGTTGCCGATCCATCTGGTTCACGTCGGACAGGGCAGGGCGCCGCTGAAGCTGCGGGCGTTCCTGGATTTCGCCGCCCCGCGCATTCGTGACCGGGTCGCAGGGATCGGACTTGCCTAGCCTGGAAATCCTTTAGCGCGACAGGTACTTGTCCAGGGTCTGGTGAATGTGCCGAACCCGGGCCTCCTGGTAGTTGCCGAGAGTGACGCCCGGCTTGCGCGCCGCCTTCAGGCCGATCTGCAGCCGCTCCAGATTGGAGGTGTCCTGGTCGAACACGGGACCGAGGCCGCCCAGTTCCGGCGCGTCCGAGAACATCTCGTGCTCTCCCAGGATGTGCAGCGGCGCCGGCTCGGGACGCGGGCCGTCCTTCGGGCAGGGCCGCATGATCAGGATATCCATGATTGAGCTGTCCGGGTCGTTGCCGTTGGGCCGGAAACGGTAGACCAGCGGCACGGTGATGTTCGCCCAGGGATGGAAGTTGGGGAACAGGAAATACTCGATGGTGTCCAGTGTCTCGCTGATGCTCAAATGGGACAGGTCGGTGCCCAGAGCAGGTCCGAGCGAGGCCTGCACACCCTTGGCGATCACCTGCCGCGCGGTCATGCCGTCGGGCACCTGCAGCATGGTGCCCTCGCCGGCGTGGCCCAGATCCATCAGCATGGCGTCGGCGATCACCTGCTGGCTGACCTCGCCCAGATGCGGGCTGGCGACGGCCTGGGTGTTGAGCTGGCGGCTGACGTGGTCGCCCCAGATGTCGTACTGCGAGTTGGCGTCGCCCAGATAGGCCAGCGCCTGCGGGTGGGTCGCCAGCACATGATAGGATTCCATGAAGGCTTCCTGAGTCACCTTCCAGTTGCAGCCGATCACCTTGCGGACATTGGCGACGATCGCCCGGTCCTCAAGCGGCCAGATCTTCATCTGCTCGGGCAGCACCCCGAGATAGTCCTCGAAGGGCTGGCCGTCCTCGTCCGGGTTGATGAAGACGAAGCCGCCCCAGGTGCCGACGTTCACTTCCGGCAGCCTGAACGCCTCGTCGGTGACCTTGGGGAAGTCCCAGCGGCAGGGGATTTCCTTCAGCGAGCCGTCCAGGTTCCAGGTCCAGCCATGGAATGGGCAGCGGAATTGCGTCGCCGATCCCGCCGAGTCGGAGGGACGCAGCTGGGTGCCGCGGTGCAGGCAGGAATTGACGTAGGCCTTGATGTCGCCCGAGTCGGTGCGCACCACCAGGAACGAGAAATCGGCGACGCTGTATTCCACATAGTCGCCCGGCGCCGGAATCTCCTCCTCGCGGCAGGCGTACTGCCAGACCTTCGACCACATCTTCGCCACTTCCAGGTCGTGGAAGGCGCGGCTGGTGTAGCGTTCGGTGGGAATGTCGGTGTCGCCGAGGAAGCTGTAGGACTGCTCGCGCAGGACGGCGGGTACGTCCTGGCCGTCGGCGGCGATGATGTCCTGGGCGCTCGGGCCGGGACAGCGCGCCTCGCCGGGCTGCAATGGTTTCGTAGCCTGCACGTTCATCGCGTTTCCCCTTACCGATGACTTCCGCCGGTTTTACGCCAACAATGCGGGGCACGCGACTCAAACAGCGGTCGGCACGATGAAGGGGAGACAGATGGATTACGCGTCCTATCAACACCTGCTGGTCGAACGGCGGGACAAGGTGCTCCGGGTCACGCTGAACCGTCCCGAGGTGCTCAACGCGGTGAACGCGCGGCTGCATTACGAGTTGTCCCACATCTGGGACGACGTGATGTATGACGACGCGGTCGACGTGGTCGTGCTGACCGGCGCGGGCCGGGCGTTTTCGGCCGGCGGCGACTTCCCCTGGCTGCTCGAGGGGCTGAAGACCCGCACCGTCGGCACGCTGTCGAGCTACGAGGCCAAGCGGGTCGTGTTCAACCTGCTGGAATGCGAGAAGCCGGTGATCTGCCGCATGAACGGTGACGCCATCGGCCTCGGCGCCACGCTGGCACTGTGCTGCGACATGGTTATCGCCGCCGACACCGCCCGGATCGGCGACCCGCATGTGCGCGCCGGCCTGGTCGCGGGCGACGGCGGCGCCGTGCTGTGGCCCCAACTCATCGGTTATGTCCGCGCCAAATACTATCTGATGACCGGCGACCTGATCGAGGCGAAGGACGCGGTCGAGATGGGGCTGATCAACCGGGCGGTCCCGGAGGCCGACCTGGACGTCGCCGTCGACAAACTGGCGGCCAAGCTGGTCGGCGGCGCCACCAAGGCGATCCGCTGGACCAAGGTCTCCGCCAACATCGCCCTGAAGCAGCTCGCCCACGGCGTGTTCGACGCGGGCATGGCCTACGAGCTGATGACCCAGCTCGCCGACGACCATGCCGAGGCGGTCCATTCCTTCGTCGAGAAGCGCAAGCCGAACTTCACCGGCTCCTGAAACCGGTATCGCTTGGCTGTAATCATTTTGCAGGACATATTGTGCCCGGACCAACAGAGCGGGAGGCTCGCGTGACACTGGACGACGCAACACAGGCGATGAAGACCCTCTTCGAAGGCAAGGACAGCGGCCTGGGACGGACGCTGAAGATGGATTTCGGCGACGACGGCGTGGTGTTCATCGACGCCAAGACCGCGCCCAACTCGGTGAGCAACGACAACCGTGACGCCGACACCACGATGGTCATCTCGCTCGAGAACTTCGGGCGGATGCGCAGCGGCGAGCTGCAGGGTCAGCAGGCGTTCATGACCGGCGCGCTGCAGGTCAAGGGCGACCTGATGGGTGCCATGGCGTTCGGCACCTACACCTCGAAATAGGAGGAGGGAAGCGGGCTTGGAGTTTCCGGGGAGCCGTCCGACGGCCTTGCGGCTGGTGCCGCGCGGCGGCCTGTGCGCCCGGTGCGGGGTGCGCACGGTCGCGGCCTGCGCCGCGCTCGAGGACTGGGAACTGGAAAGGCTGGAGGCGATCACGACCTCCACCACCTTCGAGGACGGCCAGACCGTGTTCGAGCAGGGCGACGATCCCCGCTACATCTTCAACCTCACCGAAGGCGCGATCCGGCTGCTGAAGCTCCTGCCCAACGGCCGGCGGCAGGTGGTCGGCTTCGTGTTCCCCGGCGACATGCTGGGCCTGTCGAGCCACGGCGCCTACACCTGCTCGGCCGAGGCCATCGGCAAGGTCGGCGTCTGCCGCTTTCCGCGGGCCAAGCTGCTGTCGCTGCTCGACGAGTTCCCCAATCTGAAGACCCGGCTGCTCGACATCGCCGCCGACGAGCTCAGCGAGGCGCAGGAGCAGATGCTGCTGCTGGGCCGCAAGTCGCCGGCCGAGAAGCTGGCGTCGTTCCTGTGGCGGCTGCACCGGGACGGCAGCCGCTGCGGCGGATCGGAAAACCGCATCGACCTGGCCATGAGCCGCACCGACATCGCCGATTATCTGGGCCTGACCATCGAGACCGTCAGCCGCACCTTCACCAGGCTGCGCAACGACGGCGTGATCCGCCTCGACGGCGCCGCCCATGTGGTGATCGAGGACGAGGACGCGCTCGAGGAACTGGCCGAGGCGATGGCGGATTAGGGCGCTTCCTGCCCGTCCCGTTTCCATTTTTTCCGGAAGAACGATACGATGCCTGTGTGTTCAGCGGACGGAGACGTGGAATGACGGCGCCAAAGAACGAGAAGTTCGAGATCATGGGCATCAACCACCTGGCGCTGGTGTGCAAGGACATGAAGCGCACGGTCGAGTTCTATTCGGGCGTGCTCGGCATGCCGCTGATCAAGACCCTCGACCTGCCCTACGGCTCGGGCCAGCATTTCTTCTTCGACATCGGCAATGGCGACGCGCTGGCGTTCTTCTGGTTTCCCGACGCGCCGGACAGCGCGCCGGGCATCACCCATCCGGCCCACCTGATCGGCCACGGCCCGATCACCTCGGCGCACGCGTCGATGAACCACCTGGCGTTCAACGTGCCGGGCGAGAAGATCGACGAGTACCAGAAGAAACTGGAAGCGGCGGGCGTCCAGGTGACGCCGGTGGTCAACCACGACGAGTCGGAGACCCAGGCCAGCATGCAGCTGACGCCGTCCACCTTCGTCCGGTCGATCTACTTCCTCGACCCGGACGGCATGATGCTGGAGTTCGCTTCGTGGACGCGGGCCATGGGCGCGCCGGGCGACGTCCGCCACGAACCGGCGACCGACGCCGACCGCGCCCGCTACATGGCGATGAAGCCGAAGGTCAGGGAACCGGCCGAGTAGGCTCCGGCGGCCTCAGAATCGCCACACCAGATCCACCTTGACGCCATGGTCGGTGGCGCCGCTGGCGATCTGGCCGGAATAGCGCACGCCCAGCGACACCGCCGGACCCAGCGACGCCTCGAGACCTGCCTCGATCACCGCCACGTCCTTCGCGATCGGCACGCCGCCGACGGTGAACGGACCGCCACCGACGAACGCCAGCGTCGCCGTGCCGTCCACGTCGCCATAGGCATGGCGCCAGCCGATCATGCCGCGCAGCGACACGGCGTCGCTCAGCCGCGCCGCGCCGCGCAGGCCGAGGGTGGAGAAGGTCGCATCGGTACCGTCGCGCGCGCCCACCAGCGCCGCCGCGCCGCCAGCTTCCTCGAACGACGCGGTGCGCAGGTCCACATAGGCGATGCCGGCGAATGGTTCGACCGACCCGCCGCCCAGATCGAAACGCCAGGCCAGCTCGCCGAACACCTGCGCGGTGTGCGCGTCGTAGCCGGCGCTCGGCATGTCGCTGAGGCCGCGGAAGGCGACGGCGCGCTCGGTCTCCAGGCTGTGCCATGAATAGGCACCGCCCAAACGCAGGCCGAATCCGCCCATCGTCACGCCTGCGTACATGCCCAGATGATAGTTGTCGCTGTCGCCCGACGAGCGGCGCGCCGCCACGTCGAAGTCGGACATGCTGTAGCCGCCGGTGACGCCGGCCCGGAACGCTTCGCCGAATACCGCGTCGGCGCCGACCAGGAAGCCGCCGGTGGAGCGCGACAGCCGGGAGGCATTGCCGTCGCCGCTGCCATGGCCCCACGACCCGAAGCCCTGGCCCCAGACCGCGAACCGCGGCGCATCCGCCGCGAAGGGCGCCCGCGCCCGGTCGAGCGCCGCCTCGCGCACGAACCGGCTATCCTCGACCAGCGCCGTCCTGGCCGAGGCATGGATTTCGCCCGACAGGTCTTCGAACGCGCTGCGCGCCTCGTCCTC
Source organism: Sphingomonadales bacterium (assembly GCA_022844405.1). GTDB lineage: Bacteria > Pseudomonadota > Alphaproteobacteria > SMXS01 > SMXS01 > RI-34. The sequence continues at coordinate 68,865 of JALHLV010000017.1, read as the reverse complement.
GGTCAGCATCACCACGGCGATGTAGAGCGGATCGGCGCCGCCCAGCGTCTCAACGCCGGCCCCTGTTGCGATCTGGTTCGGGGTCTGGCCGACGGCCGAGAAGTCGACGTCGTTGCGCACCATCAGCAGGTAGACGTTGTTGGCGTCGTAGAACAGGCTGGGCGCCAGGAACGCCAGGTTGGAGGTGGCGCCTGCAAAGCCGTTGCCGGTCACGCCGCCATCGGCGGTGATGATGGTGTATTGGGTATAGGGCGCGTAGTCGCCGTCCTCGGCCAGCACGGTCACGGTGCCGCCGTTGATGGTGACGTCCCCCGTGACGTCGAGCAGGTCCGAGTCGCCGCCGGCGTTTACCTCGACCTCGTAGGACGAGCCGCCCGCGAAGCTGGCGTCGCCCGCGACGGCCAGCGTGCCGATGGAACTGCCCGGCGCGACGGTGCCGCCCGAAGCGACGGCGGTTGCGCCGACCGTGCCGGAACCCTGCAGCCTGCCGCCCGCCTGGACCGCGATGGTGCCGCCCAGCGCACCGTCGACCGAGAGCGCGCCGCCCTCGATGGTGGTCGAGCCGGCGAAGGCCGAGGAATTGGCGCTCAGGGTCGTGGTGCCTGGGCCGACCTGGCGCACCGCGCCGCCGCCGGAGATGACGCCGCCGAGGCTGAGCGCGTCGGACCGGTTGAAGATCAGCACGCCGTTGTTCTCGATGGGGCCGGTGACGCTGCCGGCCGTGCCGCCGTTGCCCAGCTGCAGGGTGCCGTGGGCGATGGTGGTGCCGCCGGCATAGGTGTTGGCGCCGGTCAGGATCAGCGTGCCGAGGTCGTCCTTCACCAGCCGGGTCGCGCCGGTCAGCACCGAGCCGATGGTGGCGGTGTCGCCGGCGCCCGCCTCCGAACCGTCGCCGACGCGGATGGTGGTGGCGCCGTTCGCGCCGTTGAGCACGATGGGATCGCCCTCCAGCGTCCAGCCGGTGCCGATGAACTGCATGCCGGTGGTGACGATGTCGCCGGCGCTGCCGTCCACGGTGACCGCGACGCTCGCCGCGTCACGCCCGCCCTGGAACACGGCGAACTTGTCGGCCCAGGCATCCGAGCGGGTGCCGTTGGCGTCGGTCCAGTTGCGGGTCGTGTCCGAGATCCAGGTGCCCGGCCCGCCTTCGACGCGGCCGGTCGGGCTGATGGTGGTGCCGTTCCAGAACTGGATGTCGGGCGCGGCGCTCACCACCAGGTTCACCTGGCTGGCCACGCTGGTCTGCACGATCAGGCCGCCGGGGCTGTAGCCGACTGGCACCGAGCCGATGGTCATGCCGTTGTCGGTCAGCGCGCCGCCATAGTCGATCAGCCGGTAGACGCCCTCGCCGAAGCCGCCCGCGTCGGTGACGTTGAGCACGCCGTCGAGGGTCAGGTCGCCGGCCACGTCGAACAGGCCGGTACCGATGGGCGCGGCGAGCGAGATGTTGACATTCGCGGCGCCGTGCAGGGTCAGGTCGCCCATCGTCAGCTTTTGCCCGGCCACGCCCAGCAGCGTGCCGCCGTCGGCCACGTCGACCAGCCCCACTATGCTACCCGAGCCGCCCAGCGTACCACCCGAGGCCGCCTGGGCGTTGCCCTCGACGGCGCCGTTCACCAGCAGCCGGCCGCCGGACACGGTGGTGCCGCCGCCATAGGTATTGCTGCCGGAGAGCGTCAGCGTGCCCGCGCCGACCTTCTCCAGCGAGCCGGCGTCGGGCTGCTGGCCGGTGTCGTCCGAAATCTCGCCGCCGATCACGTCGTCCTGGCCGAGCGCGCCGACGATCAGCCGCCTGTCGCCCAGCAGCACGTCGCCAGCGCCCGACAGCGAGCCGACCGAGGTGCTCGCCGCCGTCAGGCCGTCGATGGCGACGATGCCGTTGTTGACGATATCGGCGCCTGCCGCCGTGCCCGAAGCGAGGAACGCGACGGTGCCGTCATTGACGATGTCGACGCTGCCGGCCGCTGCGGACCCGGCGATGTGCAGCGCGCTGCCGCCGGCCACCGAGACGTCGCCGGTGCCCAGCGCGTTCGAGGCGGTGACGACGACCGTGCCCGCGTCGATGTCGGTGCCGCCGGAATAGGTATTGGCCGCTCCCAGAGTCAGCGTGCCGCCGCCCAGCTTGCGCAGGCCGCCGGTGCCGGCGATCGTCACGTTGATGGCCGCGTCGGCATCGCCCGCGCCGCCCAGGTCGATTACCGTAGCGGCGGTGTTGGTGAGCAGGCTGCCGCCACCGCCCGCGGCGTTGAAGGTGTAGTCGCTCCCCAGCAGGAAGCGCAGGCCCGAGAACGTCTGCTGGCCGTCCACGGTCACCGTGCCCGCCCCGCCATTGGCCGAGAACACGGCGATCTGGCTGGCCCAGGGCGCGTTGATGGTGCCGGCCTGGTTGGTCCAGTTGGTGCTGGCCGAGTTCCAGGTGCCGTTGCCGCCGCGGCCGTTGGCCACGCCGCCGGGCGATGTGTCGGCGCCGTCCCAGTACTGGGCGCCCTCGCCCAGCGCGACGATCAGGTCGACCTGTCCGGCCGTCGCCGCGTCGAGGGTCCAGTCGCCGGGATTGAATCCCGCCGGCACCTCGTCGATCACCAGCCCGTTGTTGGTCAGCGCGCCGCCATAGTTGAACAGCCGGTAGGTGCCCTCGCCGAAGCCGCCGCCGTCCGACACATGCAGCTCGCCGTCGAGCGTCAGCGCGCCGGTGACGCTGAACAGCGCCGTGTTCGACGGTGCGCCCAGCGCCACGTCGACGCTGGCGCCGTCCGCCAGGTTCAGCGCGGCCAGGGTCAGGGTCTTGCCCGATTCTCCCGCCAGCGTGCCGCCTGCGGCGACGTTGGTGGTGCCCGCGACCGAGCCGCCGCCGGTCAGCGTCGCGCCCGAGGCGACGGTGGCGCCGCCGCTGTTCAGCGCCCCGTCGACCTGCAGCGTGCCCTGCTGCACGGCGAAGGCGCCGCTGATGCCGCCCGCGGTCAGACTGCCGTTGAGCACCCAGGTGCCCGCGCCCTTCTTCACGCCCGCCTCGAAATTGCTGAGCTGTGCGGTGGCGAAGTTGTAGGTGCCGGTGGTGCCGGCCGCGCCGTCGAGCACGAAGCTGTCGATCTCGGTCTGGCTGGTGGCGGTGCTGCCGCCGTTGATGTTGCCGATGATCACCGCTGTCGGCAGCAGGGTGATGGTGTCGGCGCCGGAGCTCAGGTTGATGGCCGTGCCGGCGGTGCCGCGCTCGATGCGGCCTGCCACCGTCAGGTTGTCGATCACGTCGGGAAAGAAGCTGGTGCCGCCGTCCTCGCTGTAGACCGTGCCGTTCTGGGTGAACAGCGAGCCGGTCTCGCCGATGGTGACGTTGGCGACGAAGTTCACGCGCGGATCGTTGGCCGAGAGGCGGTCGCCGCTGAGGAACAGCGCGGCGCCGGTACCCAGGCTCTCGACCCGCCCGTCGATGTTGACCGTACTGGTGAACTCGGCGGGCGTGGTGTAGCCGCGGACGAAGATCGTGCGGCTGGTGCCGCGGGTCGTCAGCCGGCCGGTTTCGCCGATGGTGATGCTGTTGCCGGTGCCGGCGAAGATGGCGTTGGCCTTGTAGGTCTCGATCACGCCGTCGACGCGGATGGTGGTGTCGCTCGGCGCGTTGTTGAAGGCGTAGATGCCGATCGCGCCGTTGCCGCCGTTGCCCACATTGCCGGCGTTGCCGGTCAGGATCTTGCCGGTCCCGGTCACCCAGATGTCCGCGCTGGGATCGGCGATGATGCCGTAGGCGCCCGCCGAGTTCACCGGGGCCAGGTCGCCGAGCACCGAGATGGTGCCCGCCACGGTGATGTTGGCGTCGGCGCCGATGTCGATGGCCGAGCCCATGCCGTGGGTGACGATCGCGCCGCCGTCCTCGATGACGATGGTCGCGCCGGTCGCGTCCGCGGCGTCGACGCCCAGCGCGGTGTTGGAGGGCATGGCCTCGACCAGGCCGCCGGCGCGGATGGTCAGCAAATTGCCGGCGCCGCCCAGCACGATCGCATCGCCGCCGGTGCCGTTCGCCCGGACGATGCCGTGGATGTCGAGCGTGTTGCCGCCGCCCGAGGCGTCGATGCCGGCGCTGTTGCTGAACGCGGCGGCGGTGATGATCTGGCCGCCCGCGCCCACGGTGACCGTGCTGCCGGACAGGCCGCCCGGCGTGCCGCCGGTCTGCCCGGCGACACCGTTCTGGCCCCGCACGAGGCCGTCAACCCGCAGTTCGGAACCGGCGCCCAGCAGGATGCTGCGGGTTCCCACCCCAAGCGCGTCGTTGCCCACCGTCGCCGTCGCCTCGACGGTCACGTCGGCGTCGATGCCGAGCAGGATTGACGATCCGGACGCGGGAACGATCGATCCGCCCGCAGACACCGTGAGCGTCACCCGTTCGCTGGCGTCGGCGATGACGCCGGCGGTGTTGGAACCGGTGCAGGTCACGACCGCGTCGCTGGCGGGCGCGGTGGAGGTGCAGGCCGCGAAGGCCCCGGGCGCGCAGGCGATGGCGGCCGTCCCCGCCAGCAGGGCGATGCGACCGGCCCGAACCGCCCGGTCGAATGATTGCGGCAGGGCATGGCCGTGCCGCGCGTGACCCGATGCGTTCATGGTAGCCCCCTCATTGGCCGGAAACGCCTGTAGTCCCTTCATGGTAGAAGGCCGGCCCAAACTGGGCGCTATCCAGATGAATAGGGGTGGCGAAATCCAGCCGGCCCGGGCTCGCTTTCTCCATGGCAGTTCGATCGCCGCGGATTGCCGGTGAAAACCGTGCGCGGATATGGAATCATCAGTGCAGTTGCGGGAACCGGCGGTACGGCGGAGGGGGCGCGTGCGAAGGTTCGACGACGAGAGCGAGCTTTTGGATGTCATCTATCGGGGCGTGACCGACGGGAGCGCGCTCGATAAGGCGCTTGACGGCCTCGGCGCCCGGTACGATTGCGACGGCGGCGCGTTTGTGCTCTTCGACCTGCAGTCTCCGGCCTCGGATCTGGTGCTTACCAGCGGCGCCTGGAGCGCGGGCCTTGCGGAACGCTACCGGGAGGTCGCCGCGCTCGATCCGGCGCCGCGCGCCTTCGCGTTGCTGCCGAGGGGCACGGCGTCGATGACCGACCGCATGTTTGCCCCGGATTTCAAGGAGTCCTGCCTGTTCTGGAACGAATTTTACCGGCCCAACGGCTTCACCGAGACGCTGGGGGCCGCGCTGTTTGCCGACAAGACTCGCTTCGCCCTGCTCGGGCTGCACCGCAGCGAGGGCCGGGCGCCGTTCGACAGCGAGGATATCACGGACCTCGAGCACATCCTGCCGCACCTGGTCCGCGCGTTCCAGTTGCGCCGCTCGTTCGTCGGCCTCGAGGCGCGGTCCCAGAGGTTCGAGGACGTCATCGACCGGCTGGACGCGGGCGTCGTGCTGCTCGATGCCACGGGTGGGCTGGCCTTTGCCAACCAGTCGGCCCGTGCCGTCTTCCGCCGCAACGACGGCATCGGCCTCGACCGGGGCGGCCGGCTGGCGATCGGACCGGCCGTGGCGCGGGGCCAGTTGGCGGGGTTGATCGCCGGTGTCGGCCGCGGCGGCGCCGGCGGCGCGATGGTGGTGCCGCGCCCGGACACGGCTCCCGGCTATGCGCTGCTGGTCGCGCCCGCGCCGTCGGCGGGCGACGACTGGTTCGCCGCACCGTTCGGCGCCGGCCGGGCGATCGTGCTGATCCACGATCCGGACCGGCGCCCCCGAGATGCCGCCGCCGTCTTGCAGTCAGCGCTCGGCCTCACGCCCGGCGCCGCCCGCCTGGTCGCGGCGTTGGTGGCGGACGACGACCTTAAATCCTTCGCCGAGGGCAACGGCGTCACCATCCACACCGCCCGGTTCCATCTGCGCACGGCGCTGGCGCGGACCCAGACCAGCACCCAGGCCGAACTGGTCCGCCTCGCCGTCCGGCTGCTCAGGGACTTCGCGCTGCGGGGGCCCTGAGAGCGGCAGTTTGTCGGGCGGGCGCCGTCGCATCGCCTGGATCATCCGCGCCGGTCCGCTCTATGCTCGCAGCCGTCGCCGCAAACGGGAGATCGACCATGCCGAGACTTCGCCAGGTGCCGCGCGCCAAGGCCGCGCCCGAGGTGCTGAAATACTATGACGCCCTGTTCCCCGGCCGCGATCCGGTCGCCGAGCCCGGCACGGCCACAGGCACGCCGGGCAACTGGTGGACCGTGTTCGCGCTGCGTCCGGCCATCTTCAGCCACGCCACCGCCCATTTCGCCATGTTCGGCATGTTCGCCGACAGCTCCATCAGCAAGCTGGACCCGGCGATTCGCGAGATCGGCATCCTGCGCGCGGGATTCGCCACCGGCAGCCAGTTCGTGTTCTCGCAGCACTGCAAGGCGGGCCGTAAGAACGGCCTTGCCGAGGAAAAGATCGCGGCGATTCCCCATTGGGCGGTGGCCGATGTATGGACGCCGCTGGAACGGGCGGTGCTGGCCTACGCCGACTGCCTGGTCTACGACCGTGGCCGGACGCCGGACGGCGTGTTCGAGGCGCTCCAGGCGCTGATGAGCGACGAGGACATTCTCGAACTGACCTACCATGTCTGCGGCTACACCCTGCACGCCACCATGTGCCGGGCGCTGCGGCTGGAATATGACGACGTGCCCGAGCGAATCGAGGAGGTCCCCATGCCGGACGGCCCCGGTGTGCAAGACTGGGCGGGCCGCGCCTGGTCGAAGCCGGCTTGAAGGCCGTCCTGCAATACCGCGCCAGCACCGGATTCCGCGCCCAACTCGAGGCGGCGCGGCCGGCATGGCTGTCGCTCGCCGTCGTCGACGAGGATGACCGCCCCGCGTTCGCCCGCGAGATGGAAGACGCCGACGCGCTGCTGCATGTGCTGGAGCCGGTGACCGCGGCGGTGATCGCCGCCGCGCCCCGGCTGCGGCTGATCCAGAAGATCGGCGTCGGCGTCAATACCATCGACCTCGACGCCGCCCGCGCCCATGGCGCCGCCGTCTGCAACATGCCGGGAAGCAACAGCCAGGCGGTAGCCGAGGCCGCGCTGCTGCTGATGCTGGCGGCGCTCCGGCGCGCCGTGACGGTCGACCGCCAGACCCGCGAGGGACAGGGCTGGCGCATGGACGCCGATGCCTTCGACCGTATGGGCGAACTGGGCGGCCGCACGGTCGGGCTGGTGGGCTACGGCGCCATCCCCAGGTTGCTGGCGCCGGTGCTCCGGGCGCTCGGCGCGCAGGTCGTCCACACCTCGCGCACGGCGGGCGGCGACGGCTGGCTTCCGCTCGGCGAGCTGCTCGCCCGGTCGGATGTGGTCTCGCTGCACGTCCCGTTGACCGCCGCCACCGCGCAGCTGATCGATGCCGATAGCATCGCGCGGATGAAGCCGGGCGCGGTGCTGGTCAACACGGCGCGCGGCGGCCTGGTCGACGAACCGGCGCTGGTCGCGGCGCTCCGGTCCGGACGGATTCGCGCCGCCGGGCTGGACGTCTTCGCCACCGAGCCGGCGCCGGCCTCCAACCCGTTGTTCTCCATGGATAACGTGATCGTGGCGCCGCATGTGGCCTGGCTGACGCCCGAGACGCTCGACCGCAGCATTCGCATCGCCATGGAGAACTGCCGCCGGCTGCGTGGCGGCGAGGCGCTGCTCAACCGCGTCGTGTGATCAGGGCGCCATGTTGAGCGGACCGTCGTCCGGCAGGCCGTCGTCCTGCTCCTCGGTCTGCGGGGTCTGCGGCAGCTTCAGGCGCTTGCCCTCGCGCCAGTCCCAGGGGGCGACATACTCGCCGCTCCAGACGCCGTGACGAGCGCTCTGCGCGGTTTCCTCATGGGGGGCGTACTCGCCGCTCGCCGACCGGTCGGCGAAGGCCCAGCCATTGGCCACCATCCATGCGGCAAGGTCCTCCCCGTTCAGGTCGCAGGTGGCGAGGACGTAACCGCCCACATTGCGAATCGTCTGGCAGCGGAGCGGCTGGCCGCCGATCAGCGCCGACAGCGACCGGCCCGACTCCTCGCCGCAGGGCCATGGCCTATTGCCGCTCAGGCAGATTTGATCGGCCTCGAGCGCGTCGATGCCGAACAGCTTTACGACCTGCCCTTGCATCTCGATCGTCTCGCCGTCGATGACGTTGGCGGTGCCGGTCTGGTCGGCCCACGCGCTCGCCGCGCCCAGCGCCAGAAGGACCGCGGTCAGCGTCCCCGTCAGCAATCCCCGCATACTCATGCGATTCCCCAAAAAAAGCCGTTGCGGTGTATGTGCGACCCGCCGAGCGACAAATCAACCAGCAGGCTCCGGCGATGGCGCAAGGTGCGCGATGGGGACGCGGGCGCCATCCCTGCGATCTTTCCGTCTGACTGGCTTGGAATTTTTTCGCCGCCGGCGAGACCTGCTGGATTGTTGTGATTCCGTAACCACTGGCCGGGTCCCGCCGCAGGTCCTCCGCCGGGGCCTGCGGCGGCCGCACCGGTTTGAAAAAAACTCAGCGATATTCTCCTGTTAGGGGCTGGCCGCGGGTGCGCTGACACGAAAAATTCCATTGCCGCTCGAAGCACGCAATGATATGCCTTACGACGCTAACGAAGCCGTGGGGGTTTTGGAGGGGGGTTCTATGACGCGTGCCAACAAGTTGATGACGGCCGCCGTATGTTCGGTGGTTACCGTCGTCGTAGGCGCATCCGCCGCCTTCGGTAACGGATTCCTCGAGAATCGCCCATGGCAGTTCGATACGGCCAACGACAAGATTGCCAAGGGCTCTTTGGTCGACCTTCGCGAGAAGAAGAAGGGCGGCTTCTACGACGGGTTCGACACCAACATCAACAACACCTACACGACCAACATCGCCGGCGATCAGATCAACTGCAACCTGACGGCGTCGGCGATCGGCAATTCGGCGTCGAACGGCGTCAGCAGCAGCGCCTCGTCGCCGGTGATCGATATGCCGGGCAATATCGGCGCCGATGCCACCGGCAATATCAGCAGCACGTCCACCAACGGATCGTCTCCCGGCAACGGTGACGGCAATTCGGCCAACAGCAGTTCCACCGGGCAGTCGTCGGCGGTGGGTCAGGCCGGCCAGCTCAGCAATACCTCGCAGGGCAACACGGGCAGCCCCCAGACCGCGACGGTGGACAATTCCAGCATTTCGGGCAGCGTCGACGGCATGAATTCGTCCGGGGGGACCTCCGACGTCGCGCTGAATTCGGATCAGGGCAACCAGGACAGCCCGCAGACCGCATCGGTCGACAACAGCGAGGCCTGCGGTTTCAACGAATCGGCCAGCGCACCGCTGAACTAGGCGCTCAGTTCAGGCCGGCCAATGGCCAGCCGAGGAACGAGGGGCAAGAGGGGGACTATCGTGACGACCGGCTTTACTTGGTGCAGAAAAATCGTCACCTACGCAGCGATCATCTCGCTGACGGGGTGCATGGCGTCCATCGATCACTACAAGCGCAATCCGGACGAAGCGCCGACCGTTCAGGGTCCTCCGGTCACCGACAATACCACCCCGCTGGAGGGTACGTTCCAGTGCATGGCCCAGAAGATCCGCGAGAGCGGCCGCAACAGGATTCGCGTCGCGGTCGGCACCGTGAAGGACTACACCGGCAAATTCAGCGAATCGGAAGGCGGCAACCCGATCACCCAGGGCGGTTCGCTCATGGTGATGTCGGCGCTCGGCAAGCTGGGCGACGCGGTGCGGCTGCAGGAACGTTTCGACACCCAGGTCACCGAACTGGAACTGCGCTACCTGGACCGGCGCTACCTGGGCGATGGTTCGGTGCATGAGGTGCGCGGCAAGACCGGCGGGACGCAGAAGGTTCCGTGGAAGCCCTATTATGGCGGCACGGTCATCGAATCCGACTACTTCATCGTCGGCGGCATCACCGAGCTGAACTACAACGTGCACTCGGGCGGTCTGGAAGCGACTGTAGACGGCATCGGCGCCAAGGGCCGCGTGTTCACGGTCAACGTCGCCGTCGACCTGCGCATCGTCGATACCTCGTCGCTGGAAGTGCTCAAGACCGTCAGCCTCCAGAAGCAGATCACCGGCTATGAAGTCGCCGCCAACGTGTTCGAGTTCTTCAAGAACACGCTGGTCGACGTGAATGCCGGCATGAAGAGCCAGGAGCCGCTGCAGCTCGGCGTCCGCACCACCCTGGAACTGGGCGTGCTGCAGCTGGTCGGCTCGGTGGCGGGCATCGACGAGAGGCCGCTGGTCAATTTCGAGGGCGTCAACCCGTGCCCCTCCGTGGCCGGCGTTCCGGTCGCCGTCGCGCCGACCGAGCCCCCGCCGCCGCCGGAAGCCCCGGCTCCCGCCAAGGCCAGCACCTTCACGGTTTATTTCGCCACCGCCAGCGCGCAGCTGACGCCGGAAGCGCAGAAGACGATCGCTGACGCCGCGGCCGCCGCCAAGGCCGGCCAGGCCGCGAACCTTCTGCTCGAAGGCCACGCGGATGCCCAGGGCGGCGAAGTCTACAATCTGGATCTGTCGCGGCGCCGCGCCGTGGTCGTCCAGGAGGCGCTGGTCAGCGAAGGCATTCCGAAGAACCGCATCTCGCTGGTGTGGTACGGCGAAAGCCAGCCGGCCGTGAAGACCGGCGACAACACCGCCGAGCCGCTCAACCGCCGCGTGGTCATCCAGATCCTGGAAGATACCGCCCTGCTGAAGTGAGGCGCCGGATGCGGCCGTTGGCAAGCCAGGGGGAACAACGGTGAGAGCATGGCGGTTGGGTTCGGGAATGGTCGCGGCGATGGTGGCGGGATGGCTCGCCACCGCCGCGAATGCCCAGCCGTTGAACTCGGAGAGGTCCGTCGAGCCGGTCACCGGTGACGCCTCGCCGCTGGGCGGGGTGGATGACGAATACGCCGTTCGCCCGCCACCCGCCACGACCCCGCCGCCGTCCGGCATCACGGGCCAGCCGGCGCCCGGCGTCCAGTGGGCCGAGCATGTCTCGCCCTCCTTCCGCCGCTGGATCGAGGGCGACGCCGCGCCCGCGCCGCGCGGCGAGGCCGCCGATCCCACGATCCGCAACCGCCCTGATGCCTTTCAGCGCGGCAGCGACCTGAGCAACGTCGAGAACGCCCTCGACAGGCCCGCCGCGGCGACGCCCGACAACGGTGGCGTCGGCGCCCGCACCGTGTTCATGAAGCGGGTCAGCCGCGCCCACGCCCGGTCGATCGTCGGCCCGGAAGGGGCGCTGATGGGCGCCGAGCTGGCCGATGGCATTTCCATGGCGCCGCTGTCGCGCAGCCGGTCCAAGGGCACGCTGTTCGACCGTTCGCTGCCCGAGACCGGCGCGCCGCCGAAGCTGGCGACCGGCCCGTTGCCCGGCGACGGCCCGCTGCAGGACGTTCCCGCCGAGGAGCGTTACGACGGCGGTCCGCTGTTTAATCCGGATGCCGCGCCGGACGAGCCTGCCGAGGACAAGGCCTACATGGTCGCTCTCGCCAGGGGCGATCTCGCCGGTGTCGATCTCGGCGACAAGGTCAGCGTGGTCCACGTCTCCCAGTTCGCCAAGGGCGAGCGGCCCGAGAGCGGCGAGTTCGTGGTCTATCCGCGCAGCCGGTTCCGGCCCTGGGGGCCGATCAACTCGTTCGAGAACGTCAACTCGTTCCAGGCCATCAACGTGGAGCCGCTGCAGAGCGCCGAGGATCCGTCCGATCCGTCGCCGGTGGCGCGCAGCGCCTATTCCATCGGCAACTGGGACCAGCCCGGCTTCGTGCAACTCTCGCTGTCGGACCAGTCGCTGTATGATCGCCGCGAATGGCTGATCCGCCATCTCAACGACTGCTGCGGCCGGAACTACGTCTCGGTCATGCACGATCCGCTGGCGCTGGTGCTGCATCCGAACGGTATTTTCTTCATGCCGGGACAGACCGCCACCATCGTAACGCCGATTCCGCTGGTTCCCGGCATCGCTCATCTCGGGACGACGCCGATCTCCAGGGATGGCTCCCCCCGCGGTCCTGGATTTCCCTGAGGCCGCCCTGCGGGAACCACCGTCCCACCCCTGCGCTTCCTAGAGGCGGCCCTTCGGGGCTATGTATGATGCTCCGGCGAATCACCCACGAAGGAGACCGCGCATGCGCATCGGCATTCTGACGGGCGGGGGCGATGTGCCTGGGCTCAATCCCTGCATCAAGGCGGTGGCCACCAGCGCGGCGGAACTAGGCTGGGAAACCATCGGCTTCCGGCGCGGCTGGGCCGGTCCGCTGAACATCGACCCGGACGACCAGGAATCCATCGCCATGCATACCCTGATCCTGGACCGCGGCCGGGTGCGCGGCATCGACCGTACCGGCGGCACGGTGCTGCACACGTCGCGCACCAATCCCGGGCGGGTGGCGCTGAAGGATCTGCCGCCGTTCCTCGAAGCGCCCTACGCCGTCGACAAAAACGCCCGCATCGACTGCACCGACCATGTGCTCGAGGTGCTGGAGAAGCTGGGAATCGGCGCCCTCGTCGCCATCGGCGGCGACGACACGCTGTCCTACGCCGCGCGCCTCCACAAGGAAGGCTTCAAGGTCATGGCCTGCCCCAAGACCATGGATAACGACGTCTTCGGCACCGACTACTGCATCGGTTTCGGCACCGCGGTCAGCCGCAGCGTCGAGGCGATCGACGCGCTGCGCACGCCCACCGGCAGCCACGAGCGCATCGCCGTGGTCGAGCTGTTCGGCCGCAACAGCGGCGAGACGGCGCTGATCTCGGGCTACCTGGCCGCCGCCGACCGGGTGCTGATCAGCGAGGTGCCGTTCGACGTCGAGAAGCTCGCCGAGCTGGTGATGCGCGACAAGACCGACAATCCGGCGTCCTATGCCATGGTCGTCATCTCGGAAGGCGCCACCATCAAGGGCGGCGAGACCGTCGAGACCGGCGAGGCCGATCCCTACGGCCACCGCAAGCTGGGCGGCATCGGCGACATCCTGGGCGACGAGCTGAAGCGGCTCACCGGCCAGGGCATCGTCAACCAGTCGCTCGCCTACCTGATGCGCGCCGGCGCGCCCGACGCGCTCGACCGGATGGTGGCCTCGGCCTATGGCGCAGGTGCGATCCAACAGCTCGCCCAGGGCAAGAGCGGCCTGATGATGGCGATCCGCGACGGCAACTATACGACCGTGCCGGTCGATACCTGCGTCCAGGGCAAGAAGCGCGTCGACGTGGCCGAGCTCTACGACACCGATCAGTACCGCCCGGTGATCCGCCACGTCCAGGGCAAGCCGATGTTTCTCTACTGAGGCCGCCGGAAGCCGCTTACGGCCGCATGTGGAACAGCGTCTTGCCCGGCGTGCGCAGCGGCGCGGCCAGGTTGGCGAACTCGCACAGCAGCGGGCGGGTGTCACGCGGGTCGATGATGTCCTCGATCAGGAAGGCTTCGGCCGTGCGGAACGGCGAGCGCACCCGGTTCAGCCGCTCGAGGATGTCGGCCAGCATGGCGGCCGGATCCTCGGCCTCGCGCAGCTCCTGGGTATAGGCCGCCTCGATGCCGCCTTCGATCGGCAGCGAGCCCCAGTCGCCCGACGGCCAGGCATAGCGGTAGCGCAGCCGCTCGTGGTTGGTGTGGGCCGATCCGGCGACGCCGAACGCCTTGCGGATCACCACCGAGCACCATGGCACCGTCGCCTGGTAGACCGCGGCGAGCGCCCGCGAGCCGTGGCGGATGGTGGCCGCCTGCTCATGCGCCACGCCCACGGCGAAGCCCGGATTGTCGACGAAATGCACCACCGGCAGGTGGAAGGTCTCGGCCATGTCGACGAAGCGGATCGCCTTGTGCGAGGCGTCGGCGGTCCACCCGCCGCCATAGAAGAACGGGTCGCTCGCGAGGATGGCCACGGGCCAGCCGTCGAGCCGGGCGAGGCCGGTGATCAGTGGCCGGCCGTTGTACTTGCCGATCTCCATGAACGAGCCCTGATCGACCACGGACTCGACGATCTTGCGCATCTTGTAGACCTTGCGCCGGTCCTTCGGGACGATGGTCAGCAGCGATTCCTCGCGCCGGTCCGGGTCGTCGGTGACCGGGCCGCGCGGCGGCAGCTCATGGATGCTGGGCGGCAGATAGGACAGGAAGCGGCGGGCATTGGCGATGGCCTCGTCCTCGGTCGCCACCTCGTCGTCGACCGAGCCGTTGCGGGTGTGCATCCAGCTTCCGCCCAGCTCCTCCTTGGTGACGTCCTCGCCCACATGCTTGGCGACGGGCGGGCCGGCGACGAACACCTGGCTCATCTCCTTGACCATCACCGAATAGTGGCTGGTGACGAGCCGCGCGGCGCCGAGGCCGGCGACCGGTCCCAGGCCCAGCGCCACGACCGGCACCATGCCCATGTTGGCGACCACGTAGTCCCAGCCCGGATTGCGCGGCAGGTAGGTGCGGCCGTCCTTCTCCAGCATCTTGACCGAGCCGCCGCCGCCGGTGCCGTCGATCAGCCGGACGAGCGGGATGCGCAGCTCCAGCGCCATCTGCTCGGCATAGGCCTGCTTGCCGGCGATGGCCGCGTCGGAAGCGCCGCCGCGCACGGTGAAGTCGTCGCCCTGCACCATGATGGTGCGGCCCTCGACCTTGCCGCGGCCCATCACCGTGTTGGCCGGCATCACCTCGACCAGGTTGCCGCTCTCGTCGTAGCTGCCCTTGCCGGCGAGACCGCCGACTTCGCGGAACGTCCCGGGATCGACCAGCCGGGCGATGCGGTCGCGCACCGTCAGCTTGCCCCGCGAGGTCTGCTTGAGCACCTTGTCCTCGCCGCCCATCTTCAGCGCCATGGCCTGGCGGCGGCGCAGCTCCGCGACGTCGGCTTCCCAACTCATCCGGTCTCTCCCCAATAGATCGGGAGGCATTGTCACGGATAAGCGGGCAGGACGCAATTCACGCGCGCAGGTTGATCCTGCAAACGAGAAACGGCGCCGGCCGTGGGGCCAGCGCCGTTCAATCCCGGAAAGGGAACTGGCTTACTTCTTGCCGAGGTTCTTTTCGAACTGGGCGGTCAGGATGCCCCAGATGTCGGTCTGCGCCTTGCGGGCGATCTCCGACAGGTCACCGAAATTCTTGGCGGCTTCCTCGGCCTTGGAACGGAAGGTCTCCAGCGAGCCGGTCAGCACGGTCTGGGCCTCGCCCTTGGCCAGCTTGCCGGCGGTCGCCTGCCACTCGGCGACGGCCTGGGTGGCGATCGCCTGCTGCTGCTTGACGATGTCCTGCAGCGCGGTCGCGGTGATCTTCGCAACGTCGCCCATGGCCTTCATGTTGCCCTGACCGGCTTCGTTCAGCGACTTCAGGTCAACGGCCGGGAAGCTGCCGCCGACCATCTTCTGGACGTTCTCGTACCAATCGGCGAAGGGATTCGCCGGCGTGTCGGTGTTCTTTGCCATCGTCGTTCCTCTCGTTGTCGCCTTGCGGTGGGTCGACCCCGATGCTCGGTGATGGGAAGGGTCCAACCGGCCGGGGCTGTTGTCTTGTGCGCCGCAATACAACATTGAAGCTTTATGTTGCAAGTGCGAACTGTCGTGTGGCGTCGCATAGCCTCCGTCAGGCGAAGGACGGCAGTCGGTAGACCCGGCTCGCGGTGCCTGAGAACAGCGCCGTCTTCTCGGCCGTGCTGAAGCCGGCGGCGATCTGCTTGAACGAATTCCACAGCACGCCGTAGGACACCGACAGCTTGTCGACCGGGAAATTGCTTTCGAACATGCAGCGCTCCGGTCCGAACACGTCGATCATGTGCAGGTACCAGTCGCGGGTCGCCGCCGTCAGCTCGGCCGAGGTCGGCGGCGTCTCGCGCTTGTGCCAGTTGAATCCGTTCACCGCCATGTTGATGCCGCCCAGCTTGGCGTTGACGTTGGGGCATTTCGCCAGCTCGGCCACGTCCTTCTTCCACTGCCGGAAAATCTCGTCGCGCTTGCCCTCATAGGGACCGATGCCCAGCGGGCCGCCGAAATGGTCGAAGATCACCGGGATTCCGGGGAAAGCGCGGGCCAGGTCGGTCAGCTCCGGGATCTGCGGATGATAGAGCCAGGAGTCGAAGCTCATGCCGAACGTGCCAAGCTGGGCGTAGCCCTCGCGGAAGGTGCGGTCGAGCAGCAGGTGCTCGGTCGGGTTGGTGTGCGAGCGGCGCACCCGGTCGTCCTTGTCCCAGCCGGCCGCGTGGCGGATGCCGCGGAACCGGTCGGGCGCGGCGTTCACGTGCGCCTCCAGCACCTCGGCGACGTCCGCGCCCAGGGTCAGGTCGGCGAAACCGACGATGCCGGCGCAGGCGCGGGTCTTGCCGTAGAGGCCGCTGGCGCTCATGGCGGCGACGCCGTTGACGAACTCGGTCTCGCCCACCGGCGCCATGCGCACCGGGCCGTCGGCCCGGTACATGGCGGCGCATTCCATGAACACGGTGGCGACGACGTTGTGGCCGCTGCCGGTGTCCTGCAGCAGCTCGTCGAGCAGGTAGCGCGAGCCGGGATGGTCCCACAAGTGATGGTGCGGATCGACGATCGGCAGGTCCGGCTCCAGCGCCGCCTCCCGCACCTTGGCCAGCCAGGCCGCATCTCCCGCCATCGCACTCTCCCGTTTTCAGTTCGGCAGCGAGCCTAACCCACACCTCGTGACAGGAAAACCGGGCTAATCGATTTCCGCGCTGGGCGCCTTGCGGGCGAGGCCGTCGAACAGGTCGAGCATGCGCTGGCGCCAGCCCTCGACGATGTCGCCCTCCTCGAGGATCGGGCCGGTGCTGATCCGCGCCCACATGAAACCGCCGAACGCGCAGTAGTCGGCATAGGCCGGCGCGGCGCCGGCAAGGAAAGGCTGCTCGGCCAGCGCGAGGCGCATTGGCTGCAGGGCGGCGCGGACCTGCTTGAGGTTTCCCTTCTCGCGGATCTGCTCGATGGTCATGCCGGTCCACTGGAAGCGGCTTTCGCGGTAATAGGGCTGGTCGGCCTCGGGCGTGAGGTCGAAGGTCGGCGCGCAGCACAGCATGAACAGGCTGGACAGGAACTGGCTGTCGCACCAGTGGTTGAACACCCGCGCCAGCGCCCGGCCGCCGTCGCCGCCGAACAGACTGGGACGGTCCGGATAGAGGTCCTCCAGGTGGCAGGCGATGCGCCACGAATCCGACACCACCGTGCCGCCGTCGACCAGCACCGGCACCCGGTCCTGGCCGGAAAAGGCGATGGTCGCCTTGTCGCCATAGCCGATGGCGACGGTCTCGGGCGCGAAGCCCTTGTGGGCCAGCGCCATCTTGGCCCGCCAGACAAACGGGCTGACCGAGCGGCCGTGATTGAGGACGAGTTCATAGAGCTGCATGGACGAAGTTTAACGCGGCCGGCCGCCTATTGCGCGGCGGAACCGACATGGAGCCGCGTGCTGTATTCCAAATCGACCGTGCCGTTTTGCGCGGTGCGGTCGAACAGCGCCGCTCAGTAATCCAGCTTGTAGCGGACCCGGAACTTCTGGTTGCCGCTGGTCGTCGCCTCGGTGCCGACGCTCAGGTGCTTGGTCAGGTCGATGTCGACCGAGGCGGACTGGGCGTCCTCCTCCTCGGTGGCGCTGCCGATCTCGACATAGATGTTCTTGGTGATGTACTTGCCGCCGCGGATCACCGGCTTGCCGGCACCGCCCTCGTCGCGGGCGCCGGGGCGGTCCAGCGTGCCGACAGTCAGCCGGTCCAGGCTGAAGGCGCCGCGCAGCTTGCCGATGACGTCGAAGCCCGAGCCCGACGAGCCCAGCGAGGCGACGGCGGCGGCGAGCTGGGCGGCCTCGAACGCCGACAGGTTCTGCTTGCCCTGGCCGAACAGCACGCGGGAGATGATTTCGTCCTGCGGCATCTCCGGGTTGGACGACAGCTTGATCTGCGGGTTGGAGGCGCGCCCGGTCAGCCGGATCTCGGCGGTCAGCGAGGTGACCGAATAGACCGCCCGGGCAGTGATGACCGGATCGAGATCCGTGCCGCCCAGCAGCTCGATCCGCGAGCCGTTCTGCAGCACGAATTTGCGGCCGGCGAAATCGAACTCGCCCTTCACCAGATCGACCCGTCCCTGCAGCGCGAGCTGGTCCGCGGTGCCGCGCACGCGGACCTCTCCGCGCCACTCGGAATCGAGACCGCGGCCGCGCACGAAGATGCGGTTGCCGGCGGTGACGTCGATTCGCAGCCGGGTCTTGAAGGTTTGCTCGGTCGGCTTCTCCGGCAAGCTGATCAGGCCCGGCGGCCGGTTGAGCTCGACCACGTAGAGCCTGACGAAGTCGTCCGACGCCTTGGCGTTCAGGGTGTACTCGGCGTCGTTGACCGTGGCCTCGCCCTCGAGCAGCGCGCCGTCCTTGTCCTGGGTGTATTGGATCTGGCCGGTGGCGCGCGCGGTCATGTCGCGCAGCTTCAGGATGCGCGCCTTGGTGAACCGGGCGGTGATGTCGGCCTGCGTGCCGCCCGGCGCCAGCGGCTTCACCCAGCCCGACAGCACGATCGATCCCTTGCCGCCGTCGGTCGCGTTGGTCGCGGGCAGCTCCAGCAGGCTGTCCTTGAGCACGAAGCGCACATTGGCCGCCTCGACCTTTGTGCCGGTCGACAGGTTGCGGTAGGTCATCCCGGCGATGGCGAAGCTGCCGTTCAGCGTGGGATCGGCGACCGAGCCGGTGACCCGCGCATCCACCGTCGCCCGGCCGCCCAGGATGTGCTCATAGGCGCCGGTCAGCGGCCACAGATAGGCCAGCTCGGCGTTGCCCTTGAGCTGCAGGGTCAGCGGCTTGTCGACCTCGACCGCGAGCGCGAACGGACCCTTGGTGCCGCGCGCCACCGGCAGGTCGAGTGTCACGTCGAGCGCCCGTTCGCTGCTGGTGTCGAGGGTCAGCCCGCCCTTCAGCCGGCCGTCCGCCAGCGTCACGCCGCCCTTTACGTCGACGGGCCGGCGGTCGAGCGTGTCCTCGACGATCAGGCCGGCGATTCGGAGCTGGGCGTTGCCGCGCGGCGCGCCGCTGGTGAAGTCGATCTCGCCGTCGATGGTCAGCCTGCCGGCCACGTCCTGGCCGTCGGTCAGCGCCGATAACGCCGCCAGGTCCAGATCCTTGCCGGAGAGGCGGGCGGTGCTGCCGCCGTCCCGCAGCGTCGCCTGCAGCTCCAGCGGCGCGCCGTTGTAGCTCATCCGGACCGGGCCGATATCGGTGTAGCCCTCCGCCAGCACCGCCGTGGCCGGCGCCAGCAGGGCGATCTTCTGGCCGGCTATGGTGCCGTTCAGGCTGTCGAGGGTAATGGTGTTGGGCGCCGCCAGCAGCGCGCGGTCGGCGCGCCCCTTCAGCGACAGGGAAAGCGGCCCTTCGAATTCGCCCTTGGCGGAGGCGGCAAGTGCCAGTCCGTTGCCGCTCGGCGTGATGGTGGCGGTCAGGCTGGCCAGCCTGGCGCGGTCATAGGTGACGTCCCTGCCGTCCAGGGTGATCCGGCGCACGTCTAGCGCCTCGCCGATGGCGACGTCGCCCATGAGCCGCGCGCTGGCCACGGTGACGGCGGACTCCCGGCCCGTGGCGAACGATCCCATGGTCACCGCCAGGTCGAAGCGCAGCCCCTGCGCCTCGCCCTCCGGATCGAGCAGCACGGTACCGTTGACGGATCCGGCCGCCGGCGTGCCGGCCAGCGCGGTCATCACGCCGCGTCCCGAAAGGCGCAGGTCGAGCTTGCCGGTCATCGGCGCGCCCAGGCTCGCGGCGGCGAGCACGCCCGACAGGCTCGCCGACTCGCCGTTGAGTGCGACGGGTTCGGACCGCCAGGCGCCGCTCTCGTCGAACACGAACGGGATCGCCGCGGTCATCGGCTCGCCGTCCATGGCGAAGGCGGCGTCGATCCGGCCGCGCGGCGCGCCGGCCACGTCGCCTGCCTCGGCGGTCAGCGTCACGTCGGTGATCCTGACGCCCGACAGCGAGGCGTGCGCCAAGGCCGCGCGCAGGGTCACGTCGGGCGACGCGGCGTCGCCCTTCAGCGTGCCAGTCACGGTCACCGGGCCCGAGGCCTTCAGCGCGCCGTCGCCGGTGAGGCTGGCGACGTTGGCGAAGCGTGCCTCATAGGCGGCGTCGATGGTCTCGCCGATCCGGCCCTTCAGGCGCGCCTTCACCTGCGCGCCGGCGACCGCGCCGTCCAGCGTACCCTGGCCGCGGCCGGCGGGATCGTCGAGCACCAGCCGGAACGTCGGCGACGGGCCGAGCAGTGCGGCGAGGCGCGCATCGGCCAGCCTGAGACCCTTGCCCGCGCCCTTCGCCTTTACCATCAGCCGGCCCGAATCGGGCTGCCATTCGAAGCTGCCGTCGGCGTCGACGCGGCCGCGCACGCCCGCGTCCACCCAGCGGCCCACATCGGCGACGGCGACGGTCGCCGAGCCTTTCACCGACAGCGGCGACAGGATCACGTCGCCCTTGGCGGCGATGCGCGAGCCGCCGTCGGAAAGCCGCAGGTTGGCGATGGAGATGCGGCCTTTCGCCGGGTCGTGACGTCCGTCCAGCATCCAGTCGGCGCGCAGGTTCCGCTCGGCGGCGTCGACGCCTTCGAGCGCGCCCTTGCCGGCCAGCCCATAGACCATGGCCTTGCCCGCGCCGATGGCGGACAGGCTGATGTTGCCGGAAGCCTTGCGCGCCGCGAAACCGTCACCCGCGAGCCGGTCGATGGCGATGGCCGCCGTCACGTTCGGGCCGTCACCGGTCTGGGTCACGGCACCGGCCAGCGAGGCCGTCCCGTAGGTCCAGCCGTCCAGCACCGGCGCGAACCACGCGGCGTTATTGGAGATGATGGAGAAGCGCGGCGACAGCATGGCCTTCCGGTCCGCCAGGCTGCCCGCCAAGCGGATGTCGGCGCCCTCGTTGACGATGCGGGCGGTGTAGGCGCCGGGCATGCCGTCCTTCAGCCCGAGGTCGAAGACCACGCGCGGCGCGCCGATCAGGGCGCTGATCTCGTCCCTGGGCAGGAACGGGCGCGGATCCAGCAACCCCTCGATATGCAGCCGGTCGGTGACGGCGATGTCGAGCGCGGCGATGGTCGTGTCGCCGCTCAGCCCGTCCAGCCGTCCGCGCCAGTTCTTCACCGATCCCTGGCCCGCCAGCACCAGCGAGATGTCGCCCTGCTCGCCGGGGAACAGGAATCCGCCCAGGCCCTGGCCGGCCTTGCTGACCAGCCTGCCGTCCAGCACCAGCCGGTCCTTGCCGGGGTCGTAGTCGACGGCGAGGCGGGCGTATTCGCCCTGCGCATCCTGCGGTGCGAGCGCGAGGCGCAGTTCTATGGCGGGATCGCGGGACCAACGGCCGGCGCCCACCAGGGTGAACACGGTCGGCGAGCCCTCGAAGCGGACCTCGTCGACCTTCAGCCGGTCGAGCCGCACGTCGACTGGCAATCTGGGCAGCTCGGTGGGCAACGGCTCGTCCGGGGCGCCCGGCGGCGCCCTCGCGATCAGCAACCGCCTGGCGGTCAGCGCCTCGACCCGGACACGTCCCGCCAGCAGGCCCAGATGGCGCCAGCGCAGGACGATACCCTCGGCCACCACCGTGTTCTTGCGGCGTTCGACGATGACGAGACGCTTGATGACGATCTCCGACAGCGGATCGCCATCGAGGCCGTCGACTGTGGCGACGGTACCGGTCGCGCGATCGCTCAGGGCGTCCTCGACGAGGCCCTCGATAACGCCGTTGAACGCGCCCACGCGCGCCAGCGCATAGAGCATGACGACGATCAGCAGCAGGCCGCCCAGCACGATGGCCGGGATGCGCAGCCGTCTCGTCATGCCCTTGTGCTCTATCGCCGCCTCCGCCATCAGAACGCCTGCCCTATGCTGACATAGATCTGGAACTTGTCGTCGTCGGGCTGCTTGTTGATCGGGAACGCGACGTCGAGCCTGATGGGTCCGAAGCCGGTGTAGTAGCGCACGCCGATGCCCGCGCCCCAGCGCAGCTTGCGCGAGAAATCGGGCAATTCGCTGTCGAACACGCTGCCGCCCTCGAAGAACGGCACCACGCCCCAGGTGTCGCTGATCTTGATGCGCATCTCGGTGCCGACCTCGAACAGCGACATGCCGCCGATGGGCTCGCCTGCCGGGTCTTTCGGGCCGATGGCCTGGTAGCCGTAACCGCGGATCGAGCTGCCGCCGCCCGAATAGAACCGCTTCGATGCCGGTACGCGGCTGATGTCGTCGGCGCCGAACAGCATGCCCACCTTGACCCGGCTGGCCGAC
Source organism: Sphingomonadales bacterium (assembly GCA_022844405.1). Taxonomy (GTDB): domain Bacteria; phylum Pseudomonadota; class Alphaproteobacteria; order SMXS01; family SMXS01; genus RI-34. The sequence goes on along the minus strand of JALHLV010000017.1, from coordinate 46,731 downwards.
ACGAAGCGCCCGCCGTCATCGAGCCGGAAATAGACCCGGGCCGTGCCTTCCATGGACACGAAGTGCTTGCCGTCGCCGAACACCGCATAAGGCGACACCTTGCCGTCCAGCCGGTAGCCCTTGGTCGGGTCCAGCAGGTCGTCGCTGTGGTCATAGGTGACGATGGCCGGCAGGCCGACCAGGAAGTTCTTCGACGGCGCGAAGGCGTCGCGGGTGTCGAGATACGCCACTTCCGGGCCGAGCCGCACGCGCAACCGCTGGGTCACCTCGCGCTCCACCGCCGCGCGCAGCACGCCGCGATATTCCAGGAACGCGTCGGTATCCTCGCGCGCCGCCTCGGCGCCGAACAGCAGCTTCTGGTCCTTGCGCAGGAAGCGCGGCTTGGTCAGGTCGGCCTTGAACTGCACCAGCTTCTGGTCGCCTTCCAGCTCCAGCACCAGCCGCTCGCCGGCGCCGAAGATGTTGCGGTGCTCCCAGAACACCGAGCCGCCGAAGCCGTTGACGGTGGAATAGGACGCGGTGGCGCCGACCGACCGGTGCTTGGCCTCGAGCAGCCTGATCCTGACCGGCTGCCGGTCGCCCTGCAGCGGGTCGTCGGTATCGACCCGGATCGAGGCGAACAGGTTCATCTCGGTCAGCTCCTGGCGGAACGCCTCGATCTTGCGGCTGTCATAGACGTCGCCGGTCTTCCAGGTGACCGCCTTCATGACATAGCCGGGCTTCACCGTCGCCAGCCCGTCCAGCCTGATCTCGCCGAACCGCACCAGCGGACCGGTGTCGATCCGCACCCGGGCGGTCAGCTTGCGGTCCTTGTGGTCGGCCTTGAAGTCCTGCAGCGCCAGCTTGGCGCGCGGATAGCCGAACTGGGGCAGCTCGCCCATCACCTTCCCGAACGCCAGCGCCACGGTCTCGCTGCGCGCCGGCTGGCCGACCTGCGCCTCGGCGATCTTCCGCGCCTCGTCCTTCACCGACTGCGGCAACGCGGCGGGGCCGGTCAGCTCGATGACGTAGGCGCCGATGGTGAAGCGCTCCGCCGGCTCGACCGTGATGGCGACCCGGATCGGCTTGGCGTTGCGGTCGATCTCGTAGGTGATCTTCGCGCCGTAATAGCCCTCGGACCGCAGCACGTCGGCGAAGCCGGTGATGTCGCGGCGGATGCGGGCGCGCAGATCCCAGATCGACGCCGGCTCTTCCTTGCGCAGCCGCATCAGGTCCGAGCGGTCCTTCAGCAACTTCTCCAGGCCGGTTTTCTCCAGGCCGTTGATGTCGACCCGGTAGGCATAAGACGGCATCCCCCGGGCCGCGCGTTTGGCGTCCTCGGCCTCCTCCTCCTGCTTCTTCTCCTCGTCGAGCTGCCGGGTTTCTTCCCCGAGCTGCTTGCGGTCGGCCTCCTCGGTCTCTTTCTCTTCCTTGGTTATGGCGTCCGGCGCTTTGGGCTGCGCCATGGTTGACTGGGCGCGCGCCGCAGGCGCGCCGGCAGCCAGCACGAGCACGGCGCCCGCCATCATTGCGATTGTCCTCAAGGCCGGCCGAATCACCCTTCTCCGTCTGGTAGGCGGCATGGCCGCCGAGCTGGTCGCCACCGGGCCGCTCCCTCCGGGGAGCTAACGCGGCGGCGCGCGATTGGTTCTTCGGTGGCCGCGGACAGCGCCAGCCTCCGCGCCAGTCTGCCACAGGTGTCCCGGCGCAGGCCATCCGCGCGCGGGCATATTCCGCTACCGCTTTGTGATGTCTTGATGAAAACGTCCATCAGCGGTTGTCTATCGTTCACGGACCCGTTATGGTTTTACTTCAAATGTGCGGCGAAGCTGGCCATCACTTCGGCGCGCATGGAGCGGGGTTATCCGCTTGAGGGGGAATGAGGCCGAAGTTTTTTTGGGGGGCTACCAATGAACAACTCTCGCATCCTTACGTCGGCCAGCGTGTTCGCGCTGCTGTCCGCGGCCGGCGTCTCCGGCGCCCAGGCGACCACGCTGACCTATGATCTGAGCGTGATTCCGCCGACCTTGGCGGCGGCAAGCTTCTCGCACGGCGTGGGCACGGTGCAGTCGAACAGCACCACGTCGGTGACGGCGAGTTCGGCCAATGTGACCCTGGTCATGCCGCCGGCCTTCACCCCCGCGGACGTCGAGGGCGGTCCGATCGTCGCCCTCGCGGACTACAACACCATCTTCTCGCTGGCGGTCGGCAACGCCGCCGTCGATCCGATCATCGTCAACGGCTTGTACACCGATGTCGACGATCCGGATCCGGGCGCCTTCGTCGACCTGAAGGTGGTGACCGGCGGCGCCTATGCCACCGCGCCGCAGACGAATGCGGCCGTCAGCATCACCGCCTCGACCACCAACGGCCTCATCAACTCGGCGTTCGAGGATCTGGGCACCGGCAGCTCGGTCATCCTGGACAATCTGGGGATCCTGTCCGACGCCAGCGGTAATCTGGCGTCGACCGAAATCTCCGGCGTGCTCAATCCGCTGTTCACCAATGCCGACGTCGGTTCGTCGCTGCTGACCAACCCGGGCGCGCCCAACGAGTTGGTGGTGTCCGGCGGCCTGCTCGCCACCTCGGCGCAGCAGAACATCAACCTGACGGGCGCCAGCGCGGCGGTGTCTGGATCGCGGATCGGCTCGTCGGCGGTCGTCGACGGCACCCCGACCAGCCTGGTCGGGGTCAACCTGGACCTGACCAACAGCACCGTCCGGGCGCAGTTCACCGGCAACGAGGCCGCCAACCTGGTCGACATCGACCTGATCGACGGCAAGGACGTGGGCTTCACCAAGCTCGACGGCTCGGCGGGCGCGGTCAGCGTCCAGGGCAGTCAGGGCGGCGTGGCGTTCACCGCGTCGGTGACGGATTCGACCATCGAGATCGGCAACACCAACAAGACGTCGGCCAATCTGGCCGATGACGTCGCCGTCGCCGACCTGAACACGACCACCATCGACTTCACCGGCAACTCGATCCTGGCGGCCGCGTCGGACAACAGCTCGCTGAACCGCGTCCTGCTCGACGACGTCAGCCTGGATGGCAACGCCGTGGCCGGCGGCCAGCAGAACTCGTTCACCGTGGGCGCGCCGGACGTGGCCAGCGTGGCGGCCGACCTGTTCGTGCAGAACGTGCAGTACAGCGACGTCGCGGTGACCGCCACGGTGACCAACGGCGACCTCAACGTCAACGTCTCCGACATGACCTCGAGCGTGATCAACGCCACGGGCAACTCGATCGCGGCGACCTCCAGCGGCAGCGAGGCCGTCAACCTGATCGACGTGACCAAGGCCACCAGCCTCAGCGGCATCGCGGCGATCAACAACGCCCAGTATACCGAAGGGCTGCAGACGGCCACGGTGACGGGCAGCGAGCTGTTTGTGCGCGCCGCCGGCGATGCCGGCGCGGCCGGCACCGTGCCGGCCGACGGCATCTATGTCGACGGCAATTTCATCTATGCCGAGGCCGTCGGGAACTCGCAGAGCAGCAGCCTCGAAATCGATCAGGGCAATACGGTCACCGGCCTGGGCGGCGCGGCAGCGCCCACCATCTCGGTCAACCATGTGACCACCTCGGGCGCCGTCGAGGCCGGCTTCAGCGTGCTGAACGCCCAGGTCCTGGACGGCGGCGGCGCGGTTTCGTCCGTCGATACGCGGATCATTTCCTGGACGGCGCGCAATGGCGGTGTCGGCTCGGCGATCACCGATGCGACGGTCAGCGTCTCCGACAACCAGATTTACGCCCAGGCGATCGGCAACCTGTCGAGCGAATCCAGCATCACGATCGACGCCAACTCGCTGGCGGGCGGCGGCTCCAGCGGCACGGTCGGTCTGGTGAATTCCCAGACGGTGGAGGACGGCGCGCAGCTGTCGGCCACGCTGACCTCGTCCACCGACACCACGCTGATCGAGGTGGACGCATTCCCGAACACCTTCAGCAAGGCCGCCGTCAACGTCGACGACAATGCGATGAGCGCCTTCGTCTGGGCCAATCTGGTCGAAGCGTCCACCAATTCGATCACCCTCACCGGCTTGTCCATCTCGGACGGCACCTTCGATCTACCGGCGGCCAGTGTCGACCGCACGGGTTCGGCGCTGGTCACGACCGTCGATGCGGGCTTCGCGCTGCTCAACGACCAGTCCGTCGAGGACCTGGAAGGCGCCATCGTCACCGCGGTCACCGGCGACGAGCCGAACCAGAGCGACTTCATCCGGCTGCGCGCCGGTTCGTCGCTCACCAACATGTCCAACACCCAGGTGACGGCATCCGGCAACAAGGGAACCTCGGCCGCCACCCTGAACCAGGCCACGTCGGCGATCACCGTCGGCGGCGCCACCACCACCTCGCTCAACGGCTCGCCGTCGCTGGTCAACGTGCAGACGGTGGCCGACGAGGACAATGACGGCAAGTCGGCCGGCATCGAGGTGGACCAGTATGACGGCGACATCAGCGTCGAGGTCGAAAGCGGCGCGTTCGACATGCTCGGCGTGGTCGTGCAGATCAACGGCAACAAGCTGCTGGCGTCGGGCCGGGTCAACCTGGCCAGCAATACGATCACCGAAACTGCCCAGACCCAGACCCTGACGCGGACCTCCGCGGCCGCCGCGAACAACCTCGTCATCAACTTTTTCGAGGTGGATGTCGGCAGTGAGGTGTCGCTGGTCAACGATCAGTATTTCGAGAATCTGGCCGATGCCGGGGGCGGCTACGGCGTCAGTGTCGATCTCGACAATTCCGATCTCAGCATGAACATCCGCACGGCCGGCACCGATTTCGGCCAAGGCAGCGTGGCCGAGATCGACGGCAACTCGATCATGGCCCAGGCGATTGGCAACGACGCGACCAACGGCATCGTGCTGAATGTCGAGACCTACGACCTGACCGGCGCGGGCGTCGGCGATGTGGCGCAAAACGGCCCGATCGCCATGCTGGCGTCCAACCAGCAGGCTATTGGAGAGGACAGCGATGCCGGCCTGTCGGCGACGGTAAACGCCGTCCGGTCCATCATCGACATGAACGGCCCCGGCGGCGATGTCGACGGCGACATCACCGGTGCGACGATCACGCAGGACAAGAACGACATTCGCGCCTTCGCCCAGGTCAATACCGTGGTCAACACGCTGGCGGCGACCGGAACGACGCTGCCCGACGTCGAGCCCGGCGCCAACGCGCCGACCGCGACGCTGCTGGGTCCCACGGGCCAGATCACCTTCAACGACGCGACGTTCGGCATCGGCTCGAACCAGCTCAACGCGCTGAGCGTCATCGCCGAACTCACCGGCACGCCGGGCGATCCGGTGCGCATCCAGACCATCGTCGATGCCGCCGACACCATCTCGAACACCACCATCTCGGAGAGCGGCAACAAGCTGGTCGCCCAGGCCGGCGCCAACACATCGAAGAACCGGCTGGATCTGGATTTCGTCAGCAATGACGGCCAGGCTTTCGTCGGCAACGTGCAGCAGTCGGCGAGCAGTCCCACGGTCACCGCCAACGTCGCGAACGCGGCCATCCTGGTCGACGCCGACGGTGCCGGGGCGACTGTGATCACCGGCAACGCCATCAATCTGAACGGCAACACGATCGGTGCGGTCGGCACCGTCAACGACACCAGCAACATCCTGGTGTCGAAGGGCACGGTCCTGTCGAGCAGCTCGGACGACACGACGCCGGACACGAAGATCGACGGCGCCAGCCGCGTCATCGTGAACGCCGATTACGGCGTGATCAACGCCCAGGGTCCGCAGGGCCTGCTCGGGGTGAGCGATTCGGTGAGCACGAGCGTGAACGGCGCCACGATCCAGACCGTGGTCGATACGCTCAACAGCGGCACGCTGACCGTCGACAACAACGTGGTCGGCGCCAGCAGTACCATCCACGGCGCCTATAACGGGCTCGGCCTGTTCTCCGGCGCCGCGGTCGACGATCCGCTCGGCGTCGCGGGCGCCAGTGCGTCGGTCGCGTCGCAGCAGACGGTCGCGGAGGGCAGTACGGCCAGCGCGACCGTCACCGGCGTCAACCTGAACATCACCGTCGACAGCGCCGCCAACGCGGGCGCCAGCGCCACGTCGGTATCCGGCAACACGACTTCGGGCACAGCCATCGGCGGCACCGTCACCAACGAATTGGTCGTGAACTCCGGCGCGACCATCGTCGGCGGCACGGCCGCGCCGGCGCCGCTGGCCAGCCTGCCGACGGCCAACGGCGATTTCAACATCGTCAACTCGCAGCGGTCGGGCGACAGCGTCGCGATCACGTCGGACATCGTATCGTCCAGGATGGGAATCGACATCACGTCCCTGTCCAGCGGCGACGCCGTCACGGTCGACAACAATCTGGTGGAGTCCACGGCCCGCGGCTTCTGGGCCAGCAACACCATCAGCCTCCGCGCTGGCGCCGCCAGCGACGCGACGTCGCAGTTGATCAACTCCCAGGTGATCGGCTCCCAGGTGTTAGGCGGCGCCGCGATCACCGCCGACATCGACACGGTGGACATCAGCGCCACCTTCGACGACGCCGCGGGCGCGGTGCTCAACGGCGCCGTCTCCGTGAGTTCCAACGATCTGCTAGCCACCGCCAGCGGCAGTGTCGCGCTGAATTCGATGACGACCTCGGCCGGCGCCACGCTGCAGGCAAGCGCCGCCGGCGGCGCGACGATCTCCAATGCCGCGCCGTTCGCCTCGACGACCGGCGTGGACTACGTGGTGCTCAACTACCAGTCGAACACCGGCAGCCAGACACCATCGACCGTTACCGCCACGATCGGCGGCGCCGCCGAGCCGGTCACCATCGGCGTCGACGACCTCTCGGGCACCGGCGGCGTCGACAACAGCGCCATCGCGGTGAACGGCAACAACGTGCTGGCGCGGGCGACCGGCAACTATGCCGAGAACGAGCTGATCCTCGACACGGGCACATTCCAGCATCCGTCGTCGGCGGTCCTCAACGTCCAGACCAACACCGGCGTCACGGTATCGTCGACCGTGGACAACGTGACGATCGGCATCGGCCTGGTCGCCGGCGGCAGCATCAACGGCGCCAGCACCGGCAGCTCGTTCACCATCCGCGGCAACAACATCGGCTCCACGTCGATCGGCAACAGCGCCACCAACAGCATCACCGGCGATTGATCCGCGCCACGCATCGAAACTCCCGCGAGGGCCGGAACACACGTTCCGGCCCTTTGCATTTGCGCTATACTGCGCGGCGAAATCCGGGGAGCCGCCATGCTGATCTTCCGCCAGCTTTTCGATCCGCAGTCGTCGACCTACACCTATCTGCTGGCCGATCCGCGCAGCCGCGACGCGGTGCTGATCGACCCGGTATTCGAGCAGGTCCGCCGCGAGGTGGCGCTGCTCGAGGAACTGGGCCTCGACCTGAAGCTGACCATCGAGAGCCATGTCCATGCCGACCATGTTACCGGCGGCTGGCTGCTGCGGCAGCGGCTGGGCAGCCGGATCGCCGTGTCGGCGCGCTCGGGCGTGCAGGGAGCCGACGTCTATTTCAATGACGGCGACCAACTGGCGTTCGGCAACCGCCGCCTGACGGCGATCGCCACGCCTGGCCATACCAGCGGCTGCTCGACCTTCGTGCTCGACGACAATTCCATGGCGTTCACCGGCGACTGCCTGCTGATCCGCGGCTGCGGCCGCACCGACTTCCAGCAGGGCGATCCATCGGCCATGTACCGCTCGGTGCACGACCGCATCTTCCGTCTCCCCGACGAATGCCTGCTCTATCCGGGCCATGACTATAAGGGCTCGACGGTCACCAGCGTAGCCGAGGAGAAGCTGTTCAACCCGCGCCTGGGCGAGGACATCGGCGAGGCCGACTTCGCCGGTTACATGCGCAATCTGGGCCTGCCGCACCCCAACAAGATCGACATCGCCGTGCCCGCCAACCTGCGCTGCGGCGAGCCTGAGGGCGCCGCGCTCACCGACCCCAGCGTGGCCGAGCCCGACTGGGCGCCGCTGACCTATACCTATGCGGGCCTGTGGGAGCTGCAGCCCGAATGGCTCGAGGAGCACCATGCCCAGGTGCAGATCGTCGACGTGCGCGAGCCGAGCGAGTTCAACGGCATCCTCGGCCATGTGGAAGGCGCGGTGCTGATACCGCTGGGCGAACTGAAGCAGAAAGCCGCGTCGCTCGACAAGGCGCGCCCCGTGGTGACGGTCTGCCGGTCCGGTGCGCGCTCGGCCCAGGCGGCGGTGATGCTCGACAAGGAAGGCTTCGGCAAGGTCGCCAACCTGGCCGGCGGCATGCTCCGCTGGCGCGCCCAGCGCCTGCCGGTCGAGGGGATGGAGTAGTTAAACCTGTCATCCCGGCGAAAGGCCAGGACCCAGCGTGCAATACGCCAGCTTCACCGTGTCCCTGAGCTCGTCGAAGGGCCTTGCATCCGCGTTCGTGCAAGGCCCTTCGACGAGCTCAGGGACACGGATAGGATTGTTCTCGCACTGAGCCTGGATCCCGACCTTCGCCGGGATGCCAATGATTGAGGGTGAAACGCATCCCAGCCTTCCGCCGAATTCCCTTGTTATCAGGCCCGGCATCGCCAACATAACGCGCCACGCTAGACGTCATCCAGCCGGGAGCGGGCGAGAAGCCCGGATGATGCCATGAACACAACCGTCCTCGACCGGCCCAAGGGCAACCTGACGCCGCTGAACGTCACCGAGATCGATCCGTTCATCGATCTGCCCGCCGAGATCAGGCGCCTGCGCCAGGAGCGCAACGCGGTCATTCTGGCCCACTACTATCAAGAAGGCGACATCCAGGACATCGCCGACTTCGTCGGGGATTCGCTGGACCTGTCGCGCAAGGCCGCCGCCACCGACGCGGATGTCATCGTGTTTTGCGGCGTGCGCTTCATGGCCGAGACGGCGAAGATCCTGAGCCCGCACAAGACCGTGCTGCTGCCCGACATGAAGGCCGGCTGTTCGCTGGAAGACAGCTGCCCGCCTGACCAGTTCCGCAAGTTCCGCGAGCAGCATCCGGACCACGTCTCGCTGACCTACATCAACTGCTCGGCCGAGGTGAAGGCGCTGTCGGACATCATCGTGACCTCGAGCAACGCCGAGTACATCGTCAATCAGATCCCCAGGGACAAGCCGATCCTGTTCGCGCCGGACCGGTTCCTCGGCGGCTACCTGGCGAAGAAGACCGGGCGCGACATGCTGCTGTGGCAGGGCTCGTGCATCGTCCACGAGCAGTTCTCCGAGCGCGAGCTGGTCAAGCTGATGGGCGAGCATCCCGGCGCGCCGGTGATCGCCCACCCGGAATGCCCGGGCCACATCCTGCAGCATGCCGACCATGTGGGCTCGACGTCGTCGATCCTGAACTATGCGCTGACCTCCGACGCCGACACCTTCATCGTCGTCACCGAGCCCCACATCATGCACCAGATGCAGAAGAAGGCGCCGCACAAGACCTTCATCGGCGCGCCCAACGACGACGGCAAGTGCAATTGCAACAACTGCCCGTTCATGGCGCTGAACACCATGGAGAAGCTCTATCTGTGCCTCGCCAACATGACACCGCGGATCGAGGTGCCGGAAGACATCAGGGTGAAGGCGCTGCGCTCGGTGCAGCGCATGCTCGACATGTCGCCGCCTCCGGCAGCGCCTAAACATGCCTGAGCCGCAGCCGCTGTCGCGGGAGGCGCTCGACGACTTCATCACCCGGACGCTCGCCGAGGATGTGGGCACCGGCGATGTGACCGCCGAGGCAACCATTCCCGAAACCGCCCGCTTCCGGGCGCGGATCGCCGCGCGCGAGACGCTGGTCGTCGCCGGCCTGCCGGTCGCCATCGCCATCGTCAGGCGGCTGGCGCCCGACGCGGCCGTCGAGGTGCTGGTCGGGGACGGCCGGATCGCCCGGACCGGCGACGTCGTGGCACGCATCGAAGGCCCGGCCCGCGCGCTGCTGACCGCCGAGCGCTCGGCGCTCAACATCCTGCAGCACCTGTCGGGCGTGGCGACGCTCACCCGGTCCTATGTGGACCTGATCGCCGGCACGAAGGCGCGGCTCCTCGACACCAGGAAAACCACTCCCGGCCTGCGGGTGCTGGAGAAATACGCGGTGAAGATGGGCGGCGGCGGCAACCACCGCATGGGCCTCTACGACGCCGTGCTGATCAAGGACAACCACATCGCCGTGGCGGGCGGCGTGACGGTGGCGGTGAAGGCCTGCCGGGCGCATACCAGCCTGAAAGTCCAGGTGGAGTGCGACACGCTCGACCAGGCCCGCGAGGCCATCGCGGCGGGCGCCGACAGCCTGCTGCTCGACAACATGACCCTCGACCAGCTCCGCGAGGCCGTCGCCTTCTCGCCGATCCCGCTGGAAGCCTCGGGCGGCGTCAATCTGCAGACCATCCGCGCCATCGCCGAAACCGGCGTCGACTACATCTCCGTCGGCCGCCTCACCCAGTCCGCCCCGGCCATCGACCTGGGTATGGATTTCGAGGATCTGGGCTGAGGCTGGGCGTCATGCCCGCTCGTCGTCGAAACCGATGAAAACAGCAGCTTCATCCACCGGCTTGCGGCGGGAAACCACCGCGTTCGCCGGGAACGAGTCGTCGGGATAGCCCATAGCGACGCAGGTCATGATGACCTGGTCGTCGGGTATCCGGGCGTGCTCGCGCACCACGGGGGACTGCATGATCCCCTGGCTGTTGATCACGCATCCCAGGCCGCGGGACCAGGCCGCGTTGACGAGGGCGTTGGTCACCGCGCCGCAGTCGAACGGGCCGATGTCGCCGCCATGGATCGACCGGTCATAGGTGACGACGATGGAGACGGGCGCGTCGAACTGGCGAAACCCGCGCAGCACCCAATCCTGCCGCCCTTCCTTGTCGTCGCGCTCGATTCCCATGGCGCCGAAGAGCTGCTTGGCGATTTCGATCTGGCGATCCCTGTGCGCGCCCTGGTATCCGCCATGCATGCGGAACTCCCGGGATTCCGGCACGCCCGCCAGTATCCGCTCGGTGTTCCCGGCGCGAATGCGGTCGAGCGGTTTGCCGGAAACGACAAAAAAGTTCCACGGCTGGGTGTTGAGCGACGACGGCGCCCGCATGGCCATCCCGATCACTTCCCGGATCAAGGCCTTGGGGACCGGCACGGGCTTGTAGCCGCGGATGCTCCGGCGCCCCAGGACAACGTCATCGTACTGCATAACCGAACCTCCAGTTGCCTCGCCGGCAAGCCCGCGACCAGCCGCTTGCGCCGTCAGCATGTACGAAGGCCGCTCGAGCGAGTCAACGTCTTGACACCGGACGCCCGGCTCATGGAAAGCCAACGCCCGTTACAGATCGAGGCTGGCCCCAGGGCCGTGGCCGGATTACTCTGCCCTCGACGCGCTCTTGGGGAGCGACCGGTAGGGGAGAACGAGCTATGGCAAGAGACTATGACGTGATCATCGTCGGTTCGGGCGCCGCGGGCCTGGCCGCCGCCGTCGCGGCGGCGGATACCGGCGCTTCGGTCCTGGTGGTCGAGAGCGAAAAGAAGGTCGGCGGCTCGTCGCGGCTGTCGGGCGGACACTTCTATGCCGCGGGTACGTCGGTGCAGAAGGCGGCCGGCGTCACCGGTGACACCGCCGACGCCATGTTCGAGGAATACATGACGCTGAACCAGTGGCTGGTGGACCCGGCCGTGGTGCGGCGCTACTGCGACCTGTCCGGGCCGACCCTCGAATGGGCGCTGGGCCTCGGCGTGAAATACCCCAAGGAAGGTCTTTACTGCTCCGGCGTCGGCTCGGTGCCGCGCGGGCACCCGCCCGAAGGCGAGGGCGAGGAGGTCATCAACGTGCTGGACGGCCATCGCAGCAACAAGGGCGTCGACGTGGTGCTGGATTCGCGCGTCACCGGGCTGGTGACCAACGATGAGGGCCGGGTGACCGGCATCAGGATCGGCGACGACGAGGCGACCTGCGGCGCGGTCATCCTGGCGACCGGCGGCTTCGGCAACAACCCGGACATGATCGAGAAATACCTGCCGCGCGCCGCGGCCACCGGCGACTGGCGCTGGTACATCGGGGCCGACGGCGCGCGCGGCGACGGCATCAAGATGGGCCAGGCGGTCGGCGGCATCGTCGACGGCCACGACCGCGCCCTGCTGCTCGCCACGCCGGGCTTCAGCCGCGACCTCGAGGTCGCGATGCCGGGCTGGCTGGTCATGGTGAACAAGCACGGGCACCGGTTCTGCAACGAAACGGCGCCCTACACGGTGATCGCCGGCCTGCTCAACAAGCAGGGCGGCAACGCCTGGGCCGTGTTCGACGAGGAGGCGCGCGCCAGCGCCAAGCGGAGCCCGCAATTCCAGGCCTACTGGGTCAACGACGTGCTGCAGCAGAAGGCCGAAGACGGCCGCATCTTCCGCGCCGATACCCTCGCCGAGCTGGCGGCCAAGGCCGGCATCGACTCCGAGGGGCTGGAAGGCATGGCCGAGCGCTACAACGCAGGCGTCGCGGCCGGCGAGGACACCGCCTTCCTCAAGAAGGCGAAGATGGCGCCGATCAGGACCCCGCCCTTCTACGCCGTGGAAATCCGGCCCGCCATCCTGTGCTGGACCGGCACGGGCCTGCGCATCAACGCCGACACCGCCGTCATGAACAAGGCCGAGAAACCGATCCGCGGCCTCTATGCCGCGGGCGAGACCGTCGGCAACCTGCACGGCGACGTCTATATCGGCGGCGGCGGCTCCTACGGGCCGTGCCTCGTGTTCGGGAAGCTGGCCGGCGAAAACGCGGCGAAATACGCGAAAGAACTGAACGATTGACGGAGGCTCTCGAAGTAATTGCCGAGGCCGTAGAACCGCTTCTGCGGTCCCCCTCACCCTAACCTCTCCCCGTTGGGGCGAGGGGATTTGGCTGGAGCGGCGGCACCGCAAGTCCCTTCTCCCCGCCGGGGAGAAGGTGGCGCGCAGCGCCGGATGAGGGCAGCCGCGTCAGCGGCTCGCTTCGAACACCGCCAGTTGATCGGCGAACGCCCGCCGGTAGGCAGGCCGCGCCTCGCCGCGGGCGATGTAGGCTGACAGGATCGGATAGTCCTGCAAAATGCCCGTTCCCTCCAGCCGGCGCAGCACCATCACCATCAGCAGGTCGCCGGCGCTGAACCCGCCAGCGAGCCAGTCGGCGTCGCCGAGGCGGGTGGAAAGCTGGTCCAGCCGCCCGCGGATGCGGTCATGGATCATGGGCCGCCGCTCCTCGAACCAGCTCTTGTCGCCCTCCGCATATTCGGATTGTTCCAGATCGACGATCGGAGGCTCCACCGTGTTAAGCGCGGCGAACATCCAGGCGATAGCGCGCGCCCGGGCATGAGCGTCGTCCGGCAGCAGGCCTGCGTGGTGCTGCGCGATATGGAACACGATCGCCCCCGATTCGAACAGCACGAGCCCGTCTTCCTCATAGGTCGGAATCTGCCCGAACGGATGCAGCGCCAGATGCGCCAACTGCTTCATCTCTTCGAATGAAACCAGACGGACGTCGTAAGGCTGGCCCACTTCCTCGAGAGCCCAGCGAACCCGCATGTCGCGCGCCAGCCCTTGGCCGCGATCAGGAGATGCTTCAAATGCGGTGATGGTGATGGACATCCTATCGCTCCGGGTGGTTGCTCAGGCTAGCCATGCCGTCCTTGGACATTAGGAACTCACGCGACCGCTTTCCACCCACCTCCAAATTTCGAGGCCCATGACTGGACCGTTACGAGCCCGTCCCGTATCGTCGAGATATGGCCACGCGCAACACCATGTATCGATGGCTCCACAATAGCTGGATCGCCGTGTTCGCGGCGGGGATGGCGGCAATGTTTTTCGTGTGGGATGATCTTCGGACGGTGGTGGGGTTGACGGTCGCCGCGTATGCGCTGGCAGGACTCGTCTGGGCTTTCTGGACAAGAGCTTGCAAGTGTGCCTCTTGCGGCGGTTTCCTTTATGCACCCAGAGGTCGCCAGACTTGGGCAGCCTCCAATTCCCTCTGGATTGCCAAACGTTGCAAGCACTGCGGGCACGAACTCGATCAAACCGTGCCTCAGTCCTAACCAAAGCAGAAGAAAGGAGCCCGAAGGCCCCCTTCCACCCAATCACCCAAACCGAGGCTCGTCCCACCAGGGGAACCAGCCGGGCATGTCTTCGGACACTTTCAGCTTGTACTCGGCCGGGCGCTTTTCGAGGAACGAGGTGACGCCTTCGGCGGCGTCGGCCATCTTGCCCAGGGTGGCGATGCCGCGGCTGTCGATATTGTGGGCGTCCATCGGGTGGGACGCGCCCATCATGCGCCACATCATCTGGCGCATCAGCGCCACCGACACGGCGGACGTGTTCTCGGCGATCTCGCGGCCGATTTCGCGGGCGCGCGGGATCAGGTCCTCGGGCGCCAGCACCTCGGAGACCAGGCCGCCGTCCTTGGCTTCCTGCGCCGGGAACACCCGGCCGGAGAAGCACCATTTGGCGGCCTGCTCGATGCCGACGAGGCGCGGCAGGAACCAGCTGGAGCAGGCCTCCATCACCAGGCCGCGGCGGGCGAAAACAAATCCATAACGCGCCTCGGTCGAGGCGAGGCGGATGTCCATGGGCAGCTGCATGGTGACGCCGACGCCGACCGCCGGGCCGTTGCAGGCGGCGATCACCGGCTTCAGGCACTCGAAGATCTGCAGGGTCACGCGCCCGCCGCCGTCGCGCCACAGGCCGCCGGGGCCGACCTTGTCGATGCTGGGCCGCTTGTCGGTGTCGAAGGTGGCGCCGCCCGCGCCCAGATCGGCGCCGGCGCAGAAGCCGCGGCCTTCGCCGGTGACGATGACCGCGCGCACCTCGTCCTCGTCGTTCACCTTCCTGAACACCTCGACCATCTCGGACTGCATGTCGAAGTTGAAGGCGTTGAGGCGTTCCGGCCGGTTCAGCGTGATGGTCAGGATGCGGTCCTTCACATCGGTCTTGAGCGACTTGTAGACAGTCATGGCATCTTCCCCTGATTCGTTGGGCTTGGTTGTTCAGTGTTTCGCGATGTATTGGGCGACGGCGAGAGAATTCTCGGCTCTGGCGAGCCCCTGGGCTTCCCGCTCGGCGACGAACGCCGCCTCGGTCACCAGGCCGGCGTCGAGATAGGCGGCAACGCCGGCCGCCACCCGCCAGCTTCGCGCCAGCAGCCGCCGGACGCCGGCGGCGTCGTTTTCCGCCAGCCGGCCCTCGTACAGCGCCTTGTTGGCGCCGATCAGTCCGGCCATCACGCCCGGACGCGCCAGGCCGTAGGGATCGGTCTGGACCGCGTTCTCCAGCTTCCTGATGAAGTGGATCGCATCGCTCTCCTGGTCCAGCGCCACCATGGCCCTGACCGTCCGCTCGAGCGCGGTGGCGAAGTCGATCAGCGTCTGCGCCGCCCCATGATCCAGATCGACCAGCGGATCCATGATCTTGCGCGTCAGGTGCAGATAGGCAGCGGCCTCCCCCGCCCGCCCGGCCTTGACCGAAACGATGGCAAGCTGCGCCAGCGTCGCCGCCCTGTCCTTGCTGTTGTTCATGGTGTCGATCATGGCGAGCGCCGGCTTGCCCTGCACGGCCTTGCCCAGCAGCGAAAACAGCTCGTCGAGCAGCGCCTGGTCGTAGCTGAGCGACGGCGGGAACCACTTCTGCGCCGCGGCGAAGTCGCCGTGCCGCGCGGCCAGTACCGCGAGGGCGAGCCGCGCGTCGCCCGATCGCGGCCGGGCGGCAAACGCCTCCAGCGCCTTTTGCGCCTCGGCGCGCTTGCCGAGCTGGTCCTGTTTGAGAGCAAGGCGCGCCTCGAGCCGGGTCCGGTCGAGGTCCGGCAGCAGCCCGATCATGCGCCGCGCCGCGTCGAGCCTGCCGGCGGCGATGAACGCCATCGCGGTGGGCGAATGGACGATGATCGCGGTGGTATCGGCGGGCGCGTCCTTGCCGAACGCGGCGGCGAATTCCCGCAACAGCCGTTCGGCCTCCTGCGGCCGCTTCGCCTCCTGCTGCGCGCGCACCGCCGCGAGCAGGCCGTCTACCCGGCGATCGGGCGGCAGCGAGTCGAGCCAGGCCTTGGTCCGGACCGGATCGTTCAGCGCCGCAAGGATGCTCGCCGCCGCCCAGTCGACCTGGCCCAAAGGCAGCGGCTGCTTCTGCATGGCATCGAGGATCGCCCCGGCGCCCGCGCGGTCGCCCTTTTTCGCCATCAGCGCGGCGACGCGCGCCTCGGCCAGCCTGCGCTGACCGCCCGGCGCGACCTTGTCGGCGCTGCGCCGGGCACGCTGCAGGTCGCCCGCGTCCGCCGACACCTGGTTGAGCTTGACCCAGAGCACCGCCGTCTCGTCCGGGTCCTTGCCAGGATCGGCCTTCAGCAGCCCTTCGGCGCCGTCGAGCAGGCAGGTCAGCATGGGTTTGCCACGCGCCTCCCGGTAGCACGGCGCGTCCGCCGCACCCTGTGCGGGCGCCGCGAGGGCAGCGGCGGTTGCGAAGGCGACAGCGGCCAGGAAGCGCACGGACCTAGTGATCGGAACGGGCGGCGTTGAGCAGGCCGGTGTCGTATTCCAGGCCCGCCCTGGTCAGGGTGATCGCGACCGGGAAATGGGACTTGGCCAGGCCCTTGCGCTCGAGCGCGATCCACACCGCCTCGTTGGAAAAGCCGGTGATGTCCCTGGTGGACACCACGAACTCGCCGATATGGACGTGATCGCCGTGCGCGTGCGGCATATGAGTGACGACGACGTCGCCGGTCTTCTCGTCCACGATGGAGGTCTCCCGGTGCCGCGCCAGTTCCTGCATCAGCGCCAGCGTCCTGTTCTGCAGCGGGTTCAGCTTGAGTTTGTCCTTGGCCATGATGCCTTCCTTCGAAATGTCCGCTTCGCGGCTGTTCGTTCGTGGTCCCCTCACCCGGCCGTCCTTCGGACGTCCACCCTCTCCCACAAGGGGAGAGGGGTTGATGCAGCGATCCGACCGCGTCCCCTCTCCCCTTGTGGGAGAGGGTTAGGGTGAGGGGTTCCTTCCCTTACACATGCTGGCCGCCATTGACGAACAGCTCGGTGCCCGTGACGTAACTGGCCTGTTCCGAACACAGGAAATAGATCGCCTTGGCGACTTCTTCCGGCGTGCCCAGGCGGCGCATGGGCAGCAGCTCGACGATTTTCTCGGTGCCCGGCGACAGGATCGAGGTGTCGATCTCGCCCGGCGCGATGGCGTTGACGCGGATGCCGTGCGGGCCGAAGTCCGACGCCATTTCCCGGGTCAGCGCCGCCAGCGCCGCCTTTGACGTAGCATAGGCGGTGCCGGCGAAAGGATGCACCCGGCTGTCGGCGATCGACGTGACGTTGACCACGGCGCCGCGTGCCGCCTTCAACTCGTCCATCAGTCCACGCGCCAGCAGCAGCGGCGCGACCAGGTTCACCTCGTAAACCCGGTGCCAGAGATCGACCGGGGTGTCGATGGAACTGAGCCGCGCGCCGCCCGGTCCCTTGGGCGAGACGCCGGCATTGTTGACCAGCGCGTTGAGCGGGCTGCCCTGCAGCCGATCGCGCATCTGCTCGATGCCCCTCGACCGGCTTTCGGGGTCGGCCAGATCGATCTGGACATGGTTGTCCCGGCCGCCGAGCCATGGGCAATCTTCCGAGAACGCCATGCGCGAGCAGGTGATCACGCGCCAGCCCGCGCTGGAAAAGCGCTTCACCGTCGCGTGGCCGATTCCCCGGCTCGCGCCGGTCAGGATCAGCGTCTTGCGTTCCTCGTTCGACGACAAAGGGTCTCCCGTCAGTAGTGCAAGCGACTCTTGCCAATGCGGATATCATAATACTCGGGTTGGACCAATTCGATATCCCCGGCGAGGAAGGCGTCCCACAGGCCTTCCCTGCTGTTGTCTCCCGGATGCATGGGCACGCCGGGATCGCGCATCAGCCAGCCGTCGCCGTCCTTATAGAGCAGCGGGCCGGACAGCACGTAGCCTTTCGACAGGAACAGATATTCGGGCTGGCCGTCCTCATCGACGTCGGTTTCCAACACGCCGCACTGGTCCTTGTCGTCAAGGCAGCTCCTGAACGCCCATCCGCGCTGATCGTTCACCGCCTTCAGCACCTCGTCCGGCACTGCGGCGCCCGCGGGCCGCACCACCAGCTTGTCACGGATCAGCCGCAGCTCATCGGGTTCCACCGTGTTGGGATTGCCCACGGTATCCCAGTAGCTCTGCGCCTTGTCGGCCTCGGCCAGCTTCCGGTCGATCACCGCCTGCTGCGGCTGGCCCTTCACCGTCTTGAGTTTTTCGAACGCAGCGGCTCCGGGCTTGCCCAGCTGGAACTTGAGGTATCCGAAGTCGAATTTTTCCGCCGCGACCTTGCCGTCCAGCAGCCGCGCGACCTGGGCGCGGGCGCTCCAGCTGTAGGGATCGGCGACCGGGGTCAGCATCAGCAGCGCGAGCGCCACGACACCGGCGGCGATCCATGGATTGACCCGGGTGACGAAGCCGGCCCAGCCGCCGCGCTTCGGCACGACGGCGGCGGCGTAGGCCAGCGCGTGCAGGGCGGCGACGATGACAATGAGCTGGCCGATGAACCGCTCGGGCGTCAGCCCATACTGGCCGATGCGCAGCCGCACCGCATAGATGGCGATGGCGGCGAACACCGGCATGGCGACCAGCGTCGCCATCATCAGCCAGTTCATCCAGCGGCCGAACGGCACCGGATGGCCGCCGTCCTGCACCACCGCGTTGACGAACAGGCTGAGCGCGAACAGCAGGCACACCAGCACCAGCGTCGCCGAGCCGGTCGCCCACAGCACCTGCAGGCCGGTGAAGGGCAGCACGGCGAGGAACAGCAGCGAAGCCGCCGCCAGCACCGGCGCCAGCACCTGGAACAGCATCAGCACCACCCGGCGCAGCACCGGCACCAGCTTGCCGTTCTCGCGGGCGATGGCGATGCCCAGGCCGACCACGCCCCCCGAGAACACCCAGGCGAAAATCGACTCCTGGAACAGGTCCTTGAAGAACCGGATGCCGATCAGGTCGAACAGCGACCACCACAGCAGCAGCACCAGCCAGAACACCCCGAGGAACGCCGCCGCGATGGCCGCGATGAGGATGTTGCTCCAGGCGAAGCGGAACAGGCTGGCATAGGGAAAGCGCCGCTCCCCCAGATCGGTCCAGGTCTGCAGGAATGCCCAGGCGATGTAGGCGACGATCGGCAGCGTCCAGAAGAACACGTCGCGGTAGTCGTCGAAGGCATATTCGCCGTGCAGGGCGATCCGCCAGCCGAACCACAGCGCCAGCAGCGTCATCAGCCCCGCGAAGCCCAGGCTGGCGGCAAGGGCGCGCTGGAGCGGCCCAAGCCGGAAGGTGAGCTGGAAGGTGGACGGCGCCAGCAGGCAGAAGGTGGCGGCGGCCATCAGCCAGATGTCATGGCTATTGTTCCAGTTGACTTCGGCCAGCACGAAGAAGCCGAGCCCCTGCACCAGCCCGACCGCGGCGAGCACGATCCGGAACATATGGCCGCCCTGGTCCTCTTGCTGCTCGACGTCGTTCATGTGCCGCCTCTATCGCATCCCCCAAAGCCGGCAGCCTAGCACTACAGCGACCTGAGGGCCTGCCTTTGTTCGTCGCCGAAGCCCACCAACAGCGTCTTGCCGGTGTCGAACACCGGGCGCTTCACCAGCGACGGCTGGGCGACGACGAGCGTCACCGCGTCGGCATCGCTGCCCACGCTCTGCTGGGCCGGCGTCAGCTTGCGCCAGGTGGTGCCGCGCTTGTTGATCACCACATCCTGGCCCAGCGCCGTCATCCAGCGTCCGGCCGTCGCCGCATCGAGCCCTTCGGCCTTGAAGTCGTGGAAGCGGTAGTCGACGCCGTTCGCCTCCAGCCAGTCGCGCGCCTTCTTCACCGTGTCGCAGTTCTTGATGCCGTAGACGTCGATCATGTGCTCACCTCTCGAAACGGTCGCGCCGTTCGACGACGCCCTGGGGATCGGCATGGATGATCACCTCGGCGCCGGGATAGCGTTCGAGCAACTCTCCCTCGATGTCGTCGATGATCCGGTGCGCCTCGATCAGCGACAACTCCCGGTCGACCTCCACATGGAACTGGATGAACACGTTGGGTCCCGACGAGCGGGTGCGCAGGTCGTGCAGGCTGAGCACGCCCGGATGGCCGCGCACCAGGTCCTTGATGGTGTTCCGGTCCACGTCGGGCAATTCCTTGTCCA
Organism: Sphingomonadales bacterium; assembly: GCA_022844405.1. Lineage (GTDB taxonomy): Bacteria > Pseudomonadota > Alphaproteobacteria > SMXS01 > SMXS01 > RI-34. The sequence continues at coordinate 26,582 of JALHLV010000017.1, read as the reverse complement.
TCAGGACGTCGAACGACACACGCAGGATCGAGAACGCGCTCCAGGCCAGATAGAAGGCGATGCCGATGGCAAACAGCGGGTCGGCATAGGCGAAGCCGGTGTATCCGGCGATCACCAGGGCCGCGATGACGCTGAGATTGGTCAGCAGGTCGCTGGTGTAATGCAGCGAATCAGCCGCGACCGCGGTCGAGCCGGTCTTGCGGACCACGCGGCGCTGGTACAGCACCAGCGCGACGGTGGCCGCAATGGAGACCGCCATGACGCCGATGCCCGCTTCCGGGTTGCGCACCTGCGGCGGCGCGACCAGCCGGGTCGCTGCCTCGAAGACCACGAAGGCCGCCGAACCCGCCATGATCGCGGCCTGCACCAGGCTGCCGATGGCTTCGGCCTTGCCGTGACCGAAGCGGTGCTGCCGGTCGGCGGGCGCGATGGCCTGGCTGATGGCGAACAGGTTCACCGCCGAGGCCACGAGGTCGAGCACCGAATCGACCAGCGACGACAGAATCGCCACCGAACCGGTATAGAGGCCGGCGGCGAACTTGATCGCGATCAGCAGCGCCGCGACAGCGAGAGAGGCATAGGCGGCGCGCTTCATCAGCGGCGCTGCCTGACGGATGTCGATGGCGGCGCGGTCCAGCTCGCTGCGGCCGCGCTCGTTCATGGTCCAATGCTCATGGATACAGCCACTGCACGGTCCAGCCGTCGCCCGCGCGGGTGAACAGCTGACGCTCGTGCAGCCGGTGGTCGCGGTGCTGCCAGAACTCGATGGCCTCGGGAATGACGCGAAAGCCGGTCCAGTAGTCCGGGCGCGGGATGCTGCCGACCGCATGGCGCGCGGCGTAGGACGCCACCGCCTTCTCCAGCGCGAAGCGGCCCTCGAGCGGCCGGGACTGCTTCGACGCCCAGGCGCCGATGCGGCTGCCCCGGTCGCGGCTGTCGAAATAGGCGTCGGCCTGCGCGTCGGAGACGCGCTCGACCGGGCCGCGCACCCGCACCTGGCGGCCCAGGCTCTTCCAGTGGAAGCACAGCGCGGCGCGCGGGTTGGCGGCCAGTTCCTCGCCCTTGGCGCTTTCGGTGTTGGTGTAGAACACGAAGCCTTCGGACGGGCCGCCCGCCTTCAGCAGCACCATGCGCACGTCGGGCATGCCGCTGCCGTCGGCGGTGGCGAGCGCCATGGCCTCAGGCACGTCGGGCTCGGAACGGCGCGCGTCGGCGAACCATTCCTCGAAGCGGATGAAGGGATCGGTATCGGAAGTCATCGGCCGCCCCGGAACGTTGAAAGCGATGCCGTGTTGTAGCGGTTCCTCGCGCCGCGTCCAAGCGCGGCGCGGACGCGGCGTGAACCTGCCCATTCTGACTGGCCGCGCCGCGCCGGTTGCCTATACTGCTGGTCTGCAATTCGAGGATCGCTCCATGCGCATGCAACGGCTTCTGTGCCTATCGCTCCTGTCCGCGACTCTCGTGGCCTGCGCCAGCGACCACCGGGATCCGGTAAGCGAGGCGCCGCCGCCGCCGTTGTCACCGGCGCCACAACTGCCGCCACCGCCACCACCACCACCGCCGTCGCCGACCGTGGTGCCGCGCGAAACCGGCAAGGTCGCCGGCCGGGACGTGGGCGGCGCCGCCGCCAGGTTCCTGCAGGCCGAGGACCGGGCGATCATGGAAAAGATCACCCAGAAGGCGCTGGCCACCGGCGCCGCCGGCAAGGCCGTCCACTGGTCCAATCCCAAGACCGGCGCCAGCGGCTCGATCACGCCGCAGCCCCAGTTCCCGATGAACGGCAAGAGCTGCCGCGAATTCCAGCAGGCGTTCACCGCCAGCGGCAAGCGCTCCACCGGCTACGGCACCGCCTGCGTGGCGCCCGACGGCACCTGGCTGATCGACGAGAACGGGTGACCTGTTTCCCTCTCCCCGGGGAGAGGGAAATAGCGATTCCCACGGATATGAAAAAAGGGGGCCGAAGCCCCCTTTCCTTCGGATCGAACCCGAAATTTACTTCGCCAACTCCAGCAGTTCGGACGGTACCCAGCCGCGGTCGCCGTTGGGCTCCTCGACTTCCCAGAACAGGCCGGCCTTGTTGCCGGTCGGGTGCAGGACCATGCCTTCGCGCAGGCCGCGCACCGGCGCCGCGTCCTCGCGCGGCTCCGACAGCAGGGCGGTGCGCTCCAGCAGGCGCTGGGCCGGGAGCGGGGCCGCCATCCTGGCGCTGCCCGACAGGCCGCCCATCTGGGTCACCATGTTGCGGTAGGCCTTGATGTAGGCCAGCGTGATCACCTTGCCGATGTCGGTGTCGGCATAGCCGCCGCCGGCCGCCGCCAGCGCCAGGCCGAAGCCGCCCCAGCCGCCGCCGCCGAGGCCGAACGACACGTCGGTCTTCTTGTAGGTGCCTTCGGCGATCAGCTCCTGCACGCCGGTGCGGGCGTTGGTCAGCGTCAGCAGCGCCTGGGCTTCCAGCTTCTTGGTCCTGACGCCGCCCAGCGCCGCGCCCCAGCCGCCGCCGATGGCGCCGCCGATGCCCGCGCCGATGGCGCTGCCGCCGGTGTTCGAATCCTGGGTGACCAGGTCGGGCAGGATGAAGTAGTCGGCGGCCTTCATCTGGCCCTTGCCGATGTCCGAGCCGCGCTCAAGCTCGTCCTCGCCCATCAGCTCGCGCTCTTCCTTCATCATCTGCATGCCCTGGCCGCGATCGACCAGCTGGAAGCAGCCCGACCGCATGACGATCAGCTTGATCACCGCCGCCGGGTTGCCCAGATTGTACTGGCGCCACCACTCGTTCTGGCTGTCCTTGATCGCGACCGTGCCCAGCACCTGCGGGCACATGGGAATCTCGAGGTTCTCTTCCGGCGTCTTCTTGGCCAGGGCCGGACCGCCGGCCAGGACCACGGCCGCCGCCACGGCAATTGCAATCGCGCGCATGTTCAGAACCCCTCGCTTGTTGGACCGGGTTGCCACCGGATTATCATTGGCCGGCGGCTCGCCAGCTAGAGGTATCGCCTCGCCAATTTGCTGTCAATCGCCGCACCGGACGCCATGACCTAAGTGCCGGCAAGAACGGCCCAAGTCGGGGGAGATCGGAGCGGATCCGGGTTGGTTTGACGACCGGCCCCGTTGGTGTACGATGCGGCTCCCTTCGTCCGCGAAAGCAGCAGCAAGAAACCGATGACTTCACCGAACGGTCTGATGACCGGCAAGCGCGGCCTCATCATGGGTGTGGCCAACAATCGCTCCATCGCCTGGGGCATCGCCCAGCGACTGCGCGAACATGGCGCCGAGCTGGCCTTCACCTTCCAGGGCGAGGCGCTGGAAAAGCGCGTGCGGCCGCTGGCGGATTCGCTGGGCAGCACGCTGGTGCTGGAATGCGACGTGACCCGGCCGGAGCAGCTCGACGCCACCTTCGCGGCGCTGGAGAAGGCCTGGGGCACGATCGATTTCGTCGTCCACGCCATCGCCTATTCCGACAAGGACCAGCTGAAGGGCCGCTACGTCGACACGACGGCCGACAACTTCGCCATGACCATGAACATTTCCTGCTACTCGTTCACCGCGGTCTGCCAGCGGGCCGAGAAGCTGATGCCGGGTGGCGGCAGCCTGCTGACGCTGACCTATTACGGCGCCGAGAAGGTGCTGCCGCACTACAACGTGATGGGCGTCGCCAAGGCCGCGCTCGAGGCCAGCGTCCGCTACATGGCCAAGGATTTGGGCGAGAAGAACATCCGCGTCAACGCCATCTCGGCCGGGCCGATCAAGACCCTGGCCGCGTCGGGCATCGGCGACTTCCGCTACATCCTGAAGTGGAACGAGTACCACTCGCCGCTGCGCCGGAACGTAACCATCGAGGAGGTGGGCGGCTCGGGCCTGTACCTGCTGTCCGACCTGTCGTCGGGAGTCACCGGCGAGATCCATTACGTGGACAACGGCTACAACATCATCGGCATGAAGGACGAATCCGCGCCCGACATCGTGATCGGCGGCGCGGCGCAGGAATAGACCATGTCGCACAACACCTTCGGCCATCTGTTCCGGGTGACTACCTGGGGCGAGAGCCACGGGCCGGCCACCGGCTGCGTGGTCGACGGCACGCCGCCGGGCCTTGCCATCGACGAGGCGTTCATCCAGCAGTACCTGGACAAGCGCCGGCCGGGGCAGTCGCGCTTCACCACCCAGCGGCGCGAGCCGGACGAGGTGAAGATCCTGTCCGGCGTGTTCGAGGGCAGGACCACGGGCACGCCGATCCAACTGATGATCGAGAATGTCGACCAGCGGTCGAAGGACTATGGCGACATCGCCGCCAAGTACCGGCCGGGGCACGCCGACTACAGCTACGTGGCCAAATACGGCATCCGCGACTACCGCGGCGGCGGCCGCTCGTCGGCGCGCGAGACCGCCTCGCGGGTCGCCGCGGGCGCCGTCGCGCGCAAGGTGCTGGGCGACGGCATCGTCATCCGCGGCGCCCTGGTGCGCATCGGCGAGCACGCCATCGACCCGGCCAACTGGGACTGGAGCATCACCGGCGACAACCCGTTCTGGTCGCCCGACGCCAAGGCCGCCGCGCTGTGGGAAGACTATCTGGACGGCATCCGCAAGGCCGGCAGCTCGGTGGGTGCGGTGATCGAGGTGCATGCCTCGGGCATACCGGCGGGCTGGGGCGCGCCGCTCTATGCCAAGCTCGACGCCGACCTGGCCGGCGCCATGATGAGCATCAACGCGGTCAAGGGCGTGGAGATCGGCAGCGGTTTCGAGGCGGCCACGCTGACCGGCGAGACCAACGCCGACGAGATGCGCGCCGGCGACGACGGCAAGCCGCGCTTCATGTCCAACAAGGCGGGCGGCATCCTGGGCGGCATCTCGACCGGCCAGGACGTGGTGGTGCGCTTCGCGGTCAAGCCGACCTCGTCGATCCTGTCGCCGCGCCAGACGGTAACCGTGGACGGCGAGGAAACCGACATCGTCACCAAGGGACGCCACGACCCGTGCGTCGGCATCCGCGCCGTGCCGGTGGGCGAGGCCATGATGGCCTGCGTGCTGGCCGATCACATGCTGCGTCACCGCGGCCAGGTCGGCTGAAGTGGTCCAGCAGGCGCTGGACCACTCCAGCAGCTATCGCCGCGGCTTTCGGGCGCCAAGGCGATTCCGCCTTGGCTGAAAGCGCTGTAGCTTTGCCGGCCAAAGCACTTACTTCAGGTAGAGACGTGGCTTCGCTTCGGAAGGAATCCGCATGAACAAGGTTTGGGCGGCCGTGCTCGGCCTGGGGCTGATCGGCGTGGCCGCGACGGCGATGGCCCGGAACATGGATGCCGAGCCGGTCAATCCCTCCACGCCGGACCAGATGAATCCGGCCACCAGGCCCATCGACGAGGGCTTCCACAATCCGATCCCGCCGGAACAGCGGTTGCCGACCGTGTCGGACTGGGGCGGTCTGCGGCCCGATTACGGCCGCGAGGAAACCTATTATTTCTGCAGCCCTTGCCATTCCGACGCGCGGATCAAGGCCGCCCGCAAGACCCGCGCCGACTGGTCGGCGACCATCGAGAGGATTCTCGAGAAGTATCCCTACGAGCCGATGGAGCCGCAGGAGCGCGAGATCATCCTCGACTACCTGGCCAAGCAATATGGTCCCAACGTGCCGTGAACCGCATGGCCCGGCCGCGCGTTTTCCGCTAGGATGAGGTTCGCCAAGGGGATAATCCGATGAAGACTTTGCTGATGGGCGCGGCGCTGCTGGGATTGATGGCCGGCACGGCGATGGCCCAGCCCGAAACGCAATACCAGAGTCCGATCCCGGAAGAGCGCACGTTTCTGCGCAGCGACGACAAATATGAGGGCCTCGCCCCCGGCGAAGGCCGCGAGAGCACCTTCTACGCCTTCCAGAACTGCTTCAAGATCGGCTGGATCAAGCGCCAGAAGCTGACCCGCACCGAGTGGGATCTGGCGGTCGACCAGATGCTCAGGGACTGCAAGCAGGAACCGCTCGAAGCCGACGAGAAGGAAAGCATCGTCGAGTACCTGGCCACCAATTACGGCCGGCGCCGGTAGCCCCCTCACCCTAACCCTCTCCCCGGCGGGGCGAGGGGATCACGCCTGAACGGCACATCCGGGAATCCCTTCTCCCCGCCGGGGAGAAGGTGGCGCGAAGCGCCGGATGAGGGAGGGCGCGAAGCGACCTATTTCCTGAACACCGCCGCCAGCTCCACATGCGCCGACCAGCGGAACTGGTCGATGGGCGTGACCCGGTCCAGCCGGTAGCCGCCGTCGACCATGGCGCGCGCGTCGCGGGCGAAGGTGGCCGGATTGCACGAGAACGCCGCGACCACCGGCACCTTCGAGACGGCCAGCGTCTCGGTCTGGGCCTTCGCGCCGGCGCGGGGCGGATCGATGACCACGGCGTCGAACCGGGCCAGTTCCTTGACCGTCAGCGGCTCGCGGAACAGGTCGCGGCGCGACAACGTCACCGGGTGCAGGCCGCGCGCGTGGTTGAGGCCGCGCCGGCACGCCTCGACCATCTCGACCGAGGATTCGAATGCCGAGACGGCGGCGCGCTCTGCAAGCACGGCGGTGAAGGTGCCGCAGCCGGCGAACAGGTCGGCCACAGTCTTCGCGCCCGCCACCGTGTCGCGGGCCATGTCCATCATCCAGTCTTCGCTGTCCTTGGTCACCTGCACGAACGCGCCGGGCGGCAGCGGCACGCCGGCCCGGCCGAGCTGCACGGTCGGCGGTCGGCGGACGGCGACGGTTTCCGGCCCCTCCTTCGAGGCCCAGGTGATCCGGGCCAGGTCCTGCGCCTCGGCGAAGGTGGCGAGGCTCTGCAGTCCGCGCATGTTGGGCCGCCGCTCGCCCGCGATCAGCAGGTCGACGCCCGTATCGGTCGCCGTCAGCGTGAGGTTGAGCGTATCCTTCACGCCCAGCAGGTCGGCCAGCAAGGCGCGCAGCGGCGGCAGCAGCGCCTCGAGCCGCGGCAGGATCACCGGGCACTCGGTCACCCCGACCATGCGGTGGCTGCCGCGCTCCAGATAGCCCAGCAGTACCCGCTCGCCCGATCGCCGCGCCGTCAGCTTCGTGCGCCGCCGGGCGCGGGCCGGGACGACGAGCGGCGCGGCCACCTCGACGTCGTCCAGCCCGTGATGGGACAGCGCGCGCACCACCTGGTCGCGCTTGAACGATGTGTAGGACGCATCGTCGAGGTGCTGCAGGGCGCAGCCGCCGCAGATGCCGAAATGGATGCAGGCCGGATCGATGCGCGCCGGACCGGGCTCGATGAGCTCCAACAGTTGGGCGAATACGCCCTCGCCCTTCTTCTCGCCGGGCAGGATGCGCGCCAGGTCGCCAGGAACGGTGAACGGCACGTAAAGCCGCTCGCCGCCCGCCTCGGCGACGCCGTCGCCCTGGGCGCCGAGCGCCGTGATCCGGACGTCGATGGGAACGGTCATCGGCTCAGGCGGCGGCGAGCACGAAGCGCTTGCGCCAGCGCAGGACCAGCAGCAGCACCATGAAGCCGAACTGGGCCAGCGCCGCGCACAGCGTGAACACCGGCGCCGCCGGGGCAAACGGATAGAACACGAACATCACGTCGTCGTCGAACCCCGTCACGCCAGGCAGCACAAGGTACAACAGCCCGAGCGTGATCAGGGTGATCAGGTTGGCGCGGGCCGGGTTGGGCGACAGCCAGAAATACAGGTTGAGGGCGATATCCCGCGCCATGAACAGCAGGCCGCCGACGATCGCCGCCCAAAGAGTGACGCCGCCCACCTTGCCACCCCCGCCGAAGATCAGCAGCAGCACCGCGAGTACGGCGGTGATCGCCAGCGAGACCAGCCAGGTCGGCGTATAGGACGCGAACTCGCGCCAGCGCTGGGCCTCGTACAGCCGGATCAGACGTCGGAACATCACCGGATCCTTGTCGTCCCAGAACAGCGCGGCATAGGTCAGTGCGGCGGCGGTGACGGCGGCGATGGCCAGCCGCTCGGCGATCTCCAGGCTGACGAAATCGCCCGAGGGCGCAGCCGCCGACGGCGGGAAGCCAGCCATGAACGCGCAGGTGAACAGCACGAAGGCCGGCCACGCCCATGGCCGCGTGCGGTAGGACAGCTCGCGCATCATCAGCCGGTGGGCGCCCAGCAGCGTCCAGCCCAGGAAGGCGGCGATGCCGACGGTCGCCATGATGCTGGCGCCGACCGGGATGCCGTACCATTGGAGCAGCGTGTCGCCGCGGTTCTCGCTGATCCAGCCGATGTCGGCGCCCGGCACCATGCCGGCATATTTGAGCGCGGTATAGCCGACGGCGATGCCGATGATCTGGCTCACCAGGGTGCCGACCCTGGTGCGGTGGCCACGCAGGCGGACCGACTGCAGCCCCAGCAGGAACGACACGGTCTGCGCCATCAGCGCCGCGCCGATCAGGTAGAGCGTGCCGTGCACCAGCGACACGACGTCGTGGTCCTTGAGCAGGGCCGCAAAGCGCACGCCAAGACAGATCAGCGCGCCGTACCAGGTGAACAGGGTAGCGCCGATCACCTTGCCCCAGGTGAGCTGCCACGCCGACAGGGTCGACAGCCGCTGCCAGTCCCAGGTGTTCTCGGTAACCTCCGATGCCACGGCGTCGGCAGCCTGCCGCGTGCCCCACAGGATGGTGATGACGAAGAAGAAGGTTCCCGCCAGATCGGCGACGAAGGAGCCCGAGCTCCACAGCATCAACAGCGCGCCCAACACCAGCGGCATGGCGATCAGCCGGCGCATGGTCAGCTCGAGCCAGACATTGCGCAGCAGTTCCGGGTTCATTGGCGCGCCTCCAGGCCATCGACGAACGACAGGTAGGATTCCTGCAGCCGTTCCCTGTGCTCGGCGAACGCGCTCACCGGCAGACCGGCCGCGATCAGCGCGGCGAGCGCGGAACGGCGGGCCTCGGCGTCGACGCCGCAGACAACGATGGCGTGGGTTTCGTCGGCGCTCTCGACCGTGATCCCCGCGACGGCCGACAGCGCCGCAGCCAGGTTCGGCACCGCATGGGCCATCTCGAGGCGCACCCGCACCGTCGGCGACGAGGCCGCGGTGCCGAGCGGCGCATGCTGCACCAGCCGGCCGTCGCGGATGAACAGCACCTCGGTGGCGTAGTCTTCCAGCTCGGACAGGATGTGCGACGACACCAGCAGCGTCATGCCCTGGTCGCGCAGCACCTTCAGCAGCTCGGACAGATCGTGCCTTGCTTCCGGATCGAGGCCGGAGGCCGGCTCGTCGAGAATCAGCACGGTCGGGTCGTGGATCATGGCCTGGGCGATGCCGAGGCGCTGGCGCAAGCCGCGCGACAGCGTGCCGGACAGGGCGCCCATGCGGTCGGACAGATCGACGCGGGCCGCCGCGCGCGCCACCGCCGCGCCGACATTCTCGGGCGGTACGCCGCCGGCCATGGCCGCGTGGCGCAGGCAGCGCTCCACCGTCAGATCGCGGTAGACACCGAAGAAGTCGGACAGGTAGCCGATGCGCTTGTGCACCTCGCGCGGATGCTCGGCGGTGTCGATGCCGTCGATCTCGATGGTGCCCGAATAGGGCAGCTCCAGCGCCGCCAGGCAGCGCATCAGCGTGGTCTTGCCAGCGCCGTTGGGGCCGATCAGGGCGGCGATTGCGCCCTGGCCGATGGTGAAGCTGACGTCCGAAAGCGCCCGCAGATTCGGGTATTCGTAGGAGACGGCGTTGGCGACGATCATGGGGATTCCGAGCCTAGATCATCCCGCCTTCGGGATGATCGATTCTAAGATTCTGGAGCAGCTTGTCTGCGTTCAAGCGAACGCAGGCTGCTCCAGTGCGGCCGTCACAATATCAGGGTGCGCGGCGGGCCGCGATCAGGAACTCCTTGTTGCCTTCGGGCCCGGTGATCGGACTTTCGGTGAGGCCGATCACGCTCCAGCCGGGTTCGTTGTCGAGCCACTCACGGATGCCGGCGCAGACTTCCTCGTGTAATGCCGGGTCGCGCACCACGCCGCCCTTGCCCACCTGCCCCTTGCCCACTTCGAACTGGGGCTTGATCAGCGCGATCAGCACGGCGCCGGGCGCGGCCAGCGCCATGGGCGCGGGCAGCACGGTCCGCAGGCCGATGAAGCTGGCGTCGCAGACCACCGCATCGACCGGCTCGGGAATCTCAGTGGCTGTCAGGTGGCGCGCATTGGTCTTCTCCAGCACCACCACGCGCGGGTCCTGACGCAGCGACCAGGCAAGCTGGCCATGGCCCACATCGACCGCGTAGACCCGCGCCGCGCCGCGATGCAGCGCCACATCGGTGAAGCCGCCGGTGCTGGCGCCGACGTCGAGCACCACCTTGCCGGCAAGGTCCACGTCGAACTGCTTCAGGGCGTGGTCGAGCTTGAGGCCACCGCGGCTGACCCAGGGATGGTCGCGCCCCTTCACCTCCAGCGGCGCGTCCTCGGGCAGCGTCTGGCCGGGCTTGGAGATGCGTTCGGTGCCGGTATAGACGGCGCCCGCCATGATCAGCGCCTGCGCCCGGCTGCGGCTCTCGACGAGGCCACGGTCAACCAGCAGGACGTCTACGCGGATTTTCGGCATGAGAAATCGATACCAAACAGATGCCGCTCGCGCGGCGCCCCCTCATCCGGCCGCCCTGCGGGCGTCCACCTTCTCCCACGAGGAGAAGGGTCAAAGGCCAGGTCCCCTCTCCCCTCGCGGGAGAGGGTGGCGGCGAAGCCGACGGGTGAGGGGGTCTCTCAGCGTGAAAGGCCTATCCTCAATTGAACGCTTTACGCGCTTTCCTGCCGGATCGACGCCGTGTCCATGCCCATGGCGCCCAGCGCCTTTTCGACGATCTGCTGGGCGTTGAGGCCGGCCACGGCGTACATCACTTCGGGCTTGTCCTGGTCGATGAAGATATCGGGCAGCACCATGGTGCGAACCTTCAGGCCCTTGTCCAGGCGGCCGTCCTCGGCGAGAAAATGCAGAACGTGCGCCCCGAATCCGCCGATGGCGCCTTCCTCGATGGTCAGCAGCACCTCGTGCTCCTTCGCCAGCCGGCGGATCAGGTCGTGGTCGAGCGGCTTGGCGAAGCGGGCGTCGGCCACCGTGGTCGAGAATCCCCGCGCCGCCAGCATGTCGGCGGCCAGCAGCGACTCCTGCAGCCGGGTGCCGAACGACAGGATGGCGACCGACGAGCCCTCGCGCATGACGCGGCCTTTGCCGATCTCCAGCGGAATCCCTCTTTCCGGCATCTCGATGCCGATGCCCTCGCCGCGCGGATAGCGGAACGCGGACGGCCGGTCGTCGATGGCGGCGGCGGTCGCCACCATATGCATCAGTTCGGCCTCGTCGGCCGCGGCCATGACCACGAAGCCCGGCAGCGTCGCCAGATAGGTCACGTCGAACGAGCCGGCATGGGTCGGCCCGTCGGCGCCCACCAGGCCGGCGCGGTCGATGGCGAAGCGCACCGGCAGCGACTGGATCGCCACGTCGTGGACCACCTGGTCGTAGGCGCGCTGAAGGAAGGTGGAATAGATGGCGGCGAATGGCCGGTAGCCTTCCGAGGCGAGACCGGCGGCGAAGGTCACGCCATGCTGCTCGGCGATGCCCACGTCGAAGCAGCGCCCCGGGAAGCGCTCGGCGAACAGGTCGAGGCCGGTGCCCGACGGCATGGCGGCGCTGATGGCGACGATCTTGTCGTCGTGCTCGGCTTCCTTGATGAGCGCATCGGCGAAAACGCGCGTGTAGCTGGGCGCGTTGGCCTTGGCCTTCACCTGCGCGCCGGTCACCACGTCGAACTTGGAAACGCCGTGATACTTGTCGGCGGCGGCCTCGGCCGGCGGATAGCCCTTGCCCTTCTGGGTCACCACGTGCACCAGCACCGGGCCGTCGATCTCGTCGCGGACGTTCTTCAGCACCGGCAGCAGGTGCTCCACATTATGGCCATCGATGGGACCGACGTAATAGAAGCCCAGTTCCTCGAACAGGGTGCCGCCCGTCGCCATGCCGCGGGCATATTCCTCGACCCGCTTGGCGCGCTGCTCGATGGACTTGGGGAATTTGCTGGCGATCTGCTTGGCGATCTCGCGCAGGCCCAGATACTGCCGCGACGACAGCAGCCGGGCCAGATAGGCGCTCATGGCGCCGACCGGCGGCGCGATCGACATGTCGTTGTCGTTGAGGATGACGATCAGCCGCTTGTCCATGGAGCCGGCGTTGTTCATGGCCTCGTAGGCCATGCCCGCGCTCATGGCGCCGTCGCCGATCACCGCGATGACGTTGTTGCGGCCGCCGGACAGATCCCGCGCCACCGCCATGCCCAGGCCCGCCGAGATCGAGGTGGAGCTGTGCGCGGCGCCGAACGGGTCGTACTCGCTTTCGGCGCGCTTGGTGAAGCCGGAAAGGCCGCCGCCCGAGCGCAGCGTGAGCATGCGGTCGCGCCGGCCGGTCAGGATCTTGTGCGGATAGCATTGGTGGCCCACGTCCCAGATCAGCCGGTCGCGCGGCGTGTCGAAGACGTAGTGCAGCACGGTGGTGAGCTCGACGACGCCCAGGCCGGCGCCGAGATGGCCGCCGGTGCGCGAGACCGTGTCGATGGTCGCGGCGCGCAGTTCGTCGGCCACCTGGCGAAGCTGCTTGGACGGCAGCTTGCGGAGGTCCGCCGGCGTCTTGATGGTATCGAGAAGCGGTGTCTCACTCATCGGGCGGCCAACCTCTAATGCCGGCGGTTGATGACGAAATGGGGCAGCAGGCGCAGCAGCTCGGCCTTCTCGTCGAACATCTCCAGATGGACGCCCGCCTGGTCGGCGAGCATCTGGGCCTGGGTGCGGGCGCGCTCGACGCCGAGCAGCGAGACGAAGGTCGCCTTGCCCGCATCGGTGTCCTTGCGGACCTTCTTGCCGACTTCCTTCTCGGTACCCTCGACGTCGAGCAGATCGTCGACGATCTGGAACGCCAGTCCCAGATCATGGGCATAGTTCTGCAGCGCCTGGCGCTGCTCCTTGCTGGCTCGGCCCATGATCGCCCCCGCGTCGACGGCGAAGCGGATCAGCGCGCCGGTCTTCATCTGCTGCAGCCGGGTGACCGCGCCGATGTCCAGCTCCTCGGTCTCGGCCAGCAGGTCGATCATCTGGCCGCCGACCATGCCGTGGGCACCAGCCTCACGGGCCATGGCATGCACCAGTTCGGCGCGGACCAGCGGGTCGTGATGCGTGCGCGGATCGGAGACGATCTCGAAGGCGTAGGTCAGCAGCGCATCGCCTGCCAGGACAGCGGTCGCCTCGTCGAATTTCCGGTGCGTGGTCGGCATGCCCCGCCGCAGGTCGTCGTCGTCCATACAGGGCAGGTCGTCATGCACAAGCGAATAGGTATGGATGCACTCCAGCGCGCATGCTACCCGGGTAGACCGGTCTGTCGGCACATCGAACAGCGCGCCGCTCGCTAGCACCAGGAACGGCCGCAGCCTCTTCCCGCCGGCCAACGTGGCGTAGCGCATGGCCTCCATCAGTTGGGCTTCCTTGCCTTCCACCGGCGGCAGCAGACGTTCGAGCGCCTGGTCGATGGCCTCGGCCACCTTGCCCATTTCGGCCTGCAGCACGGCGATGTCCGGAGTCGCGCTCAAATTCTGCCTCACCGGCTCAACCGATGTCGGCCGGCTGCGCCGACAGGCTGCCGTCACTCGCCACGACCACTTTTTCGATCCGCGCCTGCGCATCGGCCAACTTGGCCGCGCAATGCTGCTTCAGGTGCGCTCCGCGCGTGTACATCTCTATCGACTCCTCCAGCCCGACGCGGCCTCCCTCGAGCTTGGCGACGACGGTCTCCAGCTCTTGAAGGGCCTGCTCGAATGTCATGCTGGCGATGTCGTCGGGTCGTATCGTCTGCGTATCCGCCATCACGTTTCCTTGTGTGTCCGCCGCCTGCTGCCTTCAGCCGTGCCGCATGAGAGAACGGACATGCCCCGCGGCGCTCGCCGCGAGGTCTTTCAAGTTGTAGCCACCTTCCAAGGTAGAGACGACTCGTCCGCCGCACAAGCGTTCCGCTGTGGCGCACAGCAGATCGGTGGCCGATTCGAAGTCCTCCGTGGCCACGTTCAAGCCCGCCAGCGGGTCGTTTTCGTGGGCGTCGAAGCCCGCGGAAATCATCAGCAGGTCGGGCTGGAATGCCTCGAGCGCGGGAATGATCCGGTCGCTGATCGCACGCAGCAGGGCCGCACCGCCGCTGCCTTCGGCGAGCGGCACGTTGACGATGTTGCCGACACCGGTCTCGCCGGCCATGCCCGTGCCTGGATAGAGCGGCGATTGATGGCACGAGGCATAGAACAGGGTCGCGTCGGCTTCGAACAACTCCTGCGTGCCATTGCCGTGATGGACGTCGAAGTCGACCACCGCGACGCGCGCCATCCCATGCAGCGCTCGGGCCTCCAGCGCGCCGATGGCCACGTTGTTGTAGAGGCAAAAGCCCATGGGCCTGACCGATTCCGCGTGATGCCCCGGCGGCCGCACGGCGCAGAAGGCGTTGCGCGCCTCGCCCCGCGCCACCGCCTCTACGGCGCGGCACACCGCGCCCGCCGCACGGCGCGCGGCCAGTTCGGAGCCGCGCGAGACGATGGTGTCGGCGTCGATCCGCGCATAGCCGTCACCAGCCTGCTCGGACGCCGTGGCGATATAGCGGAGGATTTCGGCGGGATGGGCACGGAGAATTTGTCCGTCGGTCGCGACGGGCGCCTCCTCCCGGCGGAGGGTTCGGAATTCATCGGCCTCCAGCGCCCGCATGACGGCCCGCAGCCGGTCCGGTGATTCGGGATGGCCAGGCGACGTATCGTGGTCGAGGCAGTCGGAATGGGAGATCAGCAGCGTTGTCATGCATGCACCTGTCGCCAGATCATAGAGACGCGAGATAGAATGTCACACAGTCGAACAGATGGCCGCACCGGCTCTCCACGTGATGAACGACGAACCATCAGACCGTTCCATAGATCCATGTCTGGATGAGGTGTCCGCGTGGCAGCTCGCCGGGATCAAGAAAGCCCTCAAGAGCGCGGACAAGGGAGAATTCGTTTCGGATAAAGAGATCGAAGCGATCTTCGCGAAGTACATCAATGATTAGGTCGCTGTCGCGGTCTTCGCCCGCTTCGCCGCCTCTTCCGCCACCAGTTCCTTCTTCGACAGCTTGCCGACGGCGGTCTTGGGCAGCTCCCTGCGGAATTCGATCTCGCGCGGCAGCTCGTGCTTGCCGATCTGGTCGCGCAGGAATTCCATGAGTTTTTCGGCGTCGAGCTTCTCGTCGCCGTCCTTCAGCACCACGAACGCCTTGGGCACCTCGCCCAGATAGTCGTCGGGGATGCCGATGACGGTGACCTCCTTGACCGCCGGATGCTTGTGGATCGCCTCTTCCACATAGCGCGGAAACACGTTGAAGCCGCCGACCAGGATCAGGTCCTTCATCCGGTCGATGATGAAGGTGTAGCCGTCCGGGTCCATGTAGCCGACATCGCCCGAGCGCAGCCTGCCGTCGACGATGGCGGCCTTGGTGGCGTCCGGATTGTTCCAGTAGCCCTTCATCACCTGCGGACCGGCGATGCAGATTTCGCCGGTCTCGCCAGCGGGGAGCACTCTGTGCGGATCGTCACGGTCGACCATGACGATGTCGGTCCGCGGCAGCGGCAGGCCGATGGAACCTTCCTTGTTGACGCCGACCTCCGGCCCGCAGGTAGCCGTCGGCGAGCATTCGGTAAGGCCGTAACCCTCCAGTATCTTCACCCCGGTCACGCCCTCGAAGTGGTGGCGGACCCCGTTGGGCAGCGGCGCGCCGCCCGACATGGCCCAGCGCACCGATGCGAACGACCGCTTGTTCACCTTGGGATGATTGGCGAGCGCCGTGAACATGGTCGGTACGCCCGGCAGCGAGCTGGGCTTCTTGGCGATGACGTCGTCGACCACCGCGTCCAGCTCGAACTTGGGGTGCAGCACGATGCGGCAGCCGGTCATGGTGCCCATCACCAGGATGGTGGTCATGGCGAAGGCATGGAAGAACGGCAGCGCGCCGATGGTGGTCTCTTGTCCCGGCATGAAGTCGGGGAACCACGCCCGGTTCTGGCAGCCGTTGATGTAGATGTTGGCGTGGGTGAGCATGGCGCCCTTGGGCACGCCGGTGGTGCCGCCGGTGTACTGGAGGACGGCGACGTCCTCGACCGGATCGATCGGCGCGGGCTCGAAGCCGCCGTCATTGTCGAGCAGGTCCTGCCACGTCATCTGCCGGTCATCCCAGCGGCGCGCGGCGATGGCCTTGCGCTTGAGCAGCCGGAACGCGGCGCCCTTGAGCAATGGCATGGTGTCGGACAGCCGTGACACCACCAGCTTGCGCAGCCGGCTCCTGTCGATCATGTCGCGTGCCTTGGGATAGAGCAGCGACAGGTCGAGCGTCACCATGATGTCGGTGTGTGAATCCTCGATCTGGGCGAGCAGCTCGTTCTCGGAATAGAGCGGGCTGTAGTTGACCACGGTGCCGCCCGCCTTCAGCACGGCGAAATAGCTGATCACCTGTTGCGGGCAGTTTGGCAGGAACAGTCCCACCTTGACGCCCTTGCCGACACCTAGCGTCTGGAAGCCCTTCGCGGCCTGGGCGACCATGGCCAGTGTCTGGCGGTAGCTGAACGTGCGGCCGAAGAAATCGAGATGGACATTGTCCGGCCACTGGGCCGCCGCGGAATCGAGCGCGGCGTAGACCGGGCGCGGCTCGAATTCCTGGTGCCAGTCAACATTGGGCGGATAATGTGCGAGCCACGGCCGGTCCATGCCGGGCTCCTAGACCATCAGCGGCGCGAGGTCGGGGCTGTCGTGGCCCTCCGGATCGGCGCGCGCGGGCAGGCTGGGATCGATGCTGCGGTAACGGTAGCAGCCGTCCTGGTCCAGCGTGCGCTCCAGCCGGCCGCGGCCCATCAGGCAGTGCAAATGGGCGATGCATTCGCCCAGCGCCAGCATGATCTGGAACGAATCCAGCGCGCGCGAGAACATCACCGGCAGCAGGTCGTGGGCGGTCTGCGGCGTGACGCACTTCTCCTCGCACGCCAGCATGCGGTCCTCGTGGTGGTCGATCAGGTAGAGCAGCCGCGCGTGCAGCCCGTAGAACGGCCGGTTGTGCGACGGCAGGACGAACGCGGTGTCCGGCAGCAGCGACAGGAACTTGCGGTGCGAGTCCAGCCAGTAGTGCAGCGGGTCTTCCTCGGGCTCGTTGGCGTTGACGCTGACGTTCGAGGTGATGCGCGGCAGCACCTGGTCGCCCGAGATCAGCACGTCGAGTTCGTCGCAATACAGGCACACATGCTCGGGCGAGTGGCCGCTGCCGGTGACGACGCGCCATTGCCGGCCGCCGATGGTGATCACCTGGTTGTCGATCAGCCGGTGATAGCCGATGGGCATCGGCTCCACATTGTTGCTGAAGCCGCCCCAGCCCCGCGACCGGATCTCGGCCAGGATGGGTTCCGGGATGCCGCCGCGTTCGTAGAACTGAACCGCTTCGGGCGGCAGCACCCGGGCGTTCTCGTTGGAGAAGGTGCGGGCGTAGAAATACTCGGTCCGGCTCATCAGCAGCGGCGCGTTGAAGTGCCGGCACAGCCAGCCGGCCTGGCCCAGATGGTCCGGATGCATGTGGGTGGCGATCACCCGGGTGATCGGCTTGCCGTCCAGCTCGTTGTCGAAGATCTCCAGCCAGAGATCGCGGGTCTTGTCGCCGCGGATGCCCGTGTCCACCAGCACCCAGCCGTCGCCGTCCTCGAGCAGGTAGAGATTGATGTGATCGAGCGCGAAGGGCAGCGGCATCTGCAGCCACTTGATGCCGGGCGCGATCATGCGCGTCGTGCCGGCAGCCGGCAGGTCGTCGAACGGGTAGGTGAGGCTGGGCTTATCCACGTCTTTACCGAGCGGTAATCAGGTTGCGGGCATCGTAGAGAGGAAGCCTGGCGAAACCAACCGCCATTTGGCCCGGCGACAGCAAGCGTTCCGCTTTGCGCCAAACCGCTTTAGATATAGCGCGCATGAACAGACCAGCGCCCAGCGAGCACGCGATCTTCAAGGCCGGCCCGGCGACCACAGCCCGCGCCGTCGCCCTGTTGCGCGCCGGGCAGCCCATCGGCTTGCCGACCGAGACCGTCTACGGCCTCGCCGCCGACGCCTGCGACGACCGGGCCGTGGCGCGCATCTTCGAGATGAAGGGCCGGCCGAGCTTCAACCCGCTGATCATCCATGTGGCCGACATGGCGCAAGCCGAGCAACTGGTCGAGATGACGCCGCTCGCCCGGCGCATCGCCGCCCGGTTCTGGCCCGGGCCGCTCACCCTGGTGCTGCCGCGCCGCGCCGGCTGCACGGTGTCGCTGCTCGCCTCGGCCGGCCTCGACACGCTGGCGGTCCGCATGCCCGCCCATCCGGCGGCGCGCGACATCCTGCGGGCGTTCGGCGGGCCGCTGGCCGCGCCCAGCGCCAACCGGTCCGGCCATGTCAGCCCCACCGCCGCGCATCACGTCATCGAGGAACTGCCCGTGGCGCTGGTGGTCGACGGCGGGCCGTGCGCGGTCGGGCTGGAATCCACCATCATTGGTTTCGACGGCGAGGCGCCCATGCTGCTGCGGCCGGGCGGGATTGCGGTCGAGGACATCGAGGCGCTGGCCGGCGCGCCGCTGGCTCGCCACGCACCAGAGAATGGCGTCAGCGCGCCGGGCCAACTCGCCAGCCACTATGCGCCCGATGCCGTCCTGCGGCTGGGTGCGCGGGAGGTGCGCGACGGCGAGGCGCTGCTGGCGTTCGGGCTGCCGATTCCGGGCGCAAGGATCACGCTCAACCTCAGCCCGGCGGGCGACCCAACGGAGGCGGCGGCCAACCTGTTCGCCATGCTGCGGGCGCTCGACCATCCGGGCGTCTCGGTCATCGCCGTCATGCCGATCCCGGACACGGGCCTGGGCCTGGCCGTCAACGACCGGCTGCGCCGCGCCGCCGCGCCGCGGGAGGGCCGCCCATGAGCCTCGACGCGCTGAAGACCCTGCTCGGCCCCGGCGGCTACATCGACGATCCGACCGACATGGCGCCCTATCTGACCGAGTGGCGCGACCGCTGGCATGGCGACACGCCGCTGGTCGCCCGGCCGCGCGATACGTACCAGGTCGCCGACGTGGTCGCCCACTGCGCCAGGCACGGCCTGAAACTGGTGCCACAAGGCGGACATACCGGTCTGTGTGGCGGCGCCATGCCGCACCCCGGCGCGGGCGAGATCGTCCTGTCGCTGGGCCGGCTGAACCGGGTCCGCGGCGTCGACCCGCAGGGTTTCGTCATGACCATCGAGGCCGGCTGCACGCTGGCGGCGGCGCAGCAGGCGGCCGCCGAGGCGGACCGGCTGTTTCCGCTGAGCCTTGCCTCCGAAGGCTCGGCGCAGATCGGCGGCGTGCTGTCGACCAATGCCGGCGGCAACGCCGTGCTGCGCTACGGCAACGCCCGCGACCTGGTGCTGGGGCTCGAGGTGGTGCTGGCCGACGGGCGCATCTGGAACGGCCTGAAGGCGCTGCGCAAGGACAACACCGGCTATGACCTCAAGCAGCTGTTCCTGGGGTCCGAGGGCACGCTCGGCATCATCACCGCCGCCGTGCTGAAGCTGTTTCCCGCGCCCAGGCAGCAGGAAACCGCGCTGGCCGCCGTGCCCGGCGTCGCCGAGGCGGTGGCGCTTTTGTCGCTGGCCCGGGAAGCCTCCGGCGACCGGGTGAGCGGCTTCGAGTTGATCCCGCGCATCGGCCTCGACTTCGTGGTCGGTCACAGGAAGGGGAACCGGGATCCGCTGCCCGCGCCGTCGCCGTGGTACGTGCTGATCGACCTGACCACGGCCGCCGCCGGCAGCGACCTCCACGACGCCATGGAAACGCTGCTGGAGCGCGCACTGGAAGCCGGTCTCGTGACCGATGCGGCCGTCGCCCGGTCGAAGACCCAGCGCGGCGACCTCTGGAAGCTGCGCGAGGACCTGTCCGAGGCGCAGAAATACGAAGGCGGCAGCATCAAGCACGACATCTCCGTGCCCATCGCCCGCATTCCCGAGTTCATCGCCACCGCCTCGGCGGCGGTTACCGCGCTGGTTCCCGGCTGCCGTCCGGTGCCGTTCGGCCACATGGGCGACGGCAACATCCACTTCAACGTCAGCCAGCCGCCGGGCATGGACAAACAGGTCTTTCTTGACGGTTGGGAGACCATGAGCGAGAAGGTCCACGACATCGCCGCCATGCTGGGCGGCAGCATCAGCGCCGAGCACGGCGTCGGCCAGCTCAAGGTGGATGAGATCGTCCGCTACAAGAGCCCGGTCGAGATGGAGCTGATGCACCGGCTGAAGCGGGCGCTGGACCCGGGGGGCACCCTGAATCCGGGCAAAGTTGTCACACCCGGCGACGAATGATACGCGGTCCGCGCACGTCCTTCGGATACCGCTGGAAAACACCCGGCGCAGGCAGGTACAAGGGGAAATAAGCCTGTAATCGGGAGGACTTCCATGAAGCGTGGCGTCCTGGGCGCCAGTGCCGCCGCCGGCATCGCCGCGGCGATCCTGCTGACGCTGCCCGGACTCATCGGATCCTCGGCCGAGCAATCGCTGCGTGCCACGCTCAAGACCATCTCGCAGCAGGGCGCCTACCGGATCGAGCTGGTCGGCTTCGAGCGCGGCTGGTTCAGCTCCCACGCCACCAGCAGGCTGGTGCTGGAAGGCCAGTACGCCGAGACCCTGGAACGGGCGCTGGGCCTCGTCCCCGGCACGGCGGTGGCGGTACGGTTCGATCACACCATCAGCCACGGCCCGATCCTGCCGCGCGGCGCCTTTCCCTATATCGGCTACGCCCACGCCGAGACCCAGCTGCGCCTGCCGGAGGTGATCGAGACGCTGCTCGCCCGCTATCTGCAGGGCAAGCCCTTCCTGACCTTCCGCACCACCTTCGGGCTGTTCGGCCGCTCCACGACGCTGGTCAGCAACCCGGACTACACCGGCGGCATGGGACCGCAGACGTCGGTGGAATGGGACGGCGCCTCGGGCCGGATCGGCACCGGGCGGCGCGCCTTCGACGTACAGCTCGACATGCCGCTGTTCAAATGGGAGGCCGACGAGCGCCTGCTGCTGGTGCGAGGCATGTCGGTCAGGAGCGACCAGAAGAAGCGTGGCCGGCACGTCTGGCTGGGCAATACGGATGTCCGCGTCGGCGAGATCCGGCTGATGAACCCGGAATCCGGCGAATCCGCCTGGATCGACGGCCTCGACTATGTGGTGAAAACGGTGGCCGACGGATCAGACCGCCTCGACGCCAGCGCCGTCTTCGGGATCGGCCGGGCCGAGTTCGAGGGCGGCACCCTGGGCCCCAGCGCCTGGACGCTGGAGATCAACAATTTGTCGGCCGGCGCGCTCGACGACGCCTACGACCTGTACAACCAGTTCCTCGACTCCGGCGACCGGCCGGAGGCGCAGCGCGCCATCCTCGACCGCTTCCTGAGCCAGTCGCTCACCGGCCTGTTCTCGTCGCCGGTCGAACTGCGCACCGCCGTCGCCATCGCCACCGACGGGCCGTTCGCGGTCTACAAGGGCACGACCGCGCTGGGCATCGACGGCAAGGCCGGCGACGTCAACATCACCATCGACCAGAAGATCGAGGCGCTCGACTATGACGGGATCAGGATGACCGGCAGCACCGGCCGGCTTCGGCTGGCGCGGCTCGACGGCGACATGCTGGGCGCGCTCTACGGCGACTTCGTGCGCATCGTCGCGACCGCCATGCCCGAGCCGCGGCAAGAGGCGGAGATGCAGCTGGTGATGAACCAGAAGGCGCTCGCCATCATCCGGCCGCAGACCCGGCTCTACCTGGAGAACGTGGCGATCACCATGCCGGAGGGCACGGCGACGGCGAGCGGCGAGCTGGGCTTCAGGGGCGAGGAGCCGCTCGACTATGCCTCGGCCGACCAGATCATCAAGCGGCTGGAAGGGGTGCTGAAGGCGCGGGTGTCGGAAGGCGCGCTGATCTGGGCGCTGACCCGCGACAGCGCGCGCAGCCTGCGCGCCCGGCTGCAGGAGCAGGGCCGCGACCTGCCCGAGGAAACCATCGCCAGGCTCGCCGCCAGGGCCGCGAAGGCCGACCTCGCCGATCTGGAGAAACAGGCCGTGCTCCGCAGGGACGGCGACGCCTATGTGCTGGAAGCGCAGTTCCGCGACGGCAAGGTGGTGCTGAACGGCGTCGCCCGCCCCGACCTGGCGCCGAAAGTGCCATGAGCCTCTGGACCCGCGTCAAGCGGCACCTGAAGGTCTTCGGCATCGCCGTCCTGTTCGGGCTAAGTGTCTATGCCGTGCTCATGCTGGTCAGCACGGTTGCCTGGCACTTCGGTTTCCACACCTGATCTTGCTGGAGGCGTTGAATACACTGCCAATGTGGCTCCGCCTCAACTTTTCGACGTGTCGTGCCGTCGCGGCTACTTATCTTTCATGCGTTCTGCGGCAGGCCGTCTGCGATTTCGTAGTAATCGCCCTTATCCGCAACAAAGATGTGCATTTTGACCGACGTCTGTGTCGGGCCATCAAATGCCCCCATCGCCACGCCGATCCAATCACGGTGCACTGGATCCCAGAATAAAGATGAACCGCATCGACTACAAAAACCCCGCCTGACCTTCTCCGAAGATTGAAACCATGTCACAAACTCTTCGCCTGATGTTTTGACAGCCGTCTTGGGAACATCAACCGACGCAAAGCAATGGCCCGACTGCTTTCTGCATTGCGAGCAGTGGCAAATATCCGGTTGAGGCAATTCGCAATCGACTTCAAACTTGACTGCACCACAAAGACATGAACCTGAGTGCATCCGATCACCCCCAACGAACTATTGCAGACTCATAGCATGAGGCCCGTTTGGGGACAATCAATGGAAGCCAACAAACGGCGGCGGGTTTCGCGCGTTTCGGTGACAGTGCACTTAATTGCGCTTCTTCGGCTTCACCTTCGCACCTATCCCGTCGTCGACCACCCGCCTGCCATGGCCCGGAACAGGTCGATGGCGGCCTGGTAGCGGGCGGCCTGGGCGTCGACGAGCGTGTCTTCGGCGCTGAACAGGCTGCGCTGGGCGTCGAGCACGGTGAGGAAATCGTCCGCGCCCTCCTTGTAGCGGAGCTGGGCGATCCGGTAGGTTTCGCGCGCCTGCACCGCCGCCTCGGCCAGATGCCGGTAGCGGACCTCCGTCTTCTCCACGGCGACCAGCGCGTCCTCGACCTCGCCGAAGGCGGTGATCACCGCCTGCCGGTAGGTGGCGACCAGCTCGCGCTGGCGCGCCTTGGCCGACTGCAGATCGCCGGTCAGTGCGCCGCCGCGGAAGATCGGCGCGGCCAGCCCTGACGCCAGCGAGATGAAGGTCGAGGTGGCGTCGGGCGAGATGTTGCCCGACAGGCCGCCATTGGCCGACAGGCTGATGGTCGGGAAGAACGCCGCCCGTGCCGCGCCGATGTCGGCGTTGGCCGCCAGCAGCGACTGTTCGGCGCCGCGCAGGTCGGGCCGGCGCAGCAGCAGTTGCGACGGTTGTTCGACCTCGATCACCGGCAAGGTCAGCGCGTCAACCGCCGCGCCCTTGACCGAGAAGTTTTGCGGCGTCCTGCCGGCCAGGATGGCGAGGGCGTGCTCGCTGGCGGCGACCTGCTGCTCCAGCGCCGGCACCTGCGCCTCGAACGAGGCGACCGCGCCGCGCTGCTGGGTGACGTCGAGGCCGCCGATGGCGCCTTCCCGGTAGCGGAACTCCACCAGGTCGAGCAGCTCGCGCGCCGCCTTCAGATTGCCGCGCGCCAGGTCGAGCCGCTGGCGCAGCGCCATCAGGCCCACATAGGTGGCCGCCACGTCCGACTGGACGACCAGCTCCAGCGCCTTGTGGTCGAATACCGTGCCCTGGAAATCGGCCCGCGCCGCATCGCGGCGCGCCCGGTTCTTGCCCCACAGGTCGAGCTCGTAACTGATCTGCAGAGTGGCCGAATAATCGTTAAAGGAACCCGCTGGGCCGCCTTCGGGGTTCTCGGTGCGGCGCGAGACGCCGGCGCCGCCGTCGAGCGTGGGGAACAGCGCCGCGCCCGCCACCTTCACGGCGCCGCGCGCCTGCTCGATGCGCTCGATGGACGCGGCGAGGTCGTAGTTGCCGGCCAGCGCCGCGCGCATCAGCGCGGTCAGCTCGGGATCGCCGAAGCGCTCCCACCAGGCGACGTTGCCGGCCTCGCCGACAGCGGTGGTCCCGGCCGGCGTCGACCAGGCGGACGGCGTGTCGATGGTCGGCCGCTCATATTTCGGCGACAGGGAACAGCCGGCCAGCAGCGCGGCCAGCGAAACGGCAAGGGCGGCGTGCCGCGCAGTCATCTTCGTTGCCATCGCCCCTACTCCGACGCCAGCGCGACGACGGGATCGAGCCGCGCGGCCTTGCGTGCCGGCAGATAGCCGAACACCAGCCCGGTCACGATGGCGCACGAGAACGCCAGCATGGCCGGCCCCGCCGTGAACTTGATCGCGGCGCCGAACTGGCCGAGCACCAGCGCGACGGCGACGCCGAGCACCACGCCGACCACGCCGCCGATGGCGCACACCACCAGCGCCTCGGTGTTGAACTGCACCAGGATGTCCTTCATCCGCGCGCCGGTCGCCATGCGCAGGCCGATCTCGCGGGTTCGCTCGGTGACGCTGACCAGCATGATGTTCATCACGCCGATGCCGCCGACCAGCAGCGAGATCGCGGCGACCGAGCCCAGCAGCACGGTCAGCGTGCCCTGGGTTTCCTGCACCATCTCGAGCAGCGAGGCGGTGTTGCGGATCTCGAACTCCTTGCCGGGCTTGCGCTGCTGCAGCAGCTCGCCGATGGCGCTCTCCACCTCCTCGATCCTGCCCGCGTCCTCCACCTTGACGCTGATGCTCTGGATGCTCTGGGTGCCGAACAGCCGCATGGAACCGGTCGTGATCGGCACCAGCGCGATGTCGTCCATGTCCTGGCCGAAGGCGGACGCGCCCTTTTCGGTCATCACGCCGATCACCTGGAACGGCACGTTGCCGATCATGACGTACTGACCGACGGGCTCCTCGCCGTCGGGGAACAGGTTCTTCGCCACGGTGGTCCCCAGCACGGCCACCGGCGCGAAGCTCTGGGTGTCCTCGGCGTTGAAGAAGGTGCCGTCGCCGACGGGCCAGTCGCGCACCAGCGGATAGCTCTCCTGGGTGCCCTGCACCCGCGCCCGGTAGTCGATATTGCCGAACCGCAGCGTTGAGTTGGTGTTGCGCTCGCCCACCGCTGCCTGGACGTTGGGCAGCTCCAGGATCGCCTCCACGTCGGGCAGGCCCAGCGTGACGCTGTCGTCGCTGCGCGCGCCGCGGCCGCCGGTGCGCACGAGCAGCAGGTTGGTGCCCATGTTCTGGATGCCCTGCAACACCTTCTGCTGCGCGCCTTCGCCGATCGCCAGCATGGTGACCACGGCGGCGACGCCGATCACCACGCCCAGCAGGGTCAGCGCGGTGCGGAACAGGTTCACCCGGAGCTGGCGCAGGGCGATCTTCACCGCCTCGCCCATTTCGGCCAGCAGCCGGGCGGCGCCATGCTCGGCGGCGGCGCGGCGCGCCCGGGCCTTCACCGGCTTGTGGCCGGTATGGTTGTCGGCGGTGACGCGGCCGTCCTGCAACTGGATGATGCGCCGCGCATGGGCGGCCACATTGGCGTCGTGGGTGATCAGGATGACGGTGGCGCCCTCGTCGTTGAGCTGGCCCAGCAGCGCCAGCACCTCCTCGCCGCTGCGGCTGTCGAGCGCGCCGGTGGGCTCGTCGGCCAGGATCACGTCGGCGCCGTTGATCAGCGCCCGCGCGATCGACACCCGCTGCTGCTGGCCGCCGGAAAGCTGGCCGGGCCGGTGCCCGGTCCGATCGCCGAGGCCCAGCCGCTCCAGCAGCGCGTGGGCGCGCTCGATGCGCTCGCGCCTGGGCGTGCCGGCATAGATCGCCGGCACCTCCACGTTCTCGGCCGCCGTCGCCCCGGACAGCAGATTGTAGCGCTGGAAGACGAAGCCAAAGGTGTCGCGCCTGAGCGCGGCCAGCTCGTCCAGGGTCAGGCCGGCCACGTCGGTGCCCGCGACCTCGTAGGTGCCCTCGTCGGGCCGGTCGAGGCAGCCCAGGATGTTCATCAGCGTGGACTTGCCCGAGCCGGACTGGCCCATGATGGCGACGAACTCGCCCGGAAAGATGGTCAGCGATACCCGGTCGAGCGCGCGGATCTCCGTCTCGCCGTTCTGGTAGATCCTGGAGACGCCGTCGATCCGGATGACCGCGTCGCGCTGGTCGGCCTCGGCCAGAGAGAAGTTCATAGCCGCGGCCCCGGCGTGAAACGGCGGCTGCCGCGCTCGTCCCGCTCGGGCTTGGCGTCGGACGCGGGCGCCATCGGCAGGATCACCTTCTCGCCTTCCTTCAGGCCCTTCAGCACCTGGGCATCGGTCCGGTTCATCAGCCCGACCAGGATCTGCCGTTCCTCGGGTCCGTCCTCGCCCAGGACGTGGACGGTGTAGGACGCCGGACGCTTGCCGTCGCCCCGCCGGCCTTCGCCGCGCTGCCCGCGAGGCTGGCCGGCTTCGGCG